>DATBYM010000051.1:0-147239 GCA_036513715.1 Terriglobales bacterium
CGAGATAACATGCCCATTGAGACGAGAGGCCACGCGCTTGCCCACCGTCGATTTACCGCTGCCGGATGCTCCGGCCAGTCCAACGATGAAAACCCCCTGTTTTCCAAGACCTTCGGTTGATTCGGGGTCGAGTTCCGCTACAGCCTGCATACTTCGATTGTAAGCAGAATCTTGGGAGAGCGTTCGCACCGAAGTTCACTCGAAAAGTCAGCGGCATTGTTGCCACGCACACCCAGGTTTAGCTGACGGCACGAACAGCATCGCGCCCAGCACTGGCCCACAAGCTCGCACAACTTTCTGACGAACGGCTCCAGCGTAGGGACGCCCGCGGCGTAAATTGGTCGCTGCCGGCTGCGAGGGTTAGCAACGTGATTTTGGTGAGCCTGCTGCGTGTTTTCATCGCCGTGGCCAGCGCGTACCTCATTCTTGCCAACTGATCGCACTTCATCACTGCGACATCCACGCTCACATCTTAGTGGCTCACCCCTGTGGAGCCGTGCGCAACCACGACCGCTCCATCCTTCGGCACGGTCATCCCCACTTTCGCCAGTCCCGTTGAGCGTGTTCACTCGCACCTTGGTCTGTTTGAAGACTTTTGTTCTCAAGGCCAAGCTAACGCCTCTGGAAAGACCTTGTCCGCAAAAGAGTCGGCAACCTACCAAAAGCGAGTTGACGAAGGTCGTTAGGAGCATCGCTCCAGGTATTCGCTAGCGAAACCGCACGGTGGGTTCGAACCTTACGTTCCCCTGCTTTCCGCTTCCATGCCTCATACTTATATCCAAAATCCCCACGCGAAATCATTGACCATCTTAAGGATTCCGAGTTGAAACAATTTTTAACAGTCGTGCTGCTGGTGTTCGCTTTGTGTGGGAGCGCCGCGGTTTGGCAAGTTATGGCCGCCGAAACCACGCCTGCTTTGCGAACCAAAGAAGTCCCTTTGCTCGAAATCGTTCACCAGCACGCTGACCCATTCCAGCAGTTTCCGGAGTCTTTCCCGCTTCAAATCGCGGTATTCTGGACCAACCCCGGTCCCGGTCCGGAGAATCCTCTCCCGCTCGTCCATTCTCTGAAAGAGATGGGCATTCCTTTTTTTATCACGCGTGATCTTTCGCAAGCCCTCCGCCATCACCTCGTGATCCTCTATCCCAGCGTCGATTCGCAGACTTTTACCCAGTTCCAGGCCGACCAGCTGACCACGTTTGTGCGTCAGGGTGGATTTATCTTCGCCCAGAATGTTTTCTGGGGAGGCCTCCAGAATCTATTCGGTTTTCGCAGTTTTGCGCCTTCGCGAAAACGGTATCACTTAGCATTTTCCGCAACAAAAGATCCCGTCATGAAGTATCTCAATCGCCCCGAGGAGCGCGAAACTCAACTTGGGAGCGATCACTTCCCCGAAATTATCTGGAGCAATGGGTACGTACCACGCGCGGGCTCTGAAGTGGTGGCACACTTCGACGACGGGAGCGCGGCTCTGCTGACCAACTCCGTTGGCAAAGGGAAGGTGTATCTCCTGGGACTGAGTTTGCTTGATGTCGTTTTACGCAATCAGAACAATCGCGACTACGAAGCCCAGCGCCACTATGTGAATTCATTTGAACCCGGCGCGGACGTTTGGCTATTGATCCTGAGGGCTTGGTACGAATCCTATGGCACAGATTGGGTCCGCCTCGCCACTATTCCCGGAGGCAAGCGCTCGGCCTTGTTACTCTCTCATGATGTGGATTGGGAAAACTCATTTGCTCCGGGCCTCGACTTTGCTCGCGTTGAGAATGCGAACCAGGCCAGCAGTACCTTCTTCGTCCAGACTAAATATGTCGACGACGCCAATAGCAAAGCTTTCCTTTTCGCGCCTAAACTCGATATTCTTCGGCGACTGAAAGCGGGCGGTTCGACCGTGGGCAGCCATTCCATAATCCATTCGCGAGGCTTCAATAAGTTCGAGCTGGGCTCGGGTCATGAAACTTATTCCAGTTATCAACCTCGTGGGCTCGGGTTCGACACTGCCTCGGGTGCCACTGTCTTTGGCGAAGTTCGAGTCAGCAAGGAATTGCTGGATGGAGAAATTCCGGGTCAGGATACGACATTCTTCCGCGCTGGGCACCTCCGCGTTCCGGTTTCTCTGCCGGAAGCGCTTGAGCGCTCCGGATATCAGTTCGACTCATCATTCACCGCCGACGATGTTCTCTCCAACTTCCCGTTTGCGCTCCCTCGCGATCTTGGGTTCGAGGAGGACAGCGAAATCTATGAATTTCCGGTCACCATTGAAGACGAAGAGTCTCCCGGCTTCGCCCAACGAGTGCCCCAGGCATTGCAGGTGATCCTCGCCAACGCCGAAAACGGAGCCGTGAGTGTAGTGTTAATTCATTCCAATGAATCCGTCCTGAAAGCAGCCGCCGAACAAGATTTACTTCGTCAGCTACCTTCCGACATTGCCAAAACTGACATGCTGACTTTTGCAAAATTCTGGCGCGCTCGCGACCGTCTCCAATGGAGCCTGACCGCGACCTCCGTACCCACAGAAGCCGTGTTGCAAGTAAAGTCGGATGAGCCTGTGGCCGGTCTTACCTTCGAATTCCAGCGTGCGCTAGCCACCGTCACCGGCGGCGCGACCATGTTCCCGGATAATCGGCACGTCATTTTGCAGGAACTCGCACCGGGCCAGAGCGTTTCAATCCACATAAACTATCTGCACTAACCTCGGCTCTGGCGATTGAAAAAATCGAAACACGAAGGTGCCACCGCACCTAAGCCCCGGAAACTTGCGTAACTACTCTCGGAACCATATTAAGGCCATACTCATAATCACTGAGTAACTAAGGACAAAGCAATGACGGTGTGTTGCTGCGTTCAGACCTCGCTCTGACGGTCGCGTTTCTCCCATAAATGGATTCACTTGCTGATTGAAACTGGAGTCGCGAGCGGCAATGCTGGCTTCGGATCGAGCGGGCCGCAACTCGCTGGAGTTTTGTCGTGAAGGTGTGTGAAAACAGGCTCATTCGTGAACTGCCCAAGCTGTCCGTCAGGGCGGTCACCGCGGCGTTGTTGCTGGTCGGTTTCGTGCACCTTCTCTCCGCGCAAACCACCGACGACTGGCAGGTACAAGTTCGCAGCGATGTCGAGAATCAGCATATCGATGCCGCTCTTGCCATCGTTGACCAACGTTTGACGGGCGCACCCGAGGACTGGGAAGCTCACGGTTGGCACGCGCGATTGCTGGCCTGGACAGGCCGCTGGTCCGAAGCCGAAGCCGAATACAGAGTTGTCGTTGACAAAGCCCCAGGTGACACCGAAATTTTGACGGGTCTCTCCGACGTCCTCCTCTGGCAGAAGAAATATACCGAAGCACTCCAGACTCTGGACCAGGCGAGAAAGATCTCCCCCTCGGATCCTGAGATTCTGTCACGCCGCGGTCGCGTTTTGGCATTGTTGGACCGTACGACGGAAGCGCGCTCGGAATATCAACGGACGCTTCTATTCGATACTCAAAATACGGATGCGAGAACAGGCCTCGATAGCCTGCGCGAAAATACTAGACACGAACTACGCATTGGCGAAGACGTCGATATCTTCAGTTACGCGAACGCCGGCCAGATCCAGGGCGTCAGCCTCAACTCCCGTTGGAACCAGCGATGGTCAACCGTGTTCGGCGTCAGCACCTATCAAACGTTTGGCCAGGACGCCGTCAAGTTTCTCGCCAGCACCGCCTTCCACTTCACTGCGCGGGACTGGTTCACCGTGGGTAGCGCCCTTGCCAACGGTCAGAGTGTAGTGCCCACCAACGAAGCCTTCTTCGAGTATGGCCACGCCTTCCGAATCGAACAGCGTTGGTTCAAAGGACTGGAGACTTCGTATCAGCAACATTGGTTCTGGTATCAGGGCGCGCACGTCCTGACCCTGAACACAAGCCAGATTATCTACCTTCCCCACGAATGGACTTGGTCACTGAACGTGACTGGCGCTCGCACCGGGTTCGTCGGTACTCCCGTCGACTGGACGCCATCCGGCTGGACCAAACTAGGCTTCCCGCTGCAACGTTGCGTCACCGGCAACGTTTTCTTCGGCGTGGGCAGCGAAAATTTTGCTCAAATCGATCAGATCGGACGCTTCTCTGCCCATACTTTCGGCTCCGGTCTGCGCTACCGGTTCGCCGCCCGCCAGGACATCACGGGCTATGTGGCTCGCCAATATCGCACCCAGGGTCAAATCGATACCAGTTTCGGACTGAGTTATGGAATCCGTTTCTAGAGGAATCGAAAAGCTCGGGGCCGCTGGGTTGGTGCTGGAAGCGATTCTGGTCTCACTCCTGGGAATCTTTCTCCTCATCGGATTCATCGTGCTGCGGCGCTGGTACCGCGGCCGATATTTTCAGAAGAGAAATCAGCGTACCGTTGCCTTGCGCTCCCAATGGAACGACATTCTCTCCGGCAAGATCCTCGCCGAAGACTGGCGCTTCAATGCGCTCGACTGCGACATCGTTGAATCCATTTTGCTCGATAGCATCGAGACGTCGCCGGCTGACGAATTGCCCCCGCTGCTGGATTGCCTTCGCGTCAGCGGGTTACTCGATATGCGCATTTACGAAGCCCGAACATCGCACGGATTGAAGCAACGAACCGCGCTGCTGGCTTTGGGGCGAACTCGCGCCATGGAAGCAATTCCTGCTCTGGCCGCAGGATTGGATTCGCATTTGCGCGAAACTCGTATCGCCGCGGTTCGCGGCCTCGGCCGCACGGCGCGCATGGAAGCCGCCATCCCAATTCTCGATCGCATCGTCACCGGCCGATTCGATGCGCCCGAACGTTCTTTGAAAAACGCGCTGGTAAATTGTTGCCGGTCCTACCCCGAGGTACTGGTCAACTACGTTGAGCAAACGCAGGGACCGGTTCGTGAGTTGCTGGCACGCGTGCTCGGCGAGCTGGCATCCCCTGAACTCGGCGAGGAGTTACTCGTCCTGGCCTCGGATGTTTTGCCAGAAGTGCGTGCGTCCGCTGCCCGCGCTCTCGGCAATACTAACTCCTCCTATACACTTCCGGCGCTCCACACTTTGGCCGCCGATCCAGAATGGTTTGTTCGTCTGCGGGCTGTAGTGGCGCTTGGACAAATTGAAAACATCGGCAAAATCAGAATTTTGCTGCGCTCCGTCTGCGATGCCAACCGCCACGTGCGTCAGCGCGCAGCGTGGGCGCTCGCGCGGATGGAGCCGCAAATCGATCAGATCCTCGAAGATGTGGTAGCTACCAAAGACGATTACGCCCTGCAGGCATTTGTCTCTGAACTCGAGCGGTCCGGCGCTATCGAGAAAATTGTCAGCGGCTTTGCTGATGCCGGTCATCACTCCGCCGAAACCGCGTTGATGGACGTTGTTGCGGAAGCGAGAAAACGAGTGGAACTCACCGGTAAGGCCGTGGCAGCCTCGGCCGGATCGCTCTGACCGTGCATTTTCTCGCCATCTCGAACGATACCCTGTTCATCTATTACGCGCTATCCAACATTATTTACCTTGGACTGCTGATTGTTGCGATTGTCAAGAACGTCCGCCATCGTCATCGTCTCGGGAGTCAGCGCCTGGAGTTGGTGAAAGCTTCGCCCTTCACGCCGCCCATCACTCTCATCGTTCCTGCGCACAACGAAGAACGCTCAATCGTCGGCAGTGTCGGAGCGCTGCTTGGACTTGAATATCCTAGCCTCGAGGTCATCGTCGTCAACGATGGATCGGACGACGCCACCATGGAAAAACTGGGGCAGGCCTATCAGCTTCAGACCGCCCGCATCCTCTATATTGCCGACATTGAGACTGCGCCCCTCCGCGCGATCTATCGCAGTCGGCTCGATGCGCGCCTGTTCGTCCTCGACAAAGAAGCCGCCGGCTGTAAAGCCGATGCCATCAATGCAGGAATCAACGCCGCCACCAGTCCTTATATTTGTGTAGTCGACGCCGACTCAATTCTCGAAAAAGAATCTCTCATCCGCATCATGGCGGGAGTATTCGCCGATCCCGGTCGTGTCATGGCGGTAGGCGGCATTGTGCGCGTCTTGAACGGCTCCCGCGTCGTGAACAATCAGATTGAGGAAGTGCGCCTTCCAAAAAGTCCGATCGAAGTTATGCAGGTCATCGAATATTTGCGCGCCTTCCTGGTCGGCCGCGAAGCCTGGGCAGGCTTTAACATGCTCCCCATAATTTCCGGTGCGTTCGGGGTTTTTCAGCGCGACCTAGTCCTGCAGGTCGGAGGTTTTCGCACTCACGCGGTCGGAGAAGATCTCGATCTCGTCATTCGCATGCACCGCCGCCTGCGCGAAGATCACCGCGCTTACCACATCGACTTTATTCCCGATCCCACCTGCTGGACTGAAGTACCCAACGACTTGAAGTCGCTCGCCCGGCAGCGCGCTCGCTGGCACAAGGGTCTTATCGACACCCTTTGGCCGAATCGGGACATGCTCTTCCGCGCCCGCTACGGACGTGTCGGCTGGTTGATTCTGCCTTACATGTGGATTTTCGAATTCTTCGCGCCCATCATCGAAGTCGTCGGATACATCACCATCATCCTTGCCCTGATCTCAGGAGTGCTGAGCAAGTCATTCTTCCTGCAATTCCTGTTGTTCGGCTATGCCTTCGCCACGTTGCTTTCCATCGGTTCGATACTGCTCGAAGAAATGACCTTCCGCCGCTACAGCGACTGGCGCGAGGTCGCGCGTTTGCTGATCTACTGCCTTTTCGAACACTTCCCCTACCGCCAACTCACGATGGTCTGGCGTCTCCAAGGCATTTGGCAATACCTCCGCGGAGACCTCCAATGGCGATCCATGAAAAGAGTGGGAATCCCCACTAACCCAGTCGCTTGACACGCGATCTGGCTGGTTGGGCGTCCGCATCGCGCTTCTCCCTGGAACTGCAAGTGTAACTTGGCGCAGCGCCACATTGGCGGCTTTGCCAGCGAAAACGTGGACCACAGTCTCGGTTTGAGCTTTCGCAGCAACAATCAGCGGCAACACGGAAAGCGGAACTGTTAGAGCACAGAAGGTTCTTCGTCTTCGCGCGTTCGTGGTCCCGCTCAACACGAAGACTGCTTCATTTCCAGTCAGGAAAAGGGAGTAAGCACCAGGTGCGTGAAAGAAATTGTACCTCTTCTGCTCCGGAGCCTTAATCAATGGTTCCGCCTGTTCAAAGTTGAACGGACACAGGCTCCACACTGTTGTAAGTTATTTTTTCACTTACTAACTGGCTAGACAAACGAGGAGTACGTCTGTGACAGTTGGGGTTTGAAAGGAGCGTAGGCCCCCACTGTCGTTACGATTTGCTTGGGGCCTAACGGCGGTTCATCCTCTTCCTTTAACGTCCACTACACTCTCTGCTCATGCGGTGTGAGTATTTCTAATTCTTGTAAGTATTAGTCGCTGCCAGAAGGCGCATAAGGCAACTTCAGGACTCGGCATAGTCGTTGGGGAGATGAGGAACGGCTTGAAGTTGCCTTTCGATCGATGTGGGTTTTCCCCAAGAGGAACTGTTCAATGGATATGATGGAAGTGATGGAGTATGTTCGAGGCGACCTTCGAGCGCGGCCCGACAGTCACTTTTCGGAGGTCTACTTCCGAATCCTTAAACGCGGAGCCAGCAGCACCGAGGCTCATACCGCTCTCTATGAAATGCTGAAGCGGGATGAGGTCAAGATCAAAGAGGGCAGGTGGCGGCTGGTTGCTCCCGTGGAACGCCGAAGGGCATCCTGATGCAGCATTACGCGCCAAGGTGCGCATTACACTCAAACATCTCTCACGACATACCTAGCTCGTGCAAACCTGTGCGCGTGCCGGATTCGAGCCGAGACGCAAAATTGACTTGTGCCTTCGTTCCGGCAATTTGTTCTGCGCCCACGCCCAAGAATTTCTTTGGACTCTCAACCAGGCTTTTGTCCTCACCACAAGCGCTATCTCAGAGCCTTCGTCCCGCGTGACCGCAATACACCACTACCGTCTGTATGCGGGATACTGCGCTTGACCTGCCAAGTTACCGGCACTCGTGCCAAACTATCGGCAGTGGCAGCGTCTCAAATCCTCACCGACGAAGCGATCCTCCGTGAAATGTTCAACATACCGTTAATTCTCGTTCTCCTTGGGCGGCGGGAAGCCGTTAACCGTAGCCTTCGATCCGCTTCAACGCCACCACTCGGAGCGAATCTCCCGACCCTGAACAACCTCAGACGGGGTGCCCGGTTCGGGGGACCAGAGCTTGAGAGCTTTGACTGCGAACACACTCTCGATCGGCTGCTTCCAATGGTGGAGCGCAAAATCAAAGAGGCCCCAGTGGATAGGCATGAGCAAGCCGTGGCCGCCCAAAGCGAGAAAGCTGCGAACGGCTCCTTCCCGGCCCATGTGTATGTCGGCCCAGAGGGGATCTGAAGCACCGATTTCGAGCATGACGAGATCGAAGGGACCAAAACTCTCGCCGATATCGCGGAATCCATACCATTCCCCGGAGTCGGCGCCGTAATAGACGCGGTGATTCATCCCGGTGAGAGCGAAAGATGCCCACAGCGTCTCAAAACGAGTGAAGAGGCTGCGCCCGGAGAAGTGCCGGGCTGGCAACGCGCTTACGGTCAGCGATCCGACCTTTACATTCTCTGTCCAGTTGAGTTCCGTGCAGCGACTCGGATCAACGCCGAGGCTTTTCAGGATGGCGCCTACACCCAGAGGAGTGATCCAGCGCGCCGGCGGCAGAGCGTCCATTTGTGCCCGCTCCCAGATGATCGTAGTGATCGTGCGAAATAAGCACGGCGTCTATGGCTGGCAAATCGTCAAGTGCGAGAGGTGGCGGGAAGAAGCGCTTTGGACCGGCCCACTGTACTGGACCCGCGCGTTGGTCGCAAATCGGATCAATGAGTACGCGCACCCCATCCATTTCAACCAAGGAGGTGGAGTGACCGAACCAAGTAATGCGGAGGCCGGATTGTGGGCTTGTTGCATAAACTCGTGGATCGGTGTGAAACGGGCCGAGCGAATGCCGGGGCGACCGCGCCGCTGCTCCGAAAAAGAAAGGCGGGCCCACTTTGAACATGAGCGAGAGCCCGCCCACCTTGGTGGGCACCGGGTTTATATACTGGCTACCATCCCGTTTGGCTGGAAGAAGGGCCATCATTATTCGATGGTGGATTGCGCATCGAGATTCCCGGAATCAACGACCTTGGACTAGAAGCCGACATGCGGTCTCACCGAAAATGACGAGCTTCATCAACGGCTACGGAAAGCTGAAATTCACAGAGAGACCGGCAATGAAGAAGAGAAAAAACAGCTGATGCCTGAGATTCGCAGGCTCGATCCACAAGAAGACAACGATTCGACCGCTCGGAGAGCGTTCGAGTGTTATCGCTGCCCGCACTCGAACTGCCGCACATCATCAGAACGTCACAGGTAGGTGCAGCAGTGGACTTGAGTTTCATCTCACACTAGCTACCGCTAGTTAATGCGCTGACCCCAAACGGCCACGCCCCACCGCCGAACGCCCAAAAATCGGGCGACTTGAGAAGTCGAAAGGCTTCGTCAAGCCGGTCCGCGCTGACCTCTTCGGTTTCGATAATTCGCTCGCGCATCTGCTCCGCGGTCAGAGAAACAAATTCGGCAACCGGCGAGCCTCCTCGCAGCACGGAAAAGTCGGTTTCGCCACCGACCTTCCGAGGGCCCATTCCCGCCACCAGGCCCGGCAACGAGCGCGCCCAGAAGCGATCGCGTCCGGACGCTCTTACGACGTTCCCGGTCAATGCAACCATGAATCAACCTAGAGCTGTGAGGTTGACGGATGAACCGGGAAGAAGTCCACCTCTTTACCTCTTCCAGCATCAACCATCCACCTGGGCGTAATACGTCGACCATCCGACGTATTGCCAGCTTCGGCTTCGGAAGATGGTGGAGCAGCCAGCGAGAGTGTACGAGTCAAAGCCACTCTCCGGTGGGCTGTCGATTGTGATGTCATGTTTTATCGCCTCAAAGTTCGGCCGGTTTATATCCCGGAGCAACTGGATATTAATGTCGGTGGCAAGAACTCGGCTAGTCGGCCCCACCTGCTCGCACAGCCATGCTGCCACCGAACTCACTTGATCGCCTTAACGGTAGCGGAGTTTCTTGAATCACACCACTTGAAAGTGAAGATGGTAGGCGGCGAGAATTTCTTTGTGCGAGCACAGGGCACCGTGGACGACGTAGAGAAAGCATTCCGCGTGCAACTCAACAATTACCAAGTGCAGAACAAAATCATCCGGGCGAATGCAAGTGACCCCTACGTGGAAGGGGCCGCTGGTCCGCTGGTACGAGCGGTCTCGGGACTAGACTCCGGCGAGTACGAACATCCCGCAATAGCGCAGCCCACCGGTGCGGTCGCCGGAAGGCTGGACCTCACAAAGCCAGCTTCGGCCGCCGATCCGAGTTTCTACTCTTCGAACTGCTTCGATGTCGAGACGCAGCAGTTTTCGACCAACAATGACGGCGAGCTTCCGATCGGAACCTACACGGGCAACCACATCAATCTGCAGAGCCTGACGAGCGCAGGTTGCGGCTACACGCCCGCTCCGATTCAGACTGCCTACGATCTGACCGGACTCTATGCTGAGGGATATACAGGAACGGGACAGACCATCGTGATTCTTGACTGGTGCGGTTCGTCGACCATTCAACACGATGCGAATGCATTTTCGAAAAAGTTTGGCTTGCCGCTGTTGACAGCCTCGAACTTCCAGATCATCTATACCCCGACCCAGAGTCAATGCATCAGTGAGGATCAGGTGGAAATCAACCTTGACGTCGAATGGGCTCATGCCATCGCTCCTGGCGCCAATATCGATCTAGTGGTTCCTCCCTCGGCGACCTTTCAGGATGTGGAAGAGGCCGAGTTTTATGCGGTGAATTATGCGCTCGGCAACTCCCTCTCCGGGAGTTATGGTTCGCCAGAAACCGATACCTCAGCTTCGACGCTGGACACCGAAAACCTGATTTCGGAAATTGCCGCCGTATCGGGGATCTCTACTAACTTCTCTTCCGGTGACGACGGCGACTACACCTCGTTTGGGCTCGCAGCGACCGTGAATGCTCCGGCGGATTCGCCATGGGCTACGGGCGTGGGAGGAGTAAGCCTGGCATTGAATTCGGACAATTCGATCGCTTGGCAGGCGGGCTGGGGGAATAATGAAAGTCTGCTGGCCGAGTCCGGCGAAATATCCGATCCGCCGGTGCCGCAGTATTTCTACTTTGGCGCGGGAGGCGGGCCGAGCACCTGCGCGATGCAGGATGGCAGTGGAAACTGTCTCGCGGGCTTCCCGAAACCTGCATTCCAGAAAGGTCTACCTGGGGAATACCGGCAGGTTCCTGATATTGCGTGGCTGGCGGATCCGTTCACGGGCGCAGTGATCGCCATCACCGTTCCGGGCCAGTCTCCTCCGTTAGCATGGCAAGTGTACGGAGGCACGAGCCTGGCTTGCCCGATGTTCTCCGCCCTATGGGCGATCGCGAATGAGGAAGCGGGAGCGCCTCTTGGCCAAGCCGCACAATACCTCTATTCAATGCCGGCAGGAGCCGTCACCGACATCGTACCGTTCCGCAGCGTCCACAATCTCAAGGCCTCGATCGAGGAGCCTACCGACACCAACAAGTACACTCCCAGTGAAGTGGTGGGCGGGATACCACCCGCGACGCCGGCGAAGTTTTTCAGCGCGCTGTGGGACTACAGCGGTGGCTACAGCACCGCGCTTGGGCTCTCATTCGGAACCGATTGCACAATATCCGCGAATGACGCGGGGACACTCTGCACCGATCCGTCTGCGCTGCACACGAAAGTGGGCTGGGACAACGTGACTGGTGTGGGAACCCCGAAGGCACAGGCATTTGCCGATTCGTTTGCCGCGGCGGGATCGAAGAAGTACCTCAAGGCCGAGTGGCCTCCGCAGTTCCGCACGGACTGCGGAGGTTGGTCTTGCTCAAATCACCTCTACGTCGAATTTGACGCTTTACCGAAAATCATGGAACTGACTTGACCCTTCACGACAAATCCCAGTGCAAGGCTTTCCTCGACCCTTCCCCAGCCTTGTCGGAGAGCCTTCGAGATCGCCGCTAAAGGGGTTCGTTGCCGACCTCGCGGTGATCTTGAAGGCTACTAAAGATCAGGGAAACAAACGGCGCCGAACATTGAGCTTTGCGAATCGGTTGTTGGTAGATGGCCAGAAAATCGGTATTCTATTTCGGATAGCTTGGAGCGATGGAGATGAAAACGAATGACACACCGCAGGATGCCGGTAACCACAACCGCCGGCGTTTCCTTAAGACAGGGGCAGCCTCGATAGCGACTGGTCTGTCTGCGGGAGTAATCGCTGCCTCCGCAGCGGGCGAGGCGACGTCGACGGAAAAAAGTCCAACTGCGGCAGCGGCTATCCAGGACATGATGCCGACGCGCAATCTGGGAAAGACAGGATTTCGGGTCGGGATTTTTGGCCTCGGCGGCCAGGGAGCGCTGGAGAAGGCCAATAAAGAGAGCTTGGCCCTGCAGATCATCCAACGCGCGCTCGTGTTAGGAGTGAATTATTTCGATACCTCCGCCATTTACGGCGGACCTGACAGGTGGAGTGAACGTTACCTTGGAAAGGGTCTTAAGGGCAACCGGGACCACGTTTTTATCGCGACCAAGACCAAAGAGCGAACCCGCGATGCCGCGCTTAAAAACCTCGACGTGTCTCTCAAGCTGCTGGATACCGATCACGTTGACACTTGGCAACTGCATGATGTTGGAATTCAGGAAGACATTGATCAGATATTTGGCAAAGGCGGTGCGATAGAAGCCCTGGTGCAAGCGCGCGATCAGAAAATGGTGCGCCATCTGGGCGTCACCGGACGCTTCCGTCCCGAAGCGCTCATGGAGTGCATACGCCGCTTTCCCTTTGACACTGTCCTGATGGGCGTAAATGCGGCCGACAAATACTATTACAGTTTTGAAAAGGATCTCCTTCCGCTGGCCGTCGAGAAACAGATGGGGATTATCGGGATGAAGGTGATGGCACGCGGCCGCATTCTTTCCAGTTGGACGCCGCCGCCTGTGGAAGAACAAAAACACTCATGGGAAGGCAGAGGCGCAATCACCACAGTTCCGGGTACGCTGACGAAACAGGAAACCTTCTTCTACACGCTGTCATTGCCCATCAGCACGGCAATTATCGGGTGTGACTCAGTCGAGCAGCTCGAGGAATGCGTGGAACTCGCCCGTTCCTTTACTCCGTTAAGTCAGGCCCAGATGGCTGCCATGGAAGCAAAAGTAGAACCGGTTGCCAAGCAGGCCCTATTTTTCCGGCTGATGCCCCGCTGAGGATTCGAGCGCCACGCCAATCGCATTCAGCCATGCTCAGAATAGCGGCGGCAGCGATCAGAGCATTGGAGTTGGACAGCACGCTTGGCGAAGCCCACAACTCGCTTGCATTCGTTCTGACAGCTTCGACTGGGATCAACGGACAGAAGCGTGACGCGACCGTGCCCGCCGGTTGGCACAAAACAACGGTGCTGCCCTTTGTTACCGGAACAATTCAGAAGCCGCTCCCAGCCGTGGCTAGGGCGTAGTACCAGCCGCCGAATTCCTCACCGTTGCCGTCAACACGGAATCCCAGGGGTCTCGGTCGATTTGATACCGACACGAAAATCCGGCAAGGAAATTGTCGGGACTTTTGAGCGTTTTGTTATCGCGTAGTCCTTATCAATTGGTACGCCGTCGCGGCGTTCATGGATACGGTTTTGATGCGGCCCCTTTTCGTCGTACCATTTCCCGAAGGAGAATGTGACGATGCCCACGAATCCGACCGGTTGTGTATGCCGTAGCCTCTTCGTTGGTGCGCTCCTGTTGACAAGTGTCTCCGCTTTTGCCCAATTCGTTGCCAACGACGCCGCGGCGGTGGACAAACGTGTCAATGAATTCGTGGGCGCAATGACCCTTGACGAGAAGATCGATCTCCTCGGCGGTGATACGCCGTTTCGCACTCACCCCGTGCCACGCCTCCATATCCCCTGGTTCCAGATGGCCGACGGTCCGGTAGGAGCTCATATTCCAGCCCCGACCATCGCTTACGCGGCCGGCATCGGATTGGCGGCTTCGTGGGACAAGGCACTCGCGCTCCGCGTCGGCGAAGAACTGGGACGTGATTGCCGCTCCCGTGGGGCGGTGTTCTTACTTGGTCCGGGCGTCAACATCTACCGCGCCCCCATGAACGGCCGCAACTTTGAATATTTCGGTGAAGATCCATTCCTTGCCAGCCAGATCGCCGTCGCGTACATCCAGGGCGTGCAGAAGGAAGGCGTCTCCGCCACCGTCAAGCATTATCTCGGCAACAATTCCGAGTACTTACGGCACGATACCGATTCCGTCATCGACGAGCGGGCGCTACGGGAAATCTACATGCCGGTATTCGAAGCTGCCGTCAAGGTAGGCAGAGTCGGTGCGATCATGGATTCCTACAATCTCACCAACGGCGAACGCATGACGCAGAATCGCCGACTTAACGTTGAAGTCGCCAAAGAGCAGTGGCACTTTCCCGGCATCATCATGTCCGATTGGGTCGCAACTTATGACGCTACCGCGGCCGTAAAGGGGGGCCTCGACCTCGAGATGCCGTTCGGCGTTCATTACAACCAGGAAGTCCTCATTCCGCTGCTCAAGGCCGGAACCATCACGCCAGCAGATCTCGATGACAAGGTGCGCCGCATCCTGCGCGTGGCTATTGACTTCGGTTGGCTCGATCACCCGGCACTCGACACGAGCATACCGCGCTACAACCTGCGGGGTCGGGATGCCTCACTGCAGGCCGCACTGGAGGGCGCGGTGCTTCTGCAAAATGACAACAACGTACTTCCGCTCGACCGAACAAAGATTAAAACGATCGCTGTGATCGGACCGACCGCAACTCAGACTATCACCACGGGCGGGGGTAGTGGCGAAGTCGTGAGCTTCGCCACGACGAGTTTGCTCGCCGGCATCAGCAACTATTTGGGCGACGGTGCCAATGTGCTCTACGCACGCGGTGTTCGCAGCATCAACCAGATGTCGCGACTCACACAATTCACTACCGATGCCCAAGGCGCAACGCCCGGTGTGACCCACACCACGTTTGCCAACGCTGATCTAGAGGGCGGAGAGACTGGCACAAGCATCGAGCGACTGATGCTGCTCCCGGGCTCCACTCGCCGCGAACCAGAAGAGCAGGAACTGAACGCGCTCACGTCTCATAGGAATTCCAGCCCCTATCTGCGAACGACGACGAGTGGCCGGTGGACCGGCTACTATACGGCAGATGCCGCGGGCAAATTCGTGGTGTTCGCGCAGACTGACGGAAGGTACCGGCTGGTAGTCGACGATGCGACCGTGTTTGACAGTTCTGTCGTATCCAAGGCGATCCTCAACCAAACGACCCTGGAGCTCTCCGAAGGGCCGCACAAAGTCGTGATGGAACAACTCGCGACACAGTTCGCTTCCGTTTCGGGGTTGCGTGTCGGTATCGTGCCGCTCCGTACCATCGTCGAGGACGACGCTCTCGAAATGGTGTCTCACGCCGACGCGGTAGTGCTGGCGGTCGGATTTAACGCATCGTCCGAGTCCGAAGGTGGGGACCGGAGCTTTCAGCTCCCAGTCGGGCAGGAACAACTCATCGAACAAGTCGCTGCACTCGGAAAGAAGACCATCGTCACGATCACTTCGGGTGGTAGCGTTGATGTCTCACACTGGAAAGACAAAGTTCAGGGCATCCTCGCCACGTGGTATGCGGGCGAAGAAGGGGGCACTGCCGCGGCCCGGCTGCTCTTCGGAGAGGCGAATCCGTCCGGCCATCTGCCCATCAGCTGGGAGAAGAACGTTGCCGACAACCCCTGCTTCGCCAGCTACTACCCCGATCCGGGGACCGACAAGATCGTTTACCGGGAAGGCATCTTTGTGGGCTATCGCGGTTACGAGCACACTCATATCGAGCCGCTCTTTCCGTTTGGTTTTGGACTCTCTTACACGACGTTTTCGTTCACTCACCTGAGGGCTACTCCGAAGGGCGAGGGCCGCTTCTCGATCAGCTTCGACGTGACCAATACTGGCAAACGCGCGGGAGCTGCCGTCGCGCAGCTCTATGTAGGCGAAGCATCGCCCCCTGTGCCACGCCCAGCAAAGGAATTGAAACAATTCGAGCGCGTGATGCTGCAACCGGGAGAGATCAAGCATGTCTTTGTCGACCTCGATCCGCGCAGCTTTAGTTTCTATGATGTGGGCGCGGCAGCGTGGCATGCCGACGCAGGCACCTACGACTTGTTGCTGGGCGACTCGTCAGCCGACATTCAACAGAAGATTGCTCTCCAAGTGCCGAGGCCCATTATTACGTCAGTGAGCGAGTAGGTGAAACTGCGCGAGGCTGTCTCCAATTCAATGACGGAGGATCGCTTGGAGAATGGGCGCCGGTCACGCCGAATGCCGCAGATTCGAGTTCCCGTCGCTGCCGCCAAGGGCTTTGTAGAAGTTTGAACCCCAAACCGGATTCTCAACAACGTCGGCCAGAAGTCCGCTTCGGACTCATCCGCGCTGCCGTCGCGTGTACTCCCACGATTACGCAGCTGTCATTGTTGATGAGATAGTCATCGTAGTAACCACCCGGGCTGGCGTACCGCCCTTGGTGGCGTAGGTGGAATCGGGAATCGGGAAAAGGTGCACAGTCGCGCGGCTTTGACGGATGAGGACCGTGAGCCTTGGCTTCGAGCGTTGAATCGTGCCATCCGGAACTGGATCGCAGACAAGCGTGACGTAGACTTGGCTTGTTCTGCTCTTCGTAAATGGCACCGGAAATTCGTGTTCCTGAAGAGGACTTATGAGGAGATCGACCGAAGATTGAGAACTCGTGTAGGTCACTTCATGCGGGAATCGCTTTTAGAAAGTCAGTTTGCGGCGTTAGAGGAGCCGGACTCTTCTGAAGCCGTGGTCGATGTCAGCCATCCAGTTGCGACCGTTGTGGGCTCGATAATTACTAGCCTCCGACTCGGCTCGTCAACGGGAATTGAGTCGAGGCGAAAGCTGCCGTGACAACAAACCGAATGGAATCGCGGTTGAGACTGGGACGCCGGTGACGATTACGGGAGCGCGCTCCGCTCCGCGGCGGCGTTGGGGCATGGCCTGCCTGCTGGGATTTGGTGTGCTGGTGAACTACTTCGACCGGGTGAATCTCTCGGTTTCGCAAGAAGCGCTTCACAATACATTCGGAATTTCTGGCGTGACCTTTGGCTACTTGCTGAGCGCCTATAGTTGGACCTACGCGGCGTTTCAGCTTCCCTCAGGCCTCATCCTGGACCGGCTTGGAGTAAAGCTAGTGAGCCGGCTCGCAACGCTCTTGTGGAGCGTGGCCTCATTTGCGGCGGCGACTGCGACGGGACTGACGAGCTTTCTGGGGGCGCGGCTTCTGCTCGGAGTGGGTGAGGCTCCCACGTTTCCGGCGAATGCGAAAGCGATCGGGTACTGGTTCCCGACGAAAGAGCGGAGCTTGGCGACGGCGATCTTTGACTCCGCGGCAAAGTTCGCCTCTGCCATTGGCGTCCCCGCGCTTGGGCTCCTGTTGTCGCGGTTCGGATGGCGATGGAGTTTCGCAGCGACGGGATTCCTCAGTTTGTTTTATTTTGTGCTCTTCTATGTGTTCTACCGGGATCCGAGCGAAGACAGATCTCTGTCCAAGGCGGAGCTCGATCTCATCCGCCATGGTGGAGCGCAGCCTGAGGACCGAGTCAGGGCCGCGACGGGCGCGCCACTTGGATACTTGTTGCGCCAGCGAAAGGTTTGGGGCCTCGTGCTCGGCTTTGCGTCCTACAATTACACTTTCTATCTTTTGTTGACGTGGCTGCCTTCGTATCTCTCGTCAGCGCATCACATCGATTTGCTGCATTCCGCTTTGTACACCAGCGTGCCTTGGCTCTTTGCAACGTTCACGGACCTTCTCATGGGTGGCTGGCTGGTGGATAAATTGGTCGAGCGGGGCGGTGATGAATCGTTCGTCCGGCAGGCAGTCCTTATCGGAGGCACTACGCTCGGCCTTGCAGTGCTAGGAGCAGCGTATGCGCGGACAGCCACCAGCGCCCTCGTGTGGATCAGTCTGGCAATTGGGGGATTGTCCGCAGCCGCGCCTGTGGCTTGGTCCCTACCTTCCTTGGTTGCACCGCGGGCAAGCGTGGGAACGCTAGGGGGAATCTTGAATTTCAGCGGTCAACTCTCGGCCATTGCCGCACCGATCATAACAGGGTATGTGGTCGCGGCCTCGCACTCCTTCTTTTGGGCCTTCGGGGCAGCCGCCGGGTTTCTAATGGTCGGCATCGCGGGGTATGGATTCTTGCTTGGCCGGATCGAAACAATCCCCGAGCCGTAGTAATTCTCGCGCTCTACCGCGTAGGCGTGTAGTGCTTTATCGTTTGTGTTCGCGAATTGTAGACCTCAAGGTTGCCATCCGCCCAAACCGAAAGTTCCAGATCGTTGCCCGCATCCGGTCCTCGAAGGTTAGCGATCAAGGCGTCGGCAGAATTGTGCGCCGCTCCCCCTTCGTTTGAAAAATGAAGCTGCCAAAGATCCTCGAGTTTCGGAGAGTTCTTGATGTTATCCCACGACGGTGGTGAACCACCCTTGTCCGCACCGTTGTCCATGATGGCGATGCGCGGCGAAATGGCCCCCAGAAGAGCCGGGCTATTGCTCTGCCCCAGGCCGTGATGCGATACGATGAAGATATCGACGGCTCCCAACTTGTTAATCGGGCAAACGAGTTCCACTTCCTTATCCCAGGTAAGGTCGCCCAGATCGAGAATCCGAACCTTGCCAAAGGTGATGATCGTACCGAGCGAACGGGCGTTTTCCGTCCGGTCCGCTGGTCGATTTTGGGTGGTTGCACATGCGGCATTTTTGGCGCCAGCACTCGCTAAAGGCACTTGGAGTAAGTCGCCGTCAGAACTCACAATATCCGCACGCAATCCCTCGATAGGCAGGCTGTCTCCCACTCTCGCGATGATTCGCTTCACATGCTGGCTTGACACCAGCTTCTGGTAGGCCTCCCAACTCTGCTCCGTTTCCCGGTCGCCCGGCTCGCGGTTCGCGCCGTGATCGATGAAAGCGCCAACTGGAATCTTGGCGAAGAGCTGCGGAACACCGCCGGCATGGTCCACGTGATAGTGAGTAAGCAGAACGAAATCAATTCTCGATAGACCAGCTTTGTTTGCAGCCGCGACAATGCGGTCCGCGTCACGTCCCGCATTACCCGGCCAGCCCGTATCGATGAGCAGCGACTGACCTTCGGGCGTAACGAAAAGCGTCGACTGCCCCCCTTCGACGTCCACAAAGTAGATTTTCAGGGGCTTGCGCGGCGCCGCAGCCTGCGGCGACTCCGCCCATACAAACCAGACACCGACAATGGCCCCAACGACTGCACACCTGAAAAGCCACCACACAAGGCGTCGAGGAATAGAAAGATCTGAGGAGATTCGCCACATCATGTGCTCCTATTCCACTTTCGGTTTCACCGTTGCCACTCATTTTGTAGGGCTGGGCGCCAGGAACGGAGAGCAGCAAGGCTTCACTGCGGGCTGAAACTCCATCAGTTCGGTCCGAATTCCGTCGGGGTCGTACAGGTTGAATTGCCACTTGCCGTCGCGCCCGATTTGCGGCGGCGAGTGCTTGGCCGCAAGCCTGTCACCTGCGTAGAGCAGAGTTACCGCTTTCTCCATATTCTGGACACCCAACGCGAAGTGGTCGAGCACGCCCAGGGTGTCCCGCGACATCGCCGGCGGAATCCCAGTTTTCTCCGGTCCCTTAACGTTCATGTATTCGACCCAGTCGCTGCCCTCCGGCGCCTGCTGAGAAATCCAGTCCGTTTCGTCATCTTTCATGCCGCCGTGCCAATAAGGCCGGAAGCCCAGCAGCGTGCGGTAGAACCCGTCTTCAACCGAGGCATCGTGAACCAGGTAGCCGATGTGAATGATGTGGTTGCTGAGTGGATTCGTCGGCACATAAATCGGATGTGCCGACGGCTCGACGAACTCGATTCGGTTTCCTTCGGGATCCTTCACTTCGAAGTACTGACTTCCATCGCTGGCCTCGGTCACCCTCCGAGGCACAGCTACACCGCGAGATTTGAGGTATCTCCGCATGCTCTCCGCGTTTGCCGTATTGAATCCGGCATGGTCGAAGCGATTGACTGAGACAGGCCCCCCGGGCAGAGGCAGCACTTCGACGAACTGCACGGCGTTGAAGTAGTAACGAACCCCGACGGGATTCTGCGGGTCTGTGCCCTTCATCGCGCCCAGGTCGTGTACATAAAAGCGCTCGGCCTTTGCTGGATCTGAAGTGTAGATGCTTAGGTGAGAGATGCCGGTGATCTTCGGCCGCTCCCGCCCCAGGGCACACACCGCCAAGATCAGACTCATCGCTGCCAAACGCACGGCCGCTCGTCCTCCCACTCGCACCGTCATTTTCATTGCCCGCTTCTTAATTTGACAGAACGTCCGCGATATAGAATTTCCGTGCAGAATGCTCCCCTCGGCAACCGTAACGTTATGCCCCGAAGAGGACTTCTGGCCAGCGTCGTTGATCGCCCGGGGAATTCGACTGAAAGCCGGAAGCCTTTGTTCCCACGGCGATCATCACACTGAGCGATTCTTGCGTTGCCAATCTGAAGAGAGGATCCAAAGCGCACGTCTCGGATTGATATACCTGAAAGTCTTTTCATTTAATTGCGGCCTCCGTTGTGAGCAGAAGCTCAATCGTCTTCTCAGCGCTGATTCTTCGTTTTCTTTTTCCTCTTTTTACAGAGATCTTCTAACAGGTACTTGAGGGACGCGCATTCTTGAATCACCGATTCAAGCTTTGGAATTGTCGTCCGCAACTCGCTTTCTTCGACAACGCCGTCGGCTAGGGTTTCCGCAACGCTCTCCAGTGCTTCCCCGACCTCCCTGATCAGACGGGAAACCGCAACCAGTTCTCTCTCCAGGGTGATGTCTGGCTCCGGGAGTTTGAACGCCACCCGCCCGGCCTGGCTCTCAAGAAAATCAAGGGCTTCATAATTGCTCAGGAGCACGCACATCCTTGGCAATAGGTCCGCGGGCAACTGCCGTTCGCCTCTCAGCCAGTACATAAGTGAGCGATAGTTCGTCCCCAATTGCTGTGCGAGCAATCGAATGTCGTATTCGGCTTTTATCTCTACAACCCGGCTCAGTATCGACGAAAGGTCGTTGCCAGCCACGCTCGCTCCTAATCTCAGCCCCATTCGTTCAAGAAACCCGTTCATTTTGAACGGTAAGAACGTTCATTCTAGCTGAATTGGACCGGAGCAAGATATGCGATTAAATGGCTTCGGCATCGATATCGAGTCTCTGTATGCTACGACATTCAGAGATGGGTCCCTGAGAGTTCGACCGGCATTCGGAACTATATGAAATCCTTTGACAAAGGACGCAGTGGGAATTAGCTTTCTGGCTCACCATGTTTGACTCTGGTTCGGCGCGGCTGGGCTAGTTACGCAGGAGGCCGAATGTCCAAGAAGTGGTACAACTACATCGTTTCCGTCGACGACGCGGCCGGCACCGGGCAAAACCCGTCCAATGCCACGTCGATTGCTAAAACCGCTCCGGCCGGTGTCAAGAGTGCGGCGCAGAGCGTGGCTGAGATCGCATCCAGCATAGCCGCGGAGCCGAAATTTACTACCCCGATCTCCGATCCCACTTCGTTTGATGAGATCTATAAGGCAGCGGAAATCCCGCCACCACCCCAGGGCTATTCGATTCTCAAAATCTCCCACATGCTGGAGAGCGAGCGCCTTCGCAATTTAGCATCGGACGTGAAGAAGTCTTCGATTCTCGTCGCGCTCGACGCCGCTGGCATCGACATCAAGGATGTCATCCAGGACGCAATTCGGCGCGACCGCGCGCTCGACGGGTACGAACGGGTGCAGCAGCGCGCTGCTGAAGAACTGGAAGCGCGCAAGAATAAAGAGAATGGTGAGATTCAGGCACAGATCGATAAGTATGTGACCGAGCAGAGAGCGAAAATCCAGAGCAATAATGAAGAAGTATCGCGGGAGAAGGAGCGTTTTAGCGGTTGGCGGTTGAAGAAACAGCAGGAAGAAAAGAAGATCGCCGAGGCGGTCGGGTATTTTGTCGCCGAAAATCCAATTACGACGGGCGATGTGAATGCGCCACCGCCCCCATCGAAGACAGCGCAGCGTTCCTGAACAGGAGGAAGTATGTGGCAACGGTTAACGCGAGTGATGCGGTCATTCATCGGTTTCTTCATCTCCGCGGCGGAGGACCCGGAGATGATTCTCCAGCAGAATATCCGCGACATGAATGACCAAGTGCCACGCATGAACGAAAGCATTGCCATGGTAAAGGCCAATGTGACGCTGCTCGAAAGAGAAGAGTCGAAATACAAAGACGATGTGGCCAGCCTAACCGCGAGGGTGAAAACCGCGATTCAGGCCGGACGCGACGACATCGCCGGCACTTATGCCGCCCAGTTAGAGCAGACAAAGAGCGCTCTCGCAAGAAATCAGGGCCAGCTCACTACCGCTCGCGCCGCCTTCGACAAGGCCATGGCCGTGAAGCAGGCCTTTATGCGCGAGAAGGACCGGAAGACGCAGGAGGCCTTGAGCGCCATCGCCGACTACCGCCGCTCCCAGTGGCAAAAGAAGGTCGCGGATGCGATGGAGCAATTCGAGGTTGCCGGGATCAGCCAGACACATGATGAGATGGTGCGCAAGATTGAGGAGACGACTGCCGTCAACGAAGCGCGCATGGATATGGCGATGAGCAATGTCGATCAGCAGAAGATCAAGATCGACGACGAGGCCGAGAAACTCCAGGCGAGCGAACTGGTGAAGCAATTCAAGATCGAGATGGGCCTGGCATCGCCACAAGCAGCGGCGCCCGCAGGTGCGGAAAAAACTATCGCCGCGAAGGACCCACAACGGGCTTCATAGCGTCCGTGGTGCAAGCGTGATTTGTATCTGATTTCATCATAGTGATTTTGTATCTGGGCATGCCTTTAGGCATAGCAAGAAAATCGAGTTATGAATGCGCCTTCAGGCGCTGTAGGAACATGCGGCGGAGGAAAACGGTATGGCGGTAAAAATTGAACGAGGTGGATGGGTTCTTATTTTTCTGATTGGCGTAGCCCTGGTGGGCTACAGCCTGAACCGATACGGAGTCATCGATCTCAGCAAGTGGACGGGCAGCGGGAGTAAGACCGCCTCCGGCAGCGGGGAGACCGTGGATGCTTCCAAGCCTCTCTTGCTGCCCGCATCTTCGACGAGCAGCGATGCCGAGGTCCGCGTGCGCGTCAACGTGTGGGTCGGCTGCGTCGCCGGCCTGGTGGCGAACGGCGGGCTCGACACCCAGCCGGATTCTATTTACGGCAAGCAAGGCCTCAAGGTCTCTTTTAAGATCATCGACGATTGGACCGAGGGTGCCGCCGCGCTAGCAACCGATAATGTTGACGTGATGCTGACGACCGCCGACGTGTATGCCAAAGATTATGCGCAGTTCAAAGAAAAGGGATTCGGGTCGCATGCCTTCCTGATGGTCGACTGGTCGCGCGGTGCCGATGGCGTCATCGGCAAGCAGGGGATCAACAGCATCGAGGACCTGGCTGGTAAGAAAGTGGCTTTTGCCCCTTACACTCCGTCGCATTTCTTGCTGTGGAATGGACTGAAGACCTCCGGCCTGAGCACTGCGCAGCGCAATGAAATCTTCAACCAGGCGATCCACACCAAGGATGGCATCGAGCCGGCGACTCTATTTGCCCAGGAAAAAGTTGATGCGGCCGTGGCCTGGGACCCCGACATGAGCGACGCGGTCGCCAAGCGGCCCGGATCGAAGAAGATCTACGACACCAAAATCGCCAACCGTCTCATCGCCGACATTCTGGTGGTAAGTGACAGCTTTTCTGCGAAGCATCCACAAACCTTGCTGAAGTTTGCTCAAGGCTGGCTCGAGGGCGTTGAATTCATCAAGACCCAACCGGAGCGTGCCTACAATCTGATCGGCACGGTCAAGGACTTCAATATCCCATCCGACCTGGCTAAGACCATGCTCGGTGGCGTGAAGCTCGCGGATTACGCCGACAACCGTTCGTTCATGGGTACCGCCGGATCAAATTCCGATTACGCCAACATTCTGGGCATGGCCCAGGACATGTATCGAGAATCGATGATCATTAAACACACCTTCAATCCGGAAGAGAGCCTGGACCGCCGCTACGTCGAAAAGCTGGCCGACAGCTTCTCCATGGCGTCCAGCGAAGCGCCCATCGAATACAAGGAGCCACCCAGGGGAGCAACTCCAATCGCGACCCAACATCGGTCCATCTACTTCGATCCTAATTCTTCCGCCATGAGCCTCGATTCGCGCGCCATTGTCGATGAACTCGCCGGCACTATGCGTGCCTATGAGAACACGATTGTTGATATCGATGGCAACACCGACTCGACCGGCGCTCGCGCTTATAACCTTCAGCTCTCACACGCGCGGGCCGAAGAGGTCAAGAACTACCTGATGCAAAAATATGGCTTTCCTTCGGCGAGACTGCGGACGGCGGGCAATGGTCCGGACAAACCTATCGACAGCAATGCCACGCCCGAAGGACGCGAGAAGAATCGGCGCACCGACATCAAGGTCTATGCCAACCCTTCGAGCTAGCGCTTAGAGCTTACGACAGGAGATAATGAGCGACTGGTTCACCATTCGGAAAGAGGTTCAGCCGTGGGTCCGATGGGCTGCCCCGTTTATCACCTGGGGCGTCATCGTGTTGCTCTGGATCTTATTGCCCTACTGGGAGGGCCCGCACTTTTCGCTGCTGCCAACGCCCCTCGGAGTAATCCGATCGTTTAAATTGTTGTGGACGGAATACGATCTGCTCGGAAACGTATTCATGAGCTGGTGGCGCATCGCCCAAGCATTCTTCTGGTGCGCGGTTGTCGCCATCCCGCTTGGCATTCTGATGTCCAGCTACCGCTGGCTCTTTGAGCTCATCAACCCCGTCGCTGCCCCCATGCGAGCCATGCCGCTGACCGCGTTTCTGCCCGCGTTCATTGCCCTGTTTGGCATCGACGAAACCGAGAAAATTGCGTTCCTCTGGTTCGGAATGTTCTTTTATCTGTTGGCAGTGGTAGTCGAAGAGGTCAACCGAGTAGACAACGCTCTCCTGGAGACTGCGTACACGCTTGGAGCAAAACAGCGGCACGCGTTATGGCTCGTGTTCCGCGCGTCATTCCCTGCGATTTTCTCGTCCTTCCGAATCCTCTATGACATCGGCTGGACCTACGTGATATTGGCAGAGATGTTGAATGCCCGCAAGGGCGTAGGCTACATGGTGGAGGCCGCTCGCAAAGTGCTGGATTTCGATCGCGTCTATGCGGGGATCATCGCCATCGGCATCGCCGCGTTTCTGTTCCGGTTTCTGCTGACGTTTCTCGAAGGCCTTCTCTTCCCCTGGCGCAAAGCGAGTTCCACGCTGGCGGGAGGCGGGGCGGCCGTTCCCAGCGCTACGGCACACCTGAAGGCGGCCAAGCACCGAGCGTAATAATATGGAGCCTAAGAAATCGAAAATCACCGTCAGCAAAGTCAGCCGGTCGTTTGTCTGCGCGGACGGTTCGAAAGTTGACGCTCTCGAGAACGTGAATTTCGAGATTGAAGATGCGTATTCCCGCGAAGGGCGAGATATTGGTGAATTCCGCGTTCTGCTGGGTCCTTCCGGATGTGGCAAGTCGACTTTGCTGCGCTTGATCGCTGGCCTCGATCAAGCCGATACCGGCGAGATCCTGGTAAACGAACAGACCATACATGGCCCAGGCAAGGACCGCGGCATGGTGTTTCAGAAGTACACTTCGTTTCCCTGGCTAACTGTCGCTGGTAACATAGCATACGGTTTAAAAATCAATGACGTCCCGGAAAAGCAGCGCAAGGAGACGGTGGCGCAATTGGTGCAGGATATTGGACTCAGCGGTTTTGAGAACGCCTATCCGGAAACGCTTTCGGGCGGCATGCAGCAGCGCGTGGCGATCGCGCGCACCCTGGCGTTACGCCCGGCGGTCATCTTGATGGACGAGCCGTTTGGCGCACTCGATGCGCAGACCCGCAGCGAGATGCAGCAACTCCTGCTGAAAGTTTGGGACGAAACCGCCAGCACGATCTTGTTCGTCACGCACGATGTTGACGAGGCGGTTTACCTCGCCGACAGGATCTTTGTTATGAGTGCGCATCCGGGAACGATTATCGAAGACGTTCAAGTACCCTTCGACCGCCCTCGCGATCTGGGCCTGAAAGAGCGAAATGAGTTTCACGAGTTGGCGAACTACGTTCTTGGCCGTTTGCGCAAAGCTCCCGGCAACGGGCAAGTTCGGGTGAGTGTCTAGATGGCTCCCGCTGATCTCCAGGGCGCGCCAGAAGACGATCAACTCGGTGCTCCGGCGCCGCAAGAAAAAATCAACTTTGTAAGAGAGGCGTTCCATCTGCAATACAACTGGATCGCCATGCTAGGTGCGGGTGCATTTGCGCTGGTGAGCGGCAGCTTCCTCCCGATTATCCTGGCGGGCGGGCTGGAACTGATGTATCTGGCCATCGTTCCACAAAACTGGCGTTTTCAGCGACTGGTGAAATCCTGGAAATTCGCCGAGGAACAGCAGAAGCACCAACAGAAACTGAGCGAGATACTCGCGAGCTTGCCCACTGAGATGCAGAGCCGTTATATCCATGCCGCTCAAGTGTGCGGCGCCATCCGAAGCAACTTCGCGCAGTTTTCGTCGACCTCGCAAATCTTTTTGCAGCAAATCGACGCACGGTTGCAAGGCCTGCTGCGTGGCTATGCCCGGCTCTTGTTGGCTGCCGCCCAGCAGCAACAATACGTGAAGAGCACCGAACAGGATGGCATAAAACGCGAGATCGCCTCCCTGCAAAAGGCTCTGAGCGGCGATCCGCCGAAAGTCCAGGAAATCAACAAGAAACGCATTGAGATTCTCACCAAGCGTCTGGAGAAGTTCGATAAGATTTCTGAGAACCGCAAAGTCGTCGACGCGCAATGTTTCGCAGTGGAGGATGTGCTGATGCTGGTGCGTGATCAATCCGTCACCATGCGCGATCCGCAGCAGGTCAGCGAACGGCTCGACAGTCTGGTGCACGACGTGGAACAGACCGAGCAGACGGTACAGCAGGTGGAAGCGATTTTCAGCGACATGTCGCCGGACTTGGACGGATTGATGTCGCTGGATGATTCCTCAACGTCCTCCGGCCCCAACCGTGTGCGGATGTCAAACTGATGTTGAACCTAAGATGCCCTCGAATATAGCGACGACCACAACAGCTTTAGGGAAATATCTCGATGGCCTTCCCGCGTGGGCGCGCGAACTCTCCGAAAAGTACTACTCGCGTTCGTTCGCACTTTTTGTGCTGTATGGAAATGTACGCGACCTGGTACCGCTTCGTGGTCAGGATTCGACAACCTTCGTTCCGCTCGACGAATTTCTTTCCGGCGCGCTTTTCGGCCAGCGCGACGTGGTTCTGCATTACGACCGTGGCGGGCTGAACTTCGGATCAGCAGACAGTCAAGCCGACTTCCGCCGCGCGCTTGAAGGCTACGACAGTTTTCACGGCACTACCTATTCGCAAGGCGGTTTGCCGCGCAATCCCGATGCGGTGTTGAACCTGCTCGACAACTATCTCCGGCTGCGCATCGCTGACGGCAAGAAAATCGGGCTGGTGATTGATTTCGCCGAGACCATCGCTCCCGCAGGCGATGTTTCCAGCATGTCTGCGGATGATCGCAACGCCCTGGTTATTCTCAAACGCTGGGCACGCAATTCCGCCTTTCTGAACGCGGATGTCACCATTTGTCTCATCTCGGAGAATCAGATCGAGCTGAATCCGAGCATCGTTCAGCACCCAGGCGTTTCTTCGATCGGGATTCCGTTGCCGGACTATGCCGATCGGCTGGAATTTATCCGCTCGCAATTGAAAAACCAGGAATTGCCCGCCGGCTCCGAAGTAAACGATGAGACCCTGGCGAAACTGGGAGCGGGCTTGAAACGAGTTCAGTTGCAGAGTCTGATTTCCCATGCGGTGCAGAATCGGCAACCGCTCACGCTAAAGTTTCTCTCCGACCGCAAGAAAGACTTAATTGAAGCCGAGTCCGGCGGTCTGCTGGAGTTTGTGCAGAGTCGATTTGACCTGTCCTTTGTGGCCGGAAACGACCAAGCCAAGCGCAAGCTGCAGGATGCCGCCAAAGCCATCCACGCCGGCAACACCGATGTCCTGCCCATGGGCTATGTAATCTGCGGGCCGGTGGGTACGGGGAAAACTTTCATCACTACCTGCTTTGCCGGCGAAGTTGGGATTCCGGCAGTGACACTAAAGAATTTTCGCAGTATGTGGCAAGGAGTGACGGAAGGGAATTTGGAGCGGGTCCTGACCCTCCTCAAGGCTATGAGTCCGATCGCGGTTATCGTGGACGAAGCCGACGCTCAACTCGGTGACCGTTCCAGTTCCGGCGATAGCGGTGTTGGCAATCGTGTGTTCGCCCAGATCGCGCAGTTCATGGGGAATACCGAGTACAGAGGCAAGGTGATCTGGTTTCTCCTGACCTGCCGTCCCGATCTGTTACCCGTGGACCTTAAGCGCCAGGGTCGCGCCGAAGAACACATCGCGCTGTTTTATCCCGACACGCAGGAAGAGCGCCTCGCGCTCTTGCGCGCCATGCAGCGCAAGGTCGGCATGAAGCCCTTCCCGGAGGATGTAGAAACGTTCTTCCTGGCGCGGGCCGGCAGCCTTTCGGGAGCCGATATCGAAGCCGTCCTGGTGCGCAGCCATATGAGGAGCAGCCTGCAAAACAAGTCCGTCATCGATACCGAAGACTTGAAAGCAGCCTTGGAAGATTTCATCCCGCCGTACTACCCGACCGAAATCGATCTGCAGAATCTGGTTGCCGTGCTGGAGTGCACCAGCAGGAGTCTCCTACCTCAGAAATACCGGGATATGGACCGCGCTGATTTGATTCGTCAGACCAACGATCTACTCGCGTTGTCACGAAAGTCGTCGGACTAGAACGGGCAAGCCAGTGGTTGTGGAGCGCTGCGGTGTGCTCGCCCGGCCGCGATACTCCGAATGGGCGACATGCCCGTCCTTCCGCCCGTTCCCTTTAAATCACAATGCCATCCATGCGGAAAGCCCGGCGTGTCGGTGTAAAGTGCGGAATCGGCTGCGGTTGTATCAGCGGAGCATTACGAATCCAAAAGCTGGGGAACTCCCTCTTCTCACCAGTGCGATAAAAATGCAGCAGGTATGCCTGGTCACAGGCAGTGTAGTCACAAAACCATTGGTCGATATCCATTATGCCGATCTCATGGAGCATCGCGAGTCCGTAACACGCGGCCTCTCGCTCATAGGCGACGACCGCGGCAATCAAATTCTCATTTACGGGAGGTCGATACTGCCGGCCAATTTCAAACAAAGCAGGGTTCACGTTCCACTGGACGGTGTGTCCAAAAAGGTGCGCCAGTAGAAACAGTCTCTGTTCTGGAGTGACCGCGTAGTCGATATCGATTTCCGATCCGTCCAGATCCCCGGTCAGCGGATCGGGGATATCCCGAGTCACGACGCGGATTCCATAGACACTCTCGAGGTGCTTCTGGACGCGCGCGGAATATTCATCGAACGGAGTTTCCATCGATCCATTGTATGCAATGGGTGCGCGTTGGCAACGCGCAGTTTCAATCGAAGCGCAGCCCAGATACAGCGTAGCGCCTATTAGTCGGTGGGCAGCCAGGGTCACTGCGTGTTTTGCCTACGATACGGCACAGAAGATTGTCTTGGCTGTCTCGCACGAACTGCATAACACAGGAGACCCTGGCGCCGGGGCGGAGCCGGAGGTGAAGCCGCCCTTACACCATGACCTGCTGACGCGTTATTTTGGGCTGCGCGCTTTTTCTACTGTTTACGGTCTCACCTGGACCTTCTATGCCGCAGCGGGAGCTATCGGATCGGTGATATTGCGGCGTGCATTCGACGCTACTGGTTCCCAACCCTCTTTACTGATTCTTCTCGCAGCAGCGCTTGGGCTGGCCGCAGCGACGAACCTTCTGCTTCCGCGCTATTCGGGTTCGTTCGCTGAGGTTCACTGACCCAAGAACAAGGTCAGTCGTCGTTGGCGACGACTTCGGATGGACAATACCATAGAAATTCAAGGTGTCAATTTCCCGGTTGTGAGGTAGTCCTGCGAAGGAACGCCGAAGGCGTCTGCGACGCGATTGAAGAAAGCGAACAGGGCTGTGATGTACACAGCTTCGGAAATCTCTCCTTCTTTCCATCCTGCAACGCGCAACTTCTCAACATCGTCGGGGGTGGATCGGTAAGCGGCGTGGGTTATCAATTCCACATAGTCCAGTAGGGCACGCTCCGCTGGCGCAAGGCCCGCTTCGTCAAGCTTGCCTTCGACGATTGCTTTTACACATTGATCGGATGCTCCCTGGACCCGCAGGAAGTAAGCATGGCTGTCCAGTCAATACGGACACCGGTTGAGATAAGAGACGTAGCTGGCGATCATCTCCTTGTGGCGGCGCGAAAGATGCCCTTCCGAGAAATGGATGGTGTTTCCTAGTTCGATGACGCGGCGCAGGAAGTCAGGCCGAGCTCCGAAGCATTTGATGATGCCCGGAACTTGCTGCCTCCCCGACCCAGTTCGCCAGAAGTCGTAAGCCGCCGCCGTGTCTCCGGTGGCGTCCGCGTCTTCGATAATCCTGATTTTGGTGGCCGGCTTCGCCTTTGAAGTGCCATTTGGCCCCGACGAATGCTTCGCATCGTTGTCTGAGTTCATATCAATTGCGTGGACGGTTACTCCTCTCCGAGCGTCTCAATCTCCTGTCCGCCTCCGATTAATAAAGCCATAGCGGATCAAACTGGAGTGGCGACAAGTTAGCTGGGAGAGATTTGCGACGCAATAATCCGAAAATACTAGATGGTCTTCTTTTTCACTTGGTGATCGAAGCAAGTACTGCTTTCCGATTATTGACCCCGCTGCAAAGCGTCCCTATAGTCGCCGCACTTCAATCTGTGAGCCAATTCGCGCGCGTTGTCTAAAGCGCCGACGATAAAACGCTTTGCGAAATCACTTTTGATTCTTGAGGATTAATGGGGGAAAGCATGCGTAGCGTGAAGACGCTGACGTTGTTCCTGATGGCCCTGCTTACAAGTTTGAATGTTGCCGGACAGCAAATCACAGGAACCTTCCGTGGAACTGTGCTGGATCCGAGCGGCGCGATTGTCCAAGCCGCTTCCGCAACGCGACGGTAGATTTCCACGGGGAGAAGCGGACCGACGAGACGCACGCATCGAAGACGGACCCGGACGCGAAGAGGGCACGCAAAGGCAAGGGCAAGGAAGCCAAGCTGAGTTACAACGGGAATCTGCTGGTGGAGAACCGCCACGGGCTGACCGCAAACACCGAGGTGTTCGAGGCCAACGGGACCGCCGACCGCGATGCCGCGCTGATGATGCTCGGAACAGATTCCGGGCACGAGACAGGTAACCGTGGGAGGCGACAAGGCCTACGATACGGCGGCTTTCGTGGCCGAGTGCAGAAACCTAAAGGTCACGCCGCACGTGGCCCAGAACCTGGAGCGTCCGGTGGGAGTGCCATCGATGCTCGCACCGCGCGGCACCCTGGATATGCCATCAGTCAGAGGAAGGAAGAGGAAGCGTATTGCAGAGTGCTTCGGATGGCGGAAGAAGATCGCGCTGTTACGGAAGGTTCGGCAGCGTTATGCCTCAGCCCTAGCTCAATCCCAACTTCTTCAGTAACGCGGTATATCTGGGATCGGAGTGCAAGTTGTCGAGGCAGGGGTCAACCTTGATTTGCGCCAGTGGCGGATCATGCTGCCGGTAAGCTTTCTCCAGCCACGCAAATGCGTGCTCCTTTTCGCCAATCACGGCATAGCTTGTGCCCAGGTCGGCGGGAGAGATTACGCCGTAGTCGGCATTCCAATTTTGCTGTGCGCGTTCGAGTTCTTCGAGAATCTTAAGCGCTTCGCTGCGATTGCCGGAAAGCGCCAGCGCTTCTGCTTTCAGGCGCAATCGATTGGGATCTTTGGCGTCGGCGGATTCGGGGACGATATGCAGCGATTCTTCATACATTTTCTTTTGGATATAGGCATGAGCGAGGACCACCCAGCCTAGACTGCGGTCGGGCATGTTGAGCACGGTAGCGATTGCGTCGTCGTAGCGTCGGGCAAAGAAGAAATTCTCCGCCAGCCCCTCTGTGATCATGAGCGACAGGGGATCGAGCACCTGCGCCTGCCGAAACTCGGAGTCCGCCGCGGCGAACTGACCCATCATGGCGTAGTTGAGTCCGGCCCAGTGATGGGCCTCGGCGTAGTTGGGTTGCAGTTCGATCGCTCTGCGGAACTCCTGCTCGGCGGCGCGCCAGTTCCACTCGCATTGCGATTCCAATAACCCCAGCGTAGCGTGCGCTTGGGGAAGGTTCGGATCGAGTTTGAGCGCATGTTCTAGCGCTATCGTGGCGCGAGGTATGGCCGTTGCTGACGCCATTTGCCGGTTGATTGCCATGACGGTATAAGCATCGGCCACGCCGACATAGGCCAAGGCGTAATTCGGATCGTCATCGACTGCGCGTTCGAAGAGGCGTGCGCTCTCCTGCATGTCAGGCAGATCGCGCCTACTCCACAAATATCTTCCGCGGAGGTAGAGTTCGTGAGCCTCCACGTTCTCCGTATCGCGTTTCATGAGGCGGGGAGTGCCGCTCGCCGGAACGCGCAAGACGCGCGCCGCCTCCCGCACGATGTCTTCTTCCGATGCGAGCAGGTCCGCAGGTTGGACGTCATAAGCCTTGGACCACAAGTTGTAGCCGTTGCGCGCATTGACCAACTGCGCATCAATGCGCAAACCGGTGCCAGAGCGGCTGATGCCGCCTTCGAGCAGGGCTTCGGCGTTCAGCGCTTGTCCGATTTTGCGCACGTCTTCTGACTTGCCGCGGAATTGAAACGCCGAGGTCGCAGCAACTACGCGCAGGCCCTTTAATTCAGCCAAGCCGGTTGTGAGTTCTTCGGTGACGCCATCGCCGAGATATCCATCGGCTTGGCCGTTGAGATCGAGGAATGGGAGCACTGCGATTGTGGTCGGGGAATGCAAGAGCTGCCCGCGACGGCGAAGATAATAGGTGATGGCAAGCGCGGCGGTTGCTAGGAAAATAACGACGGCCGCAGCGGCGAGAAAGGGTTTGGCCCGCGCCGCCCAGGTTGTTTCAGCGTGGGTGCCGAGATCGGTTTTGGCAGGTCGCAGCCGGAAGGCAGGCACATAACCTCCCTTCGGCAGCTCAATGATGATGGGATCATTTGCGCCGGGACCGCTATGGTATTGCGCCAGTTTTTTCCGCAGGCGGCCGGCTTCGATCCGCACGATTGGGTCGCCCTTGGGATCGTAATCCGATGGGCGATCGAAGACCTCAACTCCAATCAGATATTCCTTGATCTGGCTTTCGTCGCCGGCGAGCGTGGTCTCCACCACGAAACGCAAAAACTGGCTTGGCCTCCGGGCGTTGAGGAACGGATCGGAGGCGAGGATGCGCCCCAGTGCCTGCCGAACGCTGGCGGCAGACACCTCCGCGTGAGATTCGACCTCACCGCCAAGAGCGTGATCGGGCCTCGCGTTCATGGGAAACGAGCGGCAGTTTCGCGGGGGGAGTGGATCGTCGGTCGCTTGTAGTCGGCAGTCAGTTGGGACCCCGGCAGCCAGCGCCCATGCGACCCGTGCAAACACAAGATATCACGGGTTGATACCGTAACAATACCCCTTCTCACTTGTGGAATCGCCCCTAAACAACGCATGCTCCCGCCTGGAGTTTAGGTTCTGGAAGTCGCTGATAAATGGAGGGTCACCTTTATGAATTTCATTACTGCTAAGCAAAACATCTGGAAGACCATAGTGGTTGTTTTTACGCTGTACGCGACGGCTTCATTGCAGGCGCAGACCTATCAACAAATGGCAGTCTTTGACGGCACGAACGGCAGTCATCCACAGGCCTCGGTGATTCAAGGCACGGACGGCAATCTTTATGGGACTACGAAGTCGGGCGGCGTGGGAGACTGCCCGGGTGACTGCGGTACGATCTTCAAGATGACGCCACAGGGCGACCTGACAACGCTTTACGAGTTCTGCAAAAAAGGTGGGCCCTGTATCGACGGCGATTATCCGGTAGCGGCGCTACTTCTGGGCAAGGACGGCAATTTCTACGGCACAACTTCTGGCGGCGGCAATATTCCGCAAGGGAATAGCGGCGTGCCGAGCGGCACGGTGTTCAAGCTTACGCCCAAAGGCGCACTCCACCAAATCTATAGTTTTTGCAAAACCTGGCCCTGCCCCGACGGAGCAGTACCAGAATCCCCTCTCATCCAGGGAACCGATGGTAATTTCTACGGGACCACCTACGGGGGCGGCGCAAACAACAATGCTGGCACGGTCTTTAAGTTGACGCCCACGGGGGCGCTCACCACGCTTTACAGCTTCTGCACCTTAACCAACTGCCTCGACGGCGAACTCCCCACGTCCGCACTGGTGCAAGGAACGGACGGCAATTTCTATGGAACTACCCAGAGGGGTGGTACTTGCCTCGAAAACCCCTGCGATCCTTTCGAAGATGCGGGCACAATCTTCAAGATCACACCGGGCGGCGAATTGACCACGCTCCATTACTTCTGCAGCCAGACAAATTGCGCGGACGGGGCCGAGCCATCGGCCGCACTCATTCAAGGAACCGATGGCAATTTTTATGGAACGACGTTTGGCGGCGGGAGCGACATCTCCGGCACGACCTTCAAGATTACTCCGGGCGGTGCGTTCACATTGCTTGATGGCACTGGCTTCTTCTATCCCAATGGCTTGATTCAAGCGACCGACGGCAACTTCTACGGTACGGAGATAAATGGCGGAGCCGGGAATTCTGGAGCGGTCTTCCAGATGGCTTCTGCCGGTGCGGTAACTCTCGAGTACAGCTTTTGCAATTGCGGCAGTGACGGCGAAGGCCCCGAGGCGGCGGTATTTCAGGCCACCAATGGAATCTTCTACGGAACCACGTTCGGCGGTGCGGGCACTAGCGGGGATGGAACTGTATACAGCTTGTCGATGGGTCTCGCCCCGTTTGTCCAGGCTGTGCCTGGCGTCGGGAAAGTCGGCAACACGATCAAAATCATTGGAAGCGAGTTGGCCGGCGTGAGCAGTGTAAGCTTTAATGGACTGTCCACTACCTACACCCAAATCTCCGATACGGAGATCACCGCGAAGGTGCCAAAGAAGGCTACCACCGGGCCAATCGAAGTGACGGTTCCGAGCAGAACACTTTCGAGCAATGTCCCGTTCGAAGTTATTAAATAAGCCATTAAGCGAACTGAAAACGTGATGGACCGATGCGGTTGCGAACTTCAGGTTGCGGCCGCTTCGGTTCATCACGGCTCTCCGCTCTTCGAGCGTTCATCAGTCCGTTTCGCGCCATTCTCCATTCTCATCACGAATGATGCGGCGATCGGCGATGCTGACTGTCGTGCCGGTTTGATCTCAGCACGCGCCGACGCATGCATCTCCTTCTTCCGCACGGAGTGAATACACTTATTCCCGCCAAGCCGACACATCAGTGCGGACGTATCCGACCCTCGCAGAATATGTGCGGTCAGCTGGGGGAACCGACGGTAGAAGTTCCTCGCATGGGAAGCTCAGGTTGAACATCACTGTTCCGCGCGCCCGAATCGGAATCGAGATAGTCTCGGAACCGATGAATGTCAACAGCCGTACCTCAGTCAGTTGTCAACTCTGGGCCAGGTCCCCGTTTGTAGAATCCTTCTGGCCGATCAGCGTGTCGTGGACGGAACGTTCTGATGCCAGCAAGACCTTCATCACTTCGAAGACGATTGCCGTAGCATAAGTGACCGCGATCCAGACACAGACCTCTTCAATTGGCAGACCGGACCAGACTCCGATAAAAAGGCCAATCATCTGGCGGTGCTGAAAGTTCCACCAGTTGTAAGGAACGGCTAGCGTAGCCTCCCAGAGGAGGCTGACGAGTACCATGAAAAAGAGGGTTAGGCTGAGCGCGCGCCAGTTGATGAAACGACGCGCAACCTTAAAGAAGGTCATTGCCGGAAGCAGGGCTCCCAAAACGAGAAAAGTGAAGTAACCGGGAAAGCCAGCATGATCTTCCGCGAGGGCCAGATGCTTTTTGTAGAAGCACGCCGTACCAATCAAAACCACGGCGACGATCAGAGAGGTCGGATGAAAATGGAGAAGCCGGCGCATTCTCTTGACCTCGCCGGAATAGTCGAGCACGTTATAGGCGGCGAGCCAGAACTCGCCGAGCCAGACATATAGAAGAAGGACGGCGAGAAAGCCGGTTACATAGAAGACATACTCTTCGAGCGGAACGGGCCTGCCTAGAGCGGGCGCGGGGATGCCCAGGGTGGCGCCGACATTCGGATACTCGAAGAACCATTGCGCGAAAACAAAATCGAGCAAGCAGCCGAGTGGTACGAGGATGACGAGAGTCCACCAGAAAGCGCGCTGCGGAATGTACAGTCCCTCGCTGGGGAGGAACCACAGCGCGATGACCGTGATGGGAACGATGAAGAGCAAAAGGCTAAGGGTATAGCCGTGGGGCGTGGAACCTTGCTCGAGAGGAATCGGCGGTGGAGCGATGCGAACCGCTTGCAAGGTGACGGCTGCGGGAATCGCAATCATGGCCAGCATCGCGACCACAATTAAGGCGCAAATCGTGGGACTCGGGAGTCCGTGGGAACGCGGCGCGGGCATGAATGGCCTCCATTCCAGACATTTCGTAGCAATCAGCCAAACATTCTGGAACTGCATTGCGGGTATGCCGAGATTCTACTGCCGTGTATCCGATTCATAGAGGCCGATTCAGAGAATTGAATAGAAATGGCGGGTTCGCGAATCTAATTCTGGGTGAAGATACGCAAGGGGTTAATCGGTTTCATAGCCGTTTTTCAGTCGGTTGTTTTTCTGACTCACTTTCTCCTCTATAAGACTTGGACATTCTCGCCGACGGGGAGCGAGACATCTGGGCCGCTTTGGCTCAAACTCGCTGTTGGTGTTTTGTCCGTGAGTTTTCTCGTCGCTTCGCTGCTCGCTTTCCGCTGGACCAATTCGGCTCTCCGTGCGTTGTACCGGGTTGCCGCCGTTTGGTTGGGTATGTTGACGTTTCTTTTCCTAGCCGCAGTCTCTGCCTGGATTGTCTTCGGCCTTACGTGGTTAGTGGGGCTCGCAGTGAACTTCCACTGGATCGTCGAAGTGTTGTTTGGGGTTGGGGTGGTAGCCGGACTCTACGGCGTCCTGAACGCAAACTGTACCCGCATCACGCGAACTACGGTGCGAATTGCGAACTTGCCGGACAGGTGGCGTGGGCGGAGAGCCGCTCTGATCAGTGACGTGCATCTCGGGCACGTACGAAACGGTGGTTTCCTGCGGCGTATGGTTAGGAAGATTCTAAAAGAAGAGCCGGACTTGATTTTTATCGCTGGTGATCTGTTTGACGGTACGGCTATTGACGCGAGGCAAGCAGCGGAGCCGCTGAATAAGTTAACGGCGCCACACGGCGTATATTTTGTCGCGGGCAATCACGAGCAATTTGGGGACGACAGCAAATATTTGCACGCGATTACGGCCGCCGGGGTGCGCGTGCTCAACAATGAGAAGGTGGAAGCGGACGGCTTGCAGATTATTGGTGTTCCATTCCGGAACGCGGCACAGGATGGTCGCCTCGCATCGGTCCTGCACGACGTCGGCGTGGATCGCAGCCGCGCGAGCATCCTACTCACACATGCGCCCGACCGTCCGGAGATCGCAGAGGCCGCGGGCGTTTCCCTGCAGCTATCCGGCCATACCCACGTTGGCCAATTTATACCCTGGAGTTGGATGGCGCGGCGAATGTATCGGCAATTTGTATATGGCTTGAGTCAGATCGGAAAGATGCAGGTGTTCACTTCGAGCGGAGCAGGGACGTGGGGCCCCCCGCTGCGGCTGGGTTCGAATCCTGAGATTGTAGTACTGGAGTTCCAGTGAGGTTTACGAACTGAGGCGCATGGATGTGCATCTGATTGACGGAACTAATGAACCGTTCCGCAGTTTTGCGCCGTGCCCGCCTCGGCAGACGTGAACCGCCAGGAAGTTGGCGCGGTGCGCGGTGTCCTGACTTCCTTCTGTCCCTGATCGAACGCGGTGCAACTCACATTCGAGTTGCGACCGATCACATCGTAGAGTCGTTTCCGAACGATCTGTATCCTGGTGCAAGACGAGCGAAGGCGTACCTCAAGAACTGCTCTCGCAGTTCCCGGCTCTCGAGGACGCACTGCAAGCAATGGGTGTGGCGCTATGGCCCATGATCGAATTTGAGGCGGACGATGCGCTCGCATCCGCAGCTGCTAAGGCAGCGAAAGATGATCGCGTAGGGCAGGTGTTGATTTGTATGCCGGACGAAGATCTCAGCCAGTGCGTTGTGGGCACACGGGTCGTTCAACTGGACCGCAGGCACGATATTTTGCGCGATGAAGCCGGCGTGCTGGCGAGGTTCGGGGTGAAGCCCCGATCCATGCCTGACTACCTGGCAATGGTCGGCGACCAAGCAGGTCGCTTCCCTGGTGTGGCGGGATGCGGAAGCGCATCTTGCATAAACTCGCTCGTGAGCTCGAACTTCCGAAACTCACGTTCCCGGTGACACGGCGAACGATGGCAACGCTCGCTCAGAAGAAAAGAACCGTGAAGGATGTGCAGGCTCTTTTGCGACATTCACGCGCGGCGACAACCACCGACGTGTACATGCAGGAGGTTCCCGAGAGCGTGCGCGCAACCGTGAACGCGATTCACCAGGAACTCAGAGCGAGGCCGGAGAATTTGGCGGCAGACTGAGAATGTTTTTGAAATTTGCGACCAAATGCCATCAACCGATTGGTCGGACAGTTTGTAAATTATTGAAAAGATGGTGGACCTGGTCGGGATCGAACCGACGACCTCTTCCATGCCATGGAAGCGCGCTCCCAGCTGCGCCACAGGCCCACGGGCGATCGCGGGCATTTGCTATCTTCAATCGCTACCTTCCAATTCTCGCTTAGCTTGGGCGCGCCGTCAAACTGGGCCCGGTCACGCTCGACTCCGACCGTCAACCTCAACTAGGATATGCTTGGCAATCGCGAAGAGCACAATTTGGAGCCCCATGAACTTGCGGAACATTCTTGTTTGCTTACTTTCCTGCCTCGGCGCCACGCTGGTGCCCGCGATGGCGAACGCGCAAGCGGCAACGGACGCGGCGCAGCCCCCGGTAGCTTATGCATCGGTCAGCCAACTCAACGGCATTCTCACACCGTTGCAGCAGACAGCGCAGAGCATGTTGACCGACCTCACCAAGATGCGCATCGAGAAGTGGAAGACCGACTCCAGCAACAAGCAGCAGGCGCTGGCCAATGTCAGCTCGATTCAGCGCAACTTGCAGGACGCACTCCCCGATATGATCGCGCAACTCAACAACGCGCCCGAGGACCTCGCAGCAAGCTTCAAACTCTATCGCAACCTCGACGCTCTCTATGACGTGTTCGGTTCTCTGGTCGAATCCGCCGGCGCATTTGGAAACAAGGAAGAATTTCAGAGTCTCAGCAACGACATGAACGGCATCGAAAGCGCGCGCCGCGCCTTCGGAGAGCGCATGCAGAAACTGGCGTCCAGCAAAGAAGATGAATTGACGCATCTGCGCGCACAGGTCAAGACTTTATCCGCCGCGCCGCCTCCGCCTCCGAAGAAGATCGTAGTCGATGACACCGAGCCGCCGAAAAAGCCGGTGAAAAAGAAAGCAACAAAACCAAAGCCGCCCGCTACAACGGCGCCCGAGACTCCGCCAAATCCATCGCCGAACTGAAAAAATAACCACCAGCTGGAGTGGGTCGAAGATTCTCCTTCGTGTATCTTAGTGCCGTTGGTGGTAGAGGGTTCATTTCCTCCCACCCTGGATGGCGAGCTTAGCGGTCGGTTGGGGTAGCAGAACAGCTCTATTTGCCACGGGAGCAAGTCATGAACACATTTCCGATCCTGTTGGTTGCACTATGCGTGTACGCCATTGGCTACCGGTATTACAGCGCATTCATCGCCGCCAAGGCCATGGCGCTCGACGATCGCCGCACCACTCCGGCCCACCTCTACGCCGATGGCCATAACTATGTCGTCTCGCCCAAGTGGGTACTCTTCGGGCATCACTTCGCCGCCATCGCCGGAGCCGGCCCACTCGTCGGCCCCACGCTCGCCGCCCAATTCGGCTTCGCCCCCGGCTTTCTCTGGATCCTCATCGGCGCCGTCCTAGCCGGATGCGTCCAGGACTTCACCGTCCTGGTAGCCTCCGTCCGTCACCGCGGCCGCTCCCTGGCCGACGTCGCTCGCACCGAGATCAGTCCCTTCGCCGGCGTCGTCGCCATGATCTCCATCCTCTTTATTCTTCTGGTATCGCTAGCCGGCCTCGGCATAGTCGTCGTCAACGCCCTAGCCAACAGCCCCTGGGGAGTCTTCACCATCGGCATGACCATCCCCATCGCCATCATCATGGGCCTCTGGATGTTTAAAACCCAAGCCGGAAAAGTAAACGTCACCGGCCCCAGCATCTTCGGCGTCGTCCTCTTACTCGGCGCAGTAGTAGGAGGCCACTGGTTCGCGCAAAGCAGCGCCGCTTCCGCCCTCACCTTCACGCCTCACCAAATCACCTACCTCATGGGGATCTACGGCCTGGTCGCCTCTGTCCTACCCGTCTGGCTACTGCTCGCGCCCCGCGACTATCTCTCCACCTACGTCAAGCTCGGCACCATCGCCGCCCTCATCATCGGAGTCTTCATCGTCCATCCCAACATTCAATTTCCCAACTTCACGCCCTTCATCCATGGCGGCGGCCCCATCATCAAAGGCAAGCTCTTCCCATTTCTCTTCGTCACCATCGCCTGCGGAGCCATCTCCGGCTTCCATTCGCTGGTCTCGTCCGGCACAACACCAAAGATGCTCGACAAAGAAACCGACGCCCGCTTCATCGGCTACGGAGCCATGGTCGCCGAGTCCCTCGTCGGAGTCCTGGCCTTGATCGCCGCTTGCTCGATGTATCCTGGAGACTACTTCGCCATCAACACCACTCCCGCCGTCTTCGGACACCTCGGCCTCTCCACAGTGAATCTGTCCTTTTACTCGCATGAGGTTGGCGAGCAACTAGCCGGACGAACCGGCGGCGCCGTTTCACTCGCTATCGGCATGGCCGGAATCTTCCGTGGCCTCCCCGGCATGGATCGCCTCATGGGTTACTGGTACCACTACGCCATCATGTTCGAAGCGCTCTTTATCCTGACCACGATCGACGCCGGCACCCGCGTAGCCCGCTACGTCCTCCAGGAACTGATGGGCAAAGTCCACAAGCCGTTCGGCAACAGCGCATGGCTGCCCGGCAATCTACTCACCAGCTTGGTAGTGGTTCTAGGATGGGGATACCTGATCTACACCGGAAGTATTTCCACGATATGGCCCCTCTTCGGAACCGGCAATCAGCTGCTCGCCACCATCGCGCTAGCCGTAACAACCACCTTCCTCATTAATATGGGCAAGCAGAAATACGCGTGGATCACCGCGGTTCCCATGTGCTTCGTCGGCATCACAACCATCTCAGCGGGGGTCTTGGCCATAGAAACCATTTTCTGGCCCTTGACCACCAAACCCGGCCAGCAATTCGTAGGCTACCTGGATTCCATCCTGATGGCGATCTTCATCGTAGGCGTAGTCCTAGTAGTATTCGACGCCGCAAGACGCTGGATAAAAACTCTAAACGGAGCCCCCGCCCCCCAAGAAGCCTTCGGCCCTCCCCTAACCACGACCGGCGAAGTAAAAATGGGCTGCTGCTAAGTTTGCTCGGTTTTCGGGAAGGGCACAAGTTCTACTGCTACCGGTTCCACTGCTACCGCTAAGATGCCGACAATGTGTCCCCGCTTCGGCGCCTGAGGCCCGCCCTTGCCTTTGGGTGGCGCAGCGCTTCAGCGCCGCGATAACAGCCGTGCTTTGATTGCGCCGCTGAGGTCGAACTCTCAGAAGCGTGGATAAAAAATAATCCTCCACCGTAACCCTGAGCGCAATCGAGTAGATGCGGGTGCCCCACCACCCTTTCCGCGTTCTTTGCGGAAGAGTGGGCATGACCACCACAATCCCAACAGGTTAGTTTCGCTTGGGAAACGGAGCGTTACGGAGTTATTTCGAATACCGTGCCAAAGCCGGAAGCGCCGCCGTCTGCGGTTACGCCGTAGAGATTGCCCGCGTCGAACACCAAACCTCCGATCGGAGTATTACCGTCGCCGGCTTGGCTACCGATGGTGTAGAGTATCTTCTCCTCACTAGTCGGGCTAAGTTCGAACACCGTTGCCTTGTCCATAAAGGGCGCCCGCGAACGTGGTCCCGTAAATATCGCCTTTTTTGCCGAAGATCACACCTGAATAGGGAACATTACATCGCCGACTTCCCCCCTGGGCTCACCAGAATCTTCGCCAGATCGCGTGCTCATGGTCCCCTCGAACCATCTCCGGGTCAACGTGAAACAGTTTTCATAGCAGAAGGGCTTTTTCAGCAGTCGTGGAAACTGACAGCAAACACTTGTAGCGCGCAATGCCTCGCCGGATTACAATGCCCACGCAATATCGCAGGCTCCCGGAGGAACCTTTGACCTCTACCGCCGTGCCGCCACTCAAACCCTCGACCGCACCGCCAAATCCTGTGCCATGGCTGGTGGCATTAGTCGCGGCAATCATCGCCGCCGTGCTGATCTTAAGGCTCCCGCCGCTCGCGCATCCCTGGCCGCAAAACTACGACCCCACCGGACACTGGTGGCTCTCCGCACTTCTGGCCGCGCTCCCGGTGGTCGTGTTGCTCGGCACTCTAGCCCTGTTGCACATGAAAGCGCACTATTCCGCACTGCTCGGCCTGGCCACCTCGATCCTCTGCGCGATCTGGATATTCGGCATGCCCGCAAGACTCGCTGCCAAAACGGCAATCTTCGGCGCCGGCTACGGCCTGCTTCCCATCGGCTGGATTATTTTGAACGTCATCTTTATGTATCAGCTCACCTGCGAGGCCGGCCTATTTAAGGTTCTCCAGGAGAGCCTGACCGGCATCACCCAAGACCGGCGCTTGCAGTTGTTGCTGATCGCCTTCAGCTTCGGGGCGTTCTTTGAAGGCGCGGCTGGCTTTGGCACGCCCGTAGCCGTAACCTCCGCCGTTCTGATCGGATTAGGATTCAAACCGTTACAAGCGTCGGGATTGTCGTTGATCGCAAACACCGCCCCCGTCGCCTACGGCGCCATCGGAACTCCTCTGATCGCCCTGCACGGAGTCACAGGAATCGATCTTCTACAATTGAGCGCGCAGGCTGGCCGCATCCTGCCTTTCTTCTCGGTTCTCGTCCCCTTCTGGCTAATATGGGCATTCGCCGGGTTCGGAGGAATGATCGAGGTCTGGCCGGCCGTGCTGGTAGCGGGAGTATTTTTCGCCGTCCCGCAATTTCTCGTCTCGAACTTCCACGGTCCGTGGCTGGTAGACGTGGTCTCGGCCGTCGTCTCCATGCTGGCGCTGATCCTCTTCTTATTAAAGTGGCAGCCCAAGCGCATCTGGGGCTTCGAAGATGAGGGTAAACGCGAGGCGCGAGGCACCCACGGACACAGCCGGGCGATGGTCGCGAGGGCGTGGGTCCCGTGGCTGATTCTAAGCATTCTGATCTTCGTCTGGGGACTGCCCACGGTCAAGGCTGCACTCGACAAAATATCCTCCCCGAAGTTCACCGTCGTAGGACTGCATCTCATGGTCCAGCGTGTATCTCCGGTCGTACCCAAGCCAGCCGCCGAAGCTGCCATATACGCCCTGAACTGGTTGACTGCAACCGGCTCAATCATTCTGATAGCGGCCGTGATCGCCGGCCTGATCATGGGCTTCACCCCCTGGAAGATGGCCCACATCTACTGGAAGACGATCGTGCGCGTCCGCTTCTCCCTTCTCACCATTGCCGCCATGCTGTCAATTGGTTACATGACCCGCTACTCAGGCCTCGACGCCACCATGGGCCTCGCCTTCGCGCGCACTGGCGTGCTCTATCCCTTCTTTGGCACTCTGCTAGGCTGGCTGGGCGTAGCCTTGACCGGCTCTGACACCGCCTCGAACGTCCTCTTCGGAAGCCTGCAAAAGATCTCCGCCGAACAGGTCGGAGTCTCTTCAACCCTGATGGCGGCCGCCAACAGTTGCGGCGGCGTGATGGGCAAGATGATCGATGCCCAGAGCATCGTAGTCGCCAGCACCGCCACCGAGTGGTACGGGCACGAAGGCGACATCCTGCGCTACGTCTTCTTCCACAGCATCGCGCTAGCCGCCCTGGTGGGGATCATGGTGACGCTCCAAGCCTACGTGTTCCCCTTCACGAGGCTGGTGGTGCGGTAGCGGAGAAGTGGATGTACAAATATTCCACGGGAAACATTTATACAGGTATATTTGTAGTAATAGAAATGTATGTACATCGTAAGGCGTTCGCCTTCTTCGGACTACGAGTTCAGCGCCAGAGCGACCTCGACCGCTCCGGGTTTGAAAATTGCTCCCTGGCTGGTGCGGCTGTTCATAACTATGCGGATTGGCTCAGCGAACTGGAGGTGGCGTACGCAGCCTTGCTCTTCTACAGCGGGCTGTTGCGCTAGCCACTGCCAATCGACGCTGCCTTCGCCAGCGTCCGGATTCACCGTGAAGTAGCCGGTCTGGAAGGCAGTTAGATTCTGGAAAAAATGGCTGCCTTGCGATGGGGTGACGCGGAAGTCGCGGAAGCCGGCCTCGACGATTACGCGCGCGCCCGAGATTTCATCCCACTCCACGGGAATGCCCAGCCAGGGTTCGTTCGACCCCCAGCGGCCCACCCCGATGAGCAGATAGGGGCGATTCTCGTCGCTGAGTTGACGATTGAAGTGCGCAACTGCCTGAGCCACTTCCTGGCTGCGGCCGCGCTCGAAGCGCTGGGAATCGACTACCACTACATCGTGAAGATTGTCGACGCTGCCGTTGCCTAGAACTTTGCTGCTGCGGCACATCAGGTCCCCGGGCCGCACATCATCCAGAGCCAAGTCTTCGTCATGGCGCGCCAGCGTGAGCGGGCGAATCTGGAGGAAGCCGAATTCAGCTATGTCTTCGATGGGTGCATTGGTCGACTGCGCCAGGCGCACGGCAAATTCAATTTCGACGGGATTACCCAGCGCATCTTCACCCGCCTGAACCAGCACATCGAGAATTTCGGCGAGGGGGAAGGTGCCATGCTTGAGCATGGGCGCAAAGGTTACGATACGCGATCCGGCTCGACTTACTCCATCATAGACGGCGTTGTTATCGCGGGAGTAAGTCGAGGCGAGCGCTTGCAGCGTACCGTCTTTCTCGGCAACATGAAGTCCGAAGCGCCGTTCGTGCCAGTGGCCGGGACGGCCGTCGGCGGCGCCATCCAATTCGAGCGCCCAGAATTCCGCTTGCGAGTTCGCCAATATATCTTCGACGGAAGAAAACTGCACGAGGTTGAGGGGATAGCGCGGACAGAAGGTCAAACACTTTCCTCCATCGACCACGGCGCGACCGAGGCCTAGAGCGACCGCGGCGATTCCGTCTTCGAAGGCCATAGGCGGCACGGGATAAAAATTGCGTGAGCGCACAACGCCGGAGAAGTCAGGATAGAAGCGGCGCCCGTGAACCGTGCCGACAACCTGCTGAAGAATCACGGCCATCTTTTCTTCCTCAAGGCGGTAAGGCGTCGCGCGGACGTACGCCTTGGCGTGGCGGCTGAAGGTGGAAGCGTAGACGCGACGGATGGCCTCGCTGAGCGCGGTGAGGCGGGTATCGGGATCGGCGTGGGGATCCATTCGCGGATCCGGCTCCTGATTGCCGAGCATGAAGGTCTTGTAGACGCCGGTGAAGGGCTGGTATTGCGAATCCTCGAGGAGGCTTGAGGAGCGCACGGCCAAGGGATATTTCACCTCGGCCAAAAACGCCTTCAGGCTTTCATTGAGAGCATCGGAGAGCGGAGCGGCGAGGAACTTGCGGTGAATCTCTGCATCGTCTTCGCAATGCAGGGCGAAGTCGAGAAGATTATTTTCGGCGACAAATTCGTCGAAAACATCGGTGGCCAAAACTACCGCGGGAGGGACAGAAATGCGAACGCCGGGAAATCGGCGAGTGAGACGACTCTTACGCAGCAGATGACGCACGAAGGCCAAGCCGCGTGCTTTTCCGCCGAGAGATCCAGAGCCGACGCGCAGAAAACTTGATTCCGAGGGTTGGAAGGTATCGGCTTTAAAGTCGCCGATGAGAACTTCGCTTTGTTCTCGACGATATTCGTTGATCGATTCGATGAGATCCCGGCGGAGATGCTCGGGGCTGGCAAAATCGGAAACTTTTCGCGGGCGCAGTTTGGCCGCCAGCGCGAACTCCGTGCGCGCCATCAGCCAGTGCGAGAAGTGATTGCTTTGCGAGTGGAAGACGATGCTCTCGGCGGGAACCGTCTGCAACTGCTCTTCCAGTTCGTTCATGTCTTTGGCGCGGCCGACTTCGCTCGCATCGGGCAGACGAAAAACGAAATCGCCAAAGCCGAATTGCTCGGTCAATATCTCGCGCAAATCTTTCAGCAGCGTGGGCGAACGCTTGCGCAGAAAAGAATATCCCTCGGCGTGCGCGCGGGGACGGAACTCAGTGCGGCTGGTTTGCAACACCACAGGCGCGTCGGGCACGAGGCTCTTGACCATGTGCGCGAGCTCGAAGCCGGCCTCGGGACTGAGTTTGCCCTCCCAGGGAAACTCGACGTCGGAGACCACGCCGAAGAGATAGTTGCGATACTCCTGCACCAAACTGGCCGCGTCTTCGAAGTTAGAGCTCAGCAGAATTCTCGGGCGCGCCTGCATGCGCACAAGTTTGTGCGCGACGTTGATGCCTTCCTGAATCACGCGCCGCGATTGCTTGATGAGTTCGGTATAGATAACCGGCAAAAAGGCAGAGTAATAACGAATGTTGTCTTCGACCACCAGCAACACGGGCACGCCCATGGCGTGCGTGTCGTGGAGCACGTTGCGCTTGTCTTCGATGTATTTGACGATCGCGATCAGGATGCGGGCGTTGCCTTGCCAGAGGAAAATACGTTCGATATCGGTGACGGGATTGCGGGCCACGAAATTCTTTATTTCGCGGTGGTCGTAGCCGAGCACGATCACCGGAACATCGAGCCCCTCGCGTTTGACTTCGCTCGCCAACTGCGCTGCATTCATATCGCCGACGGTGAGGTTGGTGACGATCAGGTTGAATTGGCGCGAGCGGGCGAGCTCGGCGGCTTCGGCGCAGGAGCTGACGTGGGTGATTCCGGGAACGTGCTCGGGACTGAGATCGAGCGATTGGTCGATGAGCAGTTCGTTGAGGCGTCCGTCTTCGCGCAGGATAAACGAGTCGTAGAGGCTTGAGACAAGCAGGATGTTATGCACCTTGAAGGGCATCAGGTTTTCGAAGCCTTCGAAGCGCTCTTCTGCGTCGGTGATCAAGACCGGATCGGCCGCGCGGCGCAGGTTCATGGGGATATCGTAGCCGAATTCCTATTTGAGGTGCGTGGGGAACTTTATTCCTGGGCCTTGGGAGCAGGGGCATCGCGCCCATCAATCGCCGGCGGATGATGCTAGCGCGCTGATCGCTTTTCTGCAGAAAACTCCGAGTGCGTACAGGGTCAACGAACTTCTAAAGGAAGCTCAGCAAGAGCGAGTGAAGGTGCTGATGTCAGCGGTGAACTACGGTGAAGTGAAGGGCAAGTTCTGCGCCAATACGGCTCCGACCGAACACTTGCAATTATGCCAGCGGTGAAACCGTTAGCGATCGAGGTATTGGATGCAACGGCCGAAAGGGCATGCAACGCCGCCGACCTGAAAGTCAAACATAAGCTTTATTACGCCGATAGCTTCGCGGTGGCACCGGCCATTGCACACAAGGCTACGCTGGTCACCGGCGATAATGATTCTCGCAGACTCGGCCACGACTTCCCAATAATTTGGCTGAAGAACCGAGACGACTCGGCTGTCGTATGCGGCGCTAGCCGCGGACACCCTCGGGATGGAATTTCACTGCCGAGAAAATTCCCAAGGCAATAAAAAGCACCAGCACGGCTAACTGAGCAATCAGGAATGGCGGTTCTTTCCCGGTTGGAGCGAGGGCGTGCGCCGCCGGCACCTTCAGGAAAGTCTGCGCCACAAACACGAACACATTCAGGTAGAGGGCGAGCACGGCACTAACAACGTAAATGCCGCGCCATGAACCGGCCATGTGAAGAGAGTAGCGGGCGACAATGGCTATCGCCAGGGCGATCAGCGATATGATGCCGACCACATGCGAGGGCAAGAGCCGTACGAACGGAAAAAGGAAGCCGGTCACACTGGTTAAGACCGTGGTGACCAGAAAGAGCGCCGTGGCGCCGTCAAACCGCTTACCGGTGAGCAGTCCATAGACGACGAGGAGGCCCGAGGCAATGCCCACTACGCTCAATAAAACGTGCACGGCGGTGAAGGTCGATTCCGTCAGGCCAAGGATCGTTGTGGCGAAAGTCATCATGCTGAAGAGCAATGGGGGTGCCCTCTTAAAACCGGAATTGTACTGCCCCAGCCTCAAAATTGCTACCCGATTTCTATGCAAATACAGGACTTACCCGTTGGAACTCCGCGGGCTGCCGCGGAGTCTAAGTAGGTAGCGGGCAGGGCCGTCCACCTCACTAAAGGAAGCATTAAAGATTCACGTCGTGGGGGCCAGAGTGACTCTATAATGGAGGGCAACGCCGCCATGGCGGGAGTTACCACATTGGGCGATCTTGCCAGCGCTATCGGAGCCCGGATCGAGGAATCGGCCGTCATTGCTGCCTTAAAGGCGGGGTCGGAAGAGGCGTATTCGTGGTTGATCGGCGAGTTTCATCAGCCCATCTACAGCCTCATCTACCGCATCTTGAATGACCCATCGGATGCAGCTGACACTACGCAGGATGTGTTTCTTAAGGTTTTTCGCGGGATGAAGCATTTCCATGGCGAGTCAAGCCTGAAGACTTGGATATACCGCATTGCGCTGCATGAGGCGGCCAATCGCAGGCGTTGGTGGTTCCGGCACAAGGCGCAAGAGACTCCGATTGAACCCGCAACTGCGGGAGAGTGTGAATTTTCGGGAGACGATCGCCTGGTGGATAAAGGCGAGTCGCCGTTTGAAAAGTTCGCGCACACGGAAGTGCAGGCCGCCGTCGAGCAGGCTCTGCAGCAGGTGCCCGAGCCGTATCACACCGCTCTGATACTGCGCGATCTGGAAGACATGTCGTATGAGGAAATCGCGGAGGTTCTGGCGATTTCGCTGGGCACGGTGAAGTCGCGCATCACCCGCGGACGCTATGCGCTGCGCCAGAGATTAGCGGGATACGTGCGAGAGGTGGGTCCGGAATTAGGCCTGCTCGCTCCCGAAGAAGATCGGGACGAAGAACGCGGAGAACGAAAGAAGGATCCGACCCAGAGCTCGCGGGAGACTTCGCGAGAAAGGTCGCGCAGTGGGAGAGAGATTGAGGTGACACCGTGAAGTGCACTGAGATCAAGAAGCTGTTTTCGCCGTATCTCGATGGCCGCGTGAGCGGCACTGAGATGCGCACGCTCACGCGCCATGTGGAGCAGTGCGCCGGATGCGCGCGTGAATATACCGCGATGCAGCGTACACAACAACTGCTGTCCACGCTCGGCCCGAAAAAAGCTCCGGCGGACTTGGCGCTGAAGTTGCGACTCGCGATTTCACGCGAGGCTGCGCAGACGCGCCGTCCGCGATTTGAAGGCGTATTGGTACGCCTGGAAAATGCACTGAATGCTTTTATGGTCCCGGCCACGGCGGGATTGGTCAGCGCGGTATTGTTTTTCGGGCTGTTGCTCGGCTTTTTCGCCTTGCCTGCGGAACTGCGGGCGAACAGCACGGACGTTCCGCTGATGCTCTATACGGGACCGCAACTCGATCAGTCGGCCTTTGGCACGTCCCTGGGCAATATGGGTGATGACGCGGTAGTGGTCGAAGCTTACGTGGATGCCAATGGCCGCGTCGAAGATTACCGCATCCTGTCGCAACCGGCCGACGCTAAGGCCGTGCTGCCGGAGTTGAAGAACCTGTTGATCTTCACTACCTTCCATCCCGCGCTTTCCATGGGTCGGCCGACTGCCGGCACGGCAGTGCTCTCGTTCTCAAAGATCAGCGTTAGAGGCTAGCCTCACTTCAAGCTCTTCTGCTCCGGGCTATGCCGCGTGCTCTAGCACGGAATGGCATTCTTTCTTTAATAACGCCAACAGCTGGTCCATGTGCTCGGTGCGCGTGCGAAAGTTCACTGGGTTAATCCGAAACCAAGCCTTCCCTTTCAGTTCGGTGGTCGAAATCCAGAATTTTCCACTGGATTCAACTCGCCGCGCAACCTCGGCGTGTAACTCCTTGGCTTGCGATTCATCCAGGCTGGCATCCCGGTATCGAATGCAGATGGCCGACATCGGTGGGTCGCTGGCCGCTTCGAACTCGGGGTGCCGGGCGACCATCGAATATAGATGCTTCGCCTGGCGCACGTTATTGTCGATCCATTCGCCGATCTGGCTCGCTCCGTAACGCTTGAAGCTCATCCAGACTTTCAGTCCGCGAAAACGGCGCGACTGCTCGAAGCTATGCACATAATATTGGTATCGTTCGTTGGTGCGATCCAGCTCATCGGTGAGATAAGACGGCTTCATGCCAAAAGATGCTGTCAGTCTCCGATCGTCCTTAACCAGGATCGCTCCCGCATCGAGCGGCGCATAAAACCATTTGTGCGGATCGATCGTGATCGAGTCCGCCAGTTCCAAACCCTGATCGCGCATCGGCCATGCATGAGAGAGCAACATGGCGCCTCCGTAAGCGGCATCGGCGTGCAGCCACATTCCTTCGCGATCGGCAATTTTTCGAAGCCCGCGTATCGAATCGACTGCGCCAGTGTTGGTCGTACCGAAGATTCCCACGATGCATAGCGGCCGGATACCGCGTTTGTGATCGTCCGCGATGGCCGCCTCAAGTGCATCGAGCCGCACCCGGAATTCAGCATCCGTCGGCAGAGCGCGCAGCGCCGTTCGTCCCAGCCCGACGGCATCGACCGCCTTATCCACCGATACATGCCGCTCTTCGGAGGCATAAACGGCCCAGCGCTCTTGCACTCCATCTTGTTGTATGCGATCACCTGAGACGGCGTCGCGTGCCAGTTTGAGGCCGACGAAGTTCGCCATCATGCCGCCGCTGGTCAGGTTGCCTCCGGCCTTATCGTCATAACCAGCCAGGTCGGTGAGCCAGCGTACGGTTCGCCTTTCCATGGCGACGCCAGCGGGACCAATCGTATAGGCGCCGATGTTTTGGTTGAGGGCGGAACAAATAAAATCGGCAATGATGCCGATGGGATTGGGCGACGGAGTGATTAGGCCCATGTAGCCCGGATGACCGACATGCGTGCAATACGGCAGCAGCTTTTCTTCCAGTTCCGTCAGCACCTTTTCCGGAGGGCTGGAATGCTGCGGCAGAGGCTCGGCAAAAAACTGCGTCAGCGTGCTTGGCTCCACATTAGGAAAGACTGGTTTTTCTTCGATGTGCTCCAAGTATTCGGCCAGCAAATCCACGACGCGATGGCCAAGTTCGCGAAATTCTCCGGGGTTCATGAGTCCGCCTGATTTCTAAGTCTCGTTAGACGTTAGAAAGTCTTTATTCGACTTCAAAAAACAGGATACCTTGGCCCCGGACTTTGCGCTCGAACGGTTCGGTCAGGCCGACTTCTTTTGGGTTGAGGCAAACGGAATCACCTTCCCCTGCTGTTCCAGCGGGATCCACTTCGCTGCCTTTTTTATGAAGCGGCTCGGTACATGAAACTCAATGATTATCGCCATAAATCACCTCGCATAGAAATTTAAGAACGGGCAGCCATTGGAATCCTTTGCATCTTTCTTATTCGTTCCTCTAGCCCCTCACTTCATATAGCGACAACCGGGTGCGATTCAGTTCATTCCAGCGGATTTCTTCAGATCAATTCAGCTAGCATCAGATTGCCTCCATAAGCGTAAAAGCAATTTTCGACAGCTAGTTTTTCTTTATTCTGCGTGAGCCTTTTCTCTTGTTTTTGTCGCCTTAATAGGTGGGGGACAAACGCGTAGCTTAAATCGCGGCCTTAGCCCAGCCCAAGGAGCTCAGCTTATGACGTACGTAATGACCAAACCTTGTCCAGTGTGCAAGCAGCAATTAACCAAGCAACGCCCTACCGATACGGTGCCTTGCACCTGTGGCAAACATATCTGGCAGGGCTAACGCTCGATGCGATTCGCGTCTACGGCTTAGCAACGACCTGCCCTGCCCACGACGCCCATTCCCGTTTGACCGCGAATTGACCAGTTCGTACACTACTTCTAGTCCATCCGTCTATGCCCAGATTCCGAAGGGAGTTTCGAAGGAATATTCGAAGGATAAGCCTGCAATCTTTTCGACTGGCCTTCGCCTTTAGCTTGGCGATCACGCTGGCCAGGTCAGGCTGGGCGCAGAACTCTCCCCAGGTATCGCTCGAAACGAGCGAGACTCTGTTCACGGTGCTGACCGCCATCAATATTTGCGGTTACGATCAGGAGTTGAGCGTTTCCGATCCGTTGCGCACGCAGATCCGGTCGGAGGTCGCCAAGGCGGTCGAGAATACGGACAAGGCTCAGGATGTGATTGGCCCGATGTGCTTGTTCTATCGCCAGCACCAATCCCCGGACCCTTCCCATGATCTCTCCCACTATGTATCGCTGGCGTTGTATCTGGGAGAGCCGCCGGCTTTTGCTCCTAGAGTCAGAGAGGTGGAGTTGCCTCCGGATGCGGAAGTGGTAGTGGGTATCGTTCCGCTGATGCAGGCTTTTTATGAAAAACTCGGACTGCACGCCATCTGGGAAAGGCACCACGCTCGCTATGCCGAGTTGCTCAACATCTATCACGAGCCGCTGGCGAAAATGACGTTCGACACCGAGATCTATCTGAAGTTGGCATCTTCCGGCTATCTGGGACGCCAGTTCACCGTGTATCTGGATGCGATGGGCGCGCCCGGACAGACCAACGCGCGCAACTATGCCGCAGACTACTACGTGGTGATTTCGCCGACTCCAGGGACGGGAATCAAATTGCAGCAGATTCGGCATACGTATTTGCATTATCTGCTTGATCCGCTGGCGCTGAAAAATGGAGGGGCATTCGGACGTTTGGAACCGTTGCTCGGCGCCGTCGACAACGCCCCGCTGGATGAGGCGTTCAAGAGCAACATTTCGCTACTGGTGAATGAATGCCTGATCCGGGCAATCGAACAGCGCCTGGCGAAGGGTTCCGAGGCAGACCGCTCTCGCGCGGTCGACGACGAGGTCAATGAAGGTTATATTCTGACGCGCTATTTTTATAACGCCTTGGGCCGGTTCGAACAGGATCCATCAGGCATGCGCAGCGCTTATACTGACTTGCTCGGCAACATTGAGGTCGGAAAAGAAATGAAATGGGCGGCGCAGATTCAGTTCGTGAGTCAGGCGCCACCCGAAGTCTTGCGCATGGCTCGTCCGCAGAACGACAACCTGCTGCTAAAAGCGGAGCGGCGGCTGGCAGCGGGCGATCCCGAAGGGGCGCAGAAACTGGCGCAAAAGGCGCTCGATGAGCAGACCCCTGATTCGGGACGCGCGCTCTTTATTTTGGCGGAAGTCGCCACTGCGAATCGTGACATTGAAGGCGCTCGGTCGTATTTTGAACGGGCACTGCAAACCGCGCATGAGCCCAAGCTGATCGCGTGGTCTCATATTTATCTGGGGCGGATTTTTGATTTGAAAGAGAATCGGGACGCAGCGCTCGACCAGTATCGGGAGGCACTGAACGCGGCGGGCGCCACCCTTCCGGAGGCGAAATTGGCGGCGCAGCGTGGGTTGGATAAGCCCTATGAGCCTCCGGTGGCGAAGCAACCACAGTAGGGTGGCTGATGGTGCGAGTAAATTGTTGGCGTCGTTCTGCGAAAAAGCTTGCACCACCAAGGCCACGAAAATACACGAAGGAAAAGCTTGAGCGAAAATCGTCGTCGTGCTTTCGCGGTTGAAGGCGAGGTTGCGACCTAAACTGACCTGTTAAAAAATTTTGCATTATGGGAGACAGCATGGAGTGCAGAGGAGTGATTCCGGTTTTACTGATTCCAGGAATACTGAGTTTCGCAGTTTGGGCCGGCGCCCAGACGACCGGACAACCGGCGCAGCAGAATCCGCCAACCGCGAGCCAGGCGGCGCCGGCGCCCGGGGCGGCGCCAGCGGTTAAGCGTCCGCCGCAACTCAAGAGCAAGCCAGAGCAGGATGCCTACACGGCAGCCGCGGCCAATACTGATGCGGCCGGATTGGAGAAGGCGGCGGACGACTTCGCCACCAAGTTCCCGGACAGCGAAGTGCGCGTGCTGCTTTATGAACAGGCCATGCGCCTTTACCAGAATGCGAATAACGCCGAGAAGACCGAGGCCATGGGCCGGAAAGTCCTGAATCTTGACTCTGACAATCCTGAAGCGCTGGTCACCGTCGCCGAGGTGATCGCTGAGAGGACGCGCGATTCCGATATCGATAAAGACCAGCGTTATGCGGAAGCAATGACAATGGCGAAGAAAGCCGCTGAGACAGTGGACACCGACATCAGTATCCCAGCCAATACGCCGCAACCCCAGATCGACAAATATAAGGGCCTGCTGCGCTCGAACGCCTATTCGATTCTGGGAACCATTGAATTCAAGAAAGACAATTTCGTTGCGGCGCAGGAGGATCTACAGAAGTCGATCGACGTATATCCGCTCGAACCGGATCCAGTCGTCGTTCTCCGCCTGGCGCTGGCTCTCGATAAACAGCAAAAATATCCCGAGGCGCTCAAAGTCGCTAACCGCGCCGTGGAACTGACGCAGGACAACACGACGGTGGGAACGCCTGCCCGGCACGAACGCGATCGCTTGCAACAGCTCACTGGCGCCGCCGCTCCGGCCGCAACACCGCCGCAGACTCCGCCAAAGAACTAGTTGAACCCTTGAAGCGTTAGATCGCCGGGATACTTTGGCATTGACTTGAGCATCCCATGCCTTAATGATCTAAGGCCTCAACTTCCCTCTTGTCATGAAGTCACGCGAAACCACGGCGCTCGAAGAAAGTCTTGGCTACCGTTTCCAGCGGCCCGAGCTGCTCGATCAGGCGCTCACTCACAGCTCGCAAGCGCGCGAGGTGGAGGCGCTCGGCGGGGGCGGCGCTCCAGCCGTCGTAGGGTCGTTCCGGGGCGATAACGAAATACTTGAGTTTCTGGGTGACGCTGTGCTCGGGCTGGTCACGAGCGAGGCACTATTCCACCGTTTCCCGCAATTTCAGGAGGGCCATCTCTCGAAGTTGCGCGCCCACCTGGTTGGCCAGCGGCACCTGCTTCACGTGGCCGAGCATCTGCAGATTGGCCACTACATGCGCCTGGGCCGTGGTGAAGAAAAAAGCGGCGGACGCAATAAGGCGAGTTTGCTGGTGGACTCTCTGGAAGCGATTCTGGCCGCGCTCTACCTTGACGGTGGCTGGGCGGTGGCGCGAGACTTTATATTGCGCGAGATCGTCGAGCCGGAACTGGGCCATATGAAACTGGAAACCAGCGCAATTCCGGTCATGGATTTCAAGTCCGCTTTGCAGGAGGCGCTTCAGGCTAGAGGCGGTCCGCAACCAGTCTATGCCCTCGTCAAAGAAGAAGGCCCGGAACACAAGAAGACGTTTACAGTCGAGGTGAGGCTGCCCGAACCGGAGATAGGACTGCCCGCAATCGGGCGATTCGTAAGCCGGGCTCAGGGCGCGACCAAGAAAAGGGCGGAGCAGGAAGCGGCTCGACAAGCTTTGGAGCATCTGACCAACTTAACCCAGGCTGAGAGGGCGGGCGCCGGCAAGATCGGCGGTGGAACATAGCCGACGACTTCTGAAGGGGAGAGCCGAGCCCTCTCGTTCTAATAGCTGCGGCCTCCCGGGTGCGGATCCTACCCGGAGTCCGCCGGAATCGAGGCAGTCATGGAAATAGTTGCTCGCGAAACAGACGACCCCCGAGACAACGCACAACATAGACAACCGGCCAAATCCCACGCATGACGCCAGCGCTTACGCGCCGATCCGCCGGGCGAAAGATGATCTAACCTTTCTCAACACACTCTACCCAAATCTCACCGAGGCTGGCAGGCGCGCTTTGGACGGCGCAGGCCTAAGCGAGCCCGAGCAGGCCGAGTTCATGCAATTGCTGAACGCCGCGGCCCTCGGGGCGCAGCAGCAAAATGACCGCGGCTCGGCAACTTCAGGAGGAAGTCGACCGGCAACAGCTTGAGATGGTGAGAGCTTATACGAGCAGCTTCGAAGACACCATGAAGGTCATGTCATCCATGAGAAGCGGCTTGAATGACACGATCGAACAAATCAGCAAAGCTTTCCGATACACGGGCTGGATGTACATCAGCTTATTTATCACGGGTATCGTCCTGCTAGTCTCTGCCATCGTGTTCGCTTCTTTTGGCAAAACCTTTCTTACCATCGTATTAGGCGGGATGGGCACGGCGAATGCTCTGACCTTTTTCCTCACCAATCCCCCGGAGCGCCTGCAAAGCAGTCGCGCCAGCCTGGCGCAACTGCAATGCGCTCTCTTCAATTGGTTCAGCGATTCTTATAGCCAGAACACGCTCGGGGCGTGGCTGTTTCAGGATCAACAGAAATCGGGGAAACCGTTCGATCCGAAGCCCTTCCACGACCTTCGGAAACGCTGATGAACCATACGGATAAAATGATGGACATGCTGCAGACACACTGCAAACTCATAGAAAAGCAAGCCTCGAAGAAAGACCAGCCAAAGCACAGGCCAGCCGCGTCGCAGGCTAAAGCGGAGCCACCGCCCACCACCGCGGAAAACAAGAGTTAGCACGCCCGACCTCATTCCAACCAAAGCATATCGGTCTTTGCGGCTCCCCGTGACGATAGAATAGCTAGTAGCCGTCTTATGTCGTGGGGCGAGAAGATATCCGCGGGCGATTGGCCCGCGACCGTGCAGTCGGTCGCGGGAACGATTGTCATCGCCGTCTTTGTGGTGACCTTTCTGGTGCAGGCATTCACCATCCCTTCGGAATCCATGGAGCGTACGCTGCTGGTCGGCGACTACCTGCTGGTGGATAAATTCTGCTACGGTGGCGCGACCGGCTGGAATCGTCTTCTGCCCTATCGCAACGTAAAGCACGGCGATGTCATCGTCTTTCATTATCCGGTGAATCCGGCGCAGGATTTCGTGAAGCGTGTGGTCGCTTTGCCCGGAGACCGCCTGCGTCTTATCAACAAGCGCGTTTATGTTAACGGCATTCCATTGGTCGAGCCTTACGTGCAATACGACACCACGCTGCGCAATTTCTATCGCGATGATTTTCCGCGCACCGATTCTCCCGACTACGGGGTGGAAGCGAAATGGTGGAAGGAGATGCCAAAGCTAGTGGAAGACGGGCAGTTGATTATTCCCGAGGGGCACTATTTTGTGCTGGGCGACAATCGCGATGACAGCCAGGACAGCCGTTATTGGGGATTCGTGCCGCGCGAAAATATTATCGGGCGCCCGCTTTTGATCTACTGGTCGGCAGGCAATTTAAATAATGATCTGCCCGGATCGCCGACCGTCGGTGATAGGCTTTATCATCTGGCCTACGCGGTGACGCACTTGTTCCAGATCACACGCTGGGAACGAACGTTCAGGCTGGTGCGGTAAGAGTCGATGGTCGATTGTCGTTAGTCGCTGGCAATCAGGCTCGCGAACGACTGATGACAAACGACTAACGACCAACTCCAAAACGGATGGCCAACGTGCCAAAGCAAGAAGAAGTCGTAACCAACAAGAGCGTTAGCACCGACCACGAGAAGCTCGTGGAGGAAAAGCCACGCGAAACGACCGTGGAGTTTCTCGCCTCACTCGCGTCAGTGCTGGTCACCGGGCTATTCATCATCACGTTCGTTCTCCAGGCGTTCGAGATCCCTTCCAGTTCGATGGAGAACACGCTCCTTATCGGCGACCACGTCTTCGTGAATCGAGAGCAGTTCGCGACGCCGACACACTGGATGGGACCGCTGATGCCCTATCGCGACATTCGCCACGGCGACATTGTCGTGTTCCTGTCGCCGGCCGAGCATGGGCTGTTCGTGGTGAAGCGGATCATTGGAATTCCTGGCGACCGCATTCACCTGCGCGACGGAGTCGTTTATCGCAACGGACAAAAGCTCGACGAGCCTTACATTCAATACAAGGGTGATCCGACCGATCCCGATTTCGCCCGACGCCGCCCGTACCGGATGAACTTCCCGGCCGTTGCGCCCACGCCTGAGGACCAAGTGGCGGACTATTGGCAATTTTCGCTATCGCAATATATTCAGGGTGAAGACTTGGTTGTGCCGCCCGACAGTTACTTCGCCATGGGCGACAATCGCGACGTGAGTTACGACAGCCGCTATTGGGGATTCATTCCGCGAAAGAACGTGATCGGCCGGCCCATGTTCATTTATTGGTCGTTTATCACTCCGCCCGACCAGTACATGATGCGCAGCGTCGGGGACCGGCTCGGTTTCATGGCGCATATCATCATTCACTTCTTCGATCAAACGCGCTGGTCGCGAACCCTCAAACTGGTACGCTGAGAGGAGATTTTCCCGACACTCATGCCGACTATTGCGAAAAATTTGCCCGCCAGAAAAGAGGAAGCCGCAATACAGGAACCAAGCGAGACGCCGGTGGAGTTTTTCGCTTCATTGGCCGAACTTTTCGTCATCGTCCTCTTCATCATGACATTTGTGCTCCAGAATTTTGAGATTCCCTCCAGTTCCATGGAGGACACTTTGCTGATTGGTGATCACGTCGTCGTAAACCGCGAACAGTTCGCCCCGCCATCGCATTGGATGGGCTCGCTGTTGCCCTATCGCGACATACACCGCGACGATATTGCCGTGTTTTTGTCGCCGGAACAACCCGGCCTGTTTCTGGTGAAGCGCATCATCGGCGTTCCTGGGGATCGGATCCACCTGCGTGACGACGTTGTCTATCGCAACGGTGAGCGCCTAGTCGAGCCGTTCGTTCGCCACAAGCGACAGCACAATCCCTACACCGATAATTTTCCGGCCGTTCAACCCTCGGAGATGTACGGGGTACGCAACGAAAAATGGGCGCAGGAATTGCCCTCGCATATCGTGGGAGATGACATCGTCGTTCCGCCGGACAGCTACTTCGCCATGGGCGACAATCGCGACGTGAGTTATGACAGCCGTTTCTGGGGCTTTCTGCCTCGGAAAAATTTTATCGGACGGCCTATGTTTATATACTGGTCATTCAACACGCCACTCGATAGCCCGCGCGGATTTGCCTCTCTGGCCTATACCATCATTCACTTCTTCGATGAGACGCGCTGGTCGCGAACTTTCCGGGTCGTGCGGTGAAAAGTGCCGTGAAAGGTGCAGTGAAATTTCCGCGATCCAGTTTTCTACGATCCAAACGCAGCCTTGCTGCCATCGCGATTCTCCTGCTGGCTTTGTTCCTCTTTCGGCCCGCTGTGTATCATCTCCGTAACCGGATCGCCAATTCCGTCGGCAGCGCGCTGGGCCGCCGCGTCACACTGGACAACGTCCGTTTGCGCCTGTTGCCGCGGCCGGGCTTCGATCTCGAAGGTCTTGTCATCTACGACGCGCCCGCATTCAGCGCCGAGCCCATGATTCGCGCCGACGAAGTTTCTGCCGCCATCCGGCTCAGTTCCCTGCTGCGCGGCCGGCTCGAAATCGCGACGCTCAGCGCCACCGAGCCCAGCATCAATCTGGTGCGCAACGAACAGGGCCGCTGGAACCTGGCAAGTCTCATCGAACGCAACGCGCAAATTCCTGCCGCACCAACCGCCAAGCGAGTATCGGAGCGGCGTCCGGCCTTCCCTTATCTTGAAGCGACGGGCGCTCGCATTAATTTCAAGATCGGGCAAACGAAGAAATCCTATGCCCTGATGGATGCTGATGTAGCGCTTTGGCAAGATTCAGAAAATTCCTGGGGTGCTCGCATCAAAGCCGAACCAGTGCGCACCGATTTCCATCTTACCGACACCGGCATCGTCCAAATTAACGCCACGTGGCAACGCGCGCCGACGTTGCGGTTGACCCCACTTCAGCTGATGGTGCAATGGCGTTACGGGCAACTCGGGCAAATCACCCAATTGCTCAGTGGAAAAGATCGCGGATGGCGCGGCGGTTTGACCCTAACAGCGAATGTTGCCGGCACTCCCGCGGCCTTGCAGATCAAGAGCCAAACGAGTGTCGAGGATTTTCGCCGCTACGATATTGTCGGCACCGAAAGTGTGCGCCTGGCCACCGGTTGCTCCGGAGAATACAACGCAATGACAAGCCGGCTGGCCGATCTTCTCTGCGAATCGCCCGTCGGCGGCGGCACCCTGCATGTGCGCGGCTCGCTCGCTCTGCCGGCGCAAGCGCCAACCTTTGATCTGACGCTCGATGTCGAGAAAGTGCCTCTGACGTCGGTCGTGCGATTGTTGCGCCAAGCGAAAAAACAGATTCCCGCCGATCTCACGGCGAGCGGACTGCTGAGCGCAGAGTTTAATGCCCAACGTCACATCCCCAAAGCGGCAAATGATGCCTCGTCACTTTTCCCGCCGGAAGCGTGGACCGGTAAAGGATCGGCGACCAACGTAACTCTATCGTCGACCGCGGGGAAGGACGCAGTTACGCTCGGCACGATTCCGCTGGCTCTCGTAGCCGATGATACCGGCCCACCCATCGTCATGTCTGCGGAGATGGCGACAGATCTCTTACGAACGCGACGACATCGGGAGCCGCAAAAGAGCGCGGCGCTGAGCGACCTTCGCCTTCAGATCGGCCCATCAGCACTCACCGTGAACGGGTCCCCAGCGTTGAACACCGGCGGATGGATCTCGACCGCAGGTTATCTCTTTTCTCTGCGCGGCGACGCCCAGCTCAAAGATCTGTTTCGACTGGAGAGTATTCTGGGCTTGCCCGTAACCCGCGCGGCCGCGGAAGGCTCCGCGAAATTGGACGTGAGCATTTCTGGCGCGTGGCAAGGGTTTGCCGCTCCCTCGACGTTGGGAACTGCGCAACTGCGAAACGTTCGCGTCGAGATGCGCGGCGTAAACACGCCAATTCAGATTAGCTCAGCAAACGTTTCTCTCACAGCGAACGCGGCGTCGATGCAGAAGATTTCTGCGCATACCGGAAACACTCATTGGAGCGGCGGCGTTACAACTCCCCGTCACTGCGCCATTGCCAACGCCGCTGCTGATGCGGCTCTCGGCTCCGGACCAGGCGTTGGTCTGAACTGCATCTTTCAATTCGACCTCACGGTGGACCAGCTTTCAGCTGCGGATCTCGGTGAATGGTTCACGCCGCATCCCGCCAAACGTCCGTGGTACGGCATCTTGAATTCCAATTTGAGCAACGCGCTCGCCAGTTCGCCGCTGCTCGCGGTTCAGGCGCGGGGCAACTTGCGCGTCGGTCGATTCGCATTAAAGAAACTTATCGCCACACAGATTGCAAGCCATGTGGATGTAGATCGCGGCAAGATTTCACTTACGGCCCTGCGCGCGCAACTGCTGCAAGGCACTCACCAAGGAGCCTGGACCATCGATGTCCGCAACCACGATGTTTCGAATCACGACCACGACGCATCAGCTCACGACACCTCCCCGCAAGGCGTCCGTTTCCACGGAGACGGGACGCTCCGCGACATTTCGCTGGCGCAAGTTGCGGCATTAATGAATGAAGCCTGGATTACGGGAACCGCCGACGGGAAGTTCGACCTGGATGGATCGGCAGACAACTTTCGCTCACTCCTGGATCGGTCGGAAGGCGCGCTACAATTCGCAATTCGCAATGGAGGCTTGCCGCTTATCGAGATTCCTGGATCGTCCGCGCCGCTTCCAGTTCATCGTTTCACGGGAGAACTGCGCTTGAAACAAGGCGAATGGGAACTTTCCGGCGGAAAACTGGAATCGCGCGATGGCATTTATCAGGTGAGCGGAACGGTTTCCGCAAGCAAGGCTTGCGACTTCGTGCTGAAGCGCGGTGACGATCAATCGTGGGAACTAACCGGTACGCTCGCCGATCCTAGCATCGCTCCGGCAAATGGAACCATGGCCAAGCGCGCCGAAACACTGGTCAGCAAACCCTAGATTCGAAAATCCTAGATTCAAGCGATGGCGAAGCGCGCGGGCTGAGAGTCTTTCGCGCGCAAGATACAGATTGCTTCTTTCAGGGATGAGATCTCAAAGACCGAGTTGAGATGCGTTGCTTCAAGCAGGCGGCGAAAGAATACTGGCGGATTTACCAGCTTCATACTCGCACCGTTACGCGCAGCCCAACGACGCAGCAACAGAAGCGTTCCCAAGCCACCAGCATCGAGATGATCGACGTCGGAAACATCAAGCACGAGCACGCGGACGCGCTCAAGTTGCTCGACGCTGCGGCGCAATTGGTCGAGCGCGGGTCCGCGCACCATGCGTCCAGAGCAGTTCACGACGGCTACGTCCTGCAAGCGTTCGACTTGAAATTCGAGTTCCATTTGTGTGTTCATAAGATCCATCCTCAACGTCTCGTGTTTATTAATACGAATCACCCTTGAAAAAGTTCCCACCATTTCGGTCTTGGCTTATAGACGTGGGAACGTGCCAAACGTCACCGCTTGCGGACGAATCCAGCGACGCTGAAGTATTTTGGGCAAATGTTAAAAGCCTGTGAATTTACTGGCTAAGTTATAGAGGTTATGCAGTTACAAGCCCGCTTCAATGCGCGATCGGGGATCGAGCAGATCGCGCAACGCGTCGCCAATAAAGTTGAAAGCGAGCACTGCAAGCATCACCGTAAACGCCGGAAAGAGCACGAGATGCGGCGCATCAAAAAGATGCGAGCGCGCATCGTTGAGCATAGACCCCCAGCTCGCGGTGGGCGGCGGAACGCCTAATCCCAAAAAGCTCATCGTGGCCTCGGCAAGCACCGCGCCCGCCATTCCGATGGCCGCCTGCACAATCACCGGTTGAATAATGTTGGGCAAAATGTGCCGCGTGACGATGTGGAAATCTCCCGCGCCGAGAGCGCGTGCCGCCTCGACAAATTCATGCTCGCGCACGGCCAGCACCTGCGCGCGGACGAGACGCGCGTAGCCAACCCATCCGCCGAGAGAAAGCGCAAGGATGAGGTTGAAAATTCCTGGGCCGCGAAAGGCGACGAAGGCGATCGCGATGAGAATACCGGGGAAGGAAAGGAATGCGTTCATCACGACGACGTTGACGAAGCGATCGATGCCTCCGCCGTAATATCCGGCGATGCTGCCGATGATGAGGCCGAGCGCGAGCGAGCCTGCAACCACGCTGCCACCAACGAAAAGCGAAATGCGCGCGCCCCAAATCAGGCGGGAGAGAATGTCGCGTCCAAGTTCATCGGTGCCGCACCAGTGCTGGGCAGTGGGAGATTGCAGGCGGTTCGGCAGATCGATATGCGCGGGATCTTGCGGAGAAATCCAGGGCGCGAAGATTGCGGCGAAGACGAAGATGGAAACCAGCACGACTCCAATGGCGGCCAGCGGGTTGTGGCGCGCTACGCGCGGGAGCGAGATGGCAAGCGTGGACATGGCGTGCGCCCGTAGCCTTCTACCATATCTCAAGCTGGAATTTGCGGTAACTATCAATCATTTCGAAATCGACGCGATTTGAGGTGATCAGCCGAGCGCCGTGAGAACGCGCCGTGAGGGCGATGAGCACGTCGAAATGCAGATCTCGCAGTTTGTCCGCGGCAAAACCGCGATCGGCGCGAATTTCTCCCAGTATCTCGCCTGACTCCAGCCAATTCTTTTCCGTGAGAGTCAGCATAGGATGATTCTTGCCGAGAGCCCGCAAAAAATCCCGCTCCGCCGGCTTCACGACTCCTCGCCAAAGCTCGGCCATGACCACGGCAGAATTTCGGATGAGCCCGTGCAAGGTCTGGATTCGCCGCCGATAATGACCTGTGCGTAGATCGTCGACCAGAACTGACGTGTCGAAGATGACAAGCTCACTCATCGAGACCGGCGAACGAGAGTTTGCCTTCGTACTTTTTCATCAAAGCCTTAAAGCGCTTCAGCGCGACCAGCTCACGGAGCGCGACATGGACGGCCTCGGTGCGGGATTTCACGCCGAGAAGCTTCTTGGCTTCATCGGCTAGTTTGGTGTCCAGACGGATGGATGTCATGGTCGCAGCCATAGAGTGCCCCCTGATTCTATCGTATGTACAGGATGGTGTATTTGTATATATGCGTCAAGGGGTAATGCACTGGCATCCGCCTCAATCTAAGGCTCAATTACGGATTACTGACTGAGGCCAGAACGACAATGAAGGCCAAAGCAGCGGACAGGAGTGTCCGGCTCCACACACACCAGATCATTGTCTGATCCTCGGGTTCACCGCAGAGTACAGCAAGTCTGTAAGAAAGTTCACCGCGACATAGGTCAACCCAATCGCAAGAATGCATCCCTGGACGAGATAGTAATCGCGGTTGGCTATGGCTTGGATGGTTAGGCGTCCTATGCCGGGCCAGGAGAAGATGGTTTCGGTTACGATGGTTCCCGCTAAAAGCGCTCCGAACTGCAAGCCTACAACGGTCAGTATGGGGATCATGGCGTTACGCAGGGCGTGGCGATAGACTACCGTCCGCTCGGGAAGGCCTTTGGCGCGGGCGGTGCGGATGTAGTCCTGGCCTAACTCCTCTAACATTGAAGTGCGCACCATGCGGGTTAGGATGGCGGCTAAGGCGCTCCCCATGGTGATGGCAGGTAATACCAAGTGGGCTAAGGTGCCGGAGCCACTGACGGGGAGCCATCCTAACTCAATCGAGAAAAATAAGATCAGCACAGGGCCTAGCGCGAAGTTAGGAAATGACAGGCCGAAGAGACTTACTACACTTAGAGCGCGGTCGTCCCACTGATTGCGGCGCTGGGCGGAGCGGACTCCAGCGGGAATGGCTAAGACGATAGCGACTAATAAAGATGCCAGAGTTAGTTGTAAGGTGAATGGATAACGCTGGGCGATCAAGTTAGAAACTCCCTGGTTGAAGCGCAGGGATTTGCCTAAGTCTCCGCGTAAGACGCCTCGCCAGTAGTTCAGGTATTGCTTGCCCAGGGGGACATCTAGGCCATAAGCATGTCTTGCGGCTTGGATGTCTCCGGCGGCTGCCCCTTCTCCTAGCATCAATTGGATGGGGTCGCCGGGGACGAAATGGATTAGAAGGAAGACGGTAGAGACTACCAGCCAGATGACGGGCAAGGTGTAGAGGAGGCGGGATAGGATGTAGCGCGGCATGTGAATCAGGAAGCTTTCACCCTAAGCTTTTTCTCCCCTGCAAAATGCCTAGGTCCTTCGCTTCGCTCAGAGTTTGTGGACTTTTTTGATTTTTCGACCATTTTGTCGCCGTAACTATATTGTTTGCAGCGCTGATTTTTGGCGATTTTAAAAAAGTCACAAGCTCTCAGGATGACAACTGAGATTTGGCGAATAACACGCTCACTAATCACCAGCCTGCTCCACCGGCGCTGGCGGCGTCGTGGCTACCTGTGCCTTGGGCACGGGCTCGATTCTAATCGTGGCGACGCGATGGCCGTCCATTTTTTCTACCACAAAACGGCGGCCTTCATAGTCGAAGGCCTCACCGCCGGTCGGCATTTTCTGAAGGCGCGATAGGACGAATCCCGCCAGCGTCTCGTAGCCTTCGTCCTGCGGCAGTTGCGTGTCATATTGAGCTTCGAGATCGCGGATGTTAATCGCCCCGTCTAGGACTAGAGGTGCGTTGGCGTCGGTGACTGCCGGCTCGGGCGCGGCGATATCGTACTCGTCTTTGAGTTCGCCTACCAGTTGTTCGAGGACGTCTTCCACGCTGATGACTCCGGCGGTCGAGCCAAATTCGTCGACTACCACGGCTAGGTGGCGCTGGCGCTGCTGGAATTCGCTTAGCAGTTCTAGCAACGATTTGGTTTCGGGCACGACTAGAACGTCGTGCATGACCTGGCCGATTTTCATCTGAGAAATGCGCTGAGACGTGGGAAGAGCGGCGGCGGGGCCCAGGCGTTGGCGGGTCCAGCGCATGAGATCTTTGGCGTAGAGGACTCCGACGATGTGTTCCGGGCCACGCTGCGGATCGTAGACGGGGACGCGGGAGTGCTGATCGTCGACTACGCGCGAGAGGGCTTCGTCGAGGTTGAGATCGGCGGGCAGAGAAAAAATTCTGGTGCGCGGGACCATCACCTGGCGGGCCGTGATGCTGTCGAGTTCGAGGGCATTGAGCAGCATCTCTTCTTGCGCCGAGGAGAGCTGGCCGGAGTGGTGCGCGGCGGTGACGATAAGCTTGAGTTCGTCGGGAGAGTGGACCGAGCCGTGGCGGATTTCGCGAGTGCCGAAGGCGCGGAGGACGAATCGGGCGACGCGGCTCATGCCGACCGTGACCGGGCGCGTGATGGTGAGAAAGACGTCCATGGGTGCCGCTACGGCCAGGGCGACGCGCTCGGCGCGCTGCAAGGCGAGCGACTTGGGGACGAGTTCGCCGAGGATCACGTGCAGGCTGGTGATGGCGACGAAGGCAACGGTGACGGCAATGGCGTGGGCGTAAAGGATGGCGTGTGGGATGCTGCCGATCCAGGTCTCGAAGAGGCGCGCCAGCACGGGCTCGCCGAGCCAGCCGAGGCTGAGGCTGGTGATGGTGATTCCTAGTTGGACGCCGTTGACTACGCGCTGGAGTTGCTGGTGAAGTTTGAGGACGGTGCGGGCGCCGGCGCGGTGGGATTCGATGAGCTGGAGGATGCGGGTTTCGCGGACGCTGACGAGCGCGAACTCGGCCGCGGCGAAGAAAGCATTGGCCGCTACCAGGAGCAGGATAACGAACACCCGCAGCAGCACGTACGCAATCATGTAAGTGTAATTCTAACATTCCAAAGGAATAGGCAGGCGGGGATCAGGAAAAGCAGGCGGAAGGTCAAAGCTAACAGGCGGCAGGAAAAGCAGGAAAGACTGGGGACAGTGGATCGGCTTCGTGATTGAACGCGGAAAAATCGTTTACCACCAAGGGCACTAAGGATCACGAAGAAGAAGCCGGGCAACTGTTGGAAGCGAGTCTTCGATTTGGATCGCGTACAATAAGTGGATAGACCCTCGCCAGCGCGATTCATGCTTTCTTTTTCCTTTCTCAGCGGTCTAACTATGTACACCGGACAGAGGGCGATTGGGCGAATCCGGCGTTTGTGGGCGACTTCGTCGGGAACTTCTTAGGAACTATTCTGAGGTTTCTTCCGTAACAACAGGTGCATGGCAGTTCGATTTGAAATCAAGCAGGAGGCAGTCGTGGAAGGCAACAGCAATGGCAAGAGGAAACGGCGCAAGCGAATTATCATCTGGACCTCGATCGCAGCGGTCGTTGTAATCCTGGCGGTGGCCGGGGCACTGGCTGCATACAGCGGCGGCGTAAAGATCGACCCCTCGAAGCTGGCGAAGGTTGAAAAGGGAGATTTGGCGAAGAGCGTAGTCGCGACCGGCAAGATCGAGCCCATCACCAAGGTGGAGGTCAAGTCGAAGGCCAGTGGCATCGTGAAGAAGCTCTACGTCGACTACGGTGACAAAGTGAAAAAAGGGCAGGTGCTCGCCGAGCTCGATCGCGATGAGATTCAGGCGCGGGTCGATCAGGCGCGGGCGCAGTTGGAGGCTTCGACTGCGAGCTTGAATGGTACGCGCGCTGACCTGGAGCGAGCTAAGGTTGACGCTGAGGGTCCGGACGTTCCGCTGTTGAAACGGGCGTACGAGCGCGCCAATGGCATGGCTAAGGATGGCGTCGTTTCTGCGTCGGCGCTTGACGATGCCGAAAAGAATTACAAGATGGCGCTGAACAAGCAAAATGTATCCAAGGCGCAGTTGCTGGTTTTGCAGGCCAAGATTGGTCAAGCCGAGGGGCAGATGGCGCAGGATCGCGCCAATCTCAAGCAACTGGAAGAGCAGCTTGGTTACACCACGATTGAATCTCCGTTGGATGGAATTGTCTTATCGCGCGACGTGGAGATTGGCGACGCGGTGAGTTCGATTCTGGTGCTGGGCTCGACAGCGACGCTGGTCATGACACTTGGCGATACGAGCGAGGTTTATGTCAAAGGCAAGGTCGATGAGAGCGATATCGGCAAGGTTTATCTGGGGCAACCGGCGCGCATCAAAGTCGAGTCGTTCAAGGACAAGACGTTTACCGGCAAGGTGACGAAGATTTCTCCCATGGGCGTGGAGAAAGATAACGTTACGACTTTTGAGGTTCGCGTCTCGATCAATAATCCTGAGGGCGTTTTGAAAGCGATGATGACGGCGAATGCCGAGATCATTCTCGACGAGCACAAGGGCGTGCTGCAGATTCCAGAAGGCTCGATCATTTACGACAAGGATAAGAAAGCGTCGGTCGAAGTGCCCGATCCGAAAGCGAAGGATGGCAAAAAGAAACTGGCTGTTAATATCGGGATCTCGAATGGCGCGAAGACTGAATTGCTGTCGGGGCTGAAGGAAGGCGACCAGGTGGTGCTGCAGTAGGGCAGGTGACGGGTCGCAGGCAAGATTGCAGAGGTGAAAGACAGACCGATTTTTTACCTCTGTGATCTTGACTTTGAACTCTGACTTTGCTCCGGCGCGGCGGCATACATTAGGTCCTTCGCTCCGCTCAGGATGACAATCTAGATTTAGAGGATGGGCACTATGAATAACACTTCCTTGTTTCGGCGTCGAGCGGTTCGCACGCTGATTTTTGTTCTGGCTACCTCGCTGGCGGGGTTTGCTTCGGTCATTGGAACCTTTGATCGTTCGTTTCAGGTGAGTGGGCCAGTCGACCTTGAAGTGCTGACTCGGTCCGGCGACATCACCGTGCGAAACGGCGCTGCGGGCACGGTTACGATTCATGCCAAAATCCAGTCCGGCAATTCATGGTTCGGGGGCGACCACAAGGCGGAGGCGCAGGAATTGCAAAGCAATCCGCCGCTTCGGCAGAACGGCAACAGCATCCGCATCGACTACGTGAACATCAATAACATCTCCATCGACTATGAAATTACGGTTCCCGAAGAAACCGCGATTCGCGCCCACACCGGTAGCGGCAATCAGACGATTGAAGGGCTGCGGGGTAACATCGAACTGGAGAGCGGCTCGGGCGATTTGAAACTGGCGAGACTCACTGGCGACATGCGCTTCCAGACGGGATCGGGAAATGTGCGCGGCCGCGAGCTTGCCGGCCCCGCGAAGATCAAAGCGGGTAGCGGTGACATCGAGATCGAGGAGACGGGTGTGGGCGACATGGAGATTCGCACCGGCTCCGGCAACATCAACGTCAGCGGCATCAACGGCGGATTTCATGCCGAGGCGGGCAGCGGCGACATCCACGGCAAAGGCGTGCCCAAAAGTACGTGGAGCGTGCGCACCGGATCGGGAAATGTCACGTTGAGTGTCCCACCCGACACGGCTTTCGACGTCGATGTTTCGTCGAGTTCAGGAACCGTCACGCTGGGCCATCCTGTGACAACAACCGTGCAGGGCCGCATTCAGGAGATGAAGAAAAGCGTGGTGGGGAAGGTTCTCGGCGGCGGACCGATGATCTCCGTTCATACCGGCTCGGGCGACGTCGCTGTCGATTGATTAGCGGACTGGTCACCGCGCGACCAACCCGATTCATACTAGGTTCGAGAGCGCTTTCTATAATTCGTTCCGACAATAACGGTTAAGCCAGTGCCGAACAGAACCAGCGTGCTGGGTTCAGGAATAAACCCCCCATATCCAAAGCCGGTATGGCCGATTTGGATGGCGCCGCGATTGTGCCTCCATTCGTTCTGGGTCACATAAATGGTTTGCGACATCTCTCCCGCTATCGAGCGGCCGGTAAAGAGGGACCCGGCATCGCACCCCGAGTGACACCGACTTGGCGGTCTTTGTCATTGGCTGGGACATGATCTCTCCTGTCTCTCGCATTGAGGCCCTACGCCCCACTGTTAGAACACTCGCTTGACGCGCCGTCGCGTGACATCCGATACTTCGTTGGGGCTCCTTAAAATTTTCCCAAACTCAATGAGGTAGCGAATTGGCACGTACCGCAATCATCACGCTCACTACTGATTTCGGACTCAACGATCATTTCATCGGCGCCATGAAGGGCGTCATCCTCGAGATTGCTCCCGACGCGCAGATCATCGACATCAGCCATGCGGTGCAGCCGTTCGATATTCTGGATGGCGCGCTGACCGTTTCGCAGGCTTATTCCTACTACCCTTCCGGCACCATTCACATGGTGATCGTCGATCCGGGCGTGGGAACGGCGCGGCGACCCATCGTGTTGACCGGCGACCGCCATTTATTCGTTGCTCCCGACAACGGCGTGCTTTCTCTGATCTACGCTCGCGAAGAGCGGCTCTCGGTCCGCCACATTACCGCGGAACATTATTTTTTGCAGCCCCGCAGCAATACTTTTCACGCACGCGATATTTTTTCGCCGGTGGCGGCGAATCTTGCGAAGGGAGTTGCGGCCGATCGCTTCGGCGAAGAGATTACCGACTACGTCCGCTTTGGCGCGCCACGACCGAAGCCGGTCGATGAACGTACGCTTCGCGGCGTGGTGCTGAAGGTCGATCGTTTCGGTAATCTTATTACCAACATCACCCCGCAGGATGCGCCGCAACTTTTCGGACTGGATCCGCCGGCCTTCAAGATCGCGATCGGACCGAAGGCTCCAGCGACGCGCATTTGCACAAACTATGCGGAAGGCGCTCCGGGTGAGGTCTTCGGCATCCTGGGAAGTATGGGCTTTCTGGAAATCGCCGCCAATCGCGGGTCGGCGTTTCAAATGCTAGGTGCGGGCAAGGGCGCCGAAGTGAATGTGGTGATGGGATGAGGGTGGCGGCAGTTAGCAATCAGCCGGTCGCTGCGCCAATTCCTCTCGTTCATCCGGGGCACCAATATTCCCCGGTTTGCGGATATGACCAGAATTTCTCCCTGGCGGCGATTGCATCGCAGCGCGGCCAGCAGTAGAGTAAAGATGCTCTCGCGGTCTCCCACCTTCTCACTCCTCACCAGTGGTTTGCGCGCAATTGCTGCAGTGTCTGTGCAACTAAAGGCGGTGCTGGGATCGGCACCACAATATGTGGTGTTTTATTACTTGACCCGTCCCGGCATTCGCCATTAGAGTTGGTCACAAGCGTGGATGGTGTCCTTGGGTTCGCGGACGGCATCGAACGCTTATGACCAGCGGGAACCTTGGCAGTTAACAGCATCCGTTGACCGCCGAAACCCCGCGATTTGCAGCGCACTCCAGCCAGCACCAACCGAGTCCGCGGACGAAAATCTCGGCGTCCGCCCACGAAGGAGTTACTTTGCTCAAACTGAAGAAGCTGCAAATTCTAGGATTCAAGTCGTTCTGCGATCGCACCGAGCTGAAATTTCACGGCGAAGGCATTGCCGCCATCATCGGGCCGAACGGCTGCGGCAAATCGAACATCGCCGACGCGATTTCGTGGGTGCTCGGCGAGCAGTCGGCAAAGTCTTTGCGCGGCTCGCGCATGGAGGACGTGATTTTCTCCGGTACGCGCGACCGCAACCCCACGGGCATGGCCGAGGTTTCGCTCACGCTGATCGATCCGGAAATTTACGGTGGGCCCGATACCCATGCGCCCACGGAGATTGAGATTCAGGATGAGTTGTCCGCGGAGTCGGATTGGGATGAGGCTGAGCTTCGCGCGCAGGCTTCCGCCGAAACCGAGCGCGCCGTCGAAGAGGCTCAGCCGGGAAAAACAGAAGAGGTTGAAGGCGCGGCCATCGCGACGCCCGCCGAAGTTTCGCCCTCTGACGTAGCCAACGACGCGGCCGATGGTGATGCGACCGCTCAAGATGCGACCGTAGCCGTTGCCGGCCCGCAAGTGGTTTTGAAAATTCGCCGCCGCAAGTTTAATCAGCAGCAATACCATGCTGGAGAAATTTCCGTGACGCGCCGCTTATTTCGCAGCGGCGACAGCGAATATCTGCTCAATGGAAAACTCTGTCGCCTGCGCGACATTCAGGAACTTTTCATGGGCACGGGCCTGGGGCCGGAGTCCTATGCGCTGATCGAGCAGGGGCGCATTGGCCAGATCCTGAGCAGCCGCCCGACTGATCGCCGCAACATTATCGAAGAAGCGGCCGGCATCACGAAATTCAAAACCAAGAAGCGTCTAGCCGAAGCCCGTCTCGAAGACGCCAAGACGAATCTCAACCGCGTCAACGACATTTTTGAAGAAGTGACGCGGCAGATGAATTCGCTCAAACGCCAGGCCAGCAAGGCCGAGCGCTACGCCAAGCTGCGCGATGAGATGCGCGCCAAGCTGCGCGTGGTACTCGCCAGCAAATTTGCTCAGATGGATGAGGAGAGCGTCGCGCTAGATACCGAGATTAATCAGTTGGGCGAAGACATTCGACAGCAGACGGAGAGCGTGCAGCAATCCGAAGTCGAGCACTCCGAGGGCACGCAGCGCGGCTATGCGATTGAGACGGAGGCGCGGCAAAATCGCGAACGGCTCAACCAGATTGCCATCGAAGGCGATCGGAGCAAGGCGCGCATCCGTACCAATGAAGAGCGCTGCGCCGAACTGATCGTGCGCACGGCAGCGGCGGAAGCAGAGTTGGCGCAGGCGCAGACGCGGCTCGCTGCGCTCGAAGAGGAGCGGAACGGGCACCAGCAGTTGCTCGACTCGGCGGCTTCTGACCTGGCGGCGGCTCAACACGAATACGAACTCAGTCAGCAGGAAACCGCGCACGCCGCTATCAATCTTGCGTTGCTCGAAAGCGAGCAGGAGTCGCATCGCGCCGCGATTCTTGAGGCGGTCGGCCGAGCTTCGAATCTGCGCAATCAGCTCACGCAATCAGAGGAACGACTGGCGGGCATAGGCCGCGAAGAGCAGCGTCTGCGCGCCGAAATCGCAACCGCAACGTCGCAATCCGCAACCTTCGGCGGACAACGCGGCCAGATTGCTCTGGAATTCGAAAGCGTTTCGCAGCGCGCCAGCGGCCTCGCGGCAGAGATCGCCAGCCTGCGTGAGACCCTCGACAGCAAACGCGCCGCCGAGGGCGAAAACAAAAAACACCTCGACTCGCTGCGCTCGGAATATGCGACGGCCCTCGGCAAAAAAGGCTCGCTCGAAGCGGTCATCGCCGAGCACGGCTATTCGACCGAATCGGTGCGCCGGCTGTTTCAATCCGGCGCCATGCAGGGCGGAAATACTCCCGCCGGCGTGCTCGCCGACTTTCTCGAAGTTGAGCCGCGCTATGAGCGCGTCGTCGAAGACTTCCTGCGGGACGAACTCAACTTCGTCGTGGTCAAGTCATGGGACGCTGCCAACGAGGGCCTGCGACTGCTGCGCTCCGATGTCGATGGGCGCGCAACATTTCTCGTGCATCCGGAAGACTCGCAAGCCAAGTTTTCATTTCTCGCGGATGAGAGCCATCATTACTCTCCGCTGAGCGATACTGTTCTGCCGCTGAAAAATTCAATTCGCGTGCTGAACGGATTTGGCAAATCGCTTGAAGTAATTCTGCCGAAGCTGGGCAATGGATACATCGTGCCCGATCCCGCGGTGGCGCGCGAGCTTGCCCTATCCAGTCCCGACGCGTTTTTTCTCTCGCAGACTGGAGAATGCTTCCACAACGTGACCGTCACCGGCGGTAAGCAGCGCAGCGAGGGACCGCTGTCGATGAAGCGCGAGTTGCGTGACGTGTTGCGGCTGCTCGAAGAACTTGAGCGCGCCCTGCGCGAGAAAGAAATACTGGCGCTCACTTTGGCGCGCGAAATCAAGGAGCACACTTCTCTGCTCGATCGCCTTGAAGAAGACAAGCGCGAGGCCGAGAAACAGGCGATGACGTCGGGACATTTGCTCACCCAGCTCGATGGCGAAATGTCTCGCGTGCGCGAGCGGATCGCGATCAGCGAACGCGAACTGCAACGACTCGCGACAGAACGGCAGGAGCAGGAAAGCTTGATTGCATCGCGGCAAGCGGAACTCGCGCTGATCGAAGCGACGCGCGCGCGATCGGAAACGCTGCTCACCGCGGGACAAGATCGCCTCGCCGCTCTGCGCAACCAGCGCGACACGGCTGCTGAAGCCACTTCGCAGCGTGCGGCGCGTATGGCCACGCTCGAAGAACGCCATCGGTCGGCTACCGCCCTGCTACAACGTATCGAGACGCTGGTTGCCGAGATGCGGCAGCGGGCGGGCGTTTTGCAGACGCAAATGGAATCGGCTGGCGCGGAGATGGCACAGCGCCAGAATGAGAACGTGCAACTGGCCGAGCAAATTCTGCAGTTCGAAGCCGAGCGCAACGCCGGCGAGGCGCGCGAAGGCCTACTGCAACTCGAGTCGGAGCAGGTGCGGGCGCGGCTCGCCGAAATTGACGAACTGCTGCACTCCACCCGCCAGCAGCTCGATTTGGCGCGCGATCGCCGCGGCGAATTGTCCGCTGCGGCCGCCAAGCTGCAATCTGACCTGCAACACCTGGCCGACACCTGCCTCAACGAATTGGGTATTGACCGGCCAGTCCTGATAGCTGACACAACAATTGTCTTAGTAACAGGCGACGAACTCGCGACTGAAGATCATGCCCACCGCGAAATGCGTGCGCGGCTTGACGCCATGGGACCGGTCAACATGATGGCTCTCGATGAGTACAAGGAAACCGCCGAGCGCCACGAATTCCTGGCCACCCAACGGAAAGATCTGCTCGATGCGATCTCCGATACGGCAGCGACGATTCGTGAGATCGATCAAGTATCGCGGCAGAAATTTGAGGAGGCATTCAATAAAATTAACGAAAACTTTCAGGCCACGTTCCGCAAGCTCTTCGGCGGCGGTCACGGATTCATGCGGCTCACAGACCTCGAGAACAGCGCGGAGAGCGGTATCGACGTGGTCGCATCGCCTCCCGGGAAAAAACTGCAGAACGTGCTGCTGCTCTCCGGCGGCGAAAAAGCGCTCACCGCGCTTGCGCTGCTGGTCGGCATCTTCCAATACACGCCCAGCCCGTTCTGCATCCTCGACGAAGTCGATGCTCCCCTCGATGAGTCGAACATCGCGCGCTTCACTGACCTGGTGCGCGAGATGAGCGTGCAGACGCAGTTCATCCTGATCACGCACAGTAAGCGCACCATGAGCATCGCTCCCGTGCTTTATGGCGTGACCATGCAGGAGCCGGGCGTGTCAAAGCTCGTGTCGGTGCGGTTTGGGGCGGCATGACCGATCCGACCAGCAAAAACTAACGTTGACACGCCCGACGTTTTTTGCTTTGGCAAGTTGAAAACTCGCCGCCTTTTTTTCCAAAGCCTTCCTCAGTTTTTCCACATCGCTATCTCGCCTGAACCTGCGCCAGACAAGGTTTCTGCCTTACACTGGAACTGTCAACCCTTTTCTTTTTACCGCCCGCGGCCGAGCGACGCGCGAGCGACAGAAAGCGTTGACAAATTCTTGGCGAAGGCTAGAATACGCAAAGTTTTTTATTGGTGAATTTACGATGAGCCCCGAAATTCTCGATTCCGTTCTGCTCCGCACCGATTACCCTGAATTAGAGTTGCACGCCAGCGGCAAGGTGCGTGACGTCTACAACCTTGACCATGACCACCTGCTGTTCGTGGCTACCGACCGCATCTCCGCCTTCGACTACGTTCTCGCCACCGGCATTCCGCACAAGGGCCGGGTGCTCACGCAGATCTCGCTGTTCTGGTTCGACTTTCTGAAAGACATGGTCCCCAACCATTTTGTCACCGCCGACGTGAACCGGTACCCAGCGGCCATTCGCAGCCACGCCGACGAACTGCGTGGGCGCTCTATGATGGTGATGCGCGCCGAGATGTTTCCTGTCGAATGCGTGGCGCGCGGCTATCTCTCGGGCTCGGGGTGGAAAGAATACCAGGCAACAGGCTCAGTCTGCGGAGTGAAACTGCCGTCTGGCTTGAAAGAATCTGACCAGTTACCGGAGCCGCTGTTCACGCCAGCGACCAAAGCTACAACTGGTCATGACATCAACATTTCTTTCGAGGAAATGTGCAAGATCGTCGACCCTGAATTGAGCCGTCAATTGCGCGACCTTACCTTGCGCATTTATAGGAAGGCCGCCGATTATGCGCGGCAGCGCGGCATCATCATCGCCGACACCAAGTTCGAGTTTGGACAGACCGCCTTAGGCATCACGCTGGCGGATGAAGTTCTCACACCGGATTCTTCGCGCTTCTGGCCGGCCGACAGCTATCAACCGGGCAAGGCGCAGGATTCTTACGACAAGCAGTATGTACGGGATTACCTCGAAGAGATTCGCTGGAACAAACAACCGCCCGCGCCAGCCCTCCCCCAAGAAGCGGCGCTGCGGACGAGCGAAAAGTATCTCGGGGCATACCGTCAGTTGACAGGACGCGAGTTGGAGATCTAGCCGGCGTGCGCTGGTGTCATTGAATTCGATTATGAAATTCGGATCCGGTGAACCATGAGCATCGAACCATGAGCATTGCCGACTGGATAATTCTAGGCTTCCTGGTTTTCTCGGTGGCCGCGGCGGCCATTGAGGGCTTCTTTCGCGAGGCCTTCAGTCTGGCCGGCCTGGCCGTCGGATACTTGCTGGCCGCCTGGCAGTATCAACGTCTGGCGGACTGGTTTGCGCCTCATTTGAAATCGCCTTGGCTCGGCGAAATTGCCGGTTTTCTAATTATTTTTTTTGCCGTTCTGATCGTATTCGGCTTTGCCGGACGGATCGCGCGCTGGGCAATGAAGAAAGCCGGCCTGAGCGCGATTGATCGGGTGCTGGGTGCAGTCCTCGGTTTGTTGCGTGGCGTGCTGGTGGTGGCGATCGTTCTTACGGCGATGACTGCGTTTGCGCCGGCTGCGAAGTGGCTGGAGGGATCGCAGCTGGCTCCATATTTTCTGGTGGGCGGAAGAGCGGCAATCTGGCTGGCGCCAGCGGAACTGCGCGAACGTTTCTACCAGGGCCTCGATTACATGCGGCACGTGCATTCGGCGACGTAGAAAATTCAAGCGCAGTCGACGTGGCGATCGCACTCGTATGGCGAACCATTGTCGGCGCGCAAGAAGTTTTGCAGCGATTTGTGGTGGATGTGAGATTCAGAGCAGGGCATGGCATTCGATCATGCCGCTGCCGCAACAAGCGACAACGCGTCTTGGCGCGGGATTTGAAATTTGAGTTATGCCACGGGCTGTTCGGTTCTCGGCCCGTGGAAACGAGGCGGCACGTGAAAGATCAATTGGAAGCGCTCATTCTGCAGATGTATAAAAGCAACATTCTCTATTCCGAAGCCGTTCGTGAATTTAAGAAGCGGTTCATCATCACCGTGCTCGAAGAAAATCGTGGCAATCAGTGCAAGGCCGCGCGGCAGTTGGGCATGCACCGCAACACGCTCAGCCGCACCATGCAGGAACTTAAGATCGACATACGCCCGTTGCGGGCCGGCGCCAAACGCCCGCCCCGCAGCGCGCGCCCGCTCTCGCTGGAGAGAAAACAGGTCCGATAGACATCGCTCCCGTACCGCCGATAAATCTCTGCGCAAAACCAGAGGGCGATCCTTTTGCGGACCGCCCTCTGGCTTACTCTCTCAATTTTTCTCAGAGCTTTTCCTGAGACCTGGCACCTCAGACGTGCATCACTGCGCCGCCTTGTGATGTGTAGTGGTCGGCTTCGGCTTCGCCTTCACCAGCAACGCCCCTTGGTCCATCGTCATCACAAACGGCTTGGCAACGTAGGAGACCGGCGTTCCTTCGAACTGAAAATCCGTGTCCTCCTTCGGCGCATCTTTCTTCGGAATCGCGGCCATCATCGTCAGATCGATGTCCGCACGCTTGGCGTCGATGTCGTCCTGACTGCCCGCCAGTTGCAGTTTGCTCGATGATTCAATGCTGATGATATGCGCCTGCAACTGCAGCGGCTTCCCTTTGATCACCGCCCAGACCTTATCTGCATCCTCCGGCGTTCCTTCGGAGAGAACCAGTTGCCATTCCGCGAAGCTCATTTCCTCGACTTTCTTGCTCTTGACGAGTGCGGCGGCTTGCTCGGCCAGCGTGGGCGGCACATATTTCGTGATCGCGAAATTGGCAGGCGGCTGAGTCGCGCTGGTTGTCTGCGTCAGCAAATCGCTCCAGCCATCGTCCGCGCCGTGATACTTGACATAGCGGCTCTTGCCAAACTTCGCGATCTGATCCCTACCAGCGCCCTGTGCGAGGTTTGAAGCGCGCGCGATATAGAAGAGTCCTTCCGGGTCGTTTTCTGCCGTTCCCGGAGCGAGGTCGGCAAGCGCCAGGTCATAAATCTCGAGGAGGTTTGTTGGATCACCTTGCACCGCCGCGCGCAGATATTGTTCCGCGTTCGGGTAGTCTTTCGCCTGATAGGCGCTGATGCCGGCCGCTCCATTAAAAATTCCCGAGGTCTGCGTCTTCAGCTTGTCCCAGTCCGCGGGCGTGGTGTCATAGGGCCGCACCGCAGTCTGCAAACACTGCAGGCCCTTCTGACCGGCCTGACCGGCGTCGGCAAAATTTTGTTGCGCGTTCTGGCCAGCCGTCGCCATCGCCTGCTTCGAGTATGCGACGAGCGCCACGGCTCGTATGTTGCAAGGGTTCACGGCCAGGACTTTTTGTGCTGTCTCCAGCATCTTCGGCGAATTGCTGGTTTGCTGATAAGCAATCATCAGATATTCCAGCGATTCTTCCTTCATCACGCTGTTCGGATACTGCGTGATAAACGCTTCCAGTCCGCTGATCTTGGCGGCGGGATCCTTTTGCTCCACCGCGCCTACATAAGCGTTATATTCGGCCGGATCTTTAATTTCTTTTTTCTGCTGAGCAGGCGCAGCGGCTGCTGGCGGCGCTGCCGTGGCTGGCGGTGCGGCGCCCGGTTGTGGCGCCGACTGCGCGGGCGCGGAGTTTGGCTGCGACGCGGTTTGTGCGACGGCGGTAACTGCCGCTACCAGCAACATCGCGAAAACGATCTTCTTCATTCCTGTGGCTCCTTAACCCTTCGGGGAAGCTGGAGTTGACCTCGCGCCCTGGTCGACCCAATCCTGGTGTCGGGCTTGCACCATGAAGTACCTCTTAGCTCACACTTGCAGCGCACACATCGTCTAGCCTATCGCCTGGCTTACTGGTCTAGCTTATTCGATGGGTCCCGAAACTCATGTGCCTGTCGATATCCCGCGGCTCAACATTATTCCGGTGAGCGGATTATAAGGATGTACCCCAGCTAAGGCAAGCGGCTTGCCCACTCCACCCCGCTTCAGCCCCCTCCGCCAGTTCATTGGCCGGAAGTGCCGCCCCGTCCAGACTCGCTCCAACCGACTTCTTGGATGCAAAATCAATCCGCAACGCAGAATAAAAATAACGCTGCCAACCAGAACAACCGCACCCGTAGAATAGCCAGGCCACTCGCTGAATCATAATTCTCCAGGAGTCACCCGCTTTGAGCACAATCGCATCGTCGCCGCAGCCACCGCTGTCCGGTCAAGTCGCCGCCATCACCGGTGCCGGACGCGGCATCGGCCGCGCCATCGCCATGAAACTTGCCGAACTCGGCGCACACACCATTCTCTGCGGACGCTCACGTCCATCCCTGGAAGAAACGGCGGCCGCGATTGAGCAGACCAGCAGCCAGAAAACCGCTGCCATGAGCACTGCGAAAAGCGATGGGAAAAATGCCGACCGGAAGACCTACAGGAGTATGGTGATCGAGTGCGACGTCACCGATCTCGCATCCGTCGAAGCTCTAGCCGCGCACGTCGAGCGTACGTTTGAACGCCTCGATATTCTCGTCAACAATGCCGGAGTCGGCGGCTTCAGCGGGCCGCTCCATCGCCTAGCGCCCGAGAATTGGGACGCACTGCTGAACACCAACCTGCGCGGCGTCTACTACTGCATCCGCAGCCTCGCGCCCCTCATGATCAAAACGCGCGCCGGACACATCATCAACATCTCTTCTCTGGCCGGCAAAAACGCCCTGCCCAACGGGGCCGCCTACGCCGCCTCAAAGTGGGGATTGAATGGCTTGACCTATTCCGTAGCCGAGGAGCTGCGCGCCCACGGCATTCGCGTCTCCGTGATCTGCCCCGGCTCAACCCACACCGAATTCAGCCCGCATACCGGTATGAACACGGAGAAGATGCTACAAGCCGCCGACGTAGCCCACGTAGTCGCCATGCTGGTAGCCCAAGCCCCGCAATCCTTCGCTAGCGAAGTGCTGCTCAGGCCGACGCAGAAGCCGTAGTCGCCGTGCTCGTCGTGCGATTGTCATCCTGAGAGTTTGCGACTTTTTTGATTTTTCGACCATTTTGTCGCCGTAACTATATTGTTTGCAGCGCTGATTTTTGGCGATTTTAAAAAAGTCACAAACTCTGAGCGCAGTCGGGCCGTGCGCGCAGCGAATAGCTCGGCGGAGTCGAAGGACTCTGCATCACTGAAAGGCGCTGCGTCTTCAATCGGAAGTTAGACGGCAAGCTTTGCCGCGCGTTGTCCCCGTCAGTCCTTAAACAAATTGTCAAACGCCGCGCGCGCGTCGTTCGGACGCTGACTGGGCTTGCTCGATGTTTCCTTCTCCACCATCATTCGAATGGAAAAAAACGAGCAATCATTCTTCTTATCTTTCGGCGAGATTCGAGCCGGGATCGGCTGATTGCATTCCAAGCGGCTGGAGGGATCGAAATGCTCGCACTGTTTGCAGGCATGCAGCGCGAAACCGCACTTGGGGCACTCGCCGACGGGGTCGGTTAGATTCTGCAGCAACGCTCCGCATTCGGCGCAACGCGACACAGTGCGGGTTCCCGGCATGTTGATGGGGCGCGGTCCGAAGGTATTCTCTTTTTTCGGGGCGGCGGATTTATCAAAATCCTTTTTCTTGCTGCCACCGGAATCCTGATACCCGCGCTGCCGATACTTGCGGTCGGACAAAAAGTGCCTCCTCGAACCGCCTCATTCTCCGCCTTTGGCGCTTCCCGCACAAGGGTTTGTTTCGCACAGGGCGGCAACCTTAGCGGTCGAAGATTGCTCTAACCGAATCCAGCGATTTGGGGCATAGTGAATTGTCTTTCACATATCGCGGTGCTACCATCCGAAGTATTGAGAAAAGATGTAATGAGAAAGTTGAGGAGGGTGATATGGCGGATAACGACAGCAACAGTTTCTTGTGGTTCCTGGCTGGCCTCGGAGTGGGAGCGGTGGTCGGAGTACTGTACGCCCCACGCCCGGGCGATGAGATGCGCGAGGTAATCCGATCGAAAGCGCAGGAAGGCAGCGAGAAGGCGCGCGAGCAGGTTCGCAAGGCACGCGAACAGGCCAATGACTGGGTCGATCGCGGACGCGACGTGCTCAACCAGCAGAAAGAACAATTTCGCAGCGCCTATGAAGCCGGGCGCCAGGCCTATAACGAAACCACATCGGCAACGGCGGATGGCGGCAAGAACATCTAGCTGGCCGGGGAGCTTGGGGAACATATCGCGGCGGCGATATCGCTGTTTCTTCAACTATGTTCTTCTACATTGAAAGCGCCTTTGCGCCAGCGTTTTCAACGGCAGCAGGAGCAACTATGGATGACAATCTCCTAAGAATCTTTATTGCAGCAACCACTTTTGCGGTGGTGATTCAAGCCGGAATTATGATCGGCCTCTACTTCGCCGTCCGCAAGAGCTCCGCCAAGATGGAAGCCCTCGCCACGGAAGTGCGCGGCAAGGCCTTGCCCACAATCGATTCGGTGCAGAGTCTCATAGTGGACCTGCGGCCCAAGATCGACACCATCTCGGTCAACGTTGCGGAATCGACCAATCTGGTGCGCAATCAACTGGCGCGCATCGACGCCACGCTCACCGACGCGCTCGATCGCACCCGGCTGCAGGTAATTCGCGCCGACGAACTGCTGAATCGCACCATGGACAAAGTGGAAGACACAACCGAGATCGTGCATAAGACGGTCGTCTCTCCGCTGCGCCAGGTCAACGGGCTCATGACCGCACTCACGACCGGACTGGAAGTATTTCTAGGACAGAAACGCCGCCATCCGAAAAACGGTGGGAGCGGCGTGCCGCAAGACGAGATGTTTATCTAATGATTTGTGTGGCGACGGGGCGGAGCCTGCCCTGAGCGAAGCCGAAGGGCCCCGTCCAAGCCGTAACCACGCTACATTTCTTCCGACTATTCCTCTTCACCGCCCTGCACTTTTTCGCTTTTCACATCGGGCACGTAGATGGGGTGAATGTTTTGTTCAGCCGCAAGTTTTTGGAAGCTGGTGATATCCGCATTCCTCACCTGATCCCAGTGGGCCAGTAATTCATCGGTCTGCTTTTTCAGCTTGTCGAATTCCTGGTACTCGGCTTCCGTCGGAGCGGAATCGGCGAAGCCAGCCACGCCCATCGATAGAAACGCGAGTTTCGCGTCAATGCCCGGAGCATACGCCAAAGAATCCTCGCTGGCGCTGATTTTGAAATTAATCAGCGGATCGCGAACCGCAATCAGCTTGGCGTCGAGTGCACTCGCGCCGTCAAACAAGGCTTTCGACGAGTCACCCGGCACCAGGCGTTTCTTCAGTCCATCTAATTGCTCGCGGACGTCCTGGATCTGGTTCACCGCGTCGTAAACGCGATTCAACTGCTCGCGCACATCCATCTCCAGTTTGAACTGCTTCTCCAGATCGGCCTGCGATGTGGTCACGCGCGGATCGATCTTCATTTCAAACGGAGCGGTCAGACTCTTCCCCTTGGCGGTCAAACGCACCTGATAGTCGCCGGGCACGGCCAGCGGCCCTTTCGCGCCATCGTTGTACTCCCACAGATAATAATTCGGGACGCGATTCGCCTCCTCGTAACGCAAATCCCACACGAAGCGATTCAAACCGTCCTCAGGCTTAATCTCCTTCTCGCGCTTCTTGTCGTCAGGATCGAGCGGCTCATCGAGCGGCTCCGATCGGTTGCTGGAGTAGGTGCGAACCACATTGCCCGTAGCATCCAGAATTTCAATTTTTACTTCCTCCTTCGTTTCGGGTTTCGGCGCCTGCTTGAGATAGAAATAAATAACCGCGCCGCTCGGAGGATTCTTCCCGTCAAATGATAATTTTGCTGGCGCCTCTCCCGTATGCACGCGATAAGCGGTTGCGGGTTTGTAGAGATGCACGTCTTCCGCAGCGACCGAATCGGCGAATTGGCGGAGCGGCGAAACATCGTCAAGGATCCAGAACGAGCGCCCATGCGTCGCCACGACTAAGTCGTCGTTCTTAATGACGAGGTCATGAACTGGTGTGAGCGGCAAATTGATTTGCAGCGCACGCCAATGCCCGCCGTCATCGAACGAAACAAACACGCCACGCTCGGTTCCGGCATAGAGCAAATCTTTCTTCTTTGGATCTTCTCGAACCGCGCGCACGAACGCCCCATCCGGAATGCCCGCCGTGATGCGGGTCCATGTCGAGCCGTAATTGGTCGTCTTGTAAATATAAGGCGCCAGATCGTCATTCTGATGGCGGTCGACCGCGACGTAGGCGGTGCCCGCGTCGTGCGGAGACGCTTCAATCAAGCTGATGCGGCTCCATTCAGCGAGATCCTTCGGCGTCACGTTCGACCAACTCTTCCCTTCATCGCGGGTAACTTGAATCAAGCCGTCATCGGTGCCAGCCCAGATGAGCCCTTTCGCTAACGGCGACGGAGCAATCGTGAAGACAGTGTCGTAATATTCTGTGCCCGTGTCATCGATTGTGATCGGCCCGCCCGAGGGCTGCTGTTTCGATTTATCGTTGCGCGTCAGGTCGCCGCTGATCGCATCCCAGTGCGTTCCACCGTCAGAGGTTTTGAAAATGCGCTCGCCTCCGTAGTAAATCGTGCTGGGGTCAAACGGCGAGGTAACGATCGGCGCCGTCCACTGGAAGCGATGATCGAGCACCGCGGCGCCGCGCGCGTCGGTGAGCTCCGGCCACACCGCAATGCTCTTGACCTGATTGGTGCGCCGGTCGAAGCGTGTGATATTACCCTGATAGTCGCCGGCATAAACAATGTTTGGGTCGGTTGCATTCGGCGCAATGTATCCTGCCTCCCCGCCGCCGACCGCATACCAATCGGGCGCACCAATCGCGCCGTCATCGCTGCGACTGGCGATGGCAACCGTCGAATTATCCTGCTGCGCGCCGTAAACGTAGTAGGGCGTCCGCGTGTCGGTGATTACGTGATAGAACTGCGCGGTCGGCTGATTGTCCTCACGTGTCCACGACTTTCCGCCGTCCAAACTGACGGTGACGCCGCCGTCATTCGAGGCGATCATGCGTTTCGTATCTTTCGGATCAATCCACAACCCGTGATTGTCGCCGTGCGGAACTTTTACTTTATTGAAGTTCCGTCCACCGTCTGTTGACTTGAAGAACTCCACATCGGCGACGTAGACCGTGTTCGCATCCTGCGGATCGGCGATGACGTGCATGTAATACCATGCGCGTTGCACGAGTCCGTGACTGCCATTAACTAAATCCCACGTATCGCCGCCATCGTCGGAACGATAAAGACCGCCTTCTTTGGCCTCGATCAAAACATAAACGCGATCAGAATTTGCGCCGACCGCCAGGCCGATGCGGCCGTACGGCCCCGGAGGAAGGCCATGTTCGTCCAGTTTTTTCCAGGTAGCGCCGCCATCGTTCGAGCGATAAATACCGCTCCCCGGGCCGCCACTAGAGAGCGACCACGGCGTCCGGCGCGATTCCCAGAGCGAGGCAAATAGAATGTTGGCATTTTCGGGATCGAAGGCAACATCGATCGCTCCCGTATTCTCATCTTTGAAAAGAACCTTGTCCCAGGTTTTGCCACCGTCGAGCGTGCGGAAAACGCCGCGCTCGGAGTTCGGGCCATAGGGGTGGCCGAGCGCCGCGACAAAAACTATGTCGGGATTGCGGGGATTCACAATCACTTTGCCGATCGCGCGCGAATCTTTCAGGCCGACATTCTTCCACGTCTTGCCCGCGTCAACCGACTTCCAGACGCCGTCGCCTTGACCAATGTTTCCGCGAATGCAAGCCTCGCCCGTGCCGACGTAAACGACGTTGGGATCAGACAGAGCAACGGCGATGCTGCCGATCGACGGCGATCCAGCTTTATCGAAAGCATAAGACCAGGTGTTCGCGCCATCCGCCGATTTCCAAACGCCGCCGCCCGTGGCGCCGAAATAGTAAGTCGACGGATCGCCGGGAATTCCGGCGGCGGTCAAAGAGCGCCCACCACGAAACGGCCCGATGGAACGGTATTTCATGCCGCGAAAGAGCGGATCGCCTTCATCGTCTTTACTTGTGTCTTTGTCGTCGTTCGCAGTCGTAGTTTTACTGGCATTTTTTGGCGATGTATCGGTCTTGCGATAACTCTCTTTTTGCTGCGAAAAAGTAAGCGTTGCCAATAGCAGCACAAAACACACCGGCAGGACGAAGCGCGCACGCACGTGTTCAAGCATCAATTGAATGGCCCCTGGGGAAAAATTTGTATGAGGCTAATGGTAATGCCAGGAGCGGTAACATACAAATTCTCGGGACCTACTTCTCCATAAGAACGCCTCGTCAGCATGGTTCGAGCGTCTTGCCAAAACCTCACCACGCCGAGCACTGGAGCCGGCGGAAATTCGATTACAGCTACGTACCCTTGTAGTCACTATGACGCCTCACTAAAGATCGTTTTATTTGTGCCGTTGCCGCCTAGAATGTTTCAAACATTTCGATTGATTTTTGCTTGAAACAGAACCAGCCGAAAATGCAACGACAGTTCACATCGAACGACGTGATCGCGCTGACCGGAATTACCGCCCGTCAGCTGCAATGGTGGGATGAACGCGGCATTGTTACGCCCGCTCGCCAGGGACATCGGCGTATTTACAACTGGGACGACCTCCTCACCGTCGCGGTTATCTGCCAACTGCGCCGGCGCGGCTTCTCGCTACAACGCATGCGCAAAGTGATCCGGTTTCTACAGCAGGAATTTGGCACCAGTCTGGCAGCTACGGTCGGCGCATCTTCGGAGTATCACCTGCTGACCGACGGCACTCATCTTTATTTGCGTACTTCGGCGCGGCAGGTCGTCGATCTGATCAAGAATGCGCGACAGGCGATGTTCGATATTTGTCTCAGTGACGAGGTGCGGCGGGTTCGTGCCGACGTTGTTTCGCGCAAGAAAGCTGCGGCTTCAGAAAATGTTCGGTTTTTGCGGCGGCAAAGAGCGTGAAAAGCAGTGCGTAAATCGAAGCATAAACGAAAGGCGGGAGGCACATGATGATCGGCGAATTAAGCATTATCAATGAGTGGATTCCCGAGCAGATGGAACCCGGTACCGTGTTTGTGCTGGAGAACGCTGGCGAAGTGGGGGAGCGGGAAGATCCCTATTGGGCGGTGCTTTCATGCCCGTTATGCGGGACGCTCGGCCTGATTACGCGAAAACAGATGGCTGGATTGCTGCCGACGATCTGCGGGTCGGCCGTATGTTCGGCGCAATTTTTTATCAAGGATGAGGAGATCACTCCGCGCAAACCGTTTTAGCGCGCTGCGGTGATCAGACGGCCACGGCTTCCATTTTACCGGCTGGCCTTCGCCAGCTTCACCGGAATCTGCTCGACGATTTCAATGTCGAACCCTTCGAGCGCCGCAACCCTCCTCGGATGATTGGTCAGCAGCCGGATCCGCTTCAAATTCAAATCGGACAAAATCTGCGCCCCCAGGCCAATCTCGCGGTGAATCTTTCTTTCGCTTTCCGGCAACGACGGCAGGCGGCGTTCGCGATGAAAAGTGAGAAATGATTGATCGCCGATTTTTTCCGCAGTAAACCCCTTGGACGTCTGGTGCAAATAGATCAGCGCTCCCCGATCTTCTTCGGCAATCGCTTTCAGGGAAGCTTCGAGCGTCTGGTGGCAATCGCAGCCAGTCGCTCCGAAGACGTCGCCCAGCAGGCAATGTGCGTGCATGCGGACCAGAACTGGCTCCGACGAATCGCCGATATCCCCGCGGATCAGCGCCATATGCGACTCGCCACCTTCCACTTCGCTCTCGTAGGCGATCAGGCGGAATTCTCCATGCTTGGTCTCCACCAGTGACTCGCCGACGCGATGCACGTAACGCTCGTGCTGCATGCGGTAGCGGATCAGCTCAGCCACCGTCAGCATCTTCATTTCGTGGATGCGGCAGAATTCGATCAGATCGGGCACGCGCGCCATGGTGCCGTCGTCCTTCATGATTTCGCAGATGATGCCGGCCGGAACCATGCCCGCCAGCCTCGCCAGATCGACGGACGCTTCGGTCTGGCCGGCGCGGACGAGCACTCCACCTTTGCGCGCGCGCAGCGGAAACATATGGCCGGGACGGGCAAGATCGGCCGGACGGGTCGCGGGATCGATGGCCACCTTGATGGTATGAGCGCGATCGTGCGCCGAGATTCCGGTGGTGACACCGACTCTCGCGTCGATCGCCTCGCAAAAAGCCGTCCCATATTGCGAGGTGTTTTCGCTGGTCATCGGTCCGATGCGGAGGTGCTCCAGGCGCTCCTCGGTCATGGCGAGGCAGACGAGGCCGCGTCCGTGCTTAGCCATGAAATTGATGGCCTCGGGAGTGACTTTTTCGGCGGCCAGGGTTAGGTCGCCTTCGTTTTCGCGATCCTCGTCGTCAACCACCACGACCATGCGGCCGGCGCGTATCTCTTCGATGGCGGTGGGGACGTCGGTGAAGGGTGAGTGAGGTGTCATGGACGGCTGAGTCTCCAGGGAACCGAATTCCAACCAATACAAGTGTAACCGGACAACGCAAATAGAAAAGGGCCGCCAGTGGCGACCCTTGCCCCATGTACCTGGTTTCCCGCCTTACAGGGTGGATTCGATCTCAAAGCCCCAGGCTTCGAGCAACGGCTCCGGGATGTATTTTGAATTCTTGTTGCGGCGCGCCCACTCTCGCAGGCGTGTAGACCGCAGATATTGGTCGGGGGAGAGCTTGTACTCATGCACGACCTGTTCAAACTCCGTGACCGTGGGAATGACAGGCCCGATCGGTTCAGGCTTGCCCCAGTTCGGATTTCCTCGTCGCTTTGCCATCAAAATGTACCCTCTATTGGGATAAGGACTTACACCTAGTTAAGCCATTACCCAGTTTGATTCCAATGAGGGTGGAGGGGATTCACGCGTAAGTAAGAAAACCTGTACCACAGACTCTAGCCCCTCGGCCTCTATGGAAGCTATTGATAATAATAGGTTTCTCTTGCCAAGTCAACAAAAAAGTGGGATGCCGCACCACCTTTCTAATATCCCCTTTGCATACAACCAGTTGCAGCTCAGCGCGAAAGATCGCACTTGACGCACCCTGGATATGAATAAATGGATGGTCGCTATGGTAGGACGTAGCCGTGCAACGAAGACGCCTGGGAGTACGATCTAGGTGAGCGCAGCGTCGCGCACTTTGTCACGCACTTTTAGAGATAAGCACGGAGCCGCCGTGGCCCTACTTAGAACCTATAGGTGACTGCGGTAACCAGCGGACCGGGCCATTGCGTTGACCGCGGAATTGCCTAGACTTAGAGTGCAAGCAGGGACCGTTCCAGTCAGGGCGGGGGGACTGAATACCCAATTCCCGCGCTCGGGCTCGGACATTCACCGGCTCCCCTCGCCGAAAGGCTCAGGACGGCAAGCGTTCGTACTGACCTTCGAATCGTTGTTGGAACGACCCGTCTTCGCACTGATATTTTCAGCGTGATTTGTCGTCGTGAACCGGCTTGCGGATTTACATCGTGATTTGAAACATGAATTTGAAGACTCTACTACTAAGTTCCGACGACAAAACCGTGCGGGTTCTGCGCCGGGTTTTGAGCGACTTGGAAATTGATATCGAGCACTGCGCTGCTCCCGACGAGGCCATGCGCCGCATCACCCGCCAGCGCTTTGAAGCGATTATTGTCGACGGTGCCAACGCGGCAGAGGCGACCAGCGTGTTCCGCGGCGCGAAAGCCAGTCCGGTTAACCGGCAGGCGCTAGCCATTGTGCTGGTGGAGTCTGAAGTCGGCCTGAAGGGCGGGTTTGGCATGGGAGCGCATTTCGTCCTGCACAAGCCGCTGGCCGTCGAACGCGCCAAGGCGAGTTTTCGCGCGGTGCGGGCTCTGATGAAGCGGGAACGGCGCGCCCAATTGCGGATTCCCATCCAGATCCCCGTCGAATCCTACGGGAAGTCCTTATATGCGGCCACGACCATCGATCTCTGTGAAGGGGGGATGGCGATTAAGTTCTCCGGACCGGTGCCCAAAGAGGGCACTTTGCGCTTTTCGCTGAAATTGCCGGGATTGGGCCAGAAGCTCGATGTCTACGGAGAGTTGGCTTGGGAAGGCGCTGGCGATCAGGCTGGTGTCCGATTCAAGGACGCCACTGATGAGCAGCGGAATAGCCTTCGCCAGTGGTTGGGTAGCCAGCTTTCGGAGCCTGACCAGGACGATCCGCCGGTCAATTGCCGGCTCACCGACCTCAGTCTGGGCGGCTGTTATTTGACGACCAACTCACCATTTCCGCGCGCTACGCGGGTTACGCTGTCTACCAAAGTGGCTGACGTCGAGGTGCGCGCCGAAGGCGTGGTGCTGGTGGCGCATCCGGAATTCGGAATGGGTGTGGAGTTCTTCCAGATCACCGACGAGCAACGAAATCGGGTGCGGCGCATGATCGCTACGCTGCGCGCCGGCGGAGGCAAATCTCCCGAAGTGCACGTCGTGCCAGATGGTATGGATCGATCATCAAACGACGAGAGCGTGGTTTCGAGCCAAGTGGCCGTAACGCGCTCCCCAGCCGCGCCCGGCGGCGAGCTATCCCCTTCGCCGAATCAGGCCGCTGCGCCCGGAGCCTCGCACAGCGAAGACGCCCTGGTCGATCTCTTCCGGCATAAGTTCCAAGTACCGGTCGATAATTTTCTGGAACAGATGCGCGAACAGAGACAGGCGGTTGACTCGCTCGCTGATCGGTCCTGACTGGGTTTGTTTCCCTTGCTGTTGCCTTCGTGCCCTGGGTGGTTACCGGCTACGCATCTGCCCAGCCCTGCACCGCATCGCGCAACCAGGTTGGGTTCGCGGCGAACTCTGCTAGAATGCCCAGATTCTGAGTACTGGGAGTAGGCATGCGTCAATCGCTCTTAATTCTCCTTACCCTGCTTCTGACGGGAATAACCTCGTTCTCTTCATCTTCTTCTTCCCCCGCGGGTGCGTCCCAGGCGAGCGCACCTGAGAGCGAATTGAAGGGCGCATTCAGGCGTGCCCCAAAGAACGGTTGGACATTCGTCCACCTCGAGGGCACACCCCACGAAGTCGGCTTCCAGAATGGCTATCTACTGGAGCCCGAGATCGAAGACACGCTCAAAGTGACGATGCTCGAAGTGACCCACGAAAATAAAAAAGACTGGCAGTTCTTCCGCGACGCCGCGCAGAACATGATGTGGCCGCACATTGAGCAGGAGTACCGCGAAGAGATGCAAGGCCTCGCCGATGGCCTCAACGCCCACGGCGGCCCAATGAAGATCGATCTGTGGGATGTGGTCGCTTTGAATGCCGCCGAAGAATGGGAATACTACGTCAAGGAATACGACCAGGCACACGGAAACAAGTCGACCGCCTCGGCGTCGGTCGCGGAACATTGCAGCGCCTTCGTGGCGACGGGCAGCTATACCAAGGACGGCAAAGTCGTCATTGCCCACAACGACTGGACCGAGTATCTGGACGGCGAGCGCTGGACCATCATCTACGACATCGTTCCAGTCAAGGGCAAGCGCATGCTCATGGATGGCCTGCCGGGGGTCATCCACAGCGCCGACGATTTCGTGATGAACTCGGCCGGCATCGTCATTACGGAAACCACGATTGGCCACTTCTCGGGATACGACGAGACCGCCATTCCAGAATTTGTCCGGGCGCGCAAGGCGGCGCAGTATTCCACTTCGATCGACGATTTTGCCCGCATCATGAAAGACGGCAACAACGGAGGCTACGCCAACACCTGGCTGGTCGCCGACATCGGACGAAATGAAATCGGCCGCCTCGAATTAGGGCTCAAGAACGTCACCCTGGAGCGGAAAAACGACGGCTATTTTGTTGGCTCGAACTTCCCCATTAACGAGAAACTGATTCGCGAGGAGACCGACTTCGATCGCCATGACATGAGCGAGAGCTCCAACGCCCGCCACCTACGCTGGGAGCAGCTTATGGCCGAAAACAAGGGCAAGATCGACGTGGCCGCCGCCGAGCGCTTCCTCGCTGACCATTTCGATACCTATGAGAATAAAGAGGATCCAGACGAGCGCACGCTAGACGGCCATATCGACCTCTCGCCGCGCGGCAGCGGATCCTGGCAGCCTCCTTTCGGCATGGCCGGAGCGGTGCAGAACAAGGCCGCCGACGCCCACATGATCGCCGAAATGAGCCTGGCAGCCGCCGCTGGCCACGCCTGCGGCATGGATTTCAAGGCCGCCGACCACCTTCGCGCTCACCCTGAGTTCGCCTGGCAGAGCGGCCTGCAGCGTGACATGAGGGCAGGTGCCTGGACGACCTTTGGAGTAGCGAACCAGCCCTAAATACATTGTGACGGGGAGCGAGACTTCGGATACAGTAAGTCTTCGGATACAGTAAATCAATGTTTACGCCTCATCCCAACCTGAGCGCTGGAGTGAATCGGAATATCGTTCGGTCCGAGATCGAGGGAGGCGTGTTTCTGGAAGCCCTGGCGCCCGATACGGTGCTGCAGATTCGCACACAGCATCACCACTACACCGCGCAATTTTTGGGCGAAGGCACGGCCATGATTTCCGGGCATCCGCAATATTGCCCGCAGCCGGTTCAGGTGACGATTGCCGGCTCAACCTGGGGCGGTTCGATGCTGAAGCTCCGTTTCATCGGACGCGGCATGCACCTCGAGTTTCATCATCCCGATTACAGCCGCCCGATCATCACCTCACCGATTCAGGAGATCTGGGAGCCCGTCGAATCCGTCTCAGACGAACCCGCCGATGTAGATCGCTGCCACGATAAGTACCATTGACTCGCGCCTCGCCGATCGTCTGTGGCACCGTCACACAGGCCGCCGCTTTGCACGTGGTTCCGGCACAAACCACTCAAACTTCAAACTTCGCTCCCGGCGGCTTTCTTCTTCCAGATGCCTGGACCGCGCTTTCAGCAAATCATTGATCGATACCAACCCTAGAAACTTTCTCGTTCCGCGCTCCACCACCGGCATTCGCGTGCAACTTTTTTCCACCATACGATAGACGACGACCCGCAGCGGTTCGTCCGGATGCGCCTCGACCGTGCTCGCGCGCACCAGATCACCGAGCGGCCGCTCGAGCGCGGCGTCGCCATTTTGTTCCATACGCTGGTTGAGATCTCCGCGCGTCACCACTCCAACCAGACCCCCTTCGGCATCGACGACCGGTAGCAACCGTTGCTCCTGGCGGTGATCCACACGCAACGAATTCCATATTTCGCCAAGCGTACTCGCGGCCGGCAAGACAGCAACCTTGGTGCGCATGACCTCGCGCACAAAAAGAATTTCCAGCGGATCGACGGCATATTCGCGGCTGAGATGGAAGCCGCGCCGGGCAACCTTCTCGGTCAAGATGGACCTCTTCAGCGTCAAGACCGTGAAACCGTGTGCGATGACGCTACCCACCAGCAAGGGCAAAAACACGTTGGCGTCGTGCGTCAGCTCAAAAGCAAAAACAATGCTGGTGAAGGGCGAGCGCATCGTGCCGCCAAGAATCGCCCCCATGCTGATCAGCGGCCAGAAGCCCGCTCCCTCAGGCGGAAGAAACCTAGCTTCGAGTCCGCCGAGCGCGCCGCCCATCATTAGCAGCGGGGCGAGAACGCCGCCCGATGTGCCGGAGCCAAGCGATACCGCCCAGATAAACCATTTGACGAGTAGCACCCCGAGAATCACTTTGGTGGTCACGCTTCCCTGCAGTAATGCGCCAATCGTGTCGTAACCGACGCCGAGTGCTTGCGGGAAGACCAGACCTCCCAACCCGATCGCGAGACCGCCGATCGCCGGCCACCACATCCAGTGGATTTTCAGCCGCTGGAAAGCGTCCTCGGCCGCGTATACCGATACTGTGAGCAGCGCCGATAGAACCCCCGCCAGAAGACCCACGAGAGCGCAGCCCAGCAGGGCTTTTGGTCCTATGAATAATGGATGATCGGGCACAGGAAACAGCGGCCCGAACCCCAGGATATACCGACGCACCACCGCAGCCATCGCACTCGCCAAGGCCACCGGAATCAGACTGCGCGGTTTCCATTCGAAAAGCAGCAACTCGACTGCCAGCAGCACCGCGGCCACGGGCGCCGCGAAGGTTGCGGACATACCTCCCGCCGCGCCCGCCACGAGAAGGGTCTTGCGCTCGGCGCTCGTGAGATGAAACAACTGGGCGATCAGCGAGCCGACCGCGCCGCCGGTCATGATGATCGGACCCTCGGCTCCGAACGGTCCTCCGGAACCAATCGAGATCGCCGCCGAGAGTGGTTTGAGAAGTGCGACTTTCGGTTCAATACGACTGCCGTTGAGCAGAATCGACTCGATCGCCTCGGGGATGCCGTGACCTCGTATGCGCTCCGAACCGTAGCGCGCCATGACGCCGACGATCAGCGCCCCGCCGATAGGGATGAAGAGGCTGTAGACGCCAAGATGATTGCCAGCAGGAGAAACCAGCGCGGTATTCCACCGGCCAAAATAGAACAGGTTGGTGAATAAACCGATCAACCGGAGCAAGGCGAGCGCGACAAACGCGCAGATCGCTCCGATCATGATTGCGAGGAATGATATGGGAATCACTCGCCACGTGGTTGTGAAGTCTCCCAATTCTTCATTGCGATCGGGACGCAGTTTGCCTTCTGCTGCGGCGCTATTTGGGAATTTCGTTTTCACGAAAATATTATATCGTATTACGATATACTATTCTCATGAAACGCTCTGTTACTCAGGCTGACTACCAATCGCTGGCAGAGCTGCGCTACCAGATCCGCTGCTTTGTTCATTTCAGCGAGCAAGCTGCGCACCTGGCCGGGATCGAGCCGCGCCAGCACCAACTCATGCTCGCTTTGAAAGGACTGCCAGGCAGAACGCGACCGCGAATAAGAGATCTCGCCGATCGCCTTCAGATTCAACATCACAGTACGGTTGAACTGGTGAACCGGCTCGCCGCCGGCGGCTACGTCCGCCGCCATCGTATGCAGGAGGATCGCCGTGAGGTATGGCTTTCCTTAACCAAGAAAGGCGAAAACGTATTGCGCGAGCTTTCCTGGCACCATCAGGAAGAACTTCGGCAGCGCAGCCCCGCTCTCATTGCAGCCTTATTGGGCGCAATCGGCAAGAGCAAGAGCACGGGGATGCGCCGAGCCGCGGCCGGCAAAGGTTTGCCATCTGGAAAAGTAACTAAGAGTTAACCGAGCGTAAGACTTGACCGAGAGCAGTTCCGCCTGCTCCGCTTAGAGCACCGCCGACATGCTCGTTCCCGCCGCCGCAAACACATCCGCCGCTTCCTGCTCGGCAATAGGAATAAATGCCTGCAACACCTCAGAGTCAAACTGGGTTCCACTGCTGCGGATCAGACGCGCGATGGCTTCCGGATGCGGCAGGCCTCGCCTGTAGCAGCGATTCGAAACCATCGCGTCGAAGGCATCGATAACGCAGATGATTCGCGAAACCAACGGAATGTCGCTGCCTTTGAGTCCCGCCGGATAACCCGTCCCATCAATACTCTCGTGATGATGTAAGGCGTAGAGGCTGGCCTCTTCGAGCCCTGGGAACAGGCGCAGGATCGACCAGCTGTATTCCGGATGGCGATTGATCAGTGCGCGTTCTTCGAGTGTAAGCGGACCCGCTTTTTTTAGAATGGCATCAGGCACGCCAATCTTTCCGACATCATGGAGCAGAGCTGCGACTTCGACCTGATAGAGCCGCTCTTCCGGCATCTCCATCTTGCGCGCCACGCGCAGCGCCCATTCCGCCAGGCGCGTGCTGTGTACGCCGGTGTTGATGTCTTTCAGGTCGAGCATCTGGTTAAAAGCGCAAACCAGAGAATTGCGAAAAGCAAGCTGCTGCTCTTCCAGTTCCTTGATGCGAAGCACCAGCCCGGAAACATCGACGACCGGGTTTGAAGTTCCCGCCATAGTGTCTTCCGCTCGCTCGCTCACACTTGCTTCTATAACAGATGGCACGCCTGAAGCGCCTGGTACGTATCCAACCGCCCGTGTCCCAAATTGAGGTTACCGATGTAGTCAGCGTTAGCTAAGCCCATCGGAACCATCGAGCTCGGGCAGTTACTGTTCGCGCCCATCATCAGAGCAGCCGTTCCGGCCACGAATGGCGTGCTGAATGACGTTCCCCATCCCGCGGCCCAAGTCCCCCACGGATAAGTCGTGACCACGCCTTCTCCCGGCGCAGCCATGAACACTGGGGGCACACCGTAATTCGTAAACGTGGACTGGACATCGGTATTCGAAGTCGACGCGACGTCGATAACTCCAGGCAGTCCGCCCGGATAAACCATTGTGTCCTCGCTGTTGTTTCCAGCGGACGCTACGGAAATCACACCCTTGCTGTTCGCATACTTGATAGCAGTCGCGAGTTCCGACGAGTAACTCGTGTAATTGAAGCTCATGCTCATTACATTGGCGCCATTGGCGACGGCATAGTAGATGGCGCGCAGAATGTTGGAGTCATACGCGGCCCCGTCCGCGGTGAACGCCTTGAGCGGCATAATCTTGGCCTCGGGCGCGACCAGGTGTATGATGCCGGCGGTCATGGTTCCATGTCCAAAGTCTGAGTACGAGGTACCATCCAGGACCGCGACGGTGCGCTGATCAAGCACCGCGACTGTCCGTTGCTCCAGCGTTGCGGGTTGCGCCTCACTCATATTGGGGGCGGCTGGAGCGCCGGTCATTTCCGAACCGCCGCTGGTATTGGTTGTGAAGTCGTAGCCGTCCACCAGAACACTTTGCAGTACCGGGTTGGTGGGATCGACGCCAGTGTCAATATCTGCAACTTTCGTTCCAGCGCCTGCCACGTTAAAGGTCGACTGAGTTTGGGCCGTGCGCACTAACTGATTCGCGGGTTGCACGAGATAGCCCTGCCAAACCGTCGCGCCGTAGTAAGACGTAGGTGTCTTATCCGTCAAATACGAAGCAGTGGAGGTGGCTTCCGGTTGCTGCGCGGTCACGACCTGATCCACTTCCACATCGAGGATGCCGAGGTCAAGGTTGAGCTTGAGCAGTTCGGTGACCGGATTCAGAATGGCGGGGAGAGTCACCAGAAACAGCTGTCCATTGGGGTCCCCAAGGCCTTCCACGACCTTACAGCCGGTCAACAAGCAAGTCAGGTTCAGACCCGGAAGTCCCAGCGAGTCGCGCACGATCAGGCGAGTTTGCGCCTCCGCTGACGGCGCGCAGAAAGGGGCAACTACCAGTAACAGCAGGCTTGCCACAATCCCCGCGCGACGATGACCCACATACGACTTTATTTCACCCATTGTTTTTCCCATTTGAACACCATCCCCAATTGCAAGTTTAGAATGCAACGTTGATATCTTCCACTTACACCGGTACTCTCTCAGCAGTAACCTCTGTTGATATCTTTGGTAAGTCATAGTGGTTACCTTTATCTCGGGTTGGTCAGCGGAATCCGCACGGTATTGCGGCCCACCGCCTTAACTTCTAGCCAGAGATGATCTTTTGCTTCAAATTCAAGATGAAACTCGCCCAGTCCAGTGACCGGGGCGGTTGCGACCAGTTGTTCGTGCTCCGTCGACAACTCAACGCTTGCATTGTCCTGCAAGGCTCGTACCGCTTGTTTGTCAAATACCTGGCCGACTATGTGCATCGCTTTCGACTCGGCGCGGCGCCCAAAATGCAAGTCCACGGTCAAACCTTCCGCTTCGTAGATGACCTGCCAAACTCGCAGTGCACCACTCCGAACCCCCGCCGGCAGCGGCTGCGCAAAGCTGTCGAACACCAGATTAGCTAGCGTCCATTGGCTCGGCTGCGGAGCAGCTTTTCCAGCAAAACCTAACCTCACCAGACGAACCAGATTCTCCGGTGGGGTATAAGTTTCTTCGGCGATTGCGAACCCGCTTACGCGGCGCCAAGCGTCATGATCCGTCTTGCATTTCGAACAGCCGCGGGCGAGATGTGCCCTGATGTCGCCTCTAAGTTCGGCGCCGTTGATTCCTCTAACAAAATCAACCAAGGATTGTTCCGAGAAATGCATTGTTGTCCTTATTTACCTCGGGGGATTTGAGACCAGATCCAACTGACTCAGCCGGTTCTTGTCTCACTACAAAAGAGATTTGACCAGCCCAAGAAATACACTCCGCTGCAAAAAAAGCTGAATAACTGCTTACTCCTTCCCTATCAATAGGAAAGGAGCCCAATGATAGGGGTGGGGGCGGCGCTCGCGCAGGGCTATACAGGCGGCCCGCATCGCCTCGGCCTTCGAAAGCCCGGCCTGAAGGCGACTGTAAAACTCGATCATGAATTCTTTGGTGCTGTCGTCGTGCACGTCCCAAAGGCTGAGAACAAGGGATTTCGCTCCCGCTTGCAGAAGGCCGCGCACCAAGCCCATTAGTTCGTCGCCGGGAGTTACCACATTCAATCCCGTGGCGCATCCGCTCAGCACGACCATGTCAACCGGCAGTTGCAGATGGGCCATGTCGTACAAGCTAAGGTGCGATGTTCCCAGACGAATCGATGAAAACATCGGATTATCCTGGCGAAAGTATCCGTGCGTCGCGATATGCACCGACTTACTTCGCGGCCCGTAGGTGCGGAGCACGCCCTCGGTCGCGTCCTCGCCCAGAAACAGCCTGGAGTTTGGCAACATTACCGCCAGGGAATTGACCTCGGCGCCGATCGCGGGCGTGCGCGCGTCGGGCACTCCGAGGATTAAAGCATCACCGGTCGTGTTGGCGGCTTTGGTTTGGCAGTGTGCGTAAATGCTGGCGCTCGGCGCATAGGAGATAGCGAACTGATCGATTAAATATGATTGGCCGTCGTGGAGGGCGTGGAATGGAACGTAATGAAGCAGTCCGTGCTGCACAAACACCAGGTGGCGCGCATCGAGTAAGTGGCGGATAGGTGCGACTAACTCCTGATAAAGGCTTTTGAGATGCGCCACAGTCGACGCGAGCAGTGGCTGGCTGAAGGTGGAGACATACTGCGGATCGAGACGGAATTTCGCCATCTGAAACTGTAGGAATTGCAATAGCTTTTGAATGCGCGACTGGACAGTCACCGGGCAGATGTGGAGTTTGTCACGAGTCACGACGCACGCAATATTGCGCTCGTGTGCGCAGAAAAACTCGATCAACGCCGTATCCGCGGGAAGTACCGACCTGATCTCCTCCAGTGACATGCTGGTCGGAACTTGCAGGCCAGCTTCATTGGCCTCCGCAACGGTCGCTTCTTTCATCGCCCGCATTAAGTCTGACTCGCGCGATCGGGCCTGTTGTTCGAGCTGCTGCACTCGTTCTTGCGATCGCTCTTCCGGCCGCAGTTGTTCGCGCTCGATCAAGTTGTAGTACCAGTTCAGCTCTTCGCGCAGGTTGCGGATCGAACGCACCAGGTCGCTCTGTCCAGGATCGGCGGCGGTTGCAACGTGCACGGGCTGATTCAGGAGATCGATGAGCGTGCGCGATTTGGCTTGCTCGATATAGGCAAACGCCTCTTCGAAACTGTTCTGGCGGCGCAGGCAAATGTCGACCAGGCTTTCATAAACCTCAAGCTTGTTTTCGAAGAACGCGATCTTCAGCTCTTCCCCGCGCAGGCTGCTGCGCAGGCGCTCGACAGCGGCCCGCGCACGGCAATAGGACTCGTAGGCCGCATCTTCGTTTCCGGTTACTCGTTCTACCTCGCCCAGCAGAAATTCGGCCTGATACAACAGCGTCGGCGAGTCGAAAGCGGACAGGTCTTTTAGCGCGGCGAGGCAGTGCTGTTTTGCCAGGCCGCTGTCCGCCAGACGCATGGCGATACGCGCCAACAATAGATCGGCCAGCACGGCTTTCCCGCGCATTGACGAGGTTCGAAAGAATTCGTGGGCGGACGCGCAAAGCCGCCGCGCCTCAAACAACCGCCCCTCCCTGAAAAGCACCAGCGCTTCATACAGGTCGAGCAGCGATGGCCATACCTGATTCTGATCGCGAACAAACATTTCTTTTGCATGCGCGAATAATTTAACCGCCTCAAACGCCTGTCCCTGGCGGCTGGCGGCAATGGCGGCGAACCCCAGCGCTTTCGCCGCTTCATAACCAAACCCTAGGTCGTGGAAGGCCTCATTCGCTGCGCGACCGAGTTCTCCGGCCTCGGCACTTAGATTGAGTTCGAGATAGATTTCAGAAAGATCAAGATTGCAGAGCGCAAGCTGGTAGGCGTCATTGGCTTTCTTCGCGCTGACCGACGCATCCCGAAGCATTTGAATGGAGCGCCCATATTCCCCGCGCAAGAAATATAAGTAGGCGATATTGTAGTCGGCATACGCGACCAGAATCGGCATGTTCTTCTGCTCGCAATGCCGGCGCGCCGCCCGGTGCAGTTCCAATGCCTTGGGAAAATCGTTGAGGCTGATGTGGCAAAGCGATAGGTTGCTGAGAACTGCGGCCAGGCCCTCGGCATCGTCGTGGGCCAGCATCTGCTCATACGCGCGCTCGTAAAATGCGAGCGCTTCAGTGAAACGATCTTGCCGGTGATAGATGTTGCCAATATTGATTTCGACCCGAGCCAGCCGTCGAGTGTTTCCCTGTTGCCGAAAAATCGCGCCTGCTCGCTCGCCAGCGGAGAGGGCTTCATCGTAGCGCCCGAGCAATAACAGCGGCTGGATCGATCCGCTCAAAGTCCGCGCCAGTTCGGTCTGTTCGCGAGTTTGCTCGAATAGAGCAATCGCCTGCTGATGAAAATGGACGGCCTCAACGTGCTCGTCGAGCGCGTAGAGGGCGTTCGCCTTCGCGCGCAAGCTGCGGGCAACCAGACTCGAATCAGCAAGAGTCTGCGCAACATCCAGCGCTGCATCGGCTAATCGCTTGGCGTTCTTGGTGTCGATGCGAACTTCCAGCCAGACTTTTTCCGTGAGCGTGTTTACGATTTCATCCCAGGCAATAGCGGGATTCTCCCTGACTAGTTGCGCGCGGCTCGCCTCGTCGTCGAGCGCGAGCAGGCGCTCGATCATTCCGTCGGCTTCGGGTTTTTGAACGGCCTGGACGCTCATTAAAAAAAGCCCCGCTTTTCCAGCTGTTTCTTGAGATGGGCCAGGCAACGGCCGCGGATGGCGCCGATCGAGCCCGTAGCCATGCCCAATTTCTCGGCCACATTTTCGTAAGGTTGCGGTGGGAATTCGAAAAAGAGCAAGCGCACCATACGCTCACACTTTTCGGGCAACTGCGAGATCGCATCGCGCAACACTTGCTCTTGCTCGAGTTGCAGCAGAAGATGCTCGGGCAAATCGTCGGCATTCGTCGTGGGAAGCTGACTGCCGCCATTGGCATCGTCCGGAAGTTCAACCAACCTCGACGCCGCACGCTCGTGGCGAAGGCACGTGTGATAGCAGGTTTGCATCAACCACTTCGGCAAGGCGCGATGTTCACGAAGGCGCGGCAACTCCGAAAGCAAGTCGACACAAACAGACTGAAAAATGTCACCCGCATCCTGATGCATACCGAGCTTGATTGGAATTGAATAAATGAGGTTCTTATATTTATCGATCAAGGCTGACCAAGCCTCCTGATCGCCTTGCAGGCAGCAGCCGATCAGCTTCTCGTCTGAGGCCTGGAGCAGCGCGGAACGAGGCGAAGAAGAACTAGTCCGCTGGGAGCCATCGGCCTTCTCCTTTTGCCGGCCTGTTGCGGTTCCGGTCATCGAACTCCCGCGTTCTCCAGTGCCGAACCGCGAACGTACAGTTCGTCCGCGTTCCACAGGGTGTAAGGGTCGAGCACCGCAGGATGAAAATTGCCGACGCGCGCGGTCGCTCCAGCGAGTATGTTTGGCGTTCCCAGAAAAATGAAAGGCAGATTTTCAGCGATCAGCTGCTGCGCGCGATCATAGAGCTGCTTGCGCTTGGCGTAATCGAGGGTCACCATCTGTTGCTGCATCAGTTGGTCGAGTTCGCGCTCCCACTCGGTTGCGGGCTGCGTTTCGCCCATGTGCCATAGGTGCGATGTCCCGTTGAAGGTCCAGACATTCATCTCCGGATTAGGGTCGGCATCGCCGCCGCCCAATCCCATGATCGCGGCATCATAATCGAAACTCTGAAATACGCGGTCGATCATGGCGCGAAATTCCAGGGGAACCACGTGCACCTGCATGCCGAGGTGCGAAAGGTCGTCCTGCAGCAAGGTCGCCATCTTCATGCGTTGACTGTTCGACGAACTGGTGATGATCGAGAATGCAACCAGCCGCCCCGTGGGATCCTGCAACTGCCCGGCGGAATTCCAGGAATACCCCGCTGATTTCAGCAACTGGCGCGCAGTTTCGACCGACTGTGTCGGATGCGGAAGAGCCTGATTGACCCACAACCTATTTCCCGGCCCAACATTGCCCCATAGGGCCGCCCCGCGCGACCCATAGACAAGGCGCACGATCGATTGACGATCGACCGCAGCATTGATTGCCTGGCGAAATTTCAAATCGCGGAACCATGCCTGTTTAGTGGCAACTTCATCGAGCTTTTTCCCGCCAAGATCGTTTAGATTAAACAACAGAAAGTTGTATTCGAGGCCGGGCCCCATATCGGCTAACTGCGAACCGATGCGCGACTTTTCGCGCGCCAGCAAGTTGTAGTTCTCTGAACTGAGGTGGCTCACCATGTCCGTTTCTCCCGCCTCGAAGCGCATTATTTGCGCATCCTCCGTGCCCACAAACAGGAATACGAGTTCATCGAGGTATGGCAAGCGCTGATTCTCGCGATCCACCTTCCAGTAGTAAGGGTTGCGTTCTAAGACGACGCGCTGGCCGGGCACATATTGCTTGAGCCGGAAAGGACCTAACCCTGCGATTTCGGTGGGGGGCACATTCAGCGACCACGCCTGCGCGAAATGGCCTTCCCGGTAGGGCTTTTCGAGCAGATGCTTCGGAAGCATTCCCAGTCCATCAAATATTCTTTCGGCGGCCGCATAAGGACGCGGCAACACAAAGCGCACCGTGTACTGGTCGAGTTTGCTCACGAGAATGGGCTTGCCGTCGATAATCAGCAAGTCGCGCTGCGGCGAATCTACTGCTTCGTCCATGTAAACGTTGAACGAAAACACAACATCGTCGGCATCAAAAGGATGACCATCTGAGAAACGAATTCCCTTGCGGAGTTGAAGAGTAAACGTTCGGCCATCAGCAGAGATCTTCCACGACTTTGCGAGCGCCGGTTCAGTGAGTTGCGACGCGCGGTTGATCTCGATGAGATCGCCCATGAGCCGCCCGATTACCTCGCGTGAAATAGCGTCGGTCGCGGTTACCGGATTGAGCGTCTTCGGCTCAGAGCGCTGCCCGATGGTCAAGCCCCCGCCAAAGCGACCGGTGACGCCAGCCATGCGTGCAAGTTCTTCGCCCGGTTTAGCCGCTTCGGGAGCGGGCGCGGCAGCAAAGCATGCGCCCGCGAGCAGGCACACGTGTAGGGCGAGATGGATCAGCTTCATTAAAGACCCCTTACCCCACAGAACGGTTTTCTAGGTTGTATGAGATTTTAACCGGGAATGAAACACTTCAGCGAGAGAACTATAGAGTACGGAAGTAACCACCAGGGCGCCAGCCGGAGCGAGAAGCCATCCATAGGAAACCAAGACACTATATTGCTGCAAAGCGCTGAGCATATTTCCCCAGCTCGCCGCGGGCTCATTAACTCCAAGGCCAAAGAAGGAGAGCGTAGCTTCGGCGGCAATGTAACGCGGAACCAGTAATGCAGCCTGAGTGAGGAGCAAGCCAAAGAGTTCGGGCAGAATGTGACGCCTAAGAAGATAGGAATCGGTCGCACCGAAGCCACGCGCAGCAAGAACGTAGTTTCGGTTTCGCGAACTGAGCACGACTCCTCGCAGCAACCGCGCCGGGCGGGCCCAGCCTATCAATCCGATCACGCCGGTCAATAGAAAGAATGTGCGGAGCGTGCTCAGATGTAGTGGCAAGAAGGCGCGCACTCCCAGCAGGAAATAAAGCCATGGGAGCGAAAGAAACAACTCGTTCACACCCATCAGCAACTCATCAACCCAGCCTCCGTAGTATCCCGCGATGATGCCGACGATGCTTCCGGCGAGAAGTGTGATCAAGGTCGCGACGATTCCAGCGGATACGGAAAGCTGTCCGCCAAAGAGAACGCGCGAGAATTCGTCACGACCGTAGGCGTCGGTTCCAATGAGAAATATCCTTCCCGGTTCATCTACTTCGAATAAGTGCACGGTCGACTCGTAGATACCGAACAACTTATAACTTGGACCAGTTACTAGCCAGCGGAGAGAATACTCGTGGTTGCGATCCTCTTGATAACTCCCTGCCTGGTCACCTTCCATCACGACCGCCGATGCGTAAACAAATGGGCGGAGGTGAAACCCAGACCCATCCTCAAAGTGCAACCGAGTGGGCGGACAATAGGACAGCTCGCGGTTCTGGGCAGTGGGATCGTAGGGCGCGACAAAGCCCGCCAGCAGCAGCGCCAGATGCAAGCCCAGCAGCAGAGCGATCACGACGAGGACCTTAGCGCGCATCCGCTCCTTCCTTCCGAATGCGCGGATCCACGGCTATGAGCATGATGTCGGCGACGAGATTCCCGCCGATCATAAACAGCGCCGAGAACATGATTCCGCCGATGACGAGATATAAGTCACGAGATAAGGTCGCCTCAAGAAGCAGCGGACCTAAGCCGGGCCAGCCGCAAATCACTTCGACGATCAGCGATCCGCTGAGCAGGCCAGCAAGAGAGAAGCCGAGCAGCGAAATGGCGGGATTCGCCGCAACCGGCAGCACGTGGCGAAAAAGTAATCTGCCCTGGCTCACGCCCAATCCACGGGCGGCTTGCACATAGGTGGCGCCTAACACCTCCAGTACGCTAGCGCGAACGTGCCTGACGATGATGGCTATTTCACATAGCACCAAAATGAGAACGGGCAGCGCCAGGTGTCGCGCGAGATCCTGCACTTTCGCGAGCGTGGAAAATGCATCAGAGTCGGCCGACATCATTCCACCGACAGGCAGGATTCGCCAACGTACCACGAGCGCAAGCAGGGCTACGGCAATCACCAATTCTGGAACCGAAATGACGAATGAACTGCCCAGAGCAACCGCCTTGTCCACCCATCCGCCGCGGCGATTGGCGGCCCATACTCCGAGCGGCACAGAGATCAACCAAGTAAGTGCGAGCGCGGAGACGGTAAGGAGCAATGTGTTTTTCGCGCGGCTCCATAACAACGGTCTCACTGGCATGTTATAAGCGATGGAATAACCCAGATCAGCATGCAGGGCAGCTTTAACCCAGCGCGCGTATCTCACCGCGAGCGGTTGATCCAGTCCGTAGCTGGAGCGTAGTGCAAAGATCGTTTCTGGCGAAATCTGCGGGTTGAGCCGCATCTCGTCGAAAAAACTTCCCGGCGCCATTTCGGTAAAAAGGAAGCAGAGCGCCGACACTGCGAACGATAAGAGAATTGCGCGTAACACCCTGCGGAGGATATAACTCACAACGACGCTCCGGTTATGCGGGTGAGCTTCCCTGCCGCCGCTTTCGCCGAGGCTAAGAGTTTCTTTGTTGCCGGATGCTCGGGGTCAGAAACTATCTGCTGCGCGGGGCCAGCTTCTACGATGCGACCCTCGGCCATAACGCCGATCAAGTCCGCCAACCGCGCTACCAACGCCAGATCGTGAGAGATCAGAAGATAGGTCAACCGGTGCGCGGCTTGCAAATCGATCAGCAGGTTGGCAATTTGCGCTTGGGTGGAAACATCGAGACCGGTGAGGGCCTCATCCAGCACGAGTAATTGCGGACGCATGGTTAGCGCCCGCGCCAGCGCGATCCTCTGGCGCTGGCCGCCGCTGAAATTAGAGATCGAACGATGCATCCAATCCGGAGAGAGCCCCACTTCGATCATCAGGGCGCGCGCGCGATCGCGACGATCGTGAACGGTTTCTCGACGAATTCGCATGGGCTCCTCGATGACTTCGAGCGCCGAGAAGCGCGGGTTCATCGAAGTAACTGCATCCTGGAAGACCATTTGGATCCGGCAGCGGAAAGGCAGCAATGCGGCCGCAGCGAGCTGCGCGATGTCGGCTCCCTGCATCAGGATTTGACCGGCATCCGGCCTTTCGATGCGCGCTACGCATCGCGCCACGGTGGACTTTCCCGACCCCGACTCTCCGACCAGCGCCAAAGTTTGCCCACGCGAAATCCCGAAATCAGCGGAGACAACAGCCGCGACCGCCACTCGCTTGCGCCACAGACTGCCGCGGGTATATCTCTTACAAAGGCCCGTAACTCGCAGCAAACTCTCCGACGAGCCTCCCCCGGATGAATAAGTCGGCGAGTAAGTCGGCATGTTCGGCAAGTTACCCCCCATACTTGAAGCAATTCACAGGCCGCGTGGGTTCGGGCAAGAACGCTTGCGGATAGCGTTGTGAACAAACTTGCATCCGCTCGGGGCAACGCGGCTCAAAGCGGCAACCTTCCAGAATGCAGCCTGGGTTGGGCGACTCGCCTGCGATCGCGGGAAGTCTCATATTGGCTCTGGCGCCGGTCGCCACCGAAGATGTCGCGATCCGCATCAGAGCCTGGGTATAAGGATGCAGTGGACGGCCAAGGATTTCGACGCTCTTCCCAACTTCGACAATGCGGCCGGCATACATCACGGCGATACGATCGGCAAATCCGGCAAAGAGCGCCGGGTCATGGCTGATGATTAGAATCGTCGTGCCGTGCTGTTGCCTGATCTGCGACAGCAACGCGACGACCTCGCTTTGCAAGGTCGCATCGAGTTTGCTAGTAGGTTCATCGGCGACGAGAAGAGCCGGCCTGCACGCAACCGCTTGGGCAATCGCGATCCGCTGGCGCTGCCCGCCACTGAGCTGATGCGTATAGGCGGAATAGATCTCTTCCGGACGATCGAAGCCCACCTCGCGCAACAACCCCATCACTCGCTCGCGACGCCGTTCAGCACCGAGCGGCAAATGCGCCCGCAACACCTCACCGATCAGCGAACCTGCCGTCATCACCGGATTAAGCGACAGAGCCGGGTCTTGCGGGATCAGCGCAATATCTCGGCCTCGTACCGAGCGCAATTCCGCCGCGGATAGATTCAGCAAGTCGCGGCCGCGGAATAGAATCTCGCCCTCGCACTTCGCCCGCGGCGCTAGCAACTGCAGCAGCGCGCCAGCCAAGGTGCTCTTGCCACAACCTGACTCGCCCAGGATCCCGACGATCTCTTCGGCGCAAATCTCAAGGCTGACGCCATCCACCGCGCGAATGGGAACGCCTTCCTCAGCGCTGTACATTACTGCCAGATCGCGAATTCTTAGAAGATCCCTGGGGCCAACCACGCAACGACTCCGCTAGTTCAAATCTTACCTGCAACCCGCTACCTCGCAATTGCCTACTAAGGAGCGCAGAGCTTAAAGTCCGCGGTTATCACCGCTTGATTTACCACTACCGGCTCGCGGGGCTTTGGGGAGGGAGGGGTCTGTGATCAAGTCACACATGCATGGGATCGGAACCTTCGAGCGGTGTAATCGACGGTGGCAATCTCTGAGCTCTGAAGATCGCGGGGGCTAACGCGAGCTCGCCGGAAGCGCTGCTCCCTCAAAGTGCGCCTCGATTTCTTCCAGCGTTTTCCCTTTGGTTTCGGGCAGAAAGACAGTCGCGGTGATGAAGTAGATTACCGTGCATGCGGCAAAACCGAAGAACATGGTCGAGTAGCCATACTTGCCGACGGTCGGCAGGAACATGGCAGCAATGCCCGTCGAAACCGCCTGGTTAATCAAGAGGGCGATGCTCATGCCGTTGGAGCGAATGCGAGTCGGCATCAACTCTGAAAGCGCCAGCCAGACGCAGACTCCCGGCCCGATGGCAAAAAATGCCATGAAGACGAAAAGGCTGATGGCGACCAGCCAGCCATTGTGCGTGCTCGGCACCGGCGTGATCAGCGCGGCGTCAATCTTGAGCGGAGCGGAGCGTGCCGTATCGAGATTCGCAAAGGGGTTGGAGAAAAACGCCACAACCTTATTTGCGGGGACGCAGCTGTCACGCGTGATCTCGATCGGCGCGGCCGCTTTATCGTCGGAGCGCGCCACCTTCGTGGCGGCGCGGAAATCCCCGTAGGAATAAATCACGACCAGAGATGTAGGCCGATTGCTGATCGCTTGGCCCGCGTCTCCCGCCGCGAGCAGCGCATCGGCGGTCTTCGTGTCGTAGGCCAGCCTCACCTTCTGGTCTGCGTCAACCATGGACTGCACCGCGTCTCGCGAATCGACCCGCAACTTTTCCGTCCGACGAAAGAGCAGGCCGGTGCAAACGAGCGCGACGATAATCCCGGCGCTGCCGACCGATAGCAAAAACTTGCGCCCTTTGCGGTCGACCAGCATGACGCTGGCGATCGTCGTCAGAAAATTAACCATTGTAAATAGAACATATCCCCAATGAGCTTGGACGTCGGAAAGGCCGCTCTGTAAAAGGATGTTGGTGTTGTAGCCGATGATCGAGTTGACCCCGGTGGCTTGGTTGCAGGCGAGAATGACGCAGGCCAGGACAAATGGGATTACATATTTACGCCGCAGAAGCGATTCGCGAACCCGGGCGCCCGTCGTGGTCTTCGCCTTTTCAGCAGCAGACGCCTGATCCATTTCCACAAGCTCGACCTTCGCCTGCTCGTCGGTGCGCGAGCGCAGAAGTGCAGTGAACGCGGCATCCCTTTCGCCGCGGCGAAAGAGCCAGCGCGGAGACTCCGATACCATGAAGCTGCCAATTACAAACAAAATGCCCGGCGGCAGCGACACCCAGAAGATGCTGCGCCATGCCCTGTCTTTAAAAGCAAAGAGGCGTGCGGGATCTCCCAGCTTGGCTACTTCTTCGACGCGAAAACTGAAGTACATTCCGACAACGGCCGCGGTTACGATGCCGAGCGTCAACAACCATTGGAAGATGGCCGTCCCTCTGCCGCGGTTGGTCGCGGCGAGACATTCGGCGAGATACAGAGGCACGACCACACCAATCAGGCCGGCGCTGACGCCCTGCAAGAGGCGCCCCAGCACGAGAGAATCATAGCCTTGCGAGAGTGCAATGATGGGAATGCTGCAGAAAAACAGTAAGCCACTGACAATCATCAAGGGCTTGCGGCCGATCCAGTCGGCGAGCGCACCTGCAAACAAAGTTGAGATGACGCTGCCGAGGAGAACGGCCGCAACCACGATGGAAAGCTGGCCGGCGTTTAATCCGGAAGTCGCTTCCAGATATGGCAAGGCTCCCGCGATAATGCCGACATCGACGCCATAGAGCAAGCCGCCCAGTCCCGCGACGAGAAGGAGGAAGCGGTTGTAGCTGGCTTTATCGTGGCTCGTCACAATGACGGTCTATCTCCCTTCAAAAATAATGCCAGCGTGCATCTCACACGTTAGCGGAGGGCAAACGGCTAATCTACACGGGTCGAGGTGAATCCTATCAGAGATACACGCCAATCGCGCCGCCAACTGTCTATACGACGTTGACATTTGCGGCTCATAAGCGGGGGGCAACGAGAAAATAGCGGCAGCGCGGAGCGCTCAGGGCAGCAGATAAAACTCAGGGTCTTCCACGCCAAGCAATTGGAAGGCCTCTTCCATGGTACGAACCACCTGTAGCTCGGGGCGACTTTTTTCGCCGAGTATCTGAAACATGCGCGCCAGGCCGTAAATAAAAATTTGCGGAATCACCAGCACCCGCATGTATCCAGGCGGAAATACGGGAGGAGAAGCCGCCACTTGCCTTATGGCGTCGCTGGAAATTTCAAACTCCGTCACCCGCGAGAAGTCAAGAATGCCGCGACACGGCGGATGCGAGGCCATAAACTCCGTCGCTCGTTTGTACAAATCCAACAGAATCGTCCCGGTCATGGGGCCTTCCAGTGTCCCGCGGAGGATGTTATTCTTCGCGTCGAAATCCACCACAATGTTCAATGGGAGCCTCGCCGCAACATTTTAGCAGCCTAATCAAATCCTCCTAAGCATTGGTCGACGAGGCGGCGGCGGCAATAACGTGCAGGCCGCACTCGGTTTTCGCTGTGCCCGGCCAGCGTCCCGCTCTCGGATCTTCGCCCGGACGGATGGCGCGCGTGCAATGCGTGCAGCCGATGCTGGGATAATTTTGATCGTGAAGGGAGTTGTAAGGCACTTTGTGCTCGACGAGATAGCGCCAAACTTGTTTCGAGCTCCAGTCGGCGATTGGATTCACTTTTACCAAACCGAATTTCTCATCCCACTCGATTTTGCGGGCAGCCTTGCGAAACGAGGTTTGTTCACGGCGAATGCTGGTAATCCACGCGCGGAGCGTTCTCAGCTTACGGCGAAGCGGTTCAACCTTCCGCAGGTTGCAGCACTGGTCGGGGTCGCTTGCCCAGAGCGCGGCACCGTGAATGCGCTCCTGCTCTTCGGGCGAATGCAAGGAGAACACCCTCTCTATTTTGATCTCGTACTTTTGTTCGATCCTATCGATTAGATTGTAGGTCTCGGGAAAGAGGAATTCGGTGTCAACCGTGAACACACGGAAATCCTTGCGCGCGCGCCAGGCCATGTCAATGAGCACCATACCTTCGGCTCCAAATGCCGAAGAAATGGCGACCTCATTGCCGAAGGTTTCAAACGCCCAGGACAGGACTCGCTGCGGATTCCAGCTTTCGGCATGCAATTGTGTTTCTGCGATCTTACCTTTGATCGGCTTGTCTCGGTCTTGCACGGTACTGCTCCTTATGGGTTCCCGGATGCGACGCTGGTAAAGGGGACGTCTTGAAAAAACGCTGCCGAAAGTGGACGTCTGTCGCCCCGGGCAACTTGCGGCAACAGCTGTTCGGCCACATGGGCCGCGGGATCGGCGAGAGCGACGACCTCGCCCACAACCAGCAGACTCGGAGCGGCGAGTTGCGCCGTGCGATGAAGATTGCCCACCGTCGTGCTGTGCGTTTGCTGATATTTCGTGGAGGCGCGCGAGATGACGGCGCACGGCGTCTCGTTCGACGATCCGGCTGCAATCAGTCTTTTTGCGATCTCGGCGTAGTTTTGTCCGGGCATATAAATCACCAGCGTCGCTCCGCTCGACACCAATTTGCTCCAATCGGCGGTCTCTTTTTCGGACCCGTCTTCTACGGACGATCGCTTCTTAGAAGTGCGATTCTCAGAGGCGCGATGCGCGGTGATGAATACAAGTGCCGACGAAGCTCGACGATGCGTCAGTGGAATCTCGGCCGCGGCGGCCGCGCCAAGAGCCGAGGTGACTCCGGGAACAATTTCAAAAGGGATGGCATTGGCGCGAAGCGCTTCGATCTCTTCACCAGCGCGTCCGAAAATGAGCGGATCGCCGCCCTTTAGCCGCACAACGCGCAACCCGAACGCAGCCAGAGCAACCATCAGGCTATTGATCTCGCCTTGTCGAATTTTCCTTTTCCCGCAGCGTTTGCCCACGTTATAGATTTGCGCGGTCGGCGGAATCAGTTCGAGAATCTCGGGCGCAACCAGATCATCATGCAGAACCGCTTCGGCGGTACGTAACAGACGGAGCGCTTTCAGCGTCAGCAGCTCCGGGTCGCCCGGTCCCGCGCCCACCAGATAAACTTTTCCCTTCATGCTCCCTTTCCTTCCGCAGCCAGCTCTGGCAGTTTGGCGAGCGCCGCTTCGAACGCTTCCCTGCTGGCCAGCGAGTGCAGCAGTTCCAGCTTTGTTTCTTTATCGAGATCGCTGGCAAGAATCAGACTGCGGGTTTCGCCGAGTTGTTTAACCCAGGCCCCGTAACCTTCTCCGAACTGCCGTTCAAGTTGCTGTCGAATTTTCTGCGCCAGCGAGGGACTTTGTCCCGCGGTTGAAATCGCAATCTGGAGGTCGCCGCGCCGCACCACCGCGGGATAATAGAAATCGCAGAGATCCGGGACATCAACCACGTTGCAGAGCACGCCGCGCTGCTGAGCCTCACGATAAACAAGCTGGTTCAGGGTTGGTGAAGAAGTCGCCGCGACGGCTAGAAACTTTCCGTCGAGGTCGTTCTTGGAAAAAGGCCGCAGCTCGAGCTTGACCTTGCCGGTTTGCGCCCATTCCCGGACTTGTTCGGTCGCCGCGATTGCGACCACCTGGATGCTGGCGCCGGTGTCGATAAGCCCGGCGATTTTGGGCTCGCCAACTTTTCCGGCGCCCACGACGAGGCACTGCTTCCCGGTGAGCTTCATGAACATGGGAAAAAGATCAGTCACCGTCGCCTCCTGCCGAGTGCGCCAACCCCACGCTGACTGGCGGCAAATCGCGGCTCACGGCGATGACGGGCGAGCCGGCCAGGAACTCGCGCAGTTCGGCGTCATCGTGCCGCGCAAAAAACTGACGAAGATTTTCATTGGACTGTCGAGCGGCCAGGTAATGCGTGAGCAATCGCTCGATGGCGTCGGGAACTTCCGTCGCCGGACAGCGATATCCGGTGAGGCGCGCTGTCGATTGATGTAGACCGAGCGCTCCGCCGAGACAGAAGTAATAGGCATCGACCAGGCGGCCATCAACTTTTATTTTTTTGCCATCGATACCAATGTCGGCAATCCAGTGCTGTCCGCAACTGTTGGGGCATCCGGTAACGTGCAGCTTTAGCTGTTGATCGAAGCCGGGAAGGCGCTCTTCCAGCTCTTCCACCAGCCAACGCGAAAAACTTTTCGTCTCGGTAATCGCGAGCTTGCAGAATTCCGTGCCGCTGCAGGCGATAGTGCCGCGATAGAAGGGTGATCCGCCGACGCGCAATCCGATCGCATCGAGTTCCGCGGCCAGGCTCTCGGCATTCAGTTGGGGAACATTCACGATGATCAGATTCTGCATGTTGGTGGTGCGCAGTTCGCCGCCGGCAAAGCGATCCGCGAGATCGGCGGCGACCTGCATTTGCTCAGCGGTAATTCGTCCGCGCAGGACAGCCGCCCCCACATAGCAATAACCCGGTTGCTTTTGCTGATGGATTCCTACGTGGTCGCGATATACATCCGCCGGTGCAGAGTCGTCGACCGCCGGATCAAACCGAAATCCGACGCGCCGCTGGAGTTCGTCGAGAAAACTTTCCGCAGTCCAGCCATGGCGGAGGAAGAGAAACTTCAGCCGCGCGCGTTCGCGATGTTCGCGCAAGACGTCCGAGTCGCGAAACAGTTCGGCAATCCCCTTGATCGTGGGCAGCACTTGATTCCAGCGGACAAACGCGTTCAAGCGCGCCGCGAGATATGGTTCAGTGGAGAGTCCTCCCGCAACTCTCAACGAGAAACCGACCTCAGGCGCGCCCCGCAGCATGCGCGTGGTCGCGGTCAAGCCGATATCATTAATCTCAGGGTACGGGCACCACACGCGGCATCCGGCGATCGAGATTTTGAATTTGCGCGGAAGATTATAGAAATCGCTGTTCCCCGACAACATGCGCGCAGCTTCGAGAGCGAGCGGCGAAGCGTCGCAAATCTCATCCGCGTCTACGCCGGCGACCGGGCAGCCGGTGACGTTACGCGTAACGTCGCCGCAGGCACTCATCGTGTTCAAGCCCACGCGTGCGAGCGCTTCGAGCACGTCGGGAAGTTGCTCGATGGTGACCCAGTGCAATTGAATATTCTGGCGGACGGTGATATCCGCAATTCCGTGGGCGTAGCGGCGGGTGAGTTCGGCGATGGCGCGCAGCTGGTCGGAGCGCAGCAGCCCATTGGGGATTCGAATTCGCACCATGAAGCATTGCAGCGCGCGGCCTTCACCGCCCTGGCCGCCGGTGACGCCCGCCCCGTCACCCTGGGTGTAGACGCCCCACCAACGAAAGTAAGTGCCCAGCCACTCCGGCGGAATGGAGCCGAAGCCTTCGCGGGAAAAGCGCCGAATTTCATCCAGGCCTTCCCACGGATTCTGAGAGCGCTTGAGGCGCTCGACTCTTTGTGCCTTCGTTTCTGTCGCAGCCGTTGTCATTGTCTACTCCACGAGACCTTTACCCGACAAATAAAAAACCCACCGCCAGATTGATCTGGCGGTGGGTTATGAGTGCCGATATTAAAAAATGATCTTTAGGTCGGCAGCCTCCCCGCGCCAGAGCACACGCATGCACAACAACAACAACAAGCGCACATGCACATCGCGGAAAGACTCTGCCTTACCATACTTCGCATTCTAGGCGGGGCGGCTACAAATGGTCAACTGACTTCGGTACTCAGAGCTATCGATATTTTCGATAGCGAACATCGGAATTGCCAATCCTATTATAAAGGGTCACCCATAGAACAAAACCCAACCCTTAAGACGAGCGCCTTTCGGAATCTTTCCGGCCTACATCGGTTCGCGTAGAACGGAAGATGGAGGGCTCCATGAGAAGCGCCGCCTTGATAGTTGCCATTTTGTGGTCCTCACTGGCACTCGCCAAAGATTACCAATGGAAAGAAGCTAAGGTCATCGACATCACCTCCGAAAAACGCGGGGCAGTGGTTGTTCCCATCGCGTCGCTGGTGGGAGGGGCTTCCACAAAGACCTTCTATTGGGTACAAACTGCCGAGACGATCTACGTTCTTGGCCCAGTTATCGGCAAGCACCAGTTGGTGAACGTGACGCTTCACGAACCGACCAAAATTGCCATCGAGGGCAAGATCGCGCATATTCTCGACGATTACGGACAAGACAGGAAGATACCGATCGCCGAGAAAGTTGCCCGCCCGAAATCCGAAGACTCACAGTAGCCGCTTAGCGACACCGATTCAGCGATAGCGCTCGGCGGGCACATCGCGCAACCAACCCGCCGCCGTCTCCGCCGTGAGATCACGTTGCGGCATGGCCAGCATCTCGTAACCAACCATAAACTTTTTGATCGTCGCCGAACGCAACAGCGGTGGGTAGAAATGCGCGTGCAGGTGGAATTCAGGATAGTCGCCGCCGTCCGCCGGCCGCTGATGGAAACCCATGGTGTAGGGAAACGACGTTCGAAATAAATTGTCGTAACGAATGGTCACCTGGCGGAGTATGTCGGCCAGTGCGGTGCGCTCGTCGTCGCGGAGTCCGTCGAGAGCCGACACCGGCCTTCGGCTTAGCAACAGCGTCTCAAACGGCCAGACTGCCCAGAAGGGTACGAGTACGACGAAATGGTCATTGGCGCACACTAGACGTTCCTGTTTCTCCAGTTCGAGTCGGAGGTAATCGTGCAGGAGCGTCGAGGCGTGCGATTGTCGGTAATCTCGAAATGCCGCCAGCTCTTTCGACAATTCGTTGGGCAGAGTTTCATCGGCCCAGATCTGTCCGTGGGGATGAGGATTGCTGCATCCCATAATCGCGCCGCGGTTCTCGAAAATCTGGACGGAATTAATATGAGGATCGCTCGCCAGTGCGGAGAATTCTCGCGTCCAGGCATCGACGACGTGCCGCAGTTCAGTCACGCTCATGCGGGCCATTGTGAGATCGTGCCGCGGCGAGAAGCAGACGACGCGGCAACGTCCGGCTTCGCTGCGGGCCACGAGCAGTTCCCTTTCCTGAAATTCGGCGGCGGGCGTGTCTGGCTTCAGCGCCGCAAAATCATTGTCAAAAACAAACGTCTCGGTGTAAGCGGGATTTCTCACGCCTCCGGCACGAGCGTTGCCTGGGCACAGATAGCAGGTAGGATCGTAAGCGACCGTGGCTTCCGGAGGAACCTCTTCAAGTTGGCCCTGCCAAGGCCTCTGCGTGCGCTGCGGCGACACCAGCACCCATTCCCGCGTCAGCGGATTGAAACGGCGATGCGGATTGGATGCTAGGTCAGAAAAGTTCATGGAGATGCGATCGGGTCATTTGACCATCGGGTCATCGGGCCATCGAACGTCAAGGCATTTGATTCTAGATCACCCGATGGACCGATCATCCGATCCTTTGGTATCCGTCAGGATGCGAGCGATGCCATTGCCATGCGCTCTCGACGATTGTTTTTAATTCCGGAAATCTCGGCTGCCAGCCGAGTTCGCGACGAATTTTTTCTGAGCTCGCGATTAATATTGCAGGATCGCCCTCGCGACGTGGTGACTCGATTGCCGGAATCGCATGTCCGGTGACCTGGCGCGCCACATCGACCACTTCGCGCACGCTGAATCCTTGTCCGTTGCCGAGGTTATAAATGAGGGGCCGAAAATTCTCGGAGGCATCTTTTCCCTGATCCCCCAGGGCGTCCAGCGCCAGCAGGTGCGCGTGCGACAGATCGCTGACGTGTATGTAGTCGCGGACGCAGGTGCCATCGGGCGTGGGATAGTCGATGCCGAAAATATTCACGTGATCGGCGCGCCCGAGAGCGACGTTTAAAATTCGTGGAAGCAGATGCGTCTCGGGTTGATGGGCTTCGCCTTGATCCGGTCGCGACGCACCGGCGGCATTGAAATAGCGCAGGCTGGCATAGCGCGAACCGTGAATGCGATGGAACCACGCCAACATACGCTCGACCAGCAGCTTCGATTCGCCGTAAGCATTGGTCGGATTCAGCAGATCATCCTCTTCAATCGGCGTGCGCAAGGGATTGCCGTAGAGCGCCGCCGTTGACGAGAAGACGAAGCGCTTGACTCCGGCGGCAAGCATTGCTTCGAGCAGAGTCAGCGCATTGGCGGTATTGTTGCGGAAGAATGTCGCAGGAGCCTTCATCGACTCGCCCGCCTCGATCAGCGCCGCAAAATGCATGACGGCGTCAATCGCGCGCGATTTGAATAAATCGTCGAGCGCAGCGCGGTCCGCGAGATCGCCGATGACCAGCTCGGCATTCTTCGGCACAGCCTGGCGATGGCCGCGGCTTAGGTTATCGAAGACAATTACCTGATGCCCCGCCACCAATAATTCGCCGGCAACCACGCTGCCGATGTACCCTGCTCCGCCGGTAACCAGAATCTTCATGAGTTGTCTGCGCTGAACAGGTGACAGCAAAATCTCACCGCTCGGATCTCTGTGCCTTTCCTAGGATTTTCCTGACGCCTGACATCTGACTCTTGCTCCTACCCCTGCCATTGCTTTTCCTGTCACCTGTTACCCATCACCTGCTCTGCTCAGCCTACTCTGCCGACGCCGTCGGCGGCGGTGCAGATGTAAATCTCCGGTTTGCGGCCGGTCGCGCGCTCATAACCTTGCTGCATGATCGGTTGGAATGCTTCCACGCATTCAGCCTTGACCAGGGTAATTGTGCAGCCGCCAAAACCGCCGCCGGTCATTCGCGATCCGTAAACACCCTCGGCTTTTTCGGCCAGTTCGACCATTATGTCGAGCTCCGCGCTGCTGACTTCGAAGTCGTCGCGCAGACTGCCATGCGATTCGAGCATGAGTTTGCCGAAGGCCGGCAAATCTCGGCGATCGAGTGCCTCCGCTGCCTCTTGCACGCGTAGATTCTCGGAGACCACGTGGCGGCAGCGCCGCAACACTACTTCGGACAAGTCACGGCCATATTTTTTGAGATCATCGAGCGTCACATCGCGCAAGGCGCGCACATTGGGCAGATATTTCGACAGGGCGCGCACGCCGGCTTCGCATTCGGCGCGGCGCTGGTTGTATTCACCTTTAGCGATACTGTGTTTGACCATGGTGTTGCAGATCGCGAGCGACGTACCTTCGGGCAGCGGCAAGAGCCGGTATTCGAGCGAGCGGCAATCGAGCAGCAGAGCGTTGCCACGCTGGCCGTGGCTGACGACGAACTGATCCATGATGCCGCAGCGCGCGCCGACAAATTCGTTTTCGGCTCGCTGGCAGAGCAAGGCGAGCTGGGTTCGGTCGATCAGAGGATGCTCGGTCGCAGAATAATCGGGTGTGGAATCGCCTAGATCGAGCAACGCGTATCCAACGGCGACTTCCAGCGATGCGGACGAACTGAGCCCCGCGCCCTGGGGCACGTCGCCATCAATCAGCAGGTTTGCTCCGGTAAGCTTTTTCCCTGAGCGTACGAGCATGATGGCGACGCCGATCGCATAGTCGCTCCAGTGACCGGCGTGCGCGGTGGGCAAATGGTCGAGATCGAACTCGATCTGCTCGGAGTAATTTTCGGAGTGAATCACGAGCTTGCGGTCGGAGCGCGGCGCGATGGCAACTTCTGTGGAGAATCCGATTGCCGCCGGCATTACGAATCCATCATTGTAATCAGTATGCTCTCCGATCAGATTGACTCTTGCGGGAGCCTGATAGATGCGCGCCGATGATCCAAAGCGCTGTACGAATTTCTGGCCGAGAAACGAGGCGCGAGTTTCAAGCGCTGGATTTGCGTGCTGCGGCAATTTAAGGCAAGCCTCGATCTTTCAAGCTTGATTCTTTCAAATAATGGCTGAGCCGTTAACACCTTCGTGTTTGTACAGGGCGCCTCCGAGGTTGTCAAGAACGCCGGCTCTTTGGTAGTAGCGCAGTTTCAAAAGCAACCCATGAAGCCTTGAACCACGAAGCGCACAAAGTAGCATGAAGGCTTCGCTCACGGGATTTAGAAAGCCGGGCGCGCTCAGGAAAATTGGCAAAAGAAAACGCCCCGAAAATCTTTCTTCGGGACGTTTTACTCTTACGCAATCCGAATCCTTAATGGTCAGTGCGAGACGGCAACAAACAGCGGCGAGTGCATCAACGACTGAAATTTCTGATCGTCAGTCTTGAAATGAACTTGCACGTTTGTGCTGTCGGAGTCGACGGTGGTGGCGTCAATCGCAGTCTTTTCGATCGGGCTGGCATTCATCTTTTTGTAAAGCATGCCCGCCTTAACGATGGTGGAAAGTGTGGCTGCTGTCATCGAATCAGCAGTGAGCACGCTAAGATCGAAATTCACCCCCGTCTGGAAGCTCATGGTATAGCGGGAGGCGAGGATGCGCTTCTTGAGCGTATCGTAGTCGGCAACCTTGGCCGCATCGCCGAGCGCGGAGAACATCATGGCCTGCGTGCCCTGCTGGTCGAGAATACTCCAGACGGGCGAACCATCGACGGCGGCCATCTGATCGGCCATCACCGGATTCGAATCGAGCGAGGGGCGCTTGCCATCGCGAGTATCGAGCGCGCTGTGCAACGAAGCTGTGGTGCCGAAGGCAAGCGTATTGTCGTCGAGGAAGGTCATCACCATGTCGCCCATCGGGTAAATGTTGGTGGTGCCATATTTCGTAGGCGTGATGCCTTTGACCTTCATTTTCTTGAGGACGGCCTTGGCGGAGAACGATCCCGCTCCGACGTAGATGGTTTGAATGCCCTTTTTCTCCGTGCGGAAGGCGGCGACGCTGAGCTGGTCGAGATCGCGATCCACGCTGATCCCAATCGCTTTCAGGTCGGTCTCGGCTTCCTTGATGTTGTCGGGCAGGACCTGTTGTTTGAGCGCCATGGCGGTCGGCGAATCTTTAATCGCGCGGTAATCGACGCCAATCAGTTGCTGAATTTCAGACGGCACCATGGAACGCGCCGACGATGCGATCGGCATGGCGAAGCCAGCCGTTGCGCACAGAACTACAACCGCACAACACAATCTCTTCATAGAAATCCTCAAATCAATTTCAGAATGGGTCTGCACCGTTAGATGCAAGCCGAAAACCATACGTTGGCGATCTTTGACGGTGTTTCAAATATTCTAATTAAGATTGTAGTCTCTGTGCGCGCGGCAGGGCCGTAACTAAAGTGCGTCCTGTGGCTTGGTGATAGAACGAGCGAAGCGGGCCAGTTTGCGGGGAAAGTGGAAAACGGACGAATCGAGCGGCACCTCAGCCTCTTAACGCTGCCGCGCGCGAGCGCGTTTCGGCCACGAATGCCTCGTTTGTCGGCGAATCTTTTGCCAGCGCATCAAGGTTGATCTCGACGTTTGCCAACGCCCCTTCAAGAGCCGCTTTTCCGAGGGCGATTGCCGTGGCCAAGTCTGACTTCATGTTTGGATTGGTGATCGGCTTAAGATTATTGGCGATCTTCGCCACCTCGACAACCTTTTCGGCTACGCCTAAAGGCATGCTGGTCGCCTGCTGGAGGGCGGCGCTGATCGCCGCACCGCCGTCGGGGGATTCCTTAGCTGTTTTGTAAGCCTTCATAACCATGTTGTAGGACTCGGCGTCGGCGTCGATGGCATCCTTGAGTTCTTCGCGAAGGTGACCGAGCCTGGCAATCGCTTCGCTGAGCTGACTTTCATATGGCACGTAAGCCTTCTTGCCGCGCGACATGGACGCCACCATGCTTGCCAGTCCGGCGGCCATCGCTCCGGCGGCGGCTGCGGCGCTGCCTCCTCCGGGGGTGGCGGTCGGAGCGGCTAGCTGCTCGATGAAGGGCTCGACGCCGGCACGCAGGCCTCCTACGGCAATTTTGCCGCTCATGACGGCGGCTAGGCGATTTTCTAGAATCAGCGAGGAATCGAAATTTTCAACTTGCAGGAACCATTCGGCGGCTTGCTCTAAAGCCTTCTTCGGAATCAGGCCAACGATCTCGCTCGACACGGGAATCGCGCCGTAGCGCGCGGCTTCGCGCTTTACGAATTCGAAGACGCGATGAATCGGCGTCTGCTCGAAATCGGTGAGGTTCATCGAGACCTGCGCCAGTCCGCGAACGAGAAAGCCAGCTCCCTTGACGAAGCGCAGGCCTCCAGTGGAAAAGCGCACGGCCTTGGCGATTTTCTTTGCGATGTCGAGGTCGGGCGTATTCAGAAAAACGTTGTAGGCAATGAGCGCCTTTCGCGCCCCCACAACCGTGGCGCCCGCTGTGGGATGCACACGCGGCTCGCCGAAATCGGGCTTGCGGGCGGGATTCGTGCCGATCTCGGCGCGGATGCCTTCGAACTGGCCGCGGCGAATGTTCTCCAGATTCTGGCGCTCGGGCGCGGTGGCGGCAGCTTCATACAGGTAGACGGGAATCTGAAAGCGCTTGGCAATCTCCGCTCCAACGTGGCGCGCCATGGCGACGCAGTCTTCGATGGTGACCCCTTCGATGGGGATGAAAGGGACGACATCGGCAGCGCCCATGCGCGGGTGCGCGCCCTGATGCTGGGTGAGATCGAGCAACCCGGCGGCCTTGCCTACGCCGCGAATAACGGCTTCCTGTATGGCTTCGCGCTCGCCGACCAGAGTGATGACGCAGCGGTTGTGGTCGGAATCCATCTCGCGGTCGAGGAGATAGACGCCAGGAATTTTCATGGCTTCGATGATGGCATCAACTTTGGCGGGATCACGGCCTTCGGAAAAATTCGGTACGCATTCCACCAGCGTGCTCGGCATGGGGAGAAGGATAACGGGGGTTGGTTGGGTGAGGCAACTGCGGTTGCCCCCTCATCACGGAGACACGGAGGCACGGAGAAGACCCCACTGCTTAGCCCGGAGAGTTGCACCTGTATTTGACAGTGTGGTGGTCCAGCAGGCGGACTGCGAAGTTATGCGACCCGCCCTTCGACTCTCCGGCCGTGGTTTTACTTGACGATAGTCCCGCCTAAAACGTCCGTCGGCCGTTTCCCTGTCATCGAGCATTTCAGAAAATAATCGTTCATCCAGCGATCTATGTCGAAAGGATCCGCCATGCCGCGCCCTTCCCTCCTTGCTTTGTTGTTCGTCGTTTCGTCGTTGTCGGCTCTCGCCCCGACCGCTCTTTCCCAGACTGCTCCGTCCCGGAAAGAGCGGCACTTCACTTTCCACTACGCATTCACGCTGAAGAATGTCAGCCCGGGCGAGCGCGTGCGGGTCTGGATTCCGCTGGCCCATTCCGACGCCTTTCAGGATGTGAAGGTCACTTCCAAAAGCGGCGACTTGGCGTTGAAACAGGTTCGCCAGCCGGAATACGGGAACGAGGTCCTTTACGCCGAAACTTCGAAGGCGGATAAGGCGGAGTACAGGTTCTCCGTAGATTACGATGTGATACGCCACGAGCACGTGGTACTGGTGAATGGCAAGCCGGTTGCGGAGGCGCGAACTGCAACCGTGCCGAGAGTCGAACTGGCGCGGTTTCTTGAGCCTGATCGACTGGTGCCGGTGACGGGGCTTCCGGCGCAACTCGCCGCGCAAGAAACGAAGGGCGCGACCACTCCGCTCGAAAAGGCGAAAGACATTTATGAATACGTTTTTCGCACCATGAAATATGACAAGAGCGGCACCGGTTGGGGACACGGCGATACGCTCTGGGCGTGCGATTCGAAGCATGGCAACTGCACCGATTTTCACTCGGTTTTTATTTCCATGGCGCGGGCGGAGAAGATTCCAGCGCGCTTTCAGATCGGCTTTCCCCTCCCGGCCGATAAACATTCCTCCGAGATTCCCGGCTATCACTGCTGGGCGGAGTTCTATCTCGATTCTACTGGTTGGGTTCCGGTGGATATTTCGGAGGCATGGAAGCATCAGGAGATGCATGATTATTTTTTTGGCGCGCACGATGTGAATCGCATGCAATTCACGCAGGGCCGCGATTTGAAGCTCGCGCCCGCGCAGGATGGTCCGCCGCTGAATTATTTTGTCTATCCGTACGTCGAGATTGGCGGCAAGGAATATCCGAATGTATCGATCGCGTTCTCGTTTGAAGATGTAGATTCGGCGCCGAACCGAGTTAGCGCCTGGCGGTAGAGACGGTGGAACGGTTGAAGCACTGCGCGCAGTGCTAGAATCTCATCGGACCAACCACGGCAGAAGGTTAACTCTGGCGACGCTATCGCAATCAAATCGGCCAAAATCGAGCCGGCCGACTATCGGCGTTTTTGACTCCGGCGTGGGCGGGCTCACCGTACTGCGTGCACTGATCGATCGCGTCCCCGACGCCAATTATCTCTACTTCGGCGACACAGCGCGCCTTCCTTATGGATCGAAATCGGCGGCTACGGTCGCGCATTACGCGGTGGGAGCAGTGCGCTATCTGCAGGATCAGGGTGCGAATCTGCTCGTGATCGCCTGCAACACGGCGACAGCGCTGGCGTTCGATGAGATCAAAGCGGCGGCGAACGTAGAGGTGATCGGCGTCGTCGAACCGGGGGCGGAAGCGGCGGCCGCAGCCAGTCGCAGGAAGAAAGTCGTCGTCATCGGCACCGAGGCGACCATCAGCAGCCATGCCTACCGGCGTGCGCTTGAAGCGCGCGCGGTCGCAGTGCGCGAGAAGGCTTGTCCGCTTTTGGTTCCGCTCGTCGAGGAGGGTTGGGCGGAGCATCCTGTGACCGAGCAGGTGGCGAAGATCTATTTGTCGGAGGCCTTTGCGGGTGACGCGGGCGATTTTAATGCCGACGTGCTGGTCCTCGGATGTACGCATTATCCACTGATCAAGCCGCTGTTGCGGCGAGTGGCGCCGGCGCATATCGCCATCGTGGACTCAGCCGAATCCACGGCGCAGGAGGTGGCGAGACAGTTGGCGACGATAGGAGGGACGGCGCCTTTGGCTTCAAATAAGTCGTCCTCAGATGAAAAGAAAGGCGAACTAGCCGCGACTTCCGCGCTCAGGTTCTTTGCCACCGATTCGGCGGAAAAATTCAGCAGGATGGGGACGCGGTTTTTGGGGCTTCCCGTAGAAGACGTTATGCCTGTGGATTTGAAAGAATAATAGGCGGCCAAGCAGGCCTTCGCCCGTAGAGCCGGTGGGTGCTTCCCTACGCGGGCTAATATAAGCGGAAGGTAACTTCCACGCTAATTGCCACCGAGACAGGCTTGCCGTCTTTCATCGCTGGATCAAAGCGCCAGTTTTTTACTGCTTCGAGGGCCTTTTCGTCGAGACCCAACCCCAGCGTGCGCCCCACCTTCACGTCATGTGGTTTGCCATCCGGGCCGACGATGAGCCAGAGAACGCAGGTGCCTTGAAACTTGGCCTTGCGAGCTTCCTCCGAATATTCCGGGTCAGGAGCGTAAATAGCCTTCGGGGCAGAAACGCCGCCGCCTACGTGGAAAACTCCGCCGCCGGTGCCGCCGCCGCGACCGGGACCGAATCCAGGACCTTCGCCGGAACCAACGCCGCCACCACTGCCCGAGCCAATGCCGCCTCCAGCGCCGGTTCCGTTCGATGGAACCGAGGGTAGATGCGACATGGGATCGCCGAGGTCAGGCATATTCGGCTGCTGCAACTTGATATCAGGCGGCACGACAATCGTCGGTGCGACAGGTAGTTTCGGATCGAGATTGCGCACCACCGCCATGGGCGGGGTGATCTGCTGCATGGATTGCTTGGGCAAACGGCCCTGCGACGCCTGGAGTTTGTCGCGATCGCCGCCGCCACCGCCGCCACCGCTTTGGCTCCTCGACGGGGGCAGGACGGGAAGGTCATCGGGTGCAATCAGCAAGACGGTTTCTTTTGGCTTGGCTACATCGACGATTCTGCGACCGAGGTAGGTCGCCAGGATAATGGCAAGCACGGCGAGAATATGGATGGCGGTTGAGCCAAAAGCGCCGCGCCGCTTGTAATCGTAGAATCCCCAGATGTCGCGCACCGGCACGGGCTTCGAGGTGAGGACGAGCGGCGGAAGCTTCTTCGGAAAAAAGAATTCGTCGATGTTGCGGAACAGCGATTTCCAGACGGGCTCATCCAGAGTCTGATTATGAAGAAGAAGGTGCAGCTCCGGCTCCGGGCTTAGCACTGGCGCCTGCGGATTCTGCGGTGTTTCAAATTCTGCCATATTTTCCCGAGCAGCGGCCCCAAATTCGCGATGCAAGTGGTCGTAGATTTAGATGCGTCTGCGTCCCTCAACGCTTGTGAAAAATGTCACTTACAAAGCAGAGTGCTCCCCTGCGAAATGGGCGAGCTTAGCCCGTTCAACCGCCAATCCATCTGGATGCTCGCCCGCTCAATCTGCTGAAAATTGTACACGTTTTTGGCTGCACGCAAACAGTACTTTTTGCAATCCGTTGCCTCTGCGGCAACCCACCGCCGCGCCCATCCGCGCTGCCTATATAATGAAAAGATTCAATCAGTTGGGAGAACCGAGCAAGTGCCCATGGACTTGAAGTCCACCATCAACCTGCCCAAAACCGGCTTCCCCATGAAGGCGGGTCTGCCCCAGAACGAGCCGAAAATACTCGCTCGATGGGAAGAGCAGCGCATCTACGACCGCATCCGCGAGGTGCGCAAAGGCGCGCCTACCTATGTGTTGCACGACGGACCTCCGTACGCCAACGGACCGATCCACCTCGGCACGGCGATGAATAAGTGCCTCAAGGATTTCATTGTCAAATCGAAGAACATGGCCGGCTTCGATTCGCCGTATGTGCCGGGATGGGATTGCCACGGCCTGCCCATCGAGATCAAAGTCGACCAGATGCTCGGCGGCAAGAAACTGCAGATGGCAGCGGTCGATGTGCGCACCGAGTGCCGCAAGTACGCGGAGAAGTTTCTCGACCTACAGCGCTCGCAGTTTAAGCGTATCGGCGTTTTCGGGCGCTTCGATAATCCTTATTCGACGATGACGCCGCAGTACGAAGCGGCGGTGCTCGGCATTCTCTATCGCTTTCTGGAGAATGATTTCGTCTACAAGGGACTGCGTTCCGTGTATTGGTGCGTTTTTGACGAGACGGCGCTGGCCGAGGCCGAGGTCGAATACGAGAATCACACCAGCCCCACGGTATGGGTAAGGTATCCGTTTGCGGGCGATGCGGGGACGATCGATCCGGCGCTGGCCGATGCCAAGCGGCGAGGCAAGAAAATTTCAACCATCATCTGGACGACGACCCCGTGGACCTTGCCGGCGTCAATGGCGGTGGCGTTTCATCCCGATGAAGAATATGTGGCGCTCGAAAATGACGACGACGTTTTTATCGTCGGAGCCAGGCTCGCTGAAGTGGTAAAAGAAAAAACTAGCCTGCAGGCGGCGCACGAGATTGCGCGCTTCCCCGGCCGCAAGCTCGAATATGCCGACTTCCGGCATCCTTTTCTTGATCGCCAGATCGTGGGCGTGCTGGCCGACTACGTCACCATGGATCAAGGCACGGGCGTGGTGCATACCGCGCCCGCGCACGGCGCCGAAGATTTCATCACCGGCCAGAAATACAAGATCGATCCGACTTGCAATGTCGACAAGGCCGGCATCCTGCGCAATGGGTTGCCGGAGTATGAAGGCAAGCGCATTTTCGATGCCAATACTCCGATTGTCGAACTGCTGAAGGCGCGCGGCGCGTTGCTGCATAGCGAAAAGATGGAGCACTCGTATCCCCATTGCTGGCGCTGCCACAACCCGATAATCTTTCGCGCGACCGAGCAGTGGTTCATCGGCATGGAGACGCCGATGAAAGGGGAGCATGCCCGAGAAACCATGCGCAGCCGCACGCTGGCCGAGATCGCGAAAGTCAAGTGGGATCCGGCGTGGGGCGAAGAGCGCATCTCGAACATGATCGCTACGCGGCCCGACTGGTGCATCTCACGGCAACGGGTGTGGGGCGTGCCGATCGCGGTGTTTCTGTGCGACAACTGCGGCAAACCCGTGAACGATCCGCATGTCAATCGCAAGGTGGTGCAGTTTGTTGCGCAGCACGGTGCCGATGCGTGGTACACACCAGAGGCCGACGCGATTCTTTCCGATTTTCAAAATGGCGGCCATAAGTGTGCGCATTGCGGGGGCAAGAAATTCAAAAAAGAAACCGACATTCTTGATGTGTGGTTCGAGTCGGGATCGAGTCATGCGGCAGTGCTGGGCCATGAACCCAACCTTCCATGGCCCGCCGATCTTTATCTCGAAGGCGGCGACCAGCATCGCGGATGGTTCCATTCTTCCCTGCTCTGCGCCATCGGCTACGAAGGCAGCGCTCCCTATCGCATGGTCGCGACCAGCGGGTGGACGCTCGATGAACAAGGCCGCGCCATGTCGAAGTCGCTTGGCAATACGGTCGATCCGGTGGAGATCGCGGAAACCCTGGGCGGCGAGATCGTGCGCATGTGGGTCGCGTCGGTCGACTTCCGCGAAGATGTCGCCTGCTCGCCGCAAATCATGCAGCGCGTCGCCGGCATCTATCGCGACATTCGCAATACCTTCCGGTACATTCTCAGCAATCTCGAAGGTTTTGATCCGGTCAGAGATGCGGTCGCGTTCGACGAGATGCAACCGATTGATCAATACATGCTGCGGCAGGCGGTCGAGGTGTCGAAGGATGTGCAGGCCTCGTACGAAGAGTTCGCGTTCCACAAGATCTATCACCGCATCAATAATTTCTGTGGTGTGGAGTTGAGCGCTTTTTATTTCGATGTTTTGAAGGACCGGCTCTACACCTCGGCTCGCAAATCGGTGTCCCGGCGGGCGGCGCAGACGGCAATCTGGCGCATCGGCGAAGCATTGGTGCGATTGCTCGCGCCCATCATGAGTTTTACCTGCGAAGAAGTCTGGCAGTATCTGCCTCCGGTTGCGGGCAGGCTGGAGAGCGTGCATCTTACGACCTTCCCTGAAGCCGCAGATTTGTTGGGAAACGCGGGCGCGGCGATCGCAGCCGATCCGAAGCACGCCCATCAGAACGACGACTGGAAGACCATTCGAGGCGTGCGCGAGACCGTGCTGAAGGCGCTCGAAGAAGCGCGCAACCAGAAACTGATCGGAGCCAATCTCCAGGCGCAGGTTACGTTGACGGCGGTTGATCCGGCCTTTTCAGCGCTGGAGCGTTTTAAGAATGATTTGCGCTACTTTTTCATCGTTTCCGCCGTCGAACTGAAAAAGGGCGCGGGCAATGGCGATGCGCCGGTTTCTGTCCAGGTGAATAAAGCTCCCGGCCTGAAGTGTGAGCGCTGTTGGAATTTTTCAACGCACGTGGGAGAGGACAACGATTATCCCACGGTGTGCGAGCGCTGCAGCGCCGTACTCAAAGAAATCGGCGGAAATTAGTGGATCGAGACTGCGGCCTCTGGCAAACACGATAAGCTATAGATAGCTGAGAAACTTCTTGAGGTCATGCGCAAATATCATCTTCTAATTGCGTTGTCGGTCATCGCCCTCGATCGCATCACCAAGTGGACGATCGCCCGGCGCCTTTCGCTGCATGACAGCATTCCGGTGATTCCGGGGTTTTTCCGCATCATCCACGCCGAGAATCCGGGCGCCGCGTTCGGCATTTTTGCGGATTCGCCGTCGGAGTGGAAGGTCGGCATGCTGATCGGCTTTTCGATCATCGCGCTGCTGATTGTTTCGGCGATGCTGTGGAAAAATAGCCACAGCCTGACCTCGACGGGCATTGGCTTGTCGCTGATTCTCGGCGGTGCGATCGGCAATTTGTGGGATCGCCTGGTCAGCCGCCATGTCGTGGATTTTCTTCTCTTCTATATAGGCCCGCATCAGTGGCCCGCCTTCAATGTTGCCGACAGCGCGATTGTAGTAGGAGCTGGGCTGCTGGTGTTTGAAATTGTGTTTGCTAAGACACCCAGTCAGCAATCGGCCTAGATTTAAGGTCAGGTTAGAGGTCAGATTGCAGAGGTGATCAGGTCTTTGATCTTGAGCCCGCGCAGCGAGAATCGGTGGCGACGACCGAAATTCGCTAGCCGTTCCGCCGCCTCCGCAGTTTGACAATTCTGGACAGAGATGTGCTCCTTCAAAAGCGCCCCCAAAAGCCGGGAAACACTCGTATCGTGGCGGGCAGCGTCAGTTTCAGCCCACTGGGCTACGTCTTCCTCAAGTGCTACCGTCGCCTTGGGCAAACGAGAATCAGAGGACACGGACAGAGTTTGACACGAAGCCAGAGTGGCGGAGCGCAAGTTCGGAATCAGGCAGGATTGCTGCGTTCGAGGTCAACTGATAACTGCAGGCTGAGGGCTGACGGCCGATCTCTAGGGCGTCCCGTAAAGCTGCCTATAAACACTCGCGTTCCGCAGAATAGCCTGCACATACTCGCGGGTCTCGGTGAAGGGGATGGATTCCACGAACTCCTGGGGATCACGGTAGTGGCCTTGTTCCAGCCAGTCGCCCACACGGTCGGTGCCGGCGTTGTAGGCGGCGAGCGCGTATTCGAACTGTCCGTTGTATTTGTCGACCATCTCCTTGAAATAGCGCGTTCCTAGTTCAAGGTTCACGGCCGGGGTAAAAAGTTGCGGAGCGCTGTATCCCTTGAGCTTGACTTGCTTGGCCACGGTCTTGCCGGTTTTCGGTAGAAGCTGCATCAGGCCGACGGCATTCGCGTGAGAGAGCGCCATCGCGTTGAATTCCGATTCCTGCCTGATGAGCGAGGCTACGAGATAAGGATCGAGACCATTGAGGACTGAATATTTGCGCAGGTCGGTCCAATAGGCTTTCGGAAAAAGCGCCTCCCAGTAAGGGCGAGGCAGGTCGGGCAGATCAACGGCGAAATAGTTGGGCGTGGTGCGCTTCATGATTTCGATGCCGCGATCGTAGCGTCCGCCGTCCTGATAGACGCGGGCCATCTCGGGCGGCGCCCAGGTTCCATCTTCCTGACTGGCAGCGGCTTGCAATTCGCGCACGGCTGCGTCGGCCAGTCCTCCGTTCGAGAGCAAGCGCGCACGCTCGACACGCAGGTTATCGTCGGGAGGATCGGCCGCCGTTATCTTTCCAGCGGTCGGCAGCGACCCCACGTGGTCGAGCAGCGCGAAGTGAGGCGGATCTTCCTGCGGCGGACTTTCTTTCCCTGAGCCTTCTTGCGACGCGTTTTCTTTCGCCACGTCACCCGCGCCCGACAGCGCTTTCAGCCGCTGCCGGCCAAACTCGGCGTAATAGTAGTTGCGGTAGCGATCGGAGAGCTTCTGATAAAAGGCGCGCGCCATGGCGGGATTGCCCTCTTCTTCGGCGATGCGGGCACGCCAATACAAAGCATTCGGAACTTCGTTGGAATCGGGGTAGAGCGCGATTTGATCCTCGAATCCTTTTCGCGCCTCGTCGGTGCGGCCCTGACGAAAGGCTAGCCATGCCGCTTTCCAGTGAGCGTAGGATGCACGCGTACCCTTCGGGAAGCGCTCCTGCAATTCGCGGAAATAATCGATGGCGTGGTCGTAATCACGCTTCAAGAGATACATGTTTCCGGCGGAGAGCAGCGCCTGTTCGAGCCAGGGGCTCGTCGGGCCGTATAGCCGCAACTCGGTGAGACGGCGCTGGACGGCGTCTTCATCGCTGGCGGAACGCTCGGTCTCGCTGAGGAGATAGAGGCGTTCTGCTTCCGCGTCGCCCTGCTGCACGCCCATGGCGATCAGAATGTGGTGAGCCTCTTTGCTGTCATTGCCGCCACTTTTTTCGAGCGATGACGCCAAGGCTAACTGCACTTCGGGACGATCAGCGAGACTGAGCTCCTGCACTAGATCGCGATAGTCGTGCGCCGCCTCGTCATAATGCTTGGCTTTGAGGAGAAGATCGGCGCGGGTGCGGCGCTCGGCTGCGGAGCCCGAGACTCCGAGCTTGTGTAATTCGGCGCCCGCTACATCGGCCTCGAAACTGTTTGGCAGGTTGTAATAAAGATTGCGGAAAGCACTGGCGGCTTTCGGATTGTCTCCGGCTGCCTCATAGGCGCGGCCGATGGCAAGTTCCAGATCGCTGCGTAAAGGAGCGCGGTCCTTTTCGAGCCATGACGCAGCCTCTTGCGCTCGTCCTTCTTCGAGCAGGGCATTCGCATAGACGAGATGGGCGTCACGAATGAGCAGCGAGTCCGGAAAGCTCTGGCTGAAATCGGCCAGCGTGGCAAGCGCCTCGGCGTTATGCGCGGTTTTCACATAGGCGTCGCCGAGGTAATAAGCGACGTAGTCTCCCAGTTCGCTGGCTCCGGCCTTGGCGCGATTCAGCGGGTCGATGGCTTTGGCGTAATCGTGATCGAGCGTGTGGGCGTAGCCGATCACCAGCCAGGCCAGCGCTCCGGCGTCTTCTTTGGGATGATGGCGCGCGTAGGCTTCGACTCCGGCATATGCGGTCGGGGTGCGATCCTGCAACAACTGCTGCGCCATGGGACGGAGGCTGGCGGAGGCAACAAAAGCGCGACGAACGCGACGAACACGCGGCGAAGCGGGCTTGCGCTTTTTGCGAGTGGTGGCTGCGGCGGGCTTTTTCTTGGCGGTTGCGGACTTGGTCGTGGGGGCCTTAGCTGGCGCTTTCTTCGCCGCCGCGGGAGCAGCAGTTTCTTTTGCGGGCGCGCTTTCCGTGGTCGTGGATGATTGCCGGTGGGCGACTGCGGACGGCACAAGAGATGGCGCGACACCGAGCCAGAGTAGAGAGGAAAATCCGGCGAGAACTGCAACTGCAATACGGCGCACTCAAACCCTACCTAGTGCCTAAAGTTGGCACCCATGATGGAGAGATCGTCTTCTGCGAGACTTCTTATTATTTCATGTTGAAAGTAGTTGGCGGAAGCGGCAGCGGTGTTCCCGTAACGTTTTCGGTACGTGGCGTGACTCTTCTCGATGGCCTCTTTGAGCCGGTCATAGAGATCTTTCTTCTTGCGGCCTTCGGCCACCTTGGCCTGATTGTAAAGTTTGATCTCGTCGACGAGGAGGCGGGCAAAACGCTGGGCTTTGCGGTGCACTTCCTGATCCTCGGGCGAGACGGCGGAGGCGGGCGGAATCTCGGGGGCCGCGCTGGAATCGGCAGAGTCATTGCCGGCGTGACCGATCGGCAGCGGCTCGGCTAGCGCAGGTTCCGTTTCGACGACGGCGGACTGAACGCCGTGGGCTTCGGCGGCCACGGTTGGAATCTCTACGGGCGCGCTGGCAGGCGCCGATGCCTCAATGCCGGATGATGACGCTGCCGCGGCTTTGGCGTGCGATGCAAAAGCGGGTACGTGCGAGGCAAACGGATCGTTGAAAGGCGGAGCTGCCTGCGCCGCTGGTTGCGAGGGCGTCCCTACTCCTGACGCGCCTCGACCGTCCGAAGGGTGCGGGTCGGCGGGCACCGCAGACGATTCTTTTTGCGCCTGCTTACGTAGCGAATTGACCTCGAGCCAAGCGCTGGTCGAAAGCACCAGCAGTTCGAGCGAGCCGGCATCGAGCGAACCCGGGGCATCGTCGCTTCCGCCATCGGCGTAAACCAACGCGGCCACTTTGTCCTTCAACAACAGCGGGAGGACGCGGACCTCTCCGCTAGCTGGCGATCCGAAGGTTTGCAGAAAGCGCGGATCGAAATCTGCAATAGGCGCACTTGTCACCACGCGCTCGCCGATGGCACGGCCAACCGCCGGTGCGCCTTCATCAAGCGCGAAATCTTTTACTGCGTCGCTGTTGGCAAAACCACGGGCCTGCCATCCGGTGGCGTGGGTGCCTTTGACCACGAAAAGGGCAACGCGAGCCGCGTAGCGGGCGCTGGTATCGAGCAAGGCGCGCAGGATATCCCGCTGCGACGCACCCATTTGGATTTCGGCGACCGCGCGGGCCAGATCGACGGGAGCGGAACTGACGGAGGTAGTGACCGCATTGTTCGTTGAAGTCTCGCCGGGCGCAGCGGCGATCTCTTCCATGACGCGGCGGACGATCTCGCTGCGAAGCTGGGCGACGTGGCTCTCTAAAACCTGGCCAACGACACGTTCTACGATCGGTTCAATCCAGCCGCGATCTTTCATTCATTAACCCACATTCGTAAACCCACACTCACAAAACCGCATTCGTACTCCGAACTTCCCACTCCGGGCACTCCTGCGCCGCAGCAGAGTTCCTGGCAGAGCTTTGGGGGGCAAAGGGCGTAGCCCTTCTAACCATAATTATAGGGCCGCTCGCGCGTCTGCTCAGTGCACCTTGGTACCTGCCCTACCGGGTTACCGAAGGAGCTTAATGCCGATGCCCAGGTCCCAAAAGACGCCGGACATGGGCATTCCCGCCTATCCGACGAGCGTCCCACCGAAACGGGCCAGCGAAAATTGCGGCCACCAAGTACAATAGCACTGGGGCTGCAGCCGCGCTTTCGGAAAAATCTGCATCAAGTTACGAATGAGTACCATCCAACCCAACATAGAGCAACCGGTCAGCGAAGAAATGCAGCTGGTCCGGCGTGCCAAGCGCGGCGACGATCACGCGTTTGAAGAGTTAGTCCGGCGCTATGATCGCAATGTTTTCCGCATTGCGCAGCACATTACGCAGAATCGCGAGGACGCGGAAGATGTAGTGCAGGAAGCGTTCCTCAAGGCGTATAGCAATCTGGAGAAGTTCCAGGAACAGTCCAAGTTTTATACCTGGCTGGTGCGGATTGCGGTCAACGAAGCGCTGATGAAGTTGCGCCGGAGAAAACCGGAACGTACGGTTTCCCTGGACGAAGAAGTAAAGACGGAAGATGACTCGCTGCCCCGAGAGGTTGCGGATTGGAGCCCCAATCCGGAGCAGATGTACAACCAAGCGGAGCTGCGTGACATTCTGACGCGCACGATACAAGGATTGCCGCCGGGATTCCGGACGGTGTTCGTGCTCCGGGACGTGGAAGGCCTCTCGACCGAAGAGACGGCTGACGCGCTGGAGCTGAGCATTCCGGCGGTGAAATCGCGATTGCTTCGAGCACGACTGCAATTGCGCGAGCGGCTCAACCGCTTCTTTCAGAAGAAAGGCAGCAGCGGTGGAGATGGCGACCAGGGGCCGAGTGGAGATGGCAACCAGTGAAGTGTTCTGAGTTTCTCAACGAATTAACCAACTATCTCGATGGCGTGCTGGACGCCCGGACCAAGTCCGAACTCGACGACCATCTGGCGTGGTGCCACAATTGTTATGTCGTCTGCGATACGACTCGCAAGACCATCGAAATTTATCGCGACTCGGAGCTGTATGAGCTGCCCGACGATCTGCGAACGCGGCTGCGCTCGGCCATCATGAGCAAGTGCACGGCGAGCAAGAAGTCCCAGGCTCCGGGCAGTTGAAGGCGTTATTGTATTTTCGACTTGCTTCGCCGGTTTGTTGTTCCTTTCCTTCCTCAAACACTTCTCCGATCCCAGTTACTCATTTCTGAAACCTCGCAAACCCTTGATTCTGGTGCGTCTGTTCGATGTACCGGACTGGCAACCCTCCCGGTGATGGCCGCGAACCTTTTGCCGGCTACAGGAATCTAAGTAGATGGAGCTTATTTCGACCCTAAGACGAAGGGAATGAGCTGATTTTATCGCTTTATTCTGTGGAGGCTGTTCATGTTTACCAAGTTGATGGATGCTATGTTTGGCTGCCGTCACGCGCGCTATAGTTTTCCCATTACGATTCGCGCCGGGTCACATCGCAACGCGGCGGCGCAGCGCACGGGAACCTATGTTGCCTGCCTGGATTGCGGACGCGAGTTTCGTTATGACTGGCAGGAAATGAAGATTGTCGGATCGCAGGCAACCGTAGCGCACAGCAAAGAAGTGGCTCCCTCCTTGGCTACGAAGGAAGCTGCGTAAGGGCTGTAATCCGGCGCTGGTTCCGCCCAACGCCTTCGCGGGGTCGGTTAGCGGCTGAGGTCATCCGATTCGGCGGTTGAAAATGAACATCTGTTGATGGCCGCTTCCGTTGTTCGCTCTTTAGTTTCCCCCTTTACGGATCACACAAAAAGTCAGGCTCGGAGGATTGTCGAGGGTTGGTTCCTCTAACCGTCGTCGTTTGGACGCGCGCACCTGATCGGCGACAAGTTCACGGCTCGACGGCTCGACAGCCCGACCGAACTCGCCCCTTCTCAAAATCCGATTGGAACTGGAGTTTCCCGTGGACAGTTTCGCCTACGCGCGTTATTTCTGTTTTTTTCATACAATCTTCACAAATCGCTGTGTTAGATTGCCCTTCAGACCAAAAGACAAAATTGCACACGCAAATCTCTGGAGGAAACTGAATTGGGCAAGGACATGGTCCCCAAGAAGATTTTTTTCACCAAAGGCGTGGGGAAACACCGGGAGCGCCTCACCTCTTTCGAATTGGCCTTGCGCGACGCCGGTATCGCGGCGCAAAACCTGGTTCGAGTGTCATCCATTTTTCCGCCCAACTGCAAGCTGATTCCGCGGTCGCAGGGATTGACATATCTTTCTCCTGGAGAAGTCGTGTTTTCGGTGGTTGCCGAAAACTCGACCCATGAGCCGCACCGCCTGCTAGCGTCTTCGATCGGCGTCGCCATTCCCGCCGACCGCAACACCTACGGCTATCTCAGCGAGCACCACTCCTTCGGCGAAACCGAAGACGCCGCCGGAGACTACGCCGAAGAACTCGCCGCCGAAATGCTGGCCACAACTCTCAACGTCGAATTCGATTCCGACCGCTCGTGGGACGAGAAAAAAGAAATCTACCGCATCTCGAACAAGATCGTGCGCACGGCTAATGTCACGCAGTCGGCGGTGGGCGATAAGCGCGGGCTTTGGACCACGGTGATCGCATCGGCCGTGCTGATCTTTGATTGATATCGTGCGCTTCTGTTGGGGAGACGGGCGGCCTCGCCCGCCCACCCAATTGCTGCTATGCAACGAATCCTGTTTTGAATAATTACAAATTTATAATTACGATTAAGACGTGGAAAATCCGCGATTCGAGTGGGACGAGGCCAAGAACCCTCCAACCGGCGCAAGCACGGCGTGAGTTTCGAAGAAGCAACAGCGGTATTCCGAGATCCCCTGTACGTGTCGGCACAAGACCGGATCGACGGCGGGGAACTCCGCTGGCAGACTCTCGGCCTGGTCGAAGGGTTGCTCCTTCTTGCCGTGGCCCATACCGTGTGTCTGAGAGGCGGCAGGCCCGCTTCTCTACCTCGCGATTTGAACAATCGTCTTCTTCGCGGATGGCTTCTTCTTCAATCGCTCCAGCACCGCCGCAACAATCAGCGGCAGGCCCACGGTAGCATCGACGAAAACTTCGCCAAACTTTCCGCCTTCCGCCGGAGGCACAAATTTCCCCCAAGAAACCGCTTCACTATAAGGACTGCCCGAAAGCCCACCCCAGTAAACCGGTTCGGGACAGATGCGCAGTCCGTAATGGTAGCGCTTCAGCGGCAGATCTTCCCCGCCCCGGCGATGGCGCAATTCGATGAATGGCCCAAATTGCTGCGACCAGTTGCGCGGAACCCCTCCGCCAATGGTAAAAATTCCGATCCGCTTCTGAGCGAGCAGCGTGGCGGCGAAGTATTCGAGGTCTTCGAAGGGATCGAAGCGGAAGCGCGGCTTCCCTTGCTTGTCGCGCTCGCGGTTGGTCAATGCGTAATCGAGGCCTAACTCGGAATCCGAAAATGCCGGAACAAATACTGGAACATTTTTTCCGTAGGCGGATTTCAGAATGCCTCTTTCTCTGGAACGACCTTTTTCGCGCTTGGCAAGATGCGCCCCAATCGCCCGGTTCAATTTATATGAGCACATCACTTCGTCAGCGTCCCAACCGCTGAATACCGCGTGCATCACGCGTTCCACATCGTCGAGATTCTGTTCCGGTTCGAGCGTGTCATAGACCCGGTTGTATCCCGCCTCGTAAAGCTCCTCGTCACTGAGCTCTGGGTTATGCCGGAAGTGAGCGCGGCCGGTCGCTTCGACGAGCCCGTGCGCCATCAGCGCGCCCGTCGACACAATCGCATTCACAATGCCGCGATCGATCAACTCGGAAATCACCAGCCCTTGCTTGGCCACGGTCATCGCACCGGCCAGCGTCATAACAACGAAACATTCCTGATCGCGCGCCATAGCCTCCAGCACATCCGCCGCTTCGCCGAGCTGCCGACCGGTAAACGCCGTCCGTGACATCGCGCGCACCAGGTCGTCGATGGATTGAATCTTGCCGAGGTCAAGCGGCTCCAGCGGAATGAGACGATCAGCCACCGGGTCGTGCAGCTTGCGGTCGATGCCCGCGCCTTCGTCGCCCGTACGATGTCCGCTTTCGTGTTGCTGGCCGCGCTTGGCGACACTTTTATGCTTCAAGGCTGAGCCTCCCAAACAAAAATGATTTTGACCGAAGAAACAATTTACTAGAAGTAAGAGAACGCCGCGACTGGGTTTCACATTGCCGTAACAATTCACGCTCGCAGAGAACGGTTTGATATCCTAGAGCGCGTATTGGAAATCCGAAACAATACTTCTTGAGTGTCATCCTGAGCGCAGCGAAGGACCTCTGCATTAAGCATCCACCTGGAATGCATAGCTCCTTCGCTTCGCTCAGGATTACAACTTTATATAACTTTGGAGAATAAGTGCCCGACAAATTCACCGTCGCTCTGATCCAGATGTCGTGCGGGCCCGAACCCGGCGACAACCTGGCCAAGGCGATTGATCGTACAGCGGAAGCGGCGTGCTTGGGTGCCGATGTGGTCTGCCTGCCCGAACTTTTTCAGACGCAATATTTCTGCCAGCGCGAGGATGCGGCGCTCTTCGATCTCGCCGAGCCCATCCCCGGCGCGAGTTCCGAGAAGCTCGCCGACGCCGCGGCGAAAAATAAAGTCGTGCTGATCGCGTCGCTTTTTGAAAAACGCGCCCCTGGCCTCTACCACAACACGGCTGCGATCTTCGATGGGAAGTCTGACAGGAAGAATGATTCGCACGGGGCGCTTGTCGGCATTTATCGCAAGATGCACATCCCCGACGATCCTCTCTACTACGAAAAATTTTATTTCACCCCCGGCGATCTCGGGTTCAAGTCCTTCGATACTTCGGCGGGAAAACTCGGCACCCTTGTCTGCTGGGATCAGTGGTATCCAGAGGGCGCGCGACTCACGGCCCTGCAAGGCGCGACTATTCTTTTCTATCCCACCGCCATCGGGTGGCATCCGGCAGAAAAAGCTGAGTTCGGCGCGGCGCAACACGACGCCTGGCGCACGATTCAACGGGCGCACGCGATTGCAAACGGCGTCTATGTCGGTGTAGTGAATCGTGTCGGCTTCGAGACCGGCGACATTCGCGGCAATTCCGCGCCCGGCAAAGGCCTTGAATTCTGGGGAGGGTCTTTTTTCTGCGATCCCTTCGGCCGCGTCCTCGGCGAAGGATCGCACGACCATGAAGAAATTTTGCTCGGCGAAGTCGATCTGCGCCATCTCGAAGACGTTCGCCGCAACTGGCCATTCCTCCGCGATCGCCGCATCGATGCCTATGCGCCCATCACCAGCCGCATGTTGGATGGAAAGTAAGGGAAGCCCAAATGGCCCGACAATCCCGCACGCGCTCAAAAGCTTCCCCCGCCGCGCAGGGATATCGCATGCCCGCCGAGTGGGAACCGCATGAATCCACCTGGCTAACCTGGCCCCATTTGCGCAGCGACTGGCCGGGCAAGTTCGAGCCGATCCCCTGGGTCTATGCTGAGATCATCCGCAACCTGTCGCGGCATGAACGAATTGACCTGATCGTAAGCAATGTAAGCGCGGAGAGAAATGTTAAGGCTATCCTTGAGAAGGCCGACGCTCTCTCAGACAACATTATTTTCCATCGCTGGCGCACGGATCGAATTTGGACCCGCGATTCCGGCTGCATTTTTCTCGTCCCGCCGGGTCAGTCTGAAACCACCGCACTCACGGCACTGCACTTCCAATTCAATGCCTGGGCGAAGTACGACAACTATAAGCACGACGCAAAACTCGGCGCGCGAATGGCGAAATCGGCCGACGCGCAGATTGTGCGTCCCACCTTCGGCTATCACAAGGAATTCCCTATCGTGCTCGAAGGCGGCTCGATTGACGTCAACGGCCGTGGCACCCTGATCACGACGGAGGAGTGTCTTCTCTCGACCACGCAACAGCGGAATCCTTCCATGAACCGCGCCGCTTACGAACAAATGTTTGCCGATTATTTCGGGATCCAGTCGGTCGTCTGGCTCGGCGACGGCGTCGAGGGAGATGACACCCACGGCCACGTCGACGATATCACCCGTTTCGTAGCGCCCGACACGGTCGTCACGATGGTTGAGCCGAACGAGCAAGACGAAAATTATTCCGCGCTGCATCACAATCTCGGACGCCTCCGCGCCGCACGCGATCAGCATGGTCAGCGACTTAACATCGTCGAAATCCCTCTGCCGCGCCCGGTCGTCTTTGAAGGCCTCCGCCTGCCCGCCAGCTACGCCAATTTTTATATCGCGAATGGCTTGGTGTTCGTGCCGGTGTTCAACGATCCAAATGATCGCGTTGCGCTCAACACTCTCGCCGAGCTTTTCCCGACGCGCGAAATCGTGCCGATTTATTCCGGCGATCTGATCTGGGGATTCGGCGCGTTGCATTGCATGACGCAACAGCAGCCGCAAACCACGTAGCGACAGCGAGGACGGCTGTCCCGACATCAGATCATTTACACTTCTATCCGTGAACGCCGAGATCATAGCGGTCGGGTCGGAGTTGCTTACTCCCCACCGCCAGGACACGAACTCCCTCTACCTCACCGAAAAGTTGAACGAACTGGGAGTTGAAGTGCGCTTTAAGTGCATTGTTGGCGACGACGCTGAAGGACTGACTGCGGCCGCAAAACTCGCCATGCGCCGCTCCGACATCATTATTTTCTCGGGCGGCCTTGGCCCCACCGAAGATGACCTGACACGCGAAGCCGTTGCCGACGCGCTGGGATTAAAACTCCAGCGCGATCCCGAGATCATCGCGAAGCTTGAAGAGCGCTTCGCCAAGCGCGGGTACAAATTTTCCCCCAACAATGCCAAGCAGGCCGACATCATCTCCGGCGCAACTGTGCTGCCAAATCCACTCGGCACCGCACCCGGCCAGTGGATCGCAGGAAAGTATGACGGCCAGGAACGACTGCTCATGCTGCTCCCAGGGCCGCCCTATGAACTCAAAGGGATGTTCGAAGCGGAATGCATTGCGCGACTGCGCGCACGCGTTCCGGTTCAGCACATCGCGACGCGCACACTGAAAATGGCAATGATCCCGGAGTCGCAGGTGGATGCGCGCGTCGCTCCCATCTACAAAACTTATACCGATGTGGAAACCACGATTCTCGCAGGCGGAGGCGAGATTCAACTTCATCTGCGCTGCCGAAAAGATTCGCCAGCGGAAGCCCTGGCGCGCGTGGAAGAACTCGCCGAAAAAATCGAAGACGAACTCGGCGACGCGATCTTTTCGCGCAAAGGCGAGACCATCGAACAGATTGTCAGCTATCTACTGCAAATGCGTGGCATGACGCTGGCGACCGCCGAATCGTGCACCGGCGGCATGTTGGCCGAACGCATCACCTCGCTCAGCGGCAGCTCGCGTTATTTTCTAGGCGGCGCCGTTGTTTATTCAAATGAACTGAAAACGCAATTTGCCAATGTGCCGAAAGCGCTCATCGACCGGCACGGCGCGGTCAGCCGCGAAGTGGCGGCGGCAATGGCCGAGGGCATTCGCAAGCGCTGCCTCGCCAGCTATGGAGTCGGAATCACCGGCGTCGCTGGCCCCGGCGGCGGCACCGAGCAGAAGCCCGTAGGCCTCGTCTACATCGCGCTCGCGGGAGAAGAAGGCACGCAGGTCGTCGAACGCAATTTTCCCGGCGATCGCAAGCGCGTCCGCCAATTCTCGACGCAGCAGGCGCTGGAGATGATCCGCCGGGCACTGTTATAGCGCGCTGTCCACAGAGATGCGAATATTCATCGGCATCGATCTCGAAACTGAAGTCCGCGCGCGGATTTCCCGCCTCCTCGAAGGTGTGCAGGGTTTCACTCCCGAGGCGCGCTGGGTGCAGCCCGAGTCACTGCACGTTACGCTGAAGTTCATCGGCGAACAGAAACAGGAGCAGGTTGAGGCCATCACCGAACGTTTGGAGCGCATTAAAGGTACTGCGTTTGCGATTCGCTTTGCCGGATACGGATTCTTCCCTACTGCGAAGGCGGCGCGCGTATTCTGGATCGGAATTCAGGCTGGCTCGCAACTTGCCGGATTGGCCGGGAACATTGACGCGGCGGTTGCCGAACTCGGCGTTCCGCGCGAGGACCGGCCTTATAGTCCGCATCTGACCCTGGCGCGCGGCAGCGCGGGGAGAAGATCAGGCTCACCAAAACCGCAGAAAGGTGACGGTCGAAACACAATTTTCGCAGTGCTCGAAAAGCGTCTTGCAATAATGGGAGAACTCGATTTCGGCGGTATGACAGCCCACGAGTTTATCCTTTACCAGAGCCAGCTTTCACCAGGAGGATCGAAGTACACGATGCTGCGCCGCTTTTCGCTACAGCAACCCTCGACCTTAGATAGATGAACATGAATCCGTACCTCATCGTCGCGCCCGTCAGCTACCTGCTGGGATCGATGCCGTTCGGCTATCTTCTTGTGAGGATGTTCACGGGCGAGGATGTGCGAACCGGCGGCAGCGGAAACATTGGCGCAACCAATGTTGCCCGCAAGTCGCCCGCGCTCGGTGTTGCCACTCTCGTTCTCGACGCCGCCAAGGGATTGGCAGCGGTTCTACTCGCGCGCGCGCTCTTCGGTGGGCCGCATCAGCGCCTCATCATGACTATCGCCGCATTTTTTGCCGTTCTCGGCCATTTGTTTCCCGTGTGGCTCACGTTTCGCGGCGGCAAAGGCGTTGCCACCAGCCTCGGAGCTTTTCTATTGCTTACGCCAAAATCCATTCTGTGCGTGGTCATTCTCTTCTTGCTGGTCGCCGTCGCCTTCCGCTACGTATCGCTCGGGTCGATCGTTGTAGCCGCGGCTTTTCCTCTTCTGGCTTGGGCTTTCCACGAATACGCCGACTCGCGCCAGCTGATTCTTATCGCCATGGTTTCCGCATTCGTTATCTGGAAGCATCGGCAAAATATCAGCCGTCTCGCCGCCGGCACGGAAGCAAAACTAGGAACGAAAACCGCAGGATCTTTAGGAGCAACCCGCCCATGAGCCGCGTTGCAGTTGTCGGAGCCGGGGCGTGGGGCACGGGACTTGCGATCGTTCTCGGGCGCAAAGGGCCAAATGGTTTCCGCCACGAAGTTCGCCTCTGGGCCAATGAACCGGAGGTTTTCGCGAGCATCGAAAACAATCGAGTCAACGAGCGATTTCTACCCGGCTTCGTTCTGCCGGAAACGATCGCCGCGACTAATGATCTGACTGCCGCGCTCGATCGCGCGGAGATCGTCGTCAGCGTAATGCCTTCGCAGCATTGCCGAGCGCTCTTTGAACGCATGGCGCCACAGCTTCACCCGGAGACGCTTTTCGTCAGCTGCACCAAGGGCCTCGAAGACTTCACGCTGCTGCGCATGACGGAAGTGATTGGCGACGTGCTGCGCAGCCGCCATTTCACGCCGCGCCTGGCAGCGCTCAGCGGCCCGTCGTTTGCTAAAGAGGTGGCGCGCGGCGATCCGACGGCTGTGACCGTTGCCTCCATCGACGGCGAGGTGGGTCGCGCCGTGCAACACGCATTCAGCGATTCGCGCTTTCGCGTCTATACCAACGACGATGTCATCGGTGTGGAGTTAGGCGGCGCTCTGAAAAATATTATCGCCATTGCCGCGGGCGTCTGCGATGGCCTCGGCCTCGGTCACAACTCTATTGCTGCATTAATCACGCGCGGACTCGCCGAAGTGGCGCGCCTGGTCGTGGCTTGTGGGGGCCGGCTCGATACTATGGCTGGACTCGCGGGCCTCGGCGATCTGGTTCTGACCTGCACTGGCGACCTGTCGCGCAATCGCAGCGTCGGCGTTGAGCTCGGCAAAGGGCGCAAGCTCCCAGACATCATCGCCGCCATGCACGGCGCCGTCGCCGAAGGAATTCTTACGACTAAGGCAGCTGTCGGCCTCGCCCGCAAGAAAAATGTCGAGATGCCAATCACAGAACAAATGTTCGCGATTCTGGAAAACGGCAGGCCACCGCAACAGGCGATTGAAGAGCTGATGACGCGCGCGACGAAGAGCGAAGTGTAGCCGGTTCCTTCTACTCAAGGGTCAACACACTGGTTAACGGTTCGGCGACGATTCGCTCAGCAATTCCTTCAAATACTCCTGCCACGCTGCTGCCCACGTGTGGGTGCCATGGCCGTGCGTCTGTTCGGAGGCGGGCAGCAATATAAATTTTCCATTCTTCACCTTCTTGATTTCGCGTTCGGCAACGCCCAACTCCGGTGGATTGACAAAATCATCGGCCGAGTTAACAAACATCACCGGAGCCTTGATGAGGCCGAGCTTCGATGACGGATCATAGTCGCGCGACGCGGCAACCGCGTAGAGAAAGTCTGTGGCGTCCATATCTGCCGTCATACTCTTCAGCGTTTCGTCGAGATATTTATCGGCGGCGGCGCGAGTGGGCAAGTCCTCCTGCAAATGCAACGGCGCGGTGCCAGCGATCAGCAGAAAATCGGTCGCAATTTGCAGCGCGGCGCGAGGCTCGGTCGTATATTCGCCATTTTTCCAGTCGGGATCCTGCCGAATTCCATCGATAACCATCTTCCGCCAAATGCGATTGCGCCCGGCAATCTGCACCGGCAAGCAAGCGAGCGGCATGAGAGCATCGACCTCATCGGGATAATCCTCGCCCCACATAAACGATTGCATGCAGCCCATCGATGTTCCGAGAATGAGGCGCAGGTGATCGACGCCCAGCCCTTTCATGACCAGTTCATGCTGCAGAGCGATCATGTCGGCGTAGTCATATTGCGGAAAGCGCGCATGCATGCCGTCGCTCGGCTTGCTCGATTTTCCGTGGCCGACGTTGTCTGGAATAATAAGGTAGTACTTGCTAGCGTCCAGCAATTGGCCCGGCCCAAATAACACGCCGGCAAAGATCGGACGAAGGAAACTCTTTCCCGATCCGCTCGTGCTGTGCAGGATGAGCACCGCGTTGGTCGTATGTCCATGGGCGTCTTTGGCGGGCGCGCCAAACGTGGTGTAGTGCAGCTTCACGTCGGCCATGCGTTCCCCGGACTGGAAATGAAAATTGTGAATCACGAAATCCCCTTCACTGGGCGCGGGAACGCCAGCACCAGCGCTCTGCGCTCCAGCCCTGACTGAAGCTAGCGTCATCGCGAAAGCCAACAACAACCCGAAACGCGCTATGGTCCTTCTCGTTGTTCTCATTGCTCTTTTCCTCGGCATATCTCCTCAGTCGCAGGTCGATGGAATTTTCTAGGAAAGCTTGAAGCGTGCCGATTTTCTACTTTAATGCGGTCTCTGTAAAGCTGCCGACCGCCAGCGACGGGATTCGCCAGACGAATTGTCGTAAAATTGGCAATGAAGATTGGCAATCAAAGCGTGCAACAAGTGCAAAATCGTGCCGTGCGGAATTCTCTTGCGCGCCAATCGGCACGGCGACGGCTGTCGCGTCTGAAACCAGCGCCCTCATGCGCAACTCGATACATGGGCGGGGCGGAATCGCAGTCACGTAGTTGACCCCCGCCGAGCGCGGCCACCCAGCCGCGACCGAGCGTTGTTTCTGCACGTCAAACAATAAGGCGGGGTTTAAGAAATCGCGGCAACTGCCTGAAACATTAGAGCTTTACCGCTTCATGCCGCTGCGGCCTGACAGCGGTAAAGAACCCCACCCTTCCCGATGACATCAAGCACCAAGCATTGGCCTTGCCCAGCCGAGTCCATGTCACTTAAATCTTTGTCCCCTCCTTGCTGAAACGCCAATGATTTTTGTTGACAGTGGAACAGCGCTGAGACTACTTCTTAACGGCACGCGAATTGCAGCCTCGGTCACGGCGAGAAGACTTGGGAAGCAGGCTGCCGCACACTGCCACGCACGCGAACAACATGAAGATGCCGCAACCCCTCGCGATTTCTGCTGGAAGATTTTCCAGTAAGAGATCGCCTGATCACACATCACGGGCGGCGACACCGAAGGCGCGACTCGTCGCCATCGTTCCAGCGCTTCTTTGGATTTGGATTTGGATTCTGCTCCACTCGCAACCTGCGGCGGCGCAAACGCAGCAGGCTTCCATAGAAAACGACCCCGCTCCCGCACTCGTGGTTGGCTTCGTCGGAGGCTTCGTACATAGCGACGATCTTCGCCATTCGGAAGTTCAAATCACCCAGCAGATTCAGGCAACATATGGCGAGCGTGTGCGGGTTTTGATCTATGAGAATCGACGAACTGCGGAAGCCCGCAAAGCGATACTTAATTGGTTAAAGAGGGCCGGGGACGGCCCAGCTACAAACCCCGAAAGACCTACCTACAATGACGCGCGACGACCTCGCATTATTTTGTTCGGTCATAGCTGGGGCGCTTCTGCCGTCGTCTCGCTGGCGCGCGGACTACAACGCGATGGCATTCCTGTTTCCTTAACCATCCAGGTTGACAGCGTCGCAAAAAACGGAGAAGACGACTCCCTGATTCCGGCGAACGTAGTCGAGGCGGCTAACTTCTATCAAACTCGTGGCATTCTGCACGGGCGCACCCGGATTAGAGCGGTCGATCCATCGCGCACTAAGATCTTGGGCAATTTCCTTTTTACCTACGAAAAAGAACCGGCTGAGTGTCGCACCTATCCTTGGTACGACCGGCTGTTATTTAAGGGACACACTGCCATTGAATGCGATCCTCGAGTCTGGTCTCAGGTTGAAGAGTTAATCCGCACCCGTCTCCCGGCAGTTTCGCCACCAGCGGCAAGCGGCATGGCAGCGCGAGCTGGGAACTGACACCATCCTAAATAGGTGACTTAGGTTCAGTTAGCGCCTCCGCGGGAATTCGCGCGGCTTCGCCTACCACAATCAACCAAAGTGCTTACCCAGAACAGGATGTGCGCTGATTAGAACTAAAGAAAGAGCCAGATTGAGCACGGAAGGGAGTACTTGGGTAACTTGAGTAACAAGTTCGGCTAACCGATCATGCCCTTTCTGACGAGACGGGAGAAGTTCTAAAACTTCCGGTCGTCAAGGGGGATTTGTGAAGCGTGTGGCCGGTGCAGGATTGCTCTCAGGGTTCATCATTCTTTCTTTATTGGTTCTCTCGGGATGCGGCACTTCGGGAGCTCCGCCCATCGCGGTTGGATTAACGCCGAACAGCACGCAGAGCATCGATCAAGCGCAGACCGTTCCCATCACCGCCGCCGTGGCGCACGATCCGAAAACGGCGGGCGTCACTTGGGCTGTTTCCGGTGGCGGCACACTGACTAACACAAGCACCGCCTCGGCCACGTACGATGCCCCCGCTTCTGTCACCACCGTCTTCACCGCGACGGTGACGGCAACGTCCGTCTCCGACGCGACGAAGATTGCGACCTTACAGATTAAGGTTGCTCCCTTGCCCGCTATCACGACCACTACTCTCACCGCAACCGCAGGTTCTGCATACAACGGTACGGTAAGTGAGTCGGGTGGAACCAGCCCCTACACTTTCGCGATAACCTCCGGGTCGTTGCCTCCCGGATTGAGCTTGAACAGCAGCACGGGAGCGATCACGGGCATGCCGAGCGGCCCTTCCGGCAATAGTTCCGTCACTTTCCGGGTTACAGATGCCGCGAAGATGTCGGCGAGCCAGGCGGTCGCCGTCACTATAAACGCGCCCCCGGCGTTGACCATCACGACCAGTTCTTTACCCGCAGGAACAACCGGCACAGCCTATAACCAGACGCTGCAAGCGACCGGCGGAGTGCCGTCTTACACCTGGGCAGTCACGACCGGAAGTCTGCCATCTGGATTGAATTTGAATTCAGCAACCGGCGTCATCTCCGGCACGCCCAGCGGAACCTTCACCGGCACCACGAGTTTCACCGTCACTGCGACCGATTCGCAGACGCCGACGCACGCCACCACCACCGCGAACCTTGGCATCACCCTCAGCGCGCCACCGCTGAGCGTGACCACGACATCGCTCGTCGGCGGAACCATCGGCAACGCATACGCAAGCCAAACTCTTCAGGCCACGGGCGGAATCTCGCCATATAGATGGACCGTGACCGCCGGCAGCCTACCTGCTGGGTTATCGCTGAACGCAAACACCGGAGTGATCTCCGGCACTCCGACGGGAACATTTGTCGGCACTGTCAACTTCACCGTCACCGCAACCGACTCCGAAACTCCGACGGCGAAGACGGCAAACGCCAATCTGGGTATCGCGATCTCAGTCGCTCCGCTGAGCGTAACCACTTCCGGGTCGCTGGCCGTAGGAGTTGTTAGTTCCCAGTATTCGGGCGCGACGTTGCAGGCTACCGGCGGCATCACGCCTTATACTTGGTCAGTCACGACCGGCAGTTTACCGGCGGGTCTAACTCTCAACGCCGCCACCGGAGCCATCTCGGGCACACCGACCGCTTCCGGCACCGCGAACTTCACCGTCACCGTAACCGACTCGGAAACACCAACCGCTAAGACCGCGACCGCGAACTTGAGCATCGTGGTCAATCCTGCCTTATCGGTGACAACGAACTCTCTACCAGCAGGTGTCATCGGCACGAGTTACAGCCAGACGCTGGCAGGGGCGGGAGGAATTACTCCGTACACGTGGTCGATAACTACCGGCAGCTTGCCGACAGGTCTCTCCTTGAACGCCAGCACCGGCGCGATCTCGGGCACGCCGAGCGGAACCTTTACCGGCACCGTCAGCTTCACCGTCACCGTCACCGACAACGAATCTCCCACCAAGAAGAGCGCGTCAGCCAACCTGAGCATCGTCATGAGCGCGCCGCCGCTGAGCGTTACAACGCAATCGCTTGCTGGCGGAACGATCGGGAATGTTTACACGAACCAAACCCTGCAAGCGACCGGCGGAATCGCACCGTACACGTGGGCGGTCACGACTGGCAGCCTTCCTTCAGGATTGTCGTTGAATGCCGCGACAGGCGTCATCTCTGGTACGCCGACCGGAACCTTTGTCGGCACCGATAGCTTCACAGTTACGGTGACGGATTCTGAAACGCCTAGCGGCGGCAAGGCGAGCGCCAACTTGAGTATCGCCATCTCGGTCGCTCCGCTCAGCGTGACCACGACATCAAGCTCTCTGCCCGTTGGCGTAGTCAACTCCGTCTACGCGGGCGCGACCCTACAAGCGAGCGGCGGCATCTCGCCATATACATGGTCAGTGACGACCGGCAGCTTGCCGGCGGGTCTAACTCTCAATGCGGCCACCGGAGTCATCTCGGGCACACCGACCGCCTCCGGCACCACGAACTTCACCGTCACTGTAACCGATTCCGAAACGCCGACAGCCAAGACTGCCAGTGCGAACTTGAGCATTGTCGTAAATCCAGCCCTATCGGTGACAACCACCACGTTGCCGGCTGGTGTCATCGGCACCGCCTACCCCG
>DATBYM010000052.1:0-6190 GCA_036513715.1 Terriglobales bacterium
CGGCGGCGAGAGAAATCGGGTGCGCGTTGTAGGTGAAGCCGTGAAGGAACGCGCCCGATCCTTGGTCGATTGCGTCGACCACTTTCTTCGTGGCGATCACGGCGCCGAGGGGAGCGTATCCGCTCGACAGTCCCTTAGCGGTGACCAGGATGTCAGGCTCGACGTTCCCTGGTTCGACATTCCAATGCTCGACTGCGAAATTGCGGCCAGTTCGACCCATGCCGGTCATGACTTCATCGGCGATGAGGAGCACGCCATTGCGGCGGCAGATTTCTGCGATGGACTGAAGATATCCGGGCGGAGGAACGACGGCTCCGAGGGTCGCCCCACTCATAGGTTCGAAGATGAATGCTGCGGCGTCACCGTTAGAATCGTCGATGGCGCGCTGTAGTTCTGCCGCGTATTGCTGGCCGCAGTTGCGACATCCGTCGCTGCAATCGAAAGAGCAGCGATAGCAATAGGGTATCCCGATGTGATGGAACTCGCGCACCATCGGCAGGTAGATTTCCCGGCGGCGTTTGTTGCCGGAGACCGATAGTGCGCCGAGCGTGGAACCGTGATAACTCTGCTGGCGGCTGAGAATCTGGTAGCGGCGGGGTTGTCCGATCTCGACTTGGTATTGCCGCGCCATCTTCAAGGCGGTTTCGATCGATTCGGAGCCTCCGCTGGTGAAGTAGACGGCGCCGCCGCGAAAGTGGTCCCCTGCGAATGTAAGCAACTCTAGCCCGTATTCCTCGGCGACCGGCGTGGTGAACTGGCTGGTATGGACAAATTCAAGCTTTTTCGCCTGCGCAGCCATTGCGGCGGAGATTTCGGGCACACCGTGTCCGATGAGATTGACGGCCGCCGATCCGGCCAAATCGAGGTAGCGGTTGCCTTCGGTGTCCCAGATGTAAACGCCTTCGCCGCGGACGGCGGAAGGGAAATCCTTGCGGAAAGACCGCCGGAAGACAGAAGACCTGGCTTTAATTGGCGTGGAGAGAGCCACAAAAGGATTATCGCATCCTATTCCATAGGCTATAGCTTCAGAGCATTCCAAAGATCAGCCGACCTTTTGCCGGTTTGGATCATCTAAACAAAATGGATTCTGCGTGTTATGGCGCGACCTCGGCCTTTTGAGGTTTCGATCGACCGCTTTGCAAGGAGAAAGTCATGAACAACCGTCGTTTTTCGATTCCGGCACTACTGGGAATGGTTTTATTGGTCGGAGCAGGTGGGATGCTGGCAGCGCAAGCGCCGCAGGGCCCCGGGACACCGGTGCAACTCGTGGTCACGGTCGAACCGAAACACGGGAACGAAGTTCCTGCGATTCGCCGCGACGATGTGATGGTTTATGAGGGGCGCGACCGCGACCAGATCGTCGATTGGATTCCGGCACAGGGTGACCACGCCGCGCTGCAACTTTTCATCCTCATCGACGACAGCTCGAGCTCCAGCCTCGGCTCGCAAATCGGCGATATAAAGCAATTCATCGCCTCGCAGCCGCCGACAACTCTGGTGGGCGTGGCGTATATGCAGGATGGCACAGCCCGGATCCTGCAGGATCCGACGAACGATCACGATAAGGCCGCGAAGGTAGTGCGGCTACCGATGGGTACGGCCGGTGCGAACGCGAGTCCGTATTTCTCTGTGAGCGACCTGATCAAGCGCTGGCCCGCGACGACAGCGCGGCGCGAAGTCTTGATGATCACCGACGGCGCTGACCGGTACTACGGGAATGGGAGCCTGGACGATCCATATGTCCAGGCGGCAATGGACGACGCTGGAAAAGCGGGAATTCAGATTTCATCGATCTACAATCCGGGTGCAGGCCACTTCGGGCACAGCCGCTTCCAATCGTATTGGGGGCAGAATTATCTGGCTGAATTGTCTGAGGGCACCGGAGGCGAGGGATATTACTTCGGCATGACGGGCAGCGCGGTCTCATTTGCACCTTTTCTCGATGACTTCGCGCGCCGGCTGCAGAACCAGTACATTTTGGCGTTTATTCCCAAGCCTCAGAAGAAATCTGGATGGCAGAAGGTGCGGGTCAGTTCGGAAGTTCAGGGTGTCGATCTGATTTCGGCAGGCAGAGTCTACGTTACTGTGCAGAAGTAGCGCTTCCTGTTTCGGAACGTGAGTAATGCGGGAGGCGAGACGATCAACACTGGCGGTTTGAGATTCCGATAAGATTGAGAATCTGATCGGGTCTCGATGACGAAACTGCTCCGTTTTTTCCGGCCATCGCACCAACACACGGCATTCTCGGCTACGCTGCTTTTGATCAGCGCGGTGATGATGTCGCGCGTCATCGGATATGCGCGCGATGCCTATATTGCCTGGGCGTATGGAGCGGGCGGGGCTACCGACGCCTACGTGGCGGCGTTTACTCTCCCGGACTTTCTAAACTACATCGTCGCGGGCGGCGCGGCGTCGATTACCTTCATCTCGATTTACACCCGCTTCCTGGCGGAGAAGCGGGATGAAGATGCCAAGAAAACGTTCTCGATCATCATCACCGTAATGACAGCGGTGATGATCGTGGGAACGATCCTCACCGAGATATTCACGCCCCAGTTCGTGCGATGGTTTGTGAAGGGATTCACGCCTGACAAGATTGATTTGTGCGTGCATCTCACGCGGATCTTGCTCCCGGCGCAAATTTTCTTCTATGTCGGTGGCGTGGTCTCGGCGGTATTGCTCTCCCACAGGCTGTTTCTGTTTCCCGCGTTCGGACCACTGATCTACAACCTATTCATTATTCTTGGCGGGGTTGTGGGCGGACGCCATTTCGGAATTGCCTCGCTGGCGTACGGGGCGTTGATCGGGAGCTTTGCCGGTCCATTTCTCGCAAGCGTGATTGGGGCGGCGAAGATTGGCACAGGATACAAGCCATCCTTCGATATAACGAATCCGGCGTTTCGCGAATGGGTGAAGCTGTCTGTTCCTTTGATGCTGGGCGTTTCGCTAGTGACGGCAGATGACTGGATCCTGCGCCACTACGCATCCAGCGGCGTGGGTGATATTGCCCGGCTGAATTATGCGAAGCGTCTGTTCGCCGTGCCGATCGCCGTGTTGGGACAGGCGACGGGGCAGGCTTCGCTGCCGTTCTTCGCGCGGCTTTTTAATGAAAAGAAGCTGAAAGAATTCGCCGCGACGGTGAACGATTCGGTATATCGCGTATCAGCGGCATCGTTTCTGGCGACGGGATGGATGATGGCTGCCGCCGTCCCGCTGATCGATCTGGTCTACCGCCGAGGAAGGTTTTCCTTCGCCGACACGCAGACCAGCGCGATCTACTTTTTCTGGTTCTCTTTATCGTTAGTGCTGTGGTCAGCCCAGGGTTTGTACGCGCGAGCGTTCTATGCCGCCGGAGATACATTTACGCCCATGGTCGCCGTCAGCGTGATCACGCTCGCGTCGCTGCCGGTGTATTCAGTCTTGTTTCGTACGTTCGGCGTTGTCGGCCTGGCGTGGGCGTCGGACATAGGGATCGGGATTAATCTGATCGCACTTGCCGCGTTGTTGCATTACAAGAAGCTGGTTCGGATCGGTGAGTTGCGCTGGGGAGAATTGGGCAAGGCTTTTCTGACTGCGGTGGTGGCGGGCGGCATCAGTTTTGAAGTGGCGAAAGCGATTCCTCTGGCCGCAGGGCGCGTGAGCAGGATGGCGGACATCACGCAACTAGCGCTTGTCTCCCTTACGTGGGCGGTGGCGGTGGCAGCGGGATTATGGCTGTTGCGGTCGGAATTGCCGCAGGACTTACGCCGGCGCAAGGGAGCAGTGTATCCCGTGGTCGCGCAGGGTGAGAGCAAAGAGATTTTGGGGGCGGGGAGATAGACGGAAAAGACCCCACTTCTGCCAAAATCAGGGAGAAATGGGGCACCCATCGACGCGAAATCGGAGCCCGATGCGCGCTATACTCTATCCCCGGAGCAGGCGATGATTACAGCAGCAAAAACCGTATCGATTCAGCGGCTCGTCGAAGAATTGCGGCAGATGCCCGAGGCGATGTTCGATCAGACGGAGCCTCTCCGGCGCTTTCTGGCGCAGACTCCGGTCGACGCGACTTCGCTCGATCTTTATCTCAATTGGAGCCGCCAACATTACACCCGCAATCTGATTGACCGGACGAACCTCTACGAACTGATGGCAATTTGCTGGGAGGTAGGACAGGCGAGTTCGGTACACAATCATCGCGATCAGAATTGCTGGATGGCAGTGCCGATTGGCCGGTTGCAAGTGGAAAACTTCCACCTGGTGCATCAGGATCTGCAAGGCGGCCAGTGCAAGCTCGAGCCGCTCAACACAGTGGAGATGAACATTGCACATCCTTGCGCGGTTGATCCCGCCGATCCTGTGCATCGCGTCGTCAATCCACGAGAGTTCAACCAGCGCGCGGTGAGCCTGCATGTTTACTCGCGTCCGTTTGACAGGTGCGTGGTGTACTCGCCCGAGCAGGGTACGTGCGGAGAGATTCAGCTTCACTTCAACACCATGTTCGGGAAAACGGCGGGGCAGTGAGTGCTCATGCCGCAGAGTAACCGTCTGGTTATCGCGATTACGGTTCTCCTGTGTATGGGTGCAGGCTGTACGAAGAAAGATACTCCGCCCGCAGCCCAGACTGTTCCGTTGGACCAAGTCGTGCCCTCGGCAGCAGGGCCGACCCAACCGCAAGTGATTCTGGAGAAAACGTTCAGCCTGAAGACCTCGGCGACGTTCCCCTTTCAAATTCCTTCCCATGCGGCGCGACCTCATCTTCACGGCATCTTTCAATCATTCGTCGGAAAGGCGGGCGGCGCGTCCGACGATGCCGCGAACATCGAATTCGTCATATTGAATGAAGACCAGCAAGCCAACGTTGCCAGTGACCGTCCGAGCGAAGCCTTGTTTTCGGTGGAATTGTCGCACAATCAGGCGGTCAATTTTGATCTGCCTCCCTCGATGAATCAACCGGTGAAGTACTATCTGGTGTTTCACAACGCGCAAGGCAGCAAGAGCAACAAAGTAGTGGAGGCAAATTTCCGCGTCGATTTTTAGCGCGAAGCTGCTGCTACACTAACCGAGTTGTCCCCTCGAAAAAAATCTTCGGAACCTTCTTCCGGCGCGGCTGAAGCGGGCACGCGGCCGTCCAAGCCGGCATCTTCTTCATCGGCATCGCACGGGCGCATCTACCTGATCGATACGATGTCGTTTATCTTCCGCGCGTACCATGCGATGGCGCGGCAGCGGCCCATGTCGACGAAGACCGGACTGCCCACCGCCGCGATCTACGTCTTCGTGAACATGCTGCGCAAGTTGCGAGACGATTTCTCTCCAGAGTATCTGGCAGCCGTGTTCGATGTGGCGGGCCCAACATTTCGTGACGAGCAAGCCGAGGCGGTCACCACCATCCGCAAGTTCGATATCAAGACGCAGACGTTCACGGAGGTCGAATACAAGGGTTACAAGGCGAACCGCACTGCGATGCCCGAGGACTTGGTGCAGCAAGTTCCTTACATTCGGCGGGCGCTCGAGGCGTATCGCATCCCGATGATTGGGGTGACGCGCTTCGAAGCCGACGACGTGATCGGTACCCTCGCGCGCAAAGCGGCGGATGCGTCGCATCCGGTTTACATCGTTTCGAGCGACAAGGACATGATGCAGCTCGTGAACGACAAAGTGCAGATCCTGAATCCGCCGAAGGACAATCTGATTTGCGACCGGGCGAAAGTGGAAGAAATTCTCGGTGTGCCACCGGAACGCGTGATCGATGTAATGGCGCTGCGCGGTGACTCGATCGACAATATCCCTGGAGCTCCCGGAATCGGCGACAAAGGTTCGGTCGAGATCATCAAGCGATTCGGCAGCGTCGAGGAAGCTCTGGACCGGGCCGCCGAGGTCGAGCGCAAAACCTATCGCGAGTCGTTGTTGAACAACCGCGACACGATTTTGTTCAGCAAAAGCATGGCGACCATCGACACGGATGTTCCAGTCGAGCTTGATGTAGATTCCATGCGCGTAGGCGAGCCCGATATTGATGCTCTTCGCGCTCTGTTCACAGAGCTGGAGTTTACTTCGCTGCTCAAGGAGTTATTGCCCGTCGCCGAAGTGAGCGAGACGTCTTACGCGGAAGCAAAGTCCGCCACCGATGTCGAGCGCATTGTGAATGCGGTTGGAGCCGAAGGCGTCCTGAGTGTAGCTGTCGAACAAGAGGAAGCCGCCGCTCCGG
>DATBYM010000053.1:0-180838 GCA_036513715.1 Terriglobales bacterium
CCGCGGACCTTTTCTGGTGTCACGTGAGGGGTTGCCATACCTAAGAAAACGCAAAGGCCGCATCATTAATATGGGATCGCTCGGCGGCTTGCGGCCGTGGGCGACGCATGCGCACTACTGCTCATCGAAGGCGGCTCTCCATATGCTGACCAAAGTGATGGCCAAGGCGCTCGCGCCGGAGATTGCGGTGAATGCGATTGCTCCCGGAATGATCGACTTGGGAGAGAAATCGGCGGCAGCCTTCATGAAAAAAATGTCGGGGCAAACACCGATGCGACGTAATGGAAAGGCATCCGACATTGCCGCCGGAGTCATGTTCTTTGCTACCGCTCCTCACTTCATCACCGGCCAGGTGCTGGCGGTCGATGGCGGGTTGGGACTCTGATGGCGCCAGGTATCTTCGGCTGAGTATCGGCGCGACACGATTTGTTTCCTGGCGATTGTTCGCGTATCGTTCCTTTTCGGCGCTACCAATCTCTATGACACGATTCAACCTGAGCAAGGGCGTTGTTCTTCTGTCACTATTGCCGACGATATTTCTAGCCGGCTTGGCGTTCGGCCAGGATCGGCCCGAGGAAGGCGGTCACGAACTTCAGGTTTGGACCGGCGGCGGGCACTCGGTGCCGGGCGGCACCAGCGATACCAATGTCTGGAACGCAGGGGTTCGCTATGGATGGATTCTGACGCAGCCCCACCTCCCGGGCTTTCTCAGCGGGCGCTTCGAGCTGGCGGTGGATGCGGTGCCCGCGTTCGTGGTCTTTCAGCGGGCAAACACGGCGTATGGGGCGGGAGTGAACCCGGTCGGATTCAAATGGATTTTTGCCACCCGCGGGCACGTCGCTCCATTCCTTGAGTTAAACGGGGGAGTTCTTTTTACTTCGCACAATGTGCCGACTGGCACTTCGACGATTAATTTCACGCCCGGCGCTGCGTTTGGCATGTATTTTTTTGGAGATCATGCCTGGTCGGTCGACGTTCGCTATCTGCACATTTCGAATGCTGGGCTTACGGTGCCGAATCCAGGTGTAAATACGGTGGAACTGCGTTTGGGATTTGGAAAATTTTTCGGCAAGAAGTAGCTTGTGCGCGGCGAAGCGGCAAGGCTTCTCTGGTATTCGATCGAACTTCACCATCTAACGTTGACGGGACAACTCGGTGGAAGCCTGCCGCGGCTCGGCGCGGCGTCCGCAACACGGTCCAGGCGGGATGGGTGCGCCGTGCGGGCAGGTCAGCGGATGATTGAGGAAGGTGCAAATCTTGTCGGTGGCTTCCGGCGAAAGAATGTGCTCGAACTTGCAAGCCTGTTGCTCGATTTCAGTTTCGCTGTCCATCGCTAAGGAATCGGTAAAGAGCCGCTCGGCGAGGCGATGGCGACGGATAATATCGGCGGCGCGCTGGTACCCGCGCGGGGTAAGTTCGGCGATTGCAGACCCGTCGCCCGTCGAAAAGCCTGTCGGCTTCAGCGCATCGTGACAGGGATTGATGAAGGGCTTGTGATCGTGCGTCTCGGGTGGGCGCGGGCGCGTAGCCACCAATCCCATAGCGGCCATTTTTTCTACTGCGATCGATACCGGCAAAGCGCCGTGAACTTCCATCCTGCCGATTTCCGCAAGTTGGCCGTGCTCTTCGAGGGCAAACAATTCTTCCAGCACTTCGTCGAACTGCTCGTCGTCAGCCATGGAGAAAACTTCCTGCGCTGCGATTTTGCCGTGGTGCAATTCGATGCGGCGATCGGCCAGGCGCGCCACTACAGGATCGTGCGTGACCATGACGATCGTGCGGCCTTGCTGATGAAGCTCGCGCAGCAGGCGCAGAACGATCTCTTCGTTGAGGGCATCGAGGTTGCCGGTGGGCTCGTCGGCCAGCACGATCTTAGGATCGTTGATCAGGGCGCGAGCGATGCACGCACGCTGCTGCTCGCCGCCAGAAAGCTGCGAGGGCAGGTGACCGGCTCGATCTTTGAGTCCGACACGATCGAGCGCGTCGAGCGCTTCTTTTTCGTCAGTCATGCTGTGGAAGTATTGCGCGAGCATGACATTCTCGACGGCGGTGAGATAGGGAATCATGTGGAATTGCTGGAAAATGAAGCCGACGGTTTCGGCGCGGACATGATTGAGTTCGGAGGCGCTCAGGGCGGCGACGTTTTGGCCGTCAAGCCAGATCTCGCCGCTGGTGGGGCGGTCGAGGCATCCGATGAGATTGACCATGGTGCTCTTGCCGGAGCCCGAAGGGCCCATCATGGCAACCCACTCGCCCGGCGCAATGGCGAGCGAAATGTCGTCGAGCGCTTTAATCAGGCCGCCATTATTTTCTTCTGCTCTGGCGGGATAACTCTTGGTGACATTATTCAGTCGAATCATTCGGATCTCACCCTTTACTCGCCCCTCAAGATAATAGCCGGTTGCACATGCCGCAGCAGCACAATCGGTACGATCGCCGAGATCAGAGCTACGGCAACGCTACCAGCGAGCACGTACGGAAAAACGCTAAATCTTGGTGCGACTGGGGCGTGAAAATTTACGCGACCGATCCAGGCGGCGACGCCAATCCCGATGAAGAAGCCGAAGATGGCGCCCATTGCGCCTAAAGCCGCAGCCTCGGCCGCAAAGAATCCGTTGACCAGACGTTCGGAGGCGCCCAGCGCTTTCATGATAGCGAAGTCGCGTCGACGATCGAAGACCCATCCCATCAGCGTAGCCAGCACACAGAGCGCGGAGGTGAGAACGACCAGGGTGGCGGAGGCGTACAGCGTAGCCCGCGTCTTGTTGAGCACATTCGCTTCGCCCTCCATGATCTGGCGCACGGGGCGAACGTCGGCCGAGGGTAGAAGCTGCGCCAGTTGGCGGATCGATGCGTCGATTTCGGCGGTCGTTCCGTTAGCGGCGACTTCCATGGTCGATGCGCTAACGCCGGTCCAGTTCTGAAATTCAGATTGATCGAGATAAATACGGCCGTCTTCTCCGGCGCCGGTTTGCAGCATTCCAGCGGGAGTGAGTTGAATCGACTTGCCCTGAAAAGTAAGCTCGAAGGGCTGGCGATTGGCGCTGACCACAGGCGCGGCGCGCATGCCAACCAGGGCGTCATTGGGCGATTCCGGCCAATGGCTTACCTTCCACCAGTGGTTGAGTTGGCGGGCGCGGGCGAAGTCGGTGCCGACGACGACAACGGATTGTCCGTCTTTGGTGCGCGCTACGGCATACGAAGAAGGAACCGCAAGTGTTTTCGTGCCGAGAACGGCTTCGACTGTTGTCAGCGCGTCGGCGGGGAGGGTCTGGCCGTTTCTCGCGACGATGACTACGTTGGCGCCATAGTTTCGGAATTCTGTGCGGAGCTTGGCTTGCACGTCGACGTAGAGATTCATCATCGCGGTAGAGACCGCGGCCGCGACAATCATAGCGAGCAGCGCTGATGCGGCACGTCTCCGGCGCAGCACCGCGGCGCGCAGCAACATGCGCGCGAACATGGAGACATGCGGGGCGGGTGTCCGCCGATCGGCGATTTGTTTCGACGCGAGGAGCGTCTCGGGCATGGTGCTCATCCCTCACCTCGCAAAGCGAAGACGGGATCGAATTTCACGGCGCGGCGGATGGCGGCGGCGCTGCCGGCGAAAGTTACGAAGACGGCGATGGCGAGGATGATGGGAAACAGTACTGGCTCGATCGAGATCTGCGAACTGAAAATCGAGCGGCCGATCAGGTGGGCAAGTAGTGTGCCGACCGAGAAGCCGGCAACGCCGCCGACCAACGCCAGCAGCGATGCCTCCGCAAAGAAAATCGCAGAGACTGCGAGATTGCCTGCGCCCAGAGCTTTCATCAGGCCAACTTCGACGCGCCGCTCATAAATCGCCGTGGCCATGGCGGCAGAGACCGCCAGCGCGGACGCCAACAGCGCCGCGAACGTAATCAGCAGCATCAGTCCCTTGATGCGCGAGAGCACGGTGCCTTCGTTTTGCGCCACCTGGCGAATCTGCTCGGCGTGCGAATGGGGAATGACTTCCTGCAACTGGAAGGCAATCGACTGAACGTAGGGCGAGCAATACCAGCGATCGCGGACCTCCGGAGTCATCGTATTTGGATCCTGGACGGCGAGAGCATCCTGTGGTTTGGTCAGGGCGCTGACGTAGACGCGGCGTACGGCACCCGGTTTGCCAAGAAGTTGCTGCGCTAACGCGAGCGGCGCGACAATCTGATCGTCTTCCGCGCCGCCGGTGGAGAGAATGGCCGCGGTCGCGAGTTGGCGGCCCGAGATATCGATCGTTCCGCCCACCCTCTGATTGAGCTTCGCCGCCAAGCGTTCGCCCACAAGAACATTTTGTGAACCGTCATCGGGCCAGGTGCAGTTTTCGGATGCGTTCCCAGTGCCGCACGAAATCTTCCACCATGGATGCGTGATCCGCACACCGGTGGTGAAATCTTCTTTGCCGAATCGCAGGGCTTTGTTGAAGTAGGTCCCCAGCAGCGTAACATCTTGTGCGTCGCCGGCGATCTTTACGGTGACGGTGACGGGAAGCATGGGCGAGAAGCCGACAATGTTGTTGTGCCAGAAGGTGCCGCGAATCTTTGGCAGGTCCGCTTCGTTGAGAAATGCGCCGTCGCTCGGTGGCTTCAGGTTGACGCCGCCGACTTCTACATCGAGCGTGTCTTCCTGCGGAGTCACCACGAGATTGGCGCCGTAGCTGCGCAGCTCGCGGTTAATCTTGTCGCCGATATCGGTCGCGACGGCAATCATGGCGGTCGCGACCGCTACGCCCAGGGTGATCGCGATGCCCGCGAGAAGCTTGCGGCGCGGCTGGTGGCGAAACGATTCGTAGACGAGGCGAGGAAACATTATTTCTGCTCGAAGTAGTGGCGTCCGGCCGCGATGTCGGCTTCGGAAACAATGACCGCATCGTCGGTGACCTGCGCCCGCAGCGGGATTGGGTTGCACCCTCCGGCCATTCCGACCGATTGCGCATTAATGGGCGCAGCGCAGTTCTTGCAGACCACACCGTGCGGACCCTTGTAGAAGCCAAGCGCGCCGCAGATTTCGCAGGCATCGAGCAGCGTGGCGATTTTGCCATCGGGCTTTTGATAAAGCCAGAAGCGCACTTCAACACCACCCTCGTTTGCCTCGTAGCGATGCAGCTCACCGTCGTAGACGTCTTTTAGTGGGATCGAGATTTTCCCGTTGACGAAGCTGACTTCGGTGGCCGGAGAAAGCGCGCTGGCACTTTTCTCATAGATGAAGCTGGCGGTAACCATCACGATGAAGGCGAACGAAAATATGTAAACCGAGGCCATCCAGAGACGCTCGCGGCGCGCCGTCCAGAGCGCTTTACGGCGCGCCGCGCCGGCGGCGGGCAGTTCAACCGGTTGGCGGCTTTTCATTTCAAAGAGCACCATCAGCGCCGCCAAAGCCAGAATGGTGATAAAGAAAAAGAAATCGTTGCGCACGATGGGCCCGATGATGGCCATCTCCTGGCGCGAAGAGGGAAGCACGCCATTCTCGGAGAGTTCGTGCAGCCCGGAGATCACGAGTTGCCCAGCCACCAGGAAGAGAATTGCGGTCGTGACTTTAAAGAAGTTTTGCAGATTGATTTTGACGCTGCCCTTGACGAACATCACGCCAAAGAGCACGGCGACTACGACTCCCATGATCGTGCCGATGAAGCTCAGCAGTTCACTGGAGTTCAGGGTGACGGCCGATAGAATCAAGACGGTTTCGGCGCCCTCGCGCAGGACCATGAGAAAGACGAAGGCAAAGAGCCCGAGCCAGGCATCGCCACGCGCAAAAAGGCCGACTTTGCTTTCGATCTCGCCTTTTAGCTTGCGTCCGGTCTTCATCATGAAGACGATCATGGTGACAACGAAGACGGCAGCGACCAGCATGACCCAGCCTTCGAAGATGTCTTCGTTTAACTTGAAGCGGGAGAGAACTACGGCGACGCCGATCGATCCGACAAACGCCGCGGCCAGCGCGGCATAGACCGACTTGCGCAGATCGTTGCGGCCGATCTTCGCCAGATAAGCGAGGGTGATGCCGACGATGAGCGCCGCTTCGACGCCTTCGCGGAGAGTAATGATGAACGCCTGCAACATGGAAAACGATAGCTTCCTAATTGAAAATGAATTTCAATTTCAATATCAATAGGATACGGTTCCAGGCGGGGACGGTCAACGCATTGAATCACGAATGGCCGTGATTTACATCACGCGGGGAAATTGGGGCATTGAACGGGGCGCGGCGGGACGGACGCCTTGCGGTACGACTGGTTGGCGGTGTCTGAATTGGAATACCTGTTAACAACGGTTAGTCGCCGGACTGCTCGTCGTCCGCCAAGACGGCCGCGCCAATCGTAGATTGCCCTCTGCGGGCTCCCGCATTCGGTGTCACATTGCCAATACCGCTATCCGATTCGATGACAGGCGGTTGTACTCTCGGGCCACGGGGCGCGGCAGTAGCGGGCTCGATTTTCGATACTCGGCGATGAACCTTCATCGCGGTGCGGAGTAAACCTCGTTGAGGTCCTGGTTCCGGCGCGGTGGCAGCAGCGCCCCCACGAGCACCGCCGGAATAATCGTCAGCAGAAATGTCAGGTGATACCACGCGGGCAATTTGCTCCAAATGGCGATGTGCACAGGCAAAAACATCGCAAACACCACGCTGCCGACGATCAACGGCGCCCAGCGGCTCGACGGGGATATCCAACGGGTTACTGCACCAGCCACCAGCGAGGTCACAATAGCCGTCAGAAGGCGTGCCGACTTCATGGCCAGCGTGAACTGGAGCGTCTGTTCGGCGGCGGTGTAGTTCGGCAGGCTCAGGCGAAGCACGCGGTTGATGACTGAGACGACGACAAGCCATGTGAGGAGTCCTGCGAGGGTGGCGAGAATGGAACGCTTCATGACACATGTCTCCTTTAGTCTAAACATTATAGTACAATTAGACTAATGAAAGCCGAACTATATATTTTGGGAGTTCTGCACCGCGGCGACTTTCACCCATACGAGATCAAACGGCGTCTGACCCAGGCCATGATCGAGTGCTTTACAGACTTAGATGTCGGCACGCTCTACTACGCGGTGCGCCAGCTTGCCGGATGTGGCCTGTTAGCCGCGGTCGCGCACCAGCGCGTGGCTCGGGGCGGAATGCGTACGGTGTACCGCATCACTCCGCGCGGACGCGACCGCTTTCGTAGACTACTGCACTCGCAATTTGCCGCCGAAGGCGACCTGCGGGAGACTCTTTACGGCCCCATGCTTTTCTTGCATCTCGCCGACCTCAAGCTCGTCGCCGAGGCTCTGCGCACGCAAATCGACAGGCAGAATGCACGGCGGGTGAAGATCCGGAAATTGCATCGGCAATGGGTAACGATGCTGCCCACCGGTAGCCGCCACCTGATGCAGCACATGGCGGAGCAATGTCGCCTCGATCTACGCTGGCTCCGCGCAGTGCTTGCTGATGTGGAGGCCGGACGCATTCACGATACTGTTGACCCAGTGCGCCTCGCAGCCAAGACACCACACAGCCAGTTCTTGAGTAGTCGGCCCAACCGGCAGTTGCCTGTCGATTGGCGATAAATCGCCATTGCAACCGACTGGGAACGCTATTTTCTTTCAGCGCTCAGATGAGCCGCAAAAAGTTCTTTGCCGGCGTGAGTTCCGGGAAGAGTTTTTCCTCTTCCTGGAACTCGCGAGAATGTACACATCTTCTGCTCCCTCGCAATTTCACCGGGTGCTTCAAATGCAGCATCTCGTGAAAAAGGATGTATTCGACGGCGTATCGCGGCACGCGCGGGTGATCAAAGACGCGGCTGATCACGATGGCGTTGTGGGCGGGATCGTAGTGACCGAGGCTGCTGCGGGCGTGATTTTGGCTCCAAGTAAGCTGGGGCCGTCCCATCAGGCCGTGAAAGAAGCGACGATTGAGGTCGTCGAAGATTTCTTCCAGATGATAGTGATGGCCGCGGGCGGAGTGGATGTGCTTCCGTCCGCGCATTTGCCGCAGCAGGCGAGCCTTGGCGGCAATATCGTGGCTGGCGATGTGGCGCCGAAAACGAGAGCTGTGCTCGCGATCGATGGGTCTGCGATAGAGCTTGGCGAGGAGGATGTGGGCAATCGAGTGCAACACGGTTTCGGGAGCACCCTCAAGTAGATCGGATAGCCGAATATAGAGTTCGCCTTGCCGCAGTCGGATGGTGTTGTTAATCGAAACGAAGGGATAGAAACGAATATGCATGGGAGGGGCGTCCGTTCGCGGACGGAGTTCGCGATACGCTTCGCGAAAAATTTCAGTGAGCTTCGGGGACACGTTGTGGGAAGAGTAGCACGGGGCAGCTGTCAGCAATCAGCGTTCGGCAACACCTTCGATGAATTTCTGAGTGCTGAATGCTGATTGCCAAACGGGCGCCTATTTTTTCTTCTTGTGCTTCATATACTCTTCGACGTCGGCCAGGGTTTTCCGGTGATCGTCGGCGCTGGAGTCGACGGTCTCGAGGGCGTTGGTCAGCATGAATTCGTACTGGCTCATTTCGTTGGCGTTGCCAGTCGGAGAATCCATAAGGGCGCGCAGTTTGGCTTGAAATTCGGTGTCGGCTTCAATGATGAGCCTTAAGGGCCTGCGGATGTCATTCTTGCGCCCAAAATACATGTCAATGTTGTCGTTGAGTTCGTCATAGACGGCCAGAAAATCCTCCAACATGTCGTGGGTCTGCTGGCCGCGTTCGGTAGCTTTGGGGTCGGCGCGCATTTGCTCAAGTTTAGTAACGCGATCGCGGGAAAACTTCACGAAGAGCTTTAAGCGCTCGTCAGGATCCAGCATGGCATCGCGGAGCTGGTTGATCTCCAGCGGATTAAGCGGATCGCGGCGCTGCTGCGCCCCGAGCGGCAAAGCGACGGACATAGTCAGCGGCGCAAGCAACAGCGCGCAGCCCAGAGCCATGCACCAAAGCCGGAGCTGGTCAGGATGGCTCTTGCGCATCATTTCTTTTGGCCTTTCTTGTCTTTGGCGAACATTGCTTGTAACAACGTGGTGCGCACCTCTTCGAGGAGGCGAATGGCCTCATCGACGGGAGGCTGGTCCTCGAAGGCCAGAGTGCGTTTGATATCGCGCAGTTTATCTGCCATTTTTCGCACATCGATCTCGACATTCTTGAGCCGCTTCTTGCTTTCCGTGGCCGCGTCGCGGGCTTTTTCGGAGTAGCTGACGATGTCGTCGACAGCGGCGCGGGCTTGCTCCACGTGCCCACTGCCGTAAAGCTGGTCGGCATTGCGCAGCTGTTGCCGCGCGATTTGTATGCCCAGTTCAGGGCGATCCTCGACGTGCGCACTTTCAAACCTTGCTTTCAGTTCGTCTAGCGTTTCTTGCTTGCCCGCGGCGCAGACTAAGACGACTGCGAGGAGAAGCACGCTATAGGCAAGGCGGCGCATGGCGATCAACGCTTCGGTTCAATGGCGATCAGGCGGTGGGTAGCCTGCCACTCCTGATCAGGATACTTGCCGCCGGCTACATCCAGAAAATGATGATAATCGACTGCGGCCAGTTTGTAGTCGCGGAGGTGGTCATAGGCTGAGGCGCGAAGAAAAAAGCCGAGGGCGGGCATTTCGGTGTTTAACATGGCGCGCCCATTGAGGGCTCGGACGGTCAGCTCGTAATTTTTGTTTTCGTTGGCCGCGAAAGCGAGGTCGACGTAGATGTCAGGCCAATCGCGCTTCAGCCGGAGGGCGGTTAGAAACTCCTGCTGCGCCTCGGGAAATTTCTTTTCGTGCAGCAAGGCTTGCCCGAGAGAGCGATGCAGCTCGGGATCATTGGAATGGGCGGCGAGCAGCGCGCGATAGGCCGTTTCCGCTAGATCGTTCTTTCCGGCGCTGGCATAAAGGTCGGCAATTTCGCGCTGTGCGTCCGTGTCTGCGGGAGCGAGTTTGAGCGCTGTTTGCAGCTCCGCGATCGCGTCGTCTTTCTCGTTCTCCGCCGCGAGTACGCGCGCCAGTTGCAGATGAATAACCGCGTCGTTGGGGCGATCGGTCGCGAGTCGCCGCAACCAGGGCTCGGCATCGCTGAGGCGATTCGATTTCATATATATGTTGGTGAGGCCGACGGCGGCATCGGTCGAGCGGGGATCGAGCGTCAAGACCTGTTTGTATTCAGCTTCGGCGTCGGAGAATTCCTTTTGCCGCTCATGCAGCAAGCCCGCAGAGAGATGTGGCTCCGGGTCTTTCGGGGTAAGTTCAGAGGCTTTGCGATAATCCCCGAGCGCCGCATTCGGATTTTTATTTTCGCTCAGGTGCGCGAGCGCCAGCCAGGCGCGGGCCTGGCCTTCTTCTACGTGCGCGGTAGGCTTGAGAGTTGTGGCGGCGAGCAAGAATTGCTCCGCGTCTGGATTGTGGGCGCGGTCAAGCATCAGGCCGAGGTTGAGGTTCGATTCAAAAACGTCAGGCTTGGCAGCGACCGATTTGCGATACGCGGCAATGGATTCGTCGCTGCGATTGAGACGATTGAGAACGAATCCGAGATCGAACCATGCCTGATAGGCCCAGGGCTGCTTATTATCGGTATCTTCGTCGAGAGCCTTTTTCAGCAGGGCGTCCGCAGAGGTGAAATCGTTTTTCTGGATGGCGTTTTCAGCCTGCGCGATTTCTGGCGGCGTGTCGTCAACGCGCTCCTGGTAGTGGCGAACGGTAGTGTGGTTTTGCGCGAGCAGGCATGAGCAAAAAGCGAGGCTGACGATTAGCGGAGTTGCAAAATTGATCTCTGCCTTGGCCGCCGAGCGGCAACCAGCCTTCTCGATGTTACCGCTCACCATGAAGTGCGCCGTTCCCGTTCAAGACCTGCTTCAAATACTGCCCAGTATAAGAGTGTTTCAACTCGGCAATCGCCTCTGGCGGCCCTGAGCCGACGATATTTCCGCCGCGATCGCCGCCTTCCGGACCAAGGTCGACTACCCAATCTGCCGTCTTGATGACTTCAAGATTGTGCTCGATGACAACGATCGAACCACCTGCATCGATTAGACGGCGAAACGCAGAAAGTAGTTTGCTCACGTCGTCAAAATGCAGACCGGTGGTGGGCTCGTCGAAAATGTAAAGCATGCGGCGCTTGCGTTTCGGCGCATCGCCGCCCTCCGACGGACGACTCACCGCGCGCGCTCCGGGCTGGAGGTGCGCGGCCAGCTTCATGCGCTGCGCTTCGCCTCCGGAGAGCGTGGTGGCGGACTGTCCAAGCCGCAGATAGCCAAGGCCTACCTCATCAAGGACGCGCAATTTTTCCGTGAGCCGTGGAGCTTCCGCGAAAAATCTCAGCGCCTCGCGAATCGTGAGATTCAAAACCTCGTGAATGTTCTTGCCCTTGTAATGGATCTCCAGCACCTGCGGCTTATAGCGCGTGCCTTTGCATTCGTCGCAGATCAACTCGACGTCGGCGAGGAACTGCATTTCGACTGTGACCGTGCCGTCGCCCTGGCAATTTTCGCAGCGGCCGCCGGGAACGTTGAAGGAAAAATGCCCGGCAGGGAAGCCGCGCTTCTTGGCTTCCGGGAGCGAAGCAAAGAGTTCGCGGATAATGTCGAATGCTTTGATGTAGGTAACTGGATTTGACCGCGGAGTGCGGCCGATGGGCGATTGATCGACGAGCACGACTTCGTCGAGATAATCTTCGCCCTCGATGCTATCCCACAAAATAGCGGAGGGCGCGCTGCCATTGCTCTGCCGCTTTGCCGTCGCTACGGCCTGATAGAGCACGTCATGCAACAAAGAAGATTTTCCAGAGCCGGAGACGCCGGTAATTGCTACCAGCATGTCCAGCGGAATTTCGAGATCGATGCGCTTCAGGTTGTGTGCGCGCGCGCCGGTGATGCGAAGTTTGTATGGCCCGGGTTGCCGGCGCTTCGTCGGAATCTGAATGTGCACTTCGTCGGCAAGGTAGCGGCCGGTGAGCGACTGCGGCATTTTGATGATCTCGCTGTAAGTGCCGGCGCCGACAACTTTTCCGCCGTTCTCTCCCGCGCCCGGACCGAGATCAAGAATGCGGTCGGCGGCGCGCATGATGTCGGGGTCGTGCTCGACCACCAGAATCGTGTTTCCCAGATCGCGCAGGTCATGCAGGATCTTGATCAGCCGGTGCGTATCGCGGCTGTGCAGGCCGATAGAAGGCTCATCGAGCACATACAGCGTGCCCACCAGTCGCGAACCCAGTGAAGTTGCCAGCTGAATCCGCTGCGCTTCGCCTCCCGATAGCGTCGAGGCGAGACGATCGAGGGTCAGATATTCGAGGCCCACTTCGTTAAGAAAACGCAGGCGCTCGCGAAGCTCAATCAGCAGCTTGTCGGCGATGGCGGCTTCTTGCGACGTCAGCGAGAGTTGGTTGAAGAAGCGGGCCGCCTCCTCCACCGTCATGCTGCACACCTGGCAGATATTCTTGCCCTGAATCTTTACCTGGCGCGCTTCGACTCGCAGCCGAGTCCCGCCACAATCCGAACAAAGGGAATATCCCCGATAGCGGCTGAGAAAAACGCGCACGTGCAGCTTGTATTTCTTGCGCTCAAGATGTTGGAAGAAGCCACGCACACCGGGGAATCCGCGGCCGCCGTCAACCATTAGCCGCCGCTGTTCCTCCTCGAGGTCGTACCAGGGCACATCCAACGGAATTTCCGCCGAGCGCGCGAAGCGCTTGAGTTCTGTGAATAGAGGCCGATATTTTGGCTTGGTCCAAGGCTCGATTGCACCTTCATTCAGAGTCTTGCCTTTATCAGGGATGACGAGATCGAGATCGAAATCGATAGTGTTGCCAAATCCCTGGCAACGCGGGCAAGCGCCATAAGGATTGTTGAATGAAAACAGGCGCGGCTCAGGCTCTTCATAGCGGGTGCCGTCGCTCTTGCACTCGAAGCGCTGCGAGAAGCGCAGGCGCTCGGGTGCGCGATGCTCGCCGTCGCCGTTCTTAGGCGCGGTTTCAAAAATAACTTCGCCCGCTTCGCGATAACCAATCTCAACCGCATCGACAATGCGCGAGCGCTGATCGGCGGAGACGATGAGACGATCGACCAAGCCATAAACCGGCTCGGAAAAATTGATGTCAAGCAGCGATTCTGGAGTCGAGAATTCGAACACCTGCCCGTCCTGAAAAAGCCGGTTGAAGCCGCGCTTGCGCAACTCAAAGAGCCGCGCCTTAATCGCATCGGATGGCAAACGCGACTCAGATGCATTCTTTTTTGCGCGCGTCTTCTTGCCGCTTTTCTTTTCCCCCGGCGTGACGGGGCTATTTGTTTGAATCGGAAAAAAAACATTCAACCGAGTACCCTCGCCCAGAGCGAGCACGCGGTCGGCGACTTCATCGACCGTATCTTTCTTCACCTCTTGCCCGCAGAGCAGGCAGTAAGTGCGCCCGACACGGGCAAAGAGCAGGCGCAGATAATCGAAGATCTCGGTGGCTGTTGCGACGGTGGAGCGAGGATTGCGGGTCGAGTTTTTCTGCTTGATCGCAACCGCGGGCGCGATCCCGTCGATTACGTCGACGTCCGGCTTCTCGATGCGCTCGAGAAACTGCCGCGCATATGCGGATAGCGATTCGACGTAACGCCGCTGCCCTTCGGCGTAGATAGTGTCGAAGGCGAGCGACGACTTTCCCGACCCAGACACACCGGTCACGACGGTCAGAGTGTTGTGCTCGATTTCAAAATCAATGTTCTTGAGGTTGTGAACCCGGGCCCCGCGAACCACAATGCTATCTGTCGACATCTTCCCCTGGCACTACAGACGGATCAAAACGCGCAATCGAATCTTTCTATTATAAATCGTGGCGGGGATACAGTGATTAACACGGGCTGCCAGGTGTCCTAATCTGCCGGATATCCTTGACGGATGTCCCCAAGGCTCGCTCGTCCTTCGGTCGTCTTTCAATCGGGGGCAGGATGCCCGCCGGACAGCCGCCTGGACGGCGGCGCTACGATCGCTGCGCTAAGCGTAGCGGAATGGCCGTTCTTCCGCGCTTGTCCAGAAGTAGGCAAGAATAATCACGCTGGCGATCGCCGCATAGGCGCACCACAGCGAAGTGAAGGCATAACGTTTGAAAGCCATGACGGCCAGCAGGATCGCCAGGTTGGCCGCTCCGAAGACGACCATCATCTTGTTCTTCGAAAAAAATAGAGAGCCACAAGTTGCGACAACATAGACCACCGCAACCGCCATATGGTTCGTCGCTTGATTGATGTACACGATCGTGTTTTGCCTGATATATAGCTGCAACGGAAACGCCGTCAGCGCCCAGAGAATATAGAGAGTAGTTCCCAGGCCCAGCACGACGAAGGGAAGCATGCGCTGCCGGCTCTTTCGATCGGCCTCAAAGAGAAACACGCTTATCGGCAGCAGAAAAGGCAGTAATCCCTGCGCATAAAGCATGAAGGCTGCTCCCATATCGTGCGCCACCGCCGGGGATAGGATTCCGTCCAGTCCGAGCCAGACGAATCCCTCCATAAACTGATGGATGGCAAACAAAATAGGCAGCGTGGCAAACAGCAGTTCGCGCCGGTGCTTCACCTTAGTTAAGGTGACGACGCCGATGGTGCCGAGAACTCCGCTCCCGACAAAGTTAGCTGTCGCTGAAAAACACACGCCCGGTTTCTCCGTGGCGAGGATTATACCGACCTTCGCAAAAAGAAAAAGATTTATCCTGCCCATTCGCAGTCGACAAGAAAATGCAGCGAAGACCTATTGCGCCGCGAACGAAAACAGCAAAAGGATGTAGAGCCAAAGACCCGTCATGCAATGCCAGTACCATGAAGTGATATCGACAACGATGCGCCGCGTTTCAACGGGACGATGCAGCATTGCCGCGACGTTGGCCAAGATCAGAGCCATGATGCCGCCCGCCAGATGCAGCCCGTGCATGGCAGTGAGAATGTATATAAAGGAGCTGCTGGTGCCGCCGGCAAGGTGAAAGCCGCTCGAAGAAAGCTTGCTCCAGACAAGAAGCTGGCCGCCCAGGAACGCGATTCCAAGCAATGTGGTCAGGGTGAGCCATGGGAAGCGGCGCTCGTCGCCGAGGGAGATGCCGGGAATGGCTTGCACAGGAGCCAGCGCCGCCTCGCGCGTGATCTCACGCCGCGCCAGGTCAATGGTGATACTGCTGACGATAAGAACCGCGGTGTTGACGAGCAACAACGTCCACGGCAACCGCACGGGGACCCAGGATCGAATGTAAGCCATTTGGCTCTGATCGAAAGTCAGGAATCCACGGCGAATGAGGTAGACCGCGGTGAAGGAAATAAAAAGCATGGCGACCGGTGTCATCACGATGGCCAATCCCAGCCGCGCACGACGCAGGCGCTCGCCGTAGTTCGGCATGGAGTCCGGCATGGAGTTTGGCACAGAATCGGGCGTGCCATCGTCGCCGCCGCGGCCATCGCCATTGCCGCCGCCGTGGTGCGGCGGGAGTGACGCCCCATGGTGACCGGATGCGCGTGTCGAGATTGGAGTCACTCGGGACATGCAGGCCGCTCGCTTTGATAGCGGCGATCGAAATCGCCGACATTGGAATCAGGTTTAAGATCGGAGTCGAATTCAAAGTTGCGATCGAGGTTATGTTCGAAGCCTATGGCGCTTTCTTTTATTTCTTCTTCCGATAAAGAACGCGAGCGCTGGAACCGCAAATATCGGGAAGCTGCTGCCTGCGCAACGGCAAGAACTGCCCCCGATCCCTTCCTCGTGCGAACGTTTTCGGAATTTATTCTGCCTGAATTTCCGCGCGGGGGAAGCGCTTTCGACGTCGCCGGAGGCGCCGGGAGACATACAATCTGGCTGGCAAAACAGGGCTGGCAGGTCACGATCATTGATATTTCCGAAACCGGGATCGAACTGGCACGGCAGAACGCCGGACCGCTCGCGTCCCACATTCACTTTGTAGTAGATGATCTCACTCACTTCAACGCTGCGCAAACTCAGTTCGGTGCCGCCTTTGATGTGATCATGGGATTTTTCTATCTTGAGCGAAAAGTTTTTCCGGAGGTTCTAAGGGCGTTGCGGCCGGGCGGGCTGCTCATCTACAAAACCTACCTGGCGGCGAAAGCGAAACTGCCAAGCGGTCCCAAGAATCCAGAGCACCTGCTAGAGCCCGGTGAGCTCGTGCGGCTCGCCACCGGACTGCGAATATTGCACTGTCGAGAAGAAGTGACGCAGAGGGCCGTTGCCGAATTGGTCGCAAAAAAGGAAATCTGAGTGCCGTTTTTGGCTCATCCGGAAAATCTTTAACCACGAGGACACGAAGTGCTTTCGCTTTCAGCTGGCGGGCGCCTCAGTGGCCTTGGTTGCTCGCGATGCGGAAACCACCCCACAACTATTCACGCGCGATGTTGCAACCGGCATATCCTCGCATCTAGACTTAGCATGACCCGGTTCGATTTGCGAGAGTGGCGGAATTGGCAGACGCACCAGACTTAGGATCTGGCGGGTAAAACCGTGGGGGTTCGAGTCCCCCCTTTCGCACCAGCTTTTCAATCACTTAACGACCTTCGTGGTGGCCACAGATTGCAGGAATGTGAGACCAAAGAGCAAAACCGAAGACGGCGGTTAGCATCGTGACATATCCGCCGCTGAAGAATCCGCCGTACACCGCGAGGGGGAAAGTCGCGACATAGCCGAGCGCTCTTCTGCCGCTCGATACGGAGTGCTCACTTGGGAATTAGGGTTCGCCACCAATCATGATTTAATTGGAGAAGTTTAATCGACGTATCAATTCTTGAAACCGAGAGTCGTTCCGAATTGAGTCGTACATCGGGTCCACTTTGATTTCTACAACTGCATTTGAGTGATCGGAGTAGGCTTGCTGTAGCAGGTCGATCACCCGCTCTTTCTCACTCATTCCTGAATAAGCCAGCAATAACGTTGGGGTTCGAATCGGCCACGAGCCAGGAGTCAACTCAAGTTTCCTCAGCGCCCGGCGTGCCTCTTCCACACGACCCGCGCGGCTATAAACAGCAACTTCCCAGGCCAGTGTCCATGGACCTTGCACACGGTTCGCCCAGCGATTGACCTCCTCGGTCGCGTCGTCGTATCTGCCCTGTTGCAGGTAGACGGGAATCATCGACTCTCGCGCAAGCTCAAAATTTGGATCCAGTTCTAGAACAGAGCCCCATTGATTCGCTGCTTTGTCGTATTGGCGGGAGTTATAAAGGATCGATGCGTAATCGCTGGCAATGATCAATGACAAGGGATCAAGATGCCGCGCCCGCTCGCTCTCGGTATAGGCGTCCTCAAATCGTCCTTGCCACGATAGAAACTCTGCGTACCACTGGTGCGCAGTCGCGTATTGCGGATCAAGTTGAATGGCCCGCCGGAATTCCCTCTCGGCACCTCGCCAGTCGTAATCGTAGTTTTCTCGGATTAGGGCAAGCGAAGCGTGTGCCTCAGCCAGACCTTCGTCGAGCGCGATCGCACGCAAGGCAGCGCTCCTCGCCTTCGGCATAAGCTCATTTTGCGGACCCGCATACCATGTACTCATCAGGGCGAAAGTATCTGCGAGCCCTGCGTAGGCACGACCGTAGTTCGGATCTTTGTCAATCGCTTGTTGAAAGTAATCAGCCGCCTGTCGAAAACCGTCGCCTGTTCTTTTATTCCAGAAATACCGACCCTTGAGATAGAGATCGTAAGCTTCATATGAACTCGCGGTTGTCGCAGAAGCGGGGGGCTGCTGCCGGTTCGCTTCGATCGACCGCCGTCCGCTCAAACTGAATTCAATTTCGCCGGCGATTTCCCGCGAAATCTCCTCTTGCAGCTCCAAAAGATGGCTTAGGTCGCGATCATATTCGCGTGCCCACAGATGGCTCTGATCTTTAACCTGGATTAGCTGCGCGGTAATCCGAATCCGTTCCAAATCACGCCGCACGCTGCCTTCGATCACGTACTGCACTCCCAGGTTTTTTCCGATCTCGGAAATGGATTCCTGCGAATGCTTGTAGTGCATCACCGAAGTCCGGGCAATTACGCCGAGATGCGCGGGATCGAGGTCGCCGAGCTGGCTGATCATCTCTTCGGTTAGCCCATCGCTGAAATATTCCTGCCCCGGATCACCGGTAAAATTCTCGAACGGCAACACTGCCAGCATGATTTTTCCCGGTTCAGCAGGGCTGACCCGCGAATGCCAGGGCCAAATGGCAAACACCACAATCAGAACCAGCGCAACGGCTGCGCAGGCGATGACGAGCGGTCTCCAGCTCTTTACCTGTGGGGGCGACGCCTCCACTGGAACTTCCCGGACTTCGACGGTTTCCGAAGCGGCCACAGGCCTTTCTGTCCCCGGCGGTTCTCCCTCCGGTCCCTCCAAGGTTGCTTCCTTGACTGGAACGAGAAACCGGTAGCCCTGCCCTTGCACGGTTTGGATGTACCGCCGGTTGGCCGTCTCGTCCAACACCTTCCGCACCATAAAAACCGTCTGCGTCAGGTTTGACTCTTCCACAAAACTGTCCGACCAGACCGCTTTCATCAATTCGTCCTTGCTCACAATCCGTCCGGCGTTTTGTACCAGCACGAGCAGGAGGTCGAAAGCCTTTGGCGTCAGCGACACGGTCGCCCCGCTGCGCCTCAATACCCTGTTTTGAGGGTCCAGGCTGAAATCTGCGAACTCGTACAAGTTATTGTTCACGCTGGACATAGCACGGCTTTGGGAACTTTTGAGAACTTTTGAGCGCCGATTTTAAGACTTGTGACGGGCATGCGAAGTAGCTTTTGCCGCACGGGAGGGCCTAAGCCAGAAGGTTGGCGGAAATTTTACCACGATCCCAGGGCGACCGCTATTTCCGGGTAGAAGACTCAACAGACCGTCAAATTCGCAAGATTCTAAGGAGAAGAAAATTGAAAACGACGAAAAGCAGCCTTGCAGCCAGCAACAAAAGCCAACCCACCACCCAGGCAAAACCGCAGAACCTCAAAGTCCTCAGCTTAATCGCTGGTCTGGTTTTGGCGCTCCTGCCGGTTACCGCCTCGGCCCAAATCTCCTTTGGCGACGCCACCGAACTTAAGGGAACTGGTTACGCCCCGCGCATTGCCGTTGATGGCGACAATGCCGTCGAGGTCTTCCAGTCGGAAAACGGAGCCGGAACACTGGAATATCGCACCGGCAAAGTGGGCATCACCGGCGGAGTGATAGCGTGGAAGGCAGCAAAGAAATACCAGGCCGGCATTGCGCCATCGGTCGCGATCTCGGGCAGCTATGTCATCGAGGTCCACGGAGACGGCAGCGGGGGACTCTGGTACCTCACCGGGAAAGTCGCGCCAACTGGGACGATCACCTGGGCGACAGATGCGATCGAATACACCGACGGATATGCGCCTTCCGTGGCGGCGTCCGGAACCCAGATTCTCGAAGTGCATCAGGCGAGTCAGTCGAATCCCAGCGAACTCTGGTATGAAGCTGGTCAGTTTAATCCGGCTGGCACGGTAACGTTTCAAGGCGGTGCCAACTACACCTTAGGTTTTGCGCCATCGGTTGCGTTGGCTGGGGCAACGTTTGTGGAGGTACATCAAGGCACCAGTCCGGCTCTGTGGTACGTGCACGGCACCATTCAGGCTGGCAACTCGGTCAAATTTGGATCGGGATTTAGTTTCGACCAAGGCTACGCGCCCACGGTCGCCATCGCTGGACCGACGATCGTGGAAGCCCACGAAGACGGCGGGGGAGAAGAGTGGTACAGCACCGGCCTATTGCAGAGTAATGGCACGGTTACGTGGGGAACGTCTTCTGAGTACCAAGCCGGTGCTCTTCCCTCGATCGCCATCGCCGGGCCCAACGTCTCGGAAATCCATGAAGGCAGCGGGACGATCTGGAGCCTTCCCGGCCAGTTCTAGCAGTAGGCGTAGGAATCGTGTGCTCCTCCTAACGTCGTGCCCTTCAACGTTAGGAGGAAATTCCGCGTAAGGGTCTTCGTATTCGTCCGACCGTAAAGGATGCGAATCCCAGAAATGGGAGGCAGTAAATGACTGGCAGGATGCTGGTTTTAGTCGTGCTGATCGGGAGTCTATCAACGTCCATGCTGGCGCAATGGAATGCGCCCATGCCAGCGACTAGTGCGTGCGGACCGTTCGTTCATAGGGGTTGCGGTTTAGGCGACGGTGCGAACCCGGCAGGTAAGCGTGCCTTAGGCTTCCTAAGCGTCTAAACCGGGCGTCCAAGTCCCTGCAAGTCGTTGAGGATGCGTTTGAGGGGAGGGTTCGAGTCCCCCCTTTCGCACCAGTACTTCCTTGACCTGCGCGCAGGCTTGCCATTTTCGAATATGGGCTGCAAATGATGCTAGCTTAGCTAGACTTCCTCAACCAGAGCTTTCATTGCAAGGCTTTCGGGAGTGTTGAGTTTGGCCAGCCCGTCGATTACGCCGTTTCGCTCCCGCTCGGTTCGGTTCTGGCTCACCTTCCACTTACCTTCAAGCTTCCGGATCGGCAGTTCCAGACCGACAATCCCTTTCAACTGAGACTGAATGAAGTCTTGCGGGGCATCGCTGACCTTCCACGGAGTCGGTGATGCCGATTCGTGGATGTTGGTCAGTTTCTCGACGTTCGTCAGGAGCCAATGATGGTCCTGGATCACCTTCAGGGGGCCATAGGCATGCACCACGACGTAATTCCAAGTCGGGACTTCTTTACCATGCTCCTTTGTTTCGGGATACCAATTAGGTGAGACGTAGTGTTGATGGCCAGCAAAGATAGCCAGCGCATCTACCGTAGGGACTAAATCCCGCCACTGCGTGTTTGCACGGGAGATGTGACCCTTCAGGACGCCGAAGGGTGAGCCATCGTCTTCGAGGACCATCGGAATATGTGAAGCAAAGAGGCCGGAAGCGCCCAAAGTCACGAGCGTTCCAAGCGGTCGGGAAACGATCAGGGCGTGCATCACGGAAACGCGTTTCTCTTCGTTGTGCCTTGGAATATACATTCGGGCCCTCGGCTACATCCTAACCCAGGAGCCAGAATTGCCAGCTTGTCCTCAAGCCGATGGCATTCCCTCCGTTTGTAACGCAGGGCTTCGTAGACAGACTAAGCGTGCTTTATAAACTTCAGTGCTGCGGCGTTCATGCAGTAACGCAGGTAGGTAGGTTTGGGTCCGTCGTCAAAAACATGGCCCAAGTGCGCCTCGCATTCGGTGCAAGAGATTTCGTCTCGGCTCATCCCCAGGCTAGTGTCAATTGATTTCCGGACATTTTCCTTGGCGATGGGAGCCCAGAAACTGGGCCATCCTGTCCCTGAATCAAACTTCGTGTCAGAACTGAATAGCGCGTTGCCACAGCAAATGCAGCGGTAGAGGCCTTTGTCGTGGATGTTGTACTCACCACTGAAGGCTCTCTCCGTGCCTGCCTTGCGGGTAACTTCGAATTGCAACGGGGTCAATTGCTGCTTCCACTCGGCATCCGTCTTGTGGACTTTGTTCACGCGTGCCGGACCGAGCTTCTCCCCGGAGTCACTGAATTGGAGAATCGTCACCGTGTCTTTGTCGTCCGATGAATTGGCCTCGGCGATACTCAAACTCGGGCTTCTGAGCCATGCCATCAGGCCGGCTCCGGTGAGTGCGGAATTGACAAGGAATTTTCTGCGGTTCATGTATCCCTCCGATCTCCAACATCAGCCAAACGTGAACGCAAACGCCTGCACCCCTGGATCGAGAAATTCAATCTCAAACGTTCTGTCCTCCACCGGGCCCTTTTGCCGAATGAGCTGATATAGGCGGTGATCTTGAACCGTACCGGCACCGCTCGCGTCGGTGTCGCTGCCGTGATCCTCGCCGGGTGCGGTCCCATCGAGCTTGACTGTAAAACGAACTGGCTTGCCGTCCATTGTCGGCCCGAGCACCAAGTGAAGGTCGCGCGCGTGGAACCGAAATACGATCTTTCCTGAAGTTGTCTGCAGCACGGCGCTTTCCGCGCTCACCTTCCACGTCCCTGCGAGCCCCCATTGATTGAGAGAAAGTCTGGGCCGCAGGGTATAAACCTTGCGTGAATCCTGCGCTATCGGCTCGGCGGCAGCAAAGTGCTCGGCGCGGTGGTATCCGATATACGTTTCGGGTGACCGAGAGTTGCCTTTATCGGGAGCCGCTTCGGCGCCGTTGCCGGATACGCTGAGCACTCCTTCAGCCAGCGACACGGCGCCATTTTCCTTGAGCAGTTGCTGAATCACGCGCTCGGACTCGTCATACTGGCCTTCGCCGAAGTGGTGATAGCGAATGCGTCCCTTCCCGTCGATGAAGTAGTGTGCCGGCCAGTATTCATTGTTAAAGGCTTGCCAGATCTTATAGTCGCTGTCGATGGCAACTGGATAACTGATCTTTAGATCGCGAACGGCCTTTTCTACGTTGGCGCGTTCCTTCTCGAAGGCAAATTCGGGTGTATGCACACCGATCACTACCAGACCAGCATCCTTGTATTTCGCAGCCCACCCTTCCACGTAGGGCAGCGCGCGCAGGCAGTTGATACAGGAGTAGGTCCAGAAATCGATCAATACAACTTTGCCGCGGAGAGAATCGCGGGTCAGCGGAGCTGAGTTAAGCCAGGCAACTGCACCGGTCAGATCCGGCATTGGTCCTTCGTCGGCAAGAATGGGCCGGGACTCGGCCGCATTCACCGGGAGAACTGCTGGACTCTTTGGGCCGAGTGCGTTGATCAAATGCGCTTCAGCCCTGGAGGTGTTCACGAAGGAAAACTTCGTAAGCAGGTTCGTATCCCACCCGAGTGCGATGGCCGCTACGCCCAGGATTACCAGAACACCGAGGCCGCGGCGTATCCAGATTTCAAAAGACAGAGAACGCTTCAGGGTGGAGAAAACCTTGTTACCTGCAAAAAGGGCAATCGCGAGAGAAACCGCGGCGCCCAATGCAAAAGACAGCAACAGAAAAGATGAGCGAGCGCTGGGGCCCTGAATCGCCGCGCCGGTAAGGATCAAACCCAGGATTGGGCCTGCGCAGGGAGCCCAAAGCAAGCCGGTAGAAATCCCGAGTACAAACGATTTTGCGATGCTGCTCTCGGTTGAAGGACCGCCCTGGAGCCGGCTGCCGGCACGGACAAGCGGTCGAGTTAATGCTTCGGCAAACGATGGGAAAAGCAGGCTCACTCCCAAGACCAAGAATACGATCATCGCCACATAGCGCCCGCCCTGATTGAGGCGTACCACCCAATGTCCCCCGAATGCGGCGGCGACCGCTACAACCGAAAATGTCAGTGCCATGCCCGTGAGAAGAGGCAAACCTGAGCGGCGAAACGGTTGGTCGGCGCGCGCGAACACGAACGGGAGCACCGGCAAAATGCAGGGACTCAAAATCGTCAGCACGCCGCCAACAAAAGCTAACAGGTAGATCAGCATGATATTTGTCTTTTCGGTTTCGAGACCTTCCGGCGCATTTTATCCGTTTGTCCTTTTACTTCTTATATAGATCTGGAAAGCACCGGCGGAGATGCTCGATCCTGATTGGATTTCGCGGCATAGTGAAAGTTACAGATTCGACTGGTTCTGTTGATGCATGGCGGTTGAGACCGGACCTCGAGAGTTCAGATAGCGAGTGGCTCAGGCTGCCAATCGAGAATTTGCGAACGGCCCGAGATCTCGCGAAGAGAGGAACGTCGTTGAAGATGCAACATTGACTCGGCTGCGCTCACCGGACTTGGAAATAAAAATTGGTGCAAACTCGCGGCACAAGAACGGTACGAGTTGAGGTTGGTCTTTCGCCTTAGGCCTCCGAAATGAGCGTGAGTAGGAAGCGCGCGTCGCGCGTCACCTCGCCTTCGCCGGGGGAGCCAGCGCGACCGCAGCCTCGCTCGTCAGCAGAAGGAAAGTAAATGTCTCCTGCAGATACAAGCGGACAGCCGAATCGGTGTGGCTGAGATAGCCGATGGAGACGTCCTGGCCAATGTGCAGGTCGAAATCACCGCCGCGAGTAGTCAGCACGAAAGCGCCCGCAATGGCGGGCGCCCATATGATCTGATCCTTAACCAGCCGCTTGACGTGCTCCAGCACTGGATATCCGTGGTCACTGGTCTCAGCCAGTTCCGTATAGGCGTCGGCGCCCAGCAGCACCGAATACGGGCCGTTCACTCCGACGAGACGCAACTGGCTCAGGCTTTGGGCAATGGCATCCGGATATTCGCGCACGTCGGCGGGCAGCGTCTTAATCGGATTGCTCGTCCCCTGGCGTATGCCCCCAATACCGGCGGCGGCATAGCCATCGAATATAGTGGCGTCCTCGGCAAAGGCGATCTGCCGCGCGGCGTCCTTCGCCGGTTGCCAGTCGGAGTCGTTCGCGCCGCGATCGACATCGTCGATTGCTTTGCGGTCCAGTTCAAACGGAACACGAAGTTCGACGAGCGCCTTCACTTCGCGCTGCCTCGCGACGATGCCTTTCGCTGGGGCGGCGATCGTCCGCAGGTGACCGGTGCCGACGGCAGAGAGGCTGACGCCGCCGGCGCTATTTACGTCGACGACGCGCCGTCCGGCAAGATAGCGCTTCAGCGTCCGCGTCGTCTCCTCCTCGATCTCGGCCCATGCCGAATCGGAGATGGGGGCGAGCTCGCGATGTAGATTATTCATGGCGTATGTCTCCTTTGAGCGAACCGATGCCGAGCGAACCATCGCGCACCGATGAATTAGACGAAGATGAGATGGATGAAGATGGCATGGATGAAGAAGTCTCGGCCACCGTCGGCGCTGCGGGCGCTTCTGAAACCGCAGGCTCATCTTCCGCAGGCGAGTTATCAGCAACGTTCTCCAGAAACGTCGCCGACGGCACGAAGAACAGGTTTCCGGTGACGGCACGGCTGAAGTCGAGCAGTCGGTCGTAGTTCCCGGGCGGACGGCCGATGAACATATTCTCGAGCATCTGCTCGATGGTGCGGGGCGAACGGCTGTAGCCGATGAAATAGGTTCCAAATTCGGCGTGCCCAGGCCGGCCGAAGGGCATGTTATCGCGCAGGATTTTGATCTCTTTCCCGTTCTCGACGATGGTAGTGAGCGCGTTGTGCGCCGATGTTGGCTTGACGGAGTCGTCTAATTCGATGTCTGCAAGCTTCGTGCGGCCGATGATGCGCTCTTGCGCTTCGGTGGAAAGCTTGTTCCATGCGTCAAGATCGTGGAGATATTTCTGCACGATGACGTAACTGCTGCCTTCGAACGCAGCATCCTCATCGCCGATCAGCACCGCATCGACCACGGCCGCGCCCCTAGGATTCTCCGTTCCGTCGACAAACCCTATAAGATCGCGGTCGTCGAAGTAACGGAAACCTTCCACTTCATCCACCGGCGAAACAGCATTTTCGATACGCGCCATGATCTGCGTGGCCAGTTCGAAGCATAGATCCATGCGTTTGGCGCGGATGTGGAACAGCAAGTCGCCTGGTGTGGACACGGCATGGCGCGCTCCGGCGCGAATCTCGCGGAAGGGATGCAGTTCCGCTGGCCGTGGCTGCCCAAAGAGGCGATCCCAGGCTTCGGATCCAAAGCCCATGATGCAGGAAAGCGCTCCTTCCAAGTCGCGAAATTCGACCGCGCGCAACAGCGCCGCCAGGTCTCCGCAGAACGAGCGCAGGATGGCGCGATTCTCAGAACCGGGGTTGAGGGTCGCAACCAGAAAGATCGCGGCGCGAGTAAGCGGCGCGGCCACCGGCTGCGCGAGGACAGGCAATCTATCGGCCACTTGCGTCGCGCTGATTGGATCGGTCTCCATGGAGCGTGGTCATGCGTGGCGTGCGCGGGTTTCGCTCTCCGAAACGCCGCCCTCGCCCCGGGTGAAAGTCGGACTACAAGCTTACCATCGGCTGCCCAACCTGCAACCGCCTCCCCGCCTGAGCGCGCGTTCAACGCGTAGTAACGGCTCGCTTGCAAAAGCACGCTCGGATCGGCAAGCTACTGAACATGCCGGAGCTGCCGGATATCGCTGCCTACATAAGCGCCCTTGAACCGCGGATTGTGAACCAGCCAATTCAGGGGATACGTTTGGCGAGCCCTTTTCTGCTGCGTAGCGTGCAACCGTCACTCAGGGATGTGGAAGGCCGCACTGTGCGCGAGTTGCGGCGCATCGGCAAGCGAATCGCGATTGGCGTAGAAGGCGATCTCTGGCTGGTGCTGCATTTGATGATAGCCGGGCGTTTGCACTGGCGCCCGCGAGGTGCAAAGCTGGCAGGACGCAATAGCCTGGCCGCCTTCGATTTTCCCAACGGCTCTCTTGTGCTGACAGAGGCGGGGACAAAGCATCGCGCGTCGCTACATGTCCTCAGTGGCGAGGAGAACCTGCAATCCGCGGACGCAGGTGGAATCGACGTCTTCACCAGCAATCTCGATTTGTTTCGCCAAGCGCTGACGGCTGAGAACCGAACGCTGAAGAGGGCGCTTACCGATCCGCGCATACTCAGCGGCATTGGCAACGCATACTCGGACGAAATTTTGCACGCCGCTCGATTGTCCCCCATCGCACGAACGCACAAGCTCAAAGCGGATGAATGGGAACGGCTGTTCGCTGCGACGCGCGAGACTCTCCAGCTCTGGATTGACCGGCTGCGCGCAGAGGCGGAGATTGGCTTTCCCGAAAAAGTGACGGCATTTCGCGAGGAGATGGCAGTGCATGGACGTTACGGGGAACCGTGCCGGAGGTGCGGGGAAAAGATTCAGCGGATTCGCTACGCTGATAATGAAACCAACTATTGTGCGCGCTGCCAAACCGGCGGAAAAGTTCTTGCCGATCGAAGCTTATCCAGACTGTTGCGATCGGACTGGCCGCGCACCTTGGACGAACTCGAAGCTCTTAAGCACCGCTAGCAAGAGGTGATCGGCGCGCGGATTTCTCAGAGCGACACACCGCGCTTCCACGGAATAAAATCGTCCTGCCCCAGCGACTCCGCCTTGGTGCGAACTTCGCCACTTGCCGTTTGAACCACCAACTCCAAAATTGCCTCTCCCATTTGTTCGATCGTCTTTTCGCCCGAGATGACGCTGCCGGTATCAATGTCAATAATGTCTTGCATGCGCTTCACCAGTTCCGAGTTAGTCGAGATCTTGAGCACGGGCGCAACCGGGTTCCCGGTTGGCGTACCCAACCCGGTCGTAAATAAAACCACATTTGCGCCAGCCCCAACCTGTGCCGTGACGCATTCCACGTCGTTCCCCGGAGTGCACTGGAGATGTAATCCTGCGCCAGAGGAGTACTCCGGATAATCGAGGACCCCTGTCACCGGCGAGGTGCCTCCTTTTCGGGCCGCGCCCGCCGACTTCATGGCATCCGTCACAAGTCCATCGCGGATGTTGCCAGGAGAAGGATTCATATCGAAACCGGAGCGCACCGCTTTTGCCCGGGCCGCGTAATCGCGCATCAACAGAATAAATCGATCAGCGACCCCCTTATTGAGGCTGCGATCGATCAGTCCCTGCTCGACCCCACAGAGTTCGGGAAATTCCGAGAGGATCGTTCTGCCACCGAGCGCCGCCATCATGTCAGAGAGATAGCCAATAGACGGGTTCGCTGAGATGCCGGAGAATCCATCAGATCCTCCACATTTCAAACCGACACACAGGTGCGAAAGCGGCGCCGGCGTTCGATCCGCCTTATTCGCCTCCACCAACCCGCGGAACGTAGACTCAATCGCCTGTGAAAGCATTTTGAATTCCGAGCCGCTTTGTTGCTGCTCAAACATCAATAGCGGCTTTTTGAACGCAGGATCGCGCCGCATGATTTGCTCGCGAAGGATGCCTTCCTGCGCGTTCTGACAGCCCAGGCTGAGGACAGTCACTCCGGCCACATTCGGGTGATGGATGTAGCCGGCCAGCAAGCCGCAAAGGTTATTGGAGTCCTCGCGCGTGCCTCCACAACCGCCTTGATGCATCAGAAACTTGACGCCATCAATATTCTTAAAAACTTTGTTCTCAAAAGCAGGCCGCTCCGTAACCTGATTGTCGTCTGCCGCGTGCGAATTGATCTCACTCAGCGCGCCCTCGCGGTAGAGTCTCACCAATTCCGCCACTTGTTGCCGATAGATCTTTGGCGGAGCCAGGCCCAGCTCCTCCTCAAAGGCCTGTTTCAATACCTCGATATTTCGGTTTTCGCAGAAGACCAGCGGCACCACCAGCCAGTAATTACGCGTGCCAACCTGTCCGTCCGATCGCCGATATCCGAGAAAAGTTCGTTGCCGCCAGCGATCGACATTGGGTGGGCTCCACGCATATTCGCCTGATTTGTCATGATACGGAGCCGCCTCGTGAATCGTATTCCGCGTGGTCAGCGCTTCGCCCTTGCGAATCGGTTGACGCGCCTTCCCGACCAGAACGCCATACATCATCACATCGCAGCCGGCCCCAATATCTTGAGTGGCAAATTTGTGTTTGGCATGGACATCTGTCGCCAAGACGTAAGTCTCATCGGCGAAGTTGATCCGCTCTCCGTGGCGCAAATCCTGGAGCGCCACAAGCACGTTGTCTTTCGGATCGAGTTGCAGCACTGCGTTTCCCATCTTGATCGCGGCCTCACTAAGGCAGATGCACGCTCGCAGTCAAGCGATGCTATTGCGCTGTCGGATCCCAGCCGTCGAAAAAAGTTTTGGTCTCAAACTGGGCTGCTTCCGCAGCCGTCAGAAGCTTGGTGTGCGGATCGCGCTCGCCCACATGCGCTCCGGGGCCAGTGGAATTGTATTCGGCATAGTAGACAGTATCGATCGAATGAGTTTCTCCCGGGTGCCACTCGCGCCAGCCCGCAGGAAGAATGTGTGCGCCCATCTCCGTGTTGAGAAAGATCACCTTGGCATAGGGACGCCAGGGCCGGCCAAGCCAGATATTCTCTGCGCCCGCGGCCGCGGTCAGCGTGCAATGGTTGAAGACAAATCCGCTGTCCTCCGTCGGATAGTGCTTCGACTGGGCAGTGAGAAATCCTTCGGAGTGCGGAGTGCTGTGAATCTCGCAGCGATCGAAAACTGCCTTGCCGTCGCCAAAAATAAAATCGACATTGCCCTCGACATAGCAGCGCGTAAAGTACTGGCGAGTCGGGGTGCAGGGCTCGCCATCAGGAGCGCAGTTGCGGCTGCCGGCGTAGAGTGTGTCCTGGTTTCCAAAGAACCGAACATTATTGAAGACGGCTTTGTCGGCGGCAACGAGCAGGGCCAGCGCCTGCGAGCCGACGGGCACTTGCGTATGCGTGGCGTTCCAGTCGTTAGCGAAGGTGAGATTCTCAGCGCGGAAATTGTCTCCGCGTATCTCGACGGTGGCTGAGTGCAGCGTACCGCCGGAAGTGCCCGCACTCTTATCGAAAACGATGACAGTCTTGGTTGCGTCGGCATTGCTGCCGCGGAGTTCGATGTTTGGCTTAGTAATGGAAATGGCCTCGCGATAAATTCCGGGTGCAATCAGCAGCATCCCGCCGTCAGCCGGTGCAACATCGAGCGCCTTTTGAATGGAGTAGAAATCACCACTGCCATCGGCCGCGACGTAGAGCGTGTTATCGACAGGAGGCGCGATGCTGGCGGATCGTGGAGCCGTTGGGTTTGCGGGATACTCCTCAAAACGCCCGTTGCACGCGACAGCGGCACCGACGGCGCTGCCGGGGCGCTGTGTGACGGTCACGTCTTCTCCGCTAGGTTCTCCGCCAGAAACAAGATTGCCGAGCCGCGGACCTAGGCTGATTTGGGCGTTCGCCGCGTGAATCGCGCTCGCGGGCAATCCATCCGCAAAAACGTTGTCGAGCGCCACGCCCAGCTTGTGTTGCGCGTCAAAACCGTCCAGCGTAACTTGCCCCGGCGTGACCACGTGCACATCTCTAAGTGTGATGTCGCGATAAACCGGCAGAAGGTCGCCTTTCGCCAACGTGTACTTGGGCGTGAGGATGATCGGATTCCTGACATTGCGAATGCACACGTCATCGTAGACAACGTCCTGCACCAGGCCGCCACGGCTCGGGTCGCTCTTGACGCGAATCCCATTGTCAGCGCCATCGATGCTGAGGTCGGAGACGCGCACCGCGCTGACCCCGCCACTGGTTTCGCTGCCGATCGACATTCCGTGTCCGGAATAAAAATGATTGTGCGCCACCGTGATGTGGGAAGAAGCGCCGGCTTTGCCAGCTTTGATCGCAACATTATCGTCGCCGGTTCGAATATAGGAGTGGACGATGGAGACGTTAGTTGACCCTGACGGATCGATGCCATCCGTATTGCGAGCCGTGGCCGGTGTGTCGATCTTGACGCCCCATGCTGTGAAGCCGCTCGTTTTCTCGACGGCGACGTGAAAGTTGGGCGAGTTGCGCAGCGTGATGCGATAGAGGATGAAATCGTCCGACTCGCGAACGATCAGAATGCGTGTGCAGTTCTGTTTTGTGTCGTTGATCTTGGCAATGTGAGCGAGGTCCCACCAGGAGGTGTTCTGTCCGAGGAGGGTTTCGCCACCACGACCATCGATGGCGCCCTCGCCCATGATCGCGCTGTGCGGCGCGTGGTCGGCGATGATAAACGGCTTGCACCCATGTCCATTCTGATCGACGACTCCGCAACTGCCGGGGCTCAGGTCGTAGTCGCGCGGATTGCGCGAAGCGTAGAGCACTGTATTTGCGTCGATGAGCAGGGTAATACCCGGCTGAAGATGAAACGGCGCCGCAAGAAAAACCTTCCGCTCACTCGATCCGTGGAGTTCGACCGCCTTGCCGGTTTCGCAGTGATCGATTGCCTTCTGAATCCGTTCTGTATCCAGGCGGCGTTCGTCGGCGCCGCTCAGCGCGCCGTGCGGGGCGGAGAGATTCGCCTCAAGCTTTGTGCAGACGGCGGGAATGTGCGGTTCCACGACCGTCCGGCTGTCTTGTGCGACAAGATTCGCCGAGAGTGTCGGGATAAAGAAACAAAGCGCGCTGCAAAACAGGGGAGAAAATCGTTGAGCCACCGGAAGCATCCCTCTTTCTGCCTCAGTGGTCATACCACATTCCAGAAATGGTAGTCAATTAAAGTCAGGAACGCGCTCGATTGCCGGGAAGCACGGAGGGTCACGGAAGAAGCTCTTGGCGCAACGAGGTCAGACCGCAATCTTGCCGTTGGTCGGGGCTTTCGTCGCTTTGCGCCTGCGCAAGACGGTGCGCTCCTCGTCGTCCTGAGCATCTTTGGCACGCTGGATGTGGCGTTCCATCAGTCGCTGCGCTTCCGTTGAATTTCTCGTGCGAATGGCGCGATAGATCTCACGGTGGACATCGGCAGAATCTCGGAGCGATCGGGTCAGGCTTACGGTTTTGCGCCGGCCATCGTAGAGCGCGGAGGTTATGGTCTCCATCAAAGAGGCGAGTATCGGATTGCCCGAGGCCTTGGCAATGGTGCGGTGAAAGCGCACATCGTGAATCAGGTATTCTTCGGGATCATCAACCGTGGCATACATCTCAGCGACTTCTTCGGCGAGTTGCGTGAAATGTTCTTCCTTGCCGCGTTCCGCGGCGAGCGCCGCCATCTTGCCTTCAAGCAGCAGCCGCGCTTCGAACATCTGCCACGACTTGAACCCGTGCAGTGCCCCCAGCAGTCCGAGCGACGACTTGCCAATCTCCGGCGGGCCTTCGGCGATGAAGGTGCCGACCCCATGCCGTACTTTCATGATTCCCATGGCGGCCATGTATCCGATGCCGGTTCTCAGGCTGGCCCGGCTGATCTTCAGTTCCTGCGCAAACTCGCGCTCCGGTGGAATCTTCTCGCCGGGCTTGAGCGTGCCATCCTCGATCATGGCGCGGATGTGGTTGACCACCTGCATGGTCAGGTGGGACTCGGATTCATGCGTGGTTTCGGTTTGCGTGGGCTTCAGAACGTGCGCTCCGGTCGAGCCGAAATCGTCATACCCTTGGTAGATTAGTACTGTAGCAGACATTTGCGAGATTTGTCACCATTTTGTCACCATGGCTATAAAAAGTTGATCCTGCAGTCAACGCAAAAGTTTCTCTTGACAGTCTCCTGTTAAACCACTATATGTGTTGTCGCAGACTGGGTGGTCTGACCACTTTAAAAGCTCGCCGCTGCGGGCATTGGCCGTGAGGCATCCAACATGACGTTCCGCAAGATTGAAACCAGGACCATGTTCGTCCGGTTCGTTGCTCTCCTGCTGCTGTTCGGCACTCCCCTTTTTGCCCAACTCTCCGGTAAAGGTGAGATCGTGGGCAGGGTCACCGACCCCGCCGGCGCCGTCGTTCCCGGCGCGGCCGTAGTCGCCACCTCGACCACCCGTGGCACCAAGGTGGCAACCAAAACAACCTCCGCCGGCGACTACGCTCTCTCTCCCCTTGACGCCGATACCTATACCGTCAGGGTCACCGCCCAGGGCTTCAAGACTACGACCGAGGAAAACGTCGTCGTCAACGCGCTCGAGATTGCGACCGTCAACGTCGCCATGGCGCTCGGCACCGCAAGCGAAAGCGTAACCGTCACCGAGGCTGAAGAGCAGCTTCAGACCAGCGACGCCACCCTCGGCGCCACCATGGCGCAGGAAACCTATTCCGAATTGCCGATCGCCATGGGCGCCGGCGGTCAACCCGATCAGCGCCGCGCCAGCGACTATGTGCTGCTGATGCCCGGCGTCCAGAACAATGAAACCAACAATAACCTGACCGACAACACCGGACCGATCGACGGCTCCGGAAGCAAGGGCGGCGCGTCCTCCGTCTATATCGAAGGCATTCCGTTTTTCAACGTCTCCCAGGAGGGTGACAATCGCTTCATCTGGTCCGCAATTTCAGTCGACGCGGTCAATGAATTGCAGGTGCAGACTTCCGGCTATCCCGCCATCTATGAAGGTCAGGGCGTCCAGAACTTTGATCTCAAGCGCGGAACCAACAAGTTTCATGGCGCGCTCTACGAATACTTCCGAAACACCGACCTCGACACCTGGGGTTTTTATGCACCGGCGCTCACCAATCCCATCACGCATTTCGCCATTAAGCCCGCTGAGCACATGAACGAGTACGGCATCGTGCTCAGCGGTCCGATCATCAAGAATAAGCTCTTCTTCTTTGGCAATTATGACGGCTATCGCTACGCTAAGGGCATAGTCCCCACCTTGCAGACCTATCCCACAATAGCGGAGAGGGGCGGCGACTTCAGCGCATTTTTGTCGTTACCCACGCCGGTGCCAATCTACGATCCTTCCACCGGCGACACGGCAACCACACGCACGCAGTTTATGGGTTGCAACGGCACCCAACCGAATGTCATCTGCCCCACTGAGTTCTCCCAAGTGGCGACAGCCATGAATGCCTTGCTGCCGCCGGCCAGCATGTATGCCAACCAGAATGTGACCAATAATTTCCTCGCCGGACTGCCCTTTGGCCTGAGCAATTTCACTTCGACCGGGCGCATCGACTATACGATGAGCGACAAGCATAGTATGTCGATCATTATTGCCGCCGGACGACAGGCCTCGGTTGGTCCAGCCGCGCAGACTACGACAGGCAGAAACAACGGACCGCTGCCTTTCAACTACGGACAGGGATACGCTCCGAAGACGAAGACCGACATTTTTGAAGATACCTATGCCGTCAATGCGCACATGGTGAATCAGTTCAAGTTCGGATTTGCGCGGTACTTCAGCCCCTCCTTCAATCTCGACAACAATAACCCAGCCTGGGCCGCTACTACGCTGGGAATCACTGGCATGCCCGCCGGCCAGGCCTCCACTTCTTTCCCTGAGGTCATTTTCAATGGGACCGATGGTCCCACTCAGTGGGGGGGCGACACGGGGAGTAAGAAGATCTCAAACGCCTACTACCTGATCGACAACTACCAGTGGGATTTCGGCAAGCACTTGCTTACCTTCGGCGCGCAGATCGCGTGGCTCCAGTATCAATACACCCTCGATACTGGAGGCAGCAGCCAGTTGACGCTTTCGACCAACACCTCGGAAACCGCCGGCTACACTTCGGGAACCACCATCAATACGAGCCAAGGCCTCGCCTATGCCAGCTTCCTAGTGGGCCAGATCGATGCCGGCAGCCTCACGCAGAATGCAGTCCTCGAAACGGGCGCGCGCTTCCGTCCGGTATCGCCATATGTACAGGATAATTGGAAGGTAACCCGCAAGCTGACGCTGAATCTCGGCCTGCGCTATGATTTTTTCCCGACCTACCTCGAAGCGCATAACGTGCTCTCGTTTTTCAACCCGAACGTAATCAATGCCTCTGGAACCGCCGGCGTTCTCGAGTTCTCCGGCAGCGGAGCCAGCACCTGTAACTGCAGCACGCCGGTCAACAACTACCATAAGCAGTTCGGTCCGCGTGTCGGGCTCGCCTATCAGGTTCTTCCTAAGACGGTGTTTCGAGCGAGCTGGGGAGTCATGTACACCCACGGAAACGCCGTTGCCGGCAGCGCGATTTCGCAGAACGGCACAGGGATTCTCGGCTTCCAGGCTTCGCCGAAAACGTCTTCCACCAACGGCGTCGCGGAGTACGAACTGGACCAAGCCTATCCTTCCTACACTCCGCCCGCCGGCGTTGCCTCCGGCCCCAACTACGCGGTCGGGTACTCGACGATCTCCCCTTACACAGGATCGCCGCAAAGCATCACCTACGGCGATCCTTACTACGGTGGCCGCGCTCCGCAGTACATCGATTGGAATGCAGGCTTCCAACAGCAAATCACAAACAACCTGCTGTTGAGCGTCAGCTATGTTGGGTCACAGGGTCACTTTGAAAGCCCGGATAGCAGCAGTGCGCGCGGCGAGTGGATCAATCAGCTCTCGCCGCAGTACCTGTCGCTCGGCTCGATCCTCAGCACCGACATCAAAAACCTAACTTCGACTCAGTTGGCTACACTCGCTGCCGACAACATTACTCTCCCGGCTAACTTCACCACCAAACGAACGGTTGCGCAGGCGCTCGTGCCGTTTCCCAACTACGGGACCGTAACCGACGCCTATGGCAACGTTGCTAATTCCAACTACAACTCGCTGCAGGTGTCGGTGACGGAGCGCGCTTACAAAGGCTTGTCTTTCATGTTCAATTACATCTGGTCGAAGGCGATCGACGATGGAGGAACGTACCGCTCCGGCTATGCCATCCCCGCCGCGTACTCGACCGATGGCCGAGCCTGGCCAGTCGACCGCATCGAACGGAGCCTCTCCACCACCGATCAACCCCATCACGTGATCGAGACCGGAGTGTGGGCGCTGCCATTTGGCGCGCAGGGGCTGGGTGGTGGCAACCATGTGGTCCGCGCCCTCGCCAGCAATTTCAAGTTCTCCGAGATTGTGCAGATTTACTCCGGCTCGCCGCTCGCCATCACCGGCTCCTCCTGCCAGATCAATCCTGCGGAAAACACCTGCAATCCCACGGTCGTACCGGGTTTCACGGGTCCCGGACGCATCAACGGCAAGTGGGGAGCAGGCGCCACACCGTCCAGTTCCCCAATGTACCTCAACCCCAACGCCTTCGTGCCCATCGCCACCCTAACCGCATCCGGCTCTCCCTACGCCTACACTTTCGGAGATGCGGCGCGCACCGCTCCTTTCGGGATGTTCGGACCCGGCAACTATGACATCGACATCAGTCTGCGCCGGAACTTCTCCGTGACCGAGCGTGCCCATCTGACACTTGAAGGCGACCTCTACAACCTGACCAATCACACCCAGTTCATGGTAGGGGGCACGGCTTTTGGCAGCAGCAACTTCGGCACCGTCAGCGGCCAGGCGAACAGCTCGCGTGATGCGCAGTTGTCGATGCGGTTGGAGTTCTAGGAAGCGGCCGTCAACCCAAGACGATAGACAGTAACTTGATGGCAATTCAGTGCCCGACCTCAATTCGAAAAGATAACGATGAAGAATCGCCGCCAATTTCTGAAGGCATCCTTAAGTGTCGGAGGCGGCCTGATGTTGGCCGGAGAGGCTCTGGCGCGGGGCAGCGCCGCTAAGCCTCTCTCTTCGTTCTTAGGCAACGCCGCCCATCCCGCAGATCCATGGGCCGGGATTGCAGGAATCCTGGCGCGCATAAAGCCGCCGGTATTTCCCAACCGCGATTTCGAAATCTCGGCTTACGGCGCGGAGGGCGACAATCAGACAGATTGTACGGACGCGTTTGCTAAGGCCATTGCCGCCTGCTACGCCGCCGGTGGAGGCCGCGTCATAGTAGGGCCGGGACAATACCTAACGGGCGCTATCACCCTTAAGAGCAATGTGAACCTTCATATCGCTCAGGGCGCCACCATCCGCTTCAGTCGCGATAGCAAGAAATATCCACTGGTTTTCACTCGCTGGGAAGGCACAGAGTTAATGAACTACTCTCCGTTCATTTATGCTTTCGAGCAGGAGAACATCGCCATCACCGGTCAGGGCACCATTGATGGCAATTGCGATTGCGAACATTGGTGGCCGTGGAAGGGTCGCACCAACTGCGGGTGGAAGCCGGGAGACGCGAACCAGGATAACGATCGCAATCAACTTTTCGACATGGCGGAACGCGGCGTTCCCGTGAGCCAGCGTATCTTCGGGGAGGGCCACTACCTGCGGCCGCAGTTCATCCAGCCCTACCGTTGCAAGAAAGTGCTCATCGAAGGTGTAACGTTATTTAATTCCCCGATGTGGCAAGTGCATCCTGTGCTCTGTACGAATGTGACTGTCCGCGGACTGACCATCAGCAGCTTCGGGCCGAATACCGATGGATGCGATCCGGAATCCTGCACCGATGTGCTCGTTGAGAATTGTTTTTTCAACACCGGAGACGATTGCATTGCCATAAAATCAGGCAGAAACGCCGATGGCCGCAGACTGGGCACGGCCTCGCAAAATATCGTGATCCGCGATTGTAGGATGAAGGACGGCCATGGCGGTGTAACCGTAGGCAGCGAAATTTCCGGCGGCGTGCGCAATGTTTTCGCGGAAAATTGCCAAATGGATAGCCCTCACCTCGATATCGCAGTGCGGATTAAGAACAACGCCATGCGCGGCGGCCTCATCGAAAACATCTTTGCGCGCAACATCGACGTCGGCGAGGTTGCCACGGCCGCATTCTCCGTCGACTTCTTCTACGAGGAGGGCGAAGCGGGAAAGTTCGTTCCGGTTGCCCGCAACCTCGAAATACGCAATCTGAAAGCGCGAAAAGCGCAGTATGCTTTGTATCTCCGCGGTTTCAGCCGCGCCCCGATCGACGGCGTGCGCGTCGTAGACTGCGAATTCAACGGAGTGTCAAAGCCGGATGTGATTGAGAACGTTACCGGCCTGGCGCTCCACAACGTGAAGGAAAACGGAAAACTCGTCGAGCGCGCTCGGACTGCGAAACGGTTCGCTTCCCCGAGTTGACAGATCTTTTGTTCGTCGGTTCTTTGAAAGATACGTAAATGGCATTCATCACTGAAGATTTTCTGTTGCAAAGCAAAGCGGCCCGCCGTCTCTATCGCGAGTATGCGTCGGAGCAGCCGATCCTTGATTACCACTGCCATCTTTCCGCGAAAGACATCGCGGAAAACCGGCAGTTCCACAACCTCTACGAGATCTGGCTCGAAGGCGATCACTACAAGTGGCGAGCCATGCGCGCCAACGGCGTCTCCGAGCGCTATTGCACCGGCGATGCCGCTCCCTACGACAAGTTTTTCGCATGGGCGCAAACCGTCCCGCACACTCTGCGCAATCCCTTGTATCACTGGACGCATCTGGAATTACAGAGATATTTTGGCATCGATTCGCTGCTCAACGAGAAGACCGCCCGCCAGACCTGGGACTCGGCAAACGAACGACTTGCCGGTAAAGATTCGAGCGCCCACGGAATTCTAAAAAAGTTCCACGTTGATACGCTCTGCACGACCGACGACCCGGTGGACTCGCTCGAACACCATGAACGAATTGCGTCGCACTGTCCAGGCATTCGGGTTTTGCCGGGCTTCCGTCCCGATGGAGCGTTGCGGACCGAAGATCCCGTTGCCTTCAATCAGTGGATCGACAAACTTGCCGCAGTGTGCAACATTGATGTGACGCGGCTTGCCCACCTGCTTCAGGCGCTCAGTAAGCGCCACCACGATTTCCACCACCGGGGATGCCGCCTCTCCGATCACGGTTTGGATTTCTGCTATGCCGAGCCCTGCACAGACCGCGAAGCTGAGCAGGTCTTCGACAGAGTCCGCAGCGGCGGCCGGCCTACGCCGATCGAGTCCGCCAAGTTCGCCAGCTTTCTCATGCTGTTCTTTGGTCGCCTTGACACCGAGAAAGGATGGACGAAACAGTTACATCTCGGCGCCTATCGCAACGCCAACACGCGCATGTTGAAAAGCTTGGGGCGGGACACTGGATTTGATTCGATCGGTGATTGGCCGCAGGCCGCTCCGCTGTCTACTTATCTGGATCGATTGAACCGGGACAACAGCCTGCCAAAGATGATCGTTTATAACCTCAACCCTTCCGACGACTACGTTTTCGCCACCATGATCGGCAACTTCCAAGATGGTAGCCTGGCAGGCAAACTCCAGTACGGCAGCGCCTGGTGGTTTCTCGACCAAAAGGAGGCGATCGAGTGGCAATTGAATACACTATCGAATAGCGGATTGCTGTCGCGCTTCGTGGGAATGACGACAGACTCTCGTTCCTTCATGTCATTTCCGCGCCATGAATATTTCCGTCGCGTGCTCTGCAACCTCCTGGGCAATGAAGTCGAAGCTGGGTTGCTACCCGATGATGAAGAGTTGGTCGGCGCGATGGTCAGAAATATCTGCTATGACAATGCCGTTAAATATTTTGCGTTTCCTCCGGCGACCGTCGCTGCGGAGGCGCCAACCCAGGTTGCTGCGCGATAACTGTGGGATGGAGACGAGTCGAAAGCAGTTCCCAGGCGGCTACTCATTTTCATGGATACCTCATCAGTCTCTCATCCGTTCTCGACAGTATCTGTGACCACCACGTCAGCGCTTAACGGCATGTCGGAAAAAGTCGGCCGCTATCGGTGGAAGATTTGTGCGTTGCTCTTTTTCGCCACCACCATCAACTATATGGATCGCCAGGTGCTGGCATTGCTCAAACCGGTGCTGCAGAACCCGGTGAGCGGCATTGGGCTCACAGAAGTCAACTATGGATACATCGTTACGGCATTTTCCCTGGCGTATGCACTGGGCCTGCTGGTGGTCGGGGGCTTCATCGACCGGGTGGGAACGAAACTGGGATATGCGGTTGCAGTCGCAGTGTGGGCCCTGGCTGCCGCCAGTCATTCGCTCGTAAGTTTTCCGAGTGTTGTTGCAATGCTGAATCGAGTCATTCACTCGTTGGGGGGCGCTTTAGGGTGGAAAGTGCTTATTGGCGTCCCGGGCGCGGTCGCGGGATTTGCCGTCGCCCGCTTCGTGCTTGGCCTGGGCGAGTCGGGCAACTTCCCGGCCTGCATCAAAACGGTTGCCGAGTGGTTTCCCCAGAAAGAGCGGGCGCTGGCGACCGGTATTTTCAACTCTGGCGCCAACGTCGGCGCATTGGTTGCGCCGCTGGCCGTCCCGTGGATAGCGATGCACTGGGGCTGGCGCTGGGGATTCCTGTTCACGGCACTATTCAGCGCGACATGGCTCGTCTTTTGGTGGAGGATTTATCAGCGTCCGCAAGACCACCCAAAGGTTTCGCCCGCGGAACTACGCTTCATCAACAGCGCTCCCCCGGAATCCACGACCAGGATTCCCTGGTCGCGTCTGTTGTCCAAGCGCCAAGCCTGGGCCATTTTCCTCGGAAAGGTTCTCACCGATCCCGTGTGGTGGTTCTACCTGTTCTGGGTGCCGGGATTTCTCAGTCGGCGATATGGGCTGCCGATCGGACGCATCGGATTACCTCTGGTCGTGATCTACAACATGTCGGCCGTGGGCAGCATCGGCGGCGGATGGCTTCCCGGCAAGTTCCTGAGCCTGGGTTGGAGCGCGAACCGGGCGAGGAAAACGGCGATGTTGATTTATGCCATCGCCGTCCTGCCCGTCGTCTTGATCGGTAGGATGCAGGGGGTCTGGAGCGTGGTGGCACTCTTGAGCCTTGCGACCGCGGCTCATCAGGCTTGGTCGGCAAACATGTTCACGCTGGCTTCCGACATGTTTCCCCGGCGGGCCGTCGCCTCTGTAGTTGGTCTCGGCACTTTCGGCGCGGCCTTGTTGATGGCCTTCATCTCCACGTTAGTGGGATACGTGCTGAAATGGACCAATGGCAACTACGCGCCCCTGTTCGTGGCGTGTGGCACCGGATATCTTATGGCTCTTTTGATTATCCAGGTTCTCGCCCCGAACTTAAAAATGGCGGAAGTGGATTAACCAAATGGGATCGATAGATTGGTAGACCGAAATAAGGAGAGAATGGCACTGACCATAAAGCCGAAAGAATCCTGCCGTTGGGATCTGGTAAGCCTCGGCGAAGTAATGCTTCGGTTTGATCCCGGCGACCGCCGCATTTGGACCACCCGCTCCTTCGAGGTCTCCGAGGGTGGAGGAGAATACAACGTTGCGCGCGGCCTCAAACGCTGCTTCGGCCTGGACACTGCGATTGTCACCGCGATTGCCGATAACCCCGTCGGCCGCTTGCTTCAGGATCTCATCTATCAGGGCGGCGTCGACCAGAGCCTCATTCGCTGGGTCAATTACGATGGCGTTGGCCGCACCGTCCGTAATGGATTGAATTTCACCGAGAGAGGATTCGGGGTTCGTCCTGCCTTGGGCTGCTCCGATCGGGGACACACCGCCGTCTCCCAGCTGAAAGCGGGCGCCATCGACTGGGATGAAATCTTCGGCAAGCACGGCGTGCGTTGGTTCCACACTGGCGGTATATTCTGCGCGCTCTCTGAAAGCACCCCCGCCGTCGCTATCGAGGCAGTCAAAGCGGCTCGCAAGCACGGAACGATTGTGTCCTACGACCTGAACTATCGCGACTCTTTGTGGAAGGCGATCGGTGGCAAGAAGCGCGCCCAGGAAGTGAACCGTCTCTTAGCGCCATTGGTCGATGTAATGCTCGGGAACGAAGAAGATTTTTCCGCCGCGCTCGGCTTCGAAGTCAGCGGCCTCGACGAGCACCTCTCCAACATCGAAAGCGAAGCTTTCAAGAAGATGATTGAATCGCTGGTGAAAGAGTTTTCCTTCCAGGTCGTCGCGACAACCCTGCGCAAGGCAAAGACCGCGACCGTCAACGACTGGGGCGCGATCTGCTACAGCGATGGCTCGTTCTACGAAGCGACTTATCGCGAAAACCTAGAGATCTTCGATCGCGTCGGTGGCGGCGACTCCTTCGCGTCCGGACTCATCTATGGTTTTCTAACCGCCCAGGGGCCGCAATTGGCGGTCGAATTCGGTGCCGCGCACGGCGCCCTCGCCATGACCACGCCGGGCGACACCACCATGGCCACGTTGAAGGAAGTGACCCAACTCATGCAGGGAGCCGGAGCCAGGATCGCAAGATAGTGATTGCACGATGACGATGAACGACCGCGCGGTAAGCATCGCGCGACGGAGAACTGCGAATGACGAAACAGCAAGTCCGCAACAAGATCTCGGAAATCGGAATCGTGCCCGTGGTGCGCGCCGCGTCTCGGCAACAGGCTATGCAGGCTGCGGCCGCAGTTTGTGAAGGAGGCATCCCCATCGTCGAAATCACGATGACCGTCCCCGGAGCAATCGACGTCATCGCTCAACTGGCCAAGATCATGGGCGATGAAGTGATCGTTGGCGCCGGTACCGTGCTTGATGCCGAAGCGGCGCAACGTTGCATCGATGCGGGCGCCGAATTTCTGGTCAGCCCGGGCTTTGACCCGGCGACGGTTCAGTTTGCGAAACAGCAAGGCAAACTCATCATGGCGGGTGCGCTCACTCCGACGGAAGTGATCGCAGCCTGGAAGGCAGGAAGCGACTTTGTGAAAATCTTTCCGTGCGGAACTGTGGGAGGAGCGAAATACATCAAAGCGCTGAAGGCCCCCTTACCGCAAGTGCCGATGGTTCCGACCGGGGGCGTAAATCTCGAAACCGCGGCCGACTTCATTCGGGCCGGGGCCGAGGCCTTGGGCATCGGAGGAGAACTGGTTTCCGCCGCCGCTTGCGAATCCGGCGACGTGGGCTCAATTACCGAAGCTGCGCGGCGGTACGTTGCCATCGTCAAAGAAGCGCGCCGCAGTCCAAAGGATTCCACCCAGAACTGACAGAATTTTTCGGAGATACCATCAAGCACATGACAAACCCCGCGCACGCCGATTTCGTGTTCGTCCCTTCCGAGGACACTGTCGCAAAAAACCCTGAACCCGGTCTCGTTCGTCGCGTCGGAGCCTGTAACGACAAACTGTTTCTGGCCGAACATCTGATGAGTGAAGGTTGGGTCGGCGTTCGCCACAGTCATCCGCACGAACAGATGGTCTACATCGTGAGCGGACACTTGAGGGTTACGATCGGCGAAAACACCTTCGACGCTCGCGCCGGAGACAGCTTCGTCGTCCGCGGCGGCGTCGAGCATCAGGCATCTGCCCTAGCCGAATCGCTGGTCATCGATGTCTTCACCCCGTGTCGCCAGGACTACATCTAACAGCCGCTAATTAGTCGAGGGTTCGCAGACGATCTGACATGAGAGGACCATCCTTACCTGCGCTTTCCCGATCTTTACTCGACGAGTTGCGTGCACAAATTCCTGCCAACGCGGTTCCGGCCATCGAGCTGCCGCCGGCAAGGATCTTCAGCGCCCCAGAGAGCATTCTCCAGATCGGGTCGGGAGCATTCCTCAGAGGATTCGTAGAAGACTTCGTACAACTGGCGCATATCGCCGGCGACCCGGTGGGTCGCGTTGTGTCGATCCAGCGCAAGCCAGACCGTCGCTCCGCAGCTTTTCTCCGCCAGGACGGACTCTACACGCTCATTCTGCGCGGCCTCGAGAACGGTCAACCAACGGAAACAAGACGGATCATCGCATCGACCAGCCGCTCTCTTAGCGCGGAAACCGAGTGGAATAAGGTCATCGCGATGGCGGTCCAGCCCTCTACGCGCGTGATCGTCAGCAACGTCACGGAGACGGGCCTCGCACTGGGCGCCGCAGATTTGCCCTCCGATCAGCCCCCGCTCAGCTTTCCGGGAAAGCTGACGCAGCTGTTGTGCGAGCGCTGGCAAGCCTCCGGGGGGCACAACGCCGATGTCGCGGTCATTCCGTGCGAACTGGTCGAAAATAACGGCATCGTTCTCGGCAACCTGATCGATGAGCAAGCGCGGGCCTGGAATCTATCCGCCGCATTTTCGGAGTGGCTGCGATCGTCCGTACACTTCGCCAATACATTGGTCGATCGAATCGTGGCCGGCCCGCCGGCGCCGGAAAAGCTGGAAGCAGAGTGGCAGGCTCTCGGATACCGCGACGATCTGATCGTCTGTGCCGAGCCCTTCGCTTTATTCGCCCTGGAAGCGGATGACTTCGTCCGTAAACACTTCCCCATCACCAAAGCGTCTTCCGGCATCCGCTTTGTCGACGATCTCACGCCCTATCGCGTCAGGAAAGTGCAAATTCTCAACGGCTCGCATACTATTCTGGCGGCGCTCGGCAGACTTCTCGGCCTCGAAACCGTCCGCGAAGCGATCAACGATCCTCAACTCGGCGACTTCGTCGAAGCCACGATCTCTCAAGAAGTGATTCCGGCGATCGAATTTGGGGAGCAAGCTGAAAGCGAGCACTATGCCCGCGAAACCCTGGCGCGCTTCCGCAATCCCTACATCGAACACTCGCTAGTTTCGATTTGCTTGAATTGCAGCACCAAGGTTGGCACTCGGCTCTTTCCCGCCATTCGGACGTTCATCGAACGGCGCGGACTGCTGCCTCGAAGACTTTTGTTCGGTGCAGCAGCCGTGATGGTTCTGCTGCGAGACTCCGAGGTGGAGGATGCGCATCTCGCGCTCGTCCGCGAGATGTGGGCGCGCGTCGATTATCAATCGCCCGATTCCGTCTTAGCATTTGTCCAGCATATTCTGGCAAAACAGATCGAGTGGAGCCGCGAACAAATTGATCTGCAAGCAATCGCGCCGCCAGTCGCCGGCTTCCTTTTGAAGATTCGCGAGCAAGGGTTGCGGACTACGATGCAATGCGATTTTTGATGACCGAGCCGGCCCTACGGGAACGGCCCAGATGATGAGATATTTTCCGTCGAAACCGAGCGGCGTTGCGACCGCAGTTCCGGCCGCTATTCAGCCCGATCGTAGTTCAGATTTTGCCCCAGCCATCGCTCGACCTCTGCTACGCTCATCTTCTTGCGTTCGCTATAGTCGGCGACCTGGTCGCGATCGATCTTGCCCAGGCCAAAATATCGCGATTCCGGGTGCGCGAAGTAGAGCCCGCTCACGCTCGATCCCGGCCACATCGCAAACGACTCTGTGATCAGCATTCCAGTCTTCGCTTGCACGTCGAGTAGTCGCCAAAGCGTGCCCTTCTCGGTGTGATCGGGACACGCGGGATAACCCGCTGCCGGCCTGATCCCTCTATATTTCTCTTGAATGAGCTCCGCGTTGCTCAGATGTTCTTCACAACCGTAACCCCATTCCTCTCGAACTCGCTTGTGCAGGCACTCGGCGAATGCTTCCGCCAGCCGATCGGCAAGCGCTTCCGCCATGATCGCGTTGTAGTCGTCGTTCTCGGCCCGAAAGCGGTCGCACAACTCCTTCAAGCCAATCCCGCTGGTTACCGCGAACGCACCGATATGATCGGCTAACCCTGTTTCCTTCGGCGCAATAAAGTCAGCGAGCGATCGGCAAGGTTCGCTGCCTTCCTTATTTGATTGCTGGCGCAGGAAGTGGAACCTCTCGAACACGCGTGCGCGCGTGCCATCCGAGTACAACTCGACATCGTCGCCCACCGCGCTGGCGGGAAAGAACCCATATACGCCACGTGCGGTAATTAACTTCTTCTCAATGATCACATCCAGCAGGGAACTGCCTTCGGTGAAAACCTGGCGCGCCTGCGCACCTTGTGTTTCATGCTCAAAAATGCGCGGATAGACCCCCTTCAGCCCCCAGGTGTGGAAGAATGGCGACCAGTCGATAAACTCGCGCAGCGTCGCCAGCGGAAAGTTATCCAGCACGCGCACGCCAGTAAACGCGGGCGTGGGCAGATCTTCGGAGCGCCACTCGATGGGAGTCCGCCTTTTTCGCGCCGTCTCAAGCGAGACGACCGTCAGCCTGGGCGCGGAGTGCGCCTTGCGGAGCGCCTCGTAATCGGCGCGATGCTTCACCACAAACGCCGACCTCCCTTCGTCGCTCAGAAGGCTGGTCGTCACCGGCACGGCCCGGCTGGCATCCAGAATGTGAACCACCGGCTCGCTGTAATGGGGAGCAATCTTAATCGCCGTGTGCGCCCGGCTCGTCGTTGCTCCGCCAATCAACAGCGGCAACTTAAAACCCTGACGCTCCATCTCGCGAGCTACATGCACCATCTCGTCGAGGGAGGGAGTGATCAGCCCGCTGAGTCCGATCATGTCCGCCTTTTCCGCTGTGGCGCGTTCGAGGATCTTTTCGCATGGGACCATCACGCCCATGTCGATCACCTCGTAGTTATTGCACGCCAGCACGACGCCCACAATATTCTTGCCAATATCGTGAACGTCGCCCTTGACCGTCGCCAGTAAGATTTTTCCCTGCGCCTTTACTATCTCGCCAGCCGCAGCCCGCGCTTCCTTTTCCGCTTCCATAAACGGTGTCAAATGCGCCACCGCTTTCTTCATCACGCGCGCGGACTTCACCACCTGCGGCAAAAACATCTTGCCCGCTCCGAAGAGATCGCCCACCACGCTCATCCCCGCCATTAGCGGTCCTTCGATCACCAATAAAGGACGGCCCAGTTTGACCCGAGCTTCTTCCGCGTCGATCTCGATGTAGGTGTCGATTCCCTTAACCAGCGCGTGCGAAAGCCGCTCCTCAACCGTGCCGTGGCGCCATTCTTCAGCCTTCTTTTCGCTGATCACCGCGCCTTCGTGCTTAAGCGATTCGCCGTGCTCCACCAACCGCTCCGTCGCATCGGGACGCCGGTTCAGCAGCACATCCTCAACCAACACTTTAAGCTCGGGATCAATCTCCTCGTAGACCTCGAGCATCCCGGCATTCACGATGCCCATGTCCATGCCAGCCGTGATGGCGTGATAGAGAAACGCCGAGTGCATGGCCTCGCGCACTTTGTTATTCCCACGAAAGCTGAACGAGATATTCGAAACGCCGCCGCTCACCTTTGCGTGCGGCAGGTTCGCCTTGATCCAGCGCGTGGCGTTGATGAAGTCAACCGCGTAGTTGTTGTGCTCCTCCATGCCCGTGGCAACGGTGAGGATGTTCGGATCGAAAATAATGTCTTCGGGAGGAAAGCCGACCTCGTCGACCAGTATCCGGTAGGCGCGCTCGCAGACCCGTATCTTGTCCTCGTAAGTTGCGGCCTGGCCCTTTTCGTCGAAGGCCATCACCACCACCGCCGCGCCATATTTCAGAACCTTGGCCGCGTTCTGGCGAAACTTTTCCTCGCCTTCTTTCAGCGAGATCGAGTTCACAATGCCCTTGCCCTGCAAGCACTTGAGCCCCGCTTCAATGACCTCCCATTTCGAAGAGTCCACCATGAAGGGCACTTTGGCGACTTCTGGCTCGCTCCCGAGCAATTGCAGGAAGCGCGTCATCGCGGTGACGCCATCGATCATCCCCTCGTCCATGCAGATGTCGAGAACATTCGCCCCATTCTCGACTTGCTGACGGGCGACGCTTACACTTTCCTCATATTTGCCTTGTTTGATTAGCTTCGCGAATTTCGGCGAACCAGCCACATTGGTTCGCTCACCAATCACGATGTAGACGCCAGGCTGTTGGGTGAACGGTTGCGATCCTGAGAGACGGAGCGGCTTCGCAGGCTTTGTTGTTATCGCCTCGGGCGCGTTCGCGCGATCGGACACGCTCACGCTCGACTCTCAATTTCGTGGACGAAATCCTCACTCGGCCGTGTTCCCCACCGTCGCGGAGGCCGGCCTTCGAGCGCTTTGGCGATGGCCGCGATGTGTGCGGGCGTGTTGCCGCAGCACCCGCCGGCAATATTAATCAGCCCCGCCTGCGCAAAGTTGCTCAGATAGCGCGCCATGTCCTGCGGGCCCAGGTCAAACCCGGTCTCCGCCAGCGGATTAGGCAAGCCTGCATTGGGATAGCACGAGATCGCCACGTCAGCTTTTTCCGAGAGTTCCTCCAGGAACGGATACATCAAATCGGGCCCAAGCGAGCAGTTGAGTCCCACCGACAGCGGTTGCACATGCTGCACCGCATTCCAGAACGCCTCGGTTGTCTGCGCCGAAATCATCGTCTCGCCACCGCGCCCAACCGCCGCCGAAATCATCACCGGCACCTCTTTCGCTTCCGCATCGAACACTTCACGTATAGCGACCAGAGCCGCCTTGGCATTCAGCGAATCGAAGATCGTCTCCACCAATAGCAGATCTGCGCCGCCGGCAATAAGCGCACGCACCTGTTGAGCGTAAGCACTCTTAACTTGGTCGAACGTGACCACCCGAAACCCCGGATCATCAGCATCCGGCGAGTTCGACAGCGACACGGTCAGCGGTCCAATCGCCCCCGCCACGAATCGTTGACGAGATGTTGCCGTCCCTACTCGATCGGCCCATTCGCGGCACTGCCGCGCCGATTGCTCGTTGATATCCCAAGCCAATGTGGCGAGAAATTTATCCTCGATCACCTTTTGATAAAACGCTGGATCCTTTCTCCCGCCGCGCTCCCGCGGGTCGTCCATAAAAAATTCGCTCTGCGTGATGCTGGTTCCACCAAACGTGTTCGTCTCGATGATGTCCGCTCCCGCCTCGAGAAACCGCCGATGAATATCGCCGATCGTTTCTGGCTTCGTCAGCGAGAAGAGATCGCCATTGTTCAGCAGGCTCTTCTTCGCGTCCTTGAATCGCTCCCCGCGGATATCCGCTTCCGTCATCCCATAAGTGCGGATCGTCGTCCCCATCGCCCCGTCAATAATGGCAATGCGGCTTTCGAGGATCTTCTCGAGCGGATGTTGGCGGGCTTTCGTCATGTCTCTTTGATGACCTTAAACAGTCTTCGATTCGCTCGTAACCTTGCGGCATTTCCCGCAAAATACGCCTCCTTTATTATAGCGATTGGCAGAATGTCCCATCCCCAGCGCGACGATCACGCTAGCAATCACGACCGCGTCAAAGCTGTCGTAGAGCAGCGAAAGATGCTGACCGAGAAGGCTGCGAGACTGCAATCGCACGCCGTTTAGCTGCAAGGTTCCGCCGCGCATTCTGCGGTCTTTCCACCCAGCTTAGGCATCAAATAACTTGTGGAGGCGAAAGCGTCTCAATCGGCATATTAGAATGGAAAGAGTAGCTTTCGAACCAGCGAGTTTCAGACTGTTCCATTTCAAACCCAGGAAGAGGGCCAAAGATTTGTCGTTCTTGATCGCGCGTCTCGGGCGCCGCCTTTCGTCAATCGTCGTTCTCGTTATTGCGTGTTTTCTGCCATGCTCGGCGTCGGCAGATACAGCCGCTTTCGACCTGGTCGGCCCGAAAATCGATGTGCGCGTCAGGCGTGACGACAAGACCCTTCCCATCTCCGAGGTGCCGAACCTGCAGGAGCGCGACCGCCTCTGGATCCATCCCGACCTGCCCGACGATCAGTCGGTGCATTACGTAATGGTCGTCGCCTTTTTGCGCGGAGCCACCAACCCCCCGCCAGACTCCTGGTTTACTCGCGTCGAGACCTGGAACCGACTCGTGCACGAAGAAGGCATTTATGTAAACGTGCCCGACGGTGCCGAGGAAGCGATCATCCTTCTGGCTCCGGAAACCGGCGGCGCTTTCAGCACCCTGCGCAGCGCAATTCGAGGCAAGCCCGGAGCCTTCGTGCGCGCTGCTCAAGACCTCGAACAAGCCAGCCTCGATCGCGCTCGCCTGGAAAAATATCTGGACGCGGTCCGTGAGAGCGCCATCACCGATCCCGACCAACTGAAAAGCCGAACCACTTTATTGGCGCACAGCCTCAACATCCGCCTCGATCAGCAGTGCTTCGACAAGCCGACCGCGCAGCAGGTCCCGTGTCTCACCCAGAATACCGATCAACTCGTGCTCGACGATTCGCATAGCCAATCGATGGTTGCCAGCCTGACCTCAGGAACTTCCAACGATCTCATGAATCAGCTGAGCTCGACGCCCACCGCGCGCAGCGGATACTACAGTCCCTACGTCGGCGCGATCATGGATGTAGCCAGAATTCTGGCCAATACGCACACCGCGCAATATCAATACATCCCCGCGTTAGCTCTGCCCAAGCAGGACCAGCTCAATCTCCATCTCAATAACCCTCCTTCCTTCCGCAATCCAAAATCGGTGTTAGTCATCGGTCTGCCGGCAGTGCACCCGATCCCTCTGCCTGCGCTCCGAACCGCCAATCCCTCCCAGGTTTTCTGCGCCGGCAAGCCCGAACTGGTCTTGCCCGTGGAAGGAACACCCTTGGCTTTCGCCACCGAGCTGGGACACAACTTTGTACTCCATGTCGAAACCAAGACCGGGCCGGGCATCGACCTCCCAGCCGAAGCGGATCCAGCGAGCGGCGGATTTGTCGTGAAGCCGCAAGCCATGCAAAACCTGGCCGTCGCGTCCGAAGAAGTGTCTGGCGTTTTGCGAGGCAGCTGGGGATTCCAATCTTTCGAGGGTCCGCGCTTCCGTCTGCGCCCGTCTCGTCCCGGACGGTGGATTGTTGCTTCGAAAGATGCCAGTGCGTTAATCATCGGCCGGGAAGACACCCTCCACCTGCAAAGCACGGCCGCCTGCTGCGTAAGCGACGTAAAACTCCGCGACGAGCAGGGCAAGCTTTGGGACGCGCCGTGGAAGATAGCCAAACCCGACGAACTCGAAGTTAAAGTCGCGTTGCTGCAGTCGCCTCCCGGCTCGCTAACCATGATGGTAAAAAAATTCGGCTTGCCCGAGCCCGATGAGATTCAGCTTCACACCTACGCCGAAGCCGGCCGATTGGATGCTTTCATGATTCACGCCGGAGACTCCGAAGGAACACTGAAGGGTACCCGCCTCGATCAGGTTATGGAGATCGAGGCGCGCGGCGCATACTTCAAACCCGAAACCCTATCCCGCGAAAACCAGCAGGATGAGCTCACCCTCGTCTCCGAGGATCCGGCCGCCAGTGCGCTGTTGCAGCCGGACGAATCACTACTCCTGCATGTCACTTTGAAGGACGGCCGCGTCCTCGATTTGAAATCGACGGTCGCGGAGCGCCGTCCGAGCGTCAGCGTCATCAGCAAGAGCGTGCAATACGATGAGACCACGATTCCCGTCGTCCGGCTCGGAAACGTCGATGAGTTGCCGCAAGAGGCGCGTCTAAATTTCTCCCTCAAGACGCAGGTCCCCGAGGCTTTTCCTCCGACCGAGAAGGTCGAAGTAGCAACTGCCGACGATTCGTTCCGCGTTCTTCTCAGCTTCAAAGAGGGCAATCTCACATTGCAAGACTCCAAAACGGTCTTGGTTATGCTCGATCCAATGAAGCTTCTCGGACCTTCCGCCTTTGGCCCTCTCAAATTCCGGCCAGTCTCGTCCGACGGTGTCGAAGGCGATTGGCAGCCGCTAGTTAATCTGGTGCGCGTCCCCATTCTCAAAGGCGTCCATTGCATATCCCTGCGAGCCGAGCAATGCACTCTAAGCGGCGACAAGCTTTTCTTGATTGACGAAGTAAGTTCGGACTCAAACTTCAACACCGCAGTTACCGTTCCCGACGGCTACGCTGAATCCACCCTCCTGATCCCGCCCCTGAAAGGCAAAACCCTGTACCTCAAGCTAAGAGACGATCCCACAGCCGTAGACACCGCAGTCGTCCCGACGCTAGACCAATAAGTCCACCAATACAAACGCGCCTTTTCTCGGCCAGTCGACATTGATCCGTGAGAGTCTTCCCATTTGTAGTCGGGGCAATGTTTGTGGTATTTGGAATTGACCGGTGCGGTGTTCAAATCCTTCTTCTGGCCATCGGAACTGCAGTTGCTTCGAAGGGAGCACCACCGCTAGGTGATGTTCTTCACTTTTGGGGAAGGCGTCGGGCTGTTGAAGAAACTCCGAGGTTCGCTTGCGCTGAGAGCGTTGCCTGAGACAAGGCTTCAGCCATGTTGCGATTAAGCAGCGCTCGCGGTCTTAAATGAATACGGTCACATTTTCATTGTGGCGCAAGCTTGAACACCATTCCGGCGCGGTTCACGCCACCGGCAGAGGTGGTCCCGTACAGGTTGCCTTTGGAATCCACTAGTAACCCACCTCCGGGAGAGGCTCCGTCCACGCCGGCTCCGCTGCCGGTAAATGTATAAAGTGTTGTCTCCTGCCCGTTCGGGGCGACTTCGAAGACTGTTCCAGCGGCATAAGCGCCGCCCCCAGAAGTGGTTCCGTACAAGTTACCCTGGGAGTCCCTCACCAGACGGGCGTCGGGAGAGCCAACTTCAGGCCCGGTAAAGTTGTAAAGAATGGTCTCTTGCCCCGCAGCGTTCAACATGAATACGGTTCCAGAATCAGAGGAGCCTCCAGATCCGGTAGGGCCGTAGAGATTGCCCTTCGAGTCGCGAACGAGCCCCGCCGCTGGGCCACAGCCATCATTTGGAGGCCCAGTAAAGTTGTAAACGACACTCACTTGGCCGGTTGAATTCACCATGAACACAGTTCCGCAACCATACTCGCCACTCTGTGTAGTAGTACCGTACAAGTTACCCTGTGAGTCTGGCGTCGTTAGGCCAGAGGGGTCGATTCCGTATTCGCCATTGCCAGCAAAGTCGTAAACCCAGACTTCCTGCCCCGAGGGGGCAAGCATGAAAACCGTCCCATAACCGTAGGGTCCCCCGTATTCTGGTGTGCTGCCGTAAAGGTTGCCTTGCGAGTCCTGTACAAGGCTTCCAGTTGGCAGTAAACCATCGCCTCCAGCATCCGTAAAGGCATGGAGCACGGTTTCGCTCCACACAGTTTCGCTCCCCGCAGGAGGACTCAGTTCGAAGACGGTTCCACACCCGCTACCATACCCCGTAGCGCAGCTTAAATTGCCGCCCAAAAACGTCGTGCCATACAAATTGCCGTGCTGGTCGAGTATCGGACGGGCGAGAGGTCTTGCACCGTCACCATTTGCACCCGTGAAGTTGTAGAGCACAGTCTCTTGGCCGCTGGCACTCACTTCGAACGCCGTCCCGTACTCGCCAGAGCCACCATATTCTGTCGTGCCATACAAGTTGCCCTCCGAGTCCTGTGATACGCCCGCATACGGGAGGTAACCGTCAGTTCCATCCACCTTAAAGTTGTGGAGCACGGAAATATTGGAGGGGAATTGCGTTACCTGGTCGAGGGGTTGCGAAGTGCTGCCGAAGAGATCTGCGTTTCCTCTGTACGCGGCCGTTATACCAACGGTACCCACTGGCAACAGTGTTGTGGTGTATTGTGCCGAACCGGAATTTAGCGTCAGGGTCGGCTCCTGATAGAGGCCGGGAATCCATATATATACTGTGCCTGTTGGCGTTTCGACCGCTGAGGTTACCGTGACCGTGAAGGTAACCGGCGATCCGTTCTGCAAGTAGGGGTTCTGGGATGACACAATCGTGGTTGTGGTGGGAGCCTGTACAGTTTGGGACCAAGTGTTCGATACGCTGGGCTCGTAAAAATGATTACCGCTGTAAGACGCGGTAATAAGGTCAGTACCAACGCTTCCAAAACTGGTCGTCAGGCTCGCGCTATTGCCGCTCACCACAGCAGTTCCCAATTTGGTTGTGCCATTCATGAACTTAACGGTGCCAGAGGCCTCTCCGCTCGGTTGTGTCATTACCATTGCAGTAAAGGTCACCGGCTGACCAAGAGCGCTTGGGTACACGCTCGAACTCAGTGCCGTTATTGTGCCCCCGGCGTACACAGTTTGTTTTTCCGAAGCCGAACTGCCAAGGAAATAGGAATCGCCACTGTACTCGGCTGTAATCAGGTTCTTGCCTATCGCGAGCACGGTATTCAAACTTGCTTGTCCGCCGGCGTCGAGCGAAGATGTGCCGAGAACCGTTCCTGCCTCACTGAAGGTGACGACGCCAGTCGGCGTGCCCGGGAGCTTCGGTGTCACCATAGCCGTGAAGGTAACTCCTTGCCCGGAAAACGAGGGATTGGGAGAGGAACTCAACTTAGTTGTAGTAGTAGTCGAAACGGTCGTCTCGAATTTCAAGCTGAAGTACAGCGTGCCGTCCACACTGAGTGGATATGCGTAACCCGTTCCCACGAACGGTGGCGTCTCATACACCACAATCTCGTACTCCGCGCCTCGTGTGACGCTAAATGTCGTGACAGCCTGCAACGCCCCAGTCTCGGTATCGTCGTCGCACGCGGTTGTAGTCGCCGGATTGGCTTGGGGAAATACATAAACCAGCGTATCGTAGCGGCTGCCGGCGGTATTGATCGTGACGCTGCCATCACCCGGAGCGGTATAGGTGTACCAAAGTGTGCGGAATGTCCTGGTTTCATTTGCGGGATAACAAGACGGAAATGAGGGAGATGACGGCGGCGGGGCTGGGGCCAGAGCAAAACTCGGCGGATAATTCATGCTGCCATCGGGGTTCATCTCTGGATAAGCCTGCGCTGTGTTGGTGTAATCCTTGAAACTTGTGCCGGTAATCGGCTTGGCAGTGGCTTGCGTATTATTCTGCGCCAGTTTGGTGGGCGATTTTGGAAGAGTGAAACCGCCCAGCTGCGTTCCATCGATCAGGGTAACAAGATAGTTGCTGGCACTGGTGCTGAGCTTGTTCTGGGCAACTGAATTTGCAACGGCCAGGACCGCCTCTCCTAACGGCGAACCTGTACAGGGATAGAGATTAGCGTAGAAGCCCGGATCGCACTGGAGCTGGTCAAAGGGAACGGCTGGCGGGGGAGGGTCCAATGGCGGGACCCCGCCAAAATCCCAGCGGGTATTGACGCTGGCGCCGGTGTCAGCCCTAGATATGGGAGTGGGTTCTTGAACGTCTGAATTACTGTCAGGCTCAGGGTAAACAATGCACCCGACGCCATCACCCTCGTAGTCAGCGCCGCCGCAAGAAACATAGCTAGGATTTGGTAACACTCCCTTGACCACCAGCGATGCAATTCCCGCCGGTTCGGTCCCGGTCAGCACCAAGTCGAGCACAGCATAGTTGATCAAGGGTTCGGACTGACACCAATACTCTGTGCAGGGATAGTATCCCCAGTCATATAAAGAAATAGTGACGGTAACAGGGTTCCCGTACGTATCGGTTCCCGTAAGAGTTGCAGTTCCATCAAAATTCAAAAACGGACAAACGCCGCTGCCTCCTTGGGCTGGCGGGACGGCTGGGCAATTAGCAAAAAGGCCGTTCTGTGAGCTTCCGGTATCTCCTCTACTGCGGGCAAACAGCGGCAACGAAGCCAAAATAAGGAACAATACAAGTCCACGAACTGCTCTGCGAGTGAGCGCCATGCGCAATCCCCTTTTGCATCTTGGGCACGAATAGGTCGATCGGTCTGGATTGTCCTTGAGGAGGGTTAATGCAGGTCAATGCAGGGTCAATAGTGGGTCCAGTACACCGTAGCGACTTTTGGCAGTTTGGTCAAGGCGTTTTGGTAGTGGTGCAGTTTGAATCGGTTTTGAAAGGGCGCGGCTTCACAGCTTGCGGAAAAACTCCAGTTTCGTATCTATCAGGGTATCGCTTTAGCGATACCGTAATGTTCGAAATCAGATGCTCCTTTAGGGGCTGCGCAGCCAAAATTCACTTTTTCCGCAGTCTCTTCAGCCGTGCCGTAAACTGAGCCGCTACCGGCGTTTTCTCGGACAGATTATGTCCCGGCAAAGTGTCAACCTTCGGTAGGCCCGTGCCCTACAAGTCGCCCGCAGCGTCCCGCACCAAGCCTGGATAAGGATTGGCCCCCTCCATCCCACTCCCCAGCGAATGCAAGATACTGACTTTCGGATCGGCGGGCTTGAACTGGAAGCTGAAATACAGCGTGCCGTCGACACTGAGGGGATAACCGGTCAGTGATCCCGGGTCAGTGGTCTGGAAAGTAGGAGTTTCACCTACGACGATGTAGTAGGTCGTCCCTTTGGTCGCGGTGAAGGTTGTATAAGCCTGCAGAGTGTGGCCGTTCGGAGGATCGTCGTCGCAACTGACAACACTTGGTTCGGAGGCGCTTCCAGTAAATACGTAAATGAGGGTGTCGTAGCGGCTGCTCGCGGTGGCGACGATTATACTGCCATCGGACGGTGCGGTGTACGTGTACCAGGCGGTGCGAAACGTTCTGTTATCGGTTTCGCCGGTCACGCCATTGATCGGGTTGCAAGGTGGCGGATTCGTCAGTGGGAGCGGGGTGAAAGCTTCGGGGTATTGCTCCGAGCCGTCCGCATTGATCTGTGGGTAGGCTTGCGACGAGTCAGTGTAATCCTTATAGTGTGTCTTGGTAATCACGGTCGCCGTGGCCTGCGTGTTATTCGTGTTAGCCACCTGCTTTGTCGGCGCTTTTGGAACCGATAAAGTTCCAAGCTGCGTTCCGTCGGTCAGGGTGACAAGGTAGTCGCTCTCAGCGGTGCCCAGCTTATTGCTGGCGACTGAATTTGTAACGGCGAGTATCGCTTCGCCTAACGGGGAACCTTCACAGATAGGACTGATGCCGTCCGCATAACAAAGGAGTTGGTCAAATGGGACCGCGGGCGGTGGGGGATCTGAGGGCGGGACTCCGCCAAAATCCCATCGGGTATTGGTGGCAGCGTCCGCGGCGTTAATGGGTGTGGGCTCTTGCACGTCTGAATTGTCTGGCTCGGGAGCATAAATACAACCGATACCGACGGCGCCAAAGGGTCCCCCGCACGAAACATTGCTGGGAAACGACAGCACTCCCTTCACCACCACCGATTCGATTCCCGCCGCGTCACTCCCTGTCAGTACAACGTCGAGCACAGCGTGGTTGATTGTCGGTTTCGCCTGACATGTCTTTGTCGAGCATTTATAGAATCCCCAGTCGTAGAGACTAATCGTCACCGTAACCAGGTTCCCGCTCTTATCGGTTCCATTCAGTGTTGCGGTTCCTTGCGGATTCAGAACAGCGCAGGTACCCCCACCTGGGGTGGGGGGGCAATTGGAGAGAAAACCGTTCTCTGAGGCTCCGACATCACCTCTATTGCGGGCAAACAGCGGCAACGAAGCCAAAATAAGGAACAATACAAGTCCACGAACTGCTCTGTGAGTGAGCGCCATGCGAAATCCCCTTTTGCATCTTTGGGTACGAATAGGTCGATCGGTCTGGATTGTCCTTGAGGAGGGTTAATACAGGTCAATGCAGGGTCAATAACGGGTCCAGTACACCGTAGCGACTTTTGGCAGTTTGGTCAAGGCATTTTGTCAGGCATTTTGTCGGGCGGATTGTGTCCCGGCGAAGTGTCAGCGGCCCTGGTAAAGTCGGCGCCAGCCTGGTCGACAAATATTTGCAAACGGTATCGCTTCGGCAGGAAAGCGTGGACACACTAGATGCGGAGGCTTTTCGCTTGTTGGACCAGTAGGCCGAACCCTGCGCGCTGGGCTTCGGCTCGGATGGAAGAGAGTTCTCTACGTAATTCGGCGGGCGGGCGCTGCCCAATCTTGAACCGCACCAGTTCGAGACGCGCTCTCAGAGATATAAAATTCATCCCCGCATTTTTGGCCTCGGCTGGGAGCAAGGCAAGGCGCTGAATTGCCTCATCACGTTTTCCTGTCGCAGCCAAGTAATCCGCTACGCTCAAACGGCCGTCGAATTCAGTTTCCCGGTCTTTACTTGCGATCTCCTGAATCCGCTGCACGTGAGGCACGGCGTCCGGCGTGTCTTTCTCTGCAATGAGTACTCTCACCAGAATGGAAGTGGCCTCGGCCTCATTATCTGCATCCTGATTCTGGTGAAAGTCTTTGATAGCTTGTGACGCCTTGTCCTGGGCATCGCGCAGGTTGCCGCGTTCAAGGTCAACCTCGGCGAGTGAGATCAAGTCCATCGCGATGTCATCTTTATCCTTTAATTGGGTATCGATGCCAAGCGCTTCCCGGTAGTTTCCCTGAGCGGCGCTGAGATTGCCACTGCGCAAAAACACATTCCCCATGTTCATAAGGCATGTGGCCGTGGCCGGTTGGTCGCCCTTTTCTCTCCTCAAGCGCAGCACCACACGGTAAGTGGCCAGCGCCCGCTCGGAATCTGTCTCCGATTGATATCCTGCCAAATTGCTTAAGGCGAATGCTTCCGTCGACTGGTTCTGGGTGTCGCGAGCGAGGGTGAGCGCACGCTGGACCGCCTGCTCCGCCTCTCTAGGATGTCCCTGCCTGGCCAGAATTTTTCCGCGAAGGATAAGCGCGAGAGCCTCGTCATTCTTATCGCCAATCGGACGTGCCGCTTCCAGGGCCCGTTTGATGTAGTCTTCAGCGTCCTCAGGTTTTCCCATAAGGTCGAGCACCCGAGCCATGTTGAGGCAAGCTCCGGCGAGGTCCTTCTGAGCGCCGGCTGCCTGGTTCACCTGAATCACACGGTCGTAGAGTTGCTTCGCGTCGGCGTAGCGGCCCCGATCGGAAAGCCATGTGGCAACGTCATTCAGAGCCACGGCTGCGCTAACGTTATCACCAAAGGCCGAAAATAAATTCTGCGCCTCATTGCAGGCAGAGTAGGCTTCCTCCACGTGTCCCAAATTGCGATGGGCCCAGCAAAGCTCCAGTTGAGCCCGCGCTTGCATCATTCGGGCGTTGCGCTTTTGGGCTTCTTGAAGACCGGCTTGCGCGGCGCGCAGTTCGGAAGTGTAGTCGTTCATCGTTCCGTAAGCTTTGGCTCTGGTCATTTCAATGCGGGGATCGGTTCCCATCGGCCGCGGAAGCTTGGCCAGTTTGTCGAGCGTAGCGAGAGCATCGGTGGCCTTGGAGCCTTCAATCTGTACCGAGGCCAGACTGAGACCGTAATTCAGATGTTGCGGAAACAATGCGGACAGGGACTTGTAGTTATCGATGGCGACGTCCCACTGTTTGTTCGCTTCTGCCGACCGTGCCTGGGCAAGCACAACGTATTCCTGCGGAAGAGAAGCCTTCTCGGCCAGCGTGGATGCCTTTTGCGCTTCCTCGGCCCCCTCTGTATCGTGCTTCAACTGCCGCCACGCATCGGAAAGCCCCCAATGGATGGACACGTTATCGGGATCGAGATCAGACGCTTTCTTCAGCAGCGAGAGAGCAGTAGTCGCGTCGAAGGAACGAAGCTTGTCGAGCGCCTGGAAGTAGAGACGGGACGCCTCCGGAACAGCGGGGTAAAGATTCTGTAGTTCGCTGCTTTGGGTGTCGGACAACTTCGCACTACCAAGCTTCTCGCGAATCTTCGAGGCTACGTCCGCGATGAGCGTGCGGTAGTCGGCGGCAGAACCGCTTTCATGAATGTCAGCGACCATTTTTCCACCCGAGTCTTCTAGGAGAACATTCATCTCAAGTTTCATCTCGGTTTTCATGTCGAGGTTCGGGCCCGGAGAGACGACCGCGTACCTTCCCAGCAGGAGATAATTGGCGCCGAGCGCCTGGCGCACGCTCGACAGGTCTTCGCGCTCCAGGCTTTGGCTCTGTTCCACCGAGAGCTCGGTCTTAACGCTCGAAATTTCGCTCGTGGGGACCGCATGAATGCCTTTGGATCCGCCGAGTTCGGTGGTGAAACTCTCACTGAGTTCCGTGGCCAGCCAGTCGTACTGCGGGTCTCCCGAATTATTTCTGAAACCAACCACCGCTAAAGTAGGCTCGCCCGCCATCGCGCCCGCTTTTCGCCACTCATATCCCCCGACCGTGCCGAGTGCGGCCAGGATCAGCCCCGCTGCTACCAAAGACGGCCAGCGTCGCCGCGGAGAAGCAAGTGCTGCCACCAACTCCAGAGTGCTATCGAACCGCTCGTCGGGTTTCTTTGCGAGGGAGCGAAGAATCGCACGCTCCACTCGAATCGGTAAATCAGGAACGTACTTCGACGGTGCGGCCGGCACCTGGCTGAGCTTCTTTGCCTGCAGCTCTTCTACGGTTCTGCCGTTATATGGCCAGCGCCCGGTAATCAGCTCATACAGCACCGCACCAAGGGCATAAACATCCGTGGCAACAGAGATGGCTCCGCCCTCGATCTGTTCCGGAGCCATGTATGCCGGAGTACCGACCCTTCTGCCACTTTCCTGCTCGGCAGCGCGGACATTATGGGCCAGGCCAAAGTCCGTAATCACCGCGCGAACAGGGGAGCCATCGCCGGCATCCATGAGGATCACGTTGCTCGGCTTGAAATCCTGATGAATCACGCCGGCGCGGTGGGCGGCATTCAGTCCTTCCGCCATTTGGCGAGTTAACACCAAAGATTCATCGAGTGGCAGGCTCCCTCTGTTCTCGATGCAAGTGGACAGCGTGATCCCATCGAGCAGTTCCATGGTCAGGAACGCAATCGGTCCGGAAGACCGCGGGTCGTAAACGAGATCGAAAATGCGGCAGACATTGGGATGCGTGACTTTGCGCGCCAACTGGATTTCCCGCTTGAACTGCTCGATGGCGACAGGACTGGCGGCAATCGACGCCAGGACGGTCTTCACCGCAACGTGCTCGCGCAGTTCCAGGTCTTCGGCCTCATAGACTTCCCCCATCCCCCCTTTAGAGATGAAGCGAAGAATGCGGAAGCGATTGACGAGCAAATCGCCGGGAGCAAAACAGGGGCCTCCTGCCAATTTCGAGGGTTGCACGTCGGCCCTGTAACTGAGCTCGGCTAAGCCGGTTGACGGCGGAAGAGAGTCATCCAGATTCCGCTGGGAGCTGTCGGGGCCCGCTGTTCGGTGGGTTTTAGAGTCCTGGTCCGCCATGGCACGCGACGCGCTCAAGGGGCATTATCCCACAGCGTTGCAGCAGCCTGACGCTGGGCGCCGATTCCAGCTGGTAATTAGCATGTTTTGATTCGAGAATTGTGCGAGATTAGTGGCATGACTAACACGGCCCTGTCTCCCGGCGTCAAACTGGCATGGCAACTGGCCGGTGATCTGGCGGTTCGCGAAAAGTCGGCGATTCTGCCGCGGCATCTTTTGTACGGAATCTGTTCGGTCGAAAAGCTCGTGAACGCGGAGGAAACCGAAGGTAGGGATGATGATGATCCAGCGCTCCTGGCCAAGCCCGAAGTGGACCGACTGAACGAACTCTCTGGACGGCACGGGTTGGACTTCTCATCCTTAAGACGTGCACTCCGGCTTTCCGCCACCATTGCGGAGACTAATGCCCCCCTAATCGCCCGAGGCCAACGCGTAAGCCGAAGTCCTGCGGCCAAACAGATTTTTGAAACCGCCGAGCAGAACTCAGCTCAGTCGGGATTGTCCCAGGTGAACTTGCCCTGCCTTTTTCGCGCCGTGCTGCAAGCGCGTGATTCCGAAATCGAAAATGCTGCCCTCCACCAGAAGCAAGCGTTATTGGATGCAATGCGAGAGCTAGGCGCGTCCCAACCAGAGCAGCCACAGTTTTCCATCAGCCTGGATGCAAGTTTGAGGGATCTGGATGCGGTTGCTTCCCGCGACACTGGTCCGCTGCAGATCGCCGAGACGCTCGATGCCAGCGTTGCGTTCGAGGCACAGCACCGGTCGGATGCCATTGAACGGCTGGCTGCCTTGAGTGAAATAACTTGGGAGTATGGCACTCGCGGTCTTCTGGATTCGATGCTGCAGAAGGCGGTGGATCTGCTGCTTCGCATCGTCGGCAAGGGCGAGCGCGCGGTAATCCTGGTTCGTGATTCGAAAGACGGCGAGCTCCTGCTCAAGGCTTGCGGTCCGCCCGGCGCGGTTCCCATGATCAGTATGACCTCGGCGAAACGAGCCATTGCCGAAAGAAAAGGCTTTATCTGGAAGCGCGGCGAAGATCTCACGCTCAGTCAAAAGGAGTCGAACCTCGAGTCGGGAATGTATGTGCCCTTGGTGGTCAACGGCCAATCCATCGGCGTGATTTGTCTGGATTGCTTTTGCCCGCAGCAGTTTTTTGGACGGGACGATCTGCTCCTGGTGACCTTGTTCGCGCATCAGTTGGCGCTGGCCATCGCCAACCACGAACTGCAGCTCACGCTGAAACAGAACGCCGATGTTCTCGAAAGGCTGTTGACCAATTTCTCGCCGAAAGTACGGACCCATTTGTTGCGGCGTGCCCAGATGGGCCGCTTGCGCCTGGGCGGCGAGAAGTCAGTCGTATCGGTGCTGTGCGCGGATATCCGGGGATTTGCCCGTTTGACCGCCGATATGCCGACCGATGAGGTAGTTTCCTTGCTAAACGAATATTTCGCCGCGCTGACGGACTGCATTTTTCGCAATGACGGCACCATCGACAAGTTTGTGGGCGATGCCATCCTGGCGGTTTTCGGAAGTCCCGAAGACGATCCCCAACATTGCCGGAAGGCCGTGTTGGCAGGCATGGACATGCAGGCAGCGGCGCGGGAGGTAAGCCAACGGCGCAAAGCGAAAGGGGAAGTCAGCTGCGAAATCGGAATAGGGATTCACACCGGAGAAGTCCTGCACGGCTTTATTGGCTCGCCGGAACGAATGGAATTCACGGTGATCGGAGACACCGTGAATCGCGCCTCCCGCTACTGCGATGGGGCTAAAGGCAGCGAAGTGCTGATTAGCCCGGAAATCCATCAGCACGCGTGGAACGAAGTCGAGGCGCAGCAGATTTCGATTCCTACCAAGCACGAGGGCGATCTGGTCGCGTATCGCGTGGATCGCGTCCGGGATCGACGTTGAGTATCCCGAATCGGGGAATCTATGGGCTCCTCGCGAGGGACCGCGCTGAGGGCGCCCTCGCTCCCGGCGAATGGACCCATTCCGCACTCCGAAACCATGGCCCGCTATCAGTCCGCAATTGACGTTAGTAGCTATTTTGTTATAGTTACTATCACATTTGCATTCGCCGCAGGAGGAGCAATCATGCCCGCCGCACTCGCGCGACAAAATTCAGCCGCGGAAAGCAATGGAGCGGCCGACCTCGGCCTCCGCGAACGCAAAAAAGCCCGCCTGCGCCAGCAGATCATCGACACTTCCATCCGCTTATTTCGCAAGCACGGGTATGAGCCCACCCGCATCGACGATATCGTCCAAGCACTCGAAATCAGTCAGCCCACCTTTTTTCGCTATTTCCCCAGCAAAGACGCGGTCCTGCGCGAGGTAGGAGAGCGCGGCTACGCCTGCATCTGCGAGCGCTTGCGCTCCGAACTCTCCAGCAAGGCGCAGACCAGCGACCGCTTACGCCGACTCTACACAACCATGGCGCGCGAGGTGGAAGCTGATCGCCAGCTATGGCAAGCCGTAGTTTTATCGGGCGCCATGGATCCCGTCCGTTCAGCCGAACTTCGCGGACACGAAGAAGCCGCCGTCAGTCTGCTGCGCGAAATTCTCACACAAGGCCAGAAGCGCGGCGAAGTCAGCCGCGCCTTTCCCGTGGTTCATCTCGCCGAGTTCATGGAAGGCCTCTACAGCACAGTGGTTCGCCAGTGGGCAGTCGATCTGACCGGGCCGCATAAGCTCACCGACCGCGTGCGCAGCGCGGTAGATTTTTTCCTGCGCGGTATTCGGCCATAAAACATTTCGCGATCACGTCTGCACGCAGGCCACACGTTAGAAAGGATAGTGCGATGAAGGCCGCGGTTCTGCACGAATTCAAAACGCCGCTAAGGTTGGAGGAAGTACCTCGCCCCGCGCCCGGCGCCGACGAAGTCTTGATCAAGGTCGAAGTCTGTGGCGTGTGCCACTCCGATCTTCACGTGGCCGACGGCGACTGGACGCAACTCGCCAGCATTGTAAAAAGGCCGCTCATCCTCGGCCATGAAATCGTCGGCCGCGTGATCGAGCGAGGCGCCGCCGTTCAGAGTGTCGCCGTCGGAGACCGGGTCGGTATCCCGTGGGTGCAGTACACCTGCAGCGACTGCGAGTTTTGCCGCGAAGGCAATGAAAACCTCTGCGCCCGCCAGCGCATCACCGGCGTCACCGTCGATGGCGGATACGCGGAATATGCAAAAGCTCCCGCCAGCCACGTTGCGAAAATTCCTGATGCCCTTCCGTCCGACCAAGCCGCGCCGCTCCTCTGTGCCGGAGTCACGGTTCATCGCGCCCTCAAGCAAGGCAAAATTCGCGCTGGGCAACGTTTGGCCGTTTTCGGAGTCGGAGGACTCGGCCATCTCGCTGTCCAAATTGGCCGCGCAGCCGGCGCGGAAGTCACTGCCATCGATGTTTCCGAAGAAAAACTAGCGTTAGCGAAATCGCTGGGTGCCACGCGAACACTGAACGCCGCGACCACCAATGTAGTAAAAGAACTGCGCGCCGCCGGCGGCGTTCACGTTGCGCTCGTAACCTCCGCCGCCAAGTCCGCCTACGACACCGCCTTCTATTGTGTGCGCCCTTCCGGAACTTTGCTGGCCGTCGGCCTGCCCGCCAAAGATATTTCGTTTCCGCCAATCATGATGGCGGCAACAGAAATTCATATCAAAGCCTCCGCCGTAGGCACGCGCGAAGATCTCCACGAGATTCTAGCCATGGGAGCTGCCGGAGTTGTCCATTGCCAGGTCACCACCCGCCCGCTTGCCGATGTTCAAGAAGTTCTAGGACAACTAAGCCGCGGAGAGATATCAGGAAGGGTTGTGCTCAGGATTTAGAGCGTTCTTGGGTGGCGCAGCGGTCTGCCGCTGCGACAAAGACTTCCGCTTCCATGCCGGTTTTGGCCGCTGAGGTCGTTGACGTTAGCAACTGTAATATGATATTAACTATCACTTTTGCGTGCCGCTTCCACGACGAAAGGCCGACTTGGCAATGAACGTAAAACAGCTTTTCGATCTGACCGGCCAAGTAGCCATCATCTCTGGCGGCTCCATGGGCCTCGGACGCCAGATGGCCGAAGGCCTCGCCGAGATGGGAGCCAATCTCGTCCTCTGTGCTCGCAAGAAAGAACGCTGCGAAGAAGCAGCCCAAGCGCTACAAAGCCACGGCATTCAAACTCTCGCCTTCGAATGTGACGTAAGAGATAAATCAGCAATTCAGCATGTCGTCGATGAAACCATCGCCAAATTCGGCCGGCTCGACATTCTCATCAATAACGCCGGCGTCTCCTGGGGAGCTCCAGTCGAAGAAATGACTCTCGAGCAGTGGGACAAAGTTCTCTCCACCAACTTAACCGGCACCTTCCTGTTTTGTCAGGCCGCAGGCAAAGCAATGGTCTCGCAAGGCTCCGGCAAAATCATCAACATCGCGTCAGTCGCGGGTTTGGGCGGAGCCTCCGCCGAACTCCAGGCCATCGGCTACCATGCCAGCAAAGGTGGAGTCATCGCCTTCACCAAGGATCTTGCCTGCAAGTGGGCCCCTCACAACATCCAAGTCAACGCCATCGCCCCCGGATGGTTTCCCACCCACATGTCAGAATGGATCATCGAACATCGCAAAGATTCCCTGTTGGAAAAAATTCCGCTCCATCGCTTCGGCGCCGATCACGATCTGAAAGGCGCAGCCGTATTTCTGGCCTCAGCCGCATCAGCCTACGTCACCGGCCACGTGCTGGTCGTCGACGGAGGCCAGACTGCCTGGTAGTAATTTAGTTCTATGAATATCCCTCTAACCCCGGTCCGCTTTCTTCGTTACGCGCAAGAGCAGTTTCCGCGCAAGACGGCCGTCGTCTGCCAGCACCTCCGCTTTACCTATGCCGAATTTGGCGATCGCGTTGCCCGCCTTGCCGGAGCCCTGCGCGCCGCCGGCGCGAAGCCCGGCGATCGCATCGCCTTCCTAAGCCTCAACTGTCATCGCCTGCTCGAAGCCTACTTCGGAGTCCTCGAGGCCGGCTGCATCCTGCTTCCGCTCAACATCCGCCTGGCCGCGCCCGAGCTAACCTACATCCTGAATGATTCCGGAGCGTCGTTCCTGCTGTTTGAGCAAGAATTCTCCGGCCTCGTCGATTCCTTCCGCCACGACCTGCGCACCGTGCGCTCTTTTCACCAACTCGATGTTCAGCTAAATCTGGCAGGCTCATCGCCGCAAGAAGACTGGCTCGCCAAGCCAACCTACGAGCAAATGCTAGCCTCCGCCGCTCCCTACCGCGCCGATGTGATGGAGTTCGACGAAAATGCCGTCGCTGAAATTTTCTACACCAGCGGAACCAGTGCCAGCCCCAAAGGTGTGATGCTCACGCACCGCAATATCTACCTGCACGCCATGAGCATTGCCCTCTACCATCACACGCGCTACGAAGACGTGATGCTGCACACCATCCCGCTCTTCCACGCCAACGGCTGGGGAGCCGCCCACACCATCACCTTCGTCGGCGGAACCCACGTCATGCTTCCTCGCTTCCTACCCGAAGAAGTTTTTCGTTTGGTGCAAACCGAGCGTGTGCGCGCGCTCACTCTGGTTCCCATCATGGCCGCCGCGCTGGTAAATTCGCCCGCGCGTTCCAAGTACGACCTGACGAGTGTCGAGTGGGCGACCATCGGCGGCGCCGCTTCTTCTCCAACCCTGATCCGCGAGGTCGAGCAGACGTTGGGTTTCAGTTGTTATTCGGGCTATGGGCTAACCGAGTGCTCGCCGTCGCTTTCGAACGCCGAACTCAGACCTGATATCCAATGCACCCTCGAAGAGCGATACAAACTCCAGGCCATGACCGGCTATGCCTTCCCCGGCTGCGAGCTGCGCGTAGTCGATGCCGACGACAATGACGTGCCGCGCGACGGTCAGACTATGGGAGAAATCATCGCCCGCAGTGACGGCGTCATGGCCGGCTATTGGCAGCAGCCCGAAGCCACGGCGGAAGCCATGCGTGGCGGTTGGTTTCACACCGGCGACATGGCCGTGATCGAAGAGAACGGATACATCCGCATCGTCGATCGCAAAAAAGACATCATCGTAAGCGGGGGAGAAAACATTTCGTCGCTCGACGTCGAAAAAACGCTGCTGGCGCATCCCGCCGTTTACGAAGCCGCCGTGATTCCCACCGCCGATCAGAAATGGGGAGAAGTCCCCCGAGCCGTAGTTGTGACAAAGGCCGGCAGTGAAGTCAGCGAAGCAGAATTAATCGGATTTTGCCGCGCCCGCCTCGCTCACTACAAATGTCCGCAGTCGATTGAGTTCTGCGAAAGCCTACCCAAAACTGCGACCGGCAAAGTCCTCAAAAGAGAATTGCGCAAAAAATACCAAACGGGAATCGCCCAATGAACAACCAAACGCAGAACCCAATGCACAACTTAGTGAAAATCACAAAAGACAACGACATCGCCATCCTTACCATCGACAATCCGCCGGTGAACGCTCTCGGCCCCGGCGTGCCCGAAGGCATCGGCGCGGCGATCGATGAAATCAATCGCGATCCCGCCGTGAAAGCAGCCGTAGTAATCGGCGCCGGCCGCACCTTCGTAGCCGGAGCAGATATAAAAGAATTCGGCAAGATGACGGCCGGCGGTCCGCGCCGAAGCCTGCTCCCACTGCTGCTTCAGATCGAAGACAGCGCGAAGCCAATCGTAATCGCGATTCACGGCCAGGCATTCGGCGGCGGCCTCGAACTCGCCATGGCCGGCCACTATCGCGTCGCATCGCCTAGCGCGCAAGTAGGTCAGCCCGAAGTCAAGCTCGGCATTATTCCCGGAGCCGGTGGAACCCAGCGCTTGCCCCGCCTCATCGGCATCGCCAAGGCAGTCGAAATGTGCGCCGACGGCAAGCCCGTCTCCGCGCGCGAGGCGGCAACGCTCGGCCTGATCGATCGTTTGATCGATGGCGATTTGCTAGCTGGAGCGGTAACCTTCGCGCGCGAAATCGCGGCGAAGCCCGCGCCCAAAACACGCGAGCGCACCGACAAGCAGGGAACAGCTGCCGAGAACGCAGCAATCTTTTCCGCGGCACGCGACACCGCCGGCAAGAAGCAACGCGGCCTGATCGCTCCGCTGGCCGCAATCGATGCCGTCGAAGCCTCCACCAAGCTTGCCTTCGACCAGGGTTGCGAAACCGAGTCGAAGCTGTTCACGGAATGCCTCTTTTCCGATCAATCGAAAGCCCTCATCCACGTTTTCTTCGGCGAGCGCGAAGTCGCAAAAATTCCCGACATTCCCAAAGAAACTCCCGTGCTCCCAATCAATCGCGGGGCCGTAGTCGGCTCGGGAACCATGGGCGGAGGCATCGCCATGGTTTTTGCCAACGCCGGCATCCCCGTTCTGCTCAAAGAGGTCGACGAGGGCGCCCTCGAACAGGGTCTGAATAAAATAAAAAAGAACTATGCCACCTCCGTGCAGCGGGGCCGCATCACGCAAGCCTTCGCCGACGAGCGCCTGCAGCTGATCACGCCCGTCCTCGGCTACGATGCATTCGCCGACGTAGACATGGTGGTGGAGGCCGTATTCGAAGGCATGGCGCTCAAGAAAACCGTCTTCGCCGATCTCGATCGCGTTTGCCGCAAGGGCGCGATTTTAGCCAGCAACACCTCCACCCTCGACATCGACGAAATCGCCAGCGCCACCTCGCGCCCGGAAGCCGTAATCGGCACGCACTTCTTCAGCCCGGCCAACGTAATGCGCCTGCTCGAAATTGTTCGCGGAAGAAAGTCGAGTAAAGAAATAGTCGCCACCTGCATGCAACTGTCCAAGAAACTTGGCAAGATCGGAGTGCTGGTAGGGAACTGCCGCGGCTTCGTTGGCAACCGCATGTTCGGCCCCTACCGCCGTGAAGCGCAGTTCCTCATCGAAGAAGGCTCGGACGCGCCGTCCGTCGATCAGGCTCTAGTCGACTTCGGCAACGCCATGGGCCCAATGGCCACCGGCGATCTCGCCGGTCTCGACGTGGGCTGGCGAATCCGCAAAGAATATCGTCATCTCGAAAAAGCAGGAATCCGCCAGCCCTTCGCCGAAGATCGCCTTTGCGAAATGGGTCGCTACGGGCAGAAGACGCATCGTGGCTGGTATCTGTACGACGAAAACCGGCGCCCCACGCCCGATCCCGAGGTCACCGCTCTCATTCGCCAGTGGAGCGCGGAAGCAGGAATTCCGCAGCGCCAAATCTCCGCCCCTGAAATTGTCAATCGCTGCGTCTACGCGCTGGTCAATGAAGGCGCCCGCATTCTCGAAGAAGGATACGCGCTGCGTGCCGTCGACATCGACATCATCTACATCAATGGCTACGGATTTCCCGCCCACCGCGGCGGCCCTATGTGGTACGCCGACACCGTTGGATTGCAAAAAGTCTACGAGTGCGTTTGCGACTTCCATCGGCAGCACGGAGAGCTCTGGGCGCCGGCTCCTTTGCTGAAGCGCCTCGCGCAAGCGGGTAAAACGTTCGCCGATTTTGGCAAAGAATCGCAGGCCGCCCCGGAGATTGCTCTTCGCGCATGAGCCAAATCATTCTGGTGCGCCATGGCCAAGCATCCTTTCTTGGAGACGACTATGACAAACTCTGCGCGAACGGCGAGGCGCAATCCGGTTTGCTCGGCCAGTTTTGGTCCGAGCGCGGCGTGCTCTTCGACGCCGCCTATTCCGGCCCGCGCGCTCGCCAACGCGAGACCGCGCGCATCGTGGGTGAAGCCTATCGCAGCGCCGGACTTGCTTTTCGAGAGCCGAAGGTAATGAACGAATTCGACGAATATCAAGCCGAAGCGGTGCTGCGCGAATGCCTTCCCCAACTGCTCCGCGAGAATCCCGAAATCAAAGAAATGCGGCGCGCCTACGAGGCCGCAACCGACCACGCCGACCGCCGCAAAACTTTCCAAAAATTATTCGAAGCGGTGATCAGCAAGTGGGTCGCAGGAGAAATCACCGCCGCCGGCGTCGAGTCATGGAATGATTTCTGTCTGCGCGTAGAGCGAGGCTTGGCGCAAGTCGTACGCGACACTCCACCGTCAGCGACCGCAGTAGTCTTCACCTCCGCCGGCCCGATCGGCGCCGCCATGCGCCGTGCGCTGCATCTCTCCGCTGAAGACGCATTGCAAATGACCTGGATGTCGCGCAACGCCTCCTTCAGCGAATTTCTGGCATCAGGCGAACGCTTCACCCTGAGCACTTTCAACGCGCATCCGCATCTCGACGGCGACGGCCTCCTGACGTATCGCTAGTTAACAGGAATTACCACTATGGTGGCACTCAGCGATCAAGCCGGAATCGTAAGAGCGGGCGAAGACCTCGACATCGCCCGCCTGCAGCCCTTTCTGCAAGCTCGCCTCGGCGACACCGGCCCCATTACAGTCGAGCAATTTCCCGGCGGCCATTCCAATCTGACCTACTTGCTGCGACTCGGTGACCGCGAACTGGTCCTGCGCCGCCCGCCCTTCGGCAGCAAAGTCCGCTCCGCGCATGACATGGCCCGCGAATTTCGAGTGCTCTCGAAACTGCACACCGCCTATCCGCTTGCTCCGAAGGCGCTCCTCTATTGCGATGATCCGTCCATTCTCAACGCGCCCTTCTATCTGATGGAGCCGATTCGCGGATTGATCATCCGCCGCGATTCCCCGCCCGGCGTGCCTTTTCCGCCGGAGACAACGCGCCATCTAAGCGAAGTGTTCATCGACAATCTGGCGCGCCTGCACGGCCTGGATTACGCGGCAGTCGGCCTCGCCGATCTTGGCAAGCCACAAGGCTATCTCGAACGCCAGGTCAAAGGTTGGATCGAGCGCTACCACAATGCCAAAACGCACGACCTGCCCGAAGTCGACCGCATCTCCCCATGGCTGCTCGCGCGAATGCCCGCAACCCATGAATCGGCGCTCATCCACAACGACTACAAATACGACAACCTAGTCCTCGATCGAAACGACGCGACCAAAATCGTTGGCGTTCTCGATTGGGAAATGTGCACTATCGGCGATCCCCTCACCGACGTCGGAACGGCGCTCGCCTACTGGACCGATCCGCAAGACCCCGAAGATTTTCAAGAAATTCGAAGCGCGCCCACCACGCTGCCCGGCACACTCACGCGCGCGCAGTTGGTCGAGCGTTACGCTGCCGCCGCCAGTCGCGATCCCGGCGACATGATTTTCTATCTCGCGTTTGCCCGCTTCAAAGTCGCCGTCATCATTCAGCAAATCTATTACCGCTATGCGCAGGGATTGACGCAGGACGAACGTTTCGCCGTGTTGCCCAAAAGAATTCAAACTCTAATGCGCGCCTCATGGCGCACCGCCGAAAGCGGAACAATATGACTCGCCGCTCACTTCGCATAATAGCGAACCAGCCATTCGGCAACGCAGCAGGGCTTAGTGGAAGGCTGATCGTCAACGCCCTGACTCTCGACGCGTACCAGAAAAACCACGTCGACAAATCCCACCGACTCCTCCACCGAAAGCAGAGTCAGGCGAGCGCGAACCTTCGACCCGGCGCGCACTGCCGAAGGAAAACGAACTTTATTCAATCCGTAATTGACGCCCATCGCGACCCCTGCGCGTATCGCAAACACCTGTTTCACCCAGTAGCTCAGCAACGAAAGAGTCAAGAAGCCGTGAGCGATGGTGCCGCCGAATGGAGATTCGCGCCGCGCCCGCTCTGCGTTGGTGTGAATCCACTGGAAATCCTCGGTGGCTTCGGAAAATTTCTGTATGCGATTCTCGCTCATAACGAACCAGTCAGTCGCTGGGAACTCCCGTCCCTCGTGCTGTTTCAAAGATTTCAGATCCTCAATTTCGAATGCCGGCATAGGAGTTTTTCATGACCACACTAACAGATACCGCGCGCAAGACAACCAAAGGAACGGCGTTTCTGATCGAAGACTCGACGCCCCAGGATGTTTTCACGCCCGAAGATTTGAGCGACGAGCATCTCGCCGTCGGCCAGATGGTCGACGAATTCTGGGCCAACGAAGTCGAGCCGAACCTACCCGCGATCCGCGAAAAAAAGCCCGGCCTCGCGCTCAGCGTGCTGCGCAAGTCGGTCGATCTCGGCCTCACCGCCATGACCATTCCCGAAGCATACGGTGGCATGGCCATGGATCTCCCCTCGCTCATGGTCACGTCCGAGCGTCTCGGCCGCGACGGTTCCTACGGAGGTTGGCACTCCGCCCACACCGGCATCGGCACGCTGCCCATCGTCTATTTCGGCAATGAGCAGCAGAAGCGTAAATATCTGCCGAAGCTCGCAAAAGTCGAGATGCTCGCTGCCTATGCGCTCACCGAGCCTCTCGCCGGCTCGGACGCGCTTTCCGCGCGCACCCGCGCCGACCTCGCGCCGGATGGAAAACATTACGTCCTCAACGGCCAGAAAATGTGGATCACCAACGGCGGCGCGGCCGATCTCTTCACCGTTTTCGCCAAAGTTGACGGGGAAAAGTTTACCGCCTTCCTCGTCGAGCGCGCCTTTCCCGGCGTGAGCAGCGGTGCCGAAGAGCACAAGATGGGCATCACCGGCAGTTCCACGACTGCGGTTTATTTCGACAACGTCCCTGTGCCCGTCGAAAACGTCCTCGGAGAAATTGGCCGCGGCCACGTCATCGCCTTCAATATTCTCAACATCGGACGCCTCAAACTCGGCCCCGCCGGCCTCGGAGCCGGGAAAAATGTTCTGGCGATCTGCCTCAAATACGCCAAGCAGCGCAAAGCCTTTGGCGCGTCCATCGCCGACTTCGGAGCCATTCAACACAAGCTCGCCGAAATGGCCATCCGCATCTTCGCGGCCGAGTCGATGACCTGGCGCGTCGTCGGACTGATCGAAAATCAAATGCACGGCACAACAACAGGCGATCCCAACCAGGAACTCAAAGCCATCGAAGAGTTTGCCGCCGAGTGCTCCATGGTCAAAGTTTATGCCTCCGAAATGCTCGACTATGTCGTCGATGAAGGCGTTCAAATTCACGGCGGCTACGGATACCACCACGACTATGCCGTCGAGCGCGCCTATCGCGATTCGCGCATCAACCGCCTTTTCGAAGGCACCAGCGAAATCAATCGCCTGGTCATCACCGGCATGCCACTGAAACGCGCCTCCCGGGGCCTCCTGCCGCTGTTCGAAGCTGCCCGTTTCGTCCTTAATCAAACCGAGCCGCAGCCCGCGAACAGCAACGATCGAGAGATGAATCTCGTCCACAACGCAAAACAAATCGCGCTGCTAACCCTAGGGATCGCGCACGAGAAATATGGCGCCAAACTCGAGCAGCAACAAGAGATCATCATGAATCTCTCCGACATCATCATGGAAGTTTTCGCGATGGAGTCGGCCCTGCTGCGCAGCCGCAAGCTAGCCGCGTCCGGCACCGGAGCAAACGCCGCCGATGCCACCGCCGTCTACCTGCGCGATGCCATCGCCCGCACCGAACTCGCGTCGAGAACGGTGCTAAGCGCCTGCGCCGAAGGCGACGACCTGCGCCGCAATCTTTCGCGCCTGTGCCAATACGCAACTCACGATCCTGTGAATGCAATTGCGCTCCGGCGCCAGATTGCAGTACGCCTGCTCGCGAACGAACGCTATACGGTTTGAGTCGTGCAATTAGAAAGACGCCCGAAACCTAAGGAGTCACCATGGCCCTCGCCAATCACAAGTTTCTCCTCGCCGCGCGCCCCGTAGGCATGCCCAAGCGCACCGACTGGACCTACGTCGAAGAACCCGCCCCCGCTCCGAAAGAAGGCGAGTTCCAGGTCCAACTCCTCTACATCTCGCTCGACCCCGCCATGCGCGGTTGGGTCAACGAAGCGCGATCCTACGTCGCGCCCGTCGCCATCGGAGAAGTCATGCGCGCTCTCGGCGTCGGCGTCGTCACCGCCTCACGCCATCCGCGCTTCGCGGTAGGCGATCACGTCTCCGGAATATTCGGCGTGCAGAAATACGCGCTGACCGACGGCAGCGGAGTACGAAAAGTCGACACAAAAATAGTTCCTTTGCCGAAATATCTCAGCGTCCTCGGCATGACCGGCATGACCGCATACTTCGGCCTCCTCGACACCGGCCAGCCCAAGCCCGGAGACACAGTCGTCGTCTCCGCCGCAGCCGGAGCCGTCGGCGCCATCGTCGGGCAAATCGCCAAAATTAAAACCTGCCGCGTCGTCGGCATCGCCGGAGGCCCCGAGAAGTGCCGCTACATCGTCGATGACCTCGGCTTCGATGCCGCCGTCGATTACCAGTCCGAAGATGTCAGACGTTCCCTCCGTCAACATTGTCCGAAGGGCATCGACGTTTATTTTGACAACGTCGGCGGCACCATTCTCGAGGCCGCGCTCGCCAACCTGGCGCGTGGCGCCCGAATCGTCATCTGCGGAGCGATCTCGCAATATTGCAGCACCACCCCCGTCGCCGGTCCAAGCAACTACATGTCTCTCCTGATAAATCGTGCCTCCATGAAGGGCATGCTGGTGATGGATTACGTCGACCGCTACCCGCAAGCCGGAGCGGACATGGCGCAATGGATGGCCGCCGGCAAACTGAAGTCCCGCGAGGATATCGTGGAAGGCCTCGAAACGTTTCCCGAAACTCTTCTCAAACTTTTCAAAAGCGAGAACAACGGCAAACTAATGCTGAAAGTGGTCTAGCGTTTTTGTTGCTTGGTGTCAGGGCACGCCTTCAGGCGTGCCCGCAACCGCCGCCCGGCTTCGTGCTTTCAGGCGCTGCGGCGACAAGGAACTCAATGCCATTCATCAACCATCAATCCGCCAAGATTTACTGGGATGAACAAGGGCAGGGAACTCCCCTCCTCCTCATCATGGGCCTCGGCTATCCCGCAGCGCTGTGGCATCGCAGCCGCCCTGTCCTCTCGCGGCACTTCCGCACCATCGCGCTCGACAATCGAGGCGTTGGATCGAGCGACGTCCCTCCCGGCCCATATTCGATAGCCACCATGGCCTCGGACGCAGCTTCTGTCCTCGATGCCGCCGGGGTTTCCCGCGCTCACGTCTTCGGAGTTTCGATGGGCGGCATGATTGCCCAGGAATTCGCTCTGCAATATCCTGAAAGAACGCGCGCACTAATTCTCGGCTGCACCTCGCCCGGCGGCCCATCCGCTGTGCGCGCTGACGGAAAAGTGATCGACATCCTTTTCGCCCGCGGCATGACTTTCGAGCAATCGCGCGAAGCCATCGTCCCCTACATCTACGACGCGGCCACGCCGCGAGACAAAGTCGAAGAAGACGTTACCATTCGCCGCCGCTGCCTCACCTCCCAGGCCGGCTACAGGGCGCAATTGCAGGCAATTCTGGCATGGGAGAGTTACAGCCGGATCGGCGAAATTAGAGCGCCCACCCTGGTCATTCACGGCAACTCCGACGCCCTCGTGCCTCTCGCCAACGGAAAATTAATCGCCGAGCGCATCCCCGGCGCAAAATTGGTCGTGCTCAACCACGCGAGCCATCTCTTTACCACCGATCAAACGGAAGCCGCTCACCAGGCAATCATGGACTTTCTTTCATCTCACCAGAACCCAGTCCGCTAACAGCGAAATACCGATCACCCCGTCACGCAGCCCTTGTTTACCGCGCATTCGCGCAAACATTCTCCACAGGCATACCTCATCATCAAAATAATTCATTTGATGAATTACGCGAACACAGATACGCTCGCGCCCATCATGAGAAGTCGGCGCCCTGAAGCGGCAGGAGCGTGGGGAGTTTTTTTGTCTCATTCACTGGATCACAACACAAAACAGAAACGTGTCAATATTCTGACCTCGCGGTCAACACGTCGTAAGAATCTGTGCGGATGCTAGTAGAATGCAGCCGTCCCAATTTGCCATGACGCAAGCCTTGTGAGGCAGGGAGCTTATGAGTTCTGAACAGAGCCGTTTCGATCTCCGCACCGTTTCGCGCCGCACTCCTCTTTCCCGGAAAAGCAATTCCTCGAAAACTGCTGGCTCCAGGAAGCAAGCATCGGTCGAGTCAGCGATGCGACGAATCGCCTGCATTCTCGCGTGCCTGCTGGTCGCAACTCTTGCGGTCGTGGCGCAAGGCGTAGGCACTTCAGGTGAGATCACCGGAACCGTCACCGACTCGGCCGGCGGCGTCGTGCTCAAAGCGACCGTAAGTGTGGTCGATACTCAGACCGGCCTCAAGCGGAACAGCGCGACGGATAGCACCGGTCAATTCCGCGTCGCCGGACTCTCCCCCGCTACCTACGACGTCAGCGTTGAAATGTCGGGCTTCGCCACGGAGATTCGGAAAAATGTGGTTGTCGCCGTAGGTCAGACAGTGATCTCTGATTTCAAGCTCAACCTCTCCAAGGTTGCGACGGTTGTCGAGGTCACGGGCCAGCCGCCCGTCGTCGAAACCGAACGCGGCAGCCAGGCCGACACCATCACCCAGCAATACATTGCCGACTTGCCGGTTGATCGCCGCGATTACTTGACCTTCACCCTGCTCGCGCCGGGCGTCGCCGATTCCACACGTTTGGCGGATGACCAGGATTTCCGAGTGAAGCAGACACCGCAAAGCGGCCTGTCCTTCTATGGCAGCAACGGTCGCGGCAACAGCATCACCATCGATGGCGGCGAAACCTCGGGTGACAGCGGCGGCGTGCGCCTCACCGTCAACCAGGATGACGTCCAGGAATTCCAGATCAACCGCAGCAATTACGGCGCCGATCTGGGCGCTGCCACTGGCGCATCCATCAATATCATCACCCGGTCCGGCGGCGACTTCGTGCACGGCACCCTCTATGGATTTTTCCGCAATGACGCGCTGGATGCCCGGGACCCATTCGCCTTCAGCTCAGCCCTCGCGAACGACCCCACCTACTCGAATTTCAACACTACTTCCGTCGGCGACCCAATCAAGAATTCGCTCAGCCGCCAGCAATACGGCGGCAACATCGGCTTCCCCATTTCGAAGGACAAGACTTTCTTCTTCGCTTCCTTCGAAGGGCTGCGGCAGAACTCGCAGAATTCTGTTCCCATTCTCACCGATAGTTCGATCTTCGCCGGCCCCTCCGTGACCGCGACCACGAACCCATTCGCGCCAAGCGATCCGAGATATCAGCAGCAGGCTATTGTTACGGCGCTGGCCACCAATCCGACCCCCGTGCCTTGCGTCGCCGGGCTAGATTTGCCGGGGCCGGAGTGCGCTTTCGCCCTCCAGGGCCTTCTGTCGATAAGCCCGACTTCTCCGTCGAACCCGTTCGTAACGGCTGGCCAGACCGCGATCAATGCCTTCCTGGTAACTCAGTTTGAATCCCAGGGCGGAATCTTCCCCTATAACACACGCGAATATCTCGCATCCACTCGCCTCGATCACCACTTTAATGCCAGCAACCAGCTTTCTCTAACCTTCCGCTACGGCCACGACCTCGAAGAGTCGCCCGATGTGCAGTCGCTCACCGCATACTCCGCCGGTAGCTCCATCCACACCTACGATGATAATTTTCAAGCCGCCTGGTATCACCAGTTCAGCCCGCGCGCCCAGAACGAGGCCCGCGCGCAGTGGGATTACAACAGCTTCAACGTGATTCCGAATGAGCCCGCGCAAGCCGGCCTGCAGATTCCAGGCTTCATCAACAATATCGGCACCAATATCTTCGTCCCCAACTTCACCATCCTGCGCCGCTACGAATTCGCCGACAATTTCACCGTCATCCGCGGCCATCACACCTTCAAGTTTGGAGGCTATGAACTGCTTCGCGGCAACCACACCGAGTCGCACACCTTCTTCCCCGGCCGCTGGGTCTTCGGCGCGCTCCCCGGAAGCGCGCTCAGTCCGCAGCTCGCAGGCGCCACACTCGACTCATTGCAAGACGCAGGGTTGGGCCTGCCTGAGATTTACCAGCAAGGCTTCGGAGATCCCACCTACGGCTATTACGCCCGCCCATTGACTGCGTTCTACGCGCAGGATTCCTGGAAGATGACGTCGAACTTCACCTTGAACTACGGTCTCCGCTACGAAATCGACACGCAGTTCGCCCCTTTGACCACCTATTACAAGGATTTCGGCCCCCGCGTCTCCTTCGCCTGGGATCCCTTCAAGGACCACAAGACTGTGATCCGCGGCGGCTACGGAATTTTCTACGGTCCGGTCGATGCTCAGATTCCGGACGTCGACTTGAGCCTCGGAGTCGTAGGCGCGGGCCGGGCTGCCGTCGAGAACAGCACACCCGCTGGCCAGGTCGCCAACGTCAGCGCGATCTGCGGAGTCTCGCTGTTTGGGACCCCCCTCCCGGGGCTCGGGGGCACCGGCACCAACCCGTGCAAACGGGAAATTTCGATCTACGCCGATGGCATTAATGGGGTTCCGGTACTCGGCATAGCCGGATCGGCAACCATTTTCCAGACACTGTTCGCCGAGGGATTGATTCAGTGCACCACCCCCACCGCAGGCAACAATGCATGCGTCACGCCCACTGCTGTCGCTGGCCCGTTTATGGGGAGCCAGCCATTGGGCATTGACGTAACCAACAGCGGCCCGCTCTCTCCGCTGCAAGTCCTCTTCGTGAACCAGCCAGGCTACCGTCCGCCGATAGCGCAGCAAGCTTCGTTCGGGATCGAGCGCGAGATCGGCCCCGGTTTCTCAATTTCTCTGAGCGGAATCTACACTCACACCCAGAGACTGCCGGTCGCCATCGACACCAATGACCTGCCCGCGCCCTTTAGCACCGTAATGCTTGCGAATGGCAAGACGGTCTCCTATCGAAACTGGAACACGACGGACCCGATAACCGGTTTCACCGCGGATCCACTAGGCGGGATCGAGGGGCAGCCATGCAATACCGTTCAGTGCTTCATAAATCCGCTGATCGTCCAGAACAACCAATACACTTCGGGCGCCTACGCGCTTTACGAAGGCGGTATCGTCGAGATCAAAAAGCGCTTCAGCGATCGCTTCACCTTGTTCGGCAATTACACTTACAGCAAAGCCTTCGACACCTCCACCGATTACAACACCGACTACGGACCGCAAGATCCCACCAACCTCAACCTTGATCGCAGCCTTTCCGAATTCGATCAGCGTCACAAAGTCGTAATCGCCGGAGTCATCAACAGCCCCTGGAGGCAGAATTATCTGTCTGGCTTCCAACTCTCTCCCATATTCGAGGCCCACAGTGGGCACCCCTTCAACCTGCTAGCCGGAGGCGAAGTCAACGGCAACAATCACGTCACCAACGAGCGTCCCATAGGCGCTCCACGCGACACCGGCCTCGGCCCCGACTACATCGACTTCGATATGCGGCTGACGTGGGCCCATAAAGTCGGTGAGAAATCGAACATCCAGTTCGTCGCCGAAGGGTTCAATATAGCCAACCGCACCAACTACGCCAGCGTAAACAACGAAGTCAGCCCCCTCTTCGGCTTCCAGCCCGACTTCAACACCTTCAACGTGAAAGGACTCAAACCCGGCGCAGCCCTGGCCGGAGGAGGCACAGCAACCTCAAGCACCCCATTGGCCTTCACGTCAGCCTTCCCCAAGAGGCAAGTGCAACTAGGAGTGCGCTTCTCGTTCTGAGGGGCTTTGTATGTACAAATGTTCCACGTGGAGCATTTGCCGTGACCACGATGACCACAGCCGCCGATCCGGCGCAGGCCGATGTATGGCAGGGCAAGTACAGCGAAAGCGAGCTTCTCGCCGGAGACGCCATGGACGTCGATCGAAAAAACCAGCCGGATGACTGGCAAGGATTCCGCGCCGAGAGCCTGCTCAGTGCCAGCCTCGCCGGAGAAAAGAAATACGCCGAGGCTGAACCGCTGCTGCAGGAGGGCTATCCGGGAATGCTGGCGCGAAAAAACCGCATTTTCGCCTCCGATCGCTGCCACCTGGAATGTGCCCAGCGGTGGCTAGTCCCTTTACAAGAATTGGGGAAAGCCCGAGAAGGCGGCCGCAATAGCCAGAGAGAGTCAGACTAGCCGTAGAAAGTTCCGGAGCACTTAAAGGCAAAACCAACGGATTGTCGTTGACCGAGGGGAGAAGGTCGGTCTCCGGCGGGATAGGGGGAGGGGGTACCTGGCATCTGGCGGTTGGCCACCCAAGGGTAAATAGGCGGAAGGCGTGAACGAAAAACATCCCGGCAAGACTGAGATTCGCCTGCCACCTAACACCTGCAACCTGCCACCTGGCGGTTGCCTCAGTCCCGATATTTCGCCAACTCCAGCTTGGCGATCAACGCGCGATGCACTTCATCGGGACCGTCGGCAATCCGCAGGGTGCGAATCGTCGCGAACATATCCGCGAGAGGAAAATCGGGAGAGACGCCAGCGCCTCCGTGCATTTGAATCGCCTGGTCGATAATCTGCAAAGCAATGTTCGGGACCGCAACTTTGATCTGAGAAATTTCGCTGCGCGCGCCTTTCGTGCCCACTTCATCGAGCATCCACGCAGCTTTTAGAGTGAGCAGGCGCGCCTGCTCCAGCAGGATGCGCGCATTGGCAATCACATCAACATTGCCGCCCAGTTCCGCCAGTGGCTTGCCGAAGGCAACCCGTTGCAGCGATCGCTGGCATAGAAGTTCAAGCGCGCGTTCGGCTGCTCCGAGAGTGCGCATGCAATGATGAATCCGCCCCGGACCAAGCCGCCCCTGAGCAATTTCAAATCCGCGTCCCGCTCCCGCAATAATGTTCTCGACAGGCACGCGCACATTGGTGAAGCGAACTTCGCCATGGCCGAAGGGCGAATCGTAAGAGCCAAACACCGGAACCATACGCACAATCTCAACTCCCGGAGCATCCCGCGGCACCAGCACCATCGAATGCCGCCGATGCTTGGCCGCGGACGGATGGGTAATGCCCATGAAAATCAGCACACGACAATGTGGGTGCCCAATTCCCGAGCTCCACCACTTCAGCCCGTTGAGGACGACATGATCCCCTTCGACGCACGCCGTAGCCTGCATGTTCGTCGCATCCGAAGAGGCGACGCCTGGTTCCGTCATGCAGAACGCCGAGCGAATCTCACCCGCGAGCAGCGGCTTGAGCCAGTGCTCTTTTTGCGCCGCCGATCCATACTTCACCAGCACTTCCATGTTGCCCGTATCGGGAGCGTTGCAATTGAAAACCTCGGGAGCAAACGACGATCGCCCCATGATCTCCGCCACTGGCGCATATTCCACGTTGGTCAGCCCGGCGCCATACTCACCGTCCGAAATAGCGCCGGGAAGAAAAAGATTCCACAAGCCAGCGGCTCGCGCCTCAGCCTTCAGCGTCTCCATAACCGCAAGCTGTTTCCAGCTTTTCCAATCGGGAGAATTCTGCACCTGCGCGTGATACTCGGGTTCCGCGGGCAAGACGTGCTCTTGCATGAACGCCGTCAGGCGCTCGACGTAGCTTTGAGCTTTCCTTGACCGGGAAAAATCCATGGAAATCGCGTCGACTCCGCGCTGGACTTCTTTCGCGCTGGCCCTCCAGCCTAGCGACTGCTGCGGAATTCTCCTAATGAATCCTGTGAATCCTGTAATATATGCGGCGTGCATTTAAGTCAGGTCGATCTGAACCTGTTTGTCGTGCTCGAGGCCATCTATCGCGAAGGCAATATCACGCGCGCCGGCCAGCAACTCAATCTCACGCAACCTGCCATCAGCCACGCGTTAAAGCGCCTGCGCGATCTGCTGCAAGACCCGCTCTTCGTCCGCCAGGGCGCGCACATGGTGCCCACGCCCTTCACCCGCAACATGATCGATCAAGTGCGACAGGCGCTCCAGATCCTCGAGACGAACCTGACCGCGAGCCGCAATTTCGCCCCCGAGCACACCCGCCGGAATTTCAATCTGTCGTTGTGGGAATATTCTGAGGCATTGATTCTTCCGTCGCTGTTGCGGCGATTGAAAGACGCTTCCCCGGGAATGTCAATCACGACCTCGAGAATCAAGCGCCGCGATCTGGAGACGGAACTGGCCAGCGGCTCGGTCGACCTGGCGATCGAAATCCCCATGACGGTGAGCGATCGCATTCGCCACAAGTGGCTCTTGAACGAGGCATTCGTAGTCGTCGCCCGTCCCGGCCATCCGGCACTCAAGAATACAGATAAGCTCGATCTCGACACTTATCTCGCGCAGCGCCACATACAAGTCTCCTCGCGACGCCAGGGCCCCAGCCTGATTGATATCGAACTCAGCCGCCGCGGCCACCACCGGCAGGTTTTTCTCCGCAGCCAGCACAACCACACTGCATGCCTGGTGGTTAGCAACACAGATATGCTGCTGACTTTGCCCGAGCGCCACGCGCAATTACTCAATATAAGCAGCACAGATGCGGGCCCAATGTATCGTGTCTATCCCTTTCCGCTGCCCGCGCCGCGTTTGGAAGCGCACCTGTATTGGCACGAGAGCGTAGAGAACGATCCCGCAAATCGCTGGCTGCGCGAGGAGATTGAAAGTGTTTTGGTTTCCGAAAGCCGCGTGTTGGCCAGGAGCGTCGATGGTCGCGTGAGGAAAAAGGGTCAGAGCTCAGAGGCCAGATTGCAGAGGTGAAAAGCCAGGTTCCTAACTCTGCAATCTGACCTCTCTAAGCGCTGACCTCGCACTATCCAAGCAGTCGCACAAACTGATCCGGCTGTCCTTCAAATCCGGGAAACACTGCCTTCAGGTCCTTGTTCCCAAGATAGCGCGAGACGACTTCGCTGAGCACCATCCTGAAGTCGGTGGTCACCGCCAGATCGCGGCCTTCGTAAAGCTGCGACGGATCGAGCCCCGGCCAGCGGCCGTAGACGCGGCCGCCTTTCACCGGACCACCGAGGACGAACATGACGTTGGCGTGGCCGTGGTCGGTCCCGCGATTGCCATTCTCGCGCGCCGTGCGGCCGAATTCAGACATGGTCACGACCACGGTGTCTTCTCCGAGATCGCCGAGGTCGGTCCAGAATGCTGCAATCGACTGCGAGAAATCGCCGAGCACGTTGGCGATTTGTCCCTGCGTGCTGCCTTCGTTGACGTGATGGTCCCAGCCCCCGATGTCGGCAAACGCGACCTGCACTCCGAGGTTCGCTTTGATCATCTGCGCGAGTTGCTTCAAACTGTCGCCGAAGCGGCCCTTGGGATAATTTGCGTTGGCCGCTGGCATATAGTGCGCGGGATCAGCCGCTTTCAACATCTTGACTGCGTCGAAAGTCTCTTCTCCCGTGCCATGAAGAACGGCGTCGACTGAGTGGTCATACATGGCTTCGAAAGTGTTTGCTGCCGCATTCGGATTTTTTCCACCTACGGAAAAATCATTGAGATTATTGATCGCAAGCGCTGGCTCTTTGCCCGAGAGAATGCGCGGCAGCGACGGCCCGAGTGCGATGGCGCGGAAGGCGGATTGATCGCCCGGGAGGTCGCGCAGCGTTCGGTTGAGCCAGCCGTCATCGGTGACCTTCACTCCGGGCGTGCCCGTTTCCATAAAGTCCTGCGCATCGAAGTGCGAGCGCGTAGGATCAGGCGAGCCGGCGGCATGCACGATGGCGAGATGCTTCTGCTTCCACAGTGGCTCAAACGAAGCCATCGCGGGATGCAGTCCAAAAGAACCGTCGAGATCAAGCACCGATTTCTTCGGAATGTTAATCGTCGGCCGCATGGCGTAATAACTCGCCTCGCCGTGAGGGACGACGATATTGAGGCCGTCGGCGGCTCCGCGCTGAAAGATCACGACCAGCCGCTTATTGCGAATGCCGGGATCCGCAGCGCCGAATGCCGCGCGCGCCAGAAAGCTGGGCAGCGCGGTCGTGCCGACGACCGCTAATGCGCCGTTGCGTAGAAAAATGCGTCGAGTGACGGACATAGATAAACCAGCTTTCAGCTGTCAGTTATCAGGGTTCAGCTAAGGCCTCTAACCGACGCCTGCCAGCTACCTTCTCTGAAATTCTGGCGACCCTAAAATCAATCCTGCTATTGCGGCCACGTTGGGCGGACGCTTGGGGTCGTCCAAACGCCGCTGGCTGATCTTCGGATCTTCCAATTGCTTGCTGATAGTATCGTGGGTCTGCCTGGAAACATCACCCGCCAGCAGGGAATTTTCGAGGGCTGCCAGGGCTTGCTGCGCGTCGGCCAATTTTGTAGAAGCGACGATTGCGCCGCCCGACGAAGTACCTTCGGGCGGCGTCCCTGCGGCCAAGCCCACCGTGTCAACTTTAACCCCGCGTATCTTTCCCGCGGCCAATGCTAGCGCGAAATTCATCCGTCCCAACAGAGCGGACGAGTTCACCCAGACCTCGGCTTTCATCGAATAGCCGGTGGGCGGGAGCATGGCGTAAGGCATCATGCCCATGTTGTTGAGCGTTCCGACGAGAGCGCGCGCGTCGTCGACATTGGCTCCACTGGCGCGCACCGCCGAGACGACAAACTCAAGTGGCGTTTTCACCTTGGCGCGGTAATCTTCGGGCGCCCAGAACTCCGGCGACTTGAACATCGTGCGCAGCACTTCGCGTATATCGCCATTTTTTTTCAAGTATGTCTTTGTCATGCGATCGACCAGCGCCGGCGGAGGATCGTCGCTGACGAATCGTATCGCCAGCTTCTGCGCAATAAAATGTGCCGTATTCGGATTGCGCGCCAGAAGGCGCAGCACCTCCAGCCCTTCCTTCTCTCCCTTTTCCTTGATGCGGTGGCCAATCACGGTCTTCGTTCCCGGCTCGTGCATGCGCGGATCAAAGCGGAAGGCGCTGCCTTTCTGCGGCGGATCAATTGTCCAACCGGTAAACACTTTCGCCACTTCGGTCACATCTTTTTGCGTGTAGCCGCCGTTGACGCTGAGCGTGTGCAATTCCATCAGCTCGCGGCCATAATTTTCATTGAGTCCACTCGCTTGCTTGCGCTTGCCGTTAGGACGGCCCGGCGGATGATTGCCGCCATGGCCGGGCGGCGCGATGCCCAGCGCGTTTTCTGAATCCGGCCCCACGCTCAGCCAGTTGTCGAGATAAAACATCATCGCCGGGCTCTTCGCGGTCGCGACCAGCAGGTCTTCAAATTTTCCGAGCACATGCGGACGGATCGTATCCCGCTCATAACTCGTCAGCAGATATCGATCCGCGCCTTTGTTGATGAAGACGTTGAAGTGATTGATCCAGAAGTCGGTCATCACTTCGTCAAGCTGGCGTTCGCTATAAATGGCGCGCAACAATTTGGCCTGCGTCAATTCGTTGACCACCACTTGCTCGGGATTGTTGAGCGCCTCGACCGTTTCTTTCTGCCGCGGGTTCAAGCCTTCGAGCAGAGCGTCGGCCTTGGCGCCCCGAGTAGCGGCCAGTACAACCTGATCCTCCGGAGACATCGCCAGGATTTCCTTCATGCGCTCATCCGGCGCGAGATCGGCGAGTTCCTGCGTTCTTAAATTGTCACGCCGCCGGGCTTCGCGTCGACGCGTCTCGACGTCGTCGACTAGCTGAGCGGCGTCGCCTGTCTGCGCGCCGTCACGATTCATGGCAGCGGGACAAGTCGTGTCTGCGCAAGAGGTTTTCGCAACCGCCGCATTTTTCGCGTCCCCGTCGCCTCTGGCTTCTTCTTTCTTTTCCTTCTTATCTTCGAGCCGCTGCAGCTGCGCCTCATACACGACGCGCTGCATGGGATCGCGAGGCACGGCGGCTTTGCCGTCGGCAACCTGCCTGATCAGCTGCTCCGGCGGAAAGTTTTCTAGGACCTGGTTCGTATCCATCCGCAGCGTACGGAACGCCGCGAGCTTGGCGTCCAGCGCAGAATCATTGATGGTATCGGGATGGAGTTGGAGGTCGATCCACTTGTCGACGCCCATCTGGCGCACGCGCTCGACATCGCCCGGGCGCGGACCAAATGTCAGCCGATTCAGAGCGTGGACGGCGCGCTTCTGATCGTCGAGCGGCGGCACCGCGTTAGGCCTATCTTTCTTGCGTCCCAAGGCAGACTGCGCCGTGATGCCGGCGGCCGCGATCAACACGGCGGACGCAAGTAAGAGGCGGCGTCGCAAAGGCGATGGCATGCTGAGTCTCACTAGAATGAACCCTTCCGGCGGGAAAAGTTGCTCGGTCCAAGGCAACTGGGCAACGGTAACTAAAAGAGGGCCGAAACGAAGACCCACTCAGTCCTTTAATAGCGCCACGTAGGCCTTACCGCTCTGTGATTTGCGGGCAGTATTTTCGACGAACTTTAAAAACTCGCGCAGATGTTCCTTGCCCGACAGTTCCTCAGCCGAAAACTTTACACGCACACCGAATGAGGGTGCGCTGCTGGTCGCCACTCCGTTGATGATAACGCCCTTAACCCAGATCTTGCCATTCGCTACCCACAAGCCGATCTCCAGAGCCTTGCCTGGAGGCACAGCGCTGGCCGTTTCGACCAGGCAGCCTCCGCGGCCAACGTTGGCCAGATTGCCCCAGACTGGTTCTACTATGCCCTCAATGTGAATTTCTACCGCAACATAGCATTTAATCCGCTGAAAGCGGCGCCGGTCGGATTGCAGAATTGGGGTAAACAAATCCGGCTCAAACGGCGGCGCCGGTTGAATCGGTTCGGGGCGCGGAAGCGCGGCAGGCGGAGCAAGGTTGGCCGCAGCGGGAATATTTCCCCGTGCTGCGCGATCCTTGATCGCAGCATCTTTAATCTCACGCATCGCCCGCAGCAAGGCTGTTTCGCGCTGTTCGGCGGGCACTTCGCGATAGGTTTGCAAAAGCTTTCCCAGATGGCTGACAAGGTCGGGATCGGTGAGCAGGCGGGTCCAGTCCGATCCCTGGGCCGGTACTCTCGTTTGTTCGCTCATACGCAGTGCTCCTACGGGGTACCGACCACGGGGAAGTAGTTGACTCGATTCATAGAGTGACCTTTGAGGCCGGAGTTACACAAGATGACCAAAGTCACTCCCGCAAGTGCGTCCAACCTCGCCGCGCCCGGTTACTCTGCCCACATCACAAGTTATTTCAACAATTTGCATCGCTCTGCGGCAAAATCGAATCCAAGTATCTTGTTATTTTTGACGAGTAGAGGAGAGAACGCAGTCTCCATGCCTTCCCGAAACCGCCCTGCCCATCGTCCGATGCGCTTTTGCGCATCCTCTTTGCAGATGATCCTTTTGTTGGTCGGGTGCCTTGCCGCTTTTGCCGCCGTGCTTTACGGCCAGAGTCCAACCTCCGCTCCGTCCGCTCCAACTTCGGATTCGAGCTCAGATTCGGGCGGCAGCTCAATGCCGACTCCTCCAGTTCAGGCTCCCCAGTTTGTGCCCTCGCAAGTTCAAACCTCAGCTCAAAATCCAGTCTTTGGCAGCGTGCCCGAAGACAAGCCCACTCCCGGCGTCCTTCAGTTGACCTTCAGCGATGCCATTGAGCGTGCGCTGCGCCAGAACCTCGCAGGCCTCTTATCGCAATACAATACGGTTGAAGCTCGAGGCGAGAAGTGGCAAAAACTCAGCGACTTGCTGCCAAACGTTAATGGTGACGTTCAGGAGGTCAGGCAAAAAGTGAGCCTCCAGGCTCTGGGACTCAACAGTTCGTTGTTTCCTGGCATTCCCGCGGTCATAGGTCCTTTCTCCTACTTTGACGTTCGCGCGTCGGCCAGCGAGCGCGTCTTCGATTGGAAGTCGATCCAGAAATACCGTTCCTCGGTGATCGGCGAAGGCGTAGCCCAGTACACCCTGAAAGACGCTCGCGATCTGGTCGTGCTCGCAACCGGAAACGCTTACCTTCAGGCGATCGCCGGCGCAGCGCGTGTGGAAACAGCGCAAGCCCAAGTCGAAACGGCGAAGGCGCTTTACGACAAAGCCGTCGTGCAGCAACAGGCGGGAGTCGCTCCGGCAATCGATACCCTCCGCGCCCAAGTCGAATACCAGACGCGCCAACAGCAGCTGATCGCGGCCACGAGCGATTACGCGAAACAAAAGATTTCGCTGGCCCGCGTCATCGGACTAGCTACGCGCCAGGAATTTGAGTTGGCCGACAAAACTCCTTATCAGGCATTTCCCATGCCCGACCTCGAGACCAGCGTGCAGCGCGCCTATACTCTTCGCTCCGATTACAAAGCGGCGCATGACCGCCTGGTCGCTGCGCAACTGCAGCTCAGCGCGGCCACCGCCGGCTACTATCCGTCGCTCGATGTGGCGGCGAATTTTGGCGAAATCGGCACCACTCCTGGCAGCGTTTTGCCTACGTACGCCCTCTTTGGCACACTGAATATTCCCATCTTCCAGGGTGGAAAAGTTCACGGCGACATCCTGAAGGCAGAAGCCACCTTGCGGCAGGCGCGGGCACAGCTGGCCGATATACGCGCCCAGATCGATCAGGATATTCGCAACGCCCTGCTCGACCTCAAGTCCTCGAACGATCAAGTCGGGGTCGCGCAGAGCTCGGTCAATCTCGCCGAGCAGGCGCTTAAGCAATCGCAGGATCGTTTCTCCGCCGGCGTCACCGACAATCTCGAGGTGGTGCAAGCGCAGGAAGCGCTGGCGAGCGCGCACGAGAATTTGATTTCCAGTTTGTACATGAATAATCTGGCGAAAGTTTCTTTCGCCCGCGCCCTGGGACGCGCCGAAGAGGGCGTTCGCGAATACTTGTCGAAAGGGAAGTAGACCATGGAGGAATCGAGCAGCGTCGTAGCCGAGCCCAATCCGCAGGCGGAAAGGCGATCGCCGCAGGGCCAGCAGAGTCCGCCCGCGCCCGGCCAGTCGTCACAATCTCCTGCCGACCAGGCTCCCACGGACCGGGCTCCCAGGGACAACGAAGCCCGCGATCAGCGCCGCTCCGCTATCCTGAACAGCCCGCGCACCAAGTGGGGACTGATCGTAGCCGGGTTAGTGCTTCTCGTCGCCGTCTTCTTCCTGTGGCGTTACCTCGGAAGCTATGAGTCGACCGACGACGCGCAGATCGACGGCCACGTAAATTCAGTCAGCGCGCGCATCAGCGGCCACGTAATCACGCTCAACGTGCAAGATAACCAATACGTGGAAAAGGGAACCGTGCTGGTTGAGATCGACCCCACCGATTACCAGGTCGCGGTCGATCAGGCTCGTGCGGAATACGCCGACGCCCAGGCCCAGGCTTCCGCCGCCGGCATTAACGTGCCCATCACCAACGTGAGCACATCCAGCCAAGTCAGCGGAGCGCAGGCCGGAGTCTCCAGCGCCCAGGCTGGAATCGCCGCCGCCCGCCAGCAGTTCGAAGCCGCCAAGTCGCAGGTCGCCCAGGCAGACTCGAATAACACGAAAGCGCAGAACGATCTCGGTCGCTACAAAATTTTGATCGACAAAGAGGAAATTTCGCAACAGCAATACGATCAGGCGGTGGATAGCGCCCAGTCCGCGGCCGCAGCCCTGCAAGCGGCTCGCGCCAATGCCGACGCCTTTGCGGCGCAGATCAAGCAAGCCCAAAGCAAGCTCGAACAAGCCAACGCCGATCTCCGCAACGCCGGCAACGCGCCGCAGACGATGCGTTTCATTCGCGCGCGCGCCGAGTCCGCCCAAGCCGTCGCCAACCAAAAAAAGGCGGCCCTCGATCAGGCCGAACTCAATCTGCAATACACCAAGGTGACGGCGCCCGTCAGCGGAGCGGTCAGCAACCGCACCGTCGAAGTTGGTCAGAACATGCAGCCCGGCCAGGACATGATGAAGATCATTCCCCTTGATGAAAGCGATCTATGGGTCACCGCGGACTTCAAAGAGACGCAACTTAGAAACATCAGGGCCGGCCAGGCCGCGGAGATCTCCGTCGACGCCACCGGCAAGAAATACAAAGCCCATGTCGATTCGCTAGCCGGCGCCAGCGGAGAGCGCTTCAGCCTCCTCCCGCCTGAAAACGCGACCGGCAATTACGTGAAAGTCGTGCAGCGCATCCCCGTCAAAATAGTGTTCGACAAAGGCGAAATAAAAAACCACGAACTCCGCCCAGGAATGTCGGTCGTACCCAAGGTTTGGATTAAATAAATGGGCGCTGCCGCCATCACCATGAACGAGGCCGCCGCATGGCGTCCCGCTGTCAATCCGTGGATCATCGCCCTCACCGTCACGCTGGCCACGTTTATGGAGGTGCTCGATACCAGCATCGCCAATGTGGCCCTGCCCCACATCGCCGGCAGTCTTTCCGCCGGCCAGGACGAGAGTACTTGGATCCTGACCTCTTATCTCGTCTCGAATGCGATCGTGCTTCCCTTAAGCGGTTGGCTCTCTTCGATTGTCGGCCGCAAACATTTCTACATGGGCTGTGTCGCCGTCTTCACCATCAGTTCGTTCCTCTGCGGACTCGCGCCCAACCTCGGCATGCTCATCTTCTTCCGCGTCCTCCAGGGCGCGGGCGGCGGCGGATTGCAGCCGAGCGAGCAGGCTATTTTGGCCGATACATTCGCACCCGCCAAACGGGGAATGGCGTTCGCCGTCTATGGCATCGCCGTGGTCATGGCACCGGCCATCGGCCCTACGCTCGGCGGTTGGATTACCGACAACTTCACCTGGCGCTGGATTTTCTTTATCAATATTCCAGTCGGAATTATTTCGCTGCTTCTCACCTCGCGCCTCATCCAGGATCCTCCCTACTTCAAGCGCCGCAAGCTTAGCGAAACCCGCATCGACTACACCGGCCTCGGTTTCGTCGCGCTCGGCCTCGGAACCCTTCAGGTCGTCCTCGACAAAGGTCAGCGCGATGACTGGTTCGAATCGCACTTCATTCTGTGGCTGACCATCATCTCGGCCGCGTCGTTGATCTTTGTCATCTTCTGGGAGTGGCATCATAAAGATCCCATCATCGACTTGCATCTATTTCGCAACCGGTCGTTTGCGACCTCCAACTTCTTAATGTTCATGTTGGGATTCGCTTTGCTCGGCAGCACACTCTTATTACCGCTGTTCATGCAGACCATGCTTGGTTATACTGCCGCTCGGTCCGGGCTGGCGCTTATGCCGGGTGGCTTCACGATCATGGTGGCCATGCCGATTGTGGGCTTCATGCTTTCGCGTTACAGTCCGCGCTATCTCATGCTCTTTGGCTTGTCCATGCTCTCGTTTTCGCTGTTCCATATGACATCATTCGACTTGAGCATCGATTTTCGCACGGTCATGTTCGCTCGCGTCTATCAGGCGCTCGGACTCGCTTTCCTCTTCGTGCCCATTAACACGGCTGCCTATGCGGGACTGCCGCGGGACAAGAATAATGCCGCGTCGGGCTTGATGAACCTTGCCAGAAATATCGGCGGCAGCGTCGGCATTTCGTTTGTCACCACTGGCCTCGCTCGCCGCGCTCAGGTTCACCAGGGGCAACTCGTCGAGACGCTGAACCCGGCCAATCTGCGCTTCCAGTCAGCGTTGCGAAATATGACCAACGTTTTTTCCGGCTCCGGACCCGGCTCCGGCGGCACCTCCGCGCAACAGCATGCCTACGCACTGCTACAGGGAAACGTGATTCGGCAAGCCACCATGCTGGCCTACATTGATAATTTCTGGGTCTTGGGAATCGTGATTGGCTGCTTGATCCCGTGCGTGTTCTTGATCAAAAAAGCGAAGGCGGCAGGAATGGTAGTTCACTAGTATGCTCTCGATCAGTGCATCGCTTTAGCGACGCCGCAAGCGCTCAACCCCCCACGCCCGCCCCCTTTTAGGGGCACGCCCGTCACCCGGCCTCTACGGTTTTTTGAGCAGTCCGCCCAATCCCCCGCCCAGGCTCTTGCCTCCCTTTGCCAGCCCCTTCACTTTACCGCTGACCATTCCCTTCATATCGGGCGTAAAGGTCGGATTCGAGGTGGTGCCGCCGACGTCCACCGGAATCCCGCCCGATCCAGCGCCGAGAGTTTTAGAGAGGCCCGCGCCAATCCCCGACAGGTTGGCGATCATTTTGAAGTCAAGCGCGTTGCTGGGGCTGATGGTGCCCGCGCCGGTCACGGTCCCGAGCGACGGAATCACTACAGCGATCTTGTCGAGGCGCGTACCGTCGGGCGCGTTGCGCACATCCGAACTCAAATTCTCAATCTTCGTATTATTCCCCGTGCCAACTTGCTTGCCGGTGAGCGACGAAAGCGCGGACAGCTTCGAGCCCAGGTTGAAGCCCGCCAACTCGCTGTTACTCATCTTCACCCACCCGGTCGAGACCAGCTTATCGAGCGGCCCGTTCGATTTCAGCCCCACCGAAACCGTGCCGCCCTCCAGCTTCGAGCCTGGCGGCAGAACCACACCCACTGCGGGCAGTATGCCTTCGAGATCATTCACCGGCATGCCTTGCCCTTCGAGCTTGGTGTCGATCGAAGTGGTGTCACCATGCATGTCATATGTGCCGGTTAGTTTCGCCAGCGCCTTGCCGATGGTGACGTCGGCCTCGACCAGCTTGCCGCTGACTTGTTTCAGATCGTGCTCCACGCGGAACGCTACCTGAACCGGCACGGTGGCCGGAGAGCCCTTCGGGACGAGTTTCAAGGACGTGGCCTTCAGAGTGCCATTGGCCTTCGCAATCTGGCCGTCGGAGGCGAGGGTGCCGTCGAAATCCGCCGTGCCCGCCACACCCAATGCCGGGTCGACGAGCGCCGATTGCGACAGGTCGAGTTTGCTCACCGTTACTTTGGCCTGCAACGGCGTGAGAGAAGTATCGGTCGAGCTGATCGGGCCGGCGGTGCCGTCGAGTTTGACGCTGCCGCCGCCCGGCAGTTCGATCGAAGCCGTCACCGGAAACGAACTGGTAAAAGAAAAATTGCGCATCTTAAAGTTGACCTTGTCATAGACGATGGGTTTTCGTTTGCTGGTGGTCGAACCGAGAGTGACGGTTCCATCCGTCACGTCGAGTTTGTCCACGCTGATATTCGAGTTCGACGATGCGCCGCTCGAAGTTTTCTGTGCCGCCGATGGCGGTCCCGCCTGGCTTCCAAGCGAAGAGAAGTTCCAGATACCGTCGCGGTCGCGCAGCAAGCTGATCTGCGGCTGATCGATCCGCAGATCGGTCACGTCGAGCTTCTTGCTGAAAATCAGCGGTAGCAACTCCACGCCCACTTTCAATGTTTTCGCCTGTATAAACGGCGAGCTGCTGAACTTGGGATCGTCGGCGATGGAAAGCTGATCGGCCTCTACGCTGTCCGACAAAATGCTGAGGCTCAAATTGCCGACTTTCGCCGGCCGTCCCAGGGCGGAGCTGAGGCTCGCTTCGATCTGCGGCCGATAATTGTTGACGTTCACCAAAAGTGGTATCGCGATGGCAATCACGATCAAGGCCGCGACGACAACAGCGGCGATTTTCAAAATCTTCTTTTGAGCAGCATTCACGGCGAACCTCCTAAGGCGTGGCGACGGAGAGCGGGGTTGGATAGAGATACTAGCAGGAATCAGAGCTGCTTTCAGCTCCCCTCGCACTGAGTACACGCGTGATTCATAATCGGGGCGTCGCAAAGCGCGTCTCGCCCCCCGCCCGAACCTTCCTCCTATTACGTTGTAAGATAGCTAAGGGTGGAGTTCATTCCGCAAGTGGCAGCCTCTGATTCGTATCCCCCGTTGCAGGAAGAAGTAGCGAGACTCACTGGCTCGCTGGAAGTGCGCTCCGCCTTCGAGCGCTTCCGGTCCCAGGAATCGCAATTCGCGCTCTGGCAAATGGAAGCCACGCGCATCGCCGCGCCCCCCTTCGGAGAAGCCGCCCGCGGCTCGTGGCTCGCCGATCGTTTTCGCGAGCTCGGTCTCATTGATGTTCAGGTCGACGAAGTCGGCAATGTTTTTGGCATTCGCCCCGGCTACGGCCAGCGCTTCGTCGCCCTCAGCGCCCACATCGATACCGTCTTTCCCGCCGCCACACCTTTGCATATCAGGCAGGAGAGCAGCCGTCTATACGGCCCGGGAGTTTCCGACAATGGCGCCGGCATCGCCGCCCTGCTGGCCGTCGCCAGCATTCTCGGAAGCGCAAAGATTTCTCATGCCCTGCCCTTCCTCTTCATGGGCAATGTCGGCGAAGAGGGCGAAGGCGATCTGCGCGGCATGCGTCACGTTTTCGCGACCCCACGCTGGCGCGACGCTATCGCTTACAACGTCATCGTCGATGGCGCGGGAGCGGACACGATCGTCGCCGAGGCCCTCGGCAGCCGCCGCTTCGAAGTCATCGTGCGCGGCCCCGGCGGCCACTCCTGGAGCGACTTCGGCGCCCCCAATCCGATCATCGTGCTCTCCCGCGCCATCGAGGCCTTTAGCCGAACCGAGGTGCCGGTCTCGCCCAAAACTACCTTCAATGTTGGCGTTGTGCGTGGCGGCACGTCCGTGAACTCAATTCCCGAATCGGCCAGCATGCGGGTCGATCTCCGCTCTACTTCGATGTCTGAAATCGACCGGCTAGAGCGTGCGCTGCGCGTGGCCCTCGATCAGGCAGTGGTTGCCGAAAATCGTAGAGCCGCGCAGCTGTCCGCCCGCAAGCCGCAGGTGGTGCAGAGCGAAGTGGTCGAGATCGGCAACCGTCCCGCCGGCGAATTGGCGTCGGATGCGCGCCTGCTCAAGGTGATTCGCGCCGTTGACGCGCAACTCGGCAATACCGCGCAGGTCCAACGCGCTTCTACTGACGCTAACATCCCCTTATCGCTCGGTCGCGAGGCTATTGCCATCGGCGGAGGCGGCTCCGGTGGCGGCGCCCATACGTTGCAAGAATGGTTCGACTGCAACGGAAGAGAGCTTGGATTGAGGCGGATTCTGCTTACAATGTTGACACTGGCGGGAATTGGAGAATGATGACGCGAATCGCAGTACTGTGGCTGGCGGTCGCCGCAGGCCTTTGGGGTCAGACCGGCACCCCGGCGCCGAGCACGGCGGCCGCGCCCAACGGGAAACCCAAAGCCGACGTGATCTTCACCCACGGGAACATTTACACCGGGATGGTGGATCCGACCGCGTCCCTCGGAGCCGGCAAGCGCTCCGAAGCTCTAGCCCTAGTCGGCGATCACATCCTCGCCGTCGGCGCGCGCGACGAAGTCATGAAATTCAAAGGTCCCGAGACAAAGATCGTCGATCTCGACGGTCACTTCGTCATGCCCGGCTTCAACGACGCTCACATGCACATGGCAAGCGCCGGCCTTGAGAAAATGAATGTCGATTTAGTGGGTGTGAAGACCCTCGACGAATTCCGCGATCGCATTCTTGCAAGGGTCGAAAAAGCCGAGCCTGGCGAATGGATCATCGGCGAAGGTTGGGACGAAACTCTCTGGCCCGTCAGGGCTCTGCCTTCGCGCTGGGATGTCGACGAGGTGAGCAGCAGTCATCCGGTTTACGTGGAGCGCGTCGACGGACACATCGGCTTGGCCAACACGCGCGCCCTCCAACTCGCCAGCATCACCGTCGCCACGCGCGATCCCGAGGGCGGAAAGATTGATCGCGATGAATCCGGTACCCCCACCGGCATTCTGCGTGAGAAAGCGCAAGCGGCGGTGAACGCGGTGATTCCCAAGCCTAGCCATGACAAGCGCCGCCAAGCCGTCGAACTCGCGCTCGTCGATCTGGCCAGTCACGGCATCACCTCGGCTCAGGATTTTTCGCAGTGGGATGACTTTCAGATTTTCGAAGAACTGGAGCATGACGGCAAACTAACCGCGAGAATTTCCGAGTGGCTTCCCTTTGACGATTCGATCGAAGAGCTCAATCGCAAGCGCGATTCGCATCCCGCTTCCGACAACATGCTCCACACCGGAATGCTCAAGGGCTTTATGGACGGCTCACTCGGCTCGAAAACCGCCGCATTGCTGGAGCCGTATAGCGATGATCCCAAGAATAGCGGCCTGCCGCAATACGACGCTGCCAAGCTCAACGCCATGACAAAGGAGCGAGTGCTGGCGGGCTACCAGGTCGGCTTCCACGCCATCGGAGATAAAGGAGTCCAGATGGCGCTCGACGCCTATGCCGAGGCCGAGAAGGCGGCGAAAGATGCCAAGGTCAAAGCGGTCGACGGCGGCGCCGATTACCGGCTGCGGATTGAGCACGCGCAGGTCACCACGCCGCAGGAAATTCTGCGTTTCAAGGAACTTAAGGTGATCGCGTCGATGCAGCCAAGCCACCTGCTCACGGATATGAACTGGGCTGAGTCGCGCCTGGGACCGAAGCGCTCCGAGCATTCCTATGCGTGGGCTGAGTTTCTGCACCGCGGAGTGATGCTGGCGTTTGGCACGGACTATCCCGTCGAACCCGTGTCGCCATTCCGCGGAATCTATGCGGCGCTTACTCGCATGAGTGAAGATGGACGCAAGAGTTACTATCCGTCGCAGAAAATAAACTCCGAGCAGGCTATCGCCGCCTACACAACCGGCTCGGCCTTCGCCGAATTCGCCGAAAAGCAGAAAGGCAAGCTGGCGCCAGGCATGCTCGCCGACTTCGTAGTTCTCGACCAAGACATCACCGCCGCCTCTCCGCAGAAAATTTTAGAGACAAAAGTTCTCCGCACCGTACTCGGCGGCAAAACCGTCTACGAAGCCAAGTAAGACCGGGCCATGGGGTGATCGAGGGAGGTGCGGCGAGTAGGATTCTTATAGGCTTTGGCTGACCCGATGGCCCGATCACCCGATCACCCGCTTCGCAATGATTCCTCCCGATCGCGTCAGCGCGAGCGTGCCTTCCTGATCGGAGCGCCGTTGGCCATCGTACCGGCATTGGCTTTCCTTCCCACCGTCACCTTCTTGATCGTCTTCCCTCGTATTGCACACGGGCGGGCGATTGGGTTTGTAGTTGTGCCGGTTTGCGCTATGGTGAGCAGTTTCGGCCTGTGGAAGCTGGCGCTGGGCGCGGTGCAGAAGCCCTGGGGATTCTTCAACGCTTTGAGTTTCGGCGCGCTGATCGTCCTTTTAGTCATCGCCGCATACACTGGCTTATTCCTCGCATTGATGACCCTGAAGCTGTAGCCACGAATCGGCAGCTCTCCCGCGAATTCCGAAACGCCAACGAATCTTTCCGCGTCTAACTTAACCAAGGCCCCTTCGATCCAGCCTGCTTTTCGGACGAAGGTATAATAGGTTGTTTAGGTAAGTTCAGGAGGTAGTCAATGGATTCACGCGAAGGCGCATTTTGGGTGCGCCTCAAAGCCAACCGCTGGGCGTACACATTTACGATTCTGGCGACGCTGGCCGTTGGAATTCTGATCGGCACGGTGGTTTCCTCGGGAGTAAAAGGCAAGGAGGGACAGAAGTCGTCGGATGCGACGCCGCTGACCATTCCCGCTCCGCAGCAACTCTCCAACGCCTTTTCCCAGATTTCCAAGCAGCTGGAGCCGAGCGTGGTAAACATCAATACCGAGTCGACCATCAAGAACCCACACGCCCGCCGCCGCGGCAATCAGCGCGCCGAGCCCGATCCCGATCAGGACAACGGCGGCGACGACTCGCCCTTCCAAGACTTCTTTGACAAATTCTTCGGCGGCCAGAATGGCCCCGAGGCGGGCACCATCCGGCAGCGCTCGCTCGGCTCCGGTGTGATTGTCGACTCCAAAGGTTACATCGTCACCAACCGCCACGTGGTCGAGAAAGCGGATCGCATTCGCGTCAAGTTGCAGGACGAGAACCCGGCCTCTCCCGGCCACGATGCCAAGCTCATCGGCATGGATCAGGAGACCGACTTGGCCGTGATCAAGATCGAGCTCGACCATCCGCTGCCCGCCGCAAAACTCGGCAACTCCGACGGCATGGAAGTGGGTGACTGGGTGCTCGCCATCGGCAGCCCCTTCGGTTTGCAGGAGACAGTGACCGCTGGCATTGTGTCGGCCAAGGGCCGCAACATCGTCCCCAACCGGCAGTTCCAGTCATTTATTCAAACCGACGCGGCCATCAACCCCGGCAACTCGGGTGGCCCGCTGGTGAATATGGCCGGCGAAGTGATCGGCATCAACACCGCCATTCTTACCGAGACGAGCTCCTACGCGGGCGTGGGATTTGCCATGCCTTCAAACACGGTGACGCAGGTTTATAACCAGTTGATCGGACCCGATCACCGCGTGGCGCGCGGCTCCATCGGCATTGAATTCTCCGCCCAGCCGAACCCCGCCATCGCCCACATTTATGGCTCGGGCGTCACGGTTTCGAATGTAGTCTCCGGCACTCCGGCCGATGAAGCTGGCCTGAAGATCGGCGACACCATCACCTCGGTCGATGGCAAAGACGTTAAAAGCGGCGATGATCTGGTCGCCGACATTGCGTCCCGCAGGCCCGGTACGAAGGCCAAACTAGCCTTTGTCCGCAATGGCAAGAAGCAAGAGGCGACCGTCACCATCGCCGATCGCTCCAAGCTATTCGCCTCCCGGCTCGGCGAAGAAGACGATAACCAGAACGAGGAAGCGCCCCAGGCCAGCAAGTTTGGCGTGACCGTGCGCAGCATCACTCCCGATCTGGCCGATCGCCTGAGCATCGCCGCGGGTAAGGGCGTCGTCGTGCAAGATGTGAAACAAGGATCGTTCGCCGAAGACCTGGGTCTGAATCGCGGCGACGTGATCCTCGAAGTGAACAAGCAGCCCGTCAACAATCCCGACGACTTCCTAAAGATTGAATCGTCGCTCAAGAGCGGGCAGGATGTCGTTTTCCTGGTGCGTCCGCGAGGTGCAAGGACGCAGGATGGAACGATCTTCCTGGCAGGTACACTTCCGTAACCGATAACAACTCCGGCGAGACTGGCGCTTCGTTCCCGTTTAAGGGACGATAGGGTGCGGCGGTTTCGCCGGTTTTTGTTGGGAGCGGTCGTTACTCGCTAGTCGTTATGCGCTGGGCGTTTGCTGCGCTGGTTCAGACCACATCGCGTTCCAAACGACCAACGTCTATCTTAGCCATGGACATGACGAATCAAATTCGCCGCTGGCGGTATCTGGGGCTTTGCGCCGCGCTCTGTCTCGGAGCGCCCACACTCGTCATCGCCAAGTCGGATACGCCAACTGCTCCACCGAACCAGGCACAAGCCTCAACGTCAACGAACGCGGCCCCGAAGGCGAAGCAGTCTAGCAGCGCAACCTCGACCGTCAAACACACCACTGCTCAACACCCTTCATCCCACCCATCGCCTTACGCGTCGATCCAGAAAAGCAAGACCGCCCGCGGCAAGAAAGTTGCGCGAAAGCGCGGCCAGCAGGCAATTGATTCGGCGCGAGCCCGCGAAATCCAAACCGCACTCATTCGCGAACACTACCTCCAGGGTCAGCCGACCGGCACCTGGGATGGCGCCTCGCAAGCCGCGATGCAGAAATATCAGGCCGATCACGGGTGGCAGTCGAAAACGACTCCGGATGCGCGCGCTCTGATCAAACTCGGATTGGGACCCAATCAGGATCACCTGCTTAATCCCGAAAGCGCGATGACCGCCACGAGCGCCTCCGCCGCTCCGCAACCCAGTTCAGCGCACGCCACCGCAGTCGATCCAAAGACCCCCGCCAAACCAACCCCCGCCGCCGACAGTACTATTCCGAAGCAGTAACCGCACCCCGGCAGTTCACACCGTGGCAGATCAATTTGTCTGAAGATTGCTCCGTCCGTGAACTTTTCTTCCTCGTTTTGTCGCCTTACTAGGTGAGGAGCGAAAGGAGGCTGGCCATGAAAACCCAGTTGATGATTATGGAGCGCCGCCATCGGCAGCGAGGAGACGGTGTTATCGCCGAAATCGAAGACCTTACCTACAACATTCTGCGCAAATACGGAATCAATGGCCCAGCCGATGACCTGAGCCGCAACAGCCTGCCCGAGAAAGCCGCTTAGTTCAGCGGGCCGTAAATTGCCCGCGATCTTGGAACGTAAATTACACCTGACCCGGCACGGGGGTCGTTTCATGAGCTTCGGCTTCGACCGTGACATCAACTTCCGCGCCTTTCTTCAGGCGCACCTTTTTGCCGTTCTCATCGGTTAATGTATTTTCAATGCGAATCTCCCGATAGAGATCATCGGCCCCTTCTACCGCGATCTGCGCCTTTTCTGGTTCCTGCGGATTTGCAGGTTTGATGACCTTCTCAACCGTTCCGGGTAAAGTCACGCTGTGTTTTTCCGCCATACTTTTTCCTCCACCGAGCCGTCACGAATTTCCTGAACGATCTTCCGAAAACGATCCAACCATGCCGAGCTTATGATGCCGAACGTCCGATTCTGGCCCAGGAAAATCTCGATCCTGCCCGCGCCAGAACTACTCGTTAGTTCTTTTCAACGCGGCGACGTAATCCGCCGAAACTTCTCGAATCCGCTTCAGCAACTCATGCTGTTCACGCGACTCCTTCTCGTTCAGTCCCACAAACGCTTGTTTCTTCAACATGTCAACTTGCTTCAGCATCAGCTGCTCAAGTTCTTCGCGGATTTCCTTGATTCTCCGCTCTCCCATAAGAAATGTCGCCATTGGCGCGGCACCCACCATCCCGGTTCCGCTAAATGTATTCTCTCAGTGGCGACGTTGCAGACCGGGTCAAGGCCTCCGCCGAACTGAGTAGATCCCGCCTAACCCGAATCAAATGAAAATGTGAGGAGAGGCTACAGGTCCCTGTGCCGGTAATGCAGTAGGGTTCTTCCTGTAGGAACCACACTAGGGTGCTGTAACCGGGCAAGCCCTCCAGGAAGCGCTATCTCAAGCCTTCTGTTGCTAATCGAGCACTGGACGCGGGCAATAGGGAATCGGCGCTCCGGCCACAATCGCCCCCGGATTGCCCTCAACCAACGCGTCGGCATACTCGCTGCCCACGATTTTCTCCGCCACCGCGCGCCCCATCGAAAGATTCGGAATCCGGCGCTTGGTTTCGTGGGCATCCGATGCAAGCACGTGAACAGCCGATCGTTCCAGCAGCCAGCGGGCGACCATCTCTGGCCGCTCGCCCCAGAAACCGGTCAGCGCCGACGCCGTGATCTGCATCAGGCAGCCCTGCTCTGCCAATTCGAGGATGCGCTGCGGCGTTTGTTGCAGGATGGGGTTCCGTTCCGGATGGGTCAGGATGGGCGTCAGCCCGCGATCTCCCAGTCGAGTGAAGCATTCGGAAAGATTATTGGGAACGCTGAAGTTGCTCAGTTCAATCAGCAGATAATTGGTTTCGCCAATCGTGTAAGTATGCGGCTGTTCCAGCACGCGTTCCAGATTTTCGAAGGACAGATGAAAGTCACAACCCAGGCTGAATCGCAGTGGCGTCGGACCAATCTTTTCCTGCAACTCACGAAGCAGGCCAGAAAGATACGCGCGATCGTAAACATAACGATCATTTGCGTGCGGCGTGGCGACAGTATGGGTGATACCGTCTGCCGCCGCCATGCGGCACATTTCGATGGCTACATCCCACGACTTGGGGCCGTCGTCAACCTCAGGCAAAATATGGCAATGAATATCGATCACGAAATAATCTTTACTTCGGAATGCGCCAATTTACAACTCGATTAGAACACATCCCGAAACAAACGGGCATCTGGCCATCGGGTGATCGAAGAGCCAAGGCTTTTCCTTTTCGACCACCCGATCACCCGACAAATTTGCGTTATGATAATCAACACGACCCTTTTCGTTCCATCCTGAATACTGAGGAGCAGGTTCGCCAAATGAGCTTTTTGCGGGCGGCGCACGCCGCACTGGTAGGCAAGAATCGTCTTCGCCGGATCTTCGTGGACGTGGCCCCGGTTGTGATCCTCACCCTGATCGCACTTTCGTGCGCGACCAATCCCGGTCAGTCAGCGTCGAACCATGTTGCCTATGTGACCCTGCCGCAGTATGGCAGCGTCCTTTTGCTGGATATCGACGGCTCCCACGGCTATATCTCCAAGGGCGCGCAAACACCGATCGTCGAGGGCACCACACCCACCGGATTGGCGCTGCTGCCATCGAAAAAGTTTCTCTACACTGCCAATTCTTTTGGCGACAACATCTCGCTTTACACCGTCAATGGCGACGGAACTTTGACCCTCAATCAAAATCCAACTCCCGCTGGCTCTGGTCCGCACTCTGCCGTCATTGATCCCAGCGGCAAATACCTGTTAGTTACGAATTCCCTTTCCAACAACATTTCCGTTTTTCAAATCAATAGCTCGACCGGTGCTTTGTCGGAGGTCAACGGTTCTCCCTTCTACGCGAATGCAAGTCCGAGCGAAATGATTTTCACTTATTCCGGCCAATTTGTTTACGTCACCAATCCCGGCTTGGGGACGGTTAGCGGCTTCTCCTTCGCCAATGGCGTCCTTACGCAGTTGCCCAATTCTCCTTTCTTTTCTGGAGCGGGAGCGTCTGCGCTGGCCGATGCAAGCGATTCTTTCCTATATGTGGTGAACCCTTCTGCAAGCAATCCCACCTTGCCCAACACCACCGGCAACATCGCCGGGTTCACGATCGGCTCCGACGGTTCACTAACAACCATCGCCGGATCACCCTTTGCGTCGGTTGAGGGCAGCGGTCCCAGTGCCATCGCGGTTGACCCCTTCACCCGGTTTGTATACGCGGTCACTCCACAATCCAGCGCCTCGATCTGGTGTTTCAGCATCGGTCCGCTCAACGGCCAACTGACGGAGGTGGCGGGTTCCCCGTTCAACCTAGCCGGGGGTGGCCTGTTCGCGCTCTTCGATCCGGCCGGCAATTTCTTGTATATCGGCAATCAGGCCGCGCACGCGATTGAAGCCTATACCTACAACCTAGACAGCGGCACCCTCACCTTGATCACAGGCTCGCCCTTCGTCATCCCGGTTCCCCCAGGAAAGATGGCCCTTTCGGAATAAGCCGGAAGAGGTAAAGAAAGCGTGGAGCGGCCGCCCCCGCCCGCTGCCTTTTGGGGAATGCCGTGACCTTCCCGGAACCATCTTCCCGCCCACAAATCCCCGGCTTATTCCCTTGTAATCTGGTGTTTACGAACTAGCACTTCGGTGGAGCAACTTGGCACCCGCGTGCCATTTTCAGATTCACCCCTCAGTTCTACATTAGCGATCGAGCAGTTCTGGGGGAGGGCTGCCCGGGCGTCCTGGATGCGAAACAATCCAGGACGCCCGTTTAATTTTCCGCCTACAGTTCAATTTGTGGAAATAGTGAAGTTCACCGTGATGCGAGCTTGCGTTTCCACCGGCTGCCCGTTCTGGACGTAGGGTTTAAAGTGCCACTGCTTCACCGCTTCGCGAGCTGCCGCGGCCAAAATGCTCGGCCCGCTGAGAATCTGTAACTCCTGGATCGTCCCCTCGCGCGAGATTAACGCCTGCAAACTGACAGCGCCCTGCACTTTCATCTGTCGCGCCAGCAACGGATAATCCGGCGGCACAGATAAGCTCACACTCTGCGCGGTTTGCGGCGATAGCTGCACCCGCTCGCCAGCCTTGCCGTTCGCCGCTGTTCTACTTGCTAATCCACCGTTCGCTGGTCCGCTGACCGCCGCGTTGCCGCTCGGCCCATTCGAAGCGGATGTATCCGTTCCCGACGCGGAAGAAGTTTCGCCCGAATCGACATCCAGATGAATGGCACTGCTTTTCGCGGGCACCTTGATGTGGCGGTTCCCCGCCACCACCTCCACCTGCAGAGGCGGAAGCACGGCGCGCTCCGTGGTAGCCGTGAAAGGAGCGTCTGACGCAGCGGGCGTCGCAGGCTTAGCGACGGTCTTGTGTTCCCGTGCAGCACTCGCCGGCGCACTCGAAGGCGCCACAGGAATGCTCTTTCTCTTGCGTATCGCCGCTTCCTGAACTTCAACACTCGGCGGGAACCAGAAGTCCCAATCCTTCAGCACTACCGCTGCCAACGCCGCCAGTAGAATTCCGAGCGCCATCAGCATACGCTTCCGCTGCACCTCCGGATGGGGCGGAGTGCCCAGCAACGGCAGCGGCGTCGACCGCTCCAGATGGCTTTCAGGCTGAGTTTCGTCTTGAAACATATGCATCGAAATCATCCCCCGAGGAATTGCAGCATTTCGGGGGAGGGTTGAGCAAGTATGCTGAGTAAGTATGCCCCTAAACCCGTCCTCTGCCAAGCCAATCCCGCGCGCAATCGTGTCCTAATTCCGCGCGCCGCGATTGTAGCGCCGCCGTCGCGGCGGGGCGTCACGCCCGCTGAGCCGATGGCGAGGATACCATCGGGACAGTCGGCCAGGATCCCGGCGCTGCTTATGCTGTACCTCACGCCCAATTAGGGGATAATGCTCGGCCGGGTCGCTGGCCCAATCCGGATTTTCTCGGACTGGCAAATTAGCTCGAAAACTTGGCAACCTTATAATCGAGTTTGTCGAGGATGCCAGTCGCCACGTCAAGAATCTCCTGATCCACCTTGCGGTTGGTTGCGATCGCATCCGCCAGCGGGACCGAAACAATCTTATTACCGCGCAACGCCGACATCCGCCCAAATTCGCCGCGATGCACCATGTCGATCGCGCCTAATCCGTAGCGCGTGGCCAGCACACGATCGTAAGCGGTAGGCGATCCGCCGCGCTGAATGTGGCCGAGCACAACCGATCGCGTTTCAAAACCTGTGCGTTTTTCAATCTCGCTCGCTAGCGCGGAGCCGATTCCTCCCAGCCGTACATGGCCGAACTCATCTCGCGCATCGGGCGACCCGCCGCCATGCTTCTCGTTGCCATCCGAGAACTGGGCGCCCTCGGCGGCCACCACGATGCTGAAGTATCTTCCACGCGCGTGTCGCTGCTGAATCAATTCTGCCACCTCGTCCACATCGAACGGTACCTCGGGAATCAATATGACGTCGGCCCCACCGGCAATGCCGCTGTAAGTGGCGATCCAGCCCGCCGAACGCCCCATCACCTCCACCACGATCACGCGATTGTGGGCCTCCGCCGTTGTATGTACACGGTCGATGGCCTCAGTCGCGATATTCACTGCCGTATCGAAACCAAAAGTAAAATCCGTCCCCGACAAATCGTTGTCGATCGTCTTCGGGACCCCAACCACCTTCACGCCCATTGCAAAAAGCTTCTGCGCAACCGACAGCGTGTCGTCGCCGCCAATCGCGATCAGCGCCTCGCAACCATGCCTCTTCAACGTCTCGGCGCAGCGCTCCAGCCCGCCTTCATGCTTGGCCGGATTAGTCCGCGAAGTCCGCAAAATCGTCCCGCCGCGCGGCAGTATCCCTCCGACCGACGACAGGTCGAGATCCATCGTTTTGTCTTCCAGCACTCCGCGCCATCCCTCCATGAAGCCAAGGAATTCATCTTCGTAATGAAAACTCCCCTTGCGCACCACCGCCCGTATGACCGCATTCAGCCCCGGACAATCGCCGCCGCCCGTCAGCATTCCAATTTTCATTGCCCTCTCTCCTAAGAATGTAAGTAGGTTATCACGCAGCTTTGGCGGGCGGAAAAGCCCATGTAGGGGCCTGTGCTCTTACCTGGCCAACCGGCGAAGCCCGCAGGTTCTTTGCCGGCGCGGCGATTGTTTCTCGGCCCCTACGACGACCTCAGCATCCTCCATGCGCACGCACGGATCGTCCCCGAGATTAACTATCCGGAGTCCCAAATCAAATGGCGAGGCGCCAACCGCGAGGCCGCGCCAACTCTCCTGCTACACTTCCCCCATGCGCGTCCTCGGCGTCGACTGCGGCACGGAATACACCGGCTACGGCGTGGTTGATCTGCTCTCCGACGATCGCTACAACGATCAGCTAGTCTGCGTCATCTGCGGGGCCATTAAAGTTTCGCCGCGCGATCCCATGCCCATGCGCCTGTCGCACATCTCGCTCGGCCTCCAGGAACTCATCCTTCGCCATCGCCCCGACAGCGTCGCCATCGAAGACGTTTTCTACGCCGCCAATGTGAAGTCTGCCCTCAAACTTGGCCAGGTCCGCGGAGTCGCCATGCTCGCCGCCGCTTCCGTCGGACTCGAGGTCGCGGAATATTCGCCGCTCTCCATCAAGTCCGCCGTAGTCGGATACGGCCGCGCCGAAAAACATCAGGTCCAGCAAATGGTGATGCGCCTCCTCAACCTCGATCAAATTCCCGAACCCTCCGACGCCGCCGACGCTCTCGCCATCGCCATCTGCCACCTGCACACCGCCGCCACGCGCGAGCGCCAACATCAGCCGAACCCGCATAAAGGGCGCCCGCGCCCCGCGGTCAAGTTACCAGCGTCCTAGCCCATCTACCGCCCCGTCCTGTGTCACTCGTTAGTGCATCAGGCGCTGACTTCAGCCCGGTCTCACGCTATCCTGAACTCACATAAAAAATCCTGGCGCTGCCTTCCCCCATGATTCACTCCGATCGCAGCGCGGAAAATTCCGAGGGACCTGATGCTCCAATCTCGCTTCGTTTCTGCCCTTATCATCACGCTGCTCGCATTTTCAGCGGCCTTGCACGCCGCCCAGACCGCCTCCTGTACCTTCACCACCTTCGCTGCCCCCGCCGGATACACCTTCAGCGAAGTCAACGGAGTAAGCGATGACGGCACCGTAGTGGGCCAACTTGTCGATAACAAAACGCTGCAATTCGTCGCCTTCAGCCGCGCCGCCGGCGGAGCCTTCACCGTCTACAGCGCTCCGAAATCCTCCACCACGTGGCTCTATGGCAGCAGCGCCGCCGGCGTCAACGCCGGCTCCTACGAAGACACCGGATACCCGGGCCACATGCACGGCTTTACCCTGCAAGGCGGCCAGTTTACCGCCATTAATTACCCAAAAGCCGATAACACCTGGTTGTTCGACGTCAGCCAAATCGGAAACGCCTCCGGCAGCTTCAGCGCTGGCGCCTCCGTCACCAAGGGATTCATGCTGGTGAACGGAAAATACACCACCATCGCCTATCCGAACGCTCTGGTCACCAACGCCTGGGCCGTGAACGACAACGGAGAGGTCGTCGGGTCCTACGCCAGCGGCGCGGTGAGCAACGGCTTCGCCTGGCAGAATGGAAAATTCACCGCCATCAACGATCCCGGCAAGAAGTACGGAACCGCCCTCTCCGGAGTCAACAACTCCGGCGTCATCGTAGGCAACCGTCTCGCCGCCGATAACGCCTTCGGCTTCATCTACGAAAACGGTGTCTTCGAAAACATCGTTTATTCCGGCGCCAAGTACGCGATCGCCGGCGGCATCAACAATAACGGCCTTATCTCCGGCCAAATCTACCTTACCGCCAGCAACAGCCTAGGCTACACCGCCGTCTGCAAATAACGGTGAGCAGACTCGCGTAGGGGAAAAATCACGAGAGCGATGAGAATGACACTCGGACAGATGCCCTCGTCTGTCCCAGCCGAGCGAAGCTCGCCCCCCTCCGCGAAAAATCGTAGATTCGGCGGACGGAGCGAAACGCGAACGGATAATAGCGTTCTCCCCTTGACACTCTCCACCGAATCCCCAATCATTACCTCGCCCCATGCCTCGTTCATTGTCGATCCTTCTCCTGCTCATAATTCTTTCGGTCATCGCCGCCCCGCAAGCCCCAACGCCAACCGAACCTCCGGCCGCCGTAACCTTCACTCTCGATTTCCCTGCCTCCCAGCCCGAGCACTATTCGATTCGCGTTCCATCCGACGGCGCGTCACATTACCATTCCAGCGGCCGTATCTCCGCTGATTCCGAAGACACCGACAGCTTTGATCTCGACTTCGTTTTGCTCCCCGAGACGCGCCAGAGAATTTTCGCGCTGGCGGCAAAGGCCGATTACTTTCAAAAGGACGCCGATTCCCGCCATAAAAGTCTGGCCTTCACCGGGAAAAAAACCTTAGCCTACAAGGATGCGCAACGCAGTGGCGAAACAACCTACAACTACTCCAACAATTCCGGCGTGCAGGAACTGACCGCGCTGATGCAGAACCTCTCCACCACCCTGGAATTCGGACACCGCCTCCAGTACGATCTCCACTATCAAAAGCTCGCGCTCGACGAAGAACTGAAGCGCATGGACGATCTGGCCCGCTCTCACGAGCTCACCGAACTCACCGCCATCCGCCCCATCCTCGATCAGCTCATCGCCGATCCCGGCGTCATCAACGTAACCCGAGCCCGCGCCCAGCGCCTGCTAGAGCGAGCTGCTCACTGAGCCGGCCTTTTCGCTCGGGATTTCCTTCGTGTCGCTTGGTGGCCTTCGAGGTCAGCGCTTTCCGAAACCGAGCCAATTCTCCAAAATTTCCTTGACTTAGTGCGCCTATGCTCGCAATGTTTAAGAAACACACCGCACCGGAACCAGGAGAAGCGTATGTCCATCCAGAGCATCGCAAAAAAAAGCGTGGCAGAAAAAAAGGCGCTGGCAATATCAAGCCTGCTCCTTGCGCTCGTCATACCTGCGGCGGCCAGTTCCCAGGCGCGCATCGTCCGCCTGAGTGACGTGCAAGGAACCGTGCAGATTGAGCGTGCTCCCGGCGACGGTTTCGACAAGGCGTTCATGAATCTACCCGTGATCGAAGGCACAAAAATAAAGACCGGCAAAGATGGCCGCGCCGAAATCGAGTTCGAAGACGGCAGCGCCCTCCGCCTCGCCCCCGGCAGCGAAATAAACTTTGCTGGCCTCTCGCTCGGCGACGAAGGCCAGAAGCTCAACACGGTTAATCTAGTCTCGGGCACCGTCTACGCCGATCTTCATCTAAAGAGCGCGTACGAGAAGAAGCCGGGCGACCAGTTTCAGCTGAATTTTGTCCGTGAATCCCTAACCGTCCAACAGTCCGCCCATTTCCGCGCAGAACTTACCGGCTCCGCTCACGCGACCGTCGCAGTATTCAAAGGCAAAGTCACCGCCGCCGGCCCTTCCGGCCAATTCGACTTAGCCGCTAAGCGCAGCGCCACCATAAATTTTGCGAAAGACGCTGCGACCACGGTTGCCGATTCCGCCAACAATGATGCTGCGCAAAAAGACACATTCAAGATCGCGAAGAATTACGAGACCGAACCCGCCGACGCCTGGGATCATCAGCAGTCTGAGTATCACGATCGCTACGCCAGCACCACGAGCTCAGCCAGTCTCGCGTCGCCCTACGCTTACGGAATGAGTGACCTGAATTATTACGGCAACTTCATGCTCGTCCCCGGTTACGGCAGCGTCTGGCAACCCTACTTCATCGGCTCCAACTGGAGCCCCTTCATGGACGGCGCCTGGTCCTTTTATCCCGGCATGGGCTACATGTGGGTCTCTGGTTATCCCTGGGGATGGATGCCTTACAACTACGGCAACTGGGCCTTCGCCTCCGGTTTCGGATGGGTCTGGCAGCCCGGCAACTGGAATTCCTGGAATACATATCCCACGGTAGTTAACGCGCCCGCCAAAACGCTGATCCCCACGGCGCCGACCGTCGGCCATCAAACCGTGATGGTAGGGCGCGGTCTGGCTTTAGAGCCGGCAAATGGAACGCCCGATCGTCTGACGATTAGTCCCGGCTCGGCCGGATTCGGCGTCCCGCGCGGCTCCGTCAGTCATCTGGATAGGGTCGCGAAAACAAGCGACCGGACCGCACGTCCCGTCACCGTTTCCACCGTCCAGCCAGCTCCGACTTTTGCACCAGCAAGGGGCTTCGGCGGTTCCAGTCCGATGGGCGAAAGGAGCGCCACTCCAGCAACGTCAGCCCATCCCGTTCCCGCGGCCAGCGCCCGCCCCCACTAACGGAGTAACTTCAGCATGTGGCGTTCGGCAGGGCGCTTTTCACCGAGTGCTAATTGATCATTGCTGTCTTCGCTTCACCGCACCACAATCCCCGCGTATCCCACAACCGCCTCAAAATCCCCCGAAACCTCGCCCGAGGTCGCATACTTCACCAGCGTCGCCGAAGTAGCGCCCAACAACTTCGCCGCCGTGAGCATCGCAACCGTGGGCCCAAACCCGCACATGGAGATGTCTTCGTTCATCACCACCTCCCACAACCCGCGCGCATCCATGGCCAAGATTTTCTCGATGGCTTTGCGATCCTTGACCCGCGTAATCGCGTCCGGCTCATAATGATTCATGTCGCTGGAGGCGACGATCAACACTCTCCCTCGGCCAGCTTCTTCGCAATCGCCAATCACCTCCGCCAGCGCCTCGCCCAATCCGCGCAGCACATCAAAGTCGCGCGTTCCAATAGCAATCGGAACCATCTGCAGCGCCGGCTGTCGCACCTGCAAGAATGGAAGCTGAACTTCAATCGCATGCTCGCTGCGGTGCGCCGCGCTATCCTCGCGCAGGGCAGGGAAGCGCCGCAACAACTCGGTTGCCACGCCCGCATCCGCCGCGACTTCGCCAAGCGGTGTCTGCCAAGCAGTCGTAGCCATCACCGCCAGCGCCTGCCCTTTGCCCGTGTGATTCGGACAAAGAATCACGCAGTGCTCAGGAATTTCGATCGTCGAATACACCGCGCCGGCGACTCCGCCAGAATAGATATAACCCGCATGCGGAGCTACGCATCCGATCGCCGTTGTCATCGACCCCGCGTGCGGAGAAATATATTCGCGGAGGTCGCGCAGCAACTCGTCAGCCCGCGCAGAATAAAACCTGCCAGCAACCGCCGGAGCTCGCAAACTGGAAGTCATAATTGTGTGGCGCGGACACTCCTGTCCGCGAAAAGTCGGCAAGCAAGAATCCAGCCGGCGAGAAGACGGCCGCAACAACTAGGCGCCGCCATTCTCAAGCGCCCGAAACAGCGCCGCCGTCCGTTCGAGCGGCAGCGCCTCCGCCCGTATCGCCGGTTTCACCCCGCTCTTTGCTAGCGCCGCCCGCAACTTGCCCTCGTCGTAGCGCGTCTTAAGATTATTCCAGAGCGTCTTGCGCTTCTGCCCAAAGCACAGTTTCAAAAACGCAATGAAGGCGCTTTCCGAAACCCGCAAGGCTTCGAACCGCGGCTTGATCGTAATCCGAACCACGCTCGAATGCACCTTCGGAGCCGGAGTAAACGCCCCGGGTGGCAGCGTAAAAAGCTGTTCCACGCGCCCGTAAAGCTGCGCCGTGGCCGAAAGCAAGCCATAGTCGCGGCTTCCCGCTGGAGCCGCCAGCCGGTCCGCCACTTCCTTCTGCACCATAATCACAATCGTCGAAAAATAGCGGTGATACTCGAGCAGGCGCAACAAAATATCCGAGGTGATGTAATACGGCAGATTCCCAATCACGCGAGCCGGTTCCGGCGCAAAATTTAGTCCGGTGCGCAAGCTCCCCGGCTTCGCTCCAAACACCGTGTCCAGTTCGATCGTCAAAATGTCGCCTTCGATGATCTCGACATTCGGCTCCATGGAAAACTTCATGCGCAGTTGCGCCGATAGAACGCGATCCACTTCCACTGCAATCAATCGCCGTGCCTTGCGCGCCAGCAACTCCGTGATCGCCCCGCGGCCGGGACCAATCTCCAGCACGGTCGCCTCCGAAACATCTCCCAGCGCCTCCACAATGCGCAGCGCCGCCCCCTCACTCGAAAGAAAATGCTGTCCTAACTTAGGCTTCCGCGCACCTGTTGAAACCACCGCGCCCTTAGGCACATTGACCCTCTTTCTTCCCGGCATTTAAACTGAACTGGATTGCTAACCGTCGATTTGCAACTTGTAATGGAAGAACCGCTATTGAATGACCTTCAATTACAAATCACAAGTTGTCCGCGTCTCTACAAACATCATCATAACGTGACCGAGGCACATCCAGTCCTGGCCGAGGAGGCGTCTTCATCATGCATATCGCTTTCGCCGCATCCGAGTGTGTTCCGTTTTCCAAAACTGGCGGGCTCGCCGACGTAGTCGGCGCCCTGCCACGAGCCCTTGCCGCTCTCGGCCACCAAGTCAGCGTCTATATTCCGCGCTATCGTCAAACCAAACTGACCGATCCCCAAACTGTCGTCCGCAGCATCACCGTCCCTTTCGACGACAAGTATCGCTTCTGCTCCATCGTCACCGCTGGCCCCAGCACCGGCGTTAAATTTTATTTTGTGGATTATCCTCCCTACTTCGATCGCGACGCGCTCTATGGAAGCCCGGCCGGCGACTATCCCGACAACGCCGAGCGCTTTGCCCTGTTCTCCCGCGCCGTCCTCGAAGCCTCAAAGGTGTTGGGCGTACCCCACGTCTTCCATTGCCACGACTGGCAGTCCGCCCTCGTCCCCGTCATGCTGCGCACGCTCTACGCCGAAGATCCCGCCTTCCGCGATGTCGCCACCGTCTTCACCATCCACAACATGGGATACCAGGGTCTGTTCCCGCCCGACACTTTGCCACTGCTCATGCTTCCCTGGGATTTGCTCACCATGTCCAAGATGGAATTTTTCGGCCAGGTGAATTTCCTCAAGGGCGCGCTCGTCTACTCCGATTACGTAACCACCGTCAGCAAGAAATATAGCCAGGAGATTCAGACCACCGAATACGGATTCGGCCTGGAGGGCGTGCTCCGCGATCGCGCCGCCACCGTAACCGGCATCCTCAACGGCATCGACTACGACGAGTGGAATCCGCAGACCGATCAATTTATCGCCGCAAAATATTCGCCGCAAGACCTGAGCGGCAAGCTGAAGTGCAAACAAGATCTGCTGCAAGCTTTCGGCATCCCGAACGTAGATGCAAAAGTCCCAGTCATCGGCATCGTCTCGCGCTTCGCCGCACAAAAAGGCTTCGACCTCATCGCCCAGATCATGGACCGCCTCGCCCGCGAAGAGATGATCATGGTCGTCCTCGGCTCCGGCGACAAGCTCTACGAAGAAATGTTCCAGCGTCTCAACAAACAATTTCCCAACAAGATCGCGGCCAAAGTAGCATTCGACAATGCTATTGCCCACAAAATCGAAGCGGGCGCCGACATGTTTCTCATGCCTTCGCGCTATGAGCCCTGCGGACTGAACCAGATGTACAGCCTGAAATATGGCACCGTGCCCATCGTCCGCGCGACCGGCGGTCTCGACGACACCATTGAGCCCTGGGACGCCCGCACCGGCAGGGGCACCGGATTCAAATTCTCCGAGTACAACGGCGAAGCCCTGCTCTTGACCATCAAACACGCCCTGCTCGCCTATCAGGACCCGTCGTCCTGGCAGACCCTGATGCGAAACGGAATGACCCGCGATTTTTCCTGGGGAGCATCCGCGCGTGAGTATGGCAAGATCTACGAGCGCGCGCGGCAGGTGCGTGCCAGCGCGAACGCGGTCGCCACAGCGGACTTGAAGAAAGAACCGGTGCTAGGCTAGTTAGCTGACGCGCGCCCGGACATTTGTGGACAAACGTCAAGATGCACCACAGGGCAATCGCCCCGCCCGCCACTGCTATGACAATACCGGCATACTCAACAACGCCAAGTTGGGCCGGCCTGACCATCCCCGATCATTCCGCGATCCGCCCGGGCACGAAAACGAGGAGCAGGCCGACAAAGAGACAAAAAGCGTCGAGTGGGTAACGGCCCGGGCTAGAATCAACATGGGGAACTCTGGAATCTGTTTTGGTTTGCGGGAGGGCCCCAGAATTGGGTCGGCTCTAAACCGTCGACGGACAGCCTAACACGAAACTGCGCCAGCTCACGGGCGCTAGCAACTCGGCGACTGGTCGAGAATGCTCCCACTCGACTGCACGACCCCGCTCTCGATGCGGTTACTTCATTCTTCCATTCTTCATTCGTCCTCGGCAGGTGCTCTTCGCGGTACACTTCTGCAGGGCTTCTCGGACTTCAACTTCAAATGAGCACCTCGCCCCGCACCATCTTCCATGTCGATATGGACGCCTTCTTCGTCTCGGTCGAAGAATTATATGACCCATCACTGAAAGGCAAGCCGGTAGTCGTCGGCGGCCAGCGCGACCAGCGCGGAGTCGTCTCGGCCGCATCCTACGCGGCGCGCAAGTTCGGAGTGCACTCCGCCATGCCCCTGGGTACCGCCGCCAAACTCTGTCCGCAGGCGATTTTTGTCAATGGCCATCCCGAGCGCTATCGCGAATACTCCGCCAAAGTGCACGAAGTCCTCGGTCACTTTTCTCCGTTCGTAGAAATGGCATCGGTCGACGAAGCCTATCTCGACATGACCGGAACAGAGCGTCTTCACGGTCGCCCGCTCCATTCCGCGCACCGTTTGCACGACGCGATGAAGTCGGCGACAAAATTAAATTGTTCTATCGGCATCGGCACCTCGCGCCTGATCGCGAAGGTCTCCTCCGCCAAAGCCAAGCCCAACGGAGTGCTCTGGGTTCTTCCCGGCCAGGAGACAAAATTCCTCGCGCCGCTAGCCGTCGGCGACATTCCCGGAGTTGGCAAGGTGATGGAGCAGAAACTCCACGCCATCGGCATCCAGAAAGTTGGCGAGCTGACGCGCCTCGAAGATCGCGATCTCGAAAATCGCTTCGGAAAATGGGGCCTGGCGCTGGCCGGAAAAGCGCGCGGCGAAGACGCCGGCGGATGGTTCGACAACGAAGTGGGCGAAAACGTCGACCCCAAATCCATCAGCCACGAACATACCTTCGACGCCGATACCGGAGACGCCGAGCGCCTCCAGTCCACGCTCATGCGCTTAAGCGAAATGGTAGGCCGGCGCCTGCGCGAAGGCGGATACTTCGCGCGCACCATCCAACTGAAATTGCGCTATAAAGACTTCACAACCATTACGCGCGCGCGTTCGTTAGACGAATCAACGCAGATGGATCAGCAGATCTTCGATCAGGCCCGCCGCTTGTTCTTCGCCAACTGGAAGCCAGGCGCGCCCGTGCGATTGCTGGGGGTGCAAGCCTCGAATTTCGAATCGCATCCCACTCAGTTCGATCTGTTAGAGCCGTCGCGAGACGCGCGCTGGCAGAAAGCCTTGGCCGCCGCCGATCATCTGCGCGACAAATTCGGAGAATCCGCCATCGGCCTGGCCCGAGGGATGAAAGGCGGCTTCCGCGAACGAGTGCACGAAAATCCCGCCGCTCTGCCAGGAAAGAAAAATCAAAATAAGAGCGTCAAGCGCGAAGGCTCCGCTCTTACGGAAGACTGACGACTGAGAGCGGACAGCCGGCGCTACGAAATATATTCTCGAATATACTCGTCGCGCGAAGTGGCCAGCTGATGAGCATCCCCATCAAAGATAACCTTGCCGTCGCGCAAGATCAGAAAACTCATCGCCACTTCGCAATACTGCCCCTTCGGTAAAGCCACCATCTGATTCGTTGCCTTATCGAACTGATACGTCGCCATCGTAAACGCATCCTGCAGCCGGTGGGTCACCAGAAGCGCGCTGGTTTTATAAACGTCGCGCTGCTTCATAATCAGTTCGACAATCGTGTTCGAAGTCACCGGATCAAGCCCGCCCGTCGGCGAGTCGTAGAGGAGCACCTCGGGCTGCGTGATGATGGCGCGAGCAATCGCCACGCGCCGCCGCATTCCTCCCGAAAGTTCGGACGGAAACATGTCGTAGGTTCGCTCCAGTTCGACGAAACGCAAGACCTCGCGCACGCGCTGCTCGATTTCCTCAGCCGGGATCTTCTCCTCCATCAAACGAAACGCGACATTTTCATAGACCTTCAGCGAATCGAAGAGCGCGCTTTCCTGAAACACCATGCCCACGCGCCGCCGCAACTGAAACAGTTCCTGCTCCGACATGCGCGTGACTTCCTCGCCGAGCACGAAAATTCGTCCGCTATCCGGCCGCAGCAGCCCTATGGCGAGCTTGAGCATCGTGCTCTTGCCCGACCCCGCCACGCCAAACACCGCCTTGGTTTCCCCATGCTCTAACCGAAAAGAGATTCCATTGAGCACGACTTTTTCATCGAACGCGATCGAAACATTTTCGAATTCGATAGCGCAATCCGAAGGACGTACCACCGAGGTCGCGGGATTTTCTATGGGTAGGGTGGGAGCCGGCATCGTTTATCTGTAACCGAAAAATGCGAAGATCAACTTGGTGACGAAGAAATCCACCACCAGAATCAGCACGGAAGACGCGACCACGGCCTGCGTCGTCGAGCGCCCCACTCCCTGCGTGCCGCCCCGCGTCGACATGCCGTAATAGCAGCCCACTGTCGAGATGATGAATCCAAACAGGACTGGCTTGATGAGGCCGGTAAACACATCGCGGAAGACCAGTATCTGCCACACCGAAGTCCAGTATTGCTGCGTGTCGACACCAAAGATCAGATGGGCGACGCCATAACCGCCGATCAGCCCCAGCAAGTCGGCAATGATCGTCAAAAAAAACAGCATGAAGGCCGTAGCCCCCACGCGCGGAGTAACCAGCTTCTTGGTGGGATCGGTGCCCAGGGCGCGCATGGCATCGATCTGCTCCGTCACAATCATCGAGCCCAGTTCGCTGGCCATGCCCGAGGCATTCCGCCCCGCCACCATCAGCCCGGTAATCAATGGCCCCAGCTCTGTGACCATGCCGAGCGAGACCAGTTGGCCGATCAGCGATACTCCGCCGAACCGTTGCAATGTGCTGGCCGAGTTAAGCGCTAGCAGTGCGCCAACGGACAGTCCTGTGAGCACTACGATGGGCAGGGAACCGACGCCAATCAGGTCCGCCTGCTGCACCATGTCCGCCATGTACAGCGGCCGCCGGAAGAAATTCGCCACCGATTGCGCCGACAGGACGGTGTAGTTCTGAACCGCCAGCGCAAAATCTTTGGCGACTTCAATCGGTGAAATCAGTTCAAATTCGAGCGCCATGTCTGGTCGAGAAAGACCTGGTCAGGAAACTTCCAGTCAGGAAACTATAGCAGAGAGGCAAATCATCGGGCGATCGGGTCATCGGGTGATCGGTCAGCTCACGCCGCGGGTGCTTTGCCGATCACCCGGTGACCCGATGGTGAGATCACCCGATCGTTATTCCCGGTTCTTCTTCTTGATCTCAATCGCCAGCCGTTTGATTTTCTGATTCAGTGTCGACAGCGGCACGTGAAATCGCTCGGCCGCCTCGGTCTGGTTCCAGCCGCATTTCTCCAGCATATCGACGATAATCCGCCGTTCGCAGTCTTCCATGATGCTGAACAGCGTTGCGCCCGGACTCGCGTCCAGCGTCGGAACCACACTGCCCCGGCCGACAATGTGGTCGGGAAGCAGATCGACACCAATGTCACTATCGGACGAGAGCACCACCGCGCGTTCAATCGTATTCTCCAGTTCGCGGACATTCCCCGGCCACGCGTAACTCACCAGCGGCCGCAACGCCTCGGTAGTGATCCGGCGCGCCGGCCGGTCGTTTTCCTCGGAATACCGGTGCAGAAAATGCTGCACCAACAGCGGAATATCTTCGCGGCGCAGCCGCAGCGGCGGCAGATCGACGCTGATTACGTTGAGCCGGTAAAACAGGTCTTCGCGAAATTTTCCTTCGCGCACCATCTGCCGCAGATCGACGTTGGTGGCTGCGATTATGCGCACGTCCACCTGAATTTCCTGCACTCCGCCCAGATGCATGAACTTGCGATCCTGCAGCACGCGCAGAATTTTGGCCTGCGTGTCCATGCCCATCGTTCCGATCTCATCCAGAAAGAGCGTGCCTCGGTCGGCAACTTCAAACAGTCCCTTCTTCGAAGCAATCGCGCTCGTAAACGCACCCTTCACGTGCCCAAACAACGTAGATTCCAGCAAGTCCGGCGGCGTCGACCCGGAATTCACCGGCACAAACGGCCGGTCCCGCCGCGTCGAATTCAAATGAATCGCTTTGGCGATCAGCTCCTTGCCCGTCCCGCTTTCGCCCTGTAGCAGCACCGTCGAGCGGCTCGGCGCCACCTGCGCCACCAGATCGAAAATCTTCAGCATGGGCTCGCTCTTGCCCACAATGTTTTCAAAGTTGTAGCGCTGCTTGAGCGCGCGCTTCAGCTGAATGTTTTCTTCTTCCGCCTTCTGCCGCGCGACCGCGGCTCGCACATCAGCCAGCAGTTTTTCGTTGTCCCACGGCTTCTGTATAAAGTTGGTCGCGCCCGATTGCATAGCGCGCACCGCGTTCTCCACCGTCCCATACGCGGTGATCATGATCACCGCCTGTTGCGGATGCAGCAACCGAATCTCCGACAGCACATCCATTCCGTGCTTGTCAGGCAGTGCCAGGTCGAGCAACACTACGTCAAACGCGCGCTCACCTATCTGCGCCAGGCCTTCGCGGCCGGTGCTCGCAACCGCGACCGTGTAGCCCTCCAGTTGCAGCAGAGTCTCCAGCGATTCGCGGATTTCCGCTTCATCGTCAACAATTAATATTCGGCCGGCGCTCTGCGGCATGCGTTCCGGTGTGCTCCGGCGCGTAATCGGCGTAACTTCAGATACTGCTACTTCAGACATGGACTGCCTTCCTTGTCGAAATCAACGGAAAATCCAGAGTGAAGGTCGTGCCTTCACCCGGGCGGCTCTCCACGCGGATATTCCCCGCGTGTTCCTGGATGATGCCGTAGGTGACCGAAAGTCCAAGGCCGGTGCCGCGATTCTGTCCCTCCGCGGGAGTCGTCTTGGTGGTGAAAAATGGATCGTAGATGCGGTGAATATTCTCCTGCGCGATACCCGAGCCCGTGTCCGACACGCGCACGCTGACCACTTCGCCGTTCGACGTACCTATGCTCAGCACCCCGCCACCGCTCATCGCGTCCTTGGCGTTCAAGAACAGATTCAGGAACACCTGTTGCAAGCGCCCCGCGTTGCCCTGAATCAACGGAAGATTCTCATAAAGCTCCGCCCGCACGCGTATCTGCGCCACCTTGAACTGGTGTTCCAGCAGAGCCAAGGTATCCGCGATGACCTTATTGAGGCTAATTTCCGTCAGTTCCGTACCCGTCGTCCGCGAAAAATTCAAAAGATTGTTGACGATCTCTGACGCGCGGAAGGTTTGCTTTGTGATCTTGTCCAGCACGCTCGCCTTCTGCGGATCACTCTGCAGTTGCTTTGCCAGCATCTGCGTATACGACGAAATCACCGCCAGCGGAGTATTCACTTCGTGCGCCACGCCCGCCGCCAGCAGTCCGATCGAAGAGAGCTTGTCGGCCTGCGTAAGCTGCACCTCAAGCTCGATCCGCTCCGTGATGTCGTCCATGATCACCAGTCGTCCCACAACATTGAACTTGCGCGTCACCAGCGGCGCCATCGCCACATTCACCACGCGCGATTCGCCGGTAGGAGTGATCAGCCGGAATTTATAAAGATTGTGGATCCCCGGATTCTGCCGCACCCTATAGAACTCCTCGGCAAACGAAGCTGGAAAAACCTCGCTGAGGGAGCGCCCGACAACCTGCCAGCGCGGCTGCGCATACATCACTTCCATCTGCGAGTTCCACGATTCAATGCGGTCTTGCAGATCAACCGCCATCACGCCGACATTGATCGACTCAACAATGTTTTCATTGAAATCCTTAAGCCGTTCGTACTCACTGACCTTTTGCTCAAGCGATGCATACAGCCGTCCATTCTGGATCGCAATCCCGATATATCCCGCCAGGGCCTGCAGCAGTTCCACATCTTCGCTGGATAGAAAATCCCCTTGCATCGTCTTCCCCAGCCCCAGAAAAGCAATCGTCTTCTGCCGCGCGTGGCATGGGATGTAGTAGTTCAGATCCAGCCGCGCGATGGCTTCCTGCGCGGCGGTGTTTTCTCGCGGCAACTGATGGGTGTTTTCAAAGAAAATGTGCCCGACCGCGTCCTCAATTCGCGGCTTCGCCAAAAATGACAGATCAAGCCCGGTGACGTGCGCAATCCCAAACGACTTCGTCAATTCAAAGCGCGAAGAATCGCTGTTCCCGAGAAAGATCGCGATACGATCCACTGCCAGCGTCCGCGCCACCCGATCAACCAGCGAAGAAAGCATCTTGTCCAGATCGGTCTCCGAACTCAGCTCCCGTCCAAACTCGATCAGAGTGCGCCGGTAGTCATACCCCGTGCGGAAGAAATACTGGTCTAGCTTTTCCTGAATCCATTTCCGCACAGGATCAAAAAGCAGCGCGGTGACGACAATCGCCAACATCAGCCCATAAGGTCCCGAGCTCGGCACCCGCGTATGGACAAGCTCCGCAATCGCGGCCACGCCCGCGAAGTACATCGCCACGATGGCCGCTGCCGCCAGCGTATACGCCATGCCGCGCTTGAAAATCAGATCCACATCCATCAGCCGATAGCGGAAAATGGCGTAGCCAAAGGTCAGCGGCAACAATCCGAGCGAGAGCACCGACACCTTCATGGTGAGCGAAGGCATGACTCCCAACAAATACGGCAGAACGTAAAACAGCGTGAAGGGTGTGATCGCGAGAATCGTGCCGCGAGTGATCCATTTAAGCTGCTGCCGCAGAATCGGAGTGGTGGCGTGGCTGTAGTTGTTCCAAAGAACCGCCGCCGCCGAGAAGAAGAAAATCGTCAGGTAAGCCCAATGTACCCGATCCAGATTGAAGCTCAGCGATGCGCTGGCTTTCAGGTATTCGAGCGCCAGCAACTGGATTCCAAGCAGCACCAGACCCGGCAGATACAGCGACGGAATCGACCAACCATGCTTGCCGACGAACTCTCGCCGCTCCGGGAAAGTCAATACGAAGTGCAGGAATAGCGCGGGCTGGAGCAGCCAGGCAACCTCATTGGCCCAGAAGACAGTCCAGTCGAAGGCGTTGAACTTGCCGGTGTAGTGCAGGGAGTAGAAAATGAACGATACCAGGCAGAAAATGTAGAAATGCGTCGACCCGACCGCCGTCCAGCGTCGCAGCAGCACGTAAAGCCCAATGCTTAGATAGATCAGCGCGATTAGCCGCAGCCAGTCGTTCATCGACCGCTCGGCGGGAACCAGCACCACTTCCACATCCAGCGGAACCTCGCCGCGTACTAGCGAGTAGGTCGCCTTCGACCAGACTCCGGAATAATAGATCTGCCGGGTCGCCGCCGCCGACGTATCTACCGCGCGGCCGTTGATACTGACCAAGGCATCGCCGCGGCGCACTCCGGCGCGCTCGGCCGGTCCATTCGGCTCGAGCCGGTCCGCTAGCAGCGACCCATTGCGCTCAATCCACCACGCCCCATCGTCCGGAACCGCAGTTTGGTGTTCGATTTTGTAGTTGAAACCGGCGAACAGTATGGCCGCTACTGTGAGGAGCGCCAGAAGGATGGCGGCAAACCGAGCCTCAAATTCGCGGTTCATGGGCTGGGACGACTGAGCGGCGGTAAGGCCAGACATCCGACGCCGTAGAGGCATAAGCAACTTCACTGCCACTTCCAAGCCCGCCCAGCAAGGCTAAGTCGATTACTTGAAGCAACTTCCATAATTATATCGGCGGTTCAGAAGACTGGCTATGAAATATGGAAGATACATTCTGCTTTTCGGGATGTCATAGGGGGGACGGCCGAGCAGATCCTCCATCCGGACATCGCTTTCGCGATGCCGCAAGCACGCCAAAAAACCTGATGCACCTTTCGTTGCCCTAAACAGGGGAAGAGGGTCTGGGTGCAGGGTAAGCTTGTGGATAACGAGAGGAGTTGTGAATGGCGTGTTTCTGAATTGCAGAGAGATGACGTGCCCAAACCCTTTTATTTAGTTTGGAGGGGCCGAGCACCTTCCCCGATACCCGAACCCCCCACTTACTGTGTCCAACCAACTCGCCTGGCTCTGTCTGCCTGGGAGGGATGAACAAATCCCGCAAGTGAGTGTGATCATGCGCCCGATGGTTCGAAACGTCCATGGAGGCGGTCTGAAGCCATCTGAACTGATCTGAAGATATTCACCATCCCGCACTTGACAGCTTCGGTCCGGCAGAACAGAATTTCTGACAAACGATATTTTCGCTGGACGCCCGCGTGTTGGCGAGGCGCCCGGTTTCTATTGTTGCCCAGCGCCCTGGCCATAGGAGTGGTAAATTGCCCGACAAGAAAATCCGCTTTGACGAATTCGAGTTGGATTACGCCCGCTTCCAGTTGTACCGCAGCGGTGCCCCCATCCGCCTCGAGGGCCTGCCCCTGCAACTCCTGATGTTCCTCGTCGAAAAGCGCGGCCAACTCGTGAACCGCGACCAGATCGCCACCGAACTCTGGACCAAGGACGTGTTCGTCGACGTCGAACAGGGAATCAATACCGCCGTCCGCAAGATCCGCCGCGCCCTCGGCGACGATGCGGACGAACCGCAATATCTCCAGACCGTCGTAGGCAGGGGCTACCGCTTCGTCGCGCCCAACGCCCAGGAATTCGCCGCCGGCCAGCCAGAAGCATTTACCGTCTCCGCCGAAGAACTGGGCCGAGCCATCATGACCGCCGCCGGATTAGATCCCGAAAATCCGGGAGGAACTCCCAAGCGTCCCGCGGAAAAATGAAAATTCCTGTGGTGCGGCGACTGCCCAGGGTCCCGCATCGCGCAGTGCCGAGGTGAAATCGTGAGAGTCGATTTGCCGAAAATCGTTCCGCCAAAAAAAGAGGGAGCCGAAATTCAGCTCCCCCAAAGCTATAGAGGCGATATCACTCAATAAGAACCTGTCCGCGAGGATTTCGTTGCCCACGGAAACGCAAGATCCGGAAGAAAAATTCGTTCCCGCGAGCGAGGGTCATCCCAGTCCGCGCTCCTCACCGGAAATTCCGACGCCGGTACAAGGCCCTGTACAAGTAGAAGAGCGCTGGATCGATTACCCCGACGGCCGTATGCGCTACCTCAAAGCCGGATCAGGCCCCGCCCTCATCCTCGTGCACGGCCTGATGGGTTATTCCTTCTCCTGGAGGTTCTCCATCCCCGCCCTCGCGCCCCACGCGACGGTGTATGCTGTCGACAATCTCGGCGCGGGCTTCTCACCCATCAAGCCGGGCAGGAGCATCGACTGTCGCCTTCGCGCAACCGCCGAACGCCTGCTGCAATTTGCCGACGCTCTCGGCCTAGAGCAGTTTGATCTTCTGGGCACGTCGCACGGCGGTGGCGTTGCTATCATGACCGCCGCCATCTGCGCCGAGCAAAATAATTCCCGCCTGGGACGCCTGGTATTGGTCGCCCCCATCAACCCCTGGTCGCCCCATGGCAGGCGACTTGCCCCGTTCCTAGGCAGCCCCCTCGGCACCCTGCTCTTTCACCATACGATTGAACGCAGGCGCTCTCTCGACTACGTCTGGCTAAGCCGGCTCTTTGGCGACGCATCGAAGATTCCGCCCGATTCGCTCGCCGGCTACCGTATGCCGGTGGTCAAGAATCAAGGGTTTCGCCACGCGTTGCACATCGCAAGAAATTGGACGGCCGACATGGCCAAACTCGAAGCGGCGCTTCCGAAAATCCGCGATTACAAGACGTTGCTCATGTGGGGAACGAAAGACCGTGCCGTCGATTTTCAATCCGCCGAACCCCTGCGCCAGAATTTTCGCAATGTCGGCTTGACTGCATTCAAAGGCGTAGGTCATCTCCCCTACGAAGAAGCGCCGCATGATTTCAATCGCGCCCTCGTCAATTTTCTGGCCGAAAGATCTTGAATGGAATTGTGGGACTAGAATTGTCTGACCGACGGCCGGGATTTGTCCTAGAACTCCACATGGGCGCGGAAGGAAGGCACAATCACGGGCCCACGGTCGCGATTGTAGCCGGGATCATTTATGTGTTGCACGCCCGGACCAACATAAATCCCTCGCCAGACATGCGCCGTGTAATACGATTCCACAATATTCTCCCGCCCATAATTCAGCCCGCCATCCCCCAGCAAAAAGCCGAGCCCGCCGTCCGCGAGATACACCTGGTGATCTTTCTTGATCCCGTTGGTGACGAAGGCCACGCCCGCCCGATCCTGCTTGCGATGCCACCACGCGCCATTCGCCCCCAGGCCTAGGATGATGGTGGAATCAATCTCGGTGTAGGCGAAAGATTCGGTTTTCCCGTTATCCCATCCCCACCGCCCAAACGCCGTAAGGCTCGGCGTGAGAGTCTGCTCCACATTGACCCCGAATCCATACTTGCGCGTAATCTGCCACGGATGATTCGTAATCTCCGGCACCGTCTCCGGCTCCGGGGATGTATGATCTAAAAACTGTTCAACCGCAACTCTGTAAATCCCCATGTTGGCGTAGTTCGTGTAGGCCAGCAGTCGCACCGCACCAGCTTTTTTCGGCAGGATGCCGCGGCGCAATTCATATTCCCAATTTTCCGCATGCACCTGCCATGGCCGCCACACCAAATCAATCCCATTCGCGATCTTCGGCATCAAGCCCTCGGCAAAGCGGAATCCCCAATTTCGATCCTCGTAATCCGCCACCACGCCGACCGTATAGCCGCGCGTATCGGCGGCATAGTCCCACGCGCCGTTGTTATCGACCGACCAGTTCATGAATTGAAAATGCGTGTCCGATCCCACCGAATTCACGTCAAAGAAATCCGGCATGCTGAACTTGCCAAAGCGAATCTCTAGTCGCCGTCGCGGTAGCTCCTCGAACAACGACAAGAAACTACGATCGTTCTCAACCTTGTCGCTGCTCAACGCGAATACCTTGTGGATCATCCCGCGCCCCAGGTAAGGCGCCTTGCTCAGCAGTGGGTTGCGAACGATATCCAGATCCGTATTCCCTGCCAGCCCCAACCCTAAGCTAAGGGCCGATCCCCCGGCCTCTTCGACGTCAACCAGTAGTTCAGTGGAATTGTCGATCCGCACACCGGTATAAAGCGTCAGCACTCGCGAAGTGGCTTTCTGGTAGTTCGGACTGAGACTGTTCGTACCGCTATAGTCGGCAGGAAAGGGCGGATGCGTCTGAAAAATAAAATTCATCTGCCCGCTAAGCCAAAATCGCGTGCTCTTGAAATGCGGAAACACCGCTTCCGGATCGGCCGCAGCAGCGCTCGCCGGGTTAGGTGGGTCATTCGCCTCAGGAGTAGCCTGATTCGTTTGTGTGGAGAGGGCCGTGGGCTGCGACTGCGCCCCGCAGCCCGCCGGACAGACCGCACCCAGAATCAATACACCGATAAAGGCAAAAGCGCTGGCCAGAGCGCGAACTCGCGCCGCAGCGTGAAGGCGAGTGCGCCGAATGAAAATGAATTTCAATTTCAATATCATGAATACAACCTGGCTGGCGGTCGCCCCACTCCGCCGCATCTCCAATCGCACTCCGCTGGGATTACAATCACGCTGGCAAACTAGTGAATCAGTATCCACTGCTTTAGTTAATAGAAGGTTACAAGGGAGGTCTGGTTTGGATGCGCCGCTCGATCGCGGCGCAAGATCGCCGACCTTCCCGGCCACATACAATTCGAACCCCACAATTAACGCAAGCATAGCATAAATAGTTAACCATGGTTAACATAAACAATATGGGAGATTCCCTTCGATCGTATATTCCCGATTCCATGCCTTTTTAGGGTTTTGCGCGAAACCTTTACGGACACACCGGAATTATATATCATACCCCCCTATGGTATGTGGCAAGGAAAAAGTGGAGAAAAACCGTTTAACATCATGAAAGACAAAGACAAAACTTCTGAAATCTCGCAAGAAAAACAGAAACTGCTCTCCCGGATCAAGCGCATGAGCGGCCAGATTACCGCGGTGGAGCGCGCGGTAACGGATGGCGATGAGTGTCCCGATATCTTAATGCTGCTGGCAGCGATTCGCGGGGGAGTCAATAGCCTGATGGCGGAGATCCTTGAAGATCACATCCGCCTCCACATCACTCCTCCAACTCGCGGAACGGAATCGCCCGAAGAACTGACTGAAGATTTAATTAGCCTCGTGCGCGCTTACCTGAAGTGAGCCTCCTAGAAGAGCCTCATGATGACCCGCTTCACATGACGATGACCGCGGCTCCGTCGATCGAATCTTCTTTGACCGCGAGCAACGCTTCATTAGCCTGATCCAGCGGAAACGCCGTTACCTTCGGCTGCAAACCAATCTCGCTCGCAACTCTCAAAAAATCGCGAGCATCCGCCCGAGTCATATTCGCTACACTGCGCAGCTGGCGCTCGCCCCACAGCAGCCGATCGTAATCAAACTGCGGAATTCGGTCTAAATGGATGGCGTTGATCGCGACCACTCCACCTTTTCGCAAACTGCCGAGCGCAGCGATCACAACATCGCCACTGGGAGCGAAGGTCACAGCGCAGTCAAGTTCCACGGGCGCTTTATCCGTTTCGCTGCCCACCCACACCGCTCCCAAAGACTCCGCCAACTGCCGGTGGCTCGCTCCGCGCGTGGATACGTACACTTCGCAATTCCAGGCCCGCAATACGGCGATTGCCAGATGAGCCGAAGCGCCAAAGCCAAACAGCCCCACCCGGTCGCCACGCTTTACGCCCGCAACCCGGAGACTGCGAAAACCAATAATCCCCGCACACAACAGTGGCGCCGCATGTAAATCATCGAGCTGATCGGGAAGAGGAAAAGTAAAATCCGCGCGCACGACCGCGTACTCCGCATAGCCCCCGTTCACCGTATAACCTGTAAACGTAGGGGAATCGCAAAGATTCTCCAGCCCCAACTGGCAATATCTGCAAGTGCCGTCCGTTCCTCCCATCCAGGAAACGCCCACGCGCGTGCCGGCGCGAAGCTTGGACGCGCTTCCGGCAGAAGGTCCGCTCACAACCTCGCCGACAATCTGATGCCCAGGAATGATTCCGCTGCGCTGGACTGGCAGCTCACCTTCGACGATATGCAAGTCGGTGCGGCACACTCCACACGCCAGCACTCGCAGAAGCACTTGACCGTTTTTCGCCTCGGGAGCCGCAACCTCGGCAATCCGAAGCGGCCTTTTCGAAACTTCTTGAGGTGAGATTAGAGTAGCGGCCTTCATCCACTCATTAGAGATGTGCTCGGGTGGGCCAAAGATGCGCTGGCTCTGCGAAAACCTAGATCTTCAAGAATGCTCAAGATGCGGGAAGGGAGCCGCTGGTACAAACCTATTTCTTCTTCGCCGGCAAATACTTCTTCTCAATCGACGCGACGACTACATAATTAGGATCCACCATCTCATTCAGATGAATTCGCGCCACCTTCGACAGCAGCTCGTAAGCATCCAGCTCTGACAAGCCGTAGTCCTTATGTATCCAGTGGACCAGTTCCGTGAAGGCGATGCGCACGGCATCGTCCAACGGACGATACGCGCCCACAGTCATAATCGCATCGTCATTCTCGAATTGTGGCCAGGCAATCGTGCGCCCTTTAAGTACGCTCAACTGCACGCGCGCCTTGAGCGCAACCTCAATCGCCGTCCCTGCGACTTCTCCATCGCCCATGGCGGCGTGGCCGTCGCCGATATAAAAGAGACCGCCCCGGACATTGACCGGAAAATAAACGGTGTTGCCGACGCTGGCTTCAGGCGAATCCATGTTGCCGCCAAACTCCGCCGGCACCACCGAACTCCGCGCCTCGCCCTCCGCCGGAGCCACGCCGATGCACCCGAAAAAAGGATGCATCGGAATCTTCACCGAAAAATCCGAATCCAGCGCCTTGAACGCCGCCGTGTTATCCGCATGATTGATGTGGTAATACCAAATCCGTTCCGGCAGCGGCGGATGCAGCATCGGCGTGTAATTGGTTTCGTTGATCGCGCCAAATCCAGGAGCGAACGCCCCCACCCCCGTGTCGCCATCGACTTGCAGATCGAGAATCTTCACCGCGAGCGTGTCGCCCGGTTCCGCGCCCTCAACATAAAACGGCCCCGCCAAAGGATTGTCGCCCTTCACCATGCTGAGCGTGTCGCCAGGTTTTCGCAGCACATTTCCGAAGCAGTCGAGCGTGTTGGTATCAAGAATGTCGCCCGACTTGAGGCGCGCCACCGGCGCGGCCGTAGCAAACAAATACGTCACGTTGTCGATCGTAGTGATGTAGTGGACGACTTTGCCCACCGGGCCCGGAACCGTCTGCGCAGAAAGCGCAGTTGCCGCAGCCCCTACGATTCCCAGCAGCGCAAGAACGCCGCTCTTCAGCCGCATGAAGTTTGCCTCATTGTAGCGCCGTCGTCTCACCCGCCTCAGAACGCATACTTCAACGAGAATTGAACCAGTCGCGGCGTGCCAACAGTTTGGGTAATTTTGGCGATGTTCGGGCCTTGTTGAACATCCGCATACCCAAAGTTTAACGGGTTTTGGAATGACGGGTGGTTGAACAGATTGAAGAACTCGGCGCGGAAATGCAGATTCTGTCGTTCGCCGAATTTGAACGCCTTGCCCAGCGTGAAGTCAACATTCACCTGCTTCGGGCCGATGATGCAGTTGCGCGGAGAATCACCAAAACCAGTCGAACCGTCCGCCGAATTTACCGCAGGGTAGCTTCCGCCCGTGGCTACTGTCTCATAGGCGGCAGGATTGACCCAATTTGCGATCTTGCTTGCGAGGCCACCGGAATTCAAAGCGTTGTTGCAATTGAAGCCAGGAGCGAAATCGGCTGTAACCAGTTGCGGTGTGGTCATATTGTAATCTGTTCCAGCAGCCGAATCTTGAATGGTGATGGGAGCGCCTGATTGCGCGACAATCACGCTGTTCACCTCCCAGTCACCGAGCGCGTATCCCATGAGGTCATGCCGGCCGGTGTAAAAAGGCAGCGCGTAATTAAAGCTGGTAACCGAGCGCTGGCGGTGATCGAAATCGGAAAGTCCGCGCGAGTCGGCTCCGCTGAGCTGATTATTCACGCGCGTGAGGAAAGCCACGCTGGCGGTGGAGACATCGTCGATTGATCGCGACCACGTGTATGCGCTCTGGAAATACAGTCCCTTCGAGAAGTGATGCGAAACGGTGACTTGTAACCCGTCATAGTTGGAATCGGAGTTGGGATAGAAAGCCTCGAAATCGGCGGGAGCAATCGCCAGAAAAGGTGCGCGCGCCTGGGCGTTAGCCGTTGTGTTCTGCGTGATCGTGTACTGGGTTCCATTTTGCGCAGTCAAGGTGATGGGGTTGCTGGGGCTCGCCAGGGCGGGCTGGTCGGGATCAAAGGTCGAGCGCAAACGCGTGCCCTTCGTGCCTACGTATCCAACTTCGAGAACCCAATTTCTCCCCAACTGTCGCTGCACCGATAGGTTCCATTGCTGCGTTGTTGGCGACACCCAGTGCAGGGGAACTGCTGGAGCAAAAAAGTCAGCGGCGGTGCCAGAGAACTGCGCAGCACCGGTTGTGGGGCCTCCCCCAAAGCCCTGAAAGAATGAGGGCGTGGGGACGAAGCCGGCCTGCGGCGCCGAGCCGAGAGGCGGCAATAGCGGAACACCGCCGGGGGAATAGAGCGTGGCCAGGCTCGCGTACGAGCCGCTAGGAAAAGCCAACGGATAAAACGGGGGCGCAAATGCCAGGTTATCGACGCCGCCGATATCTTCGCGCACGCTGTAAATACCGTAGCCGGCGCGAATCACCGTGTTGTGCTTCCCATCCACGTCATAAGCAAAGCCGATGCGCGGCTCAGGAACGGTCGCGAATTCGTTGTTGAGAGCGGCACTGTTGAGCGTGCCGGTTAGGCCTGTCAGTCCGAATTTGTCCACACACTTCGGCCACACGTAGGGTTGGCCGATCGGGGCATTGGCGTCCTGAGGAATGGTGTTGCCCAGATGGCAGAGGTTATCTTCCGCTGCACCCACCAACTCCACGCGCACTCCAAGATTCAGGGTCAAAGTCGGGGTCACCCGCCAATCGTCCTGCGCGAACAAAGCATAGGCGGGAATGTGGTAATCGTGATTGTCTGCGCCGCTGCCTCCTTCCCCAACTGCAGGTTGTCCCAACAGGAAGTTTTGGAAAGCGTTGAGGGGGTTTCCGCTGGCATCGGTACCACCAGGGAAGAATAGCAACAGGGGATTGCTCAGCACTGCCAGCACGCGGCGATCTGAAGTGCGGTCAACTTCGCCGCCGAATCGAAACGAGTGATGCCCGTGGGACCAACTTACCGTATCGAGGTAGACGAACGAGTCCGCCAACGCCGATTGCGGTTGGTTGGGAAAAGTCCCAATCTGGAAGCCCGTTAATTCGAATCGGTACATGTTCGGTTGCGGGTTGTTGCTGCTGATGCCGAGGTCGGCGGGCGAGGTTCCAGGAATGGAAACATTCGTTAGTGCATCGCTGATCACATTCACGCCAAAACGAAATTCGTTGATCAGCGTATTGGTGAAAGTGTGAGTCTCCGAGATGCTGCCGAACCTTCCGCGCAGCGGGATATCGAGCGGGAAATTCAGGTTGGTGTCGATGGCCGGATAGCCCGTCTGCACTTGCAAGTTATCGGCCCCGAATGGTTGATAGGTTTCCGCGTCCGACCAGAAGAAGCGCTCGCTGAATCGATCCTTGCCGTTGTTGAAATCTTTGTCCCAGTTGGCGGTGAACTGATCATCCCGATAGCGGCCGGGGGAACTGAGGGTAAGGGAGCTGCCGGACGCGATGCTTGGGATGAGCCAGCCGCCTCCGGTGCCCGCGCCAAACTGTGTGCCCGCAACGTTCAATAATTTGAATGCTACAGGGTCGAGTCCGCAGTAACCGTTGCCTGGGTTTGCGTACGCCGGCAAGCCACCGGAAAAGAAAGTGCTGACGAGAGTTGCGCAGTCGCGCGCTTGCGGCAGCGCTGGAAGCGGAGCGCCACTGATGTAAGTTCCGAGCGAATCGCCGCTGCGCTGGCGCGTACCCTGATAGTTGACATAGAAGAAACCGAGCTTGCCGCCGGGAACAACCGGCCCGCCGAAATCGCCACCGAAGATATTCTGCTTGAGATCAAACGCGCCTAAGAAGAAATCGTCCGCGTCCAGCGCCGAGTTACGAAAATACTCCCACACATCTCCATGGAAACTGTTCGAGCCGCTTTTCAGGATGGCGTTGATATTGCCGCCTCCATTGCGGCCCTGCGTTGCATCATAGAGGCTGGTGCCGACCTTGAATTCCGCAATCGAGTCGGGATTCGGCACCGGCGTATAAGTGAGTTCGCCGAATGAGTAGTCGGAGGCCGAAATTCCATCGATCAGATAGTTGTTGTTATCTTCTCGTCCGCCATTGACGTCAATGCGTACATCGCCGCGGCCGAGAGCAGCAGCGTTGTTCAGGCTCGCCGATGCGCCCGCCGATAGATCGAGCAACTGCTGGAAATTGCGCGTCGCCAGCGGCAGTGTGTTCACCGTCGTCGAACTGATCGACTCTCCCGTCGTGGCATCAGTGGTATCGACCTGCTCCGCCATCGACTCGACTTCCACCACTTCTTTCACCGCGCTCAACTTGAGACTGGCGGTGATGCGCGTCGTCTCCGTGATACGCACAGTTACTCCAGGTATTTTCGTGTCGGGAAAACCTGTGGCGTTCACCTCCACTGTGTAGTTTCCCGCTGGCAACAGCAGCGCGTTGAATAGCCCGGAGGCGTCAGTCTTCAGTTGGCGCAAAACCTCACCGGTGGCTTCGCTGGTCACGCTGACTTTTGCATTGGCAATCACCGCGCCGGAGGAATCCTGCACTACGCCGCTGATGGCGCCGGTCGCCCCACCTTGAGCGAGCATCAGCGAGGCAAGAGATACCACCGCCACGAACAACACGGCAAGACTTCGAATAACACGCATAAGGCCTCCCTGGGGGACGGAGCTGACCGTCGCGCGGATCTGACTATTGCAAGCCGATCATTAAATACTTGGGCAAACCGAGTGTCAAGAAATAATGCAACGGATGGAAATAATGGATTGAGAATCTGCGGATGATTCCGAATCGTTAGTCTTATCAGGTTATGGAATCGCGCTATGGATTTACGTAGGGTTGCAGACCGTTATAGGCGATTGAATAGTTTGACTGTCACCTAACACCTGTCAGGTGACGCACTTCACGCTCACTGAATCGCATTCCCATAAGTCGGCACACCCTGTTGCAGAAAGAAGAGTAGTGTCTGTCCCCGCGTCGACCAATCGCTCTGCGGATACTGAGATATTAACTGCTGAGCGAGCGAAATAGCCGAGCTCTTCGCTTGCTCCGACTTCTTACCTTGATCTTCCGTCTTATAAATCTCGATCAAGGCCGCTCGCCGGGACGCGGCATAATACAGCGCCTCGGGCGCGGCCGGCGATTGCGGATGCTCTTTGACATACTTCTCATAGATCTCCGCTTCCTTGTCCGGGCACTTCGATGACCCTTGCCAATCTCCGCAGAGCTTATTATCGATCAGGTGAAAAGCCGCGAGCTGCGCCCACTTCGTGTCCGGAAACTTCTTGATCACCTGCCTCATCTGCTCCTCGTCGATGCTCCCGCGCATGAAGGATTCTTTCTCGTGCGCCGACGGCCGCGATTCCACATCCGCTTTGTCGATCTGCCATTTAATATCGGCGGTGCGATAAAGCGATTCGCCCGCTAACGGACTGGTTGGAAAAATGTCATACACACGCCGATAGAGCCGCAGCGCATCCTGCGCCGCGCCACGTCGTCCATGACGCCGGCTCGCCTCATCTTCCGAATCGACCGCCGCGCCAAACAATATCCGGTCGCCGTTAGGCGTCGATGCCCACACGACCCCCGTATCCACCACCCAGCCGCTAATCGTCTTTCCTTCTTCGTCATCATCCAGCACGAACGCCGGATCGCGGGCGAAAGGCGAGCCCATCAGCGCTTCCACATGCAGCCAGTTCGGGGTCTTGTCCAAAAGAATCAGCTCACGTCCCCGATCGACCTGGCCGAGTTTGTTCGAAGAATTGTCGGGTGAAAGATAAAGAATTGCCTCGCGAATCAAGGTGCCGCGATCGGCGGCTAAAAGCAGTGAGTGTCCCAGCACAATGAAAGCAGCGCAAAATAGCAACCTGCTAGTCGACTTCACGATTGTCTTCATCTCCAAAGTTGAGAGTAGCACGTGAAATTAGATGCGCCGAACGGGCCGGGAGGGAACCGGCCGCTCGCGGAGAAAACCAGTCAAACTTTAGCAAGAAGTGTCGCGAAAATTGGCTATTTTCCGCGTTTTGGTAATGCCCATCTTGTAACTGCCGTGACCTGTACATCCTTTTCCCTGGCGCTAACCTGAGGCCGGCAGGGAGGGGAATAAAAGCCTGGCTTTCTGGCCATGACACGCCTTTCCCCGGAGGACTCCGCAGTCCGAGGCGAGTTTCGCTAGACTGTGTACGGCCAGGCGATGTCTGACAGGCGATCACTGGATCGGAGATCAGTGGATCGCTGTTGACAAGCAGGCCGCCGGTGCTATACACGATTGTGTCTCTCCAAGCTTATTCGGCGAGCAGAATTTCTATGCCAAACCAGGGTGACCGCAGCAAGCAGGCTTTGCGATGATGTCTCGCGGCGCGGCGCAGCAGATTGCCATTCGCGATCTCAAGAGCATCGACGACCTCACACAATTGAAGGCGCTCGAAAAAGAAGTCTGGGGAATGGCCGACGAAGACACCGTGCCGCTGACGCTGGCGATCGCCTTGAAGGCAGCGGGCAATATTTTTGTGGGCGCCTTTGAAACAGCCAAGGACAGCAAGAATAAAGACAAGGAAAAGCTAGTCGGCTTCGCCTTCGGATTCCTCGGCCTCGAACGCGGCCAGATCACTCTCCACTCCCACATGCTCGCCGTTCTCGACCAGTATCGCCATCTCGACCTCGGATCGCGCCTCAAACAAGCGCAGCGCGAACGCGCCATGGCCATGGGTATCCACGAAATGACCTGGACGTACGATCCGCTGCAGAGTCGCAACGCCCACTTCAACTTCGCCAAGCTCGGCGTAGTCTCCGACACTTATAAGGTCGATTTCTACGGACCAGAAACCTCCAGCATGTTGCATCGCAACGGCACCGACCGCCTGTGGGTCCGCTGGATTCTCGATTCGCGGCGTGTCCGCGACCGTATCTCCGGCAAGAATGTGAACACGCGCGCCGAAACTCTCGATGCCCTGCGCTTGCTTGCTCCTTTAGTCCGCTTCGATCCCAGCGGCAAACCAGCGCGCGCCAATCTCGCCGACTCGCTCGCCCGCCAACGTGTGAGCATCGAGATTCCCGGCGACATTCTCGAAGTGGAGCGCACTGGCATGGAGACAGCGCGCGAGTGGCGCGAAGCGACTCGGTGGGCATTTCGCGAAGCGCTCAAAGCCGGATTTCTAGTAGCGGAATTCTGCCGCTCGATTCGAGGCCAGCAAGGCCCGGGCGCCTACTTGCTGCAGCAAGGAACGGTAAACGAGCTTATTCCAGAAACGTAGGCGCTCGATCAAGAGTCAGCCGCTAGCGCGAGCATCATCCTCATCCAGGACGGAAATAATTCCACCTTCCCTGCGCTCTTCGTCTGAGAAAATACAACCAATCCTTATGCAAGCACTCGGTCGGGCATGTGCGTCTCTGATTGGGTATTCCGTTGGTATTTTTCTAATCCATATCGCATTTGCTCAGACTTCCACGAAAACTCCAGCTGCAACCGCATCCCGCAACATCCTGGTCACGGTGACTGACGAAAATAGTGTGGCCGTACCGTCCGCCATAGTATTTCTGCAACCAACTTCCAATGCTGTTTCGTTGCGTTGCCTGACCGATTTCGCCGGCCGCTGCAGCTTTCCCAACATCATCTCGACTCCCTTCAATCTCCGCGTCGAGAAGCAAGGGTTCTATTCCCTAACGCTGCCCGCCGTCGAGGCCGGCACCGCGGGGAACATCGATGTCACGCTCGCCCACCAGCAAGAGGTGCGCGAGGTGGTCGACGTAGTCGAGTCTCCGCCCGCTATCGATCCTGCGCAGATCGCCGCGCAACAAACTCTCAGCGGACTCGACGTTCTCAACATTCCTTTTCCCGCCACTCATGACTATCGCAACGTGCTCAACTTCATCCCTGGCGTCGTGCAGGACTTGAACGGACAACCTCACATCGCAGGCGCTGAGACTTATCAGACCGTTATTCTGCTCGATGGTTTCAACGTCACCCAGCCCGCGAACGGCCAGCTGCTGGCCCGTATCAGCACCGACGCGTTCCGCTCCATTCAAGTGGAGCCGGCGCGCGAGCCCGCCGAATTCGGCAAAGGTTCCGGCGGCGTGCTCATGCTCAATACCGGGATCGGCAACGATCACTACCACTTCGCCGCCACCGATTTTGTGCCGTCGTTTCAAGACAAGGATGGATGGAGGTTCGACCAGTTCCTCCCGCGCCTGACGTTTTCCGGCCCGCTGAAGAAGGGAATGGTGTGGTTCTACGATGCCATCGACGGCGAGTTCGACAACGTTGTCTATACCGAACTCCCGCCTAACGCCGACAACGATCACCTCTTACGCATCGGCAATCTGGCCAAGCTTCAGGGCAACGTCACCAGCCGCCACCTTGTCTCGGGCAGCCTGCTGATCAACCATCTTCACGACGACTACGATGGCCTCTCGCCGCAAAATCCGCAACTGTCGAACCCGCAGGACGTCGAATCCGCTTACGTCGCCAGCGCGAAAGATCAGTACTATTTCCAAGGCGGCGAGCTGATCGAAGAAGGTGTTGGGTTCGATCAGTACAACCTGCAATACACGCCCTACGGCACGTCGCCCTACTTCATCACTCCCCAGCCGCTCGGAGAAACGGCCAGTGGCAGTTACTATCTTTCGACTACGACGCGCGCGCGCCGCTGGCAGGCTCTGACCAATTTATTTCTCGGTCCGCATCAATGGCACGGCCGCCACGATCTAAAATTCGGAGCCGACGTCGACGTGCTTGTCTACGACGCCCAATTCGCCCGACGGCCCATATCCTTTTTGAATGTAGGACAGAATCCGCCGACTGCTCCAATTACCTGCCTGACGGTTCCTTCCACCCAAAATCCCTGCACCCTCTACTCCACTTTTTCCGGAGGCCAGCCCTCCGCGACTTACAACTTCGAGTTCAGCGCCTATGCGCAAGATCGCTGGCTGATCGCCGATCGCCTGCTCGTCGAATCCGGCCTTCGCCTCGATTGGGATGAGATCGTCCGCACTGCGCTTCTCTCGCCGCGCCTCGCCGGAACTTACGTCCTCGACAACTCCGGCAATACCAAACTTTCCGCCGGCATCGGATTGATCTACGATCCCACGTTCCTTTTCCTCATCGCCCGTCCCAACGCTGGCGAACGCACCGACTATTTCTTCAACGCCTCGGGCCAGCAAACTGGAACCGTGCTCACGACATTCTCCGTCGACCGCAATCCTCTGGTCGCTCCCCGCTTCGTCAACTGGAGTCTCGGCCTCGAACACAAGCTCCCCCTCGCCATTTACCTCAAGGCCGAATTCCTGGAAAAGCGCGGTACGCGGGGCTTCGTCTACAACATCCCCAACCGCGCACCCACCGGCGACTTTGTGCTCGAGAACACGCGCGACGATCGCTACGATGCCATCGAAGTCAGCCTCCGCCACAACTTTCGCGAAAGCTATATGCTGATGGGTTCTTACACCCGCTCTCGCTCTCACTCGAATCAGGTTTTGGACTTCAACGTCGACAACCCTCTGCTCAGCCCGCAAACCGGCGGCCCTTACACCTGGGATACGCCGAATCGCTTTCTCTCCTGGGGATACTTCCCACTATTCAAAATGCCAATCATTCGCCAGACCGAACTCGCTTACTCGCTCGAGACGCGGACCGGATTCCCCTTCAACGTAACTAATAATCAGGAGCAACTTGTCGGCCCGCCCGGCTCACATCGCTTTCCCGATTATTTCTCGCTCAACGTTTACCTGGAAAAGCGCTTCCATGTGTTTGGATATTTCTGGGAACTCCGCGGCGGCCTCGACAACATCACCGATCACGCCAACCCCTCTGTCGTCAACAGTGACATCGACGGGCCCAACCCCTTTACCTTCAGCGCATTTGAAGGGCGCGCTTTTACCTCACGTATTCGCCTGCTGGGCAGGAAGTGAATGCCGGAATCTTCGAAACCCGCTGTCTATTATTTTCAATTTGTAAGTGCAGGTTAAATCGATTTCACGGGAATGATGGTCACGTCGTCTACCAGCCCGACTTCCTTCTGCACAAACGGCTCCGCATAGGTGACACCGCCGAGCATGCCGTAATAGCGGGCCATGGATTCGACGCGAGCGCGAATTTCTTTCTGCGCGGGAAAGATTCCGCTGCCCGCATCCTGATCGGTGAACTGCGACTTGTAAGCCATCAGCGACTCGAAGCGCGTTTCGAACTGGTCGGTGATGTCGACGACAAACGTAGGCCGTACGTCGCGGTAAAGGCTGGCATAAATAATCTTGAACGGACGATGAGCCGAACCCTGCGCCGGCAGCTTGGCGAGTCCCGATAGAAATGCCGCCTCGTAGCCGAGAGTCGCGGCCGTGTAGTGATCGGGATGACGCCCCTCCCAATAGGGAAGAATCAGCACGCGCGGACGCTGCTCGCGAACAACGCGGACCACCTTCAGGCGATTCTCCCAAGTGTTTTCAACGCGTCCGTCGGGAATATCGAGAGCCGCGCGCCACGAAACCTTCAGAATGCGCGCGGCCTCGGCGGCCTCGCGGGCGCGCTCTTCCATGGTGCCGCGCGTTCCCATTTCACCTTGTGTCAGGTCGAGAATGCCGGTGCGATATCCGCGCTCTGCCATTTTGAGGAGAGTTCCGGCGCAGGTCTGTTCCACGTCGTCACGGTGTGCGGCTAAAGCTAAAATGTCGAGGGGCATAAACGCGTCGTTGGTGGTTCGCCGTTGGTCGTTTGCTTTGTATTTCCCATTGCGGCTTTATACGGGTCCTAAAAAGAATGCTCGCTTGCGAATGACTAGCGACCATTGACTAACGACGGTTCCTACGCTGCCGGCTTCGTGGTCCGCCGATTCGCCAGCACGAAGGCCAATCCAAACATGAACAGCGCGAACAGCACCAGCGTCAAAATCGACGCCGTTAGCGAGAAGTCAAATGAGAATGAACTGGGCGCGTCGGGATACATGAGCGTGCGCAGCGCTTCGACTCCGTAGGTAAGTGGATTGGCATACATCAACCACCGAATCCATCCCGAAGCTTTGGAGAGAGGGAAGAGCGCGCCGGAAAGCAGCCAGAGGGGAATCAGAAACAAATTGATGATGGCGTGAAATGCCTGCGTCGAATCCATGGGCCAGGCGATGGCAAAACCGAGCGCAGTGAGAGCGAACGACACCAGCACCACGGTAATGACGATCAGTCCGAACGAAGCGAGCGTCATGTGTATGCCAACGAGTGGTGAAAAAACGAGAAAGATTAATCCCTGCGCGGCGGCTAACGTGGTGCCGCCCAACACCTTTCCCAGAACGATAGCTGCGCGCGGCACGGGCGCCACCAGCACCGAAAGCAAGAAACCCTCATTGCGATCCTCGATGACCGACATCATCGTGAAGATGGCGGTGAAGAGAATGATCATCACCAGTACGCCGGGATAGAAGTAATCAAGATAGTTCTGCTGCCCGGCGGCCTGGCCGGAACGAAAAGAGGTTCCAAAGCCCGACCCGAGCACTACCCAAAACAAAAGGGGGGAAGCGATAACGCCGACGACGCGCGCGCGTTGGCGATAGAAGCGCACGACTTCGCGCCACCATAGCGTGAAGGAGGGGAGCAACACTCCGGCGGATGCAGGAGCGGGTGTACTTACAGGGAGGGTCGCGGATTGAGTTCCCATCGAGCTTAAGTTTAGCAGGCCGCCAGGACTGTCCGAGTCGGAATTGTCGGCGCCGTTGCACAACAGTTGCAACCTCTTGCACTGCCTGGACACATTCTGTCACAACCGCGGTTTTACTGCTGATTCTGCCCAGACAATTTGCGATTCGAGCGACATTTCCGTTGTTGTTGCGTGGGGCGTTGGTTATACTACGGCCCGATAGTCGTTCCCTCGCCATCCCCTGGAGAGGGTCCCCGGGTTCAATCAGGCATGTTAAACCAGAAATCGACGTGTGGGCTCTGGCACCGTGCTGCGGACCGAACAATCTTCAATGAACAATCTTCCATGTGGTGCACCTAATCAAGGAGAAACTATGATTCGCAGACTCAGCATATTCTTGCTCACGCTTGCCGCGATGGTGTCGGGCGTGAATGTCGTTTGTCAGGCAGCGCCGCAGCCGCTGCTGACGCGTCACGTGCGTGACGTGGTTGCCAGCGGGCAGGCGGTTTCCGTCGGACATCTGCCGGCAACGCAGACCATGCACTTCGACATTGTCTTGGCCCTACGCCATCAGCCAGAGTTGGAAAATTTCCTCCAGGAACTCTATGACCCGTCCAGCCCTTCCTACAAGCATTACGTAACCGTGCCTGAGTTCACCGAGCGTTTTGGTCCCAGCCAAGAAGATTTTGACGCCGTGATTGCGTTCGCAAAATCTAGCGGCTTTACCGTGATTGGCGGCTCGCGCGACGCCTTCGACATACAGCTCAAGGGCACCGTCGCGCAGGTCGAGAAGGCCTTCAACGCTACGCTCGGCCTTTATCAGGATCCCGTTGAGAACCGCACCTTCTTTGCTCTCGACCGCGAGCCTTCGGTGAACCTGCCGTTCCAGCTCTGGCACGTAACGGGATTGGACAACTATTCCATTCCGCGTCCCGCCTATGTTCGTAAACCTAAGAGCGAGGTCAAGGCGATCGTTCCGCCAGCTTCAGTCGGCTCTTGCCCTCAAGAGTCGTTCTGCGGCAGCGACATGCGCGCGGCTTATTACGAAGGAACAGCTCTGACCGGCGCCGGCCAGAACATTGGCCTCCTCGAGTTCGCTGGATTCGATATCACCGATGTCAACACCTATTACAAAAATGCCGGCGAGACCAGAGCTTTCGCCGTCACTGGTATTTCGACGGATGGCAGCAGCATCAATTGCACCGAGCCGGGGTGTGACGATACGGAACAGACCATCGATATTACGCAGGCGGGCGGCATGGCGCCGAACGTTACCACCGTCTACGTTTATGTCAGCGATAACAGCGACACCGCTCTACTGGGCGCAATGTCTTCGGATACGCCGCTACCCTTGAACCTGAGCTCTTCGTGGACGTGGAGCCCGGCGGACCCGAGCACCGACAATCCATACTTCGAAAAGATGGCGACGCAAGGTCAGACGTTCTTTCAAGCGGCTGGCGATAGCGGAGGGTATAGAGGCTCGGCTCCATGGCCGGCAAATTCTCAATATGTCCAGACGGTGGGCGGCACTGATTTAGAGACGCAAAGCGCAGGCGGACCGTGGAAGTCGGAAACCGCATGGGCCGGTGGTGGCGGCGGTTGGGGAACCAACACTGATATTCCCTCCTGGCAAGTGACCGCGGCTGCGGCCTGTGCTGAAGAAGGGGGAGACTGTTCCCAAACCTATCGCAACGTACCCGACGTGGCGGCGAACGCAAACTTCACATTTTACGTGTGCGCCGACCAGGAGGCGTGCAGCGCAAACGAATACGGCGGGACCAGTTTTGCTGCGCCCATGTGGGCCGCCTACATTGCTCTAGCGAATGAGCAGGCGGCTACCAACGGCGTCGCAGCGCCTGGCTTTATCAACCCAACCATTTATTCGCTGAATCTGGGGAATGGTGACGCCGATTTCCACGATGTCACCAGCGGCAGCAATGGATTTACCTGTGTGACCGGCTACAATTTGTGCGACGGCTGGGGCAGCCCGAACGGGGCCCTCCTAATCAACGCACTGACCGGACCTGCGCAGCCCGGTTTCACATTGTCGGCCTCGCCGAGCAGCGTGAGCGTCACGCAAGGCAGCAGCGGGACGAGCACGATCACCATCACCCCGACGGGCGGATTCAGCGGTAGCGTAACTCTCTCCGCCTCGGGCTTGCCGAGTGGTGTGACGGCGGCATTCAGTCCGAATCCCGCGACCAGCACCAGCACGCTGACGTTGTCGGCCGCTTCTACCGCCGCGACCGGAACGGTCACTGTGACCATCTCGGGCGTGTCGGGCAGCACGACTGGCAGCACGACCATCAGCCTCACTGTCAATCCTCTGGTGCAGAGCTTCACCCTCTCGGCGTCGCCGGCAGCAGTTAGCATCGCAAAAGGCGGAGCCACCGGAACAAGCACTGTCACCATCACTCCGGTCAACGGCTTCAGTGGCAATGTAACGCTGAATACTTCCACGCTGCCGAAGGGTGTGACTGCTTCTTTCAGTCCGAATCCGGCTACTTCGACCAGCGTCCTGACCCTCACCGCGAGCGCAACCGCAACGGCGGGGACAAAGACGGTAACCATCACGGGAACGTCGGGTAGCCTGAAGGCGACCACGACCATCTCGCTCACTGTGACCCCGTTGGGTGGATTTAGCATTACGGCCACGCCGAACGCCCTTACGGTTGCTCAGGGTAGCAGTGGAAACAGCACCATCACCATCGTGCCGACGAACGGCTTCGATCAGGCGGTCACTCTGACCGCGACTGGCGTGCCGAGCGGCGTCACCGCCTCCTTCAGCACCGATCCAGCGACCACCACCAGCATCTTGACGCTGGCGGTAAGCGACGCGGCTGCTGTCGGGAAGTCGACGATTACGGTTACTGGCACGTTTGGAACCCACGTTCATTCGAAAACCGTCAAGCTCACGGTAACCGAGTAAGCTGGTAGCGTCGAAACGTTGGAGTTGTAGAAAACTGGAGAGGGCCGGGAAATCGGCCCTCTTTTTTCGTCCGCGCGTTCGCGTGGACGAGATGCTGGGTGAGTGACGGTGTTCGCTAGGGTGTGGTCGAATAGAAACCACCGATGGTCGCGTTTGCCAGGATGTGATGCTCTTTCCCGGCCTTAATCAGCGCCTGATAAAGCGTCTCAGCATTCGCGGGAAAATTTGGCGACTCAGGTAACTGCAACACGATATCGAGCGCATACACAGTGAAGACATAATGATGCGCATAAGGTTTGTAGCCCTGCGGCGGACAGGGGCCGTCGTATTCCTTGCCAACCAGGAAATCGTTGAAGATCTGTCGGCCATAGATACTGCCTGCGACGCCCGCATTTTCTGGTAGGCCAGTAGCCGTCGGAGGGATGTTGTACATTCCCCAGTGCGTAAAAGCTGCCGTCGTGTCATAAGTGGTCACGACGAAACTGGCCGTGCCTGCCGGGGCAGTGGTCCACGACAGCTCGGGCGATTCGTTGCCGCCGGGGCTGCCATCGAGCGAGCAGCTGTTCGAGCCGTTCGAGACAATATTATTGATCATGCTGAGCGGCAAAGTTGCGCCGTCGACGAAAGTGGTGCTGCTTACCTGGAACGAGCTGGCAGGGACGGCAGATTTTCCGCGCCCCTGCGCCGGAGCGAAAAACGAACACGCCAACAGCAAGAAAGTAAAACCGCAAATTCTAGTTTTCACCGAAGTGTCCTCCGTGGCTTCAACAGCCGGAGGAATTTTACTCCAGTTCTTAGCGGCCTAATTGTTGCAGCATCTTCAGCGCCTGTTCCTGCTCCGGCTGCTGCTTGAGCAATTCCTTCAGCACATCCCGCGCCTTGTCCGGCCGGCCTTCGATGGAATACACGCGTGCCAGATTCAAGTAAGACTGATCAAACGCCGGTGCCACGCGCATGCACTGCTCAAAGCTGGCTACAGCCTCATCCCGCCGATGGGTGCGCAAATAAAGAATACCCAGGTTGTTCAGCGCCTCGGGATAAACCGGACGCAGTTGCAGTGCCCGCTGCAGCGAATCGAAGGCGTGCGCAGTGTCGCCGCTCTCGGCAAACACCATGCCCAATCCGTAGTTCGCCTCGGCGTCGTGGGCGTTGACCAGGAGCGCGCGCTCGTAAGTTTTCTGAGCATCATCCCAACGTTTTTGCTGACGATACGCGCTGCCCAGATTAACGAGAGCAATCATGTGATCGGGGCTGAGTTTGAGCGCTTCCCAAAAGTCAGGGATCGCTTCATCGGCGTGCCCGCCGCGTGCTGCTATCAAGCCGAGGTTGTTCCATGAATTCGCCAGCGTGTCTGGGTAGCTGGCGCGCAGTTTCAGAGCGCGTTCGAAACTTTCGCGAGCTTCCACCGTCTTCTCTTGATTCAGATAAACACTTCCGATTCCATAGACGGCCTCGGCACTCTGCGGATCGTCCCGCAGTGCGATCTGAAACGACGCAGCCGCCTGCTCCATGTATCCGCGCTGAAAAAACACCGAGCCATACGACAGATAGTTGCGTCCAAATTCGACGGTGTCGGTCACGCCGGGGAAGGGAAGCGCTCTCGATAAGCGCTCGGCACCCGTGTTAGGAATATGCGAGAAGTCGTAGGCAACGTGCTCCGCGTTCACCGGGCCTTGATAAATCTTGACGATCTCCCCGCTGGCGTTAATCAGGAAGGAAGTGGGAAGCGAGAGATCGCGATGGCGGTCGAACAGGTAACGATAAAGAATGTTGTAGATGGCGGCTACATCGTCTGAGCCGCGCAGGATATGGAAGGAAAGATGCTGGTCTCGCGCCAGCGCTCGGAGGTTTTCGAGGCGGGTCGGATCGTCGAGGCCGGCGTCGAGATTTACGGAAAGTAGCTGAAGACCCTTGCTTGCCCACATCGCATGGTGACTGCTGAAAGTAAGGCAGTCCGCTTTACACCATTCGGCTTCGACGGACCAAAAATTGAGCAGCACCGGGTCTCCGCGCAGAGACGAAAGCGTTCGCAATTGATCATTGAGATTAGGGAGGGAAAAACCCGGGGCTTCGATTGGCGCGAGCAGCCAGGTTTCAGCCGTCGCGAGCAGCGATTCCCCTTCTTGATTGTGTCGCGCGGGCACTCCTGTCCGCATGCGGTCTGAAGCGCCGCCGCTTGACTGCCCTAGCGCCGTCGGTGCGCTGAACGTTTCGAGGCGAGATGGTTCCGTTCCCTCCTCAACATACACGCGATGGTTGACCGGCAGATTGCGTATGTTCTGTTGCCGTCCGCTCGGCCAGAGAATCGACGCGTGCACCGGCCCTTTCGCTGCCCCAAGACCAAAGAAGACATCCTTGCCGTGTTGCGAGAGAAATCCCGAGCCTGCCTGCAACGATCTCGTTTGCCGGCCGAGTTCCGTTTCCAGCGTAACCACAGCGCCAATCGCGTCGCGATTGCTCTTTGTGCCGCGCAAGCTAAACGCAATCGAGGGCGGCAGGTTTTGCATGACGTTCTTCAAAAGCCGCAACTGCGGTGCGTTGCGGTTCTTCAGAAATACTTCCTGGCGCCCGTCATGATCGAAATCCGCCAGCGCAAATGCGCGCCCGTCTTCGAGAAAGTCCATTCCGACTGTTCCCGAAATATCGGAGAACGTTCCATCGCGATTGTTCGCGTAGAAAATATTTCTCTCGTAGCCGCTCCATGTGCCATCGGCTCGTATCAACTCGTTTATCGCGCTCCATCCCTGTTCGTAATCGTGAGAGGGTCTAGCCTCTTCGGGCGAACGGGCGACAACTTGGCGCCAGAAGAAACTGTTCAGATCTTCCCCTCGCGACGGTCCGCTGACCATGCCATTCGCGATGTAGAGATCGGGAAATCCGTCATGGTCGAAATCCCACGCATCGCTCGACCAGGCCCAGCGTCCCATCCCAACACCGGCAGCGCGGGTGGCATCTTCGAACCTGGCACTGGTCGCGTGATTCCGAAAGAGCGAATTGCCCATGGCGTGCTTGTGATAAAGCGCTCGCGTTTCAGCGGGTGCGTCTTTCTTGAAAATATCCTGCATTGAAACGCGCTCACCGGCCGCCGTCCACATGTCGGCGACGTAGAGGTCGTGAGCGCCGTCATTGTCGTAGTCAAACCAGCAGACACTCATGCCCGCGCCAACGTCTTCCACTCCCGCTTGAGGCGCAATGTCAGTGAACGTTCCGTCGCCGTTGTTGCGATACAGATTCTTCCGCCCAAAATCATTCACCACGTATAGATCGGGCCATCCGTCGCGATTGAAATCGCTCCACCCGCAACAGAAGCTATAGCGCGTGTTGTTCTGGTTCAGGCCGGTCTCGGCAGTCACATCGCGAAAGGTGCCGTCGCGATGGTTGCGCATCATAAAGTTAGGTGGTCCATTCTCGGCGTCGTAATATGGAGCCGGATATTTGTATTGGTCCGTCCCCTGATAAAAAACGTAGAGACAGAAATAAATATCGAGCCAGCCGTCGCGGTCGTAATCCGCCACAGCCGCTCCGGTGAAAGTACCTTGCGGCGGCGTTGCGAAGTGAAACGCGTCTTCCTTCTGGCGAAATTTCCCGCCGCCTTCGTTCATAAACAACATCGGACCCGATGCCTTCACAACAATCAAGTCCTGCCGCCCATCATTGTCGACGTCGACAAAGAGCGCGCATGCCGTGTTTTCGATAATGCCGACGGCCGACGCGTCGGTGATATCTTCAAACGTCCCGTCGCCGCGATTTCGATAGAGGCGATTCGGCAGCCCTCCCGGCTGGCAAACGTAGAGATCGTCGAATCCATCGCCGTCAATGTCGCCAACCGAAACGCCGTTATGCCCGTAAACATCAATGGCGCAGACGCCGTCGAGAACCGTGCGCCAATAGTCGGTCCCATGCAATAGCTGCGTGGAGTAGGACGCATTCCCGCCGAGAGCCGCCATGGTTATGTCGACATACACAGCCTCCGCCGAGCGACTTGCCGTCTCCTCAATCGGCAGCCACTTGCGCACGCGCCACCGGCTGACCGCCGATTGCTCACCCGATGGTTCGGGCGTGCTCTCCCAGTCAAGCTGCCAGTAACCGACGCACTGCTCGCGATAGGACTCGCGGCCCTCGCCGACTAATTCGTAGCGAATGCGAGTCTGTAACAGCGGAGGCAACGCGGCCGGTGCCTCGCCAACGTTAATATTCGTCACCTGAAATTCCGCCGTGAGAATCCTCGAAAAACTACTGAGAGCGGAGTGCAGGTCCTGCATAAATCCGCCGCGGCTGATTGCCGTCTCTCGCTCGAACCTTTTGGGAAATGTATTACGATGAACTTCGATCGGCGGTCCCGACCGCACGACTCGTGATTCTGTGGGTCGCAAAGACATTCCGGAAAAATTCGCGGCAAGAACGGTCTCGATCGGCGCGGTATTTTGCGGAGAGCGCAGCAGGCCGGCGCTCCATTGCGCAAGAATTGCTCCGATCTCGTCCGCGTATTTTTCGGTCACAAATTCGTCGAGGCCGGCCTGCGTTTTGAGAAGCAAAGCCTCGAGGGGCCGTGGCATTCGATAGCGAGGATGCAGATGGAATTCGCTAGCCGAGAGATTCGTTGCGGCAGGGTCTGAGGAAAAGAGAAAGGGTTTGCCGAGACCCCCTAGGCCAGGGAGGAAAACGGCCGACACGCTCTGGCCGCACCGAATCAGAAATTCGCGGCGACGAAGATCCACCGGCCGGAGAACGCTCAAATTGCGTATCTCTTCTGACCGACTCAGAACAATATCTCCCAGATAGCCACGTGTGGCCTGAAATTATCACCCGCCCCTACGACCGTCAAGACGCAGACAACCAAGGCTCGATCGTGATAGGGGCTGATCATTTCCACGTATCATCTCAGCAGATCATGCGAATCAAGCACGACTGGATTGCCAGCGCATGAGGCGCGCCGAAAATCTCTACTGCCGGCGCCGGTCAGGCGTTACAATGGCCCACTCTTGTTCTTCAGATAAATCTACTGGGATATGAAAACAACAAACGTGTCGGCTGCCACGCGCGAACGATTGTTCCGTTCAGCGCGCAAGGTGATGAAGAACGCGTACTCGCCGTTCTCCAAGTTTCGCGTAGGCGCGGCAATCCTTACTTCAAAGGGAAAGATCTACGTCGGTTGTAATGTCGAAAACTCGTCCTACGGAATGACAAACTGCGCTGAGCGCACCGCGATTTTTTCTGCGATCGCGAAAGATGGGCCTGAGCTTGAGATTCACGCGGTTGCGGTCGTCAATGACCATAGCGTTCGGTGCTCGCCCTGCGGCGCTTGCCGTCAAGTCATCTATGAATTTGGTCCGCACGCCGTAGTCTTCTACGAGGGCGCCGAAGGGCCGAAGCAGAGTCTCATCAGCGAACTTCTGCCGGAGGGTTTCCGCCTCAAGTGACCGGGTCGAGTGTTTCGCAATTTCGCGCGATCGACCTCATCCGCAAAAAGCGTGATGGCGGCGCGTTGTCTGCGGATGAGATCGCGTATTTGGTTGATGGATGCACTGACGGCAGTATTCCCGATTACCAGATGGCGGCGTGGCTCATGGCGGTGGTGCTCCGAGGAATGACGCGCCCGGAAACGGCAACCCTCACGCGCGCCATGCTGCACTCCGGTGAGGTTCTTGATCTCAGTTTTCTCCCTGCAAAAAAAGTGGACAAGCATTCGACTGGCGGTGTCGGCGACAAGACATCGCTCGTGCTTGCCCCGCTAGTGGCGGCCGGCGGCCTATTCGTCCCGATGATCAGCGGCCGCGGACTCGGCCACACCGGCGGCACGCTCGATAAGCTAGAGTCTATTCCCGGATTTCGCGTCGGCCTCTCGGTGTCAGAGTTTCATCGCGTTCTCAAGGCCTGCGGATGTTCGATGATTGGCCAGACGGAGAAAATCGCTCCGGCGGATCGCAAACTCTACGCATTGCGCGACGTGACCGGCACGGTGGAAAGCCCTTATCTGATATGCGCCTCCATCATGAGCAAGAAACTGGCCGAAGGCACAGACGCGCTGGTACTGGACGTAAAGACCGGCTCCGGCGCGTTCATGAAAAAAGAGGAAGATGCGGTCTTCCTCGCGGAACTCATGGTTGAAACTGGCGAGCGCATGGGCAAGCAGATGGTCGCTCTCATCACGGATATGAATCAGCCGCTCGGTCGTATGGTCGGCAACGCGCTCGAAGTGCAGGAGTGTATCGAGATACTACACGGCAAAGGACCAGAGGATCTCAAAGAGTTGTGTCTTCATCTAGCGGCGTGGATGTTCTTTGTCGGCGGTGCGACGAAGACGGTGGCCGACGGCAAACAACTGGCGGAAGAGATCATTTTGTCAGGCAGAGCATTCGAACGATTTCGCCAGATGGTCGAGATGCAGGGAGGCGACATCAGTGTGATTGACGACCCGACGCGACTCCCCGCCACCGAGCATCGCGTCGATGTGAACAGCCGGCAGGCGGGATACGTGACCGCGATTGCTTGCGAACAGGTGGGTACAGCGTGCGTGATTCTCGGCGGAGGGCGCGAGCGGAAGGAAGACTCCGTCGACCCGGCCGTTGGTCTGGTCGTTCATAAAAAAATTGGCGACAAAGTTTCGGTCGGCGAGGCGCTCTGCACCATTCAGTGTCACTCTGACCAGCAGGGCGCGCCGGCGAAAAAGTTGCTGGAAGAAAGTTATCAAATTAGTGCCGCGCCACCCGCGCATAAGCCGTCGCTGGTGCATCGCGCCATTTATAAAGGCGCGTACTAACCTATAGAACAGAGATTTATTGAAGGGGAAACGATGGGACGTTTCACAGGCATTCTCGGTCTGCTTACCATGTTGGGCCTAGCCTACGCCTTCTCCACCAATCGGCGTGCCATTCGCCTGAAGACAGTGGCTTGGGGGCTTGGGCTGCAGGGTGCCTTCGCCATTTTTGTTTTGAAGATTGATCTCGGCCGCACGCTTTTTCAAAAGGCGGGAGACGCCGTGACCCGGCTCCTGGGCTACGCCTTCGTCGGCTCGCAGTTTGTCTTTGGAGATCTCGGTAAGCGGGGCTCGCACCTCGGCTTTTATTTTGCATTTCAGGTTTTGCCGACGGTCATCTTCATCTGCGCGCTTTTCGCGGTGCTCTATTACCTCGGCGTTATGCAGCTGGTAATCAAGGCCGCTGCATGGCTGATGATCCGGCTGATGGGGGTGAGTGGCGCGGAGTCATTGAATGTGGCCGCCAGCATCTTCATGGGCCAGACCGAGGCGCCGCAGACGATTCGGCCCTTTTTGCCCGACCTCACATATTCGGAGTTGATGACGGTGATGACGAGCGGCATGGCGCACGTTTCCGGCAGCATCATGGCGGCTTACATCGCCTTCGGGATCGAGCCAAAACACCTGCTGAGCGCCGTGATCATGACCGCTCCCGGCACGCTCCTGATGGCCAAGATGCTGGTGCCCGAGACAGAAGTGCCCAAAACCGCGGGCCGGGTTGTGATGAGTGAGGACGAAGTGGAGCGGGAGAAGAACGAAAATCTACTGGGCGCCATCGCGCGCGGCACCACCGATGGTTTGCATATGGCGTTGAACATCGCCGCCATGCTGATTTCGTTCCTGGCGTTAATCGCCTTGCTCGATGGAATCATGGGCGGAGTTCACGCGCACTTCGCGTGGTTTCCTTCGAGCCTCGAGGCCATACTGGGCGCGTTGTTCGCGCCCATCGCATGGGTGATCGGAGTCCCGTGGCATGACTGCCGTTTGATTGGCAATCTTCTGGGAGTACGCATGGTGCTGAACGAACTGGTGGCGTTCTCCATGCTTGGTCCGCAAAAGGCTGTTCTTGATCCGCGGTCGTTCACGATCGCGACCTTCGCGTTGTGCGGTTTTGCCAACTTCAGCTCCATCGGAATTCAAATGGGCGGAATCGGCGCGCTGGCTCCCAACAAGCGCGGCGATCTGGCGCGGCTTGGAATTCGCGCCATGCTGGCCGGAACCATGGCTAATCTGATGTCGGCGTCGATTGCCGGTATGCTGCTGTGATACTGGGGAGAGTGAAAAAGCCGAGATTAATCGCGAGACTTTGCGACTCTTGCGAGGATCTCTTCGGTCGTAACCAGCGTTGCTCCCAAACTCGTTAAGTCAGCTAACGTTTTCCTTCCGGCGTCCGGCGCCAGAGTTTCGATGGCGTCACTCACGATCGTGACTCGCCGGTTTCTTTTCAGCAGGCCTTTTACCGCCAGGCCGACACAGAATTCCGTGACCACTCCAAATGCAACGAATTCGGCTGAGGCGCCTAGCCGTTCCACCAAGGCGTCTGCCAGCCTGGTGTCGAAAATATCCAGGGTCTGCTTCTCCAGGATGATCTGCCGAAACCTGAAAAGATCTTCTGGCAATCTGGCGTTCGGATCGTTCGCTATCCGAACAAAATTGTTCGTCAGCGCCTCTCGAACAAACTCGGCACCGGGCGTGCCTTTCACGCAGTGCGCAGGAAATTGTTGGAACTCGGGATCGTTGGGAGTATGAAAGCAACCATGAGAAACGAGAAAAACCTCGCCTCGGCGCGCCGCGTCCGTGAGCTTGCGAATGTTGGGCAGTAACTTCTCAGCTCCGGGAACATATAGTTTGCCCCCGGGCAGCATGAAGTCAGCTTGTACATCAACCTCCCAAAAAATGAAATCGTGCGATCGCATTCGGCTCTCCATCGGTTCGGTGCCTGCTGCATAACATTTCCGTTAATGAGTAAACGTTGGCATACGTCATTACCTGCTGATTTATTTGTATACCAGGAGCCGCGGAATCCGCAGAAAGTCGTACGGCAGAAGTAGCTCGGTCGATTATCTTCCAAGATGCACAATTTGTTTGCCCTGCCCTCCCCTCTGTGTAATGCTGTTCGACGCAATTAGATCCGTCCACACGGGAGAGTGCTGATGCGCGCCAAGGTTCTGATCACGCTTTGCTTTTCTATGGTCGTTTTTTTCTCGCTGACCCTTTGGGCAGCCGATAATGTTGTACCGCTTAGCGTCAAGGAAGGATTGTGGGAGGTCACCGTTGTTCATTCTATGACTGGAATGCCCACCTCCTCGATGGCCAATATTCCTCCCGACGCTTTGGCGAAAATGACGCCGGATCAGCGCGCCCGCATCGAGGCCATGATGGGCGGGAAGCCGAGCACAGACGTTCGCAAAGAATGCGTGACAAAAGAGAAACTGGAAAAGAACGCGGCCTTCAGCAATACCCGGGGAGAGTGTACGCGCACCGTCGTGAATTCGACGGGCCGCAAGCTGGAGGTGAAGTTTCATTGTGAAGAAAAACAATCGGTGTCGGATGGAAATTTTGTGATGGAGGCAATCGGCTCCGATAACGTCAAGGGGACGATGCACATGGTTGCCAACACTGGCAGCGGTCATAACATGACTATGGACTTGACGATAACCTCCAAGTTTCTCGGGCAGGACTGCGGCGACGTTAAATAGAGTGGGATACGCGATGGTTGACTGCGCGCGGAGGTGAGTAAGCCAGTGGGCGGTGGAACGGCGCGCCCAAAAAAATGCGCGCAACCCGAAGGTTGCGCGCACGAAGAACAGTTGAAGGGTTATCGACCAGCAGCGGTGGCCATTGCTTGCGGCTGTAGCTGTGCGGCTCGCCCAACGTACATTTTGTACGACTGGTAAACAAAAGCCAGCACCAGCAACAGGATCGCCATAGTGGCCAAGCCGGTGAAGGTGGTGAAAGCGGAAACGATCGCAGTCAATCCCGCACCGATAACGTAGTTCGGGAAGGACCACAGGAACACCTTATGCCATAGGACAAAAGGATTGCCGCCTTCGGTGAGTCCGATGATGCTGGCCACGGGCGCCGTATTCGCCAGGAAGTAGGTGACGGCGGCCAGTACCAGAGACATCGTGTGCGCTGTCGCGCCGGCGCGAAAGAGCTGGCTGTGATAAACCAGGTAAGCGAGTCCGGAAGCGTTCAGCAGTGTGCATGCGTTAAACAAGAACTGGAAAGGTTTCGTTTTGTTCCCGCCGGAATAGGATTGCGCGATTGCCGCCGTAACCGCTACGAGCAGGCTGCCGAACAATCCCAGTTGCGTTACTGCCAGAAGAATTACGGGCAGATTTCCCGACATTGAGCTCGTGAGCCCAGGCAACTTCACCTTGAGGCGCGAACTCACTGCGGCTGCCACTGACAGGAGCAGCAACTGCGGCCAGGCTTGCGTTTGCCATCTGACGACCCCGAAGGACAGGGCGCAGAGACTCGCAACGGCCACCATTCCGATCATGACTTTCGCTTTGATGGGCAATGTGTTTGTCATGGTAGTGTCTCCGAATAATGGTTTCAGTCGGTTGTCTAGTTGTCCCCCGGATCGCCATCACTAAGTGCCGATGTCGCGGTGGCTACGTTGGTCGTTGCACCCCAGACTACGCTGTCGCCAGTAACGGAGGTCGCTCCCCAAACCACGCTGGTTGCGCCCCATACTACCGATGATGCCGAGATTGTGTTCGCGCCCCACACCACCGAATTTCCCCAAACCACACTGGTTGCGCCCCAAACCACGCTGCTGCCAGCGAAGTTGGAGTCGGGATTTGTATTGGTGACGCTGACGCTACCGTTTGCGTTAAAGACGGCGGTCGGGGAGAGTGCTAATCCCGTCGCGACGTCCGTGCTACCCAGAGCGGCCTCGATATTCAGATATCCCGCCCCATACGTGAAGAGGTCATACTCGTTGTTGTAAAGATTGCCTTTGCTATCGTGAGAATAGGTATACTGCCCGACGCCCTTCCACGCCGTCTTCATCAAGCGGGCTTTCACTTGATCAGGGGTCAACGAGGGTGTCTGTTGCAGCATCAGCGCAACTGCACCGGTTACGATCGGCGTTGCCATGCTGGTTCCGCTTAACTCGTAGTACATCGCGGTTCCGCTGGTTGGTGCAACTGCATATTGCGGATACGTCGAATCGAGCGTGCTGCCCGACACCCTCAACGAAACCTGCCGGTTTCCCGGCGCGGTCAAGTCAGGTTTACAAGTATGATCGAGCGTGGTCGGACCTTTCGAACTGTAGCTGGCAATCTGGTCGTCGGCCCGCGACGGTGTCAGTTCCGTCATGGTCGCTCCCACGGTAATGACGGACGGGTCGTTTCCCGGGACGACTATGGTTCCGAAGCCGTTCGTAGGAGCATAACGTCCGTTGTTGCCGGCGGCCGCCACGACCACGATGCCGGCCTGCCAGGCCGCTTCCACTGCCTGGTCCACCGGATCGAGGGTGTAGCTCTCGAACACGGGACGCCCCAACGACATGTTGATGACGCGGATGTTGTAGACGTTCTTCAGCGTGATCGCCTCCTGAATGGCGGCAATCACTCCGCTGTCCGTGCCCGAGCCGTTCTGATCAAGCACGCGCAGATTGATAATGTTTACGTTAGGAGCCACACCGGCGTAGGTTGCGGCATAGCCATTGGCCGTACCGGAACTGGAGCCGTTGCCACCGATCAAGCCGGCCACATGGGTTCCGTGACCGAACCTATCCGGAGTCGTCGCGTCGCCACTCACAAAGCTCTGGCTATAGACCACGCGGCTGACGCCGTTGGCGTTGTTCAGATCGGGATGTGCTGCGATTCCGCTGTCGATGATTGCTACACCGATGCCGGTGCCATCGAAGCCATATTGCGACGCCGCAACATCGGCCTGGACTGCGGTCGCGAATTCTTCGGTGAGTGGGTTGGCCGACATTTTCTGCTTGCGGTCCGGCGAGATATAAACGACATTGGTTTCCTTCTCCAACGTCGCCAACATGCTGGCGGGCACAGTCATCGTTACCGCCGAGATCGTTGGCAGTTGCCACCGCAGGGTGGCGCCACCCGTTTGTCTGGTCTTCAAATAATTCTTGGTCGGATACGCGCGGTATTGAACGTTGACGGTCACCAATCCGTTTGCGCCGACTGCTGACATGAGGTCGGGCGAGAACTTGCTTGGTGCAGGTTTAGGTCCGGCGAATGACGGTATTGCCGATAGCGCCAGCAGCGTCATTGCCAGAACTCGGCCCCAGGCAGCACTGAATGCCGGAGCACTGAGCGGACGATCTTTGCGTCCGTATGTGATCTGCGATTTATCGCTGTTCTTCATAAGTTTTCGTGTGCGGCTTTTCCGAAGGACATGCCATAAACTACGCCCTCGTGCCTGACCTATCATGGGCAATCGCGAGGCCAACCGGGTCGGAGTTAACCCGTTTATTTACATTGAGTTGAATCCTTGTTGGAGAGATGTGGAAGGGGACAATTTGGCCCACCGGACAGGGCCGAAACGGCGGTAAGGCGCGTAACTGCAACAAAACAAAGATGGGGCTTGGTCTAAGCTGGGTTGGGTGACAAAGTGGCGCGATCTTGGGTTGGTTCTCGGGGCTTAGTTGGCCGTTACGGCCGTGTTTTCGTCAACTGAGAACCGTGAGGCGGGGAAGCTGATTTCTAGGCTCGCGCGGCACCCCCGGCCAACACAGGGCGCAGGGGCTCGCTTAGTCCCAGCATCACCCGCTCAAACTGACCAAGATCGAGAGATTGAGGCCCGTCGGAGAGCGCACGCTCGGGGCAGGGATGCACTTCAACGATGATGCCATCGGCGCCGACGGCAATCGCGGCGCGCGATACCGGTCCAATGAGACTCTGCTTGCCGGTGCCATGCGACGGGTCGGCCACCACCGGCAGGTGCGAAAGCTCTTTGGCGAGAGCCACTGCGGCCAGGTCGAAGGTGTTTCGCATGCCGGTCTCGAAGGTCTTGATGCCGCGCTCGCACAGAACGACTTGGTCGTTTCCGCCGGAGAGCAGGTACTCTGCCGCCAGCAACCACTCCTTCACACTGGCGGAAGGGCCACGCTTGAGCAGAATCGGTTTCTTGAGAGTCGCAAGGCGACGCAGCAAGGCGAAGTTTTGCATATTGCGCGCCCCCACCTGAAGCATGTCGGCATACTCGCAGATTAAATCGACGTCTTCGGTACTCATAACCTCTGTTACCACCGGGAGGCGGGTGAGTTCGCGGGCTTCGCGCAAAATTTTCAGCGCTTCGATTCCGAGGCCCTGAAATTCATAAGGAGAGGTGCGGGGTTTATAGGCGCCACCACGCAACATGTTCGCGCCAGCACGTTTTACTCCCTCGGCCGTCTCTAGTAGCTGTTCGCGCGACTCGACCGAGCAGGGGCCGGCAATCACGACCACTTCGGCCCCTCCGATCTTGACGCCGCCTACGTCTACAATCGAGGGCTGCGGCCGCGTTTGACGACTGACCAGTTTGAAAGGTTGTGCAATCGCGACCACGTTGTCCACGCCGGGCGCAACCGAGAGCGCCTCGATTTCATGGCGGCGTCCGCCGCTGCCAACGGCCGCAACGATTGTGCGCTCCGTGCCGCGCGTGACGTGCGGCTGGAATCCAGCTTCGCGGATGCGTTGGATGATGTGTTCGATCTGTGGTTCAGTAGCGCTGTCCGACATGTTGACGATCATGGCTAAGACCTTTCTACGGGTTTTGAAATCGGCACACAAAGAAAAAGCCGCGATCTTATCGCGGCCTCGGCGGAATCTTTGAGCTTTGTTTACTATCCTGGGGACTGGCTCAGATTCATCGCCTCCGCCGCAAAAGTAAACCAATAGCGGCCAAACGAGCGAAAGTTGCTAAATCGAGTCATAAAGTGTGAGACGAGACCGTTGAAACACTAGTTCCTGATGATAGAGGTTAGCCGAAAACCTTATTATTATCGCGGAGCCAGGAAACTGGCTACATAAAAAACTTCGGGCCAAACTGTGCAGTTAATAATGCCGACTCAGAACACGAATGTCAATCGCCGCGGAGGGTTTTCTTTCTACGGGAAAATCTTAGAGTCGAACGAGAAACGCGCGCCGGGCAAGACTTTGCGGGCTCCGCGCAAGATGGGTTGGGTAGCTGCAAGAGAATACGAAGTACTACGGTTGTGCCGAACTGGAACCTTCCAGTACGGGCGCGACCGCAGTGTCGCGCACGAGTTGCGCGCCTGAAAGCGCGGCGTAGTCGAGCACGCCTCCCGGCACTACGCCCAGGAACAGAGTAAGCACTACGCAAGCGGAAATAGCCAGAGCAGCTGCCACGGACAACCGAGTCACTGGTACGTCGCTGCGAGGTTCGCGCATATACATCAACACAATAATGCGGAGGTAGTAGTAAGCGCCGAGGGCGCTATTCAGCACCAGGATAATTGCTAGGCCCACCAGGTTTGATTTCAGCGCGGCACTTAGCACGTAGAACTTGGCGAAGAAGCCGCCCGTGATCGGAATGCCGATCAAGGACATGAGAAAAAAAGTAAAAGTCGCGGCGAGCACGGGAGACTTCCGCCCAAGCCCCGCGTAATCTTCCAGCGTGACGTACCGTTCGTTGGCCGCCGCGAGGTGGCTGACGATGGCGAACGCCCCCACGTTCATCGCGGCATAGGCAGCGGTATAAAACATCGCCGCGGAGGTGCCGAGGTCGGGCTGCGCGACGAAGGCGACCAACAGATAACCGGCGTGCGCGATCGAAGAATATGCGAGCAGGCGCTTCACGTTGTCCTGCACTAATGCGCACACGTTTCCTATCGTCATGCTGAGCGCGGCCGAAACCCACAGCAACCAGAAATATCCGGGCGCGCGCGCTTCGAACAAAACCCGCAACAAAACCGCGAAGGCCGCAGCCTTGGGTCCGGTCGACATCATTCCAACCACCGGTGCGGGGGCGCCCTCATACACATCGGGTGTCCAAACATGGAATGGCACCGAGGCCACCTTGAAGCCCAAGCCCACGAACATTAACGCCGTCGCCACATAAGCCAGCATCGGCATGTGGCCGTTGCCGGCGCTCAACATCTGGTTGATGGTGTCAAGATTAGTGGAACCAGTCGCCCCGAACATGAGCGCGACGCCGTAGAGGAAAAAAGCGGTAGCGAATGAGCCGAGCAAAAAGTACTTCAACGATGACTCGCTGCTCGTGGCATTGTGACGACGGAAGCCCGCCAGTATATAAGTGGAGATCGACGAAATCTCGAGCGCAATAAAAATGAGCACAAGTTCAATCGCCGAAGACATCAAGCACATGCCCACGGTGCCGAACAGAATCAATCCGTAGTATTCCCCGGCGCGAATGCGCTGCACTCTCAAGTATTCAAAGGAGATGAGAATCGACACCACCGCAATAGCGATGATGAGGACGTGAAAGAAAACGCTGAAGGGCTCGACCCGCACCATGTTGGTGAATGCTGTGCCGGGATACTGCGCCATCCAGAAAGTTGATGCCAGCGCCGCGAGAGCGCCGACCAGCGCAAGCGTCCCGAGCGATTGGTGACTCCTATCCGGATCGAGCAGCGGATCTACAACCATGACCAGCATGCCGAAAACCGTCAGTATAAGTTCCGGCAGAATGCGCATGTAATCGGCAAACGGCGGCGATTGAAAGGTCTGTGCCTGCGCCAGCAGGCTGGGCAGGGAATGCAGCGACATCGACAGGATTGTCATTGCCCCACCATCTTACCGGCCAATTGGGTGACCGGTGCGAGAGCCGCCTGCAACGTCGATTGCACCGCTGGATCAATCGCGCTGAGCCAAACCATGGGCGCCACGCCCATCACCAGCGCCGCAATCGCAATGGGAGAGAGCGCCGCCTTCTCGCGCCGGTTGAGGTCGGGCAGCGTGTTATTCACGGCGAGCTTGACTTGCCCGAAGAAAACGCGCTGATACATCCAGAGCAGGTAGCAGGCGCTCCAGATGACGCCAGTCGCCCCGAGGATTCCGTAGATCGGTCGCGCTTGGAATGCTCCGCTAAGCACCAGAAACTCGCCGATGAAACCGTTGAGCAGCGGCAGTCCTACGGAAGCGAGCACGGTGACCAAAAAGAAGGTGGCATACCTGGGCATGGGCGTTGCCAGCCCGCCAAACTCGTTGATTTCGTAGGTATGACGTCGTTCGTAGAGAATTCCCGCCAGCATGAATAGTCCGCCGGTAGCAACTCCGTGCGCCAGCATGACGAAGACGGCTCCATTTAAGCCAGCCGCGGTGAAACTGAAAATTCCCAGGACAACAAAACCGAGATGGCTGACCGAAGAGTAGGCGATCAGCTTTTTCATATTCGGCTGCACCAGCGAGACCAGCGCGCCATAGATGATGCCGATCAGCGCAAGTGCCATAATCCAGGGCGCGTTGCGGCGAGCCTCGTCAGGGAAAAGGCCGACATCGAAGCGCAGCAGGCCGTAAGTGCCCATCTTCAACAGTACGCCGGCCAGTAGCACCGAGCCAGCGGTGGGCGCTTCCACGTGCGCGTCGGGCAGCCACGTGTGCAGTGGAAAGAGTGGGACCTTCACGGCAAACGCGATAAAGAAGCCGAGGAATAGCCACAGCGAGGCGTGCTCAAAGCCCGGCACATTGCCGCTGCGAATCGCATTTTGAATGACGACAAAATCAAAACTACCCGTCTTCGCATACAGCCAAAGAATCGCCGCCAGCATGAACATCGAGCCGATGAAGGTGAAAAGAAAATATTTCACCGCGGCATACACCTTCCGCCCGTGGCCGTAGACGCCGATCAAGAGCGCCATCGGGATAAGCGTGGATTCCCAGAAAAAGTAGAACAAAAACAGATCGAGCGAGGTGAAAACACCGATCAGGGCCGACTCCATGATCAGCAGCAGAATGAAGAATTCCTTCACTCGCGTATGAATCGAGGTCCACGAAATCAGCACGCATAGCGGTGTGAGGAAGGTAGTCAGCACCACCAGCCAGACGGAAATTCCGTCAATGCCCATGTGGTAATGAATGTTGGGATTCGTGACCCAGACTTTGTCGATTTCAAACTTAAAGAGGTTGGGGTCGCGATGCAGATGAACTGGCAAATGCAGCGAGGCGACAAATGCCAGAGTGGAGATGACGAGCGCAAATACCTTGATATCGCGGTCGCGGCGAGGAATCAGCAGAATCAGCAGCCCGCCAACGGCGGGAATAAATGTCACCAGCGACAGGATGATGGGATTGAAGCTGTCCATGTTCATCGGAACCATATCTAGCGAACCCCCATCCACACCATGTAGGCGATGACCGCGGCTCCACCCGCTGCGACCCATCCGGCGTAGGAGCGCAGATTGCCCGACTGCATATGGCGCACGGCGTCAGACACGTGGTTCGCGGCGGAGGCTGAGTCGTTGACCGCGGCGTCAATCACTCCCTGATCGACGCCGTGCCAGAGAATTGTGGTCGAGCCGTCGATAAGTGGCTTGACGAAAAGCGCGGCATAAAGTTCGTCGATGTAATACTTATGGACCACCGCCTCATAGAGTCCGCCAAGGCTATGGGCAATGCGCGCCGGAAGTTCTGGACGTCGGCTGTAGAGCACATACGCGAGCAGCCAGCCCAGGAAAGACACGCTCACCGAAACGCCCATGAGCAGATACTCGGTCGTGTGGCTGGCGGCCTCGCCGGCAGTCTGGCGCGCCAATTCGGCTCCGGCTGTGCCCTCGAAGACGGGAGCAAGGAAGTGTTCAAAGCGGCCACCAATACCGACCAAGCCGCCAACCAAGGACAGAACCGCCAATGCGACCAGCGGACCGAGCATCACCCACGGACTCTCGTGCGGTTCTCCATGCCCGTGCGCATCATGCCCGTGACTGTCGTGCGTGGCGTGAGCGTCAAGCGGCTGATGTTTCAAATCCTGCGCCGCCCGGCGGCCGCGGTATTCGCCGCCGAATGTCATGTACATCAGCCGGAACATATAAAAGGAGGTGATGAGGGCGGTAAGCACTCCGACCAGCCAATAGACCCAGTTGGCATTGAAAGCCTTCCACAGAATCTCATCTTTGGACCAAAATCCCGCCAGCGGCGGAATGCCCGCGATGGCAAGTGTCGCGATTCCCATGGTGGCAAACGTCACCGGCATGTATTGCCGCAGCCCGCCCATCTTGCGCATGTCCTGCTCGCCGCCGACGCCGTGGATTACAGAACCTGCCGCGAGGAAGAGCAGACCTTTAAAGAAGGCATGCGTCATCAGGTGAAAGATGCCGGCCGAGAACGCTCCCACGCCGCAGGCCATGAACATATAGCCCAGCTGTGAAACGGTGGAGTACGCCAGCACTTTCTTAATGTCGGTCTGGGCAATGCCGATGGTTGCGGCGAACAGAGCGGTCAGCGTTCCGATGATCGCAACCACCGTCATCGCCATGGGCGCGCGGTCGAAAATCGCCGACGAGCGCGCCACCATATAAACGCCGGCAGTGACCATGGTCGCCGCATGGATTAAGGCCGAAACCGGCGTGGGACCTTCCATCGCGTCCGGCAGCCAGACGTAAAGAGGAATCTGCGCCGACTTGCCGGCCGCCCCGACCATCAAGAGCAAGCCGATCGCCGTGAGTGTCCCGACGCCGGCAGTCTCTGTCGGCCACGCCGTGACCTGCGAGAAAACCTTCGCGAAATCCAGCGAACCGAAATGCTTAATCATCAGAAAGAGTGCAATCAAAAATCCAAAGTCGCCGATGCGATTGACGATGAATGCTTTCTTGCCGGCCGAGGCTGCCGAGTCTTTGGTGAACCAGAATCCGATCAGCAGATACGAAGCTAGGCCCACCCCCTCCCAGCCGATGAACATGACGAGATAATTCTTCGCCAGAACCAGGGTCAGCATGAAGAACATGAACAGATTCAGGTAGGCCATGAAGCGGTAATAGCCGTCGTCATCCCACATGTAGCCGACTGAATAGATATGGATGAGGAAGCCGACGCCGGTAACCACCAGCAGCATGACGAGCGACAACTGGTCGAGGTAGAAGCTGAAGTCAACCTGAAAAGTCCCGGAGCGGACCCAGTGGGCAAGATTGCAAAAGTAGGGCGCCTGCGCCGAGGAAAATCCCCAGGCCGTTAGCAGCGCCATGAAGAATGCGGCGAAACTGAAGACGAGCGCGACCGCGGTGATCGCCAGCTTCGACGACCGCCGTCCAAAGAAGCCGTTGATAGCCGCTCCCGCCAACGGAAGAATCGGGATGAGCCAGAGATAAAAGTTTGGCGTCATAGCTTGAGCAGATTTACCCGGTCCACATTCAAAGTCTCACGCGTGCGATACACGGCAATGATGATAGCCAAACCTACTGCCGCCTCGGCGGCCGCCACCACCATCACGAAGAAAACGAAAACCTGCCCGCTTAACACATGCCATTGGGCGGCGAAGGCCACGAACGAAAGATTGACGCCGTTCAGCATCAACTCAATCGACATGAATATCGTGATGATGTTGCGTTTGATCAAAAATCCGATCACGCCGCAGACGAACAGAAAACCACTCAACAATAGATAGTAGGAAAGGGGAACCATCATCCATCCCTTCTGGGGCCGCGAGCCACGGCCTCCGGACGGCTCGTCAGCACAACCGCGCCCATGATGGCGATCAGGATCAGCACCGACGTGATTTCAAAAGGCAGCAGGAAGTCATGAAATAAAAGTTGTGCGATAGCGCGCGGATCGCCTTTCAGGGCGCCTAGGGGAACGGCTCGCGTATTGGAATGAAACAACACCGTCCAGGCGACTAACAGGGTGGCGATCAGAACTCCGGGAATGCCCAGCAGGATGGCAACCCGGCTTCCCCCGCTGCCCTCTTCCTTGCCGGCGTTGAGCAGCATGATGGTGATCACAAACAGCACCATAATGGCGCCGGCGTAAACGATTACCTGCACTGCCGTCAGGAATTCTGCGCCCAGCAAAAGATACTCAACCGCCAGCGAACCCATCACCGCTATGAGCGAGAGCGCGCTATTAATAGGATGGCTCTGCACCAGCAGGTTCACCGCCCCCGCTACGCAGATCGCTCCGAAGAATAAGAACAGGATTAGGTGAAACATTCGTGCTAGCTCTCAGCTCTCAGCTTTCAGCAAGCCCCAGATCAAAGCGCGTGCTGAGCTTTCCACGCCACAATCAGTGCCGTTACTACAATGTTAGCGATGGCCAGGGGCAGCAGGATCTTCCATCCGAACGCCATGAGCTGGTCATAGCGAAAACGGGGCAAGGTCCAGCGCACCCAGACGTACAAAAACATGAAAAAGAAAACCTTCAGGCAAAACCAGAGGACGGGCAGCAGGGCTTGCAGAATGGGCGGCCCACCGACCGGGCCTAGCCAGCCTCCGAAAAACATCAACGTCGCCAGGCATGCCACGGTCACCATGCTGCAGTACTCGGCGACAAAAAACATAGCGAACTTCATCGAGCTGTATTCGGTGTGATAACCGGCAACGAGTTCCGATTCAGCTTCCGGGAGATCGAAGGGGGCACGGTTCGTTTCGGCATAAGCGGAGATCAAATAAACAAAAAACCCTACCGGCTGAAAAAAGATATTCCAGCGGAAATGGCGTTGCGACTCCACAATGTCGCGTAAGCTGAGACTGCCTGCCATGATGAGCACACCCACCAGCGCCAGGCCCAGCGAAACTTCATAACTGATCATCTGGGCACTGGCACGCAATCCACCCAGCAGCGAATATTTACTATTTGAAGACCATCCGGCCAGCGCCACGCCATACACGCCCATCGAAGTGCAGCCGAGAATCACCAGCAGGCCAATGTTCATATCGGTGACTTGCAGGTAAGTGCCCCACGGACCGACCTCGACCCAATTGCCAAACGGAATCACCGCAATCGATGTCAGCGCGAACATCATCGCGATGATGGGCGCCGCAATGTAGAGCGGCTTATAAACGTTTGCCTCGACCAAATCTTCTTTGAAAATAAACTTGACGCCGTCAGCTAGCGGCTGTAATAGCCCGAAAGGCCCGACTTTTGTGGGTCCCCAGCGATTCTGGATGTGGGCCGAGACCTTGCGCTCGAGCCAGACACTATAAGCCGCCGCCGTCATCAAAACAAAAATCACGGCCAGCGACTTGATCAGCGAAATGATGAGGAATGTAGGAATGCTCATTGATTGTCACTGCGGCGCGGACACTCTTGTCCGCGGCGGTTCATCTTGTTCCTGCTGCTCTGCTTGACTTTACTGTTTTTCGTCCGCGTTGTGAGCTTGTCCTAATCCGCCGCAACTTCCACATCTGCGGACTTATTTTCGCAAACTGCGTTTAGAGTTTTGGAATACCGCCCCAGCGTCCCTGAGCTGAACAAATCATCGTTGGACGGAACAATCAGTTCCGGCGGTTGCATCGCACTCGCGCCGCTTTCCGCAATCTCGAGATGCTGATCATTACCGGCCAGCAGATTGGCTCGCGATACATCGTACCCGGCAACCACGCGCTGCACTTCGTCGAGAATGGCCATAGGATCGAACGGTGTCATCTTGGGTTCGAGGTTGTGCGCTTCCAGCCAGACCGCGTGACGATCGGCCTCACCCGACTGCGCGCCGCGACTCTGGCCCATGTCGGAGTGCGTGCCTCCGCCGAAAGGCACGAGACCATGGACGTCGAAACCCATGGCGTCGGCAACGCGCACGATCATCTCGAAATCGCTCTTCGCGTCGGTGACCTCGCCGGCCTTCTTTCCAAGTTGGAGATCACCGCATGTGTTCGTGTAGCTTCCCGTTTTCTCGTAGGCATTCGCCGCGGGCAACACCACGTCTGCTATGTTCGCCGTTTCGGTCAAGAACATATCCTGCACAACGACAAAAGTCTTCGAGAGCGCAAAAGGATCAATGCCAAAACGGCCGACCGGATTGGAGCCGACGACGTAGAGCGCCTTTAGCTTGCCGGCCTTCGCCGCTTCCACCATCTCCGGCAGGCTCAGACCTTTCTCGGTTGGAAGCTTGCCCCACTCTTGTTGAAATGTTTGCGGGTTGGCTAGCGGTTCATATCCGGGCAGCAAATCGGGATACAAGCCCATCTCGCTGGCGCCGCGCGAGTTCGCGTAATCGCCCAGGCAGATCAGTTTCGCTTCGGTCAGAGTTGCGGCGAAACTCACTAGTTTCTCTAGGTCACGTCCGCGCAGCTCAGAACCGAAAATGACAACCAGTTTTTGTTCGCCGCGGATGGTTTCGCGCAAAGCAATCCAAGCGTCGCGCGTCATATCCTCGCTAACCAGTGCATCGAGCAGGGAATCGTCGCCGGCAAGAAAGGCAACGGCTTTTGCCTCGGCGCCCGCCGTGAGCAGCCCGAATGCGGTGGCTTGGCGGCGCAGTTTGATCGGTGCCGAATTGATGATGTAAAGCTTCGCGCGTCGCAATCGCACATTCGTCCGGATCTGCCATGCCAGCAGCGGATGCTGGTTGGTGGGATCGTTGCCGATGACGAGCATGGCAGGCGCATTCAAGACATCGCGCATCGAAGCCGTCTTTCCCGGCTTGCCGTTGAGCGCTGCCGCCAAGGCAGGGAAGTCGGCAGTTCGATGATGATCGACGTTATTGGTTTTGAGCACGACGCGGGCAAATTTCGACAGCAGATAATTTTCTTCGTTGGTTGTGCGATTCGATCCGATCACGCCGATCGCGTTTCCGCCATTCTGATCCCGAACCTCGCGAAAGCGTTGGCCGATCAATGCAAAAGCTTCTTCCCATGTTGCGGGAGTCAATTTGCCATTCTTACGAATGAGCGGTTGCGCGAGCCGCTCCGGATGATGCGCAAAGTCGAAAGCGTAGCGGCCTTTGATGCACAGGAAGTCGCCATTGATTCCGCTCTTGTCGCGGTTGTCGCCGCGCACGATCTCCATGCCGGTTTCCGAGCGGCGCACGCCCAGCGTCGTCTTGCATCCATCCCCGCAGTGCGTGCAGGTCGTGCCCACGTGGGTCATCTCCCACGGCCGCGTCTTGTAACGATATGCGCCGGAGGTGAGCGCGCCGACCGGGCAGATGTCGATGCACATCCCGCACTCTTCACAATCAAGATGGTCCTCTTGATTCGGCGCGATCACGGAACCGACAGCGCGATTCTGAATGCCGAGCGCCCAAACATCCATGCCCTCGCCGCAAACGCGCACGCAGCGGTAGCACAGAATGCAGCGCGGCCGATCGAAATAAACAACCGGAGACCATTGCTGCTCGTCGCGATGATTTTTGGCCTCGATGAATTTTGACTCCGCAGCGCCGTAGGAGAACGTCATGTCCTGCAGTTCGCATTCGCCGCCTGCGTCGCACACAGGGCAATCCAGCGGATGGTTACCGAGCAGCAATTCGACCATCGCCTTGCGCGCCTGGCGCACCTCATCGCTGTCGGTCGAGACGATCATGCCTTCGGTCACGCCCGTGGTGCAGGCCGTCTGAAGCTTGGGCATCTTCTCAACTTTGACAACGCACATGCGGCATGCGCCCTGCAGCGAGAGCCCAGGGTAGTAGCAAAAAGAGGGCACTTCGATGCCCGCGGTCTTGCAAGCCTCGATCAGCAGCGATCCAGCGGGGGCCGTGACCTTTTTGCCGTCAACGGTGAGGGTTACGATTTGGGGCGTGTCGGCCATGAATTTCAATGCTCTAGACTCTAAGTACGCGTACCAGTCCGGTACGCCGGGCGACTCTTGACTTCTTCAAGCGCTTCTTCAATCTGCAGCGCGTGCCTTTGCGCGTGCGCCCCCATCAGTAGCAGGCACTCATACGTGCTGATCACGCCGACTAGGGGATGGGGATGGATGACTTCTGTCGCGCGCAAATCCTCCGTGGTTTCCCTGACCAGCTCGAGCGTGTGTTTCCGCACTGCCTGAAAATGAGCTACGGCTTCGGCCAACGTGGAGAAACGGCCCTGTGGCCGCGATTGATCGGAAGCGTCAAAACGCATGCTGCGATCGGTACCGCTACGGAGAATGCGACCATCACGCTTGGGCGTTTCCGCACTTCGCGGCTTCTTTTTGCCCGTGACCAAAGCCAGCATGACTTCTTCCGCCACGGCCACGTGTTCCGCACACTCGATGACCGACCAACTGTCCTCTGCCGGCCGCAGGCGACAGGTGGCCTCACTGACTCCGGCTAAGCTGTGAAGAAAAGCTTCTTCTCCCCTGCCTAAAGTTTCCAGCAGAGTGGCCTTGTCGATCTCCACAACGCTCGCCGTGCCTAGATTCGTGCTCATAGTCAATCGGCCATCACCAGCTCTGCCGCGCCCGCTTTTTCAAACGGACACGGCCTGCCATCCAGATGATCTTCAAACTCTTTCCTGAACTTCTTCACGAAGGCCATCGTGGGCATCGCCGCCGCATCTCCAAGCGGACAGAACGTCTTGCCCAACATGTTTTCCGACAAGTAATAAATGTTGTCGATATCTTTTCTTACACCACCGCCCGCATGAAACCGTGTCAAAGTTTTTTCCAACCAGTCCGTGCCTTCGCGGCAGGGAATGCACCAGCCGCAGCTTTCATGCTTGTAGAACTTCATGGTGCGCAGTGCGAACTTCACCATACAGGTCGTGTCGTCAAGAACCACAACGCCACCGGATCCGAGCATCGAGCCAGTTTTTGCGACCGAATCGAAATCCATGGCGACGTCGATCTCTTCTGGCAGTAACACCGGCGTGGAGGATCCGCCCGGAACCACCGCTTTCAAACTGCGACCATTCGGAATTCCACCGCCAACCTCATAGATCATCTTCTTGAGGTTATAACCCATCGGCAACTCGTACACGCCCGGCTTGTTCAAATGTCCGGCGAGGCAGAACAATCGCGTCCCGCCATTTTTCGGCGATCCCAATTTCGAGTACCACTCTGCTCCGCCCAAAATTATCGGAGGAACGGCGGCCAGTGTCTCCGCATTATTGATGACGGTCGGGCCGCCCCACAGGCCGACCACGGCAGGGAACGGCGGCCGAATGCGAGGGATGCCGCGCTTGCCCTCGAGCGACTCCATCAGCGCCGACTCTTCGCCTACTTCGTAGGCGCCTGCTCCGCCATGCCAGTAAATGTCGAGATCGTATCCGCTGCCAAAAATACTCTTGCCGAGAAAACCTTTGGCGTAGGCGTCTTTGATCGCCTTCTGCATGATGACGAGCAGGTAGCGATACTCGCCGCGGATATAGATGTATCCCGTGTGCGAGCCGACGGCGAGCGCGGCGATCATAACGCCCTCGATAACCGAGTGTGGATCGTGTTCAAAAATCAGGCGGTCTTTGCAGGTGCCGGGTTCACTCTCATCTCCGTTGCAGAGAACATATTTAGGTTTTGACGATTGCTTCGGCACGAACGACCATTTCATCCCCGTGCTGAATCCCGCACCACCGCGGCCGCGCAAGCCGGAGTTCTTAACCTCATCGATAATCACTTCGGGTACCATGCCCAAGGCCTTCTGCACGGCTTTGTAGCCGTCCAGTTGAAGATAGCGGTCGATATCCGTAGCCCCTTGTCCAAAGCGCTTCGAAACCACGCGTATCTCGTCGGGATGGGAAACTAGAGAAGCCATTTTTTATCGGGTGATCGGGTGATCCGGTCATCGTGATCTTGAGATGGCCAGATCACCCGATGACCCGATCGCCCGATCTTCTACTGGGTTCCCTTCTTCTTATACTCGTCGAGGACCTGATCCATCTTTGCCTTGGTTAAATTCTCGTGAAAATCGTAATTCATCTGCACTGCCGGGGCCCAACTGCACGCGCCGATGCATTCCACTTCTTCCAGCGAGAATAATCCGTCGGGCGTGGTCCCCTTGTGCCCGATGCCCAGTTTCTTCTTACAGTGATCGAGGAGCTCTTCGCCACCGACCAGCATGCACGCAATGTTGGTGCACACCTGCACGTTATACTTCCCGCGCGGTTTCGTGGTCAGCATCGAGTAGTAGCTGATCACGTTGCGCACTTCCAGTTCGGTGAGATCCAGCCGCAACGCCAGTTCCGCGATCACTTCGTCGCTCATAAAACCGACCTCATCCTGCGCATAAAGCAGCGTAGGTACCAGCGCCGAGCGCTTGGTCGGATAGTGCCCGAGCATTTCGGCGAAGCGCGCTTCGAAGTGTTCTGAAAACTTCATAGCACAAAATTCCTACCGGTCTATGTCTCCGAGTATCACATCTATACTTCCAATCGCCGCGATTACGTCGGCGATCAATTGCCCCTCGCACATCTTGGACAGCGTCTGGAGATTCGCGTAGGACGGAGCGCGCATGTGGACCCGATACGGCTTCGCCGTTCCGTCACTGACCACGTAGTATCCCATTTCGCCGCGCGGCGATTCGATCGCCTGATAAACCTCGCCGGCAGGCACTGCAAAGCCCTCGGTGATGATCTTGAAGTGATAGATGAGCGCCTCCATCTGCGTCTTCATCTTTTCCCGGTCGGGCAGCACGACCTTGGGCGCATCGGCCTTCACGGGGCCCTCGGGCATTCCCGCCAGCGCCTGCTGCACCATGCCAATCGATTCCCGCAACTCCTGCACGCGGCAAAGGTAACGCGCGAAGACGTCGCCCTCGGTGCGCACCGGCACATGGAATTTAAAGTTTTCGTATCCGCTGTAGGGAGCGTCACGGCGCAGGTCAATGTCAATTCCGCTACCGCGTAATGTCGGACCGCTGGCACCGAGGGCAATCGCGTCTTCCTGGCTCAAATAGGCGACACCCTTCGTCCGCATCATGAAAATCGGATTTCCCGTCAGCAGATTCTCATACTCATCGACGTTCCCGGGAAAGCGGTCGGCGAACTTTTTCACCTTCTCGAAAAACCCAAGCGGCGGTTCGAGCGCCAAGCCGCCGATACGGAAATACGACGTCATCATCCGCTGCCCGCTGACCATTTCGAAGAGTCGCAGTATGTCTTCGCGCTCGCGGAAGCAATAGAGAAAGACCGTGAACGCGCCAATGTCCATGGCATGCGTTCCCAGCCAGACCAGGTGGGAATTGATGCGGGTCAGCTCATTCATCATCACCCGCATCCACTGCGCCTTCGGAGGAATCTCCAGCCCCAACAATTTCTCCACCGCCAGGCAGTAGCAGAGGTTGTTGGTCATCGGGCAGAGATAATCGATGCGATCGGTCAGCGGCACCACCTGCTGGTAGAACTTAGCTTCGCAGGTCTTCTCGATGCCGGTGTGCAGGTAGCCGATCTCCGGCCTGAGTCGTACGACCGTTTCGCCGTCAATCTCGAGAATCAGTCGCAGCACCCCGTGGGTCGAAGGGTGCTGCGGACCCATGTTGAGGACAAGCGTGCTGTCCTGATCGGGCTCAGCAGTAGCGAGAGGAAATTGCGCCATGGCTTACCGGTAGCCCTCCACCGGGTAGTCCTTCCGTAGCGGATGGCCTTCCCAGTCATCGGGCATCATGATGCGCTTCAGGTTGGGGTGTCCGGTGAAGCGCACTCCGAAGAGATCGAACACCTCGCGTTCGTAAAAATTGGCGGAGGGCCAAACCGGCGTGACCGATTCAATTGCGGCGCTCGAACCATCCAACCGGACCTTCAATCGCACCCGCTCTTTTCTCGTAATCGAAAGCAGATGATAGACCACTTCGAAACGCGGCTCCGAGGGATACCAGTCCACGGCCGTAAGGTCGCAAAAATAATTGAATGGGCAATCGCTGGAGTCGCGCAAAATTGCGCAGGCCTCTCGGATCGCTTCCTTCTCGATCCAAATCGTCAGCTCTTCGCGATCGAACTTCGCCGCCTGCACCATGGGAGCATTCCACTGCAGCAAGCGAGCGAGCGCGGGATGCGACTTCAGCTGCTCAATATCGGTGATGGCAGGAGTGAGCTGCATCAGAAATCGCCTCGCTTCGAAGCCGCCAGGCCCCAGTCGAGTGCGCCCTTTTTCCAGACGTAGAAGAGGCCAACCAGCACGATCGCGATATATACCATCATCTCCCAAAACCCAAACATCTTCAGTTCGCGCAGAATTACAGCCCAGGGGTAAAGGAAAACCGCTTCAATATCGAACAGGATAAAGAGCATGGCCACCAGATAAAACTTGACGGAGAATCGTCCCTGGGCGTCGCCCGTGGGCTGGACGCCGCATTCATAGGGCGACATCTTCGCCTTGCCTGGCTTATGCTGGCCTATCAGCCACGAAAGGACGACAATGACAACGGCTAGGCCCGTGACCAGGACGAAATGCATGAGAAGAGGCAGGTAGCGCGCGAAATAATTGTCGGGCATAGAGGAGCTATATATAATTTGCGACAAGCACTAACAGTAAACGTTCCAGATTAGTTTTGGCTGACGGAAGTGTCAAGTTGAGCGAGCATTTTGTGGAGCATTTTTTTCGAGTCCGCGGAGAAAGATCATGAACCACCAAAGACGCGAAGGAACACGAAGGTTTTTCGTTTCCTGATCTACTTCGTGTACCTTGGTGACCTTGGTGGTTCAAGCTTTCGCAGAAACAATCAGTATCGACTGAAACGAGACACACGAATCGTATGATCTTTGGCTTCAATACCGATATTCGGCACGACGATACGGTCTATCACGTGCAAAGCGAAGCCCGCGAGGCCGAGCAGTTGCTCCAGACGCAGGTCTTCGTGCGCGGCCGTTGTATCGGGAAGCGCGCGATTCCGTTTGGAACGGTGGCGGAAAATAGCGTTCAGAGTAACGATCAGGATATGGAGAAGCGCTTGCGCGAACTGCATCGCGAGGTGCTGGATGCCATCCGCGACGGCAAACTCGATTCCATCTTCGACAAGCGCGACACTCCGGAAACGCTGGCGGCGGTGAAAGAGCTCGACCTGCAGTGGGTTAATTCCGCGTCCGTCCACGCCAGTGGCGCCTTGACCATGCAGATTCGCGTTACTGACGGAGGCGCCACGGTCGAAGGCGCGCGCCTGACTCTCCGTTTCGCCCGGCCTGACGCCGCGCCCTACTACGCGCAGGTTCTCACCGACGCCAAAGGCAGTGCCGAGATGAGGGTGCAGGTCGATGAGAAGTCCCTCTCCGATGCCTCCGTCCTCGTGCAGGCAAGCTTTGCCGGAAGAACCGCCACCCGCAAGTTCGAACTGCGCTCGTCACTTTAGAGACACCGTATCGAGACGGCGATTTATCCCATGAATCTCACCATCAACGGCGATCGCCAGCTCTGTTCGGATGAAACCTTGACCGCGCTTGTCCAGCGCCTCGGGATGAAGCCCGATCGCGTAGCCATCGAACTAAACCGCGTGATCATTCCTCGTGACGAATGGTCGAAGACACCGCTGCGTGATGGAGATCGGCTCGAAATTGTCCACTTTGTTGGAGGCGGCAATTCTTAGAGACTCGTCATCCTTGGCAGCGAAGGACCTACGCATTTGTCTTCGCCGGAATCGCGCAACCCGCAAATGTTGTACTCGTTCGCCGGCGCTCGGGAGAATTTGGCAACCCCTTTTGCAACCTGCTAACCTGATTTCCGAGCTCATTTTTTTCCAAAGGCCCCGTCGTTCAACGGATAGGACTTCAGTTTCCTAAACTGACTATGCAGGTTCGATTCCTGCCGGGGCTACCAGTTTTTTCCTTCTGACGGGGGAAGCGGAACAATTTTCTTCCTATCGGTCATCCTTGCATAGTGCGAACTCTCCGGCGCCGCCAGGATGCGCGGAATATCAACGACTTAGACTTTGCGCCCTCCCTTTGGCACAGAACTTGCATCTTAGGATTCCGAACATTTCTCCTAAGGGATTGCCATGCCGAAAACACAATGCTCTCTGCCTCCATGGTTGCCGATGCTGGCACTGCTGGTTGGGTTGTGTTTGAGGGGCCAGGTATCTTTTGCCCAGGCCCCGGACGAGGCATCGCGCAACTCTGCCGTCCAGGCGCAAGGGCACTCACAGCCGATGCAACCGGCGAAGACGGATGCCCACAACAGCGACGATCACGACAGCGCTCGAAATTCTGGAATGACATTTCAGGGAAGAATTGTGAAATCCGGCAGCAGGCTCGTTCTTGCCGGCACTGACGACACGACCTATCAACTTGACGACCAGCAAAAAGCGCATAACTTCCTCAACCAACAGGTGAAGGTCACGGGAGTTTTGGATGCCACTACGGGGACGATTCGCGTTAATGCGATCGACCCTGCCTGAACCCACGAACAAACGATGCCTTTGAGCAGGGGCATCGGTGGGCGGGGAGGTGGCTTTGGTCACCTCCCTTTTCCGCCGCATATTCGGCAGCAACAGTTCTCAGACTGGCACTCGAACTTAGCAAACAACCTCTAAAAACGCGATCGCGTCCAAATCGCGGGTAAAAGGATGATGCATGCGATTGTTGAGTGTTCGGCTTATTGTTTCTCTTATTGTCGGCATCACCCTGGTTTCGTCTGGATTCTCTTATTACGAAGTTTTGGCTGAAAAGCGCGCTCTGCGCGCCGATGTGGAACGTCGCGACGAAGTTCTGGCCGAGAGTCTCGCCAGTAACGTCGCCGCTCTGTGGAATCCGACCACCGATACTTCGGCCAGTCCTGCATCCCTTACCGCCAAGGAACCTGCGCGAGTTTCAAAGCGGCTACAAGAAGAGGGGCCGAATAAAGTTTCGCTGCAACAACTCGTGCAGCGTTTCGGGAATCGCGAGCACCTGTTAGGCGTCGCCGTTTACGACCGCCAGGGCGGAGTGGTAGCCATTACTCCCGGCTTGGCCGATGCCATCTCCCCAAGCCCGCCCAGCATCACCAAGGCCGTGGTGCAAGAACGCGAAGAGAGTTCTTTCGTCAAGCTAGGTCCTGTGCCCGTCCATATTCTCTCCTTGCCGTTTCGCCATCAGAATCAAGGAGAAGTATTGGGCAGCCTCGCCCTGGTGCACGACGTGAGCTACATTCACGAGCGGATCTTGCTCGTCTGGCGCCAAACTTTTTTCCGCGTGCTGGCCCAGGTCTTTCTCATCGTTCTGATCACGCTGTTGATTATCCGTTGGAGCATGGTCGGCCCGATCGCGCGAGCGGCGCTCTGGATGCGCGGCCTGCGCACCGGCAAGATCTCTTTCCGCCAGGGAGTGCCCGACCTCGGTATGTTCCGTCCCTTGGCGCGCGAAGTCGCCACCATGGCGGAAAGCCTTAACCATGCTCGCCACGCGGCCGAAAACGAGGCGCGCTTGCGCGACGCCGGCGCATCGATATGGACCGCCGACCGGCTCTCCGTCCAAATTCGTACCCGGCTCGATGGTGGCAAGTTGGTCGTCGTCTCCAATCGCGAGCCCTATATGCATGAGCGCAACGGCAAGACGATCGACGTGGTGGTTCCGCCGAGCGGTATCGTCACCGCGCTCGAACCGGTGCTCAATGCATGCGATGGCACTTGGATCGCGCACGGCAGCGGTAACGCCGACAGCGACGTTGTCGACGCCAACGACCGCCTGCGAGTTCCTCCCGACGACCCACGTTACACGCTGCGCCGGGTGTGGCTGACCAAGGAAGAAGAGGAAGGCTATTACTACGGCTTCGCCAATGAAGGGCTTTGGCCGCTCTGTCACGTCGCCCACACGCGCCCGCTCTTTCGCGCTGGCGATTGGCAGACCTATCAGGAGGTCAATCGCAAGTTCACGGACGTCGTGCTCGAAGAAATCAAGAATGTCGAGAAACCCGTGGTGCTCGTGCAGGATTATCACTTCGCGCTTTTGCCGCGGCTCATCAAAGAGAAGCGTCCCGACGCGCGCGTCGCCATCTTCTGGCACATCCCTTGGCCGAATCCGGAAGCCTTCGGCATTTGCCCCTGGCAGCGCGAATTGGTCGACGGTTTGCTAGGCGCCGATCTGATCGGCTTTCACATTCAGTCGCACTGCAACAATTTTCTCGAGACGGTCGACCGCGTGGTCGAATCGCGCGTCGATTGGGAGCACTTCTCCGCTTTGCGCCAGGATCATCGCACCCAAGTGCGCCCGTTTCCGATCAGCGTCGCCTTCACCGATGAAGATGCCGCCGAACACAGCACCAATCCCGATGGATTCAACTACCTCGAACGCTCAGCTCTCTTGCGCAGTGTTGGTGTGGAGGCGGCCCTCATGGGCATTGGTGTCGACCGCGTCGACTACACCAAGGGAATTCTCGAGCGCTTCCTCGCCATCGAGCGCTTCCTCGAAAAATATCCCAGTTATCAGGGAAAGTTCACCTTCGTGCAGATCGGCGCCCCCAGTCGCACCCACATTAAGCGCTATCACGACCTGCTCGCCGAAGTGGAAGCCGCGGCCGACCGTATTAATTGGCGCTTCCAGAACGGCAAATGGAAGCCCATCGTCTTTCTCAAGCGCCAGCACAGCCATCGGGAAATCGAGCCCTTTTATCGAGCGGCCAATCTCTGCCTGGTGACTTCGCTGCACGATGGCATGAACCTCGTCGCCAAGGAATTTATCGCCGCCCGCCGTGATGAACGGGGCGCGCTTATCCTCAGCCAGTTCACCGGCGCGGCTCGCGAGCTGCGCGACGCCTTGCTCGTCAATCCTTATGACATCGATCAGACGGCGGATGCGATTCGCGCAGCATTAGAGATGGAGCCCACTGAAGTCGAGATGCGCATGCACCGCATGCGCGAACTCATCCGCGAGCACAACATCTATCAGTGGGCCGGCAACCTGATCACCGAGCTTTGTGAGATTCGCCTCAACGCCGAAGACGGAGAGGGAAAATTTCGTGTCCACGCATCCGCTGTGTGATCGCGTTCCTGGCCAAATCCGTCTGCGAGACCCCCATGCGACTTGGGTCAAAACTCGAAAGGAGTACCGGTTGAGATCAGGCCTGCAGTCCCAGCTCGAGCCATTTCTGCGCAGGGTTGCGGAAGCTTCTGACGCCGCCTTGCTGCTCGATTACGACGGAACTCTGGCACCCTTTCATGCCCGTCGCGACCAAGCCTATCCCTATCCGGGCGTGAGTCTCCTGCTGCAAGAGATTGTGCGCGATCGCAGGACGCGGGTTGTCGTTATTTCCGGCCGCGACGCCACCGAAGTGCTTCCGCTTCTGAATATTCATCCGTCGCCCGAAGTCTGGGGAGTTCACGGCCTGCAGCGCCAGAAATCGGACGGGAGCACGGAAATGCCGCAACTCGATGAGGGCACACTCGATGGCTTATCGGATGCGGGCCGCTGGCTCGGCTATCAGGATTTGCTGCATACGGCGGAGTTCAAACCCGGTAGCCTTGCCGCTCATTGGCGCGGTCTCAGCGACAATGATGCCGAAGCTATCCGCGCCCGCGTTCTTCTAGGCTGGCGGCCGATTGCCAAGCAACGCGGGCTCGACCTGCTCGAATTCGAGTGCGGCGTGGAAATTCGCGCTTGCGAGGCCGATAAGGGCGATGCGGTTCGAGTCTTTCTTCAGCAAATCGCTCCTGACGCACCCGTCGCATATCTTGGCGATGACACCACCGATGAGTCCGCTTTTAGGGCCTTGCAGGGGCGGGGCCTGAGCGTGCTGGTGCGTCCGAAGTGGCGGAACACAGCCGCACAATTCTGGCTCAAGCCGCCCGAAGATCTTCTCGATTTTCTAGCCCTGTGGCTGAAAACTTGTGCACAACACGATGTTCCGAATAACAGAGAGATAAAGGTGGTGAATCGATGACCGGTAGCACGCAAAGTGCGCCTCCACACCAACCGGCGAAGCCGTTCTACTTCAATACTTCGGCTCATCTTCTGCGCATTACGGCGCTCAAAGCCGCAACGCTCGCGGAATTTCTCGATGCCCTCCGCGCCTGTCCGGAAGATTCCATTTTTCAACACGCCTTCCGCACGCTGCAAGAGCATCACTTCATTCGCGAAGGCTTCTCCAACGATTTCGCGCACTGGGTGCTCTCCGCCCTCAACCAACCCGGCTTAGCCGAACAACTAGCCAATGTCGACGTGCGCGAATACACCTCCCTCGGCGAGTTGCGCGACCGTTTCATTCAGATCGTCGAACTGCACCTCGAGCGCAATCCCGCCGACGCCTCGCGCCTCGCTGATGAAACGTTTTATTTCTGCGCGTCTGACATCGTCATGGTACCCACCAAGTTCGTCGCCCAGAATATGCAGGCATTTGCCACCGGCCTGCGCGAGGTCAGCGTGCATTCCATCCATCATCACTTCATCGAGGCGCGCCTGCGCATCAAGCTCATGTCCAATGATTTCTCACAGTGGCTGTATGAGGATGTCGGGCTGACCGAAACCGCGCGCGCGCTGAATCGCATCGATATCTATACGGGAACCCTCGAAGATGTGCGTCGGCAAATTGTTCGGGTCGTCGAACGCGCATTAGTCTGAAATAAAGTTATGCAGCAGCCAGGCCTGAAAGGGGAAGGAAGCTAGTGAATTCACAAACGGCAAGCAATCGCCCATCGTCGTTCAGCCCTTCCACCGCGGCAGTCGAGGCGCGTCCTGAGCGAGGTGACTTACATCCTGACGGAGAGAAAACGTCAGGGCAATCTGCCGCCCCCGCGAATCCGGAACGCCGCAAGGCGCCGCGCTCGTGGGAGACGCCGCCCGCACCGGTGGCGCCTCCGCCATTCGACGCTTACGAAAATATTGTCGGTGCGGCTGAGCTCGACGAATTGCGCTTCCTGGCGCGCGAACTCAAAGGCAAGACGGTAAAGATGGTCAATTCGACTGCCGTCGGCGGAGGCGTCGCGGAAATGCTGAATCGCCTTGTCCCTCTGCTCGGGGAGCTCGAGGTTCCCACCCACTGGGATGTCATCACGGGAGGAAACGATTTCTTTGAGATCACGAAAGCTTTCCATAACGCGTTGCACGGCAGTCCTTATGAGCTGACGCAAGCCGCGCGTGAGATATTTCTTTCCTACAACGAGCAGAACCGGCAGCGCATGCAATTCAACGAGGATCTCATCGTCATTCACGATCCCCAGCCCGCGGCTCTGATTGGCGCGCGTAAGGATTCTCATGCCCGCTGGGTGTGGCGCTGCCACATCGACCTATCGAATCCGAATCCGCAGGTCTGGGGATTTCTGCGTCCCTATATCGAACAATTCGACACGGCAATTTTTTCTTCGCAGTCTTTTGCCCGCCAGCTGCCTACCCCGCAATATTTGTTTTACCCATGCATCGATCCGCTCTCAGAGAAAAATAAAGACCTCGACGAAAACTTTGTACAAAAAGTATGCGAGGAATTCGGCGTTGATCGCTCGCGCCCCATCGTCACGCAAGTCTCTCGTTTCGATCGCCTCAAGGACCCGGTGGGTGTGGTGCAAGCCTACAAACAGGCCAAGAAATACGTGGATTGCCAGTTAGTATTGGCCGGCGGCGGCGCCAGTGACGATCCGGAAGGCGCAATCGTTCTCAAAGAAGTCAAGGAAGTAGCCGGCAACGATCCCGACATTATCATTCTCGACTTGCCTCCGTGGTGCGCGCTCGAGATTAATGCCCTGCAGCGTGCCTCAACCATCATCGTGCAGAAATCGCTCAAGGAAGGCTTCGGCCTAACCGTCACCGAGGCGCTATGGAAAGGGAAGCCCACCATCGCCGGCGCCGTCGGCGGCATTCCAAACCAGATCATCCACAAGCTAACAGGCATGTTAGTGCATTCGGTAGAAGGCTGCGCCTATCAGATCCGCTATCTGTTGACTCATCCCGAATTTGCTGCACAAATGGGAAAGAATGGTCGGGAGCACGTCAAAGAAAATTTCCTGATGACCACGAACGTGGGTCGCTGGCTGTTGCTGCTTCGCATTCTGCTGGTCGAGAAAAAGGTTTGAAGGAACAACCAGCGCAGTCTCACCTAAGTTACTGCGAAACCATCACCCCCTTGCCGTATAATAAAAAACAGTGCTCAAATATTCCATCGTAGTTCCCCTGCACAACGAGCAGGAGAACGTCACCGACCTCTATGCGCGGCTTAAGTCCGTGATGGAGGCGAGTGGCGAGACCTTTGAGATGGTGCTGGTCGATGACGGTTCCATCGACGGCACGTTCTCGTTGCTTAAGGAAATTGCCGCTGTCGACAGCCGCGTAACCGTCGTTAAGCTCCGACGTAATTTTGGCCAGACCGCGGGCCTGGCCGCAGGATTCGATCACGCTCGCGGCGAATACATCATCGCCATGGATGGCGACCTGCAGCACGATCCCGCCGACATTCCGCTGTTTCTCGAGAAAATTGCCGAGGGCTACGACATCGTCAGCGGCTGGCGCAAGAATCGCGTCGACAATTTCTGGATGCGGCGCATTCCGTCGCGCTGCGCTAACTGGCTGATGGCCAAGTTGAGCGGCGTCGATATTCACGACTTCGGCACCACGTTCAAAGCCTATCGCCGCGAAATCCTCGGCCAGGTCCCACTCTATGGCGAACTTCACCGCTTCATCCCGGCGCTCGCTTCATGGCACGGTGCCTCGATCATCGAAGTGCCGATCAAGAACGTAAACCGCGAGCGCGGCGCTTCGCATTACGGAATCTCGCGCACCTTCCGCGTCTTCTTCGACCTCATCACCATCCGCTTCCTGCTCAAATATCTTTCCCGCCCGCTGCACTTTTTCGGCACGCTCGGCATGTTCAGCATTTTCGCCGGCAGCGGAATCTCCGGCTGGCTGATTTTCGAGAAACTGCTTCACCATTCCGACGTCATGTACCAGCACGGCCCGCTGATGATATTTTCCGCCGTGCTCTTGCTGGCGGGTTTGAACATGCTGGCCGTAGGCCTGCTCGGAGAAATGCAGGTGCGCCACTACCACGAACCCACCCAGCGCGCCCCCTACTCGATTGATCGAGTTTTGCGAGCGCAAAGCGAAGAGAGCACGATTTCGGAGTAGCCTCTTGACCACACCTAGATATTCCTGGTGGCTCAGCTATTTATCACCGCACGTATAACTTCAGGTACCACTTCGCGAATGACAATGGGAACCACAAGCCAAGCCACATAGGCTCCGAAGGCCAAGAAGGGAGCAGCAATCGCGGTCAACAGAACGTAGCGGGTAGAAATCGAGTTCATGAACACGCCTCCAGACAGTGTGAACTACGCACTTGGGGACGGGATAGTTCCCTGAACGGTCCCGGTATCGGCAAATCCAGTTGCCAAAGCGCTATAATTTCAACCGCAACCATGCCCACCACAACCCAATACGAATTGCGCTTGGCCGGCCGCATGTCGCGCCTCGGCACTGAGACCGCCTTCGAAGTTCTGAATCGCGCCCGCGCCCTGGAAAAACAGGGCAAGGAGATCATTCACCTCGAAATCGGCGAGCCCGACTTCGACACCCCGGCAAATGTAATCGAAGCTGGGGTTAACGCCCTTCAGCAGGGATGGACGCACTACGGTCCCGCCGCCGGTCTCCCCGAGCTACGCCAGACCATTGCTGACTATGTCAGCCGCACCCGCCATGTGCCGGTTTCCAGCGACGAAGTGGTTGTAGTCCCCGGCGGCAAGCCAATTATTTTCTTTACCATACTCGCTTTAATTGAACAGGGAGATGAGGTCATCTATCCCAATCCCGGTTTCCCTATTTACGAGTCGATGATTCATTATTCGCTCGGCAAAGCGGTTCCTCTTCATCTGCGGGAGGAGCGCGACTTTTCCGTCGACGTCAAAGAACTGGCTTCCGTGATCACCGATCGCACCAAGTTGATCATCCTCAACTCGCCTCACAATCCGACCGGAGGAGTGCTAACGAAGAGAGACATTGTCGAAATTGCCGAGGCCATCGGCGACCGTAACATCATGATTCTGTCCGACGAGATCTACAGCCGGCTCATTTTCGACGGCGAGGATTTCTCCATCATGAGTGTCCCCGGCTTTAAAGAGCGCACCATTCTCCTCGACGGCTTCTCCAAGACCTACGCCATGACCGGATGGCGCATGGGTTATGGCGTAATGCGCGCCGACTTAGCCACGCATGTCTCGCGACTCTGTACGAACTCGGTTTCCTGCACTGCGAGCTTTACCCAGATAGCAGGAATCGAAGCGCTGCGTGGCGATCAATCATCGGTCGACAACATGAATGCCGAATTCAAGCGCCGCCGCGACGTCTTCGTCGCCGGACTGAACAAGATCAAAGGTTTCTCCTGCCGCCTGCCGAAGGGCGCGTTTTATGCGTTCCCCAACATTACGAAGACGGGCTGGCCCTCCAAGAAACTGGCCGATGCGCTGCTCGAACAGGCCGGCGTGGCCTGTCTCTCCGGCACCGCCTTTGGAGAATACGGAGAAGGCTATCTCCGCTTCAGCGTCGCCAATTCGCAGGAGAATTTGAACAGGGCACTGGCGAGAATTGAAGACTGGGTAGGGAAGAACTTGCATTGAGACATCAAGGCAGCGGGATCGTTACAGCGACATTCGTGATGGTTTCGGCAATTTGCATTGTTCTCTTCGCAATTACGTCAGTGACGCTAATTACAGAGCCCCAACATAGTCTTGGGGTTGAATTGCGGCTGATCGGCGGTGTCCTCGGGTTCGGATTCTCAGCACTGATCTCCCTTGGCTGCTTGCTTTTTCTCAAAGCAAAATAAGGAAGCATGGCCCTGGAGCAGGATCCGCCGCAGTTTAATACTCAGTCGTTCATCTCCCCTTGACAATCCGCCGCCCAGAATTGGTGTAAACTTCTGCTGCTATGGCAAACATCGACAAGCACCCCGCCGGCTCCTTCTGCTGGATTGAACTGCACACTACCGACCAGGGCGCGGCCAAGACTTTCTACGGCTCGCTTTTCGGATGGGCGCCGCATGACAATCCGATGGGCCCTAACGACTACTATACCGAATTCAAACTCCAGAGCCGCGAAGCCGCCGCTGCCTGTACGCTGCGGCCCGACGAGCGCTCCCAGGGCATCCCTCCGTATTGGATGATCTACATCAGCGTCGACAGTGCCGACGCGGCCTCGGTGAAAGCGCAGCAATTAGGCGGCAAGACCTTTGGTCCGGCCTTCGACGTGATGGATGCGGGCCGCATGGCGGTCGTGCAAGATCCGACCGGCGCGGTCTTCTGTGTCTGGCAGGCAAACAAGAATGCTGGCATCGGAATCAACCAAGTAAACGGCACGCTCTGTTGGGCTGACCTGAGCACCCCGGATACAAAACGCGCCTCCGACTTCTACTCCGGCCTTTTCGGATGGCAGCTCGTCAGCGATCCGAAAGATCTATCTGGTTACGTGCATATTAAGAACGGCGAGCATCACATCGGAGGCATTCCTCCGGCATCGTATCGCCAGCCCGGAGTACCAGCCCACTGGATGGCCTACTTCCAGGTTGATGACGTTGACGCCACGGCAAATAAAGCCAAAGAGATGGGCGCAAAGCTGCACCTGCCGCCGACGACCATGGACGGAGTCGGTCGCATGTCGGTGATTGCCGATCCGCAAGGAGCGGCGTTCTCGATCTTCAAATCGTCGCGCGGATAAAACCTCGAAAATCCCCGACGCTGTCCAGAAATAGCTGTGTAACGTTTGCCTCATCGAGGACCCGAATGGTAAAACCCTCACGAGGATCTCCGCTCGTGAAAAAGATCGCAGTTTCGCCTTCGATCATTTTTTGCATGTTATTTGTCATGTTCGCGGTCGGTCACGCCGCCGATCAATCGCGTCGTATCAATCTCCCGACCAGCAAAAGCCTCACGCTCCCTGTCCCTGGCTACATCGCCCGCAGCAACAGCTTTCCCGCGACGATTGCCCTCAGTCCCGACGGCCGCTATGCCGCGCTGCTCAACCAAGGCTATGGCACCGAGGAGAGCGGCGGACGGCAATCGATTGGCATTCTCGATCTCAGCAATAATCAACTTCGCGATTTTCCCGACGACCGCCTGACGGACGAGTACTCGACACGCCAGACTTATTTCGTTGGCCTTGCGTTTTCAACGGACGGCAACCATCTCTACGCGTCGATGGGATCAATCACCGACCCGACTGGCGATAATCCCAAGGACACAGGCAATGGCGTTGCGGTGTATAAATTTGCGGCCGGCGAAGTGTCGCCCGAACGCTTCATCAAGATTCCACCCCAGCCCATCGCCGAAGGAAAGGAAGTGGCGTTCGGCTTGCGCCAGACTCCCGCTGGAACGGCTTTGCCGTACCCGGCGGGGATGGCCGTTCTTCCGGGCCCGACCGGCGATCGCCTGCTCGTCGGCAATAATCTTTCGGATAACGCGATCGTCCTCGATGCCAGTGACGGCAGGATCTTGCAGTCGTTCGACCTGAGCCGCAGCCAATACGTACCGAGCTCGTACCCTTACGCGGTCGTCGTCAACAAAGCGGGCACCAAAGCCTGGGTGAGCCTGTGGAATGCGTCCGCCGTTGCTCAACTCGATCTTGAAACCGGAAAGGTCGCGGAATGGATTGACGTGTACAAGGATTACGATGAGCCCAACCATCCAAGTTCCCATCCTGGTGCGATGGTGCTGAACCAGAAAGAGGACGTGCTCTACGTCGCTCTGGCCAATGCCGACTACGTGGCCGCCCTCGATTTACTCGACAACGTGAGTGCGCCGAACCGACTGTTTCGGGTTTATGGAGCGCGCGACCGAAACCCGAGGCAGTCTTCGGGTGCCGTTCCGGTGGCCGTTGCCTTATCTCCCGATGGTAAGTATTTGTATGCAGCCTTGGCGGCGGTCGACGCCGTGGCCGTCTTTGATCTGACCGGCGAAGCGGAAGACCGCAATCCCATGGAATTGATTCCTCGCAAACCCGACCCTTTTCTGGGGATGATTCCCACGGAATGGTATCCGAGCGCGCTCGCCATCGCCGGCAATGACCTGCTCATCATCACCGCGAAGGGAGAGGGCAGCGGCCCCAACAATATGCAAAACACGCTACAAGGCGAGCGCAAGAGAAAAGAACATCCCTACATTCCGACCTTGATCGGTGGCTCAATCCAGCGCCTAAGTCTCGCCGATATCGACAAGAATCTCGCGTCCTACACGCAGCAAGTCGAACAAGATAATCGGTTGCGCTCCGACGGCGGCGTGCTCGCCTTCGCCAGCGGAACGAATTCCATCCGCCACGTGATCTACATTTTGAAAGAAAACCGCACCTACGATCAGATTTTCGGCGATCTGCCCGCCGGCGATGGCGACCCTTCGCTCACGATGTATGGCAAAGACGTCACGCCCAATGAACACAAACTCGCGCTGCAATTCGGCGTGCTTGACAACTTCTACGATAGCGGAGAAGTCTCCGGGGACGGCCACCTCTGGTCAACCGCATCGACCACCTCCGATTACAACGAAAAGAGTTGGCCCATCGCTTATCGCGGCAAAGAGCGCACCTACGATTTCGGCGGCAGCGTGGCCGATGAAATTCCGCTCGAGCAGGGAATCCCAGATGTGGACGATCCCGGCACCGGCTTCCTTTGGGACAACCTCGCCCGCAGCGGTCTCACCTATCGCATTTACGGAGAATTCATCGCCGCTGTCTGGTGCAGAAACGAAAAAGCACAGTCGCCCGTTGAGGGCACTCCGTCGGCATCCTCGGCCGCTTGCCCAGTCGCAGTGATCAATAAAGGTGAACCTCTGCCTCCAAACATTGGCAATCCGCCAGGTGCTCAGAGTCCGTGGCCATGGGCGATTCCTCAATTCAAG
>DATBYM010000054.1:0-155785 GCA_036513715.1 Terriglobales bacterium
TCACTTCGGTTGCTGATCTGGCACGAAAGCTACGCAAGTACATCGAGGCTTATGCCAAATCAGCAAAACCTTTCCGCTGGACTTATACCGATCCTCAGAAGCGAATTCGTATTAACGAAATCACCGGGACGGCTTACTAGCCTGTCCATTCTTGTTGAGAACCGCCGCCTCGTGCACGTGCAGGTGATCGAGCCCATTTAGTTTCGCGCTTGCGCGCAGCCGAGCTGCAATTTCGGGGGTGGGTGGGTTCGAAGGCATACACGGTGACGTTGGGCTGAGCAGCGAGCGCAGCTAAGCTATAAATTCCGGCGTTCGCTCCCACATCGAGGACAACCTTGGCCCCCTTCGCCGCGGCCTCCCAGCATCTGAGGATATCTTCTTCCAGAAAATAGGTGCCGAAAAAATAAAACTGTCGCTGCAACATCTCGCCGAGGTCACATGCCATTTTAAATCCGCCGTGTTTCAAGGTTGCCACACGATGCGTGTTCGGATCACCCACGGTTGCTCGCCAGAGCGAATTGATCACCCTCAGCTTCCCGCGGCGAATCGGAAAGCGCCGCGCATACAGTATCAAAAGATTCTCGAAAGTTGAGGGCGGCATTAATCGAAGCTCAGAACCGCGCCAGAGCGTCGAGCGCTGTGCTAAGGCGATGCATATAGGAATACTTTCCTTCTCGGCAGCGTTTGTAGCCTCCTTCTGCGATTCTCTTCCGGGCAGACTCGTTGCTGCAATAGAATTTGGCTTTCTCGAGCAATTCGTCGCTCGAAGCAAAGAACTCGGCTTCTTTGCCTTCTTCAAAAAATTCCTGGTGCTCTTCGGTGCGGTCAGCCAGAAGCAGGCTGCCGCAGGCGGGAATTTCAAAGGTGCGTGTCGTATGCTGGTCAGGGCAAACCTTTCGTAGAAATCCTACACCTATCCTGGAACCAGTAAGCGCTCGCGCGTAATCGTCCTCGTAAACCTCTCCGCCTTGGTGAGCGCGAGCCAAAAATTCATCCCTGTGAAATCGGAAAGAATCTCCACCGCATAGCTGGCGTAAAACAATATGTCGGCGGAGAGTCCATTTGCCGTCGCGCAAAAAATCCCAGTATCCGCCCCAGATCTTGAGATTTACACCAGTGGCAGCGATAGAGTGAAGCAGGCGTTCACGTCGTGGCTCCCACCCGCCCAGAAATCCAATGGCGCAGTTCCACCGCGCATCATCGGACTGCAGTGGACGATGGACCTCATCACAATATCCGAGCGGCATATAGACAACTGGTTTGCCGAGCATCTCGTAGTGTTTCTTCTCATATGACTTGCAGTAAACAAGCACGTCGAACGCGCCCATGGCTGCATCCATAAGCCGCGTGCGTTTCCAATTGAGCGAAAAATATGGGTCCGGTGTGAAGTGAACACACCGTGTATCAAATTTCCCAATTTCTTCGATCGTTTCTGCGCGGAGAAACTCCTGCTTCTCAGCCCAAACCAGGTTCGGCCGAAACTCACGTACGCGCTCTAGAACCGAACGGTTTATCGCATCTACCACTGACCCTCGCTGCAGCCGTCTCTGCATTTGTCGTTTAAGCCACGAGGTCTGTGCCCAAGGTTCAACAGTGTGCACACCTCGGACTGTGTGTCCGAGTCGCTCGAACGCCCGCATGCGCATTAGGGATGTCTGCCCCAAACCAATTTGGCCGAGAAACAGTATTTTCATTGCGCGAGCATCCTGCTGGCTGGAAAAATTTCACATATACACGCTTGTAGACGTTCCTCAAAGTTTCGCTTTGAATGTAGTCCACGGGTTTTCGTCCAGGCAGCCTTGCGCATCTGGAGGTATTCGTCGTTGTGTTCAAGCATCCAACACATGGCGTTGGCAACCGCACCCACCTGAGATGAATCGTCCAAAAGCAATCCGGTGCGTTCATCTTCTACTAACTCTGGGATCGCGAAACGTCGTGAAGAGATCACCGGACAACCGAGATAGCCAGCCTCAACAAGCAACAACGGAGAAATATCACTCTTTGTCGGATGCACTACAGCACGGACATGTCCAAGAATCTGCTGGAGCCGCTGATATTCTTCCGGAACTTCTTTTCGCAAAAAACCGACGAAGGTCACACCGGATTCTGCTGCGATGTCGGGTGGCCGGTGGCCAACGATAATCAGAGAAGCATCGGAGTGACGTTTTCGCAACTCGCGAAACGCCGACAGTACGGTTCGACCACCTTTGGCCTCGAAGTCGGTCGAGATAAAGGCGAACTCCTTGCCGCCAGCATATACGTCCCGTTCCGGCATTTCGATCTGGCCAAAGATTCCCACTGAACGAACTCGGCGTGCGTCCAATGCGTATTGAACCACTGCACGCTTGGCGGCCCACTCACTCGTAAAGAGCACATGTCTCGCGTTCCTTAACCAACCAGCCTCAGTTTGCTCGATCCGCGCAAGATCATCGGGCTGGAATTGTTCTCGATGACAGAAAATGTCGATGTAGTCCCGAAACGTGCAATCACTCCATGCCATGTAGGGAACTTGCGGTTGGGTCAGGACCCATGGCGTGAAACCGTGGAAAAAATCCAGGTGTGCATCCGAGCAGCATTTCGAATGAACCTCGTCAGCAATCGCCTCCAGCCTACGCTGGGAGAAGAAAAAAAAGGCACCCTGAAAACCAGCTAGACGCCGGAATTTGGACGACGCCTTTTGCCATGAAATCACTCGCGGATTGATTGGTCCGACGTAGCACGACAACTCAGACCTGCTGATTGCAGAAAATGCCGCGGCATTCATCGCGGAAAAACCGCCAGACCTTAGATTCTCCGGGAGATTGGAAACAAAATTGATCAAGAAAGACTGCCTTCGCTGTATAGCCGCAAGAGTGCATCCGCGGAACTAGCAATCGAAAAAGTAGAATCAGCTACCTTTTGATTGGCGCCCAGAATATTGGGGGGTCGCTTGGCAAGCTGAAGCAAGTCATCCGCCCATGCTGCTTCTCCGGCTTCCAGCTTCTGGAACTGCACGAGTTCCGGCACGACTATGCACTCGCGAGGCACAGCATCCGACAAAAGAACGGGTAATCCTGCGGCCTGCGCTTCGACAGCGACCATACCGAGCCCCTCACCCCTAGAAGGGAAAAGCAGGACGTCGCTCGCAAGCATAATCCGCTCGATATCTTTGCGAGTGCCGGCAAACCGGATGCGCCCTTCCAATCCAGATGCAATGATGCGCTGTTCTAGATCCGGAACAGCGGGGCTGGGCGCGCCAGCAAGAAGCATGCACATACGTGGGTCCCGGCGCGCGCACTCAATTCCCACGGAAACAGCGAAGCCCGAATTCTTATGGTTCTGCGGATGACCGAGATCCGGAGACTGATCTATCCGCCCAGCGAACAGAATGATCTTTGTATCCTCAGACCAACCAAACTCGTGGCGGATAGAAGTCTTCGAGGAGGTTGAGTCGCCAAGGAATCGTGCGGTGTCAAATCCGCAATGGAGGACTGCCTTTGGGACCCGGCGGAACGGCGAAGCATCGAAACCGTATTCGGCGATCACCTGCCGCGATGTACCGGTGATATGCGTGGTATAGCAGGCGACAAGCCTTCTTCCCATCCGCGCGGTAACACGGCGACTGAAAGTCACTCCATAGTTATTGCGAATCTGATAGGCGGGGTTATGCACATGCGTCACGCGCACGGGGGGTAGCGCGGCTGCGCCCATTAGGAAATGCCATCCGCTGGCGTAGTCTTGATGGTCGTGAATGGCGTGGTAGCGTCCTTCACGCAACACTTGGCGGAATTGCTTCGCAAATCGCCAGAGCTGAGCGCGTCCGAAGCGGACATAATGGACTTGCGCGCCCAACCGTCGCGCCTCCTCATCGAAGATACCGGGATTGCCGCTCGTAGCCAAAAAATCAATTCGGCCAACTTTGCTTTTGGACCAGAGCCGTAGCACCTCCATCAGCCAAGTCTCTGCGCCTCCCATACCGAGGCTGTCGATTATCTGAAGTACCCTGATTGGGCGTCCGTGAGTCATGCATGGAGTCTAAGAAGTCCTGCAAGTGCCTGGTCCATATCCATAGGAGAAGCTCTGAGCGCAGCCAGCGCGGCTGCGCGCGACGGTACCGGATCGCGGAAAAGGTCTATCGCGGCCTTCGCCCAAGCCATAGGCCCGTCGGAGAGTGCGAGCCGCCGAAAACTCGCCGTTGGCAGAAGCGGGTCATCTAGAATGCCGCGTGATAGCAACATCGGTAGGCCGGCTAACTGTGCTTCAACTATAGCTACTCCGAATCCTTCGACAGGGTACTCCGGGTGAGGAAGGATAAAGCAGTCGCTGCAGTTCATAACCTCGGGGAGATCGTTTCGCCATCCGAGCAGGTGCACGGAATTTTCCACGCCGAGTCTTCGTGCTCGAGCCAATATCTCTAACTCCAGAGACCCAGCTCCAGCGAAGATCGCTACAGCTCGGGGATCGATGCAACGCAGATTGGCCAAGAAATCCACGACGAACACCGGGTTCTTTTCCGGAACTAAGCGTCCGCCGAAGAGAAGAATCAGCGCATCCTGAGGCAGGCCCAACTGGCGGCGAAATCTCACGCGATCGGCCGAGACATTCTCAAATGGCGTGGTATCCACTCCGTAATAGTGCACCGAATCGCGTTCTGGACGTCGTGGGCGTCCCGCAAGAAATGTGTCAAGGGTGTGGTTGGAGATTCCTACGAGACGATCGGCACTGCAAAGACAGATTTGCCGCATTGGTTGGCGATAGAGGCGTTGCTTGAGGCGGCTGGGCGTAAGCACTGCTTCATCCGCATTGTGCACATGAACGATCCTTCGACGGATAGGCAACCCCCAAGCGGCCAGCAGGTAGACTGCGCTAACGAGATCATGGTGACAGTGCAAGACGTCGTATTCCCCACGCCGCAATTCCGTGCGCATGGCGCGAACAAATTTTGCTTTCTTCCCGGTCGGAACCGGGGAATACACCACTCGCGCCCGGAGTGATCGCGCTCTCTCGTCTATGGCTCCCGGCTGCCCGAGCACGCAATAGAAAGTCCAATCAACATCGATTCCACGTTTGCGCGCATGCCCCAACATACGCACGAGCCAATTTTCTACCGCTCCGCTGTTGAGATTTTCGATGACGTGAAGAATTCGTCGCGGTCCGTCTTGCACGTTCTACACTACCTTCCCCGACCCAAATCAAAACCAGGGTTAGCGTTCCAAGAGCACAATGCCGTACTCTGCCTTACCGCCGATCTCCACATCCTGATCGAGATAGCGAATGTGACGGCCAGACGCGGCAACCAGAATTTTGAGTTCTGCGAACGTGTTACCAAACCCCGGCCACGCATAAGGATGAAGTTCACAGACTACGTCTGCGTTACTCGCCAGAACTTGTTTCGCACCTTTCAAAATACGGATTTCTGCTCCTTCCGCATCGATTTTCACGCAACGCGGTGCGAGCCTGTGCTCCGACAAATACGAATCGAGAGTGACAATGGGCACTCGAATCTCTTCGGGTTTGTTCGCGGTGGGAGACTCGATCGCAGACGGTACCAGCGAAGATTGGGAGTTGCCCCCGCGAGTGTAGAGTATCGCCTCACCGATTCTGTCCGAGCAGGCACACATTTCAACCATAGGCCGTTTGATACTTGGATTGAGACTGAAATTCTTCACCAGGACATCGCGCGAGTAGGGATCCGGTTCAATAGCGACGACGCGACCGGTTTGACCACACTTCGCCGCCATCAGAACACTATACGTTCCGTGGTGCGCGCCCACATCGACAGCGGTGTCACCTTCCTTCAGATGGTTGCTGAGCCACGCGACCTGCAATGCATCATATCGGGCGATGCCGTTGGGCGAGCACGAATAGCGCAACCGAACTGGGCGAGTGCCAGGCACGTAACGCAACGTGTGCCCTTCGATCCGATAAGGCTCCCCGCGTCCGCTGTAAAGCACCCGCTTCAACTCGATGACAATTCGGTGCCACCAAGTTGGAAGCACGGCCGTCAGCTTTGCCCCACGGTCGGAACAACTTCGTGTTCAGACAGGGCGGCTTTACCAAATGCGAGTTGTTGGATTGCACGATTTCGTCCTCGAAGAGATGCGCTTAAGATCCGGCGGTGAGGTTGTTTCAGCCGTATGATTCGCAAGAAGTCCGCCACGCGTCCCAGTGCCATACGTTGGCCAGTCCCGACACCACGCTCCGCGTCCAGCAACGTCGAAGTAAATGCGATGCCCTCGGCAAGACGTGAAATGTAGTCCTCGGTCAAACGTTGCGGCGGAATCAGATGCTGGAGTTTCATCGCAGCGATGAGTCCGAGGCCGAGACCGATGTCGCAAGCACAAGCAGCCAAGTCGTTGTCGCCGCCGGACAGCAAGGTGGCGCCCGTCCGATCGAATTGAAACGACCGTTTCCCAGATTCGTGCAAATGAAGATACTGCAGGGCCACATCACGTCTCACGCAAAGCCCCGCCCCGCAAGGCATGCTATCGGGCAGGCGCGGCAGGTTGGACCAAACATCCTCGTCGAACTGACGGATAACAAGATTTCCCCAGTAGCGGCGGGTCCATTCAGGAGGCTTCTCCTCGAAGGCAGGTCGACACTGACCACTCCACGAACCCAAGAATTGCTTTTCTTTGCTGACCCGAAGCGCTATTTCGAGGAAGTCGGCGTCAAGCACATTGTCATCGTCTACGAACACGAGCAGACCGCCCATCGCCTCGCGGATACCACGCAATCGGGCAGGTGTAAGACCAAGTCGCGGCTCGCACACCAAGCGAGCATGGAGATGCCATGATAGGTCCGTCCGAGGCTCCTTGCCCGAATCACTCGCGTTGTCGACAAGTAACAACTCCCACTTGTCAACAGGAAGGGTCTGTGTTTCGAGCGCCTTGAGACACCGAACGAAATAGTCTGGACGCGGGTTGTGCGTGCAAATGACAACCGAAAGCGCGCTTGGATCGGTCAACATCGGACCTATTCGGTTGCAGGCCAGCGAATTAAAGTGGCACAATGCGCAATAGTAAGCATAGCGTCTTTTTAGATGGCCTTTTTTAGATAGCCGCTAAGTGTTCCTTCGGCACGGCAAGCAGGTCAGTCATCGCGGGAGGCCGGTACCCCTTGACCGCCAAGAGCGGCAGGCCGTGGCCAGGCAATCCTTTTTTCAGTGTTAGGGCCGGCTTTCCACGGGTCTCAAAATCGAACCGCCGACAAAAGCAAACTTCAAAACCGAGCGACTCAAGGTATTCAATCAAAACACTAGGCGGTGCCACCCGAACAAGATATTTCTCAAAATATTCGAAGTACACAGCCTTGACAGTTCTATTTTTCAGTGCACGCTCGGCTCCGCGCAGCGCTGATAGTTCGTAACCTTCTATGTCGAGTTTTACGAAGTCGATACGTTCCAGCTGCGTCGCAGTGATATAGTCGTCGAGCTTGATCGACTTGACGGGACTGCCTCCTACGTCGGTAATGTGCGACCGCCCCGTCTGGCTTGGATCGACATCGAACAGAACGAAGCCGTTCTCATCGCTAACCGCGACCTCGTTCACCACTGAGCGCATCGAATGGTATAGTTCACGCGTTCTTTCAATCGATTTTACGAGCGAGGCGTTGGGTTCGAAGAGATGAAAGTGCACCGTTTTGCAAAACTTCTTAGCCAGCCCAAAACTCAGCAGCCCATAATTGGCCCCGACATCGAAGAACACGCCCCCCTGTGACAGCAATTCGTCCGCGACCCTGAAAAATTCTTCGTCATAATGGCCATCTATCACCACTAGCCTGAGGAATCCGTCACTCATGTCTGCGTATCCGAAGGCGTCATCTCTAATTCGAACCAGCTGTACTGGATCTTCGCCAGTTAGCCCCATCCACGCCTTCATCAACTTGTGTCGCCGCAAATATCGCGGCAGGCGATCGAACAAGCCAGCGGCAGTCGGAAGCGTGCTTCGTCTCATCTGTTTGATCCCAAGGCAGTTGAAACGCTGTTCAGCGTAACACGGCCAGCATATCCTCTTCGCCTGACCGTGCAAAGCAATAGCCATGTTTGCTCAACATATCGAGCGTTTCTTCCTGTTGGAATCTAGTCAGATTCTTGCTTTCCCAATGAAGAATGGCTGGCTTCACGCGACCAAATGGGAAAAGGGACAAAATGTAGCCGTCGGCGCCTTCAGCATCAATTTGCAATAGGTCTAGCCGATCGGCTGGGAGCCTTTGCATGACATCCTCGAAGGGAATGCAATTCACGGTAATTTCCTTGATCATGGCCTCCACTCCTGGGACAAGGGAGGAGTTCTTGATGATGTTATCGCGCTGGAAGGAAGCCATTCCGCGAGCCCATGCAGGGACATGATCGGACTCGACTGTGAAGAGCGTGCGTTTCCCAGGTCTGCAATCCAGCGCGGCTTGCAGAATAACAATGCGATCATTATCGCGGTAGATTTCGTGTAGCTGGGCAACCGCCCGAGGTTGTGGCTCCATCAGGACTCCCCGCCAGCCACATTGAGCGATGTATTTATACAGGGGATCCGCAGTAATTCCGTCAAATGCGCCGATTTGAATAAACGAAAATTCCTGGCCGAATTCGAACATCCTACGGCAAATGATATCGTCTAGTGCGACCACGCGGAGGTGGTCTCGCTGAAGGAGTTGCCGGGGACAGTACCGTATTCCTTGCACTTGGTAGCCAAACCTAGCAAGCAGTCTCTTGACACTTTGTTTCATGTCGCGATTGACTGTTTCACGATCTCGGGGTTAGGGTTTTTAGACAATCGCGTCCCAATCCGTTTTCGATACTGCAACCTCATCCTCCATCGAACGGCATGCAGGCACTGGAGCCAAACATGGTAGAAGGTCGCAAGAACCCTTCTTAACTTTCCGGCGGGAGGCCTTTGGTAGTAAAACTTTTCAAAGAACAATAGCAAGTCCGCGCCTACCATGCCCCGCAATAGCGTCTTTTTCATACCTGCCCAGTGGATCACAAGCGGCGGCGCTGTACCCTTCGACACGCTTTCGACATCCAGGCCATCCATGGAATTGCCGGGCCAGCGCATGATGGTACGGCGTTCAACGCGTAACCCCTCGAATGCCTCTTTTTGCAGAATGACATAGTTCATCACGCCTTGATCGCCACCCATGAAATATTCCGGATAGCGCAGGCGACGGGGTAGGGTCCATTCAACCCAAGCGTCGAACTCCTCACGTTTGACCAACCCGGCGGTCCCGAACCATTGGCCCACATTGAAGGCGGTGCGGGCAGATTGGGCTCTTGGGTCTATTTCGCGAAGCTTGTCCCAGTCATAGTAAAGTCGCTTGAAGTCGGCATCCGACAACTTCTCGTCATCCACAAAAAACGGCGCATCACTTTCGGCACGAATATCCAGCACGCGCCCCGTGAAGATTGTGTCCACGTCCATCACGAGGAATCTCTGGCCCGCAGGACCAAACAACGGTTCTAGCTTCACGAACCCCCAACCGTAATCGCCCCTCGGAAGATCCACCGACTCAACACCCCAGTAGCGATGCAGCTCCTCCGCCAATCCGCGCTGCAAGGGGCCCCCCGCGAGAATCCGGATGGGAATGTCGGGGTAAAAGTAGCGAATGCTCGCCACGCAAATGCGCGTCAAGCGGGCATCACGGGCACACGCCGCAATGTAAATGCAGTCAGTCATCTGACTCTGAACTGCGTGACTCTCAGGTCGGTTGGAACGGCCCACTTCTCCTACTTGCGTCCTTCCAAGGTCACACTTTCAAAATTGAGCAGGCCTTCGGGGTAGCGTTGTTCGTTTCCTAAATTTTGCAGATCGGGATGATCGCTATCGCCAATGAACCGTCTCGTGACCGAACTGAATCCCGCGGCACGCATAGCCTCCGATAGTGTCTCTTCGTCGTAAATGAACTGGTGCCCCCACAGACGAAACATCGCATTGATGGCAGACACAGCGTTGGGCGGGGATTCCTGCGGAACAAACGTTTGACGAAGCCACAAAAGATATCTCTGCTGATCGGCACAAAGGTTACTGCCATACAGTCCGAGAATCACGGCCAGATCGGGTGTGACTACACGAATCACACCTCCTCTCCTCATGACGCGGTGACACTCCTGCAACATGTACAAGCCATTTGGGTAAGGCACATGCTCGATCATGTGTTCGGTATAAACATACTGGAACGTCCCATCCATGAAGGGGAAATGTTGTGTGGCGTCCATCTGCATAACGTCCGGAATCAGCTCAATGTCTGTGTTCAGCCACCCTTGCAGTCGGCGCCAACTGCCGCCGATGTGTAGCTTGGGTATTGCTGTCTTGCTTAGGTAGTCGTTCCGCAGGCGTTCGTCGGATCTGAGGAGGCGGCGGCGGAACTGCTGTGCACGAATGACGCAAGGGTGCGATGGATCACCAAATCTGAGTAAGTTGAGCAGGCGGTGCTTAAGCTGCACGGTCACTTGAAATCTTGCGGTGCACTTTCATTCGGCCTGTTCCAACAGCGATGGCTCCTGGCGGAAGCGCGCCCAGCCCTTCCATTTATTGACCAGCCGCGAGCAGACTCCGTCCTTCCTTGCGCTTGCCCGCGCTACACAAAGCATCAATAGTCCAGTAATCTGTAAATAAACGGGAGCCTGTTGCCGGCCGCAGCCCCGGTTCCATGAACGCATGGCGCGGCCGAGTCGCCTAGCCTCCACCCAGCATTCGGCCGACCCGAAGCTAAGTCCTAGGAGGGCACGCTGCCGACTCCATGTCAGTAGGCCGCGACTTGTAACCGTATCGAAAAGCTTCGCTCGGACCCGCTCGGCTGCTTCAATATAGACCGGATCTTTATAATGGCGCACGCTAGTCTTAGTCGCGTCATCGTGCCCTCGGATGTCATGATCCACATCAGGGAAGCACACATATTTGGCCCGAGCGGACAGGGCGCGCACATGCATCTCCAGATCCTGCATGCTCAGTAGCGTCTCGTCGAAACACCCAATTTCCTCGAGAAAGCTGCGACGCCAGACCGGACCGGAAATCTCCCACACGCACTCGTGAGCTAAGAACCGCAGCAAATCGTCACCTGGATTCTGTGAGTGATACAGACGTGTCCGGTCGCCTACTGACTTTTCAAACACCCCTGCACGGAAGACGGAAAAATCCAAGATCGAATTCCGCTGCATGATCTCAACCCGCCGCTCAAGGCACCGCGGTCTGAGCAAGTCATCGGAATCGAGGAAGATGATGAGCTCGGCTCGGCATTCCCTCACGCCGATGTTACGGCACACATTTGCGCCGGATCTTTCTCCGGTGCGTTGAACGTAGCGAATCCGCGCATCAACGGCGGCGCGCCTAGCGACTTCCTCCGCTGTGCCATCATCCGACCCATCGTCTATGACAACGTGCTCCCAGGCATTGAAGGTTTGCCGTTGGACGGAGTCCATCGCCTCACAAAGCAGCTTGAGCCGATTCTTTGTCGCCGTGATGACGGAGATGCCCGGCACATGGTTCATTGAAGAGTGGGTGATAGTTGTGGCGCTCCATACGTCAGCGCCTGTTGAGCAGGTCGAATCATGTCGGAATCGACGCCGCATCGGGATTCAATTCGTCGATTTCCAATACGACGACAGCCCTGTTTTGAGCTGGCGCATCCTAACTAAAGGATTCTAATTACGCTTAGCGCACACATAGCTGAGCACATCCGACGCTCCAGGCGTTGAGAACGTCACTGAAGTCGCGCCAGAGTACGTAACTCTGATGCCGCTCCCGACTGTAGTCTCGTCGCTAGCAACGCATATCGGATGGGAAGCGTATCGGCCAGTAAAAGTATAAGTGACCGTGTTATTAAACGCGGTAAGTTCGCCGATAAAATCTGTATTGGTCGGCATGCCTGTTTCAACCGTCGTAACGGTAGCAATTTCCGCGCTTCGACTCTGTTCAAACCAATCACTCCCGTCCCACTTCAGGGTGAGTGTGTTAGTTGGCGCGGTAGTGAAATCGCTCGCTAGTCTTAGATTCGATCCGTTCCTGACAATTAGTGTCCCATCAAAAATCAAAGTAATCTCCGTTCCGGCCGTAATACCTGTACCAGAGATCGACGTGATTCTCTTTGTGCCCGTCACGTGGAATAGGTTTCCGCTCGGAGCGATGTTTGATTCACTCGCTACTGCCGCGCCGAACAGCGTCCACGACAAGCCGTTCTCTCGGATGCCCGCGACTGGGGCACCATCACGCACAGTGCTTCCAGATGAACCGGACTTGCCCATCCAAAATTCGATCGCTCCGGGTGTGCCGCTTCCCGTGGGGAGTCCGCCTTGTATCTGCATCGGAGTTCCGTTCTTGTTGCATCCCCACGGGGTGGGTCTTCCCAGCATTCCTCCGGTTTCAAGGACGGCACGGGATATGGAACTTTTCGATTCGGGGTCGCTTCTTCCACCAATCCATACGTCTGTCGCGGACGGCCCACCGCCTGCCTGGCCAGCGCTCCAGACAATCGGTTGAGTGCCCATATTCCTCTGAGAATAACCAAGGAATGTCCCTGAGGTTGGACCGTTTCTAAGAAATTGCCATTTCTTGTAGTAGGTCGCTCCGCCAATACCAATGGTCGGATCCAAAAGAACGTCATAATCGGCAATAACGGTGTGGTTATCCAAGGTTGGATTTCCGTTCCAATCCGCTCTGCTTACCGTAACGCGCTTAAATACCCCCGCGGCCCTGATTTTGTCGCCGGGAACGTCGACTCCGTCTAGTACGGCGTTGGCCGGAACTCCACCATTGTCACCGTCAATCCCGTTTTCATTCAGGGCCGCGAAAGTACAGGCTCCGCTGGTAAATTGACCACCCCAATTTGGTTCGACTACAAATTGGCTAGTTCCATCTGGATCGGCGTCAGCCAGCTTGTCATAGTCCGTAACCCAGCCTGCAGAACACGTGATGCTGGTCGCATCATTTGCGGTGACCACGCAGTAGTGACCGATTCCCGTACCCGCGACGATGGAAGCGCGAAAGCCGGCGAAGGCGTTGACTTTGTAAGAGGCCAACGAGTTGACAATGGCGATTGCACTGCCCGACGTTGCATGTTCCGGTCCGGTAGGAGTGCCTACACCACCGAAGACTCCACTGACTGTAACCTTGTAATAGGCACCGTCCCCACCTACCGCCGAGCCTGTAATAATGTAACCCACTGGCAAACTTTGTCGCGGCGTGGGAAAGCTGGCTTGATTGATCGTATAGCTGTTCTTGATGTTGATGCGGTTACCCGCCATTAGCCTGCGGCTCTCGGAGCGGACGTTCTCCATCGTGCAGCCATACGCCGCCTGTGCCGATTCGCAATAGACATCAAACCCCGTTTGTGTTAAGAAACCGTTCTCGAAGGACACATCTCTGACGATGGTACTGCCACTATAGGAGGCTATGCCATAGTGGGGGCAGGACTGTACATCACCGCCCTGAAATGTAACCAGCATGGCATTGAAGGCATAGAAGCGACCGACATTGACTCCGGTGTTATTGCCGCCAACTTGGGCACAGGCTTCCGTGAATCCCGAAAAATAGTTGTTGAAGAACCGGATATTATCGCCTTGCGCGCCGCCGCCGCTTTTGGAGATCAGTGGCCCGATCTGCCCAACATTGTTCCCGTTCCACACGTTGTCATAGAAAGTGATGTTTTGCGGCCTTAGATCATCACCCTGAGCTCCGCTATAGTCCAGGTCTATCAGCGGAACGTTCTGAGAGGCACTGGTTTCCCATCGGATTTGGTCGAATACACCGTATGCTACGCTCTGGCCATCGATGATTCGCTTGTTGGTCGCAGTTTGCATCAAACCGCTACCAAACTTGTTATCTCCCTCCCAACGAAATCCGATGATGTGGTAGCACTTCAGTTCACCGTTAATCTTATACATTCCGGAGAAGCGCAAAACTCGGTTGTACTTGGCGAGCCCACTGGCATTGGTGCGATTCGATCCAAAGGCTCCGAGGATGGCAGCTTGAATAGCTGGGGTATTGATCTCAGCAGTCGCCCTCGGCGAGGCCCCCCACCACTCTGGGTAAACAGCTTCCAGCGCGTAATTACCTGTAAGGTCGACCGTTCCATGACCCGCGAGTGAGTTAACGAAAATCTGTTGCCTGCCGCCAATGATTCTGCCAGCGATGCTTATTGTCTGGCCTGTCGCAGGCTTAAGTGCGCCGCCTGCGGAGAAATCCAGAGTGACGTTCGCGGGAAAGGAAATAGCATTCAATAAAGAGTGAACCCGAGTCGGAAATATCAACACGGCCGGGGATGGACCGATAGTCGTCAACAGGGCAGCCATAGCCTTGGTGTCGTCGCTTGTCCCGTCCCCGACGACTCCATAGTGGCGGACATCAAAGTTGGCCTCAGGTCGATTTACAAACTCGGACGCGGGTGGCTTCGTAGAGATCTGTTGGCTCGCAGCGAGCGTGTTAGAGCTGACGGGCGCGCTTTGGATCTGGAAAGCATTCCCGATGAGTACGGGGCATAGTAGCTCCAGAATCAAAATTGCCTCAATCAGCTTCATTTCGCTTCTAGGCTATTCGTAACCGAGTGGAACCCCATTTTCAGCGGCTCCTCGAAGCTCCTCAATCTTACTTCTAGAACCATAACGTGCCGTTAGACCGCGGAGTCTCCGTGCACACTCATCGGTCCAGAGGAATCCGTCCAGCGGGAGGCTTCTACGCGTGGGAGCACTTCATCGATTCTTGGTGGATGATCGCAAGGAAATCATCTTCTCTTCAGTCGCAGAGATAGCAGCGCTTACCCGGTGCGGGTTATGGCGAGTGGTGTATCCACTGTTGCAGTTGGCTGCCTTGATGTCTTGTAATACCGGGCCAGTTTCTTGACGGCCGCCACCAAATCCCTCGCCTCACCCTCTCTCAACGATTCGTGAACGTCAACGCGGACAATCTCCCGGGTAGCCTGATGAGCATTGGGTAGTTCGAAATGCTGCGGCCTGGGATGCCCGGTAAGCGCCGACCAAGGCAGGCTGCTCTTGCCGAAAACGACGGCGTCTCGGTGCCACGGCTGATCGGTTGGAAAGAATGGGTATCCGGCGTACACCCCGTCGATCCCCTCTTCCAAGAGGGCCGCAGCAAATTCTTGAGAGTCGCAATCAAGCTTTGAGGTCTCGAGCCGTATCATCAGGAACCAGTAGGAACCCGAACAATCGGGCGGGTCGCCCACAAGAGATACGCCATCCACTTCGTGCAGACCGGTCTCAACCGAAGAAACGAAGGTGCGCCGTGCTCGAATGGCAACCGGTAGTTTTTCGAGTTGCACTCGGCCGATGGCCATGCTGATCTCATCTTGGTTAAGATTCAGCGAAGCGACTAAGTTTGCGGGATTCCCGAGCGCCCCATATGGCTTTCCGCGATCGGCAATCTGTTTAGCCCTCGCAAATAGGAGAGTGTCCTTCGTAAAGACCACACCTCCCTGCGCTCCGCTGCAGTGCTGCTTCCCGAACATCGTGGAGAACGCGGAGATTGTGCCTAACGATCCCACCATCCGCCCCTTATAGAGAGCGCCGTGCGCTTGCGCGCAGTCTTCCACAACCGGAATTCCGCGCTCGGCCGCGAGTCTGAGTACCGGGTCCATGTCCACCGGGTGACCCGAGATATGCGCTACGACGATCGCCGACGTCCGGTCAGTCAGAACTTTCTTGATTTGTTCCGCGGAAATATTGAGAAAACCACGCTCCGAGTCCGCCGGTATGGGGATGCAGCCCAACATCGCAACCGGCATGGTGCCACCCGGATCGGTGATCGCCGGCACGACCACCTCGCTACCAGGCTCAAGATCAAGGACCCTGAGTGCGACATAGATGGCATTGGTGCCCGAGTTCACGGCGGCGGCGTAGCCGCCTCCCAGATAATCTGCGAAGGCTTGGCAATAAGCCTTTGTCTCCGGTCCGCCATAGATCACGGCACCACCCTTGCGGATCTCCCGATCCAGCAACTGCATGACCGCCCGCTTCTCCCTCTTGTCGAAGTGGCGTCGGCGCGGCCAAGGCATTCTACGGGCGCGGGGGCCGCCATGGACTGGCGGCGGATTGCGTACCAGCGCCTTGACCACGGCAGGCTCGATGTTCGCGATGCTAAGCGCTCGCCGGACAATTCCGACGACGAGCCGTTTGGCTGAATTTAACATTTTCATTTCTTTGATTTCTTTCTTGTGGTTCCTACCGTGACCGCGCAATCCGCTACACAACTATGTTCTGGTGTGCTGCGTAACTACGTTGCGCCGCGTCCAACAGATGAATGACCTCCAGAGTCTCTTCGGCGTCGGGGTCCAATGCGCGCCCAGGCCGAGGCCCTGAAACAGACCCCGCCACCGTGGCGCCCCACAGCCTGGGAAACTGCCCTTCGGTCAGCACATCCAGAGCGGCCCAGAGCACCCGGGCGGACAGAGATGGCATCGACGAAGTCAGGTCAACGTCTATTTCTCGCTTGTCGGTCTCGATGGTGACATGGAACGTCCCATCGTTCGTCGATCCAATGATGGACGATTGCCGCCCGTCGTCATGCCACACAGTAATGGAGTCGTGGTCTGTGTTGGTGGAGGCTTCCACTTCTCGCACGCCCGGTCCCATGATAGCGCGCAACATTTCAGCGCCATGGATGCCGTACCAGAAATACCGGCCTTGCGTTTCCTGAATTTGCAACCAGTAGCGAACTCGGCACGTTTTCACCCGCTCTCCCGCCGCTTGGATCGAATGCAACGCACTCACCAAGCCGTCCGCGTAGCGGAACGCAGAGCTAGCGAATACCCGCGTGCTGGTCTCTGCGGCGAGCGTGAAAATGTTCTGCGCGTCGGAGGACGAAACTGCGAAAGGCTTGTCAATAAAGACCGGTTTGCCGGAGACGGCCACTGCGCGGAACAGGGCTGGATGAGCGCGCCCGTCGGATGCGAGGATGAAGACGAGGTCACACGCTTCGGCAACATCCTCGGGTGCATCCATAATTCGGACGCCATAAGTATTCCTCAACTCGTTTGCAAAGCCGGTCACACGGGAGATACTGATCGGCATATCGGGCGAGCCGCCGGGATAAGCTGCGACGACCGTCGCACCGGGAATGTGAAAGTAATCATTGGGGTTGTGCAGAATGCTCGCGAATGCCGAAGCGTGGGAGGTGTCCAGCCCGATAAGGCCAATGCGGACCGCGTTGCCGTTTGCTTTCTTCCGTACGGTTTGGATCAACGTTCGCTCCGGTTTCTTCAGCGAGCATTTGCGTGCGTCGTAATCTTCCTTAGATATCCCCCGATAAACTATGCTCGTCGAATCCAGCGGAAGTCCGATCACTTTTCCCGTCAGAGCTGACTCATAAGCAGCGGCGCACAACTCCAGTGAACCGAGCGCGTCAGCAGGCGGAATCGGGAGTGGATGCCCGCTCTTAATCTTGTCCGCAATTTCTTGATAAAGGCGAGTGTGCGGCGTCAAGGCGGGCTTGGCTTTGAGACCCAAACGCCTCAGTAGAAAACGGGAACCACTGCTAACAAGCGATGCGGATCGAGGGCGCGTGTCCGGCAGCGCTCTGTCTAGCTCCTTCATGGCTTTGGGCATACGGCTCGGGTCGTTGGTCGTAAAATTCCACGGCAAGCCGACCGTTCCAGAGCTGCCATAAATCGTAAAACCCCCGCGAATATGCCCGGAGTTCACAGACGCGACGCACCGCGCCGTGGCTTCGCCGACAAACCGGATTGTTGCCTCCGCATAATCTTCGGATTCGATTCCGGCATAGCGGGTGTCCATGGCGGCGCTGACCGACAACGGGCGACCCATCGCCAGCAAAAGGAGATCCAGTTCGTGAATGAGTTGCGTCATGAAAACACCGCCGCCAGCCACTTTCCATGAGCCCCACCATCCTTGCTTCCCGTGATTGGAGCGCGGGATATAACTGTGCCTCTCAATCAGCGCCGACTGAATTTTCCCAATCCAACCATTCCTACACAGCCATATCAGCCGGCGGAACGACGGCTCATACCGCAGCTGGTGACTAACCGCTAATCGTCCGGGATGGCGGGTTTCCGCGTCCACTATTCGAACGGCGCTGGCGAGCGAGTGGGCAAGCGGCTTCTCGCAGAAGACATATTTGCCGGCGTCAAGCGCCGCCACCGCTATTGCCTCATGGGCCGACGGCGGCGTTGTGATGGTCACGAGATCCACATCGGGGTCCGCGATCAAATCCCCGGCGTCCTGGTAACGGCGTGGCGCGAGGAATGAAGCACTGAAATCCTGAAGTCTCTCGGGAGCGACGTCGGCTACAGCGACTAGGCTGACGCGACCAGGGAGCATTGAGATGGCCAGGGCATGATCTCTGGCGATCAAGCCTGTTCCTATGATGCCAACATTGAGCATTAGCTTTTGACCTGCCGAATTACTTCAGAGCTACTGGCGTAGATTCGCGCAAAGAAGCTTGGGAATTTTTCGATACTCTCTGGCAAGGAATATGAACGTGGGAGCAATTAACCACCAAAACGCTCGGCGGCAAAGCGCTGACTCCAGCGCGACCCCAGCAGACCGGGCCGCTTCGTAACCTCAACCGCGGTCGAAACTGGCCATTCTGAAGTAAGTGATTGTTGGTTCGCTTACAGCTCTCAGAATCAGTTCGCGATCGTTCTACGCGCCCGATTCCACCTATGTTTGATGGAGGCCTTTAGAAATCCGCTCAATGACGTTGGTGTTGGCGGGACTTTCGTGATCGAAAAATAGGGCACCTGCCTTGCCCCGAACCCGCGAAAGCCATGTTCGACCTGTTGCAGCATGGAACCCTCGAAGTCGAACCGTTTCACGACTGAGCTAGCGAAAACTACTGCTTCCCAAAGAGCCAGCAACTGCGCGCCAGTCTTGCGAAGATCCGGCTCGCTCCCTCCCATCAAATAGTAGGCCGTGTCGTTTGCCCACGCGATATAAACTGCCGCGTGTACTCTTCCCTCAGAGTCGACGCCGGCAAAAATCTTACGCCCTGCATTGGCGCAACAAGCCTTATCTAACCGAAGAATCAGTTCATCGCTCGCCAACGGCTCCCGGCCTTGACGCGTAAACGTCTTGCGATTCAATTCTAAAAACCTCTCCGTGTCGAGGGTATCTATGATTCGGATGCCCGACTTCGTCGCTTTTCGAATATCGCGTCGATGGTTTGGCCGCATACCATTCCACACAGAAGTTAGATCGGAAATATCTTCCAGCACATACGTGTAGCGTGCAGTTTGGGTGTACCCCTGCCAATAAAAGGGCAACCAATCAGTGAAGTTCTCGTGAAAATTCTGATGAAAGCTGGCAGTATCCCCTAATTGCTCGATCAATTCCGTCGCCAGCTCTTGGTTCTTCGATTGCATTTCGACGGGCTCGATGTCAGAAGGCGCGAAGAGTATGCCCAGTTTTTGACTCAAAGCCGGCATGCAGACATGCTTGGCTCCGTTGCTCTTGCGATAAACAATCGGCCAAGCAGCTTGAATTCCATCGCCCTCATTGATTTTCAAAATCTCATACATCCCTGGCGCCACCGCCTCGAGCCACCAACGATGAGCAAAAATACTTCCCTGGGGAGATTGCGTCACCAGTTCCTCGTAGGTTGCTGGCAATTTCGCAAATCTGGCTGTCGGCGCGCCGGTATATCGCCATACAGCCGCCCGCTCGACAGAGCTTTCCACTCCAATCGGGACTTGCGCTTCCTGCACCCCAGCACTTGTCAAATCTGGCATCGTCGACACACTCCTTGTGACGATGATGATGCTCGGGGCGCCATGGAGCAAGTAACTTAGTAGGCACCGCGATTATCGAAAAACCTCCGTGGATCATTCGTGTTCCGCCACAACGTCGCTTTCTTTCAGAGTGGGTCATTTCCATTTGACCGATTGTTGGTTTGCTTACCGCTCTCAAGATCGGTTCGCGATCGTTCTGCACGCCCGATTCCACCTATATTTGATGGAGGCCTTTAGAAATTCGCTCAAAGATGTTGGTGCTGGCGGGACTTTCGTGATCGAAGAATAAGGTAGCTGCCTTGCCCCAAATCCGCGAAAGCCATGTTCGACCTGTTGCAGCATGGAACCCTCGAAGTCAAATCGTTTCACGACTGAGCTGGCGAAACTTACTGCTTCCCAAAGAGCCAGCAACTGCGCGCCACTCTTGCGAAGATCCGGCTCGCTACCCCCCATCAAATAGTAGGCCGTATCGTTTGTCCATGCGATGTAAACCGCGGCGTGTATTCTTCCCTGAGAGTCGATGCCTGCAAAGATCTTACGTCCTGCATTGGCGGAACAAGCTCTATCTAAACGAAGAATCAGTTCATCGCTCGCCAACGGCTCTCGGCCTTGACGGGTAAACGTCTTGCGATTCAATTCTAAGAATTTCGCTATATCGAGGCTGTCTATTATTCGGATGCCCAGCCGTGTCGCTCTTTGAATATCGCGTCGATGGTTTGGCCGCATGCCATTCCACACAGAAGTTAGATCGGAAATGTCTCCGAGCACATAGGTATAGCGTGTAGTTTGGGTGTACCCCTGCCAATAAAAGGGCAACCAGTCAGTGAAGTTCTCGTGAAAATTCTGATGAAAGCTCGCAGTGTCTCCTAATCGCTTGATCAACTCGATCGTGCGCCTTTGGTTTTTCGATTGTGCTTCGACCGGTTTCGCGGCAGAAGGCGCGAACAGTATGCCCAATTTTTGAGTCAAAGCCGGCATGCAGACATGCTTCGCTCCGTCGCTCTTGCGATAGACAATCGGCCAAGCAGCTTGGATTCCATCGCCATCGTTGATTTCCAAAATCTCATACATCCCCGGCGCCACCGCATCGAGCCACCAACGCTGAGCAAAAAGACTCCGTTGGGGAGATCGTTTTACGAACTCTTCGTATTCGTCGACCAAGAGGCTCACCGGTTACCCCGCAGGAACCCCAAAAACGACCTGAAATCAGGAAGAAAGCCAGACTAAAGCATCTTGCCGAGTTGCTACCGACGCGTTTGCATCCACCCAAATGGCACTTTCATTTAGATTTGCTCTCTTCTGATTGATGTATTCCTACCTTGATTATCGTTTCTTAGCGGCGGCGCGCAACTTTCTACGCATCCGAGTCCACCGGAATTCGATGGAACTCCGTAAATAGTCCCTCAAAGACGTCGGTGCCGGAGGGACCTTCGTGATCGAAAAATAGGGCACCTGTTTCGCCCCGAATCCGCGGAACACGGGCTCCACCTGCGGCAGCATGGATCCCACAAGATCCAAATGGCTCGCAATCGATCTGGCAAAAACCATCGTTTCCCAAGAAACCAACCGGTAGGCATTGCTGTCCCTAAGCTCTGGGTCGCCTCCTCCCATAAGGGTGTAGGCCTGGTCACCGACCCAAGCTATGTACACCGCAGCATGTACTCTCCCCTGGAGGTCCACGCCCGCAAGTATCTTGCGCCCGGCATTGTGGGAACAAGCTGTGTCTATGCGACGAACAAGCTCATCGCTACCCAAAGGGCTTCTGTTTTGACGTGCGAATGTCTTACGGATCACGTCCAAAAACTGGTCTAAATCTAGATCATCCCTGATTTGAATTCCCAATTTTTGAGCTTGTCTAATTTCCGTCCGGGTTTTCTGTCGCAGGTTGTTCCATAAAACATCTAGGTCCGACATGTCCTCAAAAACATAGGTATAGCGGGTCGTCTGAGTAAATCCTTGCCAACAAAATGGAAGCCAATCGTTGAAGTTCTCGTGAAAATTCTGGTGAAAGCTGGCGGTATCTCCTAATTTCTCTATCAATTCCGTCGTCAGTCTTTGGTTTTTCGATTGTGTTTCGATCGGTTTCGCGCTAGTAGGTGCGAAGAGTATGCCCAACTTTTGAGTCAAAGCAGGCATGTGGACATGCTTGGTTCCGTCCCTTTCGTCAAAAACGATCGGCCAAGCAGCTTGGAATTCATCACCCTGCTTGATTTCCAGAATCTCATACATCCCCGGCGCCACCGCCTCGAGCCACCAACGATGAGCAAAAAGGCTCCCTTGGGGAGATCGTTTCACCAGTTCCTCGTAGGTTTGCGGGAGTCTCAGAGACGTCCTCGAACGCTTTGTGTCTTTGATGACAGATTCCATACTTTATCGTCTTACACCACTCTTCTTTAGAGATCGCGGCGCGGGCGCGCCAGCCTGCTTGAGACTGCACAGGTTAACATTTTCTATCAAGACTGTCTGTCCGCTTTTTGCTGACATGAAAACCGATACTGTGCGTGGGTAATTGGTTTTCGCAAACGTAACTCGCGAGGATAGCGTATGAAAGCGGACTTGTCTGTCGAGTTTTGTAATTCGACGATCTCACGAAAAACCCTTTTTCCACGCTGCCGACGCCAAGGATGGTCAGATCCTCGAGCTGGATCATTCAGATCGAGAGTGTGGACCGGATCTAGGGGCAGCGTGCTTCACGCGCGACACCCCTGAAGCGCGTCGCGTATGAGTCCGAGCTCTCTCCTGTTCATCTCCTGATGGATCGGTACGTCAAGACCATATGTCGCCACATAGTGGGCATTGGGTCGCTCAGGGCGGGATAAGACCCGATCCATTGTCGTCGGCCAATTGAATGTGCCGACTCGAAGACCACACCCTTGAAGGCGACGAGAAATTACTTGTACGTCAATGGACTCCACTGGAACAAGCTTCTGCATAAGCCATGCGGGTGAAACATTGTCGCTGACGTGCCATGCACGCCAGTGAGGGATGCTGGAAAAATGACTCGCATTTCGGTTTCGTTGGTCGCATGTGGGCTCGTAATGGTCTAACTCCCACATGCCTAATGCAGCCCTTAATGGACCGAACCCAGTGGTCGGCATCAACTCTTGGCTCGGAATTCCTCTCGGAAACAAACGTCTCCGAATTCGCCGAGATATACTTGGGCGCTCAAGCTGACCCCGTCGCCCGCGAAGATATGCCACAAAACGTTTAATTTCATTCATTTCGCAATCCCGAGATATCCCTCGCTCGGGAAGCTGGATCAGTTGCTCAAGTTCAGTGTTGTTGACGACTAACACCCCACCGCCTCCCAGCGAGATCGGCTTATTATAGGTGAAGCTATAAACCGCCACGTCACCCAATGTGCCCGTAACTGCGTCACCAATATTACCGCCCAACGTGTGCGCGCAGTCTTCAATGACAAGGACACCGAGGTTTGCCGCAGCATGCCGGATTGGGCGAAAGTCGTTTGGCACACCGAATAAATGTGGCACGACTATGGCATGATGATCGCTTCGCAGTTGCCCTGCGATCGCATCCCAATCGATTCGCCCCGACCTGTCACTAAGATCGAATGTCTCAGCGAGAAAGCCGGCTTGTAGTACAGCTTCACACACCGCAACACAGTTGAAGCTGCAAATCAGAACTGACTTCTTTGGCCTACCTGTATGGCCCCTCGTCCCTGCAAGGGCGTCCCGCAGGGCGCTTCGGCCGCTCGTAGCGGCCCACATCCTCCCGGAGATACCTAAGAACGACTTGAATCTGTCCAGAAAGTCCTTAACCGTCACGCGGCGAGCGAGGCCATAACACTGAGCGAGAACGTGCTCGTCCCAAGACTCCTCAACAGTGTCTCTTGGGCCTCGTCGTTTGCTCGTAACACTCATCGTCTGTTTCGGCCGATTGCGGAACAAATCTGAATCGGCAGAGGGCAAAACGTCAGCAAGCTGCGCCCCCTTATTCGAATTTCCAGAGCAAAAGTGCGCGTCACAGGGCGGCAACTTTTTTCATAAGGTCCGCAGGAATCGGCCTGCGGACAGACAGCAGTCTCTTTAAACTTTTTTCCGGAGCGACGCGCCGGACTTAATTCATGGCACGATCGCCAAAGTGCGGTGTCGTCGCAAGATCGCGTGGAAGCGATAATCGGAAGTCTGTGAGTCCCTGAATTCGGCCCGGAGGCCAGCCTGCATCGCGGCTCTCTCGATATCAGTCCGGTCAAACCAGTTTCCAATACCATCCCACAGCAAATCATTCTTGAGATACGCTTTGGCACGGAGGCGAGAAAGATAAATCCAGGTCCTGAGCTTCTTCAAACGACGATAACGGTTACCGCTGAAATACCCATAATAATAAGTTTTCTTCCTTGCAGAATCAGGGATGAGCGCTGCCAAGATTATCCCTTCTCGATTCAAGATTCGACGACACTCCTCCAGATGACATGCAAGATCCGCGAAACTAAAGTATTGAACCACAGCTGAAGTGAGAATGACGTCCGCGTGAGTTACCGTAGTCGGAAATGCGCTTGCTGTGCCGGGCAGCAATTCGATGTTTTTCAAGCCAGAACTCACGACACGCTTTCGGGCAGCCTCTAGCATCGACTCCGAGAAGTCGATTGCGTACACTTGGTCAAATTCTGGAGCCAAGTAAGTCGTCACTTGACAAGAACCGCAGCCTACATCGAGCAGTACTCCTCTGCGGGGAAGCATCGCTAGAAGCTCTCGAGCGTACTGCAGAAAGCACTCTTCATTCGGATGTCGATGCGCTCCGTCAGTTTTCGTGCTCCAATATCTGTGGCTGAACGATAGGTCGCTTATTCTCACAGAGCTGTCCTCGGTCGAGTGTGCACCCGAGTTTATACTAGTCGTAACTACAAAGTGGTCGACGAGCTATTATCTACAAGTGGGTGCATCAGGCTTGCGGTCACCATAGAGCTCGAGCCATCTGTCAGCATTCGAGCTCCAACTAGAATAATCGTATATTTTGCCCGCATATTCAGGCTCAGTTCTTCGTGCCGGCCTTGCCAGCGCCGCTTCCTCCAGTATGGAAGTAATTTCCTCCTGACTTTCGATCCTCTGCAGGGGAACGCCCATTGTTTCAAAAACGCGATAGGGAAGCCATTTCCCCACTATCATCAATGAGCCGGCGAACATATGCTCCTGAATCGAACCAGACAGCGAATCGGTCGTCTGTATATTGACGGCATAGTCTGACACGATCCTTACACGGCCCATGTCCTCGATGCTCACTACCTTGTCCAGAATGCGGTATTCCACGTCTGCCGACACAAGCGATTTCCTTACCTCTTCCCGATATGCCTGGTTGTCCGGATAGGTCATCGGCATCAATATAAAGAGGCGGGATTTGGCACCTGAGGAGAGCGCGGTCAGGGCCTCAATCATCTTCGCATGGCATTGCTCTCGTATGGCGTTGTACCCGCAGGTGACCACGATCTTCCCTCGCGGAATGTCAAGCTTCTTTCGCGTTTCCTCCTGACTTTCCGACTGTTGGAGTTCGGCTATCACGTCGAGACTCCTCAAGCCGAAAGGAATGACTCGTGCACGGTCCGAGATGCCGGGGTAATGGGCGACCATTTTCTGCATTACCTCCGGGTTATTACTCGTCACAATATCGGACGCATCGAACGTGCGCCCAAGGTTACGGAGAGCGGAAGGTCCTGCACGAAGGAAATCGGAGCCCCAGATACTGGTTATAAGCTTCCTGCCACGTCGTTTAAGGGCCCGCGCAAAATCGCCGTAGATCGGATCTGCGTAATGGATGTTCACCGCGTCGAAATCTGCGGGTAAACATGCGAGCCTTCTCTTCAACAATGCAATGCTTGCGGAGTAACGCAGTCTCGGCACCCTAAAAGCTATCTTGGCCGCGACTCCCATTGGCCCAAGGTCGTTGATGTCGAATACTTCTGCATGGTGTCTACGCTTTTGAAATTCCTCCACCATCTCGGGAATGATCCCCCAACCAGTCGAAGACGTCACAATAAGAATTTTCATCGAACGAATTGATCGTACTTAGTACTGTCTCCGTAGATTGAGTCGATGTCACGTTCCCTCAACAATGACGGGTCTAACTCAATAGACAGCTTCTTTCCGGACTCCCGAATGAGGTCTTCAAGCACTGAGCGTATGGTCCTCGGCACACCACTACACACGTTGTAGATTTCTCCAGGCACTCCCTTGATGAGTAAATCCCAGTACCGTCGCGATACCTCAGAGATATCTAGGAAGTCCCTGCTGGTCGACACGTTGCCCACTCTTATTGTTCCACCATCGGGCAGATCCGCGATCTGCTTCATAAAGTTGCCGATCGACAATTGCGGAGACAATCCCTCACCGAGTATGTTGAAAGTTCTTGCGACCACCGTCGGCAAGCCGTAGTTCCTGAAGAAGTATCCCGAGAGTAGCGTCTGATATAGCTTGCTCAGTCCGTACTGGCTCACCGGCCGAACCTCGGCTTCTTCTTTCACGGGATTGGCTATGATAGCCCCATATTCCGCCGCCGACCCGACAAACAAAATCTTTTGAATGTCACGATCAGAACGCCACACTGCTTCGCAGATTGCCTGCGACACGCCCACATTGACTGCCACAAACTCTCCCAGGCTTGCCGCCCTGAAGATTCCCGTAAGATTCAGTACGTACACCGGACGTACTTCATCAACAAACCTAAACACCTCCTTGTCTTCACATGCATTGCCTTCACGGTACGAGAAGATTCCCGAACGCTCCACTCGGCTGAGATCTCTACCGAAGCCAAAGAACTCGTATTTACCGCCTAGCCCCTCCCCTGCGACGAACCTCTCAAAATGCCTGCCGGAGAAACCGGCAATACCGAATACAGCCACGCGTTTCATGGCGGTTCCTCCTTATTAAGGCGTGAGCGAGATCATTGCCGCCTTCCGTTTCACTTCGAGCCACGCTTCACCTCACTCAACTCCCCACCAACCAAATACTTGTCTTTATTTGCTTCAAATAGCTGAACGGCCTTTTCGTAGTCATCGATGCGACCGATGTCCAGCCATTCATAGTCGCCTGAGTAGCATAGTATCTTCTCGCCGGCCTTGTGCAATGCCAGCACGAGATCTGGCATATCGAATTTCTTACCGGAATCTATGAATTGAATAACCCTCCTGTTAAGCGCATAAATTCCCATGCTCACCGTGAAATGATATATCGGCTTTTCAACGTAATTTGCAAAGCTTTCCTCTCTCATTTCGAGAACCCCAAGATCAATCTTGACTTCTTTCTGAAACGTAGCGATTGTCGCAGTGGCTCCACTGGTCCGGTGGCGTTGAAAGAAGGCTGAGTAGTCAATCGTTGTCAGGAGATCACCGTTCATCACAATAAAGTCTTCGTCGAGGTTATCTGCTAGGCGAATCGGTCCCGCCGTTCCAAGAGGCTTATCTTCGAGCGAGTAGACAATTTTAAGACCTAGACGCGAGCCGTCGCCGAAGAATGCCTCAATAAGACGAGCAAGTTTGTTAACAGCAAGCACAATTCTGTCCGCACCATGATACTTAAGTTGCCGAAGGACAACTTCCAAAATTGGGAGATCCCCGATAGGCACTAGGGGTTTGGGTATCACGTTAGTAAAGGGCTTTAGTCGAGTTCCCTCGCCGCCCGCAAGTATCAGTGCCTGCATTGTTCCGTCTTTTCCCGCACGCTGAGATCTACTTCACCTTCCATTAGAATTAATCACATCATATAAGTGGGGCGATCATCCGATCGCGGCTGTGCTCAGGCACTCACGTGCACGATGTTACTGTCCCAAACAACTGTGGGCACAATACCAATCGTAAGTACGACGGATACCTTCCTCGAGACTGACATTGGCGAGATAGCCCGTAGCTTCGGTCATTCTAGTCATTTTAGGTGCGCGGCGTGTTGGCGATCCGGGAGTTGCCGCCCCCTCCCGAATCTGAAGAGGCTTCCCGACCGTGGCAATTATGATTTCCGCAACACTTTTTATTGTGACCTCTGGGCCCTCACTTCCTAAGTTGAGCACTTGATTCCCGGCACTCGGGGAAAACAATACACGCTTCAGCATCTCAACCGCATCGTCTATAAAACAGAAAGAGCGGCGATGCTCCACCGAAAACACTTCGATCGCAGAGTGCGGCGGGGCCGTGTGTGCTTTCTGCAAGAGTTGCGGTATGACGTGGGACATGCCCATTCGCGGCCCATAGATGTTGTGTGGCCGCACGATCGTAAACGGCAGGCCAGAATGACGAAGCATGGCCTCGCCGTAAAGCTTCGATAGCATATAAGAGGAGCGAGGCTCGTGCAGCGCAGGCAGAGCGAGCGGGACGTCTTCGGGAGTTGGGACAGGAATTTCCAGGTGAAGCAGGCTTCCAGCATAGACTTCGCTGGTAGACGCGAACAGAAATCGCTGCAAGCCTTTTTGTCTCCGCGCAAAATGAATCGCAGCGTCCTGCATGAGCACGTTGTCGCGCAGCGTCACAAACGGTCGATCCAATACATTTTGCACGCCCAGAATGGCCGCCAAGTGTACAACGCCATCGTAGTCATGGGGCAGGCAATCCAACGCGCTCGGGGCCAGGAGATCAACATCATAAAAGCGCACATTGTGGGCTGTGACGAGCGACTGCAGGGCTTCGTCGCGGTGGCCGCGCGAAAGATTGTCTACTAAATGCACCTCGTTGTCTTCCGCGGCTAGAGCCGACGCCAAGCGCTCCCCGATGAACCCCGCACCTCCGGTTAACAAAATCTTCACAGATCTCCACGTCCAACAGCCTTGACGCGGCAACCCGCGTTCTGGAACAGCGCAATCTGCTCGGGCGATAACACCGAGTTTGCGTCGAGAATCAATGGTCGCGCAGTACCCAGCCATTCCTGCGGCTGCAGCTTGCGATATGACTCGTGGGCGACAGCAAAAACCGCTGCATCGTAGCCACTCGGACGCGGTAGATCGCGCATTACCGGGCGGCCTATTCCCTCAAGTTCACTCACCAGAGGATCGTGCACGTCGATGCTTGCGCCTTCGGCTTCGGCCCAGAGGACGAAGTCTTTGGACGGCGAGAAACGCGTATCGGCTACGTCCTCGCGATATGTGGCCCCTAATAACAGAACGTGTTTGTTTGCTAATTCGGACATCGCGCTGCGCAACATTGCAATCGTTGCGCGCGGCATCAGATGATTGGTTCTGACAGCGGCCTCGCAGAAAGGGAATGAAAAGTCCAAAAGTCCGAAGAAATCTCGCGCCCCGATTCCTGCCAGTAAGGGGTCCTTCGTTAGGCAGTACCCACCAACACCGAATCCTGGACGCATTATATTTTGATGCGTCGGCCGCATTCTGATGGCCCGAACCACCGCCGTAATATCCATCCCCGTGCATTCTGCAAAACGGGCCCATTCGTCGATAAACGCAATGTTCAGCGCGCGGAAACTGTTCTCCATTAACTTCGCGACTTCGGATTCCACTACGCGCATCAGACGTGTCAGTGGATACTTCTTGGTATTGATGATGCACTTGAGAAATTCTTCGCAAGCCTGTGCGGACTCTTCCGTCGCGCCAGCATACACGCGCCAATAGTTGGTGATGGAAGCAAGATAGTCGCGGCCAGGCATGACTCGTTCATACGAATGGGCGACCAGGACCCCCTCTGGATCGAGCCGGCGAGCCGTAAAACCCTTGGTTAGCTCTGGAAGGGTCAGCTTTTCTGTGGTCCCCGGAGGAACTGTTGTTTCAACAAGCACCAGCGTTCCCGCGCGGATTCGGTTCGCAAGCGTTCTGATCGCAGCCAGGTACTCGTCAAATCTTGCCGCTGGTGGAACCGCGTCGAAGTCGACATCCAGGGGGACATCAACGACCACAACGTCACAATCTTCGTATTCTCCTGCATCAGCGCTCGCACGCAAGTTGCCGGTCTCGCGACCACGTCCGATGGCATTCCCTAAGGCGGAATCTCCTGTTTCGAAAGGGAACCTGCCATTGTTGATCGCATCGATCCGCGCACTACCAGAGGAATTCGGCAGGTCGACACCTACTACCTCAAAAAAAGGATTGCCGTTCTGGTCGCGCGCCTCCGCAACCGCAGCTGCCATGGCAGCGCCGACATATCCTAGCCCCTGAATGCAGACTTTTCGCACTATGTGCCTAGCGCAGGTTGCTGCGGAGGATTTGAATTAGATCGAATCACCGCGTTATTTAGACGTTCGCGCTCCCCGAGCCGATTTTGGATCAGCGCTTCCACGCCATGCAGATGCGAGACGCCTGCGCTCGGCACTCGTCACCCTGAATCGGTAGTCAATGTGGCGGGCTGAAGGGCGAAGAACGTCCGAGCCGAGATAGTCCCTGCGTCCGGTCGATGTAGTTTGAGCGTAACCAAGCAAACGCTTGATGTGGCGTTTGAGAACTGCAATGCCTTCGGGTCTGTATTCCCGCAACTTTACGTCCGATAAGGTGTGATAGCGACCGAGCACAAGGTGCGCATAATCTCCGTACTGCCAGATACCGACCTCTCTATAGTACAGAAGTTGAGCGTCGGTCTCCTTAGCCAGTACTAGGATATCTGTGGGTGTTACGTTTTCATCCACAGGCTGCAGATCTGAAGGGTTGGTGGAGCGCGCGTAGTCCAACGCAACTGGCGTAGGAATAGTCAGCACGAGTCTCGCCTCTTCGGACAGAAGTGATTTGATCGCTTCGTGGAGCGTCCTCCGATCATTCGGGGCAATGTGTTCGTATGTATCCATCAAGAGAACGAGGTCGAACTTGCCGCCAAGAACGCCTTCCGTGATCAAAATGTCACGGTAGCTCAGATTGGGAAGGCGAAAACATGTCTTGGCAACGTCGATGGAAGCGGAACTCACATCTGCACCAATGACCTCTGCCTCTGGCCACGCCCGAGCCATCCTCCAGGACGTGGCACCGATGCCGCAACCGATCTCCAAGATCCTTGCTGGTTTGGGAGGTGCCCACTCCGCGATTAGCTGAACAGCTGCCTCGATTCGGGGATTGATGTGTGTAAAGTCATGAATCTTTTCATCAATACGTTGGTCGTAGTACGACCGAACGGTTTCTAGTGTAGGCGTAGGCATTTTAGTGCTAGCTTAGAGAACAGCATTATGAGTCGGAAGGAGATGCGTTAACCGCCTCGTTCCTTACTTCCAGCGGAATAAATTCATATCGACACTCCGGATAGACTGAGCCCACTTGTTCCGGAGGCAGTTGATAAAGCGAATCGACAGCTCCTGAAATTGAAAAAGCAAGGCAATTTGGATCCCTGAAGATCGTCGAGTAAGGATCGCCGAGAAATACCGATACGATGTACACTCCGTCTAGAAGTGTCGGCGACGACACAATGGCCCTAACTATCCCCTCATTTGGCCACGGCGTATCGAGATTCTTGCCCTCGAGCATGGGATTATGACCGAGGATTGGACGCCCATCGGTGTCGTGGATAACGAAACCGAAACCTGGGATCGTCAGCTTACCTCGCAATTCCGAATACTCTAGCTCAAGGACGATTTTATTCATGTCCTGATAAACCGCCACTCGACGAACAATGGACTCCTGAGGATACACTCGACTGCTAAGTTGATTTTTTGCTGAATAGGCCTTCAAGACGCTAGAAATGCTTCCCGCAGTAATGAGTCGCCCTTCGCTGAGCAGAATGCCGTGTGAGCACAGGGACCGAAGAGAGCCAAGGTTGTGACTCACTAACAGCACGGTTCGACCGCTACGTGCTACGTCACCCATTTTGCCAAGACATTTCTTTTGAAATTCTCCATCGCCGACAGCCAAAACCTCGTCAACGATGAGGATTTCGGAACGGAGATGAGCGGCCACTGCAAATGCGAGCCGCACTTGCATTCCCGTGGAGTATCGTTTCACGGGTGTATCGAGAAAACGCTCGACGGCGGCGAAGGCGACGATCCCGTCAAACTGGGCACGTATCTCGGAGCGCGTCATGCCTAAAATGGCGCCGTTGAGAAAGACGTTTTCTCGACCACTGAGTTCAGGGTGAAATCCAGTGCCCACCTCAAGGAGACTCGCAACGCGTCCGCTAATCATGATTCGGCCTTTGGTCGGCTCAGTGACGCGCGAAAGGATTTTTAGTAGGGTTGATTTTCCCGCACCGTTAGCACCAACGATGCCGAGCACCTCGCCGCGCGTAACGTCAAAGGAAACATCATTCAGCGCCCAAAAGTCCTCAACGGCGTCGCCTTCTACAATTTGGCGGCCGTAGACAACGTCCATCGTCTTGCGAGCGAAATTCTTGGTGCTTCGCACGATGGCATCGCGCAGAGTATCGTGGCCATTGCGCCGAGTCGAAATATGACCGACCTGGTAGCGCTTGGCTACATTCTCGACACGGATTACGACGTCGCCGTCAGGCATGCACAAAAGACAGGCCAGCTGTTATCAAGAGGAAAAATGTGGCATTGCTTGGTCGCTGCGGCGTCAAATTAAATCAGCAAATGTCTTTTCCATCTTCCTGAACTGTCGAATACCCAACCACAGAAAGAAGGCGATCGCAATCAGGCTGATACCGAGCCCTGTCCAATGGATACGACTGCCTCGATCGAGAATGCACCAGCGAAATCCGTCGATGACGCCTACGTTCGGGTTGAGAGAATAGAGCAAACGCCATTTTTCCGGCACGACACTGGAGCTGAAACCCACTGGGGATATATAAAGGCCGAGTTGGAGGGCGAAGGGGACGACGTAGCGAAAGTCTCGATACTTGACGTTTAGGGCCGTGACCCAGAGGCCGGGGCCTAGGGAAGCGAGGAAGGCCAGCAAAACAAAAAACGGCAGAAGAAGTATTCGCCAGCTCGGCCAGAATTGATACCAGATCATCATGACACCCAGGATGCCGAAACTAATCGCCAGGTCTACGAATGCAACAACGATGGTGGCTGTCGGTATTATCAGCCGAGGAAAATAGATCTTGCTGATGAGGCCAGCGCTGCCGATGAGGCTATTTGAGGCGTCGGATAATGCCGTCGAGAAGAAAGTCCACGGCAACATCCCTGCAAGAACCATGAGTGGATACGGAGCGCTGCCTTCGCTCGGCAGTTTGGCAATCCGAGCGAAAATAATGGTAAAGATCAACATCGTGAGAACTGGGCGAAGAACCGCCCATACAACGCCAATAATGGTTTGCTTGTACCTTACGGCAACGTCCCGCCAGGCAAGTACCTGAAAAAGCTCCCGATAGCGCCAAAGATCGCGCCAGTAGTTCTTTTCGACCCGACCAGCTTCAAGGACGATCTGCATGGGAGATCAAGGATTCGCCGAACACTGCGTTCGGGTTGTCAGAATCGCGCTCCGTCAACCGATTCAAAACCTGATCGGCCATTGCCACAAACTTCTCCCGACCAAAACGGGCGCGGACGGCTCTGGCGAGGTCGAAGGAATCGGGCTTCGCCTGGTGCAGGAGGCGTGAGATCGCGACGGACAGTTCGGCCTCTGAGGTGGATGTTCCCAACTCGCCGTCCGCTAGCGCATCCTTGGCACCGGCGGTTGCGAGGCCAAGCGCCGGCGTACCACTCGCCATTGCCTCCAGGAATGCGACGCCAAACCCTTCGCCGGTTGACGGCATTACAAACAGGTCGGCAGCGCGGTAGATCTCGATAAGACTTTGCAAACCTACGTCGCCGAGGAAACGCACTCGGTCGCTTACCCCAGCATTCCGGACAAGGGCCTCAAGGCGGGCGCGATCGTCCCCTTCACCGACGACCATATAGCAGATGTCATGTCCCTTCGCGACAAGGTCAGGGATTGCGGCAATCACTCGGTCGTGACCCTTATAGCGCTCTCGCGAGTCCATTCGCCCAACAGTTAAGAGGACACGCTTACCTTCGACCCCCAACGCAACCCGTTGTGCCGAGCCGTCTGCCGGCGTGAAAACTTCCCTCACGGTGTTCGGCACGACGAGGACTCGATCGGGTGCTATCGCGGCCCAAGAGAGCACGGCTGCGCGCGTATAGCGCGAGACACACAATACGAGGTCGGCTCGTTCCGTGGCCATGCGCTGAATCCGCGACGGCCGCGGCCAGGCTTCGATTCCGTGCGCCTGAATGATGAGCTTTGCACCTTTGAGCCGCGCGATCAGCGCGGCTAACGGGGCCATGAAGAGGTGTCCGCAGAACACGACATCGACTATCCGGAAAAGTGCGGTTCGCAGGGCTGCGACCGAATAGGCAATCCGTCCAGGCCGCGCTTGCAATTGTTCAACAGGTTCGGGCATCCCCGATGAATCGGGCGCTTGGCGAGGCAGGACAGTAATCGATAGGAGCCCCGCCTCGGCCAGCGCCTCGAAAAAGTCGCGGTTGTATTGTGCGATGCCGCCACGTCCCCGATAGGCGTCCGTCACAAGCGCAAGCATTGCGGGAGAGGGTTTCATGACGCGTGGACTTCTAGCGGGCGCTTGGTTAGGGGCCCTCCGTTTAGCACGGCCTGCGACCATCGGCGAGAAACAATGCCCTTGGACTCAGGCTTGTGTCCGATCGACGACGAAGCATTGCCCACTACGGAGTTAATCCAAGCGCCAGTGGGCACAGCGAAGCCTGACTTCGCTCGAGTCACGACCTCGTTTGGCAATGGCATCATCGGCGCTGCGGCGAGGGCAGCCTTACCTGCGCCCTTGGTGATTGCGGGAATCGAGGATGCGAGCTTGCCAAGCAGCGTGAAGTCCACGAGTGGCACGCGAATCTCAAGGCTGTGTGCCATCCCCGCCCAATCGGCGTCCCGAAGAAGTTGATTGCGCATGTAGTGCACCGATTCAAGGACGCAGACGCGCGCAAGATCGGAACCGGGGTCAGGTTTAAGGCTCGCACCGAGACTACGCAATGGCCTTAGCCTGCGCATACCCTCGCGTGCGATTTCGGGGTCCATCACCTTCGGTAGCTCGTTCGGCAGGAACAAGCCACGACGCAGAAGATATGCGCCAGCCCAAGTACCCGAATGTTCCAGGAGTCCGAGCGCCTTGGGTCGAGCATGCGAAAAAGCTGGCGCGACACGACCGATGAGCGTGCGCGCAAAAAGCCCCAACCCGGGGACGACGGCGAGTGCACCGAACCGACGGCGCCAGCGCGGTACGTCCGCGAAGCTGGGATACCCCCCCAAAAGTTCATCGCCACCGAGACCCGAGATCACGACCTTGAGACCCGCCTCCTTCGCCGCTTTAGAAACGAACCAAGTGTTCACGCCGTCGATTGAGGGTTGGTCCATAGCGTCAAGGATTGCTGGCAGATCCTGGACGAACTCCTGTTGGCTGAGGCGCCGCACAATGTGATGTGCCCCGTAGTGATCGGACACGCGAGCCGCCAACGGAGCTTCGTCTTCTGACGTGCCACGGAACTCTTCGAAAGCGAGCGTGATGGCTCGGACCCCGCGTTGGCCCGCGTCGCGCATACAGCCCAGCAACGCTCCGGAGTCGACGCCCGCAGAAAGGAAGATACCAACCTCTACATCAGCCAGCGAATGGGCTCGGATGCTGTCAAGGACCGCAGCACGCACTCGTTCAGAAATCTCAGCTACCGGGACTGCATTGGCGGCGCCTTTGGCCAAGAGTTCGGCAAGGTTCGAAAAGGACTTGGGCTCCCGCGGGCCTGCAGCGTTAACAAATTGTGTATGGCCGGCGGGCAAAGATCGAATATCTCGGTATAGCGTAAACGGTTCGGGCACGCTGCCAAACAAATGGAAGCCGACCACCCCTGCCGGTTCAGGGTCGCGCGAAAGATGTCCTCCGGCGAGCAACGCTTTGACCTGGGAGGCAAAGCGGAATGTCCAGCCGTCGTTTGCGGTATAGAGCGGCTTAATGCCGTAGGGATCGCGTGCTAGGAAGAGGCAATGCTGCGCTTGGTCCCAGATGGCAAACGCAAACATTCCACGAAGCCTATGTACCATCTCGGCGCCGTGACGCGCGTAGAGATGCAAGAGCACCTCCGTGTCGGAGGTCGTGCGGAAGCGGGCGCCGTCCGTCTCGAGTTCGGTACGCAGCTGAGGATAATTGTAGATCTCGCCATTGAATACGACGACGAAGCGGCCGTCTTCACTGGTCATTGGCTGGGACGCACGGTCGGAGAGGTCGATGATCGAAAGCCGTCGATGCCCGAGAGCGCAATGCCGGTCCGGGCTCCACCAGGCACCTGACCCATCTGGGCCGCGTGCACGCATCGCGTCGCGGGTAGCGAGAAGCTCAGCTTCTTCCGGCTCACTCGAAGCCGTGTGATATGCAACTATACCGTTTATGCCGCACATAGACCGTTTACAGATGAAAGCAAGGGGGGACACGACAGCAGAGGATCAGAAGCGCGAGGTAATTCTTTTCGAGTTGCTGAGTTTTTCACCTGGAAAGCTCGGACCCCAGGCGCTCACCGAGATAGCTTTGAAAGGAGCGTAAAACTCACTAATTTAGACAAGCTACCGCCCTCTACTGCACAATCCCCGCTTTTGGGAACTACAACAGTATCTCCCACTGACGCGTGTGTCAATGCTTCGCGATTTTGCCGACGCGGAGAGATGGCGGTATTTGCTGTTGGAGGAACACTTTGCGAAATTATACAGGTTTTTGGAGCGACACACCTTTGGGAGGGTACCGATTTACCAAGCGTATGCAAGCAATCGACTGCCACAACGGCTTCTTGACGGGCAGTTACGGGGAATCAATAGATTTTCTAACTCTGAAACGACTTGGCGTGGCGTTCCCCTATGAACAACGGCGCAACAGCGTCCTTTTCGACGACGACCGAAACCGCGCGCTGTAGCAGAGTAATGGAAACAACCAGATGGTATTCATTCTTGACCCGCAAAAAAATCCCCTCTGCGCCCATAAGTGGACCGGCCTCCAGCCGGATCCGCTGCCCCGTTCTCAAAAAGGGCCACGGCTGAACCGGACGTCCCGACAGTGCAATGGTTCGAATCGAAGCGATTTCATGGTCATCCACCGGCTCCGGCCTATTCCCCGGCCCCACAATTCTCACCATGCCTGGAGTCGTGAGAATTGGCAGCCGATTGTTCGAGTCAAAGCGGCAAAAGACGTATCCGGGAAATAGAGGAACATCGATTGCAGCGATCCGGTCGATTCTCCTGCGCTTCGTCCGATAAAAGGGCGAGAACGCAGCGTATCCCTTGCCTCTCAGTCCGCTCTCGACAACCTTTTCATGTCGCGATCGGACGTATAGGGCATACCAGCGGCTTGTATCACCATCATGATCGCATCCGAGATGAAGCCCCGCTTCTGCCAGCTCAATAGCGCCGGCAACACAAGCTGTCTCTAAGCCTTCCACAGAACCTCCGACATAAAACGCGATAGCCCAACCGGCTAGTTCAGCAACGCGTCTCATCCATTCTAAACTGGCGCGCCGAACGATTCTACTTCAGTTGGATTGGTTCGGCTGAGTTGGGACGGACAGAGGATGGAGTCGGTCAAAGAAGGCGGCGAGCGTCGGAATTCCGGCTTTGGAACGTGAGTGATCTCGGATTCTTGTCCCGGGGCAGGTAGAGCAGGTAGAGAGGACTTGGTGACCCTTGCCAATTCAAGGAGTCCCAGATGAAAACCGGATCGGCATTCTGGCCGGACTGAACGAGCGCGCTGCGCTTGGCTAAGGCATAGCGCTTGCTTGTCGCAAACGTTATCCCACGAAATCTAGGCCTTGCCTGCAAAACCATTGCATCGGATGGGGAACACAATGTTCGGGCAGCTGCCAAAATTAGGGCTACTCTACGTGCAGATGCATTCGCGAACCTTTCTTAACGTTATCGGAACTGGCGAAACCACGGGAGCAGGCACTCTTTAGGCGGGCGGAGGATGTAACGGCCTCCCGAGAGTGTCAAGACCGGTATCGGGACCGGTATCGGGAAAACTTCGAGGGAATGGTAGAATTTGCTCATTCTTCACCAACATCGATTCCGCGAGATCCTAAAAACGAGCACGGTGCGCATTTCTGGGGTTGACTGATGCCATTGCAGCCAAGACGCAACAATTCTGACGATGTGGAAAGCCTGGCGCCGATCGACCTGCTACCGGTTAAGGGTCCCCAAACCATATACCCAAATTTTACCCAACAGCAAAACTCGATCCTTCACTACTGGCAAATTCTGAGGAAGCGGAAATGGGCGGCCCTGGCCACGTTTGCCATTGTTTTTACACTCACTGTCATTGGAATCCTAAATGCGACCCGCCTGTACCAAGCCACATCGAAGGTAGCGATCTTTCCAGAAAATCCGAATGTTTTGGGATTCAAGGACGCCGAGACCAGTACTCCTGACTTCGACTACGAAGCAACCTTGGAAACCCAAGCCGCGATTCTTCGCAGCGATGCGCTTGCCATGAAGGTCATCGAAGCTATGCACCTTGACCAAGACCCAAATTTTACGGGTGCAACGCGCCCGCAAGCTCCCGCTGAAGAGTCGATTCGCGTTTCGAGCATGCAACCTGATCCAGCGAAAGCAGCTGGCTTGCTAGGCGCATTTCGCGGTGGGCTGAGCATCCAATTAATCCCAACCTCCCGGCTTGTACAAATCAGCTATACGCATACAGATCCTCGCCTAGCGACTGAAATCGTCAATGGATTGGTAAGAACATTCATAGAGGAGAACTTCAAGACAAAATACGAGTCTGTCACCCAAACCTCGCAGTGGCTCTCGACCGAACTCGCCGATCTCCAGTTGAAAGTGCAAACATCCGAGGAGAAACTTGTCCGGTACCAGAAAGACCACAGCATTCTCGGGGTGGATGAGAAGCAGAACATAGTAACCGCCAAGCTGAACGAACTGAACAACGAGCTCACAGTGGCCCAGACCGATCGCATTCAGAAGGAATCCAATTACAGGCTCGCTGCGGCTGGAGGCCCTGCCGCATTCGCTAAAACGTCCCGCGAAGGAACGACCAGCATGCAGGACAAGTTGCGTGAAAAGGAGGCTGACCTCAACACCCAATACGCACTGGCTACTACCCAATTCGGTTCCGGATATCCCAGGGTTGTCGAACTGAACAATCAGCTCAAACAAGTGCGAGCAGAAATCGCTGCCGAAGAAACGAGAATGCAGGGTGTGATCCGCGATGAGTATCTGGCCGCAGTTCAAAGGGAGAATTTGCTGACGACCGCCTTCGAACAGCAAAAGCAAGAGGCTAACCAACTCAACGAGAGCGCAATTGAGTACTCAGTGCTAAAGCGCGATGCGGAATCGAACCGACAGCTATACCAAGATCTTCAGCAGCGGCTAAAGGAAGCAGGTGTGAGTGCAGGTCTCCGATCAAGCAATATCCGCGTTGTCGATATCGCGCGCACTCCGACGCAACCAATATCACCCAACGTGCAGCGGAGCCTTATGCTCGGAATTCTGCTGGGTCTTGGCCTGGGGATTGGACTCGCACTGCTGCTCGAGAGCTTCGACAGCACTGTCAGGAATTTGGAAGAGCTTAGCGCGATTTCGACGCTACCGGCGCTCGGGTCGATACCGCTGCAGCTTTCAAGTAACGGCTACTTGCGCAAACGGCTGAAAACGATGTCGGCCGAGACCGAGAAGTCTGAATCGCCTGCTCTGGTCACGTTCGCACGTCCGAGGTCAGAAGCAGCGGAGGCATACCGAGCGCTCCGCACGTCGATTCTTCTCTCCTCGTTTGGTGCCCCACCCAAAGTGATACTCGTCACTAGTGCCTTGCCGCAAGAGGGAAAAACTACGATCAGTGCGAATTCAGCCCTAGTCTTGGCGCAGCGCGGGAGCCGCGTATTGCTCATCGATGCGGACCTTCGTCGGCCCGGCATTGACAAGCTGTTTGGCTTTCGGTCTCGTGGAGGCCTCAGCACCCTCATCAGCGGAGTCGACAAGATCGAAGACGTGGTCGTTCCGTCTCCTCAAGTGCCGAACTTGTGGATTTTGCCGGCAGGCCCAATTCCGCCACAGCCAGTCGAGTTGCTCGGCTCGACCGTCATGAAGGATCACATCACGCGCTGGCGCAACGAGTTCGACCACATAATCATTGACACGCCACCTTGCTTATCTGTGACCGACGCCGTGGTTTTGTCTCCGGAGGCAGACCGCGTCATCCTGGTTGCGCGCTCGGGGAAGACTTCAAAACCCGCCCTTCGGCGCGCTTGTGATCTGCTGCTGCAGGTCAACGCGAGGGTTATGGGCATTGTCCTAAACGCGCTTGATCTCCATTCGGGCGACGGCTACTACTACACCTATGGCAGTCCGGATGCGCGCCTTTACTACGATGAGGCCTCGCCGCAAGGTGAGACTACGACCGCCGGCAAAGTTTCGTAAGATGGTATTGTAATTTTGATGCAGCCACGTGGCCGGCGCAAAAGGTACTTTCACCGGTATGGACCAGATGCCGATTGAATTGCGGTCCCCGCTACGGATGTTTTCTTTCGCTGCCGCCTGCTGCATTCTCGTAGGTCTGTATATGCGCTTAGCGCTGCCTGCATACCTCGCCTCCTACCTGGCAGCGACTCCGGACCTATCGAATCTCAACAAAGCCATCCGGCTAGAACCATCGAACGCTGAATATCCCGAAATGCTCGGCCGAATCCTGGCACTGTCCGGCGATAATCTTAATGACGCCATTGCTAACTACCTGACAGCGGTGCATTTGAACCCCTATGTAGCGTGGTACTGGCTGGATTTAGCGGGCGCGTATGAGATGGCTGGCCGAACCAGCGAGCAGGAACGGAGTGTTGAACGGGCGGTGGAAGCAGACCCAACGACACCGCACGTCGCCTGGGAGGCCGCAAATTTTTTCTTGATTCAGGGTGATCAAGAAAGGGCCCTTAGTAGTTTTCGCGTTGTTCTCGCAAACGATCCGGAGGCGGTCGACTCTGCTCTCCAGCTCTGCTGGCGCGCAACCGGAGACGCGAATCAGATTCTCGATCGGGCGCTGCCGCGAAGACCGGATCTGTACCTGTCGTTTCTGCGTTTGCTTATTTCCAAACAGGAAGTAGCGGCCGCGGAGAACGTCTGGAACCGTTTGATCGCATTAAACCAGGAGTTCCCGACGAAGCTCGCATTCCCCTACTTTCGGTTTCTCATCGAGAAGCAGGAAGTCGCAGCGGCACAAACTGCATGGCAGCAACTGGCCGGCGTCAACCGCTCTCTTCAGCCCTACCTTTCCTCTCGTGAGAACCTAGTCGTAAACGGTGGATTTGAGGAGAACGTGCTGAACGGCGGCTTCGACTGGTCGTACCAATCGAACCCCCACGCGGCCCTAGCCATAGACACCAGTGAGTTTTACAACGGAACAAGATCGCTCTCCGTGACCTTCGATGGGCAAAATCCAGCCGATGTGGGAATCCTTCAGTTCGTCGTGGTAAAGCCACAAACCGAGTACGAGTTTAGTGCCGAATCCAGGACCGAAGACATCGAGAGTGCCAGCGGTCCGCGGTTTGCCATCGTGGACGCTTACACCAATGCTTCATTCGTTCTCACCGATGATTTACTCGGCACCAATCCCTGGCGTCTGCAACAAGCACGATTCCAAACCGGCCCGAACACTAATCTAGTATTGCTGAAGATTGTCCGCCAGCCTGCGGAAGCCCTGATTCGGGGAAAGCTTTGGATCGACGATCTGAGACTCGTGGAGAAATAGAATTAAGGACCGGTGATGTTGAAAATATCATCGTACGCGTTTGTCGATACGAAGGATTCTATTGATCTGGAGCGCCGCCGCGGTTGCGAGGCAGGGATCCTGCAATGGGTGCTCGTTCTCGGCCTATGCGCCCTTTTAATTTTTGCGGTTTTGGCGTTCGGTGCAGTCGAAACGTGGTCGACTTTCGCCTTCGAGGCTGGTGCGGCGGTTCTATTCCTGATTTGGGCGGTAAAGCAGCTTCTTTCCCGGCAGGTGAAGCTATCGAAAAACCCTCTGTACTTGCCGGCATTGCTTTTTTTCGGGCTCATCGTCGCGCAGTTTGTGCTGCACAGGTCTGCCTACGGCTACATTACTGAATACGAAGCACTTAAGTACGTCTCCTATGGGATCGTGCTGCTGATTGGAGCGGAATGCGTCGGCGAGGAAAGCACTCGCAAGATATTCGCACTTGTAATGATTATTTTTGGAGCCCTTTACGCCTTTTTTGCGCTGGCCCAAGAGTTGACCACGAACGGCAAGATTTTCTGGGTCCATAGTACACAGTTCGGCGGCTCAATCTATGGAAGTTACGTCAACCATGACCACTATGCTGGCCTGATGGAGATGCTGGTGCCGATTCCCTTTGTGCTCAGCGTGGGGCATGTGCTGCGAGGGGGAAAGCGAGTCTTGGTCGGCGCTTGCGCGGTATTGATGGCTGGCACGATTTTCCTTTCCGGCTCGCGAGCAGGAATGCTGGCTTTCGTCTTTGAAATGGTACTGTTCGCAGCACTGACTCTCGGGAAGAGGCGAGACCCTCGCATAGCGCTTGGAACAATGTCGGTGTGCGTTTTTATCCTGGCGCTGCTGATCTTCTTAGGCAAGGTGCAGGTGCTCGGACGCCTCGGAGATCTCACCCCTGGCATTCGTATGGATATCACCAAGGACAGCTTGCGAATGTTTTCCAAGCGGCCACTTGCGGGCTGGGGGCTGGGAACCTTCCCGACGGTCTATCCGAGCTACCGCAGCTTCTATACGAACCTGTTCGTAAATGAAGCGCATAACGACTATGCGCAGCTTCTGGTGGAGACCGGCTTGCTCGGCTTCGGGCTGACGCTGTGGTTTCTCGTGCGCCTGTATCGATACGGACTACCGACCTCTCGCCGCTCGGAATTCCAATGGGATGAGGCCGTCTCCCTCGCCGCCTTGTTGGGGTGTACGGGAATTCTGCTCCATAGCTTCGTAGACTTCAATTTGCAGATCCCGGCTAACGCTGCGCTGTTCTATGTGCTTTGTGGGTTAGCTGCTTCCAAGTCTTTGGCTGAGTTATCCAAGCCCGGTGGGTATCGAGGCAGTTGGGATGCAGGAGTGGGAGGCCGTCGCATTCCGTTGGCGCGGGGTCGACATGTCTGACTGGAAGGCCACTCGCCTCACTCGGGGACTTCGCACCCTGGTCGAGCATTTCGAACCAGTCGGTGGAGGTCGCTCGAAGCCTGCCCGAGCGTTTCAGGGACGTCGTCGCCGCTGAGACGGCGAATTCCAGAAAAATGTCGAACGGCGCAGCCGCCAGCTAGAAGCGGTGGGTGACGCCGACGCCTACGTAGTAATTGTGTTGGCGGCTTCTCCCGGTATCGACGTTCAGGTCGGGAGTTCCGGAGTAGAAGTCACGCGCTTCCAATCGCGCGCCCCACCGACGCCAAAACCACACATCCAGTCCGGCGCCGAACTGGACTACGCCGGTATTGCTGCCGGTCGGCCCAGGGTTGAATCCGCTCCAAATGAGATAAGGAGCTTCCCGAAAGCGGCCATAGCCACCGCCCACGCTAACCCAGGGGCTAACTGATTGGCCGGAAAAAATGTTCAATCGCGCGGATGGGGTCACGAACAGAGCCCCGACGTCCCTTGGAATCACGTCCGCGTAGGTGTTTAGGTTCATCCGAAAATAGATCGCTACGGGTAATTCCGCGTACAGCCCGAAAATACTATGGCTCTTGAGCAGGCGACCGTAATTGAACGCGATGCTTGCCGGGTTCCCGAAATGAATGTTGGGATTCGGGTCGTTCGGCGGCGGGTTCTGAATCGTCTGGGTGCTCACGAACGTTCGCCCCGCCGTGACGGAACCCTCATTTATTTGCGCCAACGCGCTCGAAACGAGAACTAGAACTGGCACAGCCAGAACTGCGAGACGCTTCGCCGACATCGCTCCTCCACACTTTTGAGGGATGCAATTTTGTTTGAACAAGATTAGCACACGACGACCCTAACGGAAGAACGCACATCCAATCTTTTACAACGGTATAGTTGCCCGATGGCGTCGTCGCGCGGCTTGCGCCGCAGCTAGGACTTTCCCACTGCATCGCAGGTAAAGTGATACGAAATTCAAACCCTGCCTGGATATTCGCGGCGGCATGGCGTCTGAGTTCGCGCATTGGTTATCTCAAGTACGTCTTGAGATCGCCAACGTCAACGCGCGAATAATCGACCACGTCTGTCTCGCCATCAAACGGCGAACGCAAAAAGCATGGTACCTGGCGGTCATCCGGTCGGTAGGCGGAGCACTTCCACGCGCCGCGCATGCCTGCTTGAAGATCGTGAGTTGGTCGGCGAACAGCGCCGTACGGAGATATTATGGTTCAACTCGACGTGGCCGGCGTGTAGCGGCAATTATCGGTTCGGAACCGCTCGGAACTCGCCTGAACTGAGTTCAGGAGCCGTTCGAGGTTTTCTGCATCCAGGTCCAAGCGCTTGAAACGATGTCGGCGAGGTTGCGCTTGGCGGCCCATCCCAGCACTGTTTGAGCCTTCGTCGGATCGGCCACCAGCACCGGAGGATCGCCCGGCCGTCGCAGTCCCATCTTTCGCCGGACTGACCGTCCAGTGACCTTTTCCACCGCCTGCATGACTTCGAGAACGGAATGTCCCCGGCCCGTCCCCAGATTGATAGCCGATGACCCACCGTCCTTTTCGTCGCCTCTTTCCAGGTATTGCAACGCGCTTACATGCGCGTCGGCGAGATCGTTCACATGAATGTAGTCGCGAATGCAAGTGCCATCGGGAGTCGCGTAGTCGGTCCCATGGATTTGCAACTCGGGCCCGCTCTCGGTGGAGGCGGCAAGCGCCAATGGAATGAGGTGAGTTTCCGGTTCGTGGAGCTCGCCAATCTCGCCGCCTTCATCGGCTCCCGCGGCGTTGAAATAGCGTAAGCTCACCGAGCGCAGTCCGTAAGCGCGGCTGTAAGCCTCGAGCGCGTTTTCGAAAAAAAGCTTTGATGCGCCGTAAGGATTGACCGGTTCGTGCGGCGCCTGCTCGGTGATCGGAATTTGCTCGGGGATACCGTACACGGCGCATGTGGAGGAAAACACGAAGCGGCGGATACCCGTGTCTAGCGCGGCGTTCAGCAGACTGAGCGCCCCGAGAACATTATTCTGGAAATACTTGCGCGGGTTCTCGACCGACTCTCCTACATAGGCGTGGGCGGCGAAGTGCATCACCGCGTCCACGCTGGCAAGCACTGGACGGAGCTTGGCTTCGTCGGCGATGTCGCCCTCTACCAGTTCGAAGCCTTGCGCCAGGCGGCGAAACCCAGTTGAGAGATTGTCATAAAGCACGACCCTATAGCCGGAATTCCGCAGAGAGCGCGCAGCATGACTACCGACGTAGCCTGCTCCGCCCACGACCAGGATCGTCACGAAAAACCTCACATGATTCCACGACTTGAATTTTTCTACGTAATCGGTTGCCGCGGGAAGCCCGCATGGTGATACCCATCAGACTCGTTTGTGGCAAAGGGTCGCTGCCGCGGCAACAACCCGTTTTGTTCCCCAGCCGTCAACGAGTGTCTGGGCTAGGTTTGTCATGTGCTCACGCCTCACGTGCGAATCGACCATCTCTTTCACCGATAACGTAAGCGTTCCCTTGTCAAAGTAGCGAGTCTCACCCATGTTTACCAACACCCCGCGTTCGGACAATGCCTGTGCCACGCGAGTTTGGACAACGTTTCTAGAATAGCTCAATACCGCACATCCCATGGCAAGAAGCTCCCAGAGTGTTCCGCCCGCGGCGATAATGGCCTGATCGGAGTCCCTCATGACTTGCGCCATGTTGGGAGGGTTGAACACGACTCGGACATTGTTCGTGTTCAGCTTTTGCAGCTCATTGGCTTTGTCGTAGGCAGCTCCGGCCACCAACGTAACTCTAAGCTCGGAGCAGTACGCGAGAGCGTCCGCGATTTTTGGCGTCAGATTCTCTGGATCGCTTCCGCCGAGAGTGACGAGAACCCTGTTGCCCGCTTGGCGGATCTCTCTTCTTGTCGACCTTTCCCTGAACTCGCGGCGTAGCAAAACGTATGACGGGCCCAGCAACAGTCGTGCTGTCGCGCCGCGCTTTCGATATGGCTCCTCATCATCGTCAAGGTTCGGATTCACGATCAGATCGACAGGAAAAAATTCCCGGGCGGCGAAATCATCGATGAGGAGCACGCAGAAGCCGGCCCCGCGAACCGTCTCCAGAAAATCACTGCCGAAGCGATCGCCGTCGATCACGACCCAGCTGGCTCCTAACTGACGAGCCTGCGCGACCGTCACACTAGCATCCTCGGGGCCACCAGGGTTGGCATGAATCCGGGTTAGTGAGATCCCTTCGGCAATCAATCGAGACGAAAGCGCATCTGGCACCTCTGCCGCGGCGAAACATACGGTGCCCCCGGCGTCCTGCCATGCCTGGGCCAGTGCCAGGCAGCGCATCACATGTCCAGTTCCTATCGCGAGACTGGCGTCGGCCCGAATCAAAAGTGTGCCTAAATTCATCGACCGCCGCAAATCTCCAAGCGTCTCCCTTTCCTCATACGCCAGTCCCGAAAGGCTTTGGGGATGGATCATCTCGCCTTCTGGATGGCCTTTCGAATTCGGTTCTCAGCCATGTTGACAATGTCTCGTAATCTTCCGCATACACGCAGCAAGCGACGTCTTTCTCGGTTTGCGCCATCGAATCAATTCTCTGCTTTACTAGAGCCCAGCGAGCGTTGGCTTTTCCTTGCGTGCGCCTGCTGCTCTTGATAGTGCGCCATTACCTTACACACCGCGTTAATCACATCTTCCGCATCCTGCGCCGTCATGGAGTGAAACATTGGCAAACTGATCAGCCGCTCGTAAGCGTCTTCAGCCACTGGATAACTTTCTTGCGAGAGAAAGCGCTCGCGGTAATAGGGATGTTGATGCACGGGAACATAGTGAACATTGACGCCCATGTTCTCGGCGCGCAGGGCGCGGAAGATTTCTGCTCGGGCCGCAGTCAGCATTTCCAGGTTTAGACGTATTGGATAGAGGTGCCACGCTGGATTCACGTCCGGTCGCACGGCGGGGGTAACGATGGCCGGAAGGTCGCGGAATGCCGCCGTGTATTGTTGCGCAATTTCGCGCCGCCGCGCCAGGTTCGCCGGCAGTCTCTGCCATTGTGAAAGACCAAGGGAGCAGGCAATATCCGTCAGCCGATAATTGAAGCCGAGCAGCACCATCTCGTAAAACCACTGACCCGATTCCTGGCGCGCGCGCACTTCGCTGCTGATGCCGTGATTGCGAAACCGGCGCAGCGTCTCGGCCAGTCGCGCATCGTTGGTCGTAACCATGCCGCCTTCACCGGTCGTCAGGTGCTTCACTGGATGAAAGCTGAACACGGTCAAGTCGGCAATGCCGCCGACACGCTTTCCGCGGAATTCTGCGCCCAGCGCGTGCGAAGCGTCTTCAATCAGCAGCGCTTTGTGTTGCTTTGCCAGTTCACCCAATTCATCAAGTTCAGCTGGATGCCCAGCGTAGTCGACCGCGATGATTGCTTTGGTGTGGGAAGAAAGCTTCTGGGAGACTTGCTGAGGATCGAGGTTCAGCGTGTCCGGTGAGACGTCGGCGAAGATTGGCGTCGCGCCCTGGTATAAGACGCAGTTCGCCGTCGCGCAGAAAGTCATGGGGGTAGTGACGGCTTCATCGCCCGGCGCCAGCCCGCAGGCAAAAGCCGTACCGTGCAATGCGGCCGTCCCTGAACTGAAGCTGACCGCGTGGCGCGCGCCCACCCACGCCGCAAACCGCTCTTCGAATTCACCGACCTTTGGACCCGTAGTCAGCCAGTCGGACTTTAAGACTTCAACCACTGCTTTAATATCGGAATCATCCAGGCCTTGCCTTCCGTAGGGCAGCAACTTCTCGCGTACGGGTTTACCGCCGTGAACGGCGAGCGTCTCCAGGTTTGTGGGCAAGCCGGACATGTTATGCCGACGCTGGGATCGGTTCCGCTATTTCCGGAGTAACTAGATCTTCCAACTCCCGTCGCGTCAGCCAATGCTCATTGTTGTCGCTGGAATAACGGAAGCCTTCTGGCAGCGGCATTGCGCTCACCCAGTTTTCCGGTTTCCACCACGGATGCGCCGGCTGAATCACATACATGTCTTCGGTCTGAAGCGTTTGCCGAGATTCATCTTCGGATACGAGCACTTCGTGCAGCTTTTCTCCCGGGCGAATCCCGATGGTGTCTATCTGACATCCCGGAGCGATCGTTTCGGCGAGGTCGAGCAGACGCATGCTCGGAATCTTGGGCACAAAAATCTCGCCGCCGTGCATTAGTTCGAAGCATCGGATTACGAACTTCACGCCCCGCTCCTGCGTTAGCCAAAATCGCGTCATTCGCGGATCGGTGATGGTGATCCTGCCGCGACGCCGCTGCTCCACAAAAACCGGGATCACACTGCCGCGGCTGCCGACGACGTTGCCGTATCGCGCACAACTGAAGCGAGTATTGTTCGCGCCCGCGTATGCATTAGCCTGGACAAACATTTTTTCGGCGCACAGCTTGGTTGCACCGTAGAGATTAATCGGATTAACCGCCTTATCCGTGCTCAGCGCGAGAATGCGGTGCACACCTTGGTCAATCGCCGCATCGATCACGTTACGCCCGCCCATGATATTGGTCTGGATCGCTTCGAACGGGTTATATTCGCAGGCCGGAACCTGCTTCAATGCGGCTGCGTGCACCACCACGGTCACGCCTGCAAGCGCCCGCTTGAGCCTCTCGACATCACGCACATCACCGATGAAATAGCGCAGGCTGGGATGATCGAAGCCCGATGTCCTCATCTCATGCTGCTTCAACTCGTCGCGGCTGAAAATCACCAACCTCTGAGGATGGTAATCACGCAGCATGATCTCCACAAACTTTTTCCCGAACGCCCCCGTTCCTCCGGTTACCAGTATCGATTCCTGCAGCCAATTCACAATTGTTGTTCCTTCGAAGTCTTGTTTCCCACGAACGCGTCAAGGGTAAACGCAGAATCTGACACTTCCGCCCAACGCCCAGCCGCCAGGCAGACCGCTGCTGAGCACAGAAACCCTCTCGCGCATACTCTTGTGCTCGATAGTATAGCCGAGGAAATGGAGGTCAAGACTTATCGATCAAGATCGATCGTGACACCCGTCAGAGCAGCAACCGTCTCGCCGACCGCTACAGGGGAGCGACAATGATAACCAGGCAGCCCATGGATCGCACCCTCAACCAAATCACGTTCGGTTTTGCCGACGCCATCTGGTATAGCGACGGCAACGGGAACCCATTAGTGCCAAGTCGCAGCAGATTGAAGATCCGGATGCCCAGCCCTGCCCAGCCCGGAACCAACAGCAGGTACCCTGAGATGATTACGACGCCCACAACTACATCATGAACGTCCCTTCGGAGGCGGCGGTTGGAGCGCCTGCGCCGATACAGCGCTCTTTTATGTCCTCCGTGCGATCGCGGCCAGCGCTCCACTGCAGGAATCGCAGCGCCGTCGCGTGCTTCGCCGGCATAGTTTGACCATCGAGCCTGTCGCAGAAACACCCGCCACGTAGTGAAAAAATTTGCACTATCCCCAATGCTCTTTTGCGTTTGTCGCCGGCCCACGTCCGGTGTATACTTCGGCGCATTCGTAGTAGTTCCCTCGCTGCCCCGAGTGAGGGGTTCCCGAGTTCAATCAGGCATGTTAACTAGATATCGGTGTGGGATTCTGGGTGCCATGCTACGACCTTAAAGATCTTCCAGGAAGCACGTTAAAAAAAGGAGAAATCGTGATTCGAAAATCAAGTGTGTCTTTACTCACGCTCGCCGCAGTCCTGTCGACCGTGATCGTTGTTAGCCAGGCGCAGTCCCAGACCCTGATGACCCGCCATGTGCGTGAAGCCGTTCGCACTGGGGAAGCCAAGCTGGTCGGCCATCTCCCCGCAACCCAAACCATGCGCTTCGACGTTGTTCTGGCGCTGCGCCATCAGCCAGAGCTGCAAGACTTTCTCCGCGACCTTTACGATCCTTCCAGCTCTTCCTACAAGCACTACGTAACCGTGCCGGAGTTTACGGAACGGTTTGGTCCCAGTCAGGAAGATTATGACGCGCTGATTAGCTTCGCGAAGAACGCCGGCTTCACGTTGGTTGGCGGTTCCCGCGATTCGATGGATGTGCAGTTTAAGGCTCCGGTGGCAACCGTGGAGAAGGCCTTCCACGTCAGCATAAACGTTTACCAGCATCCCACCGAAAACCGCACCTTCTTTGCTCCTGACCGCGAGCCGACGGTGAACCTGTCGTTCCCGCTCTGGCACGTCAGCGGGTTGGACAACTATTCCATTCCCCGCCCGGCCTTCGTGCACAAAGCTACAAGCGAGGTGGAGGGCGTCGTGCCTCCAGCTTCGATCGGTTCCTGCCCGCAAGCGTCCTTCTGCGGCAGCGATATGCGCGCAGCTTACTATGGCGGAACGGCGCTCACCGGCAGCGGCCAGAACATCGGCCTGCTGGAGTATGCCGGATATGATATCGCCGACGTTAACACCTACTACACGAACGCAAAGCAGACGAGAAGCTTCACTGTCACCGGCATTTCCACGGATGGAACCAGCGTCAACTGCACCGAGCCGAGCTGCGACGACACGGAACAGACCCTCGATATTACGCAAGCGGGCGGTATGGCTCCGGGCGTGAGTACAATTTTTATGTACGTGGGATCCACCGACACCGCCCTATTGGGCTCCATGTCGACTCGTACTCCGTTGCCTTTGAACTTGAGCGCTTCGTGGCTCTGGGATCCCTCCGACCCCAGCACCGACGATCCGTACTTTGAGAAGATGGCGACGCAGGGCCAGAGCTATTTCAATGCGGCCGGCGACGATCGCAAATTTAACGCTGGCTATCCAACCTGGCCGGCGGACTCCGCTTATGTAATGAGTGTCGGCGGCACGGACTTAACCACCAAGAGCGCAGGCGGACCCTGGGCGACGGAAACTGCCTGGTCTGACAGCGGCGGCGGTTTCTGGGCTCCGGACGATATTTTGATTCCGACCTGGCAGCAACTGTCGGGCGTGATCAACTCGAAAAACGAAGGGTCGACCACTTATCGGAACGCTCCCGACGTCTCGGCCAACGCAAACTTTACCTTCTACGTTTGCGCCGACCAAACCACTTGCACCGCTAACGACTACGGTGGGACCAGTTTCGCCTCGCCGATGTGGGCCGGTTACCTGGCTCTTGCCAATCAGCAGGCAGCCACCGTTGGTGCTCCTGCGCCGGGCTTCATTAATCCGGCCATTTACGCGATCGGCGTCGGATCCAACTACGACACCGATTTCCACGACATCACCACCGGCAGCAACGGCTATCCGGCCGTTACTGGCTATGATTTGGTGACCGGTTGGGGCAGTCCGAACGGGAGCGCGTTAATCAACGCTCTTGTGGGTTCGGGCGGCGGCGGACCGGCCGTCACCTTGGCACCAACCTCGCTGAAGTGGAGCAAGATCGTCGTGGGCGTTACTGCCTCGGGAAAGAAGGTCACGCTCACCAACAGCGGCACCGGAACACTGAACATCTCGACCGTCGCCATCAGCGGCGACTTCGCGCTCGCGACCGTCAAGCAAACCAAGACAGTAACGCCTTGCTCTAACGGTCTGGCGGTGCCTGCCGGCGGCACTTGCGTCATCAAAGTGACCTTCACGCCGACTCAGACCGGAGTGCGCACCGGGGACGTCACCTTCACGGACAACGCTGGCAACAGTCCGCAGCAGGTACCGCTCACCGGAACCGGCGAAAACTAACCTGCTTGAAACCCTGGGGCGGGACTTCGGTCCCGCCCAATTTTTTATTAGAGACAGCTCCTGTTCTGGGCCCCGCAACCGCGTGAGGTCGCTATGCTCCCAATCAACTGGAATACCGCGATGCAGTATGCCGTCCTGGTTAAGATCGCCGAATCGGTCGCACCCACCAGCAGCTATGGCCCAAATGAGATCAGCGCGATCGCCAGCGCTGGCTACACATTTTTGCAGACGCTCTACGGCGACGATCTCGCCACCGACATTGATCCCCACATCGGAGACGTGGTGACCTTCGGCTTCCTGGCTGTCTCCCCCGCCAAGGAACTGGTGGCCGCCATTCGTGGCACTGATACAATTCTGGAATGGATGCATGATGCATCGTATTTGATGGTGCCGTGTCCCATCGCCGGTTCTCATGGCTACAGCGAAGATGGTTTCACCGCCGTGTACCGATCATTGAGAATCGGGCAGGCGAATGGAACCCCCGCGGCGGTAGCTTCGATGAAGAGCTACCTCGATTCCGGATCTGCAACCAGTGTAACCATCTGCGGGCACAGCCTCGGTGGTGCCATGGCCACGCTTCTTACTATTGACGTGGCCCTGAATACATTGTGCCACGCTCCCACCGCTTACACCTTCGCCAGCCCGCGCACCGGCGAACATCTTTTCGCCGGCTCATTCAACGCCTCGATCCCTACTCACTATCGCATTGTGAACCGCCAGGATCTGGTGCCGAAGCTGCCCCCAATTCTGCCCTTGCCCTATGAGCACGTGAATACGTTTCTCGAACTCGTCCCTCCGCCCGTGGCGATCAATCCCACAATTCCCTGTATGCATCACTTGACCACGTATTTGTGGCTCATGAGCCAGCAGGCTTTGGCCGGTCAAACCGGTGCCGGCACGGCCTATCAGCTCGATGCCGACTGCGTGTCCACGGGTCCGTCTCACATCTGAGAACATGCATCTGAAAACAAGGCCACAAACCGCCGCCAAGCGACTGATTTTCCGCTGGTGACGGAGGGTTTGGCGCGGTGTGCACCCTCCCCGCGTGGGGAGGTATCTAGTTCCTACTGAGATTACGAAAGTAATCTGGGCTTCTTTTGCGGTATTTTCCGTGATATAACGCCGTTAGCTGCTCGTCAAACTTTGGCTGGAAATTTTCGTTGTTTTCGGCCTGCTTTTCTGCCCTTCCATTCAAGCGCAGAGCGACAGCTGAGGAGGAGTCGTGTCCGAAGCACGTACCGGGAAAAGGTTTCCGCTGCAATTGCCGATCAAGATACATAAGGAAGATACCGTGGGTGCAGCCAGCAGCGGGATGACCGGCAATTTGAGTGCTGCCGGAGTTTACATCCGCGCCGACGCTTCGCTTGAGGTCGGCTCGCCCGTCGAGTTTGAGATCACTTTGCCGCCAGAAGTAACCGGCGGCAAAGAAGATGTTGTGATTCAGTGCCGCGGCCGCGTGGTGCGGACCGATGAGCCGAATACGAGCGCCGAATCCGGAGACAACCGGGGCGTCGCTTGCGTAATCGATTCGTACGAATTCGTTCGCAACGGTTAACCGGGAGCGATCTAACTGGGAGCGATTCAATGCTGAAGCTTATTTTGGCCGACAATCAGGCGATATTTCGCGCCGGCATCGCCAAGGTGCTGGCCGTAGAAGATGAAATGCGCATCGTTGCGCAGGCGCAAACGGGCGAGCAGATGTTCATGGCGCTCGATAAATTCCGCGCCGCCGTCCTCATTATTGCTGGCGGCTTCCACTCCGACTTCAATGCCGTCCTCACCGCAGCCAATAAAAATAAGACACGCGTGGTCGTGCTTGCCGATACCGGCGAGAGCGCGCAACGCTACATGGCGGCGGGAGCTCACGGCGTGGTCTATCGCAACGTTACCAGTCCGGCGCTGGTCGACTGCGTGCGCAAGATCGCCCGCGGCGAAAGCTGGGTGCAGGACATGGCTGTGCCGAGCGAGTTGACCGAAAACGATATGGTCGGATTGCGCGTCCGCGACCGCCTGACGGCCAAGGAGCTGCGCATCGTGGCCCTCATCGTTCAGGGCTACAAGAACAAGGAAATCGCCACCCAGTTGGGAACGACCGAGCAGGTGATCAAAAATTATCTGCGCAACGTATACGACAAGATCGGCGTGTCCGACCGGCTTGAACTGGCACTTTTCACCATTCACCACCGCATTTTGAACGAAGCTGCGGCCGCAACCGCAGCAGCAGCCGTCCCGCAGCCACCGCAGAGCGCGGGCATCAGCAATTAGATTTTGTTGGGAATAACAAAGGGCCGCCCGCTGCCGGGCGGCCCTTTGACTTTCGCATTCGTCTCTTTAGGCTCTATCCGATTTTTTCCCCTACGCTTTTCGCCTGCGTGAATAGATAGAGATAATCGGGGCCGCCCGACTTCGAATCTGTCCCGGACATGTTAAAGCCACCAAAAGGATGCGCGCCGACCATCGCCCCGGTGCATTTGCGGTTGAGGTAAAGATTGCCCACGTGGAACTCGCGAACCGCGCGATCGAGCTTCTCGCGTGAACCGGAATAAACCGCGCCGGTCAATCCAAACTCGGTATCGTTGGCGATTTCGAGCGCGTGGTCGAAGTTACGCGACTTAATAACCACCAGCACCGGGCCAAAAATTTCTTCCTGCTCGAGCGTCGATTTTGGAGGGATGTCGGCAATGATCGTCGGCTTAATAAAATACCCTTCGCCGGCGTTCGTGTCGCGCGCACCGCCAGTGATCAGGCGTCCATCTTTCTTGCCAATCTCGATGTAGCGCAGAATGTCGTTCATCGACCCTTCGTTGATGACGGCAGCCATATTCGGATTCAGCGTAGGATCGCCGATGGTCAGACGCTCGACGCGCGCCGTCAGCATTTCGAGAAATTTATCGTAGATGCGATCGTCGACAATAGCGCGCGAGCAGGCCGAGCACTTCTGGCCCTGGAAGCCGAAAGCCGACGCCGCCACACCCTCGACCGCCGCGTCGATATCGGCGTCGGCATCCACAATGATCGCGTCCTTTCCGCCCATTTCAAGCACCGTGCGCTTGATCCACAGTTGACCTGGCTGCTGCTTCGCGGCCGTCTGATTGATGTGCAATCCCACTTCGCGCGAGCCGGTGAACGCGATGTAACGAACCTTTGCATGCGCGACCAGCGCATCGCCAAAAGTCGTGCCGCCGCCCGGGCAAAAGTTCACCACTCCCTCGGGCATGCCGCACTCTTCCAGTAATTCCACAAACTTCGCGGCAATCGTCGGCGAATCGCTCGACGGCTTGAGGACGACCGTATTGCCGCTGACAATCGAAGCAACCGTCATGCCGGCCATGATCGCGCAGGCGAAGTTCCACGGCGGAATCACGGCACCGACGCCCAGCGGAATGTAAGTAAGCGTGTCGCGCTCTCCCGGCAGTTGCACCGGCGGCTCGGCCTTCGCGAAGCGCAACGCCTCGCGCGCATAGAATTCGCAGAAATCGATGGTCTCCGAGATATCGGCATCGGCCTCGGCCCAGTTCTTCGAAACTTCGAACACCAGCCAAGCCATGTATTCCAGCTTGCGCTCTCGCATCACATCGGCGACGTGAAAGAGGAGCGACGCGCGCTCTTCGACCGAAGTGTGGCTCCAATGACCAAAAGCCTTGCAGGCAGCCTGCACTGCCGGCTCAACCTGATCCTTGCCCGCCTTCTGGTGAACGCCCACCACCTCCGAAGGCTTGGCCGGGTTTATCGACCGAATCTTGTCGGAGGTCTTCAGGCGCTTGCCGCCGATGATCAGGTCATACTCGCGTCCCAGCAGCCCACGCACTTTCTCGATGGCGGAACGCATCTTGCGCACGTTCTCTTCCTTAGCGAAATCGACAAACGGCTCGTTCTTGAATGGGCCTGGATGCAGGCGCAGTTGCAGGCGAGGCGGGGCTTCCATGGTAGCCATCGGAGAATCCTTTCGAAGACGGAAAATCGGCGCGGATGTTCGCGACTTCTAATTTTACACCCCAAGGCGCGACGGTCGCTGCGGACTGAATCCGCGCAAGCAAAATCGCCCGCCGGGTATGCTTCGCCGCACCCAGCTTGATATGCATCATCAAGGAGCGACAGGAGCGACCCGCAGGAGGGTTGCCCGCCGGTGACTATGGAATAGTGATAACCGCGGGAATGTTGACCCAGCGACTCGCTTCGGGATAAAGTTCAAGGTCAGGGTTCAGTTTCCCCGCCCGTTTTTACCTTCGATGGTTTGCATGCGCGCCGCTTCATTCCAATTCGCCGTCTTGAAGCTTGTGCCTTGGAAGCTTCTGGCCTTGCTGCTGGTGCTGGCCAGCGCGGCTTGGGCGGCAGCGCCACAATTTTCCCCGCAGCAGCGCGTCGGCCTCAACGGTGGCGACCAGTGGGAACCGGCCACTGCCGCGGACGGTTCGGGCCGGATCTACATTCTTTATCCGCACTATGGAAAGATCGCCGACTGCAAGGATTGCAGTGTGCCTACCATGTTGCTGGTGGCAAGCGCCGACAGCGGCAAGACCTGGCAGGCTCCGCACGTGATGCTGGAATCGGGTTCGGGCCAATTCGACGCGCAGATTGCCGTCGATCCCGGCGATCGCCACACGGTCTACACGGCTTGGCTCCAAAATAATAAACGGGTGGTGATGCTTGCCAAGTCGGTGGACTCAGGCACAACGTGGTCTTTTACGATCGCGGTCCGCGGCGAGGTTGAGCTCGATAAGCCCGCTTTGGCTGTGCGCGGCCAAAATGTTTACGTGGCTTTCAATCATGAAGAAGAGGTGTGGGTTGCCGCCTCGCAGGATGGAGGGCGCAGTTTTACGCCGACGCGCGCCAATGCGGAGAGCCGTCCGGGTTGGTCGTTGTTGGGCGCCGCGACGGTTGATCCCGCGGGCAACGCTTATCTGGCGTGGGCTTCCTACTCCAAGGCAGGGGGCGCGCGCGGCACGGTAAATCTGTATGTGGCGAAGTCGGGGGATGCGGGGAAAACCTGGAGCGCAAACCTGCTCGATGTTTCAGCCGCGGCTCCCGCTTGCAAGGAAGAGGACTGTGGCGAGGGATTCTTGGGCGCGCAGGTCGCATTAACGACGGACGCCGATGGAACCCTCTACGCATTGTGGAGCGCGGGCAGCACGGCGTTCGGGCCGCAGCGAATTTATTTTTCGTCTTCGACGAATGCCGGTGAAAACTGGTTACCGCGGGCGAGCGTTTCCGCGGCCGCTCCAAGCGCGGAGCATGCTTTCCCGGCGATCGTGGCCGGAAACGGCGGCGACGTCCGCATCGCATGGATGGATGCGCGCAACTCTTCGCGCACCACGCCGCATTGGAACACGTACTACCGCAGTTCGAGCAACGGCGGCGCGACCTGGGGAGAAGAGATCAAACTCTCGGGCTACGTGCCGGGCTATCGCTATATCCGCAAGGAAGGTTTCCGTTTTCCCTTCGGCGACTACTTCGGCATGGCCATCGACAATCATGGCGATACCCATATCGTGTGGGGCGAAGGCATGAATTATCAGTCGCCCGGATCCATCTGGCAGGCCAGCGGGCGATAGAAGCTTGGTAAAGATCGTATCGGCGTGTCGGCCAGGCCGGGCAGGCGGACCACGTTGACATTGCGGCGTCGCATCATTGCCGCCGTTTTCGTTCTTGCTGCGGTGACGGCGCAATCGTACTGGATGGGCAGCGCCGTCGTCTTCCTAAGCGTGGGCGTCGTTATCTCTTATCTGTTCTGGATCGGAGCTCGCTGGAAGAAGGATCCCGCTGCAGTTCTACCTCTTTATCTTCTCGCTGTAGTCGTGCAGTGCGTGCACTTCACCGAAGAATATTTGACTGGCTTCCAGCGCCAATTCCCGAAGTTGATGATGGGATATGAGTGGAGTGACGCACATTTTGTCGCGCTTAATATGGCGTGGCTTGTCGTTTTCGTGCTGGCGGCGCTAGGCGTTTATCGAGGGTCATCGCTAACTTATCTAGTGGTTATTTTCCTCGCGCTGATCGGAGGAGTAGGTAACGGCGTTGGCCATTTGCTTCTGAGTGCGAGCCAAGGCCGGTATTTCCCCGGACTGATCACAGCTCCCTTTTGCCTGCTGGCAGGCATCGCGGTTCTCACCAAACTGTTCGGCAGAACGCAGGCCCCGCGAACGAACAACTGAACCACGCCCGCACCGGAGGATTGCCTTATCAGTCGGTCAGCAATCCGCCCGTGAGGTCGCTGAGCCGCTCGATCCGGTGGTCACGACAGTACTCCAACAATTCCTCCACCAACTTTTCCGTTGCCACGGGATCGAAGAAACTGGCGGTTCCGATTTCGACGGCGCTTGCTCCCGCCAGCATAAATTCCACCACATCGACCGGCGTAGTGATTCCGCCCATGCCGATCACCGGAATTTTCACCGCATGAGCCGCGTCGTAGACCATGCGCAAAGCAATCGGCTTGATGGCCGGCCCGGATAGACCTGCGGTGACATTGGCAATTCTCGGGCGGCGCGTCTCCGCATCAATCGCCATAGCCAGAAAGGTATTCACTAGGCAGATGGCGTCGGCGCCCGCTTCCTGCGCCACATAAGCCATCTGCGCGATCGAGGTGACATTGGGCGAGAGTTTAACGATGATCGGGCGCGCCGCAACGCGCTTTACCGTTCGCACTACCTCGTCCAGCAACATCGGATCGCTGCCAAACTGAATGCCGCCGTGCGCGGTGTTCGGGCACGATACGTTGATTTCGTACGCGGCGATCCCCTCGCCCTGATTGAGAATCTCAATCGTCTGCTCGTAATCCGCGCGGGTGTAGCCGAACACGTTGGCGAACACGACGACATTTTTCTTCTCGCGTAGTGCGGGCAGCTTATCCGTGATGAAGGCCGAGGCCCCGATGTTCTGTAGCCCAATCGCGTTCAGCATTCCCGCCGCAGTCTCATAAAGGCGCGGCGGCGGATTCCCTGTCATCGGTTCCTTCGAAAGACCCTTGACCACCAATCCGCCCAGCCGGTCGAGATGCACGATGTCTTCGAACTCGATGCCATAGCCGAAGGTGCCGGAAGCGGCGATGATCGGGTTCTTCAGTTCGATGCCGGCGACTGTGACGCTCAAATCCGGATTTCCGATTGGCGTCATTGGATTTCCTCACCTGGCGGGGTAAGCGGTTGCATCGACTTCGGCGCGGGCACGGATAGAGGCGGCGCGTCCGGCGCGCCACCATGATGCGCCGTCGGCAGAGCCTCGGTCAGCACTCTTCCCGTAGCGAGCGCGGGCGCGTTGATCCCCAGGAGAGAAGCCAGCGTCACCGCGAGATCGACCGGCTCCGCATGAGTGCGGTAGATTCCCGGTTGAAAGGCGAGGCCATAGAAAGCTAGCGGCACATGAGTATCGTACGAGAAAGGCGTCGCGTGATCGGTACCCTTGGTGATTCCGACGTGAAAGGGAGCGGGGATTCCGATCACGTACCATCCACTCTCTGGCGAGTAGCTGTGAGCGTAACGGCGGCCGATTTCAGTGGGCGGAATGTCCCCGCGCGCTAGCTGCGACTTGGTGAAGTATCCGGCCAGCCCCGCTCGCTTCATCGCCTCGCCCACATCGCCTTCCGCGACGGACTCGTCTTTCCCGCCGACGGTTCCGGCGAAAGCTTCAGCGTTCAGCCACGCCAGCGGGTAATCGAAATCGAGCACGTAATCAGCTTTCTTTGCATATTTTTTGGAGAGCTGGGAATTGATCTGTTCGCGCAGCGCCCTGGCGTCGAGATTGGCGGCGGGCAGGCGAAGAGTTTTCGCAAACTCCGGCAGCGGAGCGACTCCGTGATCGGCCGAAAGCGCCATCCAGACATTGGCCATGCCGATCTGGTGACCGAGAAAGGTGAAGAAGTCGCCCAACTGGCGGTCGAGTTCGAGCGCCATGCTGCGCATTTGTGGCGAGTCGGGGCCAACCTGATGTCCGAGAATATCGTTGGCCGAGAGGCTGATGACGAGCAGATCGGTCGCCGAGTTCGCGCCCAGCTTTTCGTAAACGACGAGCTGCTTGGCAAACTCCAACTGATATTCGTTGGCAAAAGGAGTCGAACCAACAACCTCGTAGAAGCCGGCCGGAGAGCCGTCTTTAGCATCGCGGGGCGCGGTCGATCCGAGAACGTTTCCGTCGCGATCTTTCCATTCGCGGTTCCAGTATCTTGCGGCGCGCCCGGCCGAAGGAGTGCTGCCGTTGAAATTTCGCACCCACTCCGGAAGATCGGGACGGTAATAGGTTGAAGTAATCCAATTGCCGGATTTCGGATCGATCCAATAAGCACCGTCTCCGGAAAAGCCGGCGGGAAGCACCGCGGCGCGATCTTTCAGCGAAATCGCAAACCCGCGAGACTGTCCGCCAGTAGCCAGTTTCAACTCATCGCCGAGTGTGTCGCTCATGAGATTATGCGGCGACGCTCCCGGCCCTGGGTGGTCAGCGTTCAGGCCGACAATTTTCACGGTGTCGTCCTCGACCGACGTCACGCGCTTCTTTTTCTGCGGATCCCACCATTCGTTCGCGATGATGCCGTGTCCGCTCGTGTAGGTTCCAGTGAAAAGGGTGGCGTGACCAGGGGCGGTGCGGGTATTGGCGTAATCGTAATTGCAGTCGGTGAAATAAGCTCCGTGATCGAGAAAAAGGCGGAAGCCTCCTTCGCCAAACCGGTCGCGATAGCGTTCCAGGTAATCGCCGCGAAACTGATCAATAACGATGACGACAATCAGCTTGGGCCGCGCGTTGTAGGCGGACGCGAACGCGGTCGACATCGACCAAAGTAGCCAGCCGAGCAAGAGCAACGCCACGCGCAGCCTGCAGGGGAGTCTCATCGCGATTTAGTTTACAGCAGAAAAGATAGGTAGCCGCAGAGAACGCAGAGAGCGCGGAAAAAAATGAGTGACAGAACCTCTGCGCTCTTCGCGCCGTCTGCGGTTGAGCCTTTGATCCTCATCGTGCACGGAACTGCGCTTTTCAGCTAAAGTTAATGCACGATGCTCGATCTGAATTTTGTTCGTGACAACCTCGCTCTGGTGGAAGAAAAACTGCGCCAGCGCGGAATGAACCCGACGGATGTATTGAAAGATTTCGTGGCCATCGATGGCGAGCGCCGGCAGGCCATTACCGTTGCCGAGACTCTGCTGGCGCGCCGCAATCGCGCTTCGGAGGAAATCGCGAAACTCAAGAAAAGCGGACAGGACGCGTCGGCGCAAATACAAGAGACCAAGGAACTGCGCGAACAAATTGCCGAGTCCGAGAAAAAAGCGGCAGAACAGGAATCGCGACTGCGCGAAATTCTTACCGCCCTTCCCAATCTTCCGCAGGCTAGTGTGCCCGTGGGAAAGAGCGCAGAAGATAACGTCGAGGCGCGGCGTTGGGGCACGCCGCCGCAACTCGATTTTAAACCCAAGCCGCACTGGGAACTCGGCGAGCAACTGGGAGTGCTCGACCTCGAGCGTGCCGCGAAACTCTCCGGTGCGAGATTCGCCGTGTATTGGGCGCTCGGCGCGCGTTTAGAGCGGGCGCTCGCCAATTTCATGCTTGATCTGCACACCGGCGAGCATGGATACACCGAGGTGCTTCCGCCATATCTCGTGAATTCAGAATCGATGTATGGCACGGGACAATTGCCGAAATTCGCGGCCGATCTTTTTCGCGTGCCACACGGCGAGAAAGACCTCTGGCTGATTCCGACCGCTGAAGTTCCAGTGACGAACCTCTATCGCGACGAAGTGTTAGACGGCGCGCGCTTGCCTATTTCGCTGACCGCATACACCCCCTGTTTTCGCAGCGAGGCCGGATCGTACGGAAAAGATGTGCGCGGAATTATCCGCCAGCATCAGTTTCAGAAAGTCGAACTCGTAAAGTTCGCGCGACCGGAAACTTCGTATGATGAACTGGAGAAGCTTACTCACAACGCCGAAACCGTCCTGCAGAAACTCGGCCTGCACTATCGCGTGGTCACACTCTGCACCGCGGACATCGGATTCTCTGCGGCTAAGACATATGACATCGAAGTCTGGCTGCCGGGGCAACAACTGTTCCGTGAGATTTCTTCGTGTTCCAATTTTGAAAGTTTCCAGGCGCGGCGGGCAAATATCCGCTATCGTCCAGAAGGCAAGAGCAAGACAGAATTCGTGCACACGCTGAACGGCAGTGCGCTCGCGGTCGGCCGCACCTGGGTTGCGATTGTCGAGAATTATCAGCAAGCCGATGGCAGCGTGCGCATTCCGGAGGCCTTGCAGCGTCATATGGGGACGGATTGCATTCCCGCAGGTGTCCGTGCGTCGCGCTGATTGGAGATTTGCCATCATATGAATTCCGAAATACACTTGCAGCAATCTGATGCCTCGATGGCGCTTGAAAACGCCGTCTCCCCCATGGGCGCGACCTGGCGCACAATCCGTGGATACATTCTTTGGTCGTATGAGCGGGGCAGCCTGCACTACGACATTATGGTCACGCTGATTCTTCTGTTCATTTTTGTTTCGCCGCACTTCATCAATTTCAAAGACAAACCGGTGGAACGCAATCCGCATCTCACCGGCGTGGTTGTGATTCCCGGCGACAAAGGTGGATTCATTTATCAGATTCAGGCTTCGGCGGTGAACCCATCTACCGGCGAAGATATCCGGCGGCAGCTCGAGCAGATCATCGAACCGATCTCGGGGGCGGTTAGCATCACGAATGTTGAGACGATCAAAGATGCCAAGGGACATGCCTTAAGCTACAAGGTCTCGGTGCAGAAAGAGTAGTGGAGCAGGTTTCAGAGTTTCAAGGTTCTAGGGTTTTTCGAATGAGAGTTGAGTTCAAAACGATGGTTCTCGGCCTCGTGGCGAGCGGTGGGCTGTTGGCAGCTACTGCGTGGCCTCAGAGTGATTCCATTCCCTCGTTGCCCTTCACCACCCGGAGAGCGCTTGGCTTTTTTCTGCCACTCAGTGATTCCATCTCCAGGCTGCCCTTCACCACCCGGAGATCGCCCGGCCTTTTTTGGGCACTCCAGGCGCCTTTGCCGCCCGTTACCAGCCTTGATCGTGTTCTCAAACAGATGGATGACGCGGCGCGTACCTTTCGCAGCACCCAAGCCAGTGTGGTGTGGGACCGATACGATTCGGTTATCCGCGAGACCGAGACTCAAACAGGCAAGATTTATTTCCGGCGCGAAGGCGGCGAAATACAGATGTCCGTCGAATTCGACCAGCCAGATTTGATGTATGTCATCTACAGCGGCGGCAAGGTGCAGGTGTACCAGCCCAAGATCGATCAGCTCAATCTGTACGATCCAGGCAAGAATCGCGGAGATGTCGAGAGTTTTCTGGTGCTTGGCTTCGGCGGCGCCGGTCACGACCTGCCGAAGTCTTACGACCTGAAATTCCTGGGAACCGAGAACGTAGATGGCGTCGCGGCCGAGCAACTGGAACTAATCCCCAAATCCGTGAGCTTACGGAACAATATTGCGCGCATCCTGTTGTGGATCGACCCAGCCCGCGGGATCTCGGTGCAACAGGAGTTTTTCGAGCCAGGCGGCAACCATAAATTGGCGAAGTATTCCGACATAAAAATCAATCAAGGTCTACCGGATAATGCCTTTAAGCTGAAAACGACCAAGAAAACGCGCGTTATCTCGCCCCAGGGATGATCGACCACGCGTGTGGGACGTAACAATAGGCCGTCGCTTCCGCGAGATCGGAACCAATAGAAACAAGCTGAAAAAGGTGGTCGGCGGTTATATACTTCGAAGGAAGCCGAAAGTTGAGTGCGCATGGCGAAAATGTTTACCATTACCGTCCCTCCCGATCTATCCCGCAAGAAGAGGGAACGCACAACTGACCCGCGCTACGTTGATGGTCAGAAGACGCTGGTAAAGGCGATGAATTATCTGGCAAAGGCCGATCCGGTGGCCAATCGCGCAGCCATTCAGTTATTGTCCGAACACGTCCGCACGCGCTTCCGCATGACCGATTCGCCACTCAGTTAACGCGTTGGCCGCTGTCATTCTCGGCCTGTTTTTCTATGGTTGTTTCGTTCTGAAAGGACGTCCCCCCGCCAGCGTCGAACTCGCCAGCACGACGATCGCGGGATAGCACTCCAAGGTATAGCGCGGTTCTGGATTCTCCAAAGTTCCAAGGAACGCTGAGCGCAGCAGAACAAAGCCAACCAGCAAGCCCACATAGTGAATTCGTGAACGTTTGCGAATAAGCGCCAGGCCCGCCGCGACCACATAAGCCAGGTTCAGCAAGCCGAATCCAACCGCCACCGCCGAATGTTTCCGATCGTCGTTGAATTCCCACCAGCGCGGATCTGGAGGCAGGATTTCGGTTCGCGGCCGCAGCCACATATCCGCAATCCGCAACCATGGCAGCACCAGGTAATCACGCAAGGGATGGGCGCGGATGCGCTCCGCGGCGAGGTTAGCGAAGCGCGCATCTACCTCCGGTGTCATGTCGTTGGACTCGTTATAGGCAGCGATCGCCGAGAGCGTTGCGTCCCGTTGCGCCGGACTGTCAAAAGCCCGCGATGGCAGCTTGCTCGAATCAATCGGGTCGCCGGAAACACTCCAATAAATTTCTTCCACCGAAACATAATCGACGATCCAGGTTTTGACCCAGCGGTTAAAGCCCCGGGCCACAAGCTCATTTGCGTCGCTCGCGTAGCGCGGCGCCAACGGTTGAAAACGATGGAGCGTACGAAAGTTACGAATCGTCCAGGGGACGAGCGGGGACAATGCGAACAGTGCAACGGCAATGAGCGAGATTCGTGCGAGTCCCGCATGGTCGTGACGGCGCACGAAGGCATAGAACGCCAAATAAAGTAGAATCGCCGCCAACAGAATGCCGCCATCGGGACGCAGCAGAATGCACGCGGCAATCGCCGCGCCGGTCGCGGCCGAGAGAGTGCGGGCGCTCTTCCCCGCATTCATCCGTTTCAGAGCGGCTACTGCGCCGTCGAGCGCGAGCGCGGTAAAAAAGATTTCCAAAGTTTCGGTCAGCTCAGCCGCTGCATAATTTGCCAGAAATGGACACAGCGCAGCGAGCAGAAAAGCGATCTGCGCCGCGCCATCGGAAATCATGCGGCGGGCAAGATCAGCAACGAAGAAACACGTAGCCAGGTCGAATACAATCTGCGCCAGCAAAACTGCTTTATAGTTGCCCGCGCCGAATAGCCAGAAGATCGCCACGAGAAACGCGGGATATCCCGGAAGGCGCGCATCCGTTGGCATGATCGGTTGCCCGGGTAGCCCGCCCGGCGTCTGACCGTAAATGCCGTGCTGCAGCCAGGTGGTAGCGAGGTTGACGTAGATACGCGAATCGTCGGTGATCTGCGGGAAATAGCCGAAAAAGAAGAGTCGCAATACCAGTCCGGCCAGGATGACTGCCAGAAAGAATCTGCCGTGTTCGCGGATCAGACTTAGCACATTGGGAATATATCGCGACTGCGGGATTTTCCGACTGGATTGCAAGCGAAGCGTCGTTCGCGATTCGCTTTCGCTGAGACCAGCACGGCCGTGAACTGGCTATAGCGAACGACGAATAGCGAGCGACGCAGCCTCCGTTTGACCCCCCGCGCCGCTGACCTTAGGATGAGTACACTACAGACGATGGCGAAACAGGTTTTCTACGATCCCATGCAGGCCCGGTGGAGGCGGATCCGCCGCATTTTCGACGCGGCTGCCTTGGCTTTTTCTCTGTTGGTGATCTTTTTCATTTACAGCGCGCTACGCAGCGAACCTCTTCCCGACCTTTCCTGGTTGTCGGAAAAGAAGCCTTACCACGCTCTAAAAGAAGATGAAAAGGCGAAGGCCCGTGAAAAGCGTCGCCTGGCGACCGTGGCGCGCGCCGGCCACCGCCATCAAGCCCACAAAGCTCCGTCGCAACTGACGCTCAATTCCGAGCAGGGTGTTCGCGCCGCATTCTATGTTTCGTGGGATTCGGCCAGCTTCTCTTCCTTGCGCGAATATGCGCGCCAGATCGATTTGCTCTTTCCCACATGGCTTCAGGTTCTTACTCCGGACGGCCATTTGCAGGCGGTCGATCCAGAGACGAACGCAATGTACGACGTGGTTCATGGCCAGTCCGCGCATCACGTAGACGACAAAGTCATGCCGTTTCTAAAAAACGAAGCACTCGACATAGACGTGTTTCCCGTGGTGCAGAACTTTGACGGCACCGACTTCGTTCCCGGCATCAGCGATTTTCTGAACAATCCTGAGGCGCGCGCCAGGTTTCGGCGTGAGGTCGCACTTTTCCTGGCCACCGACCACTATCACGGCCTGATGATCGACTTCGAGTCGTTCCCGAAGGAAGGTCAGCCCGGTTACGTGGCGCTGCTCAACGAGCTCGCATTAGACCTGCACGCCAAGGGCATGAAGCTATACGTCAGCGTGCAGGTGCGCAACGAAGATTTTGATTACGCCGCCATTTCGTCGCCTGTAGATGGCGTCGTCATCATGAATTATGACGAGCACTTTCCCGGCGGAACTCCCGGCCCCGTCGCTTCGCAGGATTGGTTCCTCGACAACCTTGAGTCAGCCGTCAAGGAGATACCGAAAGAAAAGCTGATCTGCGCGATTGGCAATTACGGCTACGACTGGGTCGAAAAACCAAAGAAAGGCAAACTACCGCCGGGGGAAGCCGATAAGAGCGTCTCTGTGCAGGAGGCGTGGATCGGATCGCGCGATGCCGAAGAGGACGTGGATTACGACGGCGACGCGCTCAACCCGCATTTCAGTTATCGTGACGACGATAATTTCCGCCACGATGTCTGGTTCCTCGATGCCGTCACTGCCCTCAACGAAATGCGCGCCGCGCAAACGCTAGGCATCCAGACCTTCGCCTTGTGGAGGCTGGGCGCTGAAGACCGATCGCTATGGCGTGTCTGGGATATGCCCGGGGAAGCGAATGCCTCCGACCGATTGAAAGATGTGCCGCCCGGGCAGGACGTCGACATGGAAGGCGATGGCGAAATCTTGCACATCGAGGCGCGGCCGGCCGACGGCGAGCGCACCCTGACCATCGACAAGCAAACCGGCCTGATTGATGGCGAAGAATTCAAGAGCCTGCCTGAGCCCTATCGCGTGGCCCGCTACGGAGCCAGCAAGAACCAACTCTCGCTGACATTTGACGACGGTCCGGATCCCGAATGGACGCCGAAAATTCTCGACGTCCTCAAAAACAAGCAAGTGCCGGGAACGTTTTTTCTTATCGGAATTCAGGCGGAGAAGTTCGGCGGCTTGACCAAGCGGATTTTCCGCGAAGGCCATGAAATCGGCAACCACACCTTTACGCATCCCGATATCAGCTCGATCGGGTCCAGCTACATGAGGGTCGAGCTAAACCTCACCGAAGAATTGTTCGCCAGCCAACTCGGTATTCGCAGCACGCTGTTTCGTCCGCCCTATTCGGTCGACGCCGAGCCCGACACGGAAGACGAAGTGAAGCCCCTCGAAGTCACGCAAACTCTCGGCTATATCACCATCGGCAACAAGATCGACACCAGGGACTGGTTCGATGATCCTCCACTCACGCCGCAGCAAATTGCCGCGCGGGTGCTCGATCATCTGCCTCCCTGCCAGCCCAACGATCAGCAGTGCGGCAACATCATTCTTATGCACGACGGCGGCGGCAACCGCGAAAGAACCGTGCAGGCACTCCCGCTGATTATCGACGGAGCGCGGGCGCGCGGATTTGAGTTCGTCCCGGTTTATAAGTTGATGGGCAAAACCAAAGCCGATGTCATGCCGCCGCTGCCCGCAAATGAGTTCTGGTCGGCTCGCTTGAACTGGATCGGCTTTTGGCTTTTCAGTGCGACCATCATGGGCATCACGATCATTTTCTTTCTGGGCGACATCCTGATGACCGGCCGCCTGATTTTCGTCGGAGTTCTCGCCATCTATGACCGGCTCCGCTCGCCGGTGCACGGAACGCCCGGGCAGATTGCCGCTTACCGGCCGCAGGTCGCGGTTTTGATCCCCGCATACAACGAGGAGAAAGTTATCGAACGCACCGTTCAAGGCGCGCTCGATTCCGACTATCCCAATTTGCGCGTGATCGTCATCGATGACGGGTCGAAAGATCGGACTCTCGAGATCGTGCGCCGCACCTTTGCCGCCGAAGAAGCAGCGGGGCAGGTTGTGATTCTTACCAAGCCCAACGGCGGTAAGGCCGAGGCGCTGAACTTCGGTCTGGAGCACATCGGCGATGCGAAGATTTTTGTTGGCATCGACGCCGACACAATTATTGCTCCCGATGCGATTGTGAGGATGGTGCCGCACTTCCTCGACCCGAAGGTTGCCGCGGTGGCCGGCAACGCTAAGGTTGGGAACCGGGTGAATTTGTGGACCCGCTGGCAGGCGCTCGAATACATCACCAGCCAGAATTTCGAGCGCCGCGCGCTCAACACCATGGGCGCGGTGAGCGTGGTGCCTGGCGCCATCGGGGCGTGGCGCACCACCGCGGTTCGCGAAGCAGGATGCTACCACGTTGATACGGTCGCGGAAGACGCCGATTTAACCATGGCGCTCCTGCGCAACGGCTATCGCGTGGAGTACGAAGATCAGGCGCTTGCCTTTACCGAAGCTCCGACGAGTGCCAACGCGCTTATGCGCCAACGTTTTCGTTGGTCGTTCGGAATCCTGCAAGCCGTTTTCAAACATAAAGGTGTGTTCGCGCGCAAAGGCGCGTTGGGATTCGTCGCCCTTCCCAACATCCTGATCTTCCAGATTCTGCTGCCACTGGTTTCGCCCTTCATTGACGTGATGTTTGTCGTGGGCGTGGCGTGGTATTTCATCCAGAAATATTTTCACCCGGAGTCGAACGATCCCGCCAGTTTCCAGCGGCTGCTGATTTTCTTCGGCGCATTTCTCGTAATCGATTTTCTTGCCTCATCGCTCGCCTTCGCGCTGGAGCGTCGTCAACCCGAAGCCCGCGAAGACGCCTGGCTGCTCAGCCAGGTGTGGCTGCAGCGCTTCGCCTACCGCCAGGTATTTTCTCTGGTGCTGTTTCGCACCTTGAAACGCGCCATCCAAGGCCGCCCCTTCGCCTGGGACAAACTCGATCGCACGGCCGCGGTGAAATATGTGCCGGCCGAGCGCAAGGATGCGGTCAAAGTCTGATCGTGTGGCGCGGACACTCCGGTCTCGGAAGCGATTGGGTCTAGACTGCGGTTAGCAAGATGGGCGCGCCGCTGGTTACCACCAAGGTGTGCTCAAAGTGCGCCGAAAGCGCGCGATCGCCCGTGCGCACCGTCCACCCATCTTTGTCGGTAAACACGCGCCCGGAACCAGCGGAGATGATCGGCTCGACAGTGATGACGAGGCCATCGCTCATGACCTGGCGGGCGGTTGGGTCGGGGTAGTTGGGCACGTGCGGTGCCTCATGAATGGTGCGGCCGATGCCGTGCCCACCTAACTCGCGGACCACCGCGAAGCCCGACTTGCGCACCTCGCGCTCCACCACCTTCCCAATCTCAAACACGCGGAAACCGGCTCTCGCTACCAGCATAGCTTTGTGAAAAGCGCGCTCCGCACAGGCCATCAATCTTTCGGCCTGCGGACTCACTTGGCCAACCGGCACGGTAATAGCGGCGTCGGCCATGAAGCCGTCCTTTTCTACTGTCACATCGAGCTTCAGCAGGTCGCCTTCCTGCAGTTCGCGCTCGCTCGGAATTCCGTGCACCGCCTCATCGTTGAGGCTGATGCAACTGGCGCCGGGAAACTGGTAGACCATCGATGGAGCGGAGCGGGAACCGTTCTGTTGCATGACGCGCGCGCCGATATCATCCAGATATTGTGTGGTGACGCCGGGCCGCACCTCAGCCTTCATCGCATCGAGCACCAAACGAACCACGCGGCCGACAGCTCTTAGGGACGAAAGTTCCTGCTCATCCTGAATGCTCATGCCGGCTTCCTTCATCAGGGATCATGAGTAGAAGCTATCGCATGAGCGGGCATTTGGCATAGGACTTGTTATTTGAGCCTTCTCAGGATCCTCATGCCTGGCGCGGAATTGACGCTGGTTATTTCAAGCCCAGCCCGCCGTTAAAGTGCTGGATCACTCCATAGCACTCGCAAGCAGCCTCTTCGAGGACCTTGCGGTTCAATACTTTTACGGTGCCGCGCAGGTTTTCAATCAGTCCGGCGTTCTCAAGGACGGCGGTGGCCAAACTCACGCTCGGGCGGCCCGTGCCGAGCATCTGGGCGAGAAACTCGTGAGTCAGCGGGAGCAACTGGGAATCGGCGCGATCCTGGCACATAAGGAGCCAGCGAGCCAGGCGCTGATCAACCTCATGCAGACGGTTGCAAGCGGCGAGCTGGGCGACCTGCATGCCATGAAGCAGGGCGAAGCGGCTGAGTTGCAAGCGAAGGGTGGGCATACGCTGCAGTATGTCCTGAAAGATCTCCGCCCGTATGCGTAATCCGCTGCCCGCCATTTGAATGATGGCGCGGAAAACTACTCGGCGGAGGCCCATCGTGAGCGACATACCTATCATCCCTTCCTTACCCACGATGCCGACTTCAACACTTCTGCCATCGGGGCTCAGGGCCACCAGCGAGGCCATGCCCTCGTTTAGAAAATAGGCGAAGTTGATCTTCTCGCCGGGTGCATGCAGGATGTCGTATTGCGGCAGCTCGACCGGCTCCAGAAAAGGCCGCAGTTGGCTGTACTCCTCATCTGGGAGCGACAGCAGAATGAGATTGCTTACGGCTTTGCCCGCCACGTCAGAACGGGCGCCGCGATGAAGCCGGGCGGGCTCGATCGGCCTGGGGGCGCGCTTGCCACCTGGGGTTCCCTTTAAGTCCAATGTATTCATGCAAGATTCGATGCAACGGCGCGCGTCCATCAAGTTCACAGAACCTGTAGTGACGCTTACATTTTTTACGGATATTCGGAAAGACGGCAAGGGAGAACAAACGGCGAATCTATGTAGTCTTCAAGCGGAGCCCGGCTGGAACTAAGTATCGTCTTCCTGCTCAGGCAGCGAAACGTCTTTCTTCGGCGGAAAGTCTTTCGCGCTTAACAGGTTGTTCAGTTCCTCGACCAGGAGAAGAAACTTGTGCGGGTCGTGTTCTGCCTCGATGCGCGAACAGAGTTCGCGAATCCGTGTGCTCAGAGCTTTATCCATGATCAGCGGAAGTATTCCAGTCTCCATCATCGTTGGTATGTTCGATGTCGAACGCTATAAGAATTAAGAGTGACGTGAGCGAAAATTGCGTTCGGCCAGACGGTTACTGTTAGATGGGACGATCTGACCGCAGAGTGCGCGGCATCGCGATGCTTGAACCTAATGACCGCCATGGCTGAAGGCCGGGCGAACTCTCAGAAAGATCTGGAACGACACTGGATCCTTACCGTACGCAGAATCCAAGACCGAGGGCTTCGAATAAAGAGTGAAATCCGCGCCCACAGCCAATCGCCAAAGATGGCTTTGGATAAGATCGCGCGCGCCGCCGAAGGTGTAGGCTCCGATACGAAAGGCCGGAAGCGCCGGGTTGTCCGGAAATAATTCGTCCTTATCGACAAGTTCCAGGCGCGAGAAGGCGTAATTGCGCAGCTTGAGGTTGGCCGTCGTCTCCAGCAAATAACCGTTGAGATTGTGATTATCAAATTCGTCGTGCACGCGTCCCCAAACCGCGGAGGTTGCCCATGAGCCCTTTCGAAACGCCTTCACATATTCGACCGCCGCCGTCTGCCGGCGCTGGCTGCCCGGTTCAAAGGCTTCGGGATGCTCGAGCCGCCCATAACTGTATTCTGCCGTCCAGTTCTTCGACGCCGCAACGCTTAGACGCGCCGACCAGGAATCGAGCGGAGCGAACTGGATGGTATAACGCTTCTCATCCGGCTCGCGACCATTGAATATCGACCCTTCAATCTTGATGCGGTTAACGATCAGCCCGGTGTTGATTACGCCGAAGCTGGTATGGGTGGAGTCCTGCAAATGATGCGATAACGGCGCCATGGGGAGTTCCGACGCCGATGCGCGGTGCATGAAAGCCACTGGTCCAAGCGCCGGCTCGCCCGCCGCAGCGCCATAAAACTCCCAGGAAGCTTTTTCCCGGAAGAGAACACCGATTGGGTGCGTGTAATCGAAAGACAGTTCGGCAAACACGTTGTGCGGATGCTGGTGGTCGACCAGCGGCTGGCCATGATAAGTCTCGCCCGTCTGAAACAGTTCGGGAAATCCCGGATGCGGCGAGGTCAGCGATTCGGCGGAAAACATCTCGCGAAACAGAAAACTTCCAGAGCCTAATTTGTGCTCTTCCATCAGCATCAGCCAGTTCATCGACTCAGCTTTGCCTTCGCCGCGCGGTCCACCTTGCTGGTTGTAATCGACAAAGACGACGCCATGCGCCATCACCCCCCACGCGCCAAACGACTGCATCCACATAGGGGTCGAGGTCGATGCCGGCTGCCATTCTGTCCCTGAGCCACTCTCGGGCGATGGCATCCAATCGGGCTCGGACCGCGACCTGGCTGCCGACGGCATCTTCATGCCAGGCATGTCCCCACCCTCCGAGTTCTTTGCTGGTTGCTCCGTCTGCGAATCGCGGCCGTTAGTTCCCGAGGCAATGACACTGCTCTCTGCCGCAGCCGGAATCATCCGCGGATTGACCAGGACAGCGGTGATGACAAAAACAATGGAGACAAATGCCCGCACGTCGGACTCCCTCATACGCGAGAATCGCGCGTAAAAAAATCTCATTCATGGTCGTTACGAATGATCGTGGCAGTGCTAAGGAAGGCTGATCAGATGCGGAGAGACGTCAGGCAGGGCGGGTCTGCGAAGGCAATCGTTCGAACTTCGAGCCAATTCCAGGCCAGCTCTGTCCGAAATGATTCAACTCGCCGAGGAATTCCGAAAGACTGCGTAGGAGATTGCAAAGAAGCGAACGCATGCACTGCAGCCACGACGTGGCCGGTGATGCAACAGAGATAGCTAACCGGGGAATGAGGCGATGAGGAATTCGTGGGCGACGAATCGGGAAGTCTGTGGCCGGCTTGGCCATGGCAACGCGCCATGCGCTCACCAAGAGGTGTTGAGGGAGCGGACGCATGATCGCTGTTTGCCCAGGCTCCCGCCGCGGGCATCGCCAGCAAAATCGCCGGAATGAGCATCAGACTCAGGATTTTGAAAACGAATTTCATCACCTAATAACCAGCAATCGACGCACTCGACTTCCAACCCCGACGCCGTTACGAACCAGTAAGCTTGACCCGTATTTCTTCCGGGAGACGCTCTCGAATCTCGGCGGGCAGCCGGTCATGCACATGGCGCGCTCCAAGCTTGGCCACATCGACCATCACCGTGGGCGCCGGAGTAGCGACCGCCACGATCAGCCAGATCAGCGCGGAAAGGGCGAACCCTCCGAGCGCGCCCACTTCGAGCCAGAAAGCATGGCGCGGCCCAAAATATCGGATCACCGCAAAAGCCAACAGAAACACAGCAGCGGACGCCGAAGCGAGCACGATCAGGGAGATGTCGATGATACGGTTGAGCTTCTGGCGACTGCGGCAGTGCTCGCAACCGGCGAAATGCAGCTCGTAGTCGCCGCGCATCTCCGGAGCCAAGCCCGAAATATCGTAGCGCCATCCCGCAAGGATTTTCCCTACAATCGGTTCCACGCAGTTATTCATAAGTGGCTAAACCGGAGTAAGTACTTACAACCGGATGGATTCGAGAACGTCAGTCTGGGTTGCCAGCAGCACCCGGTTATGCCACAGCCCCGGACGGCCACCCAGGGCCTGTTCGGCAGCAGCTCGCGCGATTTCGGGATGGTTATTTTGTTCAGACAGATGCGCCAAAACAACGTACTCAGCCCCTCCATCATAATCGTTGGAGAAGAATTCCGCGAGCGCCTCATTCGAAAGATGCCCCACGCGGCTCATGACGCGCTGCTTCACCGACCAGGGATAGGGCCCGGAGCGCAGCATCTCCACATCATGATTCGACTCCATGACTAATACGCTGCAGCCGCGCAAATGGTTCCGCACGCTGGCCGGCATGTAGCCTAAGTCGGTGGCAAAGCCGATCTTGACGCCTTCGGCACGAAAGGTGAAACCAACGGGGTCAGCCGCATCGTGGGGAATGGTAAAAGGCATAACCTCGATGTCGCCCACGCGAAAGCCGCGCCCAGCACAGAAATACTCCGATTTCGGCAGCTCCGGAATCACACCTTCTTCATCACGCATTGCACGGTTCCAGGCATGATGCGTTGGCGCGGTCAGAAAGACGGGCACGTTGAGCTTCGCCGCCAGCCGCTGCAAGCCGGCAACATGGTCGGAGTGCTCATGCGTAATCAGGATGGCAGAAATTTCTTCGGCGCGCTCATGATTGCGATCGGCACTACGATCGGCGAGCGCACGCAACCGCTTGAAAGTCTCGCGACCGGAGAGGCCAGCATCCACGAGAATGCGAGTTGTGCTCGTGCCGATCAGCGCGCAGTTCCCACGGCTGCCGCTCCCGAGCACCGACACCGAAACTGCCATACAAGCGTAAGCTTACCCCCATAGGCTGTGGAAACCCCAGCACTTTTTCAATTACTGGTACCTTGGGTGGGACTGGACCGGGAACTCCTATGAACATTCGGCCCTCACCAAGCCCGTCTTGCGAGTCACTTCTTCGCGAATAAATTGTCCACCACCCCGCGGCCCACCGCCGCTCCGTAAGCGCCCGCAATTCCCGGGACGAAGGCCAGAAACGATTCGTAGATCTGGGCGCGCTCGGGCTTCTCGGAAAGAAAAAAGTATGCCAGCCATTCGACAATCGGAACAAACACTCCCACCAGCAGCACCCAACGCCAGGGATGGCGCGGGCTCAGAAATCCGAGAAGCATGTTGGCCACGAGCACTGCAATTGCGGTCAGCAGCAAGTCGCCAACTTTGATGTCGAGCCAGCCCGCGGCCACTCCCAACACCACCGCCAGTACGTAATAAAAACCGTCGGCGCGAGATTTTGTGTTAGGGAGAAGTCCGTCCAGGTCCGATGCCATATTTCTCGTTTCATGAGTAAGTGTAGAAGCCGCGCCCGCTTTTGCGTCCTAGCCAGCCAGCGTCGACCATTTTGATCAACAGCGGACATGGCCGATACTTTGGATCTCCCAAGCCATCCTGCAACACGCGCATGATGTCCAGGCACACATCGAGGCCGATAAAATCCGCGAGAGTCAGCGGGCCCATGGGATGAGCCATCCCCAGCTTGAATACTTCATCCACGGCCTGCGGAGTGGCGACGCCCTCCATCACCGCATACATCGCCTCGTTCAGCAACGGCATCAGCACACGGTTTGAAACAAATCCCGGAGCATCATTGACCTCGACCGGCGTCTTTTCCAGCTTCACCGCCAGGTCGCGCACCACCTCAAACGTGGCCTCTGAGGTCGCAAGCCCGCGAATCACCTCCACCAACTTCATCACCGGCACGGGATTAAAGAAGTGCATCCCGATAACCTTGTCGGCGCGCCCGGTGAGCGCCGCGATTTTCGTAATCGAAATCGAAGAAGTGTTGGTCGCCAGAATCACGTCCGGCTTCATAATGCGGTCGAGGTCGCGAAAAATCTCTGCCTTGATGCCGAACTTCTCGGTTGCCGCCTCGATCACCAGATGGCAATCGGCGAGCTTCGTCCGGTCCAAGACGGCCGTAATACGCCCCAGCGTAAGAGATTTGTCGCTCTCAGTGATCCTGTTCTTCGCTAAGTCGCGGTCGAGATTTTTCGAAATCGTTTGCAGGCCGCGCTCCAGAAAACGTTGCTCCACATCGCAGAGCACGACTTCAAAACCGCTGCGCGCAAATACGTGGGCGATGCCATTGCCCATGGTGCCCGCCCCGATTACGCCGACCGATTGAATGGCCATGATTGCCTCGCTAGACATTTCGACTAGAGGAAACTGAGAAGTTTACCAGAGCGATCTTCCGCCGATGACTGTGGCGGGCATCTTCGGCAGTGCAGCAACAAAAGGCGAGAAACGAATGATCAAGAGGTATCGCGCGGGACGGTTAGACGGCGGCGACTCCCCTATGAGCGGGGAAAATCGTCGAGATAATGAAAGCAAGACCTGAGGCCGCACTACTCGCCGGAAATACCAGCACCAGAGTCGGGTTCAAATCACTGCTCACTTTTGCGGATCTCGTCCCTGCGCCGATCGAGCGCTTCGATGAGTCGATCGATGATCTCCAACAATCGGCGGGGGTTGGACTCAACGGCTGCCAACGCGCAAAGCTGTCGCCAGTCTATATCGTCAGTAGTCATGCCATCAGACAAGGCAAGACTATCGCCAAACCACACAACCCCCGCCTGTGGACGAAGAAGTAAAGGAAATCGCTGATGCCAAAAGAGTTGGTACCTGGCTCTAGGCGTACCATGGAGAAGGCAGTACGAAAATATTTCACGAAATCGCTCGAATCGGCGCCGAGGCCGCCGCGAAGGAGTTGATCGGTCGAGGCAACCTTTTTCCGCACTACCGTATGCCCAGTATCGAACAGTGACGCAGTTACACCGACAATCGTATATGCCCTCCTCAACCGATGCTCGCATTGAAGAACTGTGTGCGAGGATTCGTCTGCTCTGTTCCGGCACTCTCACTCCCGAAATAGAAGCAGAACTCAGAACGCTCGCCCGGCATCTCCGCCTCGCCATCAAAGACCACGTGCACGCGGCGAAGAGTTCTCTGGGCGCGAAGAAGTCAGCCCTAATTCAGCGCGATCCGGATAGCAAATAGGTTCAGCGCAAAGTCCCAGGATGTTTGCCAGCCGCAACCGTCCGAAGTCCCGATAGCCGATCGCCCGATCACCCGACACCTGCTCTCTGCTACCATTTCCCCTTCATGAAACATGTGGGCGAAAACGTGGTACGCATCGAGGCCGATGCATTGCGCGCGTTAGCTGACCGGCTCGCGGGCCCGATGGCGGCCGACTTCGACCGGGCGGTGGAGCTCATGTTCCGATGCAAGGGCCGCGTGATCGTGACCGGGATGGGGAAAAGCGGCCTGATCGCGCGCAAGATTGCGGCGACCTTAAGTTCAACGGGTTCGCCCGCGCTCTACCTGCATCCGGTGGAGGCGATGCATGGCGATCTCGGAATGATCGTGCGCGGCGACGTCGTGTTGGCGCTATCGGCCAGTGGCGAGACGGAAGAAATTTTGCTGCTGTTGGCAACCATCAAGCGGCTCCAGGTTCCGCTGATCAGCATGACCTGCGACGAATTCACACAAAAAACAGCCGGCGAGGGCGCCCGCTCCACACGAACGTCTACGCTCGCGTCCGCCTCCGATGTTGCTTTAGACTGTTCGATTTCCCAGGAGGCTTGTTCGCTCGGCCTGGCTCCTACCGCTTCCACCACCGCGATGCTTGCTCTCGGCGATGCGCTCGCGGTCGCGCTTTCGGAAAAACGTGGATTCAAGGAGGAAGATTTTGCCAATCTCCATCCCGGCGGAAAGTTGGGGAAACGGCTGGCACGGGTCGAATCGTTTATGCACTCGGGAGACGCGGTTCCCAAGGTGACAGCGCAGACGAAGATGCCGGATGTGATTTACGAAATGTCGCGCAAGAAACTGGGAATGACGACAGTAGTTGAGGGTGATCATTTGCTCGGAGTGATCAGCGACGGCGATCTGCGCCGTTTGCTCGAGCAGCGCGGCAAAGATGTGCTCGACCTCACGGCGGGAGATTGCATGACGCGGAATCCGAAGACAATCCGCGCCCAGGAGTTCGCAGCCAGCGCGCTGGCGCGCATGGAGGAGATGAAGATCACTTCGCTGGTTGTAGTGGATGGCGAGGCGAATCGTGATAACGCTGGCGAGTTACGACTGCTGGGAATCGTGCACCTCCACGATTTGTGGGGCACGGAGATGGTTTAGCGCCCGCTCGAACTATTCTGAGGTCGGCTAATGGCAAAAGCGCTGCAGCTTCGGCGGGGGCGGCGTGGGAAACTCGTCGAATTCTCCATCCCACCCAGAACATCCGCGGGCTGTGACGGCGCGGATCACGACCTGCTCCATATCGCGGGCTTTCGCTCTTGCTGTCGAAATCTGTTCCACCGTGAGCGAGCCGTTGTTGTTGAGTTCGCCGAGATCGGCGTTCGCCGCCGCATAGCCAGCATCCGCCGCGATCGAATACCAGATGTAGGCCGTGAGCGGATCCTTCGTAATGCCGCGGCCGTCCTTCAGCGTCTTGGCGTAGAAGTATTGCGCTTGCGGCAAGCCTTGATCGGCGGCAATTTTATAGAGCGCCGGCGCCTTGGTGAAATCCTTATCGGCCATCACTCGGCCCAGATAGTAAGCGCCGTAAGCATTGTTCTGATCGGCAGATATCTTGAGCCATTTTCGAGCCGCGTCAAAATCGCGCGGCACCCCGTTGCCAAGGAAGTAGTGCCGCCCGGCAAGCCAACCCGCCAGCGGATCGCCCTGTTGCGCCGCTTTCCGATACAGGTCGATAGCCTGGGCCGGATCGCTCGCCACGACAGCTCCAGTTTCGTAATAGTACGCCAGCGCTATCTGGGCCGGTCCGAAGCCCAGGTCGGCGGATTGTCGGAAATAGTCGACGCCGAGAGTGTCGTTGCGGGACGGTCCAACTCCGGTAATGGCGTCAACTCCGCGGTCGTAAAGAGCCTCGGGTGAGGAACTCTGCCCCAACGCCAGAGTGCTCGACAGCGCAAGGATTGACAGTACGAAGATTGAGTTCAGAGTCGTTTGACGCATGGGTAGCCTTCGAACAGCCACTGGATTAAGTATAGGAAGGGAGCGCACCGATGTGGAGTTACGAAAGTTCAACCATTTGGACGACGGGGGAGGAAGTCCGGACACCCATTCTTAGGTGTAGCGCTCGCGCATGAAATCGCCAATCGCTGCATAGGCAGCGGTCAGGGTCTTTTCGTCGGGCAGGAAGACGATGCGGAAATGTTTCGTCCCCGGACGCTGGCCGAAGCCGGAGCCATGCACGAGCGTCACGTGCTTCTGACGAATCACTTCGGTGACAAAAACGTCGTCGCCTTCGGGAATGTCGAGGCTGGGGTAGGCATAGAACGCTCCGCGCGGCGCCACACAACTCACACGTGCAGTTTCTGAACACCACTTCATCGTGAGGTCACGGCGGCCGCGCAGCTTGCGCTTCACTTCGATGAGGTGATCCTGCGGCCCTTCGAGCGCCGCCTTGATCGCATATTGCTCAGGGTGATTGGCGCAGAGGCGAGCCCGCAACAGCTTATTCACGCCTTCCAGATATGGATTGATGACGGCGGCCTCGCCGCTGGCAATGCCCCATCCGATGCGCCATCCCGGGGCAAGGTAGTTCTTTGACAATCCGCCGAAAGTGATGACCGGCACATCGGGCGCGACCGCAGCCATGGCAACGTGCGGGTCGTCGTCAATGATTAGCTTGTCATAAATTTCATCGGCAAAAATGATCAGGTTGTGGCGGCGCGCGAGTTCGGCGACCTCCTCAAGCAATTTGCGAGTGCAGACTGACCCGGTGGGATTGTTGGGATTGATCAACACAATGCCGCGCGTTCGTGGCGTAATTTTTTTTCGGATGTCATCGAGATCGGGCTGCCATCCGTCTTCTTCGTTGAGGTAATAGGTGCTCAATCCGATCTCGAGTTTCGCCAGAACCGCCGAATAGAGCGGATAGTCGGGGCAGGGAGTGAGCAGGTTGTCGCCGGGATTGAGCAGCGCGCTGAGACAGATGTCGACAGTTTCGCTAACCCCCGAGGTAACAAAGACATCTTGAATATTGCTGATTCCCTTCCGGACTGCTTCTCCGCGAATCGCATCGAGAGCCGGCGGGATGCCAGAAGAACTGGAATATCCATTCCTGCCGTCGCGCATGGCGCGATAGACGGCTTCAATCATGTGCGCGGGCGTCTGAAAATCAAAGTTGAGCGGATCGCCGATATTGAGTGGCAGAATCTTGTGTCCCTGCCGCGCAACCTCGTCGGCGATGCACGCCAGATCGCGGATGGCGTAACGAACATTTTCCAGCCGGGCGGCCGGCGCAATTCCACGAAGTTGAGTGACAGGCATGAGGGAATTCTAAACGCAGAGGCGGCGAGGAGGCAGAGAAAACACATCAATCAGGACGAATCTCCCGGACAAATGGAAGGGACCACCGCCACCAGGCTTAGTTTCGGGATGGGTTAAATCAATGGCGTCCAAAGGGCCATCGCCGAACGCCGAGGCCGGCGCGAACAGTCCTTTTCAAATCCTCGGCGCACTCCCGCGTCTCGGCGGTGAATTGCCTTTCTACTCCGGTCGGTCGATCTGCGCTTTCTGCAGTTTGTCGGAGTAATCCACGTACACCGACTTCCACTCGCTGTAGAAGTCAATCGCGCCGATGCCACCTTCGCGATGACCATTGCCAGTGGCCTTGGTGCCACCAAACGGCAGATGAACTTCGGCGCCAATCGTCGGAGCATTGATATAGGTGATTCCCGCCTCGAGATCGCGCACCGCCGAAAACGCTTTGTTCACGTCCTTCGTGTAGAGAGACGACGACAGACCATACTCGATTCCGTTGGCGATCGCGATGGCGTCTTCGAGGTCGTCGCATGCGATGATCGAAACCACCGGCCCAAAAATTTCTTCCTGGGCGATGCGCATCTTCGGATCGACGTCGATGAAAACGGTGGGCTCTATAAACCAGCCGTGCTGGTATTCCCCTTTGTCCAGCCGGTTCCCACCGGTGACCAGCTTGGCGCCTTCGTCCTTACCGATGTCGATGTATTTCAGGTCAGTATTAAGCTGGTTCTCGTTTACCGCCGGACCCATCTCGACCGTCTCATCGAGACCGTTGCCGATTTTGATCTTTTTTGCGCGGGCAACAAACTCATCGATGAACTTGCGGTAAACGCCCTTCTGCACGATGATGCGGCTCGTCGCAGTGCAACGCTGGCCGGTGGTGCCGAAAGCGCCCCAGAGCCCGCCCTCGACGGCCAGTTCGAGGTTGGCATCGTCGAGCACAATCATAGGATTTTTGCCGCCGAGTTCGAGCGAGCAGTGCTTGAACGACTTGGCTGAAGTAGTGCCAATGATTTTGCCGACTGCCGAAGAGCCGGTAAATGAGATGGCGCGCACCGCCGCATTCTCAAGCAGCGGCGTTCCCGCCTCCGGACCATAGCCCGTGACCACGTTGATCACACCCTTCGGAACGCCAGCGTCGGTCAGCGCCCGCACCAGGTTAAAAGTCGACAGCGGAGTGTCCTGCGCAGGTTTGATCACGCACGCGTTGCCACAAACAATGGCCGGCAACAGTTTCCACGACGAAATTGCCATGGGGAAATTCCACGGCGTAATCATGCCGCACACGCCAATCGGCTGGCGCACCGCCATGGCAAATTTGTTGGGCAACTCGGAGGGCACGGTCGGCCCGAACAGGCGGCGGCCTTCGCCAGCGTTGTAGTAAGCGGCGTCGATTGCCTCCTGCACGTCGCCGCGCGTTTCTTTCAGCACCTTGCCCATTTCGCGCGTCATGTCGCGCGCATGATCTTCTTTGCGCTCGATCAGAATCTCGGCGGCGCGAAAGACCATCTCGGCTCGACGAGGCGCGGGCACCAGTCGCCATTTGGCAAAGGCGCTCTTGGCGGCATCGACAGCGGCGTCCACGTCTTCCTTATTCGAGCGCTGGAAGATGGCGACAACCTCGCGCGTATCGGCCGGATTGCGATCTTCGAAGCTCTGTCCGCTGGCTGATTCCACCCACTCGCCGTCAATGAAATTCTTGAAAACCTTCGTCTTTGTCGTGCCGCCATCGATCACCGGCTTGGTCAGGGTATCGGTCGCCATAGGAGCCTCCTGAGCTATTTGCTGAACACTTCATGCTAACAACCGGGTGTGAGAGGAGCAAGGCGCCTCGGCTTACGGTGCGTCGCGAGGCCGCCCCCTATAAGATGTTTCCAGAGGCGGGAGGATTCGGTTGCCGAAATCCAAAGCACTTTCCGAGCGCCAGATACGCTTGATCTCGAAAGCTTTGGCCGACCCTCGCCGCCACCAGATTCTCCAGCAGGTGGGCGCAAAGGCCGGCGGAGCGCTCTGTGCCGATGTGCTCGAGTGCCAGACAGTGACCGCCCCCACCCTGTCCCATCACATAAAAGAACTGGAGGGCGCTGGCCTTCTCGAGACCGTGCGCGAGGGCAAGTTCATGCGACTGCTGCTCCAGCGCGGCGTCCTGCGAGCGTATCTAGAACACCTGCGAACCATCTAATCGGAAATAATGAAGCCTTCTGTGCCGCCGCTCATCAATTAGATAGTTGTCTAACTGTGAAATCGCAAGAAAGCATATGGAGGCGGAGCAATGAGCAAACTAAAAGATAAAGTCGCTGTTGTCACAGGGGCATCGAAGGGCATCGGCGCGGGCATCGCCAAGGCGCTCGGCGCGGCCGGGGCGTCCGTAGTGGTGAACTACGCCTCCAGCAAACCGGGGGCAGACCGCGTCGTCGCCGCCATCGTAAAAGCCGGCGGCAAGGCAATCGCCGTGCAGGGCGACGTCAGCAAGGCAGCAGACGTTAGGCGGATTTTTTCCGAAACCAAGCAGGCCTTCGGCCGGCTGGACGTCCTCATCAACAACGCGGCAATTTACCAGTTCGCGCCGCTCGATCAAATCACGGAAGACCAATTCGATCGCCAGTTTGACATCAATGTCAAAGGATTGATCCTGGCCACGCAGGAAGCGGTAAAGCTTTTTGGCCCGGAGGGTGGAAGCATCGTCAACATCAGTTCCACCGCCAGCCACTCCACTCCGCCGGGCAGTGCAGTTTATTCGGCGACCAAGGCTGCCGTGGATGCGGTAACCAGCGTGCTGTCCAAAGAACTCGGTCCCAAGAAGATTCGCGTCAATGCCATCAATCCCGGTCCGGTTGAAACCGAGGGGTTACAAGCCGCAGGTTTCACCGGGAGCGATTTCTTGAAGGATGCGGTGGCGCGAACCCCACTTGGCCGCATCGGGCAGACAGATGACATCGCACCCGTCGCCGTTTTCCTGGCATCGCAGGACTCGGGATGGCTCACCGGCGAGACGCTGCTCGCTTCCGGCGGTCTTCGATAAAGATAAACTCGACTCCGGGGCCGCGCAAGCGGCCCCGCGTTTCTTTTCCTCCCCGGAATGCCCGCAAAGCGCCTTTTCAGCCCTTGATCGAGCGCCATCGAACCATGTCGGGTTGCCTTTTCTCAATCTCGTCTTCTCCCGCGCACCCCTTAGTCACTTTCGTAACCGTTTCCCGCTATGAGACACGCTTAATACCCCTCCCCGCGGGGCTATGATGATCACAGCGCGTGAGATATCCCGACTCTAATAATTCCGTAATGAGGTTGGCACCGGCTCGTGGCAACTAAACTTAAGCCGCAACTTTACGTTGCCTGGAAAACGGTGACGTACCGCAGCGTGATCATGGCGCTGCTGGGAGTTGCGCTGATTTTTGGCGCCATCATGCACGAGGCATTTCCGAAATTTACCGACGCGTCGGTGAAGGCTGCCGGACACTTTTCCACCGGGGTGCTGGAGAAAGTCGCAGGGCTGGCTCCTCCGCTCAAGGGACCGTCGGCGGCGGTTGCACAGCAGGCGCACTTCACCGCACTCGATGGCACCATCCGCGTAAGAAAAGGCAGCGGCAATAGCTGGATCAATGCCGACTACAATGTGCCGCTCGAAAAAGGCGACGTGGTGCAGACGGGCGCCGAAGGCATGGCGAAGATTGTTTTCAACGACGGCACCAACTACACCGTCAAGCAGGATTCGCTGATCGTCATCGAAGAAAACTCGGCCAACGATCAACAGCAAACCAACGTCTCGGTGGCGGTCACGACCGGCACGGTCGATCTGACGACCGCAACCTACGTCGAGGGCTCGAAGTCGCAGGTAATTGTGGCGGGAGCGAAAGCGTCACTGGCTCCTGATTCGTCGGCCATGGTACACAATAATCCCAGGGACGACAGTCACGAAATCTTGGTGAAGAAGGGCAGCGGCGAGATCGAGCGCAATGGAGAATTGGTGCGCCTGTCGAACTGGGAGAAGGTGAGTTTCCAGAACGATTCGAAGACCATGGCACGGGCGACGGAGGTCGGTCCCCCGACGCCGATCACGCCGGGAAACATGATGCCTGTGTTCATCAATGCCGGAGAAAAGTCGAAAGAAGTCGAGTTTGCGTGGACGCCGATGGGAAACGCCGCCGGATACCGGCTGCGCATCTCGCACAATCCATATTTTTCGTCGGTGTTGCTCGACCGCAAAGTGGAAGCACCGAGCGTGGTAGTGACCGGATTGCCGGTGGGCGCTTACTATTGGTCCATCCAGTCCTATGATGCGAGCGGAAAAGAATCGGTGGAGAGCGAAAAGAATCGCTTTACCATCATCGTCAAGGCCAAGGAAAAAATAGAATTGGCGCTTGATATCGATCCGCTGGTGCAACATGGGCACGTGATCGAAGTGACGGGCAAAACGGAGGTTGGAGCGCGGGTCATGGTGAACGGCAAAGAAGTTCCGCTGATCAGCGACGATGGCACGTTCCACTATTTCACGCCGCCGTTGCCGAATGGGGAAAACCTGGTCACGGTCACGGCGCAAAACGCCCAGGGTGGAGTGAATACGCACCAGGAAAAAGTGGTGATTCAGTAGGGGGCGGCTTTTCAGAAGCGGGTTTTTCTTGAAGCTAGCCGGAAGAAATAGTTTGAGCGTGTCCTACTGACCACTAGTTTTCCGCAACATCGAAGTAGAATGAAAGAAACGTAAAATAGAAGATATCAAGGGGAGAACGACTCACGCGGAGACCGGCGTAGTCCCAGGTTCCAGGGGCGAGACGAATTCCCGGAAGAGAGAAGTTTTAACATGTCCAACAACGGGTTCAGCAACGGTTCATCGCGTTCCCACAATCTGCGTTCGCTCTTCAGCATGTTTTCGAGCGACCTCGCCATCGATCTGGGAACGGCCAACACACTGGTGTACGCGCGCGGCAAAGGCATCGTCGTCAATGAGCCTTCGATCGTGGCGATCAACAAGAACACCGGCGAAGTCGAAGCCGTGGGCAAAGAGGCGAAAGAGATGCTCGGCCGCACTCCGGGCAACATCGTCGCCATCAAGCCGATGAAAGACGGCGTCATCGCCGACTTCAAAGTCACCGAGAAGATGCTGAACTACTTCATCCAAAAGGCGCACAACCGCAAGATGCTGGTGCATCCGCGGATCGTGATCGGTGTGCCTTCGGAAATCACGCAAGTCGAAAAGCGCGCGGTCATGGATTCCGCCTATCGCGCCAAGGCGAGTGAGGTTCATCTCGTCGAACAAGCCATGGTCGCGGCTATCGGTGCTGGCCTGCCGATCACCGAACCTAGCGGCAACATGGTCGTCGACATCGGCGGCGGCACCACCGACATCGCCGTCATATCTCTCAGCGGCATCGTTTATTCGCGTTCCGTGCGTATGGCCGGCAATCAGATGGATGAGGCCATTATGAATTACCTGAAGCGAAAATATAACCTGCTCGTCGGCGAGCGCACCGCTGAACAAATCAAGATGGAAATCGGCTCCGCCTATCCGCTGGATAAGCCGCTCACCATGGAGATAAAAGGCCGCAACCTGATCGAAGGCGTGCCCAAAACAATCACAGTGGACGACAGTGAAATTCGCGAGTCGCTGAGTGAATGCGTCTCCACCATTATGAACGCCATTCGCGTCGCGCTCGAACGTACGCCGCCAGAACTTTCTGCCGATATCAGCGACCGCGGCATCGTCCTGACCGGTGGAGGCGCGCTGATCAAGAATCTCGACAAACGTATCCGCGAAGAAACGGGATTGCCCGTCTCGATCGCCGACGACCCGCTCTGTAGCGTAGTGCTCGGCACCGGAAAGATGCTCTCGGATTTCAAACTGCTCCGCAAGATTTCGATCGAGTAATGTCGCGATCTGCGCGAAATGCAGATCCCTCACTTCGGGATGACACTCCGAGGGGTAAGGGTTCCGCAGGAGACGCCAATCTCAGGTTGACCGGTTCACTGAGAACTGACAACTGAGAACTGAGAACTGCTGTTATGGAATCCGTCCTCGGACGCTACCGCAATCTGATCGTGCTGGTGGGTGTTTTATTCGCCCAGGTGCTGGGCTTGGCCATCCAGGTCAAGCGGACCACCCCGAGCGAACCTACCCGCCTGATCCGCATTTGGGCGGTGGGCGCCGTCGCGCCTCTTGAAAAAGCCCTGGTGTGGACTCAAAGCTCCACCAGCAACATCTGGCATAACTACTTCTACCTGCGCGGAGTGCGCGCTGAAAACCGCGCCCTGAAGGCGCAGATCGAACGCATGAGTCTGGAGCGAGTCCGCATCAGCCAGGACGCTGACCAGGCACGGCGTCTTCAGGCATTGCTCGGCTTCAAGGAACAGTTCATCTCCCTGACCCTGGCGGCGCAGGTCATTGGAGGGAGCGGCAGTGAATTATCGCGTTCGGTCTTCATCGACAAGGGCAGCCGCGACGGCGTGAAGCCCGACATGGCCGTCATCACCGCCGATGGCATCGTGGGCAAGGTGCTGCACGTCTACCATGCCACCTCGGAAGTATTGCTGATCAACGATCAAAGCAGCGGAGTGGGCGCCATCCTCGACCAGACGCGCCTGCAAGGCATTCTGAATGGAACGCCCGCCGGCGAACTGGTGCTCGGAAGAGTGATGAGCGATGAAACCGTGCCGGCGGGAGAAATGGTGCTCACCAGCGGCGGCGACGGCATTTTTCCGAAGGGTCTGCCGATCGGCAAGGTATCGAAGGTTACGCCGGGCAGTGATTTATTCCTCAATATTCACGTGCGTCCCGCCGCCGATCTCAGCCGGCTGGAAGAAGTGCTGGTAGTGACCAAGATCGACGAACGACAGGCCGAGCCAGCGCAGACAGGCGCTGCCCGCGCCATCGATATTCTGGCAGCGCGTCTGCCAGGCGTACCCTCCAAGCCAGAAAACACCGAGAAGGCCGCTTCTGCCGCGACGGCAACTGCTCCGGGAAGTGTCGGAGCAAAAACTCCAGCCGCGACCGGAGCGCCGAAAACGACTCACGCTGCGACTCCAGACGCCGACGCCCAATCCAAGCCCAAGGCCACGCCGCATGATAATGGCAACGGCGCGCCCGCGGCGCGAAGTGTGCCGAACCCCGAATCGCCCGCGGGAGATTCGTCCGGCCCTCCTTCCGCAAAGAAGGCAACCGCCTCGTCGCTTTCACCGAAGCCAGTGAAAGCAACAGTCGATCCAAAACCGCAACCGGACTCGCCGGATACTCCCCACTGACGTGGCCATCACCTACACATCGGGCGAGCAGGTTGAGGTCTACCGTTTCAGCATCCCTGCGACGGTGCTGATTCCGCTGGCTGCCGTTTTCCTGCAAGCGTTTCTACCCCTGCGCTTCCCTTTCTTTTTGATTTTCGATCTACCGCTGCTGGTGACCATCGGATTTGCCACCGCGCGACGCAATCCGCTGGCGGGCTTGCTGACCGGAGGCTTGATCGGCATTATGCAAGACGCGCTGACCCACCAGCCGATCGGCCTCTACGGCATTTCGAAGACGGTAGTCGGCTTCGGCGCATCCTCACTCGGCATCAAGCTGGACGTGGAAAATGCCGGTGCCCGTTTCCTGATTACGATTTTCTTCTTCGTGGTGCATGAGGTCGTCTACTTCATGATCGCCCGCGGTCTCGTCGGCATGCATATGGCGTGGAGCTGGCCGCACGAACTCCTGTCGGGCGTGGCCAATGCCGTGCTGGGGGTGCTGGTCTTCATGTTGCTCGATCGAGTCAAGCAGCGAACGTAGAACAGTTCGGACTTATCCCACTGCGATCACATACGCCAGCGTAGCCGCTGCCAACGTAGCCACGAAATTCACTCCCTGATTGCTGATCCAGCCCCGGCGTTGCAGTGTCGCCCCAATCACGCTGTCGATGAGCATTCCGGCGAAACCAGCGGCTAAGGGGATCCAAATTTGCGCCGGAGAGATCATCCAGCCGACCGAACCAATCGTCGCAATCACCAAACCGGCAGCCAGACCAGCGACGCTGCCCGCAATCGTGACGCCGCCGTCGGTTCCCGCCGGAACTTTCTGCCCGGTTGTAATCATCCGCGCGTGCAAACCACGGTATTGTCCGATTTCGCTGGCTACGGTGTCGGTTGCAGCTTCGGCCAGAGCGGCCAGCGTGGCGACCAGACAAACTCGACTTCCGGTTACGCTGTAAGCGACTGAACTGAGCGCCGCCGCGGCCAGGTTCGCGAGGATTTGCCATGCCGTCCGTCCTTCCTTGCGCTCGGCTAGCCCCAGAGCCAGTTTGCGCTGGTATCCCAGCCGAGTCGTGGCCCAGGTCATTCCAAACAGCGCGGCCAGCGCGGCGAAGGCCGCTGGGCCGGCCCCGGCAAACAGCAAAAAACCGGCGAATGCTCCCGCCACCGCCCCTGATCGACTGACGCCGCGCAACGCGCGAGCCAGCAATGCGAATCCCAAGGTCACCACCGCAGCGATCCCCAACAGCTTCGGGGAGGTGGCCCAGCCATGGGCAAGAAGAGCGCTCAGCATAATTAGGTCGCTATCCGCTGTCTACTTTTCAGCTCTCAGTAGAATCTCATGTTCCGACAATCGATCGAGGTGACAACTGGTTTGCCATTCGCATGGAAAGTCATTCGCGATTCATGATCCGCCTTCGATAACACTATATTCAGTGCATGTTGACACAGGACCGCGCTATGTAGTGCTTGGCCTTTGGATTCGGCCTGTAATCTGTCGAGCCCAGCCGCGCCTTGTTTGAGCTAAACTTTGTAGGCTCGGCGAAGTTTGGGCATCTCAGATTTTGCCCGGACGCGACGAGCCGCGTCTCTGATTACGACTGTAGTTACGACACGTAGTTACCTAAAAAGACGAGGCATGCCTCGTCTGTGCTTGAGGTGAAATCAATGGCGGCCTCCGTCTGGTCTGGCTATCTAACCTTCGGATTAATCTCGATGCCGGTGCGTCTATTCTCGGGCGCGCGCTCGAGCGGCATATCGTTCAACCAGCTTCATCGCACCGACCATCACCGGGTGAAACAGCAACTCATTTGCCCGGTCGACAATCAGGTGCTGGAGCGCAGCGATATCGTCAAGGGTTATGAGTATCGCAAGGGGGAATACGTCATCATCGATCCCGAGGAGATCAAGAAGATCGAGCCGAAAACGGCGAAGACGATGGAGATCCTCGAATTTGTAAAATCGAGCGAGGTTGACCCCGTCTACTTCGAATCGTCGTATTACATGCTTCCTGAGGAAGCGGGTCGCCGTCCCTACGCGCTGCTCACCAAGGCGCTTGAGGAGAGCGAATATGTTGCCATTGCCAAGCTCACCATGCACAATCGCGAGTACACGGTTTTCCTGCGCCCGCATAAAGGTGGAATGATGCTCCACACCATGTACTACGCCGAGGAAGTGCGCGAGGTCGAATCGTTCGGCGCTCCCGATGTTGAAATCAAAGAGGCCGAGATTAAGATCGCCCATCAACTCATCGAGGCGCTGGCCGACGAGTGGGACCCGGAAAAATATCACGACAGCTTTCAGGACAATCTGAAAAAGCTGATTGAGACAAAACTGGAGGGCGGTGAAGTGCAGGCCGTCGAACAACCGAAGAAAATGGCTCCCGTGGTCGATCTGATGGCTGCGCTCAAGGAAAGCCTCGCCCAGACGAAGAAGCCATCCGCCTCGGAAAAGGTTGCGGAAATGCCATCCCATGGCCAGGCGAAGAGCAAACGCGGCCGCGCGTAAAATGAAAAAAATCAGGTTCCAAGGTTTCAGAGTTGCCAGGTTTCGAGGTGAGAATCTGCATTGCCTTTGAAACTTTGACACCCTGAAACCTGTTCTATTGCCCTATCCGATTTCCCCTTGCCCCCCGGTTCCCGATACAATATCGGTTTCCGCGTAACACCAACTTTTTCTATGGAGTCTGAATGAAGCGGTTTCTCTGGCTGGGGTGCGTGTTGTTGATTTATTTGATCTGTACAGGGTGCGGCGACACTTTCCGTCCGATTATCATTCCGAATCCTCCCGCGTTCCCCAACCCGCAAGCGGCGCACACCGTGGTGGCAATCAACGCGAATGCGCCTGCTTCCGGTCCAGATACGGTCTTCGGCACCGCCATGGTGATCGACGTCTCGGGCGATTCGGATGAAAGCATCGCGAACGTCGGCCTCGCTCCCGTTCACGCGGTGCAGCAAAGCGCCAGCGAAATCCTGGTGGTAAACCACTCCGTCACCGGCGCACAGCGCGATTCTGTGACCAAGCTCAATTTCAGCAATACCGCCATCGGCAGCACCAGCACCATCAGCATGCCGACGAATTCAGCGCCGAACTTCGTGGCGACTACCGAGAGCAGCGAGGCCTATGTCTCGCTGCCGAACTATTTGGACCCGAGCACGAATACGATTATCCCGTCGATTGCCGTGATCAGCACCAACACCAACAGCATCACGAATACCATTCCGCTCGGCGCCGGCGCCGCTCCGGTTGCAATTGTTGAGACGCCGGACACCAAGAAGCTTTACGTGGCAAATTATGGTTTTGGCACAATCAGCGGTTTCAACACCATCGACGAATCGCCGCGCGTCATCAATGGCGCGTTATCCAACAAGCCAGTCTGGCTGGCGGCGCGTTCCGACAGTCAGGCAGTTTACGTGCTCGAAGAAACCAGCGGCACACTCGCCTGGATTAATACTTCAACAACGGCCGGTCCCGACACCCTCGCCGAGACGACGATCAACGTGCCCAACGCGAACATAATTACGTACGACCCCAATTTGCTGCGCTTGTATATTCCGGGCGGTCAAGAAGTCGCAGTCGTCGATATTTCGCAATCTCCGCCGCAACTGATCGTAATGATTCCCATCCCATCGTTTACCTTGCTCAATCTTCCGTCGGTGCCCGCGACTGCGACTGCCGCCGCGGCCCTACCCGACGGCAGCCGTGCCTACGTATCCTCCTATGCAGTGCTGCCCAGCCAATTGAATGTCACCTCTATTTCGGGGGATGGAACTAATGCCACCTATGCCTACACTTTGACGGCAGGTCACGATCTGACCGCAGGTGTGAGCGTGACCGTCGCCGGTACTCAACAGAGCGGATTCGACGGAACGTTTACGGTTGGAGCGATTGTGAGCGGTACGGCTACCTGCCCGGGTAAGTGTTTCCAAGTGCCCAACCCTACGGCCCTAAGTTCGACTACGGTCTCCGCTACGGGCGCTGGCAGCAACATCTTCCCGCAAGTCACCGTGGTGAATGCGACTTCGAACACAGTCACGACCACAGCTGCCATTCCCGGCTTTCCGGACGCGACCAACCCAGCTTCGCTCTATTACGTGCCCGACTGCGCCAACACGCGTGATGTGGTAGGACCGCCGGGCAGCGGCTTTCGCTTCATGATGGGGGCCGGTGGCGACAGCACGCGGGCCTACTTGTCGAGTTGCGATGGAGGCTTGGTCGACATTATCAACACTTCCACCGACGCTTATCTGGTGAATATAACGGCGCCCGTTGGTGTGCGCCCTCTGATTCCGCCAGCCCTGCAAAACCCACCGATGAATCCGGTCTTTCTGATAGCAGGGCCGTAGGGCAGCAGTTAGCACTCAGCGTTAACCGCTTTCGACTCAATTGGTTGAGCCTGGAATTCGTCGGTGAGAAAAGAACGCTGGATGGAATTACTGAGTGCTGATGGCTAACTGCTAAGTGCTAATTGCTAAAAACTGCCCTACCCCGCGACCGCAGCCCGGTCGGCGCGGCGGCGATGGTAGCGCAAGGCTACATTCATAAAAACATTTCCACTGGAAGTTTTGAAGCCCATGACGAGCGCTTCCGTGTCTTCACTGCCTTTGCTTCCCTGCTCGGAGGTATGCAGTGCGGGAGGCCGGACGTGGAAATGAAATCCCTGATCATTCAGCGTGGTGACGGCATTGCCGATGATCTGGTTGGCGAGCTCGCAGACCGCCTCGCGTATAAGCTCGTCATTGGTCTCGGAGACCTCGACGCCCGCCAGGCGGCTAGCCAGTTGTGCCGCTGCTGGCTGGTCCACATCAAAAATTATTCGCCCTTCGATCTCGCCGGTGAGGCAAACCTCGGCGGCGATTCCCTTCCGCCGGTAGGCCTCTTCCTCCATCGTCAGGTTCTCGATGGAAATCGGCGATTCGAGCCCCTGCGCCAGAACCGCGTCGGCCGAATTGATGAAAGGTTGAATCAAATCCATCCGCATTGACTAGGCTCCAGCTCCGGCTCCGCGCGCTGTTGTTCCATCGTCGCGCATGACGTACTTGATGACTTCATAGAGCACTTCCGCCTTCACTGGCTTCTGCACGAAGTGCCGGGCACCGCGCTGCAAGGCGGCCACGATGTTTTCCTGATAGCCCACCGATGACACCATCACGATGCGCGCGCTCGGATGATCGCGCACGATCTTCTCCGCCGCCTCGATGCCCTCCATCTGCGGCATGGTGATATCCATTAGAACGATGTCGGGAGTCAGCCGTTCGTACTCGCTGATCGCCGAGACTCCATCGCCCGCTTCGCCGACCACCTGCCCGCCGAAGGTTTCCACCATCCGGGCCAGGTTCTTGCGGGCAAACACGGAGTCATCCACAATCAGATAACGTACCGGTTGTCCGTCTTCGCTCCGGGTTACGGGCGCAAACTTTTCCATGGCACTCCTCCCCAACTATCACTTAAACACGAACCACACACTTCCGATAGATGACTCTAGTTACTACCGGCACTGGCCGTCCGCTTGACGTCCCCACTGTCCCCCGGGTTCGGCCGCTCGGGCTGGCACTGCGCCTGCAAAATACTGGGCAGATCCTGGAGGTCGGCGATGCGCATCGCGAAGCCGCGTTCGATGGCCGCTTTCGGCATCCCATACACCACGCAAGTCTCCTGGCTCTGCGCCACCGTAAATCCTCCCGCCGACCGTATCTCGCCCATCCCGATGGCGCCGTCTTCGCCCATGCCCGTCATGAGCACGGCCATGGCCTGCGAGCCAAACTCCTGCGCGACACTGTGGAAGAGCACATCCACCGACGGCCGGTGGCCGTTTACCGGGGCTTCCTCGCCCAGCAACGCTACATTGCCGAGGGGCAGTTTCTTCACTTTCATATGCCGGTTGCCCGGAGAAATGAGCGCGCGCCCGGCTACCAGCAAATCGCCCGGTTGCGCTTCCCTCACCCGTATCGGGCAGCAATCGTCCAGCCGCTTGGCAAACAGCTCCGTGAACCCTTCCGGCATGTGCTGCACCACCAGAATGCTGCCGGAGAATTCCACCGGCAGTTTAGAAAACAGATATTGCAAAGCGTTCGGGCCGCCGGTTGAAACGCCGATCGCGATAATGTGCGTGGGCGCCACCGGCTGAAGCTTGTTCGGCTGTTCCGCGCGCGTTTCGCTGGGGAGAAATTGCTGTTGCACGCCCGCGCTCTGCGCGGCGGCATGGATTTTCTTGATTAACTGCTTCGCAATTTCCGGCATGCTCCCGGCCACATCCCTCGGCTTGGCCACGAAGTCGAACGCGCCGAGCGCCAGGGCTTTCAGCGTGATCGAAGCGCCTTCCGTACTATGCGAGCTCACAACGATCACCGGCAGCCGCCAGCGCCGCATGATCTCTTTCAATGTGTCGATTCCATTCAACCCCGGCATTTCGAGGTCGAGCGTGATCACATCCGGCGACAGATCCCCAATTTTTTTCAATCCGAAATGGCCGTCCATCGCCGTGCCCACCACTTCAATCGAAGCATCGGCTTCGAGAATCTTGGGAATCAGCTTGCGCATGAGCGCCGAATCGTCCACCACCAGTACCCGCACCGGCTTTTTCATGATTGGCCCCCTGCCGTGCCGCGAGCTTGGACGGCAGCCGTCGCGATTGTGCTGGGGTTTAAAGATGCGAGGCTCGAGAGCAGACCCGCCATTCTTGGCCCATTCGCATCGGCGCGTCCGCGAGTAAAGCGCTCCATCAACGCCACCATGTTGAGGATGAGAACCACTCGGCCATCGCCCAGAATCGATGCCCCGCTGACCAGGTCGGTGGTAACCGACTGATCGTCGAGCGCCTTGATGACCAGTTCGCCCTCGCCCTCGAGTGCGTCGACGACGAGGCCAAATTTGCGTTCTCCGTTCTTGATGACCAGCACGAAAGCTTTGCGCCGCGCCCGCTCCGGCCCGCTTTGCGGCGCCGCGCCAAGGCGCAGAAGCGGCAACAAATCGTCGCGCAATTGCAGCACGTCGTAATGCTCCACCACATGGATATTTTCTTCCATGGTGCGCGCGATCTCCGCGACCGCGTTCAGTGGCAGGGCATAGAGCCGTTGCTCCACCCGGAACATCAACGCGCGAATGATCGCCAGCGTCAGCGGCAGCCGCATCCGAAAGGTTGTGCCGCGCCCGCGCGCAGTTTCAATCTGAATCGTCCCCTTCAGGCGCCCAAGAACGCTCTGCACCACATCCAGCCCTACGCCTCGGCCTGAGAGTTCAGTGATTTCTTCCGCCGTCGAAAATCCCGGCTGCAGGATCAGTTCCAGCGTGTCGTTCTCGCTCAGGCGCGTGGCCTGCTCCGCCTTCAACAACCCTTTGGCGAGCGCGCGCTGCCGAACTTTCTCCGAATCAATGCCACCGCCGTCGTCCGACACTTCGATCACCACCTGATTCCCCTGGTGATAAGCACTCAGCCGCAAGGTTCCCTGGGGACGCTTGCCGGCGCGGACTCTTTCCTCGGCGCTCTCGATGCCGTGCCCCACCGCATTTCGAACCAGGTGCGTGAGCGGCTCGGCGATCGCATCCAAAATGCTTTTATCGAGATCGGTTTGCCCGCCTCGGATGGCCAGTTCGACGTCTTTCCCGCACTGCAAGCCGACGTCGCGCACAATACGCGGAAAGCGGCGGAAGAGTTGATCAACCGGCACCATGCGAATCTTCATCACCGAATGCTGCAGTTCGTTCAGGACTCGCCCTTGAAACGCCATGGCATCGGAGAACTTGCCCCGCAATGCGTGTTTCGGAAAACGCTGCCCAAACTCCAGCAGCGCCTGCTGCAACATCGATTTGGCAAGAATCAGTTCACCGACCAGATTGAGTACGCTGTCGATTCTTTCCGCATCCACGCGCAACACATTGTCAGGGCCGCTCGAGGCAACGGGCGCCACAGGCGCTTCCGCGGCCAGTTGCGATTCTTTTGCAACCAGGTCCTCGGGGAGGCCGTCCGCGATCTCGTCGGTGTTATCGGCTGCCGCGGGCGACGCGGCTTGGTCTTTGTTTAACGAATTGGAATTTCCCGCCCCAGGCGACGTGCGGAATGACGGCGCCGTGACCCGCAGAGGCGTGACCCGCACGCTCGCCGCGATGGTGGGGATGCTGCATTTCGTGCGAATCTGCTCCAGCGGCTTGTCTGACACCAGCGCCGCTTCCACCTGGATGATGGGTTCGTGACTGCCCTCAACCGGATAAAGAGCCAACAACTCGCCGAGGCCCGCGAGCGCCAACTGGATCATCTGCCGTCCGGCGATGGGCATGGCACATTGCGGATCAATTTGCACGATGACGTGGTGAACCCGTTTGCCCTCAGACGTGGCCCGGGCAATCGCCATTTGTTCGTATTCGGACCAGCGGCTGACTTTCGCCGCGGCTTTCTTTTTCTTCCCTTTAATATTGCCCGCACCCGCCGCCGCCGGACGCGCCAGACGGGCGATGTCGGTGCGCAGCGACTGGATGGCGGGCAGCTTCGTGCCCTTCTGATAAGACTCCAAGAGCGCCGCAAACACATCGGCGGCGCGCAAGGCAATCTCCGGAACCAACGCCGCAGCCGCCGGATTCTCCAGCGTCAATACGTCTTCGAACTCATGCGCCAGTTCGCTGAGTTCGCGGAAGCCGCAGGCGGCTGCATCCCCTTTGAGCGTATGCACCGTCCGCCGCAGGCTGCGCGCGGTTTCGGCATCGCCCGGAGTCTTCTCCAGTTGCATCGCCTCGTCGTTCAGCTTCTGGACAAGCTCACCCGCGGTTTCGAAAAACAGCTGGCGGAGGTCGCTCATCCGATCTTCCGGAGGCAGGGTCACATCTTCACCTCGACCCTCTGATAGGCCGTACCGCTGTTGCGATGCACCATCTGAAATTTATCGGTCAACCCGAGCAGGCTTTCCGCGTGCCCGACAAACATGTAGCCCTGCGGATTGAGGCAGCGATAGAACTTTTCCACCAGCCGCTTCTGCTCCGCTTCGTCGAAATACATCATCACATTGCGGCAGAAGATCATATCGTTGCGCTGCGGCAGGTATTCGGTTTTCAAATTGTGAAAGTCGAAGTGCACGAGCTCTTTGACGGCTTTCTTAATCGCGTAGCGGTCGCCCACTTTATCGAAGTAGCGCAAGCGGTAGCCATAGTCGACTCCGCCCATCTGATGCTCGGTGTAGAAAGCCTCCTGCGCCACGCGCAAAACCGAATAATTGATGTCGCTGGCCAGGATCTCGACCCGCCACGGCGGCGGTATCAGCGGCTTCGGCACCGGCGACTCGAAGGGCACGGCGTGGCGCAGGTAGTAATAAGACAGAGCGTCGGCGATGAGCATGGCCAGCGTGTAAGGTTCCTGTCCGGTGGAGCAGCCCGCACTCCAGATTCTTAGGCTGAAGTCACGCCGCTCCGTTTTGCGCCGCAGCAGATCGTCGAGCGCATCCTTCTGAAACAGGTCGAGCTGCGCCTTGTTGCGAAAAAAACTGGTCTCATTGACGGTCAGGTTTTCAACCAGTAGCGAGAGTTCCTGTTTTCCGTCCTTGCTGATGAGCAGGCGATAGTAGCTGTAGAAGGAATCGAGATGACGCTCTTTCAGGCGGCGCAGCAAACGATCCTGCAGGAAGGGGGTTCGCCGTTCGTCGAAATGCATGCCGCATTCCTGGTAGACCAGCGTCTGCAGAAGTTTCAGTTCCGCTTCGGTGAGTGCGGGTATCTCGTGCGTGTTCATGTGGGTTCGAACTGTTTGTTATTTTCCTGCCGAGGCGCCCTTCATCGCCGACGCCGCCTTGCCATTTCCGGCCACCGCCGGCTTCTCCGCGACCTCGCGAACTTCGCGCGCCGCCAGTACCTTGGCGATATCCAGAAGAATGATCAGCCGCCCCTTATATTTGCCGAGACCGGTCACACAGTCCAACCCGCCTTCCTGCATCATGGCGGGCGCCGGTTCAAGATCGCTCTCCGGAATCTTCAGAACCTCCGAAGCCGAATCCACAATCATCCCCGCCAGCCGTCCGCGATGCTCCACCACCAGGATGCGGCTGCGCCGGTCGAGTTCAGTAGCGGGCTGGCCAAAGCGCTTGCGCAAATCGACCACCGAAACAATCTTGCCGCGCAGATTGATCACACCCTCGAGATAATCGGGCGCATCGGGCACGGCGGTAATCTCGGGCACACGGACGATCTCATGCAACGCCGTGATCGGCACGCCATACGTCTCGCGGCCCACGCGGAAGCCGACAATGTGCGTTTCCCGGGTCATGATTCGAATCTCCTCACCGAGATCCCGCCGTCGCGGTTCGGGCGGAATTCCCGCGTCCCACCGTGCTGTCGTTAAACCGGTCGCCCGGGCGGTCGTTCATTCTGTCGTTCATTCGATCGTCGGCTCGCGGCTCCGAGCGCAGCGCGAAGCGATCCATCGAGTCCAGCAGGCCGCGCGACATCTTAGACATTTGATCGGAAGAAGCCGCCAGCTCCGTCGATCCCGAGGTAGAGGCCTGCACCAGTTCGCGCATACGTTCCATGGCCTGTACCACCGCCTGCGCTCCCGATGCCTGTTCTTCCACGGCCGAGTTGATCTCATGCGTGATTTCATTCAAGCGCGTGGTGGCGCGCGCGATCTGCGCCGAACCATGGGACTGTTCATTGGTGGCGGCGCCGATTTCCTGCGCGAACTTGTAAACCTCGGTCACCACGTTCGAAATCTTGCGCAGGGCGGCATTCAGTTCCTGCCCCAGATTCAGCCCTTCGTTCACGATGGTCGTACTCTTCTCCATGTTGTCGACCGCTTTGCGCGCTTCCTTCTGAATGCTCTCGATCAACTCGGAAATTTCTTTGGTCGACTGTGCGGACTTCTCGGCCAGTTTGCGCACTTCGTCCGCCACCACCGCGAATCCGAGGCCGTGTTCACCGGCGCGCGCCGCTTCGATGGCGGCATTCAACGCCAGCAGGTTGGTCTGTTCCGCCAGATCGTCAATGACTTCGACGATCTTGCCGATGTTGTCTGCCCGGTTGCCCAGCGCGTCGATGATCTCGCCCGAAGCGCTGATCGTCGTATTGATTCGGTTCAACCCGTCCGTCGCCTTCTCCATGGTGCCGATGCCGCTGTGCACCTCTTCCCGCGAACGGTTCGAAATATCCAGCAGAACTTTGGCCGTGTCGGCCACGCGCTGGATGGAGGTCACCATCTGATCAATCGAGGCGGAGGTTTCGCTGACGCTCGAAGCCTGGGTCTGCGTGCTCTTCACCATGTTCTGCACGTTCACGCTCATCTCGTGCATGGTGCTGGTGACTTCATCAATCGCCGACGAGGTTTGCAGGCTGTTGCGCGCCGACTCATCGGAAGAGCTAGCGACCTGGCTGGAAGCGGTGGCCACCTGGGTAGCGGCGTCGCGCACATTGCGCACCATCCCGCGAAGACCGTCCACCATGCGCGTAAACGCGTTGGCCAGCGTGTCATTGGCCGACCGCGGACGAACTTCCACCGACAGATTTCCCCCCGCGATGGCCTCGGAAACGGCAGCCATTTCTTTCAGGTACTTCACCATCGATTCGAAGGTGCGGGCGAGTTGCCCAATCTCGTCTTTGCCGTGCACGTCGATGTTGTGCTCCAGGTCGCCGGATTGGCCGATCTGATCGGCTACGTGGATCAGGCGGCCAAGCGGTCCCGTAATTCCGGCAGCGGTCCGGTAAGCGATGACGATGCCGAGAGCCAACGCGATCAGGGTGCTGAGCACGGCCAGCAGAATCGTATAGGTGGTCGCCGACTGATCGTCGGCATGGCGGGTCTCGAGCATTTGCCGGTTCTCGCGATCGACCTCGTCCAGCACATCGCTCGACCGCGCTACCCATGAATTCGGATCTTTTTGCAGGTAAAAAATCTGCAGTTCGGCGACGGTGGCGTTGCCGCTGTCCACAGCGCGGCGCTTGTCGACCAGCGGATTAGCGAACTCCGTGCCCCAAGCCTGCTCCAACCCCTGAACTTTTTCCAGATTGCTGCGCTGTTGCGGCGAATTCGCCAGATCCTCGGCGCGATGCAGGGCGTCACTCAACTGGTGTTCCCCGTCGTTCATTTTTTCCACGTCCCGCGTGTCTCCGCTGAGCAGATAGTTTTGCAGGTGAAGCCGGTTCTGCATCATCTGGAAGCGCACCGAAGATGTCGCCTCGGTCATGTCGATGGAGCGTTGCGCGGCCGCCTTGGTCTCGTGCTCGCGATGAACCCCGTAGAGGTTGATCACCAGAAGCACCAGCACCGTCAGCAGAATGCCGCCGAAACTCAGGTACAACTTTTTTCCAATGCTCATGTTCAAACCTTCCCCAGTCAGACTGCGGGTGGATCTTCGTCTCGTTACTGGTTCGGACTAAAATGGAAATCCACAATCCCCGTCGTTTCGTCCGGCGCCGTCTCGAAACGCCATCTCTTGATCGCGTCCAGCGCCGCATTCGCGAGTACCGGATGACCGCCGATCAGCTTCGCGCTCTTAACCGTCCCATTGGGCGCGACCGTCACCTCAAGCTTCACTATGCCGGTGATGTTCATACGCCGCGCCAGGTCCGGATATGCCGGCGCCACCTTGACCTTCGCTTTCCGACTAAGCTCGTCTTGACCCCACGCCTGGGAGCCGCCGAGCGCAACGTATCCGCTGATCACCAGCAGAAGCGCCGCGACGAGTCGAATCGGTGCTCGAAAAGACCTAGGGCCTCTGTCTTTGCACATATCCCTATATTCATGTAGGACAGCACCAGCACCTACCAAAAGTTCCTACTCTGCGTTACTTTCGTGTCCTGGATCGGTTGCTAGTGGCCCGGTCTGCTCCCGGTGACAGCCCTGTCCCCCTCCAGTGCGAGCGCACTCAGAAACTCTCACCGCTTCGCGCCGCGCTGATGTGTCACTCTCCACGATTTGGCCGTTCTCTGCATTCTGACTAACGAACGAAGAACTCTTATGTCACTTTAGTGACATTTCACAAGTCGGCACTGCCCCCTGCTATTCCCTTGACTCAATTTGAGAATCCGGCGTAGGTTTTATATGTAATTCAATTGTTTTCAACTGCTTAGATGAGCGAGGGTGCCGACTGACTAGCGCGACCGGAAATTCGGGGGTGACGCCGGCGTCTCAATTTGAGGAGGCGTTCCAGAGGCTTCTTCTCGAGCTTTCCCGGGCCGCCTTCGAAAGCAGTGACCCGACCCAGCTCATCCGCTCCTTCTGCGCTCTCACCCGCGTTTTCTTTCGCGCCAGCGGCGCATATTTTTGGAAGCTCTCGGCCGATGGCGAACTGGTCGGCGCCGAAGCCGATGCCGACCACGCCCAATCCTTTCGCGGCATCCACAGGCGACCCGGAGACGCGTCAATCGCCATGGATGCGGTGCAAAAACGGCGTCCGTTTTTCGTCAATCACCTCGACATCGCGCGTTATCCCTGGATAACCGAGAGCCATGCCCACGCCGCACTGGCCGCGCCCCTGCTGGTTTCAGGCGAAGTCGTGGGTGCGATCACATTCTTGAGGAGTACGCCGGAAAAAGGATTCGACGACGACGCGGTCGCCAAAGTCACGATCTTGGCAGCTCAGCTGGGCACTGCCCTCCAAGCCCTTCGCCTGAACCAGCTCTCCCGTGAAGAGCATCGCCGCGCCAGCATTCTGGTCGAGGTGGCCAACGCCCTCCATGGCTTGCCCGACACCGCTTCGGTGATGGAGAGCATCGCCGACCGCCTCCGCGTGCTGCTGAATTCGCCGGCCGTGCTGGTTCTTCTTCAACAGGAGAAGACCCAGCAGGCAAAAGTATTTCAGCTGCAAGCGGTTTCGACCGAATCCCCGAAGCTCGCGCTCGCGATACGCACGCGATTTCAGCAGAATGACCTGCGCTCTGCGCTGGAGATCGCGACGCGCGCCGTGGCCGCGGGCGAACGCATTACCGTCAGTATCGACGGCGCCTCGCATTTTGGAGCCGACTCGCCGCCCGGAGTTCTCGTCGCGGCTCCCTTTCGTACCTCGCGCTCGCATGGCGCAATTCTCGTCTACCCGCGCCTCGCGCAACCGTTTACTCAGGAAGACAAAACCCTGGTCTCCGCTCTGGCTGGGTTCGGCGCAGTCGCCGTCGCCAACGCCGAACTCTACGGCATGGCCCGCGCCCAGGCCCACGAACTGCATGAAATCCTTGAAATTTCTTTTGAACTGGGTTCGGCCGTAAAGCTCGACGAGTTCATGCGGACATCGGCCGTGCGCGCCGCCAGTTTCCTCGGCTTCGAGCGCTGCTTCATCGGCCTGGTCGAGGACGATACCTTTCATGTTCGCTGGGGCGTGGAAAAAGGCGTAGCGCGGCCTGTCGATATCCCGCTGCATGACGGCCCCGCCACGCAGGCGCTAAGAAAGAAAACTGTATTTGTGGCTCAGGACGCCTCCAAAACTCCGGGCGCGAATTTGGATTTCGTGGCCACCTTCCAGATCCGCCAGCTTCTCGCCGTCCCTCTGCTCGGTTCGACCGGCGAGGTCCTCGGCATGTTCGGCGTTCTCGACCGCATCGAGTCCGGTCCGATTGACGACGAGGATATAAGAAGAGCGCGCGCTCTGGCCGCGCAGATAGCCATCGCTCTCGAACTCACGCGCAACCTGCATCAGTCCGAGGAGCACCGCCACCGCGCCGAAACTCTGGTCACAATCGCTCTCGAACTCAACACGGTGTTGCATCTGCCCGAGTTCATGCGCAACTTCGCCCGCCGCGCCGCCGGCCTGCTCGGCAGCCGATCTGTCGCTCTCAGCCTCTTCCAGTCGGCGGATGCGGATACGATCCTCATGCGCGGCGGCGCCGAAACCGGCGCCGAATCTGGCACGGAAGCCGGGGTTGAAGTAAAAGACCAGCAACTGCTCCGCCGCTTCCACAAAGCGATCCACGCGGCCTTGCCGAACTACCCAAGCGAGGTTGCCTTCGGCCCGGCTGGCGACATGCTGGGCACCGAACTCGCTTCCGGACTGGGTTGGACCGATTGCACGCTGGTTCGTCTGGCCAGCTCCTCGGGAGAACTCGTTGGCGTACTCTGTCTCGCCGATCGAGGCGCGCCGCCGAGCATCGAAGATCACCAGTTACTGCGCGCCATCGCCGGCCACGCCAGCATTGCTCTCGAGAACGCTTGCCTGTTCACGCGCATGCAGCAGGCCAACCGCCACTGGCTCGAAATCTTCGATGCCATCACCGACTTCATCGTCGTTCACGACGAACAGCACAACATTCTGCGCGTCAATCGCTCGCTCGCCGATTTCGTCGGCATCGCCCCCGACCAGTTGATCGGCATCAATATGCACGCGCTCGATGATCTTGCCACCGGAGCTTCTCCGCACTCCTGCCCCTTCTGCCGCAGCGGCGACGGCCTCGATGAATATGTGCACCCGGTCCTCGAACGCACCTACCTGATTTCCACTTCGCGCATTCACGCCGCCAGCAGCTCGCAGTTTCAAGCCGTGCACGTGCTCAAGGACATCACCGACCGCCGCGAAGCCGAGCGGCGCTATCGCGAACTGTTCGACAACGTTCAGGAAGGCATTTACGTCTCTTCTCCTCAGGGCCGCTTCATCGAAATCAACGACGCCATGGTCCGCATCCTCGGCTACAGCAGCCGCCAGGAAGTCCTTCAGCTCGACATTCCCACCCAGGTTTATTTCTCCGCCGAGCGCCGGCAGGAACTCGCCGACGAACTCAAACGCACCGGCGAAATGCGCAATCATGAAGAGGTCCTGCGCCGCAAAGATGGATCGCCCGTACACGTATTCATGAACTGTCATGCGCTGCGCGATGCCGCCGGAAACATTCTGCAACACCGCGGCCTTATGCTCGACGTCAGCGGCCTTCATGAATCGCAAACCGAATTGCAGAAAGAGCGCGATTTCTCCGGCAAGGTTCTGAGCCACACCCAGAGCCTGATTCTGGTTACCGATACCGAGGGCATCATCAGTTACGCCAACCGGCGCTGGGGCGGCTTGGGATTCCAGCAGAGCCAGATCCTTGGCCATGCCCTGCTCGACCTTTGCGCCTTGCCCCGCCGCGCCGCGCTGCGCGAAGCGTTGGCGTCGGTGGCTGGCGGCCAACAAGTCGACAATTTCGATATGCCGCTGCTTCGCGGAGACGGCGTCAGCGGCCAGTTCTCCATCAATCTCAGCCCCATCAGCGCCGAGGACGGTCGCGTAAGCAGCATTGTCGTGATTATGACCGATGTCACCGACTCCGCCATGCTGCGCTCGAAATTGCTGCACGCTGAGAAAATGGCGGCTGTCGGACAGCTCGTCTCCGGCGTCGCCCACGAGGTCAACAATCCGCTCACCGCCATTCTAGGATTCACCGACCTTTTGCTCGAGAATCCCGAGCTTCCCGAAAGCGCGCGCCGCGATCTGCGCGTAATTCTTCAGGAGGCGCAGCGCACCAAGCAGATCGTGCAAAATCTGCTGAGCTTTGCCCGCCAGATGCCGCCACAACGCCAGTCGGTACAGCTCAACTCGATTTTGCAGCGCACCGTGCACCTGCGCTCTTACGACTTCATCAGCCACGGCATTCAAGTGATTGAGCGCCTCGACGATTCCCTGCCCCAGGTCGTCGGAGATACCCACCAGCTACAGCAGGTCTTTCTCAATATCCTCAACAACGCCTACGACGCGGTCCGCGAAAGCGAAACCGCCCGTCCGGCACGCATTGAGATTGTCAGCGCCCAGTCGGGCTCGTTCGCGGAAATATCCTTTCGCGATAACGGCCCCGGTATCATAGATCCGGAGAAGATTTTTGACCCGTTCTTCACCACCAAAGACATTGGCAAGGGAACTGGTTTGGGCCTGAGCATTTGCTATGGCATCGTCCGCGAGCATGGCGGGGAAATTGTCTGTCACAACAACCTGGACTCTGAAGGAGCGACATTCATCGTCCGCCTGCCCATCGCATCCGAGGTGGCATCCTTTGGAGCAGTTGCAGGAGTTCACCCCAAATGACGCAAACCGAAGCTCAACTCGCCTATGCGCGAGTTCTACTGATCGAGGATGAACCGGCGGTCATGGAGTTTGTCCGCTCGGCCCTCGAACGCAACGGCTATTCGGTGGCCTGCACCGAATCCGGCGCCGAAGCCCTCCGCTTGCTCGAACAGGGCGATTTCCATGGCGTCGTCTCCGACATGCGCACCCCCGGAGGGGTTGATGGCGCCCAGGTCTACGCCTGGATCGCCGCCCATCGGCCGGAACTCGCGTCGCGCCTCGTTTTTATCACCGGCGACATCGCCAACGAAGAAACCGCTGCCACGCTGCGCCGCACTGGCGCCCCCTGCGTGGAAAAGCCTTTTCGCGTCCATGACTTCATCAGCGTCGTGGAGAAAACTATGGGCAGGGCCGTTTCATGACGCAGAATCTAACCCAGAACTTGCCGGCGCAGAACCTGACGAAGGACGACCTCCGTATACGCTTGTTGATCGTCGACGACGAACAGACCATCCGCCGCCTCTGCATGACGGTCGGTGAGTCGCTCGGCTTCATCTGCCTCGAGGCCGAAAGCGGCGATACAGCGCTCGCCTTGCTCGAAGAACAGTCCGTGCACATGGTGCTCACCGATATGGTCATGCCCCACATGACGGGCATCGAATTCCTGGAGCAGGTCAAGCGCGCCTACCCGCGCATCGAAGTCGCCGTCATGACCGGCCACGGATCGGTAGAAACCGCCGTACAGGCCATGAAACTCGGCGCCTACGATTACATTTCGAAGCCCTTTTCTCCGCTCGACGAACTGCGCCTCTTTTTGCGCCGTATGGCCGATAAAGTCCGCCTTGTCGAAGAGAATCTCTATTTGCGCGAGCGCTCCGAAACCGAAACTTCTCTGCATGGCATCATCGGCAATTCCGCTGGCATTCAAAATGTACTGCGCCTCATCTCGCGCCTTAAAGATACGCATACGCCGGTGCTGATCTCCGGCGAAAGCGGCACCGGAAAAGAACTGGTGGCCCGCGCCCTGCATTTTCGCGGAAATATGGCCAGCCGCCCCTTCGTCGCAGTCGACTGCGGATCGCTCGTCCCCACGCTCATCGAAAGCGAATTGTTCGGCTATGAAAAAGGCGCTTTCACCGGCGCCCTTCGCTCGAAACAAGGCCTCCTCCAATCGGCTGACACCGGAACAATCTTCTTCGACGAAGTCGGCGAACTCCCGCTCGAAATGCAAGCCAAGCTCCTGCGCTTCCTGCAAGAGAAAGAAGTCCGCCCGGTCGGCAGCAATCAAAAAGTTAAAGTGGATGTCCGCATCATGGCCGCCACCAACCGCGACCTCGACTCTGAATACAGAAAAGGAACCTTCCGCAAGGACCTGTTTTTCCGCCTCAACGTGGTCGCCATCTCTCTGCCTCCGCTGCGTGATCGTCGCTCCGATATTCCGATCCTCGCCGCCTTTTTTCTCGAACGACTCGCTCCCGGACGTGGCGTTCAGCTTGCCAGCGGCGCCATGAAAGCCCTGCTCGCCTACGATTGGCCAGGCAATGTTCGCGAACTGGAAAATTGCCTCGAGCGCGCAGTCGCGCTCGGCGATCAGCGCATCATCGAAATCAACGATCTGCCTCCGTCCATTGCGCGCTCGGATTCCCCAATCGAAGCGCTCGATTCGCCGCGTTTCGCCGGCGCCGACCTCCGCACCACCGATCTCGAGGATATCGAGCGCGCCACCATCGAACGCGTCTTCTCGCAGGTCAAAGGCGACAAGGTTCGAGCCGGCAAAATGCTCGGCATAAGCCGCGCCACCCTCTATCGCAAATTGAAACGCTACAACATCGGCACCCACGAACCGGCGCCACCCTCCTCCACGCTGCAATGAGCGAGCGAGACCTTAGCCTCTTCTTCGTGGCCCTTCGTGCCCTTGGTGGTGACCGCCCTTGCCGCTGTTCTTACCGATCCGAACTGAGACAGTTGTTTCATTCTGAGACTTACTTCCGGGATATCGCTAGCGCGCGCGCCAAATCCCCGTGACTCAAATCCGTTAACCGCATTTCTTTCTTTGAGTTGCTCAGCGGGGCATGTCCTTCCCGTTTTTGGCGTAAACCGTGCACCACGGAATACCGATAAGGCAGAATAGGGTCTCCTCGCAGCTTTTCCAAATCAGGAAGGCGGAGAGACTCGACTGCTCTACACCCCCGGGATTGAGGTTACATTGCCCAACCAGGCAACTGCTCGCGCTCCAGAACTGGACATCATCAGCCGCTTGGCGAGATTCTTTCCCGACGCCACGCCGGTGCGGATTCCTATTAAACTCAGCCGCACCCTCAGTCATAGCAATAACGGCAACGACGACTACCGGGATGGCCCCCAGGGTAACGGCAACAACGGCGCCGCCAAGGACAACCACCAAAGCGAGAACGTCTTTTTTCAGAACACCGTCATCGAGTTCGGCACGCCCCGCGAGGTCCTGTTTGTCGTCAACCATCCGCTCGAATTCGCCGACCGCGTCCTCGTGGAAAGCAATGACGGCTTTCTGCGGGCCGAAGCCTACGTCGTCGCGGTTCAATATCATACGGAGCGGACTGCGGTCGCCGTTCGCTTCCTTAACCGTGTCCCCAATTGGATTGTGAAATCATGACTACATCCGCTCAGCCGTCCCTTGAAAATCAGACAGCCACGCTCTCCGCCCTGCAGCCCGCCTACGCCGCGCTCGTCCGCGAATTCGTGGTCGACGTGCCCGCCAACCCCATCCGTGAAGATGAGGATTTCGCGGCCACCCCTCAAACCATCGAGCCCGCCTTCACCTGGCTTCAACAGGTGGACGCGCAGATTCAGGTGCACCAGTTGCGCCAATTCTTGCAGACCACGCCGTTAGCGAACGAAGCCATGCTGCGCCATTTGCTTCTGCACCACTTGCAGAAACCAACCAAGTCGACCAGCGACCGCGACAAAACCGATTTCCTGCTGGTTCAATATTTCTCCTTGTGCGCGCCCTCTGGCCTCGAAGACGCCGACCTCGACCTCGACTATGTCGCGCAGGTGCTTGAACCTGTGCTCGGCCCGCAAGCTTCGCAATCGAAAAGTCCGGACTGGCTAACTGCACTCGAAACCATCCTCCAGGCGGCGGCGCATAGCAAACGTCTTAGCGAACTGCTGCATAGCGGCACCATCGAGCAGGGGCGGAAGCTAAAGGCGGAGAATGCCGCCCGCTACTTCGAGCCGGCCGCCATGGTGGCCTTCGCCCGCTTCAGCTTTATGATCCGGCGCATCTTCTTCAGGCTGATGCACGACGATCTCAATGCCATCCAGGATGGCTTGCGCGAACTCGAACGCCGCGGCGTCCAGACTGTCGACTGCCGCCGGGCCCAGTTCTCCGCCGAGGAGCCAACCGCCCGCCTGCGCATGATCTGCCAATCGTGGAAAGTGATGTTCCACGCTGAATACTCCTCGGGCCAGCCCTTGCGCATGCTGGTCGACCTGAGAGCGGCCGTCGACGACGCGCTACAAAATGGAGCCCGCAAGAATCCGGCCGCAAAAAGCGCCGCCACCGCCGCGGGAATGCCCGGCGGCGGAAAGCAAAGATAACTTCACGTAGAGACGATCGTGTCCGATTTGGAAGGCAGGAAACTGTCTCGACGGGCCATTCGCAAATGCACCGCCAGAAGCGACGATGAGCAGCCACCGGACGACCGTTCTGATCCTAACCAGCGATCCCGCCTTCGCGCGCGAGATCACCGCGAACTGGCCTTTAGATTCCGCCGCGCCTTCCCACCGGCAATCTGATCGCCCGGAGTTCATCGTGCTCGACGAAACCTTCTCTCGCGATCTCGGGGACAACCACTACGATCTGGCGATCGCCGACGCGTCGTCCTCCGCATCCTCTGCATCTTCCTCGAAGAGAAGTGATCGGGGCGCCCGCCGGGACAAGCGCGAGAGAAAGGACGAAAGAAAAAAAGGCATGCCAGCCAACCAGCGTCCGGATCAACACTTGAAGACGTCACTCCTTGCTGCCGGCAAGCCCGCCATCATTATTCACTCCGATCCTGGCGGCGATTTCTGCACCCTTCACGGGTCTGTGATCGAGTTGCAGCGCGAGCCGGGAACGTGGGCCGCGCTGGCTGCTCTCCTTGGACGAGAAATTCTTCACCGCCGACAAGCCGAGGCTCGGGCCCGCGAATCCGAGACCATCCGCGCCGCCGTCGCTGCCGAGGCAACGCTCGGGCGCTATATGGTCGAAATGCGAACCAACATTAACAACGCGCTAACCACTGTGCTCGGCAACGCCGAACTTCTGGCCCTCGAGCCTGGATTGCCCGCCACCGTCCTCGCGCAAGCCGATTCCATCCGCAACATGGCGCTGCGTCTCCACGAAATCTTTCAGCGCTTCTCTTCGCTCGAAAAAGAACTCACCGTGGCCGCTCGCGAATCCGGCAAACAGGCCGCACAGGCCGCTGGCCGCAGTTAACTTTCCCAACACGACTTTCGGGGCACTATTCGAGAAACCAAGAAGAATGGGGACGCTATTCTTTCGTCCCCATCGTTAGTCTGCGCCAGACAACCTGCAAATCAATCCGTCACTTCGCCATCTTCAGCGACATGACATGAACCTGCATCTTGTCCGGATAAACATGCGCCGTCAAAATGACGTGATGCCCCTCATGTCCCTTCACCGCCTCCGGATTGATGATCGTCCAGCTCTTCATGTCCTTGTCGCCGACAAACTCCTTGCCGTCCGCACTAATCTTTCCCATCACGTCCACTGTTCCCTTGGGCGCATCCGCCTTCATGCTGTCGTTCTTCATGGTGTCCTGGGCGAAGGCCACGCCGAAGCTTAGAATGGCCGCCGCCAAACAAATCGTCATCAGCTTTTTCATATTGATCTCTCTCCTGGCAATCGTCGCAACTTGCCGACCGCAAGTATATGCCTCGAACGCAAGCGGCGCGACCAGGACTTTTTAAACCAGGACTTTTTAAACCAGGACTTTTTAAACAAAAGGGCAGGCCATTTGAAGCGCCAAGACACGAGTTCAAAGTTTTCTTTAGTGAACCTTAGTGGTCTTGGTGGTTAACGATTTCGCAAACCGAGGCATTCAGTACAATCCTGCAACTCAACCCGCCTGCGGGCCCCGCTTCTCCATTTATAATCATTGGTTCAACTCACCGCGGTTATTTCAGCAACACGGCTTTCAAGGAAACGAATTCAGACAAGGCGAAAACGTGCTCGATTTTCTAGGCGATCTAAAACGAACTCATATGTGCGGAGCGCTTCGGCTCTCCGATGCCGGTAAACCAGTCGTTCTCATGGGATGGGTCAACCGCCGCCGCGACCTCGGCCAGATTATCTTCGTCGACCTGCGCGACCGCTCCGGCGTAACCCAGGTCGTGTTCAATCACGAACTGAATGCTGCCGTTCACAGAAAAGCCGAAGCCTTACGCAACGAGTTCGTCATCGCCGCCATCGGCACGGTCAAGCGCCGCGATGCCGACACCATCAATCCCAACATCCCCACCGGCGAAGTCGAACTGGTGGTGGATGAGCTGCGCATCCTCAATGCTTCGAAGCCGCTCCCTTTTCTGCCCTCGGACATGGTCCTCGCCAACGAAGAGATGCGCCTCAAGTATCGCTACATCGACCTGCGCCGCGACGCCATGCAATTCAACATCGAACTCCGCCACAAAGTCGCGCTGGCCATCCGCGAGAACCTAGCCGCACAGGGATTTTTCGAAATCGAAACCCCCTTCATGACGCGCTCCACCCCCGAAGGCGCGCGCGATTACCTCGTGCCCAGCCGCGTGCAGCCGGGCTCTTTCTACGCGCTGCCGCAGTCGCCGCAACTATTCAAACAAATATTAATGATCTCCGGCTTCGACCGATATTTTCAGATCGTGCGCTGCTTCCGCGACGAAGATCTCCGCGCCGACCGTCAGCCCGAGTTCACCCAGATCGACCTAGAAATGAGCTATCCACAACCCGAGCGAGTTTGGGAGACGGTAGAAAGTTTCCTGACCGCAGCCTTCAAAGCCGCCGGACACGAGATCAAAACTCCGTTCGCGCGCATGGACTTCGACGATGCCATCCGTCAATATGGCGTCGACAAGCCCGACCTGCGCGTTCCGGCCTTCACCGATGTACGCGATTGTTTCATGCCAGCCGATCTGGAAACGCTGGCCATCAACCAAGACCTGCCCGTAATCGCCATTCGCATTCCGCACGTCGGCGAACTCTCCCGCAAAGAACGCGACGACATCAAACCTCTCTTCGTCTCGAAAGGTGGAGCACGCGTCTTCGAAGACTTCAAGCGCATTGAAACGAAGTTCCCAGAAGCGGGCGCGAAAGTAAGAGAGCGAGTGCGAGTGAAAACTGGCGATGCTGCGGCCGACGATCTGCTGGTCCTGGTGGTCGGCTCGAAGCAAACCGTCCGCGACGACCATCCCGCCGGCAAACGCAAAGTCACGCCCGCCGAGCTGGCAATCTACGCCTCAGCCGGAATACTGCGCGTAGCCCTGGCGCAGAAATATTCCGACCGCCACAAACTTTTCCAGAAAGGCGATTTCCGTTTCTTGTGGGTAACCAACTTTCCCATGTTCGAATACGACGAAGGCGAAAAGCGCTGGATGGCCGCCCATCATCCCTTCACCTCGCCCCACGAAGAAGACATGGATAAACTCGAAACCGATCCCGCCATGGTGCGCGCGCTAGCCTACGACATAGTCCTGAACGGCACCGAGCTAGGATCGGGCTCGATCCGTATCCATCGCCAAGACGTGCAGAGCAGAATTTTTCACGCGCTAGGCATGACAGAAGAAGAAGCCCGCTCGCGCTTCGGCTTCTTTCTCGAAGCGCTCGAATACGGCACTCCTCCGCACGGCGGAATCGCGCTCGGCCTCGATCGCATAGTAATGATCCTCGCCGGAGCCGACAGCCTGCGCGAAGTGATCCCCTTCCCTAAAACTGCCGCCGCCAAAGACTTAATGATGGAAGCGCCTACCCCCGTGGCAGAGGCGCAGTTGCGCGAGTTGGGGATTGGGGTGGTAAAGAAGTAGAACGGTCGGCCAAAAACTGCCTTATTTCCCAGTCATCGCGAATTTCGCAGACTCCCCGACCATATCGCATTACTTCATTCCCAAATCTGTTCGCACCTTAGAATTCTCAACGAGTGTGATCGGGTTCTGGCCTAGAAAATGGATGGGCTCAAGCCCGTCTCGGAATCGCGCTCGCGACTCCATGTGAAACCGCCAATCTCTTTAGCGTATTCCGTGCACGTTGCCCAGGCACACATTTTGCGTTGCCGCGGACCATCCACCGCTCTCAACCAAAGCAGACTCGGATGCGTCCCGCCGGGGCTATTTCTTCAATGTGCGGATGTAAGCCACCAGACCAGACACCTCTTCCGGCTTCAGTGACTTGTACGCCGGCATCTTTGGAGGCTTACCGCTCGTGATGACTGCCGCGAGGTCCGCATCCGATGCTTTCTGAACGTCGGCACTTGAGAGATCGTGGCCGCTCACCTTCTTCCCGTCAGCACCGTGGCACATGGCGCATTTTGATTTGTAGAGTGCCGGGGATGCGTCTTGTGCATGTGCCGGCAGGGAAAGGCTGAAAACAGTAAATGCGGTCACGACCGTCCACAACACAGTATTGATTTTCTTCATTTTCCAACTCCGTCGGAGCATTGTTCGGCTAATCTAAGAACCAAAATACACCACAACGAAATCCATCCTTCAACGGGAAATATTAAACCATCTTGCAACGAAGATTCTGTGATATGGGCACCAGAGCTTGTAACCGCGACGCCGGCTGCTGCGCGCCTGAGGAGCGCTTCGTTCGTGGTTTGGTTCCCGGCTTGCTGTAGACATGCCGACCTCGGCGACTGCTCTGGAAAGTTAGCGGGTGTTTTTCGATCAAGCGCTAACGCCCAGCCGCTAGTCGCCGCTCCACCAACTCCTCGACTCGATCCAGCACCTCATCTTCACTCATCTTCGTCGAGTCGACCATCACCGCATCTTCCGCGGCCACCAGCGGCGACGCCGCGCGCGTCCGATCGCGCCGGTCGCGCTCCAGCAATTCCGCAGCCATGGTTTGCGCCGGAGCACCCTTCACCCGCTGTTGATCGAGCCGCCGCTGCTCGCGAATCACGGGATCGGCATCGAGAAAAATCTTCAGATCCGCATCCGGAAAAACTTTCGTCCCAATGTCTCGCCCTTCCATCACCACGCCGCCGCCGATGCCCATCTCGCGCTGCCGCGCCACCATCCACTCGCGCACCTTGGGATGCACCGAGACTCGCGACGCCGCTTCCGTCACATCGCGCTCGCGAATGCGCGCCGAAATATCTTTTCCGTTGAGCAGCACGCGATTGCCGCCGAGGGTGCTCTCGAGTTTAATCTGCGAATCTTGCGCCATCTTGAGCAGCGCCTCTTCGTCGTCAAACGAGGCGTCCCACTCGATCGCCTTGAGCGCCAGCGCGCGATACATCGCCCCGCTTTCAAGATTCACGTACCCGAGTTTGCGCGCCAGACGCGACGCGATCGTGCTCTTGCCCACTCCGGCGGGGCCGTCGATGGCGATGATAAGTTTTCGTGGAGAATCCGTCATCGTGCGAAGGGAGAATTGTACACGCAGCAACGCGGAGCTAGTGTTCCGCCCCGCAAGTTCACACCAAAACTCTGATTGTCATCCTGAGCCAAGCGAGGAGCCCGCCCTGAGCCTGCCGAAGGGACCCAGGTGTTTGGTTTGCCGCGCCAACCCGCTTCGAAGGAGCGCTAGCCGCCCAGGTTGTTACGCCGCGAATTTCCGCGACCGCGCTAGCTCACCCGCTGTGGCCGCGGCTTTGGAACGTAAGCTTGCTTAGGTGGAGTCACCTGCAACAGCGACTTGCTTCCCACATGCACGAAGCTCAATTCGCGCGCCGAAAGCAGAGCATGAATTGCTTCTTTAACCCGTGTGCGCGGAACGAAGTTCGCCAGCAAGTTTTCGATTTCTCCTTCATCGATCGCCACGACGCAGTCGAGATATTTCGTAACCAGCGCCGAGAGCGCTTCTGGCACCGAAATTCCGACGCCGTCGCGCACTACATCCGGAGCCCAGCGCGACAACTCGTCCCATACCGAGCCTTCCTCGACCGTGTAATCGACGCGCGTAATGCGCAGCTTGGCCCATAGTTCGCTCAACCCTCGATCGAGGCCAGCATTGGAAACCGAACCACCCAGTTTCTCGCCCAGTTTCGTTTTCGAAATGGGCCCGTCTTGCCGGATGATTTCAAACGCATCACAGGCCAGCGGCGAATACGGCGATCGCGGTCCTGATGCGGGTGGTTGTTTAGGGTTGCGCTCGCCGACCAGCGAATAGAAATAAGGAAACACCGACGCAGACAACAGAAACGCATTGTTCTCGTCAAGCAGCGGAGCTTCGTATGCTGCCTTGTCGCGCAGCGTGCGAACCATCAATTCCGTCGCTTCCTTCGCCCGCGGATCGGCATAGGCGTGCTTCTGCGCCGGCAACTTCTCATCCGCGCCAACCCATGCTCCTATGAAAGTGGGCAGCAAAAGCGCCGGCCGCATCGGATACATAAGACAAAATCCGACCGACTCAAGAAACGCGCGCGCATCGTCAAGCGTGCACACTCGCTGGCCATCGAGACGCCACTTGTGCATGCGAAATTCGTGGAGTTCCGCGTCGGTCATAAATTCGATTAGAACACAAGGGGGCAATCAGCATTCAGCAATTAGCATGCAGCAGTCGGCGCTCAGCAAACCAGTTACTGTAATCTGCCGGAATGCTGATTGCCGCGTGCGGCTCTCAGATTCTCTTGAACGCCTTCTGAATATCCTGCATGGAGTAACGCAGCACCACTGGCCGCCCGTGCGGGCAAGTCATGGGATGATCCGTCTTTGCCAGCTCGGCGAGAAGCCATTCCATTTTGTTTTGTTCGAGCGGCATGTTGACCTTGATGGCGGCGTGGCACGCAATCGAGGCCGCAATGCGCGTCCGGATAGCTTCGAGATTGATCGCCTGATCTTCGCGCATGCACTGCTCGAATATCTCGTGCAGCATGTGCTCGACTTGGGCAGCATCCACGCCCGCCGGAGCGATTTTCACGGCGACGCTGCGCGCCCCGAAGGGCTCCGCTTCAAACCCGTTGTGCGCAAGTTCCTCCGCAATTTCGCTAAAGATGGCTTGCTGAGCCGGAGTCAGCTCAATGATCAACGGCATCAGCAAACGCTGACTCTCTACCCGCTGTGCGGAGCGCTGCCGCAGCACCCGCTCGAAAAGCACGCGCTCGTGGGCCACATGTTGATCGATGATCCAGAGTCCGTCTTCATTGACGGCAAGAATAAAAGAGTTTCGAATCTGGCCGAGCGGACGCAGAGTGCGCAGCGACTCGAGAGTAGGCGCAGCTTGCGGCTCTTGCGCGATCGCCGGCGCGCAGCCGTGATCGGGAACCGGCTGAGGATCGGCGGTTGCCTCTGGCGCCCGCTCCAGCGAGACCGCCGCTTTCGCTTCGACCGCAATCCCTCCTTCAAATTCAAGCCGCGCCGTTACCAGCGGAATGCTCGGCGCCTGTAGCGCGAAACCGCCCGATCCTGCGGGTTCGGTCAAGTCGCGCCACGGCGCGCGCTCGGCACCATCCCTTGCATCCGCGCCATCGGCAAAGGGACGATTACTGAACCCAGGGCTGCTGAGGCCGGGCGTAGCCGACGGCTGCGCGCCAATCTCAGTCAAAAACTGCGGCACCGGCCGCGCCTTCATCAGCGCTGCCCGCACCGATTCGCGAACGAAATCGTGAATCACAGTCTGCTGGCGGAAACGCACTTCGGTCTTCGACGGGTGCACATTCACATCAACTTCGACACCCGGCATCTCGATAAAAAGCAAAACCACTGGATACACCGTCGGGGGCAAAATGTTGCGATAGGCTTCGATGATCGCGTGCTGAATGAGACGATCGCGAATCAGCCTCCCGTTGACAAAAATGAAAATTGAATTGCGATTGAGCTTTTGAATCTCCGGCTTCGACACAAAACCGTGCAGCCTGACCTCTCCAAAATCTTGTGGCGCGGGCGTCCCCACCCGCGAGGCATCATCCTCGCGGTTGGCGGATGCTGGCGCAGAAGTCGCCGGGTTGCGCCGCCACGGCGGAGGCTGCGGCAATCCAAACCGTTCCAGCGGTTGCACCGCGGCGAGCGGAATTAACCGGTCCAGCGTGTCGCGGCCAAAAACCTGGAACACGCGTTCGCGATGACCCTCAACCGGCGGCGCGACCAGCAAAGCATTTGTCGCCGAATGCAGTTCGAAATGCTTCTGCGGGTGGGCCAACGCATAGTGAGTCACGAGCGAAGCAATATGCGACAACTCGGTCGATTCTGATCGTAGAAACTTCTTGCGCGCCGGCGTATTGAAAAAGAGGTCGCGAATCGTAATCGAAGTCCCCAGCGGCAATCCCGCCTCTTCAACCCGAATCATCTTGCCGCCGTTAATTTCGAGGACGGTTCCGGCCTCATCGCCCGCGGCGCGCGTTTCCAGATGCAACCGGGCAACCGAAGCCATGGAGGGCAGGGCTTCGCCGCGGAATCCGAGCGTCGCAATACTCAACAAGTCATCAGTATCTTTAATTTTCGACGTGGCGTGGCGCTCGAACGCCAGCATCGCATCATCGCGCACCATGCCGCAGCCGTTATCCGTAATTTGAATCAGCTTCTTCCCGCCGGCTTCGACCTGAATGCGAATGCGCGTAGAACCGGCGTCCAGAGCGTTCTCCAGCAACTCTTTCACCACCGACGCTGGACGCTCGACCACTTCGCCCGCCGCGATCTGGTTGGCAACTCTCTCGGAGAGAACGTGGATCTTTCCCATGGGATGCAGCGGTCAGTGTGACAGATGCGAAGGTGAAGCGTAAAGGCGCATCGGGGACGGGGTCGGCGGCATCCAACACTGCCATATCGTGAGTCTCTAGGGGGCCGCGCATGAAACACGCGATTTTGGGAGCGGGAGCAATCGGAGGATTGGTCGGCACAGTGCTGGCATCGCTCGGCGAAGAGGTCACGGTGGTGGTTCGACCGGAAAAGCTCGCAAGCTATCCCGCCAATTTGACACTGGAACGCCCGTCGGGCTTCGACTCTATTACCGCACCAGCGAAGGCGGTCGCCTCGCTGACCGAACCGGTTGACGTGTTGTGGATCGCAACCAAAACTTATCAGCTGGAAACCGCGCTGAAGGATGTGCAAGCATCTCCCGGCTGCGTAATTCCCTTGCTCAATGGAGTGGATCACGTCGCTTTGCTTCGATCCCGCTTTGGCCAAGAGCAGGTGATCCCGGGAACCATTGCGGTCGAAGCTGAAAGAACGGCTCCGGGACGCTTCCTCCAGCGCTCGCCCTTCGTTCGTCTTAGCCTCGCCAGCAGCGGCGAAGCGCGGTTGGGCCCAATCGTTCGACAGCTTTCGAACCTTGGATTCACCTGCCAGTTCATTGCGAATGAGCAGACTTTGCTCTGGAGTAAACTCTGCTTCCTCGGGCCATTCGCCCTAGTGACGTCCGCATCGGGTAAGAATATTGGAGAAGTTATGGCGAATGCTGCCTGGAAACAGAAGCTAAGTTCTGCGGTTGACGAGGCATGCTCCGTCGCCAATGCCAGCGGCGCGGAGATTGATCGGCAGAAATTAGAGGCGGCATTTCGGGAGCGCCGCCGGCGATGCGCAGCTCTATGCAGAAAGACGTGGTCGCAGGTCGCCAACTGGAGTTGGACGCGATCGCCGGCCCAATTGTGCGCGGCGGAGAACGCTTCGGCATCGAGGTTTCGACCACCAAGGAGTTAATCGCAGAGATTCTCTCCAAGAGCGTCGCCGCCTAGGCACTCGCGCAAAATTTGATCTTTAATTTTCTCTGGCAAACGCGAGCTTCGCAGGATCTCACCCAAAGTCAGCGGCGAGATTGTGCGAGCAAACGCGAGCGCGCGGGCCAGCGACAGATGCTCGGTTCGCAAAAGGGCCGCGCCGATTTCCTTACGCGGCGACCACCTGGCGTGCCGCGCGACCGCATGCACCAGGGCTACGCTGGCGTCGGCGCGCAGCACCGAACTGATGACCAGTGCCTCGGTCAGTCGCGGGTTATCGAGCGCGGCCTGCATGATGCGAACCTGGGGGCCCGGAGTCTTTCCCTTCATGACCTTGAGTTCGACTATCTTGGCCTCGCTGCCTTCGACGGCTTTGCCGTTTTCGACATCCAGCAGCAGCAGCGCGGCCGCGACTCTGCCGGATGCGCGGCGGGCGAGAGTAAGGCGCTCGCCGAGGGTAACGGTTTCGAGGCGCGCGATGAGGATATCGTCGACGGCAACCTTCACATCAGCGGGTGCGCTCGGCGAGAGAGCAACCTTCATCAGATCAAAAGTGTAGAGCTGGCGCGCCAGCGGCACCGAGACGTGGCGCGGCGTGCGCGGATGGCTGGCCAGAGCAATCCTCAGCTTGCGACTCTTGAGGGCGCTGGCATTCTTCGCGAGTCGCTCCAAAACTTCGGGATGCAGATCGGCGCGCTTGAGAAGCGACAGAGCCAAATCCTCGGTCAGCGTTGCGTCGGCGGCGGTGCGAAGCAATTCTTCGGGTGCGAGCGCGGTCGGCGATGCCGATGACGATCCAGTGCTTTCGTCTTCGGACTTTTCGTCTTCCGAGATTCTTTGCCGCAAGTCTGTGTCAGACATATGAGTGGTCGCGGCGCGTCAGGCGGGCCAAGCCGGCACCTTACATTTGTCTTGCTCTCGCGAGAGCGCCTTGTACGGGATCGACTAAATCCTGGAGCACTGCAAGGCCAGGAAAGTTCGCTTGCAACTTATTGTAGAAAACCTCGCGCACACGGGACGACTGACGAAAGACGCTGCCCGTCATAGCCACCGGAAGTCCTGAAGCGCGATCCACAGCTGCGAGCGGACGAGCGAGCAGACGCCGGATGACCATGGCCGTAAGCGCAGCTAACTTTGTTCCCGCGTCAGATAGTAGTTCGCGAGCGACGGAGTCACCCTCATCGTCTGCACGCAGCACAACGGGAAATAGCCGGGGGAAATCCGGTGGCGGCGTCGAGTTGGCGTGTTGCACGAGCTCGTCGAGCGTCGCGAGTTTCCAGGCGTGGAGAACCATGGCCGTGAGCGCGGTATTAACCCCTTCATCGCGAGCATTCAAAATCGCGGAAGTTGCCTGCCGGCCGATCCAGTGGCCCGAGCCTTCGTCGGAGATGGCAAACCCCCAGCCTCCGGCGCGTGCCGTTTCACCCGCAGCGTCGCGCCCGTAGACGATGGAGCCGGTGCCAGCGATGGCGATCACTCCAGGATTCGCGCCAAACGCAGCTTCCGACGCAATTTCATGATCGCCGATAACTTCGATCTTTGTCGAAGCACCTCCAGGAATCAGTTCGCTAACCATGCGCCGGATCTTTTCGGCAATCGCTGGTCGAGCGGCGCCAGTGACACCGATGCAGATGGCGCTGATCCCGCCAGGAGAAATCCTGCTGGCGTCACATACTTGGTGGATGGCAGCGTGCAGCGCCTCCCGCGCCTTCTCGTCGCCAAAACGAATGACGCTGCAGCCGCCCGTCATCGACTTTGCGAGCACGCTCGTTTCGTCAGCCAGAACGCAGCGTGTTTTGGTGCCGCCGCCGTCGATTCCGAGATAATAGGCCATCGCGCTAGTTCTAACACAGGTCCCACGGCGAGACTGCGGCGCAGAACATGCTTGTACAATGCTGCCAACTGATTGCCCGTGGCAGAGACGCGTCTAGTCGCGTAATTACCTATAAGGATTCGCGTGGGATTGAATCGGATCGACCTGCTGATTATCGCGCTGTACCTGGCAGGGATCACGCTGTTCGGTCTGCGCTTTCGCAAGCGGCAGCGGACAATGCGCGACTACTTTCTCGCCGACCGCGATATTCCGTGGTGGGCGATTTCGCTCTCGATCGTCGCAGCCGAGACGAGCACGCTGACCATCATCAGTACTCCGGGCCTCGCCTACGATTCGAACTTTACTTTTCTGCAATGGGTGATGGGCTACCTGGTCGGGCGCATCCTTATCAGTTTTGTACTGCTGCCGCAATATTTTCGCGGCGAGTTGTATACGGCTTATCAATTGATCGAGCGCCGTTTTGGTCCGGAGCTGCGCACCGTGACGGCGGCGGTGTTTCTGCTGACGCGGGCGGCAGCCGAGGGAGTGCGCGTTTACGCCGTGTCGATCGTGGTGTCGATTGCGCTGGGCACGGGCGAGATCGCTTCCATTGCCATCATTACTCTGCTGACATTGATCTACACCTTTGAGGGTGGATTGGCTGCGGTAATTTGGACCGATGTGGTGCAGACCTTCATCTATGTGGGCGGAACGCTGGTGGGCCTGGTGACGATTCTCCATCTCGTGCCGGGCGGATGGGCCTTGGTTGCGTCGATTGCGGGCGGCCTCCGCAAGTTCCAAGTGTTTGATCCTCGCCTGTTCAATTCGCCGGTCGCATCGCATTGGCCGCACTTAAATCTGGCCACGCCTTACACATTGTGGGCAGGAATCATAGGCGGCGCATTCTTTGTGACGGCGAGCCATGGCACCGACCAACTCATTGTGCAGCGCCTGCTCGCGGCGCGCAATCAGCGCCAGTCGGTACTGGCATTGCTATCGAGCGGCGTGGCGGTCTTCTTTCAGTTCGCATTATTTCTTTTTGTCGGCGTTATGCTGTTTGTCTACTACCGAGTCCCGTCTTCTACTTTTGGGCGCGCCGATCGCATCTATCCAACGTTTATCGTGAGCCGAATGCCGCATGGCATCTCGGGATTGCTGATCGCTGCGATTTTGGCGGCGGCCATGTCGAACTTAAGCGCTGCGCTAAATTCGCTTTCGTCGAGTTCGATGATGGATTTCTATCTGCGCTTGCGTCCCACCGCCACTGAAGCGCGACGGCTGCTCCTGGCGCGGCTGGCCACCGTCGCCTGGGCGCTGGTGCTGTTCGCGTTAGCCGTGCTCGCCCTCCATCGAGTCGGGCGCGTCGTAGAAGTCGGACTGCAAATCGCATCGATTGCCTATGGCGCGCTGCTCGGAGTATTCCTGCTCGGAGTACTGACCAAGCGCGCCAATCAGCCTGGCGCAATCGTGGGCATGATTTGCGGATTTGCCATGGAACTGTATCTATGGGGGTGGTCACAGGTGGCTTTTACCTGGTGGGTAGCGATTGGAACTTGTGTCACGTTTGCCGTCGGATATGCGGCGAGCAGTTTGTGGACCACTCAACCAAAATCTCGAACCACAGAGATCGCTCGGAACGCGGAGTAAGAACTGGCTCACTCCGCTGGGTTATAGAGTTGTTGACTTCTTTGCGTTCTCCGCGCCCTCCGCGGTTAGAATTTGTTCTTTCGGCAGGCAGTAAGTAGGTACATGCGAGCAACCGACCATCCCCGCCCCGAGCTCGTGCGCGACTTGGGCCTGTCCCATGCCGGCGCCGTCGTAGTCGGCACCATCATCGGCAGCGGAATTTTTCTTGTTCCCGCCGAGATGATGCAGGCCGTAGGGTCGGCGCGACTTGTCTATCTTGCCTGGATGGTCGGCGGACTGCTCTCTTTTTTCGGCGCCCTCACCTATGCCGAACTGGGCGCGATGAAGCCGCAGGCCGGCGGCGAGTATGTGTATGTTCGCGATGCGTATGGGCCGCTGGCGGGATTTCTCTATTCCTGGACCTGGTTTCTGATCGCCAAGCCGGCATCGATTGCAACCATAACGACCGGCCTGGTGAGGATTCTCGGAACATTCCCAGTTTTTTCTTTTTTCTCGCACGCCTGCGTTTCGTGGCCCTTTAATGTCAACTATGGACAACTGGTAGCCATCGCAGCCACGGTGCTGATTTCCGGGCTCAACTACATCGGCGTCCGCCGCGCCGGAGAATTTCAGTTTCTGTTCACACTGCTCAAGGTTGCGATCATCCTCGGGATCGTCGCCGTCGGCTTTTCCTACAGTGGCGGAACGTGGGCCAATTTTGCGACCGAGTTTGCCGGCGCAAAAGGAGGAATCGCCGGCTTTTTCGCGGCGCTCGTGGCCGCGCTCTGGGCATACGACGGTTGGAACGATCTCAACATGGTCGCAGGCGAGATACGAAATCCCCAACGTAACATTCCGCTCTCGCTGATCTGGGGCGTGGCGACGGTGGGCGCCCTCTACATTCTGGTGAACGCAGCGGTGCAATATGTGCTGCCAGCGGCAGCGGTCGCCGCTTCCGAGCGCCCAGCATCGGACGCAGTAGCTTTAGTGCTAGGCCGCGCCGGCGCCAGCCTGGTGTCAGCCGGCATGGCCGTTTCAATGCTCGTGACGCTGAACGGCACCATTATGAGCGGAGCGCGCGTGCCATTTGCTACCGCCCGCGATGGTTATTTTTTCCAAGCGCTCGCCGAGGTTCATCCGCGTTTTCACACGCCGTCGACGGCAATCATCGTGCAATGCGGGCTGGCAATCATTTTGCTGCTGCTCGGCGGCAGCTTCCGCCAATTCTTTTCCCTGGCGATTTTCGCGGAGTGGCTGTTCTACATGATCGCCGGCAGCACCGTCTTCGTCTTTCGCCGCCGCGATCCGAAGGCCGATCGGCCCTATCGCGTCTGGGGATACCCCGTCGTCCCCGCGTTGTTCGTGCTCGTCTCTGCCGTTCTCCTCTACTACACCTTCACCGACAATCTGAAAAGCTCGGCGGGCGGATGCGTCGCCATTCTCGTGGGCATTCCTCTGTTTTACTTTTTTGCCGGGCGCCGGACGACCGAACAGAAGTAAGAGTCCCAAAGTAATCGTCCTTCAGCTAAGGATTAGGCCCGTAGGCTGAATACTGGCCGAATACCAAAGGTCGTTACGAAAGTACAGGCGCAAGCGACACGTTTACCCCCTGCCCATTCTCCCCTAAGGTGAAGACTCCAACGCCAAGCGCTCTCCCCAGCCTGGGCCCCCTTTTGGAGTCATGAATGCCTACGTACGATCGTGGTTTTCAACTCGGCCTGTTGCCTGAAAAGAAGTGGAACTGGCGCACCTTTGCCGCCAGCTACGGAATCCTTTCAGGCCTCATCCTGTTGCTGATTATCGTCGGCATCATGGCGACCGATACCCTGCTGCCCGGTGTGACTTATCACGTGACGGAACTGATACCGCGGCCGTCGCTAAGGCCGGAGCGACTGCCCAAGCCGAAACCGCTGCCCCTGCATGCGAAGTTGCTGCCGCCGGAGCCCGTGTTTCAGGCACCGAAATTGATCGTGCCCAAAGAAGTCCGCGCTCCTAAGCCGCAGCCGCAGGAGATCGAGCCGCCGAAGGTGGTGGTGAATAACTTTGCGCCCGCGGTGTTGAAGACGATGAGCGGAGCGCGTCCAGTTCTGATTCATACCGGAGAATTTGCGGGAAGCTCGGCGACGCCCACGGTGAATGCTCCCATCGAGAAAGTGCAAACCGGGGGGTTCGGCGATCCGAATGGACTGAAGCCGAGCGCCAACAGCAAGCCGAACGGGAAATTGATCGCTTCCACCAATGGCTCATTCGACATGCCGGTAGGAGCAGGACAAGGCAACGGCTCAGGTGGCGCGAATGGCATAAAGGGAACCGTGGCGAGCGCCGACTTTGGCAATGGCGTGGCAACAGGCGGCCAGGGAAACGGACGCAGGAGTGGCCAAGGAGTGCAGACCTCGGGCTTTGGCTCGCAAGAGGTCGCGCAAAACACGCCGCACGTGCAGCGAATGGATAGCGGTCCGTCGGCAACTTCGGTCGAGATCACCTTCAAGCCAAATCCGATCTACACCGAAGAGGCAAGAAATCTGAAATTGGAAGGCGAAGTTCTGTTGGAAGTGGAGTTCGCCGCCAATGGGCAACTGCACGTGAATCGAGTGGTCCGCGGTTTAGGCCATGGGCTGGATGAAGCCGCGATGGCAGCGGCGAACAAGATGCGTTTCAAGCCAGCCGCAAAAAATGGGCAGGCCGTGGATTCGACTGCAATCGTGCACGTGGTATTTCAACTCGCCTACTGAAACTTTGGAGACAACGGTTATGCGGAAGTTTATGAGCAAGACAATAAATACGAATTGGATGGTTTTGGCTCTGCTGGCAGTGTCGGTTACGGCAGTGGCCCAGCAGTCGGCGCCCACGCCGCAGAACCCACAACCGGTTGCCGCCGCGCCCTCAGGCGACGCCCAATCAGCGTCAGCCCAGCCCGCCCAGGCGCAAGCCCCTCTGGCGCCGCCAACCACGATGGATCAGGTGGTTGATCGCGTCATCTTGCGAGAAAAGGAACTGGTCAAATTCCTTTCGCCGCGCAATCCCATCGTCGAAACCTATCTGCAAGATCTCGCCCAGGATCCGCAACTGGGGCCGATTCCGCACGATGACCACTACTTTCTGGGTCGCATGGATTTGAAAGATTCGATCGATCGCAGCGATTATCTTCAGGACAAAGGCAAAAAAGACAGCGACGAGGGTATGGAGAAGCATCTGCTTGGTGAGTTCACCAGGAAGTTCAAATTCCAGTACCAGCCGCTGGGATTCTCGTGGATGATCTTCGCCGACCGCGCCGACTTTGACCGTCAGCATTACGATTTCCATTACGCGCGCCGCGAGTTCCTCGGCGACGTGCGCTGCCTGGTGTTCGATCTGACCCCCAAGAAAGATGCTGGCCGCGGGCGCTTCATTGGCCGTATCTGGGTTGAGGATCAGGACTTCAACATCGTTCGCCTGAACGGAACCTACTCACGCCCACAACGCAACAACTATTTCTTCCACATGGATAGCTGGCGGCTGAATCTGGTTCCCGGCTATTGGGTACCAGCGTACATCTACAGCGAAGAGGGCGACTTCACCGCCGGACACATCAACAAGATCGCATTCAAAGCCCAGACCCGCATCTGGGGCTACAACCTGAAAACCGGAGCCGCCAACGACGAACTGACGAACATCCGCGTTGATAGCGTAAAGGATGACACGCCGACCGCGCAGGATGCGACTCCGCTAGCCGCCGAGCGCGAATGGCAGCAGCAGGCTGAAGACAACGTCGTCGAACGATTAGAGCGCGCCGGCTTGCTGGCTCCTGAAGGCGACGTCGACAAGATTCTGCAAACCGTAGTGAATAACATCGAGATCACCAACAACATCGAATTGCCGCGTCCGGTACGCACGCGCGTCCTGACGACTTCGCCTCTCGAGACCTTCAGCGTCGGCAACACCATCGTCGTAAGCCGCGGCCTGATCGACGTGCTCCCCGACGAGGGCAGTCTGGCCATGGTGCTCTCGCACGAGTTAGCGCATATTGTCCTCGGCCACAACCTCGGCAGCCAATACGCCTTCAACGACCGCATGCTCTTCTCCGACGAGGGAACTTATCAAAACCTCGGCTTCAAGCACATTCCCGAAGAGGAAGCGGCCGCCGACAAAAAAGCTATCGAGATGCTGAAGAACTCGCCTTACGCGCAGAAGCTCGATGCGGCTGGACTCTTTCTCAAAGCTCTGCAGCAGCGTGCCCCCGAATTGACCGCTCTGCTGCAAGCTCACCTCGGCAACAACATCACGGAAAACGGCACCGTCACTCGCATGGCGCAACTCGCAACCTCCGCTCCGGCGCTCGATTGGAACAAACTCGACCAGATCGCCGCGTTGCCTCTGGGCGGGCGCGTCAAGTTGAATCCATGGGATGACAAAGTGGAGATCGTAAAGGCGCAACCGGTCGCGATCACTTCCGCTCGCGACAAGATGCCCTTTGAGGTGACTCCGTTCTACCCACGGCTCTCGCGCTATAGCAACGCCGGCGCGGCCACCGCGAACACAACGGCGGCCACTACGGCTACGCCAACCGCGACCACCGCCGACGCCAGCACCACGCCAACCCACTGAGTCGGCTTTCAGGTTGAAAGAAGCGCAGGCCGGGACCGGAAGAAATTCCGGGCACCCGGCCTGTGTCTATTGGGGTGGCGCCGGTGGGCATTCGGCGCCGCAACGGATCCTAGTGAACCCTAAACGAGAACGGTAAACGAGAACGGCAGACGCAGCCCCAGACGCCTTTCCCGCTCCGTTTCGCTCCCTTTCGCTCCGTTTCACTTCTTCTACCCAATCGTTCCGACTTTTGCTATTATGGTGCGCCCACGCCTACCGCCCCCCGGGTATGGCCGTAAACAATCAGCTGTTCAAAAATTCTGTGGATAGTTCTGCGTCGCCTGCTACAGGCCGCATTCAAGAAAGGTCGTGCGTCTTGTCCAAGAAGTTTATTTTCGCAGTATCTGTGGTTCTGCTCGTTGTGTCCAGCGCCGCGCTGGCCCAGACCCTGACACCGCTTAAGCATCAACCGCCTGACGGCATCATCTACACTTTCCAGTTGACCGATGGCACAGTGATGGCTCAAGGAGGCAACTGTTCCGATTTCTGGAAGCTGACGCCCGACATCACCGGGAGCTACGTCAACGGAACCTGGACGCAACTTGCCAGTCTTCCCGCCGGATATGCGCCCTACGCATCGGCTTCCGCGGTTTTGGCCGATGGACGCCTGCTGCTTGAGGGCGGTGAGTACTCCGGCTGCGGCGCCGAATTTACGCTTACCAACCAGGGCGCCATCTATCAGCCGACCAACAATACTTGGACGACCGTTACGGCGCCGAAGGGCTGGAGCTATATCGGCGATTCGCCGTCAACCGTCCTGGCGAACGGCGACTATGTGATCGGAAACAAACTTACAAAACAAATGCGGGAACTGAACCCCACGACCATGAAGTGGACTTCCATCCCTTCGAAGGGCAAGAAAGATTTCGACGCCGAGGAGGGCTGGACTCTGTTGGCAGATGGCTCCATCCTGACGGCGGATGTGAAAGACGCTCCTAACTCGGAGATATACACACCATCGGCAAAGGAGTGGGTCACCGCCGGCAGCACCATCGTCGATCTGCATTCGCCATCGCCCTTTGGCTGCATCAACTATGGTCCCGACGGAAAACTCTGTTACTATCCGCCTGGAGAAATTGGCCCGGCGATCCTGCGTCCGGATGGCACCGTATTCGTCACCGGTTCCTATACAAGTAGCGGCAATGGAGCCGGAAATACCGCCATCTACGACAGTCTTACTGGCAAGTGGACGGTTGGACCTGTATTCCCTAATGGCGACAATGCCGGCGATTCTTTTGCTGTCCTGCTGACCAATGGCGATGTGTTAGTGGAAGGCGACTCAGGAACGTCTTACCTGTTCAACGGGACGACTTTTACTGCCGGGCCGGCCACTCCGGGAAGTCTGATGATATTGCCCAACGGCCAGGTATTAGTCGGAGGTGGTCTTACCGAGGTTTATACCTCGACGGGGACTTACCAGACCTCGTGGCAGCCGACAATTTCTAGTTATCCGTCGTCTGTAACTCCTGGATCGACTTACTCGATTTCAGGCACGCAGTTCAATGGATTGTCGCAAGCTGGCGCTTTTGGAGATGAGTTCCAATTCGCGACGAACTATCCGCTGGTACAGATCACGAACAAGAGCACGAAACACGTGTTCTATGCCCGAACCCACAACCATAGCAGTATGGGTGTGGCCACCGGTTCAGCAACAGTTTCCACCAACTTCGATGTGCCATCGTCAATCGAGACCGGCGCGAGCACGTTGGTAGTCATAGCAAACGGCATTCCGTCTGCGGCCGTTAGTATTACTGTTCAGTAACCTAGCTTTAAGCTAACAAACTGCCCTTGTAACTCCTAACCATGAGATACAAGGGCATATTTTTGCGTGAACGACGATCGACGCCATGCCCTAGAAGTGTTTCTGCAGATCGCCAAACCGTTCCACCACCAGCAGTCGCTGAGAAGGCAGTGCGGCCGCGAGTTCCTCATGCTCCAGAATCCACGTATTATCGTGAGGTATAAGCACGGCGTGCAAACCCGCGGCTAACGCGGGATTGATGTCGGACTTCGGGCTATTGCCAACCATCCACGTAAGGTCGGTGGACAGAGCGTACTTGGCGACAGCAGAGCGATAAATAGCTTCCTCTTTCTCGGCCACAATTTCGATAGCGGAAAAATATTCCTTCAGTCCTGAGCGCTCGACCTTCCCTGTCTGCTCGGCCAGATTTCCCTTCGTCATCATGATCAGATGGTGTCGCTCGCCGAGATACTGAAGTGTCTCGGGCACGCCGGGAAGAACCTCGATGGGGTGGTCGGCGATCTGATGCGCGAAGCTGCGAATGCGTTCGTGCAATTCGGGAGTGACCGGTTCAACCGAAAGCCTGGCAAAGGTATCGACCAGCGAGTGCGCGAAGCTGTCGAGGCCATAACCGTGCTTGATGATGGATTCCCGCTCCACCTCGTTCAGCACCAAGCGAACTGCCTGCGGCGAATGTTCGCGATGATCGAGGAACGAAATAAAGTTCGCAATCGCCCGTTCGAAATAAATATTATTTTCCCAAAGCGTGTCATCGGCATCGATGAGCAACGTTTGCGCGCCGTTCTCTCCTCGCATATTTTTATGATAATCGGTCAGACTGAATTCATGGCTTTGATACACTGGCGAGACATGATGAATGGACACATTAAATGCTTTTTGTCGCGGTTTTTTAGACAGTTATTGACAAATTGTTATCTCGTTTTTTGTTTTATTTTCCTGCTGGCGATTTTCGGCGCGGCAGAGCAGAAAAAGCTTATGACTGGCTCGGCAGCGAAAGTTGGCGCGCCTGCGAATTTGAAAGTCGCCCCTGACCTCGACCAGCGCCTTGCCAAATTCCGCCGTGTGCAAATGCCCTTCCGAACAACCGGCCTGACCGCTCGCGAGCAGCAACTCGTGGGCAAACTGGTGGAAGCCTGCGGTTATCTGGAAAGTATCTACTGGCGCCAGAGTGATCCCGAAGGCCTGACGCTCTACCAGTCTTTGATTTCGAGCCGCAACCAGCGCGACGTCGAGCTGCGGCGCTACTTGTGGATTAACGCCTCGCGCTTCGATTTGCTCGACCAGGATAAGCCGTTTGTTGGCTCGGAGCTCATGCCACCTGGACGAGGATACTATCCTGTAAACCTGACGCGCGATCAGGTCGAACAATACGTCAAGCAGAATCCCGATCAGAAAGCCGCCATCTACAATCAGTTCACGATCGTCCGGTGGCATGCCGGAAAACTGGAGGCGGTTCCCTACAGCATTGCGTTTCGCGCTTTTCTCGAGCCGGCGGCCAAGGCGCTGCGAGCGGCGGCTGACCTCAGCAATGACCCGGACTTCGCGAAGTTTCTGCGACTGCGCGCCGACGCACTCCTCAGCGACGATTACTTCGCCAGCGATCTGGCGTGGCTCGACTTAAAAAATCCAAAGTTCGATATCATCTTCGCGCCCTACGAAACTTACCTGGACGGATTGCTGGGCGTGAAAGGTTCCTACGGCGCGGCGGTGCTGGTGCGCAACGATCGCGAGAGCAAGAAGCTGGAACTGTTCCAGCAATACGTACCGCAAATTCAGGATTCCTTGCCACTCCCGGCTGAAGATCGCCCATCGAAGCATGGGTTAGAAACGCCGATGGAGGTGATGGACGCGCCGTTTCGAGCTGGCGACCTGACTCACGGCTACCAGGCAGTTGCCGACAATTTGCCGAATGATCCGCGGGTGCACGAACAGAAAGGCAGCAAGAAGCTCTTCTTCAAGAACTTTATGGACGCGCGCGTGAACTACATCATTTTGCCGGTCGCGCGCAAACTCATGGAACCGGATCAGGCGGCGAAGGTTTCTGGCGAAGGTTATCTCCAGAGCACCATCATGCACGAAATCTGCCACGGCCTTGGCCCGGCCTATGCGCGAACCGCGGACGGCAAAGTCGACATTCGAGAGGCGATCGGCCCGGCCTTCAGCGGACTGGAAGAAGCGAAGGCCGACGTGACTGGAATGTTCGCGTTGAAGTGGCTGGTCGATCACGACGCACTTCCAAAAGAGAAACTGGAAGAATATTACGCGTCGTATGTAGGCGGAATTTTTCGCACCGTACGCTTTGGAACAGCGGAAGCACACGGGCAAGCGGAGATGATGGAGTTCAACTATCTATCCGAGCGGGGCGCGATCACCCGCAACGCCGCCGGCAAATATGCGATTGGCTACGAGAAGATGCCGGGCGCATTGGCCGATCTTGCCAAAGAACTGCTGGAAACCGAAGCAACCGGCGACCGTGCGCGCGCCGAGAACTGGTTCAAGAAATACAGCGCCATGCCGGAAGCATTAAAGATCTCCCTGAAAGCGGCGTCGGAGGTTCCGGTGGATATCGATCCGGTGTTTTCGTTTGCGGAAAAAGTGAAATAGGAGCCCTTCAAAAATTGTCGTCCCGGGCAACGCGAGAGATCTGCGGTGGCCCGCTAACCGTCCGTAGCCTCCCTACACCCACTCCACTCTTGGCTTCTGCGGAATAATCCCCGCCTTGTGCCCCATATCAAGCAACCGGCGCACCGCTTCCCGCCCGTCGTCACCATAATCCAGTGTCCGCTCGTTGACGTACATCCCAACGAATTTATCGGCAAGCTGACTATCGAGATCGCGCGCAAATTGCATGGCGTAGCTGAGCGCCTCTTCGCGATGATCGATGGCGTATTGAATACTCTCGTGCAGCGCGTGTGTAACACTAGCCATCGTTTCCCGCCCGAGCGAACGCCGTATGGCATTCCCGCCAAGCGGCAGCGGCAAACCAGTGACTTTCTGCCACCACCGGCCGAGATCGACCACGCGGTGCAATCCCGATTTGTCGTAAGTGAGCTGCCCCTCATGAATGATGAGGCCGGCTTCGTGTTTGCCTTCGAGAATCTGCGGGATGATTTGATCGAAGGGAACAACCTCCACCTGAATGCCGGGCGCGAACAATTCGAGCGCCAAATAAGCGGTGGTGAGCTTGCCCGGCACCGCGATCTTTTTTTGCTTGATCTCATCCTGCGTGAAAGGGCGCGTCGAAACCAGCATGGGGCCGTAGCCCTCGCCCACGCTGCCCCCGCACGACATCAACGAATAATTTTCTTGTATGTAGGGAAAGGCATGGAATGAAATCGCGGTCACGTCGTAGACGCCGTCCTGCGCCTGCCGATTCAGCGTTTCAATGTCGCACAACGTATGACTGAACTTCAGACCGGGCACGCGAACTTTGTTCGTGGCCAAGCCATAAAACATGAATGCGTCATCAGAGTCCGGGCTGTGCGCCACCGTGATTTCGCGAGCCGGAGAACTCACTGTGCTCATAAAAATCCCGCAATCCTATTCTTCTAACTTTCACTTCTGACAAACTCAGACTCGCGAGCAGATCAAAGCAACGCCCGGGTTGTATCTCTACCGGGAGGTTCGCCCTTGCCAGCGAGCGGCGATGGCAGCCGCCATCAGCACCTTGATCACTTCCGCAAAAACAAACCAGTAAAGGCCGTATTTGATAGCCAACGAAATCGAGTGTGTGAGCACCGCAAGCCAGGCGAGTCCGCTGGCGAAAAGCACCACCTCCGCCGCCACCGCCGCCAATGCCGCCCATCCGAAGCGTCGTGCGCTGTGCTCATAAATCCACCCCGCGACAAATGCCACGAACGGATAGGCAATGAGAAATCCACCAGTCGGCCCGAGGATATGGCCGATACCGGCACCCATGCTAAACACCGGAAGTCCACACACGCCTTCGACCAGGTAAAGCGAGAGCGCGGCGAGACCGCGACGCGAGCCAAGCAGCAGGCCCACGGCGAGAACTCCAAAATTTTGCAGCGTCAGCGGAACCGGCGTAAACGGCAGGGGCACGGTGACGCGCGCGCATAAGGCCACGAAAAGACTAGCGGCGACCACGATGGCGGCCTGCTTCGCCCATGCCCGCGCCGGATTCGCGGGCCGGACACTAGCCGGCCGGACATCGACGGGCTGGCCAATGGGCAGGTTTTGCTGGCCCAGGACCTCGGCCGTAACTTTAGACATGGGGGTTCCTTTCTTCCGCGGAGCATAGACAGTCAAGCCTCAGGCGATGAGTGATCACGGTGGTCGAACTCCTCTTTGTGGGCCGCTGCACGCTTCATCTGCCGCCGAACCCGCATATAGATCGTCAGCGCAACCAACACCACCACCGCGGTACTGACTGCCAGTATGAGAAACCACCAGAGCATCCGCACAACGACACTTAGGATAGCAGATGGACGCTGGCAAACAATGCGCCCGCGATCACGAAGACGGCGACAGCAGGAAGAGACTACTGCGCCTCTGCTTAGCCCTTCCTGGCGGACTTGGCGAGGGCCTTGCGGCGATTCTCGACATTCTTCGAGACGCGCTCCAGTCGCTTGCGCGCGGTCTTCGAAGCCGTAGCGACCTTCTCTATGTTGGCAAAGGCATCGGGATTATTGGTCTTCTCGCGAAATTCTTTAAGAAACGGATGGATTTTGGCGAAGATAAAAAACATTTCGCCGCTGCACCCGGGTTGTAGAAAAAGTTCTTCGTCAAGCGCTCCGTGAAGCACGAACGCAGCCGCCATATCCCAATAACCGCCGACCTGGCGAAGCCACGTATTTTCCTGGCTGGGAAACGAATTCACGACTTTGAGGAACTCGTCGGCTGTTTGCGGCCAAAATTCCGCCATGAGCCAGTGTCTAGCCTTGCGCATCTCCGCTTCGCGACGAAGATCGTAGAGTTTCATAATCAGCGCGGCATCGTGCGCTGTCGCTTTTTTTGCCATATTCTCGCCTCGTCAGTTGCTCTTCGAATTTTCAGCTGCCCCTTGTGATTCGTTCATGCTTTCGAGACGTCCGCTGCTACCGCGCCTTCCAGGGCTCGCTCATAATCGCACTCTTTATTCGGACACGCGATGACCGGTCCATCTTTGCGAATTCGTTCTACCAGATACTCATGTCCGCAATCCGGACACTTCTCGGGCACCGGCTTTGCCGCGGACGTGAACTTGCACTTCGGATAATTTCCGCATCCGTAAAAAGTGTTGCCCTTGCGCGCGCGCTTCTCGACGAGTTCGCCATCTTTGCATTCCGGGCACTTCACGCCGATAAAATTCTGCTTCACATATTTGCATTCGGGATATCCGCTGCACGAAGTGAACTCACCGAATCTGCCATGCCGCAGAATCAAATTGCGTTTGCACAGCGGGCAGGTTTCATCGAGCGGAATATCTGGCACCTTCTTGCCCTGGTCGAGCCGCCGCGTCGTTTTGCAGTCGGGGTAGCCGGTGCAGGCCATGAACTGGCCGAAGCGCCCACGCTTCAGCACCATGACGCGGCCGCAATTTTCGCAATATTCTTCCTGCGCCGTCTCCTGCAAATCGGCCGAATCAAGATCGGGCAGATTAATGGGATTCTCTTTGGTGAATTTGCAGGTGTCAGGATTTTCCTTGTCGTAGGTGCTGCAGGCGTAGAACGAGCCGTGCTTGCCCCACTTGATGACCAGCGGCGCCCCGCACAGTTCGCACTTTTCGTCCGTGGGCTTCTCCATACGCTTGATGTTTTCCATGTGCTTCTCGGCGTAGCGGAGGTCCTTGGCGAACTTCTTATAAAACTCTGTGAGCGCGTGGTTGCCGGTCTGTTTCCCTTCCTCGATCTCGTCGAGCTCTTCTTCGAGCAACGCGGTGTATTGAAAATCAAAAATATCCTTGAAGTTCTCCACCAGCAGATCGGTGACGACCAGCCCAATTTCAGTGGGCACAAACTTGCCGCCAACTTTCTGGGCGTACATACGCTCCTGAATGGTGCTGAGAATCGTCGCGTAGGTTGAAGGACGGCCAATGCCGCGCTCCTCGAGCTCTTTCACCAGCGAAGCTTCGTTGAACCGCGGCGGCGGCTCGGTGAAATGCTGCTCCGGAAGCAGCGACTTCAGGGTCAGCTTCTGCCCCGCTTCGAGCGGTGGGAGCTTGTGCTTTAGCTCCTCATCTTCCGCGTCCTTGGCGTCCTTCGACTCTTCGTACACCTTAAGGAAGCCGTCGAACTTCGGCACCGAGCCGGTGACTCGGAACTGGAAAATTTCGCTGCCCGACCTGGCATCAATGTCGACAGTAGTCTGGTCGAAGATGGCAGGGTTCATCTGCGAAGCCACGAAGCGCTGCCAGATCAGCTTGTAAACCTTGAATTCGTCTTCCTGAAGATATTGTTTAATCTGGTCAGGATGGCGTGCCGCCGACGTCGCGCGAATCGCCTCGTGCGCGGCTTGTGCTTCTTTCTTCTCCTTATATGTGTTGGGAGAATCGGGCAAATAAGCGGCGCCAAACTGCTCGTTGATATATTCCCGCACCTCTGTAATCGCTTCCGGCGCGACCCGCGTCGAGTCGGTGCGCATGTAGGTGATAAGGCCGACCAGTCCCTCCTCGCCCAGTTCGACGCCTTCATAAAGACGCTGCGCGATCATCATCGTGCGCTTCACGCTGAAGCGCAGCTTGCGCGACGAATCCTGTTGCAGCTTGCTGGTCGTGAACGGCGGAGTCGCATTTCGCCGGCGTTCTTTCTTCTCCGCCGAGCGAACGACCCAGTCAGCCTTTTCGAGCGCCAGCCGGATTTTCTCCGCGTCCTCGCCGTTCGTGACCTCGACCTTTTCATCGCCTTTGCCGATAAAGCGCGCGTCGAATGCCGGAGGCTTCGCCGCAGCGAGATTGGCGTCGATCGTCCAGTATTCTTTTTTCTCGAAGGCTTTGATCTCGCGTTCGCGATCGACGATCAAGCGCAGCGCGACGGTTTGCACGCGTCCCGCGGAGAGGCCGCGGCGAACTTTGTCCCATAAAAGAGGAGAAACCTGATAGCCGACCAGGCGATCAAGCACACGGCGCGTTTGCTGCGCGTCGACCAGGTTGCGATCAATGTCGCGAGGATGCTCGAATGCGGCCTTGACCGCCCGCTGCGTGATTTCGTTGAAGGTCACGCGGCGGATGCGCGCATCGTCGCCGATGTCATCGATTTTTTTCTTCTTTCCCTTCTTTTTCTTGCCCGACTCTTCGGTAAGTTCGTCGGCAAGATGAGCGGCGATAGCCTCGCCTTCGCGATCCGGATCGGGCGCAAGATAGATGTGATCGGCCGAGAGTGCCAACTTCTTGAGCTTGGCGAGAACCTTCTCTTTCCCGGGGATGACGACATACTCCGTATCGAAATTGTTTTCGATGTCGACCCCAAGGCTGCTTTTGGGCAGGTCTTTCACGTGGCCGTAGGAAGCATCGACCGTGAATCCCTTGCCCAGATATTTCTGGATTGTTTTCGCCTTAGCCGGCGATTCGACAATGACTAGACCTTTTGACAATGGTTCCTCAGTTTCACGGTATTGGAATTGAAGCTAGCACGAATTGCTGTCAGCTGTCAGCTATCAGCTCTCAGCCGCCCGTCGAACCCTTTCACTTTTTGCATTAGAGACGACAACATTTTCTTCACTTCGATTACCGGAGCGATAAGACGCTCGTACGCTGGACCGGGCAAATATTCCGGCTCACGAGCTAACAGAAACTGGTATTCGAGTTCACTCGCTGAAGCCATCGCGATTTCGAGAAAGCGGCCGAGCTCGGCGTCGCCCTTACCACGGCAACCCTCGGCAATCTTCATCCCGATCGAGGCGAAAGCTCCCCGCATCTGACTGGTCAGACCGAACATTTCATCGCCGGGAAAGGCTTTAAAGGTAACCATTCCGTTCCAGCTCAAACAGCGCGGCAAGGATTTCCGAGGGAGACTTTTCGTTCTCCAGCAATTTCAACCAACTCGTCGATATGCGTGGATTCGTCGGCCTTCAGCAACTTGAGGATCTTCTTCTCGTGCGGCGAGCTTACCTCGTCCGGGAATAGAGATGCGGTTTCCGGCTCCGGCGATTCATCCTGCAAGGAGCTGAGCGCAACCTGGGTGCGACAACAGCCACGTCGGAGACAGCCGACTTGTTTGGCATATTCGGCGACCCTAGACCGCAATCGAAAACTCTGTCCAGGATGCGGCTCGCACCGCCTTTGATACAATTCGTAAAGTGATGAGCCGGTTAAAGATCTCGGCCATTTCCTACCTGAACACGGCTCCTCTCATGTGGGATTTTGAGCACGAAGAGGCGAACCCCGACCGAGTTGCAAATTACGATATTTCCTACACTATCCCATCAGCCTGCGCCGAAGCCCTGCGCGCGGGATCGGCCGACGTCGGCATCATTCCCGCCGCGGCCTATGCCACCGTTTCAAATCTCGTTATCATTCCAGATGTCGCCATCGCCGCCCGCCGCGCCGTCCGGTCGATTCTTCTCGTCGGCCGGATGCCAGGCGACCCGCCGTACGATCCCTCGTCAGAGATTCCACCGTCAAAAGAGGAATGGTTGCAGCAAGTGCGTACCGTCGCGCTCGACACTTCTTCGATGACCTCAGTTGCGCTGGCCAAGATTCTCTTCGCCGAATGGCTGGGTGGAGCACGCGACTATAAGCCAATGGCTCCCGATCTCGATGCCATGCTCGAGGCTTGCGACGCAGCCGTTCTCATCGGAGACCCGGCGCTACAGATCGACCGCACTCGCTACTTCACTCTCGACCTGGCGGAAGAGTGGGTGGAACGCACGGGAAAATCCTTCGTTTTCGCCTTCTGGGCCATCCGCCAGCAAGCCCTCGAAGGTCGAAACGGCCAGGCGATCGCCCACGTTTTCAGACAATCACGCGATCACGGCCTGTCGCCAAGAAATCTCGAAGCCATAGCGCAGGAGTGGGCGCCGCGCCTCGGCCTCGAAATCGAGGTAATTCGCCTCTATCTGACGCAGAATATCCATTATTATCTCGACCCTCCCTGCCTGGAAGGACTTCAGCTTTATTACCGCCTGGCCGCGGAAATTGGAGCCCTGCCGCTAGCACCCGACTTGCGATTCTTGTAAATTTTTGTCTCGACTAAGACCGTAAGTTATTAGATTGCAACCTACTAGCCGCAGATGAGTTCTAATAAGAATGAGGGTCTGGCTCGCCATTGCTGTACTCGTGACCGAGAAGAGCGCCATGCACTGGCTGATCCATCTGGGCGGTCCAGGCCTCATTTTGTTGGGCATCGCCGACAACTCGCTGATTCCTCTGCCCGGCAGCACCGACTTCGTCACCATTCTTCTCGCCGCCCACCGTCGCGAACCGTATTTGTACTACACAATTATGGCAACCGCTGGAGCCGTCCTCGGCGGCTTTCTCACCTATCGCATGGCGCGCAAAGGCGGCAAGGAAACTCTCGAAAAAAGGTTCTCGCAGAGAAAAGTAAAGAAGGTCTACGCGATTTTCGAACGCTGGGGATTCGCCGCCGTCGCCATCCCTGCCATCCTTCCGCCGCCATTTCCGATTACCCCTATGCTTTTGGCTGCGGGAGCCATGCAATACCCGACGAAGAAGTTTCTGACTGCTCTGGCCGTAGGGCGCGGCATTCGGTTCACCATCCTGGGTTATCTCGGCTACCACTACGGACGAAACATCGTGAAGTTCTTTGCGCAGTACTACTGGCCGGTAATGATTGCCCTGATCATTTTTTCGCTAGCCGGCGGACTTTACGGCCTGTACCAGTACAAGCGCAGACAGAAGGGCGAACAGCCCAAGATCCCCCGCACGCGTCCGCAAGTCCGCCGCCGAACTGCCTAGCGTCCGTCGATGTCCCCGCGCTTGACTCTTCGTGTTACTTCGTGTCCTCGATGGTTAATTCGCTCTCCCACCAGCTAAAATAGCCTTTACACCTGGGGTAACCGAGGATGTCCCTGACCAAACAGCAAGCTCTAGAGATGTTTCGCTCCGATGACCTGATCGGCATTGGCATGGAGGCGGACGCGGTTCGCCGCCGGCTCCATCCCGAAGGCACCGTGACCTACATCATCGACCGCAACATTAATTACACGAACTTCTGCACTGAATACTGCACCTTCTGCGCGTTCTATCGCCCGTTAAAGGGCCCTGCCGCAAAAGAAGGCTACATCCTCGACTTCGACACCATTTACGAAAAGATCCGCGAGACCGTCGAACTTGGGGGCACCGGCGTACTCATGCAAGGAGGTCTCCATCCCGATCTCAAGATCGACTGGCACGAAAAGATGCTGAGCGGCATCAAGCTGCGCTTCCCGAAAATTCATCTCCACTGCTACTCCGCGTCGGAGATCCTCGCGATTGCCGAGTACAGCAATCTCAGCATCCGCGATACGATTGCGCGCCTGCGCGACGCCGGGCTCGATTCCATCCCCGGGGGAGGCGCCGAGATTCTCGACGACGAAGTCCGCTACAAAATTGCGCGCCTCAAATGCCTCACCGCCGATTGGATAGAAGTCCATCGCACCGCGCATCAACTCGGCATGCGCACCACTGCGACCATGATGTTTGGCGTAGGCGAGTCGATCGAGCACCGCATCAATCACTTCCAGGTTCTCTACGATTTGCAGCAGGAGACGGGCGGCTTCACCGCCTTCATCCCCTGGAGTTTTCAGCCTCAGCACACCGCTCTCGGCGGACGCAAATGGGATGAGGCCACGGCCGTCGAATATCTGAAAGTGCTGGCAATTTCGCGCCTCTATCTTTCGAATTTCTTGAATGTGCAATCCAGCTGGGTGACGCAGGGATTAAAAGTCTGCCAGATGGGCTTGCGCTTTGGCGGCAACGACGTCGGCTCGGTGATGCTGGAGGAAAACGTAGTCCGCGCGGCGGGCGTGACCAACTGCACAACCGAAGAAGAATTGCGCCGCATCATACGCGATGCGGGGTTCCGTCCGGCGCAGCGGGATACCTTGTACCGGCAATATTTTCTCAATTGAACCTGAGTTTTGAACCGGCACTTGCATTGTCATCTTGAGCGAAGCGAAAGACCTATGCATTCCCCAGACCATAGACAGGTCCTTCCGCTTCGACCAACTCAGGGTCGTCATAGCAATCTTTTGGGCCGGAGATTTGCGTTTTCGACTTCCTTAACTTGCTGCCTCGCCCTTGCCTTTATTCTCCAGAGCGCCCCATTTCTGCCGGGCGCGCAACCATCCGCCAGCACGGCGAAGACGGCTTCCATTGCCGGCGAGGTGGTGAAAGAGCCGGGCAGCCAGCCGCTCAAGAAAGCCCTGGTGCAGGTCGTCGCAGAAGGACAAGGCGAAAGCTACACCGCTTCAACCGACGCCGACGGCCATTTCCGCGTCGAGAACGTCGCACCCGGCCGTTATCGTATCTTCATCGAGCGAACCGGATTCGTCGGAGTCAATAGCCAGGGCCGCCAGTCTGACGTCAATGTAGTCACCGTTGAAGCCGGACAGTCGGTGGAAGACCAACTCTTCCGCATATTGCCCACAGCCACCATCGCCGGCCGCATCACCGACGAAGACGGCGATCCCATGCCCGGGGCGAGAATCATCGCACTCCGCAAAAAGCCCGGCAAAACAACGCGCGAAGCGGTTGCCAGCAGCAACACCAACGATCTCGGCGAATACCGTCTCGCCAGCTTGTTTCCCGGCCAGTATACGATTCTGGCCATGCCGCCTCCCGACTTCCGTGACTACGAAAAGCAACCGGAAAAATCCCGACCGGGCGACGCCGCGCCTGACACTCGCTATCTCACAACCTACTATCCCGGAACCAACGACCCAGCGCAGGGTACGTCGGTCGCGGTCAATACCGGTGATGAGATCCCCATCAATCTCACTCTCGTGCCGCAAAGAACCTATCGCATCCGCGGCGTCGTGGCCGGCATCCCGGCCGGGCAGAAGCCGGCTGTCGAGTTGTTCTCGAAGCCCGGCGATTCGATGAGGGCAAATGCCGGCGAGATCGGTTCCGACGGCCAATTCGAAATCCGCGGCGTCGCTCCCCGGTTCGTACGTCATGAAAATGGCGACCGAGTCCGGAACGCAGGCACTGACAGCGCAACAGGATATCAACGTTGTTGCCTCTGACGTGGAAGGCATCAAGCTAGTTCCGCAGCCTTCTTTCACGATCTCGGGCCATCTACGCGTCGAAGGCGCCGTGCCGGGAGAGCTTTCGCAATTCGCGGTTAACCTGCGCCAGACGGAGTTGCCCGAGGATCCCGGCTTCTTCATGTCGCAGGATTTCTTCGGCGCCAACGCTGTTGTCGACCGCCAGGGGAACTTCGAGTGGAAAAATGTGAGCCCGGGCAATTACATCGTGCGAGTGTTTGGCAGCGACGCGCAGAATAATTTCTTCCTCAAGTCGGTAAGGCTCGGCGACCGAAACATCGATACCGGATTCACCGCCAGCGGCCCGATCTCGCTCGATCTACTGCTGAGTTCGCGGGGGGGCGTGATCGACGGCGCGGTCATTAACAAAGAAGCGGAAAAAGAGAAAGACATGGAGAACGATCATCCTGTGCCGAACGCCACCGTAGTCGCCGTGCCGGAAGAAAAATACCGCAAACTTCCCGATCGTTTCGGCACCGGATCGACCGACCAGCATGGTCATTTCATCATTCGCGCCCTCGCTCCGGGAACTTACACTCTCTACGCTTGGCAGGTTATCGACGAAGAAATCTGGCGCGATCCCGACTTCTTGAAGGCACAGGAAGCGAATGGCACGACGCTCAAAGTCGAAGAAGGCTCCAGCCAGAAAATTGAGTTGACACTGAGCCCGGCGACCGAGGATTGAGAACTGGTCGCCAATTCGCCGTCGCTCGTTCACAGACTTTCGCAACCACCACCGACCAGCGACTGACAACCAATCAGGTACAATTCTTAGGCTGCTGTCTTCGCCGTTGCTTCATAGTCCAGCTGAATTCATGCATCTGACCCTTACTTCCACGCCGTCCCTTGCTTTGTTTCTTGCCACCAAAGGCTTGGGCTCCTACCTCCGCCAGCATTTCCTCGATAAAACATTTCAGGGCCTTTACCAGGTCAACGCCTTCGATCTGGCCCTGCTGATCCCTTATTTCATTGTGCTGGTTATTCTGGCGGCGTATGGCGGTCACCGCTACTGGCTCGTCTATCTTTATTACAAGCACAAGAAGAACAAAACGACGGATCCGGCAGCTCGCTTCGCAAGCCTGCCGCGCGTCACCGTCCAGTTGCCGATCTTTAATGAGCAATACGTCGTCGACCGCCTGCTCGACGCCGTCTGCCGCCTCGAATATCCGAGAGACAAACTCGACATCCAGTTGCTCGACGACTCAACCGACGAAACCGTGGAAGTCGCGCGCGCGCTCGTCGATCGCTACGCCGCGCTCGGAAACCCCGTCGTCTATATCCACCGCACCAATCGCCAAGGCTTCAAGGCCGGAGCACTGGAAGCGGGTCTTAAAACTGCCACGGGCGAATTCGTGGCAATCTTTGATGCCGACTTTGTTCCGCCGCCCGACTTTCTTTTGAGGTGCATCCACCACTTCACCGATCGAAAAGTCGGCATGGTGCAGACGCGCTGGACTCACATCAACCGCCACTACTCGCTCCTCACCGAGGTCGAAGCCATTCTGCTCGACGGCCATTTCGTCCTCGAACACTCCGGCCGCTCGCGCAGCGGCGTTTTCTTTAACTTCAACGGCACCGCCGGCATGTGGCGACGCTCGGCCATCGACGAAGCCGGCGGCTGGGAGCACGACACGCTCACCGAAGACACCGATCTGTCCTACCGCGCCCAGTTGAAAGGATGGAAGTTTGTCTACCTGCAAGATGTCGAATGCCCCGCCGAGTTGCCCGTAGAAATGACGGCCTTCAAGACGCAGCAGGCGCGCTGGGCCAAAGGCTTGATTCAGGTCTCGAAAAAAATTCTTCCTCAAGTGTTAAAGAGCGACGTATCCCGCCATCAGAAAATCGAGGCCTGGTATCACCTCACCGCAAACTTCAGCTATCCGCTGATGATCGTGCTTTCGGTGTTGCTGATGCCCGCCATGATTATCCGCTTCTATCAGGGATGGTTTCAGATGCTCTATATCGACCTGCCTCTGTTCATGGCGTCGACCTTCTCCATTTCCAGCTTCTATCTCGTTTCGCAGAAAGAACTATTCCCGAAGAGTTGGCCGCGAGCGCTGCTCTATCTGCCGCTCTTGATGGCTCTCGGGATCGGATTGACGGTTACCAATACTATTGCGGTACTCGAAGCGGTGATCGGCAAGCAGACTGCCTTTGCTCGCACCCCCAAATATCGCGTCGAATCGAAGAAGGATAAAGTCCTCGGGGCAAAATACCGCAAGCGCCTGGGATGGGTTCCGTGGATTGAACTCCTGATCGGAACCTATTTCGCGCTCGCCATTTATTACGCCATCAGCAATGAAAACTACTTCACCGTTCCTTTTCTGTTGCTCTTCGTATTGGGCTACTGGGTGACCGGCTTGATGTCGCTGCTTCAGGGGCGATTCGCCGGACTTGCCGTAGGCTCGGAGCGTCAAACCAAGCCCTTCCCCGTCGGAGTGTAGCTACAAGGCCAGCGGGTGATCTGGCCATCACGGATCTGGCCATCACGGACCGGAGATTCGTCTAACTAAGAATGATTAACTGAACGATTCGATAGCGGGATTACCCAATAGCGTTACTTGGAAGCCGAGTCCGAAGGGCTAAACTGAAGCGTGATCCCAATCTCGTTCTTCACAGGTTTTCCGTCGAGTTCAAACGGCTTGTACCGCCATTGCTTCACCGCCTCGACGGCCGATTGTGCAAACAACTGCGGGCCATCGATCACTCTGACCGATCCGACCCTCCCATCCTCCATCACCGTGGCTGCCAGAACGACCGTGCCCCCCTGGCGCAGCACCCGCGCCTCTATCGGATAAGCTGGCGAAACACGGTGGAGCAGTTTGCCCCCTGAAACGCCGAGCGATACGGGCGCGGTGAGATCGGGCAATGAAGCCTTGGCGGAGAGAACTCCGCTGAGCGGGGAATGATTAGTCTCGTTGCCCGAAACCGACGCCGCCGATGGCGCGCTCTCAGTTGCGTGAGAGTCGGCCAGCTCGGAGCGCGAATCTTGCGGGTCAGCCTGCGATCCAGTCGGCGAGGACGCGACATCGTGAACAATTACAGTGTTCCGCGCAACTTTGTCAGCAACCTTGCCAGAAGAATCGGCGACTGGGGTTGGCCGATCGATCTGCCCTTCCGTGGCGGAGGCACGGCCCGGGGCAGGTTTTTTCTCCGAAAGCGCCTCCACCTTTGCGGCGAACCTGACCGGAGCGCCAGCCGGCGGCTTTCCGCCCGTTGGAAACAGCGGCTGGCCACCCGGATCCGGCTTCCAGACCGGATCATTGTTCAGAGCAGGGTTCAGAGAAGGACGAGCGTTGACGGAATACTGAGTCGGAAGTTGCGTAGCCGAAGTGGGTTCGGTCGCGGAACTTAGAGCGGCAGCATTTCCACTCGCCCCCCTAACCGAATCCGGCGTCGCTGCGTGCGCCTTGCCATCGGTTTCTGCCGGCCCCTTCCAGCCGAGCCAGATCACCAGGCCAAGCAGAGAGATCGACAATGAGGCGACGACAGCAAGAACAAACGGCCGTGATCGCCTTCCCACCACAGCCAATGCCACGTCTCCCACGCGATCGGAGGCCGGCAGCAAACCCGAGGGCTGGACCTTCGCAGTGGCAGACGGAAGTTTCGGCGCCGCCGGTGATGCGCCGTGCGGCTGCGATGCGCGAGCGCGCTCCGCCAGCGCCGCCAGTTGTACCAGCAGATCAATATGCTGATCGGTAAAAGCTGCCGGCGCCGTTGAGAATACTTCGAGAATCCCATTGACCCCGCGCCAGCCCTGAATCGGTAAAACCGCAATCGAGCGTAATCCCAGGATGCGACAGACTTCTACATCGACGAGCGGATTATTTTCGGTGTCGATGCAATGTTGCATCTTTCCACTTCTTAGACATTCCCCTGATATCCCGGTTTCCGCGCTCAACCGCGCACCGAGAGCCGGAGCCGTAGTCCCACTCCGCGCGCGGCACACCATCGCGCCATCCTTCCACATCGCCAGCGCGGCCCCGGTGGCGCCCGACAGGCGGAGTGCGGCGTTCGTAATGCTCCCCAGTATCGGTTCCAGACGGCGATCCCCGCCTGCAATCAGATCTTTGAGCGAGGATAGCGATGCGTTCGAGTCAACTTCAGAGACGCCCGACCCGCCTCCAACCGAGATCTCAGGCGAGGAATCGCGATCCGACTCGCTAACTCTTTTCTCTGAGAACGGCTTGGATTGGGGTGCAACCACAAAATCTCTCGATAGCTAATTAGTCGGCAAGTTGTAGGACGACCGGGCAAAACGCAAGCGGCGCGCGCGATTGGCCCGAAGTATGAGCCAACTTGGCGCGCCTGTCAAGGCAAGTGGTGGGGTTGATCTCGGCATCGGGCGATCTGAACCCTCCAGTTTCCAAATGTCCCGCAAAGTCATGAATGTTAATGAGGAATGAAGGTCACCGATCCCCCGACGACTCGATAACCGATGCCTTTTTTGCACCAAACTAACCAACAATCGGGCCGCGAACCCGATGCTAACCTGATTGGGCTCTGGTTTCTAGCATTCTCCTCCGCACGAGGTATTGCAAGGAACCGACTTTAAGAAGATTCTCAAGACGTTCGAAGCGTTGACGGATTTGGGGCCCGAACTTACGGCGGACCGCGACTTCCGCCAAACCGCTGGCACCATGCTGACCGCCATTATGGAGGCAGCGGGCGCACGCGAGGCTGTTTTATTCTCATTCGACGAACGCCGTTCCCTCCTCTCCTCGGTCGATTCCCAGGGATTCACCCTGATGCCCGACCCTTCGGTCATGCGCCTCCTGCCCCGCCATGTGCATACCCTGACCGCCGCCTCCGGCCCCGTCCTGCTCAACAGTTCCACGCACGACGTCTTTCTAAGTTCGAGCGGGAATGTGGCGCCCGAACTGTTCAAGTGTGTCTGTCCGCTGAGAGTCCGCGGAAAGCTCGCGGGATTAATTGCCCTTGGACGCCGGACCGGAGATGCGCTTTACGAAGAAGACGCGCTCGACGCGCTTAAAATGTTGAGCCCCTATATCGCGCTGACCATTCAGAATCACACGCTTGGCCAGTCGCTCGCGCAACGGGTATCGGAAAACCTGCGGCTGGCTGCCTCTCTCCACGGATTCTACGACAACGCGCTCGAAGCTTTCGCCACCGCCATCGATGTCAAGCACGTCAATATTCATGGCCACTCGCTGCGCGTCGGCCGCTATTCCCAGGCTATCGGCGAAGCGCTGGAGATGAACCCAAGCGACGCTGCGTCTCTGCGCTCATCCGCCTATCTGCACGACATCGGCATGGTCGCCGTCGATCGACGGCTTTTCGAAAAACCTTCCAAACTCGATCAGGAAGAATATAGAGAGATGCGCGACCACACCGTCGTCGGCCATCAGATCGTAAGCCAGGTGCAGTTCCCCTGGCCGCAGGTTCCGGAAATCGTGCGCTGGCACCATGAGCGCGCAGATGGCTCGGGATATCCCGATGGTTTGCATGGTGACGAAATACCGCAAGCAGTACGCATCGTCGCCCTCGCCGAAACCTTCGATGCCATGACCAGCGAACGCGCCTACCGCGACCGCCTATCGGTGGGAGCAGCCCTACAGGAACTGATCCGCCTTACGCCGCAAAAATACGACCCTCAGGTGCTCCACGCTCTGCTCATCCAGGTACGCCGCGATGCCGTCGGAACGAATCGGCTGCCCATCCTCGATCCCACAATGATGAACCTATCGGCCGTAGACATCGACGAACTGGCCTCCACCCTGCAACAAAGAGTCAAGCAAAGCAAACTTTTCCTGACGTGAGTTCCGCCTTGAGGGCTTGTGTCCGTTCGTGCGAAGTCGGGCGAAAGGCATCCGCCGCAGGGTCTCCTCGCCTCACTCGTCTCCGACGACGCCCAACCCAATTCCTCCGGGTATAAAATCGAACCTAGTCCACTCGTGCCTCGTCTCGTTTTCGTTCGCGAGGTAAACTTAGGCATCGGGCCGAGTGTATCTATTTGCAAATAGCCTCATCTAATTTTTGGTGGGGCAATGTAAGTCGATCTGCCAGGAGAGAATGAATGGCCGTCAGTGACCAGTCAGTCGCCACCACCGGAACACAACTCGATCAGCTGTGTATCAATACGATTCGCACGCTTTCGATAGATGCGGTGCAGAAAGCGAACTCTGGCCACCCCGGCGCGCCGATGGCCTTGGCCCCCGTTGCCTATTGCTTGTGGCAGCAGTTTCTGCGCTACGACCCGGAAGACCCGATTTGGCCCAATCGCGATCGTTTCGTCCTCTCCAATGGCCACGCCTCCATGCTGCTCTACTCGCTGATTTACTTAGCGGGCGTGCGCGAAGTCAGCCCGGAAGGCAAAATTCTTTCCACCCCCGCCCTGTCGCTCGACGAGATCAAGAACTTCCGCCAGTTGGGCAGCAAAACTCCCGGCCATCCCGAATACGGCTTAACCACTGGCGTCGAGACCACCACCGGGCCACTCGGCCAGGGCGTTGCGAACAGCGTTGGTATGGCCATTGCCGAGCGCTGGCTCGCGACCTATTTCAATCGTCCCGACTTCGAACTCTTCAACTACAACATCTGGACGTTCTGCGGCGACGGCGACATGATGGAAGGCATCTCGTCGGAAGCCGCCTCGGTCGCCGGCCATCTCAAGCTCTCAAATCTCTGCTGGATTTACGACAGCAACCACATCACCATCGAAGGCAATACCGATCTCGCCTTCGACGAAAATGTGGCGACACGCTTTGAGGCATACGGCTGGGATGTGCAACACGTCGCCGACGCCAACGATCTGGCCGCTCTGTCGCGGGCCTACACCGAAGCCCTCGAAGTAAAAGACCGTCCCAAACTCATCATCGTCAACAGCCACATCGGCTACGGATCGCCCCACCGCCAGGACAGCAAAGAAGCGCACGGCGAAGCGCTCGGCGAAGAAGAAGTTAAGCTGACGAAGCGCTTCTACGGCTGGCCCGAAGATGCCAAGTTCCTCGTCCCCGACGGAGTGCAGGAAAATTTCCGCGACGTCATGGGCAAACGCGGCAAACAATTAAATAGTCAGTGGAAAGCTTTGTTCGCAAAATATAGCCAGCAGTTCCCCGATCTCGCCGCGCAATTCACGCTTATGCAAGAGCGCAAACCTCCCGCGGGATGGGACAAGGAACTGCCCACCTTCGCGCCCGACGCCAAGGGACTGGCCACCCGCGATTCCTCCGCCAAGGTTTTGAATGCGATCGCCAAAAATCACCCCTGGCTGATGGGCGGCTCCGCCGACCTCTACCCCTCGACGAAGACGCGGCTCACCTTCGACGGCGCCGGCGATTTCGAAGCCAATCATTCGAACGCGCGCAACTTTCACTTCGGCATCCGCGAGCATGCCATGGGCGCGATCGTGAACGGCATGGAACTGTCAAAGCTCCGCGCCTACGGCTCGACTTTCCTCATCTTCAGCGACTACATGAAAATGCCGATTCGCCTCTCGGCCGTCATGGAGGTTCCGTCCATCTGGATCTTCACCCACGACTCCATCGGAGTCGGCGAAGACGGACCCACCCACCAGCCCATCGAGCAACTCATCACCCTGCGCGCCGTGCCCGGGCTCATGACCCTCCGACCCGCCGACGCCAATGAAGTCATCGAAGCGTGGAAAGTGATCATGCAGCAGACCAAGCATCCGGTGGCGCTGATCCTCACCCGGCAAGCGTTGCCCACCTTTGATCGCGCCAAATACGCGTCCGCCGCGGGGGTAGCTCGTGGAGCTTACATCATTGCCGACGCGGAAGGCGGCAAGCCGCAGGTCATCCTGATGGCCACCGGCAGCGAAGTCTATCTCTGCATCGACGCCTACGAAAAACTGAAAGCGGAAGGTATCCGAGCCCGCGTCGTCAGCATGCCTTCGTGGGACATCTTCGAGCATCAGGATCAGAGTTATCGCGACCAGGTCCTTCCGCCCGATGTCACCGCGCGCGTAGCCGTCGAAATGGCATCGACCTTCGGCTGGGCGCAATACACCGGCCCCAAAGGCCATATCATAGGCATGCGCAGCTTCGGAGCCTCCGCCCCGCTAAAAGATTTGCAAAGGAAATTCGGCTTCACGACAGATGCCGTGATCCAGGCGGCGCGCGAGCAGGCCGGGCAGTAACCGTTTATTAACGTCAGGCAATTATCCTGTGCCTGCCTCAGCTTTAGGAGATGTTTATGAATCCAGTCGACACGCTCGAAACCGCAAAAGCCGCCAACCCTCTCGTGCAGCTTCAGACTTTCGGCCAGTCCATCTGGCTCGACTACATCCGTCGCGACCTGATGAAGAGCGGCGAACTGCAGCGCCTGATCACCGAAGACGGCCTGCGCGGCATGACCTCCAACCCCTCGATCTTCGAGAAGGCGATTGCCGGAGGCCAATACCAAGACTTCCTCGACTCGCTCGCCGACCGCAGCGACCTCGACGCCAAGGGCCGCTACGAACTCCTAGCTATCCGCGACATTCAGGATGCCGCCGACATCCTGCGCCCCGTCTACCAGAGCACGAAAAAACGCGACGGCTATGTCAGCCTCGAGGTTTCTCCCTACCTCGCCCATGACACCAACGGCACGCTCGATGAGGCGCGCCGCCTCTGGAAGACCGTTTCCCGCGAAAACGTGATGATCAAAGTGCCCGGCACCGCCGAAGGCATTCCCGCCATTCGCCAGCTCATCAGCGAAGGCATCAACGTCAACGTAACCCTGCTCTTCGCGCAGCCCGTCTATGAAGAGGTCGCCGCAGCCTTCGTCGATGGAGTAGAAAAATTCGCTGCCTCGGGCGGCGATGTCAGCAAAGTCGCGAGCGTTGCCAGCTTCTTCATCAGCCGCATCGATTCACTAGTCGATTCGCTCGTCGAAGACAAGCTCAAGAAAGAAACCGACGCTACCCGCACAGCAAAGCTGCAAGGCATCCTGGGCAAGGTTGCCATCGCCAATGGCAAACTGACCTACGAAGCCTACCAGCGCATCTTTTCGTCGCCGCGCTGGAAAGTGCTCGCCGCCAAAGGCGCGCAGACCCAGCGCGTGCTCTGGGCTAGCACCAGCACCAAAAACAAGAATTACAGCGACGTTCTTTACGTCGAGGAACTAATCGGGCCCGACACCGTCAACACCATTCCGCCCGCGACCCTCGATGACTTCCGCGATCACGGCAAACCGCGCCAGAGCCTTACCGAAAACGTCGAGGCTGCGCGCCAAACCATGGCCGATCTCGCCGCCGTTGGCATCGTCATGAAAGACGCCACCGACAAGCTGACCGCCGACGGCGTAAAGCTCTTCGCCGACGCCTTCGACACCCTGCTGGCCGAGGTCGAGAAAAATACCAAGCGCTCCAGCACGCCCAAAGCAAATGCGCAAAGCGCGTCCCTGCCCGCCGATCTCGAAGTCGCCGTAAAAAAAAACCTTAACGACTGGCGAGCCTCGGGAAAAGTAAGACGCCTCTGGCAGCACGACGCCTCTCTTTGGACCAACGACGACGAGGCCAGCTGGCTAGGCTGGCTGAACATCACCGACGAGCAACTCTCGAACGTCGCCAAATTAAAAGCGCTCGCCGATGAGATCAAAACCAGCGGCTTCTCCGACATTCTCCTGCTCGGCATGGGCGGTTCCAGCCTGTGCCCCGAAGTGCTCTCGCTGACCTACCCGCAGACCGCCGGCTTCCCGCGCCTGCACATTCTCGACTCGACCGACCCGGCCGAGATCCGCAGCGTCGAAAAAAAGCTCAACCTCGCCAAGACGCTCTTCATCGTTTCGAGCAAATCCGGCAGCACGCTCGAACCGAACATCTACAAGCAGTATTTCTTCGAGCGCGTGCAACAGACCGATGGAGCCGACCAGGCGGGCAGCCACTTCCTGGCCATCACCGATCCCGGCTCCAAGATGCAACTGGTCGGCGAGCGCGACCACTTCCGCCACATTTTTTATGGCCTGCCCTCCATCGGCGGACGCTACTCCGCGCTCTCCAACTTCGGCATGGTTCCGGCCGCAGCCATGGGCCTCGACGCCGGCAAGTTCCTCGAGCGCACCCAAGAAATGGTCGAAGCCTGCCAGGCTGCAACTCCAGTTGAGCAGAATCCTGGAGCGATGCTCGGCCTCATCATGGGCACCGCCGCCAAGCTAGGCCGCGACAAAATTACGCTGATCACCTCGCCCGGAATCTCCGACCTCGGCGCTTGGCTCGAACAATTAATCGCCGAGTCCACAGGCAAGCTGGGCAAAGGCATCATCCCCGTCGATCGCGAAACGCTCGGCGCGCCCGAGGTTTACGGAAATGACCGCGTCTTCGCTTATCTTCAGCTCGAAGGCGAGTCCGACGCGGCGCAGGATGCCAAAGTCGCAGCCCTCGAAAAAGCGGGACATCCTGTAGTGCGCATCGCCGTATCCGACACCTACAGTCTCGGCCAGGAATTCTTCCGCTGGGAAATTGCAACCGCCGTGGCCGGCTCCATCCTTGGCATCAACGCCTTCAATCAACCCGACGTAGAGGCCAGCAAAATCGTCACCAAGCAGCTCACCTCCGAATACGAAAGCAAGGGCGCGCTCCCCGCCGAGAAGCCAATTGTCGAAGAAGCCGGCTTCAAACTCTTCACCGACGAAAAAAATGCCGCAGATCTGGCTCAAGGCCTAGCCAAGCCCGCTGGATCGTCCGCCGACGGCGCGCTGAAGAATTACCTGCGCGCGCATCTGGCGCGCCTCGGCGCCGGAGACTATTTCGCGTTGCTCGCCTATGTCGAGATGAATGCCGAGCACCAATCTCTGCTGCAATCCCTGCGCCTCGCGGTGCGCGATCGCAAACATGTAGCGACCGTCCTCGGCTTCGGCCCGCGCTTCCTGCACTCCACTGGGCAAGCCTACAAGGGCGGTCCGAACAGCGGAGTGTTCCTCCAGATCACCTGCGACGATGCCGAGGACCTTCCAGTACCCGGACAGAAGTACACGTTCGGAATCGTGAAAGCGGCGCAGGCGCGCGGCGACTTTCAGGTTCTAGCCGACCGCAAGCGCCGCGCCTTGCGCGTGCACATCGGCAGCGACGTCAAGTCCGGACTGACAAAGCTGGCAGCACTGGTAAAAGAGGTGGTGTAGTACGGAGCTTGTCTGGTGTCGGGCCTCTGGCCCGTTCAGCCCCAGCGAAATCCTAAGGAGCAAGAATGCAACTCGGAATGGTGGGTCTAGGGCGCATGGGCGCCAACATGACGCGCCGCCTGATGCGCGGCGGCCACAAACTTGTCGTCTCCGATCTCAGCCCCGACGCCGTCAAGGGCCTCGCCGGCGAAGGTGCGACCGCTTCCGCTTCGCTCGACGACCTGGTCAGCAAACTGACCGCGCCACGCGCCGCTTGGGTCATGGTTCCGTCCGGCGATCCCACGGAAAAAACCGTGGAGGCCCTCCTCGGACGCATGCAGGCCGGCGACACTATCATCGATGGCGGCAACTCTTATTTCAAAGATGACGTCCGCCGCTCAAAAATCTGCGCCGCCAAAAGTGTCCACTACATTGACGTCGGCACCAGCGGCGGTGTCTGGGGTCTCGAGCGCGGATACTGCATGATGATCGGCGGCCCGAAAGAGGCCGTCCAGCGCCTCGATCCCATCTTCAAAACGCTCGCCCCCGGCCGCGGCGACATCCCCCGCACTCCCGGACGCGACAAAATGGTCGACGCCGCCGCGCGCACCGCCGAAGAAGGCTACATCCACTGCGGCCCCTCCGGTTCTGGACATTTCGTGAAGATGGTTCACAACGGCATCGAGTATGGAATGATGCAGGCCTACGCCGAAGGTTTTGACATTTTCAGCAATGCCACCAGCAAGGATCTTCCCGAAGACATCCGTTACGATCTCGACTTGCCCGACATCGCCGAAGTCTGGCGGCGCGGCAGCGTGGTAAGTTCGTGGTTGCTCGACCTGACTGCCATGGCGCTCGTCGAGAATCCTACGCTCTCCGAATACAGCGGTTTCGTGCAGGATTCCGGCGAAGGGCGTTGGACGATCCAGGCGGCGCTCGAAGAAGCGGTGCCAGCCGAGGTGCTGACCGCTGCTCTCTACACGCGCTTCCGCTCGCGCCAGGATCACACTTTCGCGGAGAAAATGCTCTCCGCCATGCGCCAGAAGTTCGGCGGCCACGTAGAACTGAAACCGCCAGCTGCGAAGTGAGGGACTGCTCCGAGGTTCGATCTGCGGTTAAACTGGTTCTGCTCGCCTGAAGCTCCTGGCTCGCAGCCCACTATCACGAGGGAAATAATGGCTCAGACAGAAGTTCTGCCCGCTAAACCGCGCGTTGGCCGCATCGCCGACCCCTGCGTCATGGTGATCTTCGGCTTCACCGGAGACCTCACGCGCCGCAAGCTCATTCCCGCTCTCTACAATCTCGCCAGCCAGCAACTTCTGTCGCGCGAGTTTGCCGTCGTCGGCGTGGGCCGCAACGCTATGAGCGACGAAGATGCGCGCAAAAAAGTCACAGAAGACTTCAAAAAATTCGCCACCGGAGCCATCGATCCCGAGCTGTGGGAATGGTTTGTCCGGCGCATCAGTTATGTCAGCGGAAATTTCGACGATCCCGCGACTTACAACAAGCTGAAAGAAACGCTCGCCAAGGTTGACCAAGAGCACAACTCGCACGGCAACTATTTCTTTTACATGGCGACCGCACCCAAATACTTCGGCGACGTAGTCGAGCGGCTGGCCAGTGTCGGCCTCATGAAAGAAGAAAATGGCCACTGGCGTCGCGTAATTATCGAAAAACCTTTTGGCCACGATCTCGATTCCGCCAAGGCTTTGAACCAGCAACTCTTGAAAGTCGCCTCCGAATGCCAGATCTACCGCATCGATCATTACCTCGGCAAAGAAACCGTCCAGAACATTTTGGCGCTCCGCTTCGCCAACGGAATTTTCGAGCCCATCTGGAATCGCCGCTATATCGACCACGTGCAGATTTCGGTCGCCGAAACCGTCGGCGTCGAGCAACGAGGCGACTACTACGATGGAGCCGGCGCCCTGCGCGACATGGTTCCTAACCACATCATGCAGCTCATCACCCTCACCGCGATGGAACCGCCCATCTCGTTCGAAGCCAATGCGGTGCGCGACGAGCAGGCAAAAATTCTCCACGCCATCCAGCCCTTCAGCAACGAAGATGTGCTCAGCAAAACCGTCCGCGGCCAATACGGAGATGGCATCATGGGTGACGAGCGCGTCCCCGCCTATCGCTCCGAAGAGGGCGTGCCTCCCGACTCGCGCACCGAAACCTTTGTCGCCATGCGCCTCCTGATCGATAACTGGCGTTGGGCGGGAGTTCCCTTCTATCTCCGCACCGGCAAACGGCTGCCCGGCCGCCATACTCATGTTGTTATTCAGTTCCGCCGCGCACCCTTCATGCTCTTCCGTGAAACCCAGGTCGAAAACATGATGCCCAATCAACTGGTGCTGCACATCCAGCCGGAAGAAGGTATCTCCTTGCGCTTCGCCGCCAAGACTCCCGGACCGGCGATGCAACTCGGCGAAGTGAACATGGACTTCGAGTACGCCGATTATTTCGGCACCACTTCTTCGACCGGCTACGAACGCCTGCTGCATGACTGTATGACCGGCGACGCTACGCTCTTCCAGCGCGCCGACATGGTCGAAGCCGGCTGGAGCATCGTCAATCCCGTACTCGACGTGTGGAAGGCTTTGCCACCGCGTGATTTTCCCAACTATCCCGCCGGAACCTGGGGCCCCAAAGAGTCCGACGAATTGATGGAACGCGACGGCCGTCGCTGGAGAAATTTCGAGAAGTAGAATGATGGTGTAATTTTATAGTCGAGTAATTTGTAGTTTGTGGATGGTCTCACAGCCATCGCGGGTTTCGATCAACAAATTGCCCGATCACCCAATTACAAAATCTCTATGCCGTTTACCCGATCCATAGAAGTCCTCGCCACCGCCGCCGATCTTTACCACGCCGCCGCCGAGGAATTCATCCGCGTCGCTCGCACTGCGATCGGCGCCCAGGGACGCTTCACGGTCGCGCTCTCCGGCGGCTCAACCCCGAAAGCTCTCTATTCGTTACTCGCGTCGAGTTACGCCACTTTCGCCTGGAACCGCGTCTTTCTATTCTTCGGCGACGAACGCCACGTCCCGCCCGCCGACCCCGAAAGCAACTACCGGATGGTCCAGGAATCATTGCTCTCGAAAATTACAATTCCGGCCGAGAATGTCTTCCGTGTGCGTGCAGAGAATCCCGATGCCGACGCCGCGGCCACCGACTACGAAGCCCAACTGCGCCGCTTCTTCGCTCTCAAGCCCAACGAATTCCCCCGCTTTGACCTCATCCTCCTCGGCATGGGCCCCGACGGTCACACCGCATCCCTCTTCCCCGATTCCGCGGCGCTCGAAGAACAATCACGTCTCGTCGTCGCCAATTGGGTCGAGAAGTTCAAAACTCACCGCATCACTTTCACTTTTCCCGTGCTCAATCGCGCCGCCGAGGTTATGTTTCTCGCCAGCGGCCCTGACAAAGCCGAGATGCTCCACCAGGTCTTAGAGGGCAAGAATTCGCCACCGCTGCCCTCCGAACGAGTGCAGCCCTCTGACGGAAAATTATTGTGGATGCTAGACGAACCCGCCGCCGCAAAGCTCACGCTCTAAATGCGCTTCCTGCCGCGAGCCGCAAGAAATATCAAGACGATCAAAAATCCGAGGGCGCGCTTTCGACCTCGAGAGTCACGCTCACCACCGTGCCCGGTCCTCCGGATTCGATCTTCAACGTCCCGCCGAGCTGCCGCAGCCGCTCCCGCATGCCACCAAATCCGACACCGCCGCGGCTCGATTCGCCCAGCTCCCTTTGTTTGTCCAGCGGTATGCCCTTCCCGCTATCCCGAACCTGGACCGTCAACTGGCTCCCTTCCCGACGAATCACTATGGCCGCGGTTGTGCTCCCCGAATGACGATGAATGTTGGTCAAACACTCCTGAACGATCCGGAAGATGGCCAGTTCCGCATCGTTTCGCAACCGGCCAAAATCCGCGGGCACTTCGAGATCGACTTTGATCTTGCTGCGTTCTGAAAATCCATCCACATACCAGCGCAGTGCGGAAACCAGGCCCGCCGCTTCGAGCAGCGGAGGATGCAGAAGATGAGAGATGGTACGAATCTCCCGCGAAACCTGCTCGACCAGTTGCGCATTTTCCGAGACCGCCCTCGCCCCAAACGAATCCAGCTTATGCGACTGCGCCTGGACCACTGCGATGTTCATGCCAATCGCGGCTAGAATCTGGCCCGCGCTGTCGTGCAACTCACGCGCCAGGCGCCGCCGTTCGTCATCCTGCAAATGCAACAGGCGCGCGGAGAGATCGCGTAAATTCTCGTTGGCCGTCTCCAGTTCCGCGGTGCGGTCCTGCACTCGCTTTCCCAGTTCGTCCCGCGCCTCTGTCAATAACTGATTGGATTGCCGCAGCGCATTCTCCGCCTTCCGCTGCTCACCGACATCGTGAAACACCATCACCACGCCGGAAATTTTCCCGGTTTCATCCCGGATCGGCGCCGCCCTCTCATCAATCGCTGTTTCCTTTCCATCGCGAGCAGTCAACACCGTGTGATTCGCCAATCCGACTACCACTCCCTCGCGCAAAACCTGGGTCACGGTATTCGGTGCCGGCAGCCGGCCATGCTCGTTAGCAATGCTGAACACCTTGTCCAGGGGTTGGCCGACAGCCTCCTCCGATTTCCATCCCGTCATCGCTTCCGCCACGCCATTCAAAAATGTGACTTTCGCCTCCGCATCCGTGGTGATCACAGCGTCGCCAATGCTCGCGAGGGTGACGCGAAAGAATTCGCGCTGCTCGGCCAGTTCCGCCGTCTTACGCTCCAACGCCTCCTTCGTCGCGACTAGATCGCGCTCTGCCCGCTCTCGGGCAAGAACAACGGCCTGCTCATTTTGCAGCGCGATCGAAGGCAACAGTTTTTCTGCGTTTTTGTCCATCACTCGTTTCCGAAAATCTTTTCCGCCAGCCGAGTGCCTTTTTTCGGACCGGCAAAATCGCCCGCTGCGCCAATAGCCTCAAGCAATTCCAGTCGCCTGGGTATGCTCCCAATAGGTTCGGTCGGAATCTTCATCTGAGTTTTTCGGGGCGGGTTCGGGTTCTTTAAAGTATATATGCCTTGGCGTAGCTGCTGAAAAATCTCGCAGCGTCGTGGTCGGGAGGGCGGCTGGGTATGCTTATATCCTGCATCAAAGTTTAGAAAGAGATTTTCAAGAAGAAACCCGCCGGGCCTGACGCCCGCTGTTTGTGGGGCAGAGGTTCAGAAATGGATCACCTCGGTAATGTGGAAACGGGATATAGGAAGGAATAGAGTTACGTCATTCATGGTCTTTCGGTCCAAATCTGCACCCCTGTTTCTTGCATTGATCGCTTTCGGCTGGACGCCATTCTGTCTATCACAAACCCCTCAGCCAACGCCCGTATCCGATCCGCAAGTGCCCGGATGCATCAGCGGCACCGTCGCAGATCAAAGTGGAGCCGTAATCGCGGGCGCCCAGGTAAAGCTCACTCGGCCTGGCGGAGACCAATCCCTCACTCAGCAAGTTCTATCCGACGGAGATGGACAATTTTCTTTTGATCACATCGTCCCCGGCCCCTTCCAGCTCACCATCACCTCCGCCGGCTTCGCTCCGAAAACGTCCGCCGGAATCCTGCACGCTGGCGAAATCGATATCGTCCCCGAGGCTGCCCTGACCGTGGCGGCCAATTCAGCCGATCTGGAGGTTACCCTCACGCAGACCGAGGTGGCGGAAGAGCAGATCAAGGCTGAAGAGAAACAGCGGGTGCTCGGCGTCCTGCCCAATTTCTATGTCAGTTATGACCCCCATGCCGTTCCACTCACTCCAAGACAAAAATTCAATCTTGCCTGGAAGACCTTGGAAGATCCCTTCACCTTCGTAATTGTGGCTGGCAGCGCAGGTGTGGAGCAGGCACAGAATCACTTCGCCGGATATGGTCAAGGCGCGCAAGGCTACGCAAAACGCTTCGGCGCCAACTACGGCGACGCGACTACTGGCACGCTCATCGGATCCGCGATTCTGCCCTCGCTGCTGAAACAGGATCCGCGCTATTTCTACAAGGGAACCGGCAGCGTGCCGTCGCGGTTTTTGTATGCGATTGCCAACGCTCTGATCTGCAAGGGCGATAACGCGCGCTGGCAGGTAAATTACTCGAATATTCTAGGAAGCCTTGCGGCCGGCGGCATTTCCAATCTCTACTATCCGGCTCAGGATCGTAGCGGAGCCGGACTAACTTTCGAAAATTCGGCCATCGGAATCGGGGCCAGCGCCATCGGCAATCTATTTCAAGAATTCATCATCCGCAGGCTAACCCCAAAGCTTCCGAACAATGCCGTCGCCAAGCCCTAAGCGTGCGGCTGATCGTGGAACAAAATGAAATTCTGTGCTGGGTAGTCTCGCCTGAAATTTTCTCTGACTCTCGACTCTCTCGCTCGTTAGGCTGCGTGGCCGCGCCAGTCGCCGATTTCTTTCAAACCTTCTCCGCGGGCATGTTCGAACAGTCTGACCTTGTGGCGGGTGTGCTCGAATTCGTGGATATCG
>DATBYM010000055.1:0-95399 GCA_036513715.1 Terriglobales bacterium
ACGGCATTGCTGGGTGTGTTGGTGATGAAAGGTGTGCTGGCGCCAGCCGAGGCCAACGCCATTCAAAATGCCGCTCCCAGCGCTCAATTTCAAGTGCTGGTTGAAGCTCTCAGCCGCAAGGGCGTCCTGAACGCCGCCGATTTGTCGGCCGCGACGAAGCCGGCAACTCCACCCGCTGTTGCGGCCGCTGCAGTTCCGGCACCAGAAAATGAGACGATGTCGTCCTCGCTGACCACGGCGGAAGCGTCGCCGCAAACCCAAACCCAACCGCAGCCACCTTATCCGTCGCGGGTAGCGGGCGAAGTGGCCCCTCCTCCGGCTGCGGTGGTAACGGCGGTGACTCCGATCCGGGTGTTCCCGGTCGATGCTCCCAAGAGCGGTGGCCTAGCCGGCATAAAGGCGGGCCCGATTACGCTTGCTCCTTATGGCTTCATTAAGTCGACGATCGTGCATGATAGCAGCGACCCCGATGGCGACGACTTCCCGTTTCCCGGCATATGGCTGAATGCCGGGAATAACTCGACCTTCAACACCGGCCCAACCCAGGATCCCGAGGTACACGTCAAGGCGCGCTCCACTCGCTTCGGTATGAACTTCGAATGGCCGGACATCTCGCCCAAGCTCACGGTGACCGGCAAGATCGAGGGCGACTTCGAAGGTAACTTCACCGAAGTCGACAACGCCGACGTTACCTCGATCCGGAACAATCAACCGAGACTGCGATTGGCCTTCGTTCGCCTCGATTACCACGCCAGCGAAAACACTGACCTCTTCTTCGTGGGTGGACAGGACTGGACGCTTTTCGGATCCGGCGCGCTGATGAATATAGTGGAAACCACCTTCAATGGCGCATTTTGGGGCAACATTTGGGAACGTTCTCCACAACTACGGGTCGGGTTCATCCAGACGCTGGAGAAGGAGCACCATGTCAACCTCGAGGGTCAATTTGGGGTGATGATGCCGAGCACAGGTCAAATCCTGAAGCTCGGGAACGCAGCCAATAACGGGCTCGCGGCTCAGCTCGGGCAAGGCGAGCGCGAGGGCGCCGACGCCGACCGTCCGGAGTACGAGGGACGAGTAGCCTTGAGTTATCAGATTGATCGAGCCAGGGGCGTCGCTCCCGCGCAGATTGCTTTTGCTGGATTCCATTCAAGGCGCACATCAATCGTTCCCAACAGCTCCTACCTATGCGACGGCGGCGAAAATATTCTGGCTTGCTCCTTAGAGTCTGCCTTCCCGAATGGCTTTCAGGCTTCCAGCACCCAGTGGGGCGGCCAATTCGTGGCGCAACTACCGACGCGATGGTTTACCTTAACGGCGACCGCCTATAAGGGAGGCGACTTGCGCTTCTTCCTCGGCGGCCAAATTAACGGCTACGTCACCGATACGGGCGCCCTGACTGCCACATCCGGGCCCTACGTCACGGCGGATGGTGGTCCACTGGCTGCTGCTGGCGGGGCCGAACTCGGTTGCACGGTCGCGCTCGTGGCTGGCGCATGTCCGAGCGGGGACGCCGCGGTTGCTCCGCAGCGGCCCGTCCGTGCCTTTGGCGGATTCGTCCAGCTCGGTCTGCCGCTTTCCCGGTGGTTCAATGCCGACCCGAAAGGCCACAACGCGGGCTGGCAGCTTCATCTCCTCGTCGGCAAGGATCAGGTTGTGGATCGTGACCTGAATAATCCTGGCTTCAGTGGCAGCTTGCCCATGTTGATGGGCAAGAGCGCCATTGCAACCCTGTACTACAAGGTCAACAACTGGGCCACGTTCGGCTTCGAGCAGTCGATCTACGCCACCCGTGCTGAAGACCACTCGCTCTTGTACACAATTGCCGGCGTGCCATCCAACGAATGGCAAGATCACCGGACGGAGTTCGGACCGATCTTTACGTTCTAGACCTGTCCTCTACCTGAAATGGCCGGTGCAGATGGAGTGCACCGGCTCTGTTTTCAAGGGGACCGGCCGCGGTCGGCAATAGCCTGGAGAGGAGTCTGTCGTCGACCCTCCTCCGGTGGGCGAATATGCGGAACGCACCTAGGGAGCACAATGTACCGAATCTGCGAGACCGGCCTCAAGAGCTATTGGCAAAGCGGGTTGCGGCAGATGTATCGCGGCGTTTGGAGGAGTTGGTTTGATGAGTATCCGTAGAATGGCGGCGCTTCAGGCAGGTCTCCTGTTGCTGGCTATGTTAGCGAACGCCGCTTCGCTGAAAAAATCGATCCAGGTAACCGTGCTGGATTCCGAGACTCGAGCGGTAAACCTTAACGACAACGGCGTTCCGACAAACTGCGAGCAGCTCACCTTCGACGCATATTGCCGTTCCACGAGTACGGCGCCCCTCGTGAATACTTTGCTGGTTCAAATAGGCAACGAAGCGCCGTTCCGTGTGCAATGCGTCATGGACTCGAGATTTTCGAAGTGCACGCCTTTGCAAAAGGGCGAAAGCTTTGAGGCCAGAAGAGAGAAGAGGGGCGTCACGATTTATTACCTGGACGACAAAGGCAAGGTGCGGAGGCAGTTTTATACGCTGGTAAATGACAGTGGCAAGACGGGTCCGCCGCCGACTGCGGTCGCAGTCGCAACTCCGACGAGCGCTGCACCCGCTGAGAATGTCGGGCGGCCAATTTCTAGTACGCCGGCGGTGATACCCGCGCCGGTGCAGAGTTCACCAGTACAAGCTCCCATGGTCGCTGCGTCGTCACCAGCCGCGGTGAAGGTGAAGTGCGATTTCACCTCGACTCCTCCCGGCGCGGAAATCAGCGTTGATTGGCGATATGTGGGCAATACTCCATCTGAAATCGGGCTCAGCGCGGGCACGCACATCGTCGTGATCTCGATGCCGGGCTTTGCGGAGTGGAAGCGGGAGCTAACCGTGGGTTCTGATTCCCAGGTGAATGTGGCGGCTACGCTGGAGAAGGCTCAGTAGTGATGGGGTCGCGCAGGCGATTGAGTCGCAGCACGCCATAAATATAAGTTTCGGCAATACGACGGACCGGCGTATGATATCGCGCGAACGAAGTCGTCTGTCGCGCCGTTATCCGACAGATTAGGAAAGCGGATGAGCTGAAGATTTCGACGATCGTTTCAAAACGATCATTCCAACGATTAAGAAAGCACAGCGAAGACACAAGAAAAATTTAACCAACAAAGGGGACAAGATATGGCGAATGCCGTGCAGGTGGTGGGAACGAGCAAGGCTGAGTACAGTATCTGGCGAGTGATCATGGCTTCCTCTGTTGGCACCATGATCGAGTGGTACGACTTCTACATTTTTGGCAGTCTGACGTTAATCTTGGCCCTGAAGTTCTATCCTCAAGGCAACGACACATTTGCCTACCTCGCCTATCTCGCTACGTTTGCCGTCGGCTTCTTGGTGCGGCCTTTCGGCGCGCTGTTCTTCGGGCGCATCGGCGACCTAGTCGGGCGCAAGTATGCCTTTATCGTGACCCTCTCCATCATGGGATTTTCGACCTTTCTCATCGGCCTGTTGCCGACCTTTAAGACGGCAGGATGGTTTGCGCCGATCGTGCTCCTGTTGATCCGCGTCCTGCAAGGACTAGCCTTGGGCGGAGAATACGGCGGAGCCGCGGTTTACGTGGGCGAACACGTTCCCGACAACAAGCGCGGCTTCTACACCAGCTTCATCCAGATCACGGCATCGTTGGGCTTCTTTCTCTCGCTCATCGCGATCTTGGGTACGCAATACTCGATGTCGAAGGAAGACTTCTCGAACTACGGATGGCGCATCCCCTTCCTTGTGTCCATCATCCTAGTGCTGATCTCACTCTACATCCGCTTGAAGATGAAGGAGTCGCCCATCTTCGCGCAGCTCAAGAGCACGGGGATGACTTCAGCGCAGCCGCTCAAGGATGCCTTCGGCAAATGGGCGAACTTGAAACTGGTTCTGATTTCGCTCTTTGGAGCCACCGCTGGCCAAGGCGTGGTCTGGTATACCGGGCAGTACTATGCGCTGTTCTATCTGGGAGGGATCCTGAAGATTAATCCCAAAACTGTAAATGAGGTGGTAGCCCTTGCCGTGCTGATTGGGATGCCCTTCTTCACCGTGGTGGGCGCACTCTCTGACAAAATCGGTCGGAAGAAGCTGATGATGGCGGGCTGCCTGCTCGCGGTTATAACCTATATACCGATCTACAAGGCGATGGAACACGCTGCGGGAAACAACATCGTCACGGTCACGTCCACGAAGGACAAGGTGACTGGTGCGACCAAACTGACCCCCATGACGACCGGCGCAAACGGCGCACTGGTGGCCGCCAAGGAAGCACCGGACCCGAATTTTCCTATGTTGGTATTGCTCGTGTTCATCCAGGTTCTTTTTGTATGCCTGGTGTACGGGCCCATCGCCGCATATTTGATTGAGGCCTTTCCGGCGAAGATTCGCTATACGTCTGTTTCCCTCCCTTACCACATAGGAAACGGCGTGTTCGGTGGATTGCTGCCATTAATAGGCCTGTGGAGCGTAGCCGCCACGGGCAATATCTACGCCGGCCTCTATTACCCGATGATCGTGGCCGGCATTACTTTTGTCGTCGGAAGCCTGCTGCTCAAGGAAACCCACGGCGTGCGGATTTGGGATGAAACCGGAGGGACTGCGGCGGCGGACTAACAAGCCTGGCGGCGATGCCGATCGAGCTTTGTTTTACAACAATTGCTGAGCGTAGCGCTTCCGGAACTCAGGCAGGCCGCCCGCATGGCCTAGCACTGACAATCCTTCCGCCCGGGTTCCGGAAGCGCCGCAGCGCCCGCGACTCCGCCGCTTTCTGGCGGGCGCAGTTTGGGTACATAATAAATCCGGAAATATTCTAAGGAGTACTCGTATGGCAGAAATACGTCCGAAGGCACTGGTAGTCAGCGAGACCACCGAAGCGCAGATCTCTGTCCATTGGCGTGAAGAGGAATACTACTATCCGCCAGCGAAATTTGTTGGCCAGGCGAATCTCACTGACCCGGAAGTCATGGAGCGCTTCGCCGAAAAGAACTTCCCCGAGTGTTTCCGCGAATACGCCGACCTGCTCGATTGGGATCAGTATTGGCACACCACGCTCGACACGAGCGACCCGCCTTTCTGGAAGTGGTTCGTCGGCGGCAAAATCAATGCCTCCTATAACTGTGTCGACCGTCACCTCACCAAATATAAGAATAAAGCGGCGCTGATTTTTGTCCCCGAACCCGAATCCGAAGCGCCCGTCTCCGTCACTTACCGCGAACTCTACGTGAGGGTGAACGAATTCGCGGCGCTGCTGCGTGATTATTGCGGCTTAAAGAGCGGAGATCGCGTCACCATACACATGCCCATGGTCCCCGAATTGCCGATCACCATGCTGGCCTGCGCTCGCCTCGGCGTGATTCACTCTGTGGTTTTCGGAGGCTTCAGCGGTGAGGCGTGCGGCCTGCGCGCCGCCGATTCCGGAAGCCGCGTGCTCATCACCATGGATGGTTACTATCGCAACGGCAAGTTGCTCGACCACAAACTGTCCGCTGACATCGCCCTCAATCTGGCCAAGCAAGAGGGACAAGCGGTAGATAAAGTCCTCGTATGGCGGAGGCACGCCGGGCAGAATGCTTCTGCCTCGCCGTTTGTGAAAGGCCGCGACGTATTCGTTGACGAAATTCTCCCCAACTACGCCGGCCAGCTTGTAGCTCCCATCCCCATGGATGCCGAGGCCCCGCTCTTTCTCATGTACACCAGTGGAAGCACCGGGAAGCCGAAAGGCTGCCAGCATCGCACTGGCGGCTATCTCTCCTACGTTGCCGGCACTACGAAATATATTCAAGACATTCACCCCACTGATGTTTACTGGTGCATGGCGGATATCGGGTGGATCACTGGCCACTCCTACATCGTCTATGGTCCGCTCGCATTGGCCGCTACCAGTGTCCTCTACGAAGGTGTGCCCACTTATCCTGACGCTGGCCGCGTCTGGAGAATCGCCGAGCGGCTCGACGTCAACATCTTCCACACTTCGCCCACGGCGATTCGCATGTTGCGAAAATCTGGTCCCGACGAGCCCATCAAATACAACTACCACTTCAAGCATATGACGACGGTCGGCGAACCGATCGAACCGGAGGTCTGGCGCTGGTATCACGACGTGGTCGGCAAGGGCGAGGCTGTAATTGTCGACACCTGGTGGCAAACCGAAAATGGAGGATTTCTCTGCAGCACGAAACCAGCGATCGATCCCATGAAGCCGGGCAGCGCGGGCCCAGGCATGCCGGGAATCTATCCGACCATCATCGACGAAAACAGCGAGGAAGTTTCCGCCGGATCAGGCAAGGCGGGCAACATTTGCATACGCAATCCGTGGCCCGGAATTATGCAAACCATCTGGGGCGATCGCGACCGCTTCGTCAGCCAGTATTATGCGAAGTACTGCAAAGATCGCAGCAGCAAGAAATGGCAGGATTGGCCCTACTTCGCTGCCGACGGAGCCGTGCTCGCCGCCGATGGTTATTTCCGTATCCTCGGACGAGTCGACGACGTCATCAACGTCGCTGGCCATCGCTTGGGCACGAAGGAAATCGAATCCGCGTGTCTGACCGTTTCCGAGGTCGCAGAAGCCGCGGTCGTGCCCGTTGTCGATGAGATTAAGGGTCGCGTTCCCGAAGTCTATATCGCGCTCAAGCCCGGCATACAGGCGAGTGCGGAAATCGTGGAAAAGGTCAACAAAGCGATCGAAACCATGATCGGCAAAATCGCCCGTCCAAAGCACATCCACGTTGTTCCGGATATGCCGAAGACGCGCTCCGGCAAGCTCATGCGCCGCATCCTGGCCGCCATCTCGAACAACATGCACACCGGAGACATCACGACTTTGGCTAACCCTGACGTGGTGGAAAAAGTCCGGGAGTTGGTCCAAGGCAAGGCGCCCGTGGCGTTAACCGACGGCCCCGAAGACTTGAAAAAATTCGGATCGGTAGACTAAGAGAATAGAAATTAAAACGAAGCCCGGGCACGAAGCAGGATGAAGGTTTTTCAGGCCGCAGGTTCTCCTTCGTGTACCTGATGTGCCCTTTATGGCTAGCACTCTCTCAGCAATCCAGGCACGACTGCTGAACTCACCGCAAGCGCCGCTCCAAAATTCCGTGTATCATGCCGCTACTTCCACCGTAAGCAGTAGAGTGCATTCGTAAGAAAATGATGGACACCGCTCGCTTCCAGTAGCAAGCCCAATGGGGAAAGGCAGAAATTAATGGTGTGGTATTTTCTATTTTTTTTCGTATCCGGATTCTGCAGCGTTTTGTGCGAACTCATCTGGTTGCGATTATCGATGGCGCAGTTTGGCGTAACCACCGCGCTCACCTCTATCGTCCTCTCCGTCTTCATGGCGGGACTGGGCGTGGGCTCCTGGCTGGCTGGCGCGCTGGTGCAACGCTATGGAGAAGGCATCCGCTTTTCTGCGCTCCGCCTTTATGCCGTGCTCGAGTTCATGATTGGAGTGTCCGCGCTGGTGGTTCCCGCGGAACTGATCTGGGGCCATCGCCTGCTCGAGGCGCTTGCCGATCGCGCCGCGGTTTCTTCGGCTGCCTATTATGTGCTCTCCGGCTTGTGGCTGTTGCTGACCATGGTGCCGTGGTGCGCCTGCATGGGCGCGACAATTCCGGTGGCCATGTTCGCCATCCGCAAGAGCCAGCAAAAAAGCGATGGCCGTTCCTTTAGCTTTCTCTATCTCGCGAATGTGCTGGGCGCGATGCTTGGTTCCTTTTTCCCGCTGCTCCTCATCGAGCCCTACGGATTTCATAAGACCCTACACATCGGAGCGGCTTTGAATGTGGCGATTGCGGTATCAGCGTTCTTGGTTTCACTCAAATCAAATCAGGATCAACCGCACACGCCAATCCCTGCTACAACCAATCCCAGCTCTCGCGTAGCGAACGCTCCCGTCGACAATCGCCGAAGCATTTTGCTCCTGCTCTTCACCACCGGCCTCGCCACCATGGGTATGGAGCTGATATGGATTCGCCTTTTCACGCCGTATATCGGACCGGTGGTTTATTCCTTTGGCATGATCCTGGTGGCTTATCTGCTCGCCACATTCATGGGCTCGCGAATTTACCGGCGCTGGAGCCGCAAGCATAGTCGAGAGAGCCGAGTCACTTGGATATCCCTCGCACTGCTCGGAATTCTTCCGCTGCTCACCGCGGACACGCGCGTTCCCTTGAACCTTGTCGTGAGGGTTTTCCTCGGCGTCATGCCCTTCGCCGCGATGATTGGATTTCTCACTCCCATGCTCGTCGACCGCTGGTCGGGCGGCGATCCCGATCGCGCCGGTCGCGCCTATGCCGTCAACGTAGTTGGCTGCATTGTGGGTCCACTGGTTGCTGGATTCCTGCTTCTGCCTCTCGTCGGCGAACGCTGGTCGGTGCTCTTGCTGTCGTCGCCATGGTTCGCCATGGCCTTGCCCATTCCGCGTGCCTCAGGTGTCCGATCTTTCAGTCGCGTGACAGCCTATGTCAGTGTCGTCCTCGCTTTTTCGATTTTCCTCGCGACTCAAAATTTTGAAAACCAGTTTCCTTCTCGAAAGGTGCGGCGTGATTCCACTGCAACCGTCATCGCCTACGGGGAAGGCATGCAGCGGCGCCTTCTCGTGAATGGAATGGGGATGACCTCGCTTACTCCCATCACAAAAATGATGGCCCACTTGACCTTGTCCTCGCTCGACCACGCACCCCGCAGTGCACTGGTCATCTGCTTCGGAATGGGGACTACATTTCGCTCCGTCGTGTCGTGGAATATTTCCGGCACCGCGGTCGAACTTGTGCCCAGCGTGCCGAAACTCTTCAGCTATTACCATGCTGATGCAACCACCGTTCTGTCATCACCGCAAGCGCATGTGGTCATCGACGACGGCCGCCGTTTCCTCGAACGCTCGCCCGCCAAATACGACGCCATCATTCTCGATCCTCCTCCGCCGGTGCAAACGGCCGGTTCCAGCTTGCTCTATTCGCAGGATTTCTACACCGTAGCCAAGACGAGATTGCAGCCCGGGGGAATTCTGCAACAGTGGTTGCCCGAGGCTGATGACGCGACGCAAGCGGCAGTCGCCAGATCGATCAAGAATTCGTTTCCGTATATTCGCGTATTTCAAGGCATGGACGGCTGGGGCTGGCATTTCTTGGCCAGCGATCGTCCGATACCCATTCGGAGCGCTGTTGAATTGGTGGCGCGCATGCCGCAGAGCGCAATCGAAGACATGATGGAATGGGGGCCGGCGAAGTCGCCCGAGGCGGAGATGCAATTGCTTCTCGCTCACGAATCATCGCCCGACGAAATCATCGCGCTCTCGCCGCAAACCGCGCCGCTGACCGACGATCGCCCAATCAACGAATATTTTTTGCTGCGGACTCCATTGGATCGGCTATCGGACTTAGATTAAAAGGCGAAAAGGTCGCAACCGGCACGAAATGAAAGAAAAAGCATTTAGCGACCAGGTTTGGCAATCTATCATCTAACCCAATGCCTAAGGGACCTGTCCGCGGGGGTCGCGCTTTGTCCCATCCCGCGTCCAGTCTGGGGAGTGCCGAATGCTTGCTGCACAAAAAGATGTCGCCGTGCCAAATGAGATTTCGCGCGACCTCATTTCGCGTGAACTCATGACGCGCTTCTCCGCCGCGAGACGCCACAGTGATGCGTTGTTCGACCTGGTGCGTGACGAGTCATTATATGAGCGCCCAATTGCCGAGCGTCATCGCATCATCTTTTATGTGGGTCACCTCGAAGCCTTTGATTGGAACTTGCTCAATGAATATGCCGCTGGCTTCGGATTAAAGAGCGCTAACCCCGCACTGGATCGCCTGTTTGCCTTCGGCATCGATCCGGTAGGTGGGGGGCTGCCGTCGGATGTGCCCTCGGATTGGCCGGCGCTCGGGATCGTTCGCAATCATGTAAGCAGTGTTCGTAGCGCTCTCGACGCAGCTCTTGAAAAAGCGCTTCTCGATTTCGACTCGCAAGCCCGCGCCACTTTTCCCCTTACCAGGTTGCTCAACGTAGCGGTCGAGCATCGCCTGATGCACGTTGAAACTCTGGCTTACATGCTGCATCAATTGCCGCTCAACACGAAAGTGCGGCCAAACAATCTCCAGATAACCCCGCCACAGCAGTCCGCCCCCTCGATCGTCGCGCACATGATGCCTGTCCGCGGGGGTGCTGTAACCCTGGGACTCTCGCGCGATGCGGCCAATTTTGGCTGGGACAATGAATACGAATCGCACAGCGTCGAAATCCCCGCATTCGAAATCGACCAATATAAAGTGACCAATCGTCAGTTTCTTGAGTTCATCGCCGCTGGCGGCTATGATACGAGAGCTCTTTGGACCGACGATGACTGGAATTGGAAGGCTGCTCAGGGAATATCTCATCCGAAGTTCTGGGAGAAGCAAGCCGAGCACTCGTCCGATCGCAGATGGCTCTACCGAACCATGTTCGACAAAATTTCATTCGACGAAGCGCCGCAAGTGCTCGACTGGCCTGTCTACGTCAGTCAGGCCGAAGCAGCCGCGTATGCACGCTGGGCGGGGAAATCGCTTCCCACCGAAGCAGAGTGGCAGCGCGCCGCCTACGGCGCTCCGGATGGAAGCACGAGACCGTACCCGTGGGGCAGTGAATCGCCCAACGCCAGCCTCGGCAATTTCGATCTGCACCGCTGGGATCCGATGCCGGTGAATTCATTTCCGCAAAGCCAGAGCGCCTTCGGTGTCCGCGATATTTTGGGCAACGGATGGGAGTGGACCTCCAGTCCTTTCGCCGCATTTCCCGGTTTCGATCCATTTCCGTTTTATCGCGGCTACTCTGTCGATTTTTTCGATGGCAAGCATTTCGTCATGAAGGGTGGTTCTTCGCGCACCGCCGCCTGCATGTTGCGGCCGACATTTCGCAACTGGTTCCAGCCGCATTACCAGAATGTCTACGTCGGATTTCGCTGCGTGAGAGGTTGATACGCCGGTAAGAGTTCTAACAGGTGGTCGAATAAAAGATCGTTCGGATGCTCGATCCGTCGATCAAAAGGGGATTCACATGCTGGTTCACCCAATCAATAACGCCGCCAACAACGCCACCTACCAGTTTCCATCCGGGTTCACGTCTAGCTTCGCGGCCGACGTGTGCGCCGGGCTTGCGCGGAAACAGAAGGAACTGCCGTCGAAGTATCTTTACGACGACGTGGGGTCGGCGCTCTTTGAAGTGATCAGCCGTCTTCCTGAGTACGGCCTCACTCGTGCTGATGAGCGGCTGCTGCAGCGACATGCTGGCGAGATTGTCGCGCGCCTTGACGCCCCAGTGGCCGTCGCCGAACTGGGCAGCGGCAGCGGCAAGAAGACTCGTTGGATTCTCGAAGCGCTCAGTCATTGGCAGCGGACATTCTATTATCCGGTGGAGATATCCCGCTCCGCTCTAGCGATGTGTGAGCGCGAACTGAGCGACATTGATTCCATCAGCATTGTTGGTTTTGAGCGCGAATATCTCGATGGCTTGGTGGAAGTGGCTGCCCATCGCCAGCGCCACCAACATTTATTTGTGCTCTTTCTCGGGAGCACCATAGGCAATTTCGATCGCCCGGCGGCCGTGAAATTCCTGGCCGAAGTGCGCCGCATTCTCGAACCGGGCGACTCGCTCCTTCTGGGGACCGACCTGGAAAAATCAAGCGGGCAACTGCTTAGCGCCTATGATGATCCAGTCGGCGTGACCGCAGCTTTCAACCTTAATCTTCTCGCTCGCATCAACCGAGAACTCGACGCCGATTTTGACCTCAGTCAATTCACTCATCTCGCCAGAATCAACCGCGAGGCTCGCAGCGTCGAAATGCACCTCCAGTCCAAATGCCGCCAGACAGTGCGCGTTCCGGCCGCCGACCTATGTGTAGACTTTTTGGAAGGAGAAACAATTTGGACGGAGAGCAGCCACAAATACTCGGCGGAGGAGGTCTTCCAGATGGCAGGCATCGCCGGTTTTCGCTGCGACGCACAGTGGATCGACGATCAGTGGCCCTTTGCCGAGAATCTGCTCACTGCGGTGTGAAATCTATGTCGCCGCTATCGCCGGACTGAGTTCCGGATATCAAAACCGTTGCCGCCGTGCCCCGCCACGTCCGCAGATTATTGACGCTGAGTACAATGCAGAATATATTCGCGGGAATAAAACCCAGTTGTCCGGTCCTGATTCCGATGACGCACATGATGAAGCTATTAGCCGTTGCCAGCAGCCAGCCTTCCCAGCACCGTCGTCCGACCAGAATCGTGGAAGCAACTGTCAGCACGCAAGAGAGATAATCGAGACGCAACACAGATGAAATACCCCCGTGTAATCATTGTCAGGGGAGTTGGGTCGATTTCAGTGATCCTGTTTCATCGCTCGGGTAACGAAAGTCATACAACCGCGGAGTGCCGACTAAGAAAGCACGGGAGGAATCGATGCCCCAAGCATGCACGCACCTGAATGAGATCAAAGTTACAGAGACCACCACGCATGTCTGTGAGGACTGCATAAAAACCGGCGACACATGGGTCCATCTCCGCATGTGCCTCATTTGCGGTCATGTCGCCTGTTGTGACTCGTCAAAGAACAAGCACGCCACGAAACATTTTCACAAAACAAAACATCCGCTCATGCGCTCGGTCGAACCCGGCGAGGCCTGGGTCTGGTGTTATGTCGATGAGATCGTGGCCGACGAACTGGCGGCCTGAACGGTCGACCTAAGTCTCAATTTTGATCCTGAATGGCGCAGCGGTTGATCGCTGCGATAACCAAGTTGAATCCGCGAAGCCGCGGTTCGCGCATCAACGATTCCGCGACCAAAACGCGTTCTTTCGTATCTAATTTGTTTAATCATGCCGAAACCAATTTTGATGAGCGTCGATGACGACTCCGATGTTTTGCGGGCGATAGAACGCGATCTACGCTCGCAGTACGGAGCGGAATATCGCGTCATCGGGAGCGATTCTCCCGAAGGCGCATTACAACTCTTGAAGCAGCTCAAGATTCGGAATGACAGCGTTGCCTTGCTCCTGGCCGACCAGCGTATGCCGCGCATGGACGGAGTCGCCTTTCTACAGGAAGCGACCCAGATTTTTCCCAACGCGAAACGGGCTCTGCTCACCGCCTACGCCGACACGAATGCCGCTATCAGCGCCATCAATCAAGCGAGCATCAATTACTTTTTCTTAAAGCCCTGGGATCCGCCGACCGAGCATTTATATCCGCAGCTCAATGACCTCCTCGATGACTGGCAGGCAAGCTATCATCCCGCCTTTCAGGGGATCCGCGTTCTCGGCACCAGGTGGTCTCCTCGCTCTTACGAGCTGCGCGATTTTCTTGCGCGCAATCGTGTCCCGTACCAGTGGATCGATGTCGAATTTTCCGCCAATGACCCGGAGACAAAGCGTCTCGTCGATGCTCTTGGCCCCGAGGCCACCAGCCTACCGGTTGTGCTCTTTCCCGACGGAACCAAACTTCTAGAGAGCTTGCCCGCCGATGTTGCACAAAAAGTTGGCTTGCGAACCCGCGCGCAAACGGACTTTTACGATTTGGCAATTGTTGGCGGCGGCCCCGCCGGCCTCGCTGCCGCCGTCTACGGCGCATCCGAAGGCCTACACACGGTTATGATCGAGCGCGAAGCGCCCGGCGGACAGGCCGGTATGAGTTCGCGGATTGAGAACTATCTCGGATTCCCCTCTGGCCTCAGCGGCAACGATCTCGCGCGCCGCGCCGTGGCGCAGGCGCAACGCTTTGGAGTAGAAATTCTTTCTCCTCAGGAGGCGGTTGGCGTTCGCACTGAAGGTTCGTACCGCATCATCAAGCTGGCCGACGATAGTGAACTCTCGTGCCACGCGCTGATGATTGCCAGCGGGGTGCAATGGCGGAAACTGGACGCGCCCGGAATCGACCGGTTGCAGGGCGCGGGCGTTTACTACGGCGGCGGCGCGACCGAAGCGTTGTCATGCAAGGGCGAAATTATCTATGTGGTCGGCGGTGCGAATTCAGCAGGCCAGGCAGCCATGAATTTTGCCAAATACGCTGACCGCGTAGTCATGCTTATCCGCGGCGCTTCTCTCGCCAGCACCATGTCGCAGTATCTGATCGACCAGATCAAAGAAACCCCGAACGTTCAGTTGTGGGCGCAAGCCAGCGTGGTCGAAGCGCACGGCGACGCTCGTCTCGAGGAGATTTCCGTCCTTTGCTCGGACACCAACAAAGTGGAGCGCGTGCCCGCCAACGCGATGTTCATTTTTATTGGAGCGCTACCGCGTACCGACTGGCTCGGAGATCTCGTCGAGCGCGACGAGCGTGGTTTTCTGCTGACCGGACCCGACCTGATTCGTGACGGAAAACGTCCCAAGGGTTGGGCGCTCGACCGCGATCCATTTCTGCTGGAAACCAATATTCCCGGTATCTTCGCCGTCGGTGACGTGCGCCATGGTTCGGTGAAGCGAGTTGCATCCGGCGTTGGCGAAGGATCGGTGGCGGTGCAATTCATCCATCAGTATTTGAGCAAGGTATAAATGGCCGATAAATCAGAACTGCTTCGCGTTCCCGTGTTTGCGGATTTGCCCGACGATCAGCTGGAATGGTTCCTCAGCCAATCACAGGAACTTAACTACAAGGCGGGCGACACTTACTTGCGCCAGGGCACTCCCGCGGATTCCATGTTTGTGATTCTCGAGGGACAACTTGAAGTCCACGGCGACATGGGCGGCGACGCGATCTCATTTTCCCTGAAGGCTGGCGACGTTACTGGAACTCTTCCTTATTCAAGGATGACGCACTTCAGTGTGAACGGCCGCTCAGTCACGGACAGTCGCGTCTTGCGATTTCCGGCGGCAATGTTTCCAGATCTTGTGCAGAAGATGCCCGAGTTGGCCAAGCGGCTGGTGGGCCTGATGGCTGATCGTATCCGCGAAACCACTCGTATCGAGCAGCAGCGCGACCGTTTGGCCGCGCTGGGCAAGCTTTCCGCAGGCTTGGCTCACGAGCTCAATAATCCTGCGTCCGCAGCGAAACGCGCCACCGGCCAGCTGCGTGACATCTTGAAGAAAATCAAGAACGCGAGTCTCGAACTTGGGAGGCGCGATCTCACTGCAGCGCAGAGAGCAGAAATCGAAAAGTTGGAGACGTCATTCATTCAGCGCGATGAGCCGCCTCCTGATCCGCTGACGGCCAGCGATCTGGAAGAGCAGGTTGATTCTTTGTTGCGCAGTCACGGGCTAAACGACTTATGGCAACTGGCCGCTGATCTGGCCAAGAAGAACATCAAGCCGGAAGCGTTGGAATCGTTGTTTGCGGCACTGGATGCGGATACTGCCCGCGCGGCTCTGGTTCGGATTGCCGCCTCGGTCGAGATCGCCAATCTGTTGAACGAGATCGAAAGCAGCACGTCGCGAATCTCCGATCTCGTCGGTGCGATTAAGGAATACACGCACATGGACCAGGCGCCGGTGCAGAATGTCGATATCGTGAAAAGCCTGGAAAGTACGCTCACCATCCTAAACCACAAGCTTAAACGCGGAGTGACCGTGCAGCGTGACTACCAGCACACGCCGTTCCTGGTGAATTCGTTTGGCAGCGAACTCAATCAGGTGTGGACTAACATTATCGACAATGCCATCGACGCCATGGGCGGCAAAGGCGAGCTGCGAGTTCGAACCTATCGCGACGATCATTGCGTAGTCGTCGAGATTGCCGACAACGGTCCCGGAATCTCGCCCGAGGTCGAGCCCCATATCTTCGAACCTTTTTTTACAACCAAAGGCGTGGGTGAGGGAACGGGCCTGGGCCTCGATACCGTGCAGCGCATTGTGAAAAAACACCGAGGAAATATTCAGGTTACTTCGGAGCCGGGTGACACCCGTTTTCAAGTGTGGCTGCCGCTCTCTCAACAAGCGACTTAAGGCTGAAGCCTTTGCCTTGTTTTGAAAGCGCCGAACTGCTAAGGCAAGAGCCCTAACACTCCTACCCCGCTCATCGTGCCCACATATACCTTGCCGTTAGCAATCATCGGTGTGACGAATTTATTTCCATCGCCAAAGTTGTCGCGCCCGCCTGCCGCTTGATTCGAGTTATAAAGCTCCACGGCGAGGTTGTTGCCGTTATAAGCATGCAGCACCGCGGGCGAAGTATTTTCTGTGGCCCACAAAATCAAATTTCCCTCCGAACTCCCGGAGATGCTGGGCGTAGCGCCCGGATAGCCGAATTGGGTGTTCGTCTGCGAAGCCGGAGTAGTATTCAGAAGTCCGCTGCCATTGAAGGAAAACGCCTTGATCGAGTCCCCCACCGCTCCGTAGTAAATTCGCTTGCCGTCAAATGCTGGGGCGGAATACACCGATCCCGCCAGCGCTCCCGTTACCTCCTGATAAATCTGACTATTATTGTTGGGATTAAACTTTCCCATGTTCGTCCGATTCGCCATATAGATGTTTGAATCCTTGCCCGCGCCTACAACCAGCTCGTGCAGGACACCGTTGGAGTCCTTGAAATTGGGCACAATCATCGCGCCGCCCGAACCCAAGTCCTCGTCCGCATCCGACTCGCTCACCGTGTTATACATGTTGAAATAGTCAGATACTGCCAGCTGTCCCTTCTTGGTGGATAATTTCATGATGGCATTCCCATAATCTCCATTCGCTGGGAATCCACTACCATTGAGCGAGGTATCAAATGTTCCATTGGCGTCGAGGAAATAGATGTTTCCGCTCGAATCCGCCGCCGGCCCTGCTCCCGCGCCCCATATCGCGCCTTCATTGCCATTCGGAGTTACATTGAGCACTGACTTCTGCGCCAGCGTTCCTTCGTTGTAACTGATGATCCAACCTGTATAAGGTCGATCATCGCAATGGGAAGCCCACGTCGTATAGACAATATGATTCACCAGTAACAGCCCGGCCCGCTCTTTATACTGCTTGGGATCGAAAACTACGTAGCCGTTCTGGCCGTTATCGCCCGTTCCCGGGTACTGGGCAATGATCTCCACCGGGCCGCCAAACTCCTCCGCGCCCGTAGTAATGTCCAGCGCATGCAGGCGCTGATGATAGTTAGAGCTAGAATCCTTACTCATCGCGACCACATAGATAGTTCCATGCGGACCTTCGTTAAGGTCAGCGACTGGAGTGGAAGTAACTCCTATCTCCGGAGTAACCTGCGAGCATCCGCGGTCATCCGATGGAGCTTCGCCGCCCGCCAGCATAGTTACGTGCCAGAGATTAGTTCCGCTATCCGCATCGAACCCGTATACCGTGTCGTTTTCCGTCACCACAAACAGCACGTTGTGTGTGCCATTTCCCGGGATGCTGATATCAGGCGCATACAAAGGTTCCGCATCCACCAGCCCGTCGGTCGGGATCACGAAGAGTTTCCCAAAGGTCGTAGAGTTGACATTCTTGAGGGTGAGCGTACTCTCAATCGAGTTGCGCCCGGTTCGTAAATTGTCGTTGTGATAAGTGAGGACACCCTTGAACGCCGGGGCAGCGCCGACCAGCACTTCGTGACGGAAGACGACGATGGTTACAACTACCAGGACGACGGCGAGCAGAGGGATTCGAGCAGGGAGAGTTCGTCGCATCACGCACCTCGGGAATAGTGATCCGGATGTTAGATCCGGTTTTAAATTGGTTGTTGCCAGATGCCTGGACGAAGGTGCGCGCAATCAGTTTACTCTAAACTGGTAACGCCCGCCGGGCCGGGCGCGAGGACACCCCATCGGCAAGTTCGGAGGAAGCGGTCGGGACAGCAGCAAGGATGCCGGCTATCCGCGCGTTCTGCGAAGTAGAGAGACTGTCTGCAACGAGGTACGCTTGACGTTCGAGGGAACTCTAAATACAGTCAAGGGCCGGGATCATTTTAATCCGCAAAGATTTTTCCGACTTGCAACTTATTGTGACGAGGTGCTCGAAGCATGACGGTTAAGAAGAATGCGGTCCGCAAAACGGCGCTCCGCCAAAAGGCGCAGTTGATGTCGGGCTCCGAGATTGAGCGTACGCTGGTGCGTCTGGCTCACGAAATCCTGGAAAAAAATGGCGGTGTTGACGGCCTCGGCCTGGTTGGAATCCGTCGCCGCGGGGTTCCCATCGCCGAGCGCCTGGGCAAAATGATTCAGCAGGTCGAGAAGAAAAAAGTGCCCGTCGGCACGCTCGATATCACTTTCTATCGCGATGACTTGTCCACGCTGGGACCCAAGCCGGTCGTACAGGAAACCGAAATTGGGTTTTCCATCGAGGGCAAGAAAATTGTTCTGATCGATGACGTGCTTTATACCGGACGCACGACGCGTGCGGCTCTGGACGCTCTTTTTTCCCACGGGCGCCCCAGCCTGGTGCAACTTCTTGTGCTTATCGACCGAGGGCATCGCGAACTGCCAGTCGAGGCCACGTTCATCGGGCGAACGGTTCAGACAACCGACAACGAAGTGATTGAAGTAAAGCTCGCCGAAATCGACGATGCGGAAAAAGTTCTGTTGATGGAGAAATAAATCTAGGTCTTGGATCTTACCGCCCACTCCGCATCAAAGCGCGCCCGATCGTAAAAGGATTTCTGTGTTCCCACGCCAGTGGTGGAAAGCCCCGCGTAAAGGTTCGCGCGTCTAACCCCTTCACGTTCCGGCACGCCCTCCCCAAGAAAGGTCGCGAAGCTGCCGATAAAAGCATCGCCTGCTCCGGTGCTGTCGACGCTTCTTACGCTGAAGGCAGGTACATGCTCCATGCCGTCACTTCCCGCCAGCAGCGCGCCCTTCGCACCGAGCGTGATGATCACGCGGCGAATGCCACCAGCCAGAAGCTTGGTCGCGCAACTCCTGGCTTCGTCGACGTCACGCACCGGCATCCCGGAAATCGCGAACGCCTCGCTTTCATTGGGAATGAAATAATCGAGCTCCGCGATTGCCTTGGTGTCGATAGGTTGCGCCGGAGCTGGATTCAAGATGCACGGGATGCCGTTGCGGCGCGCGAACTTAATCGTGTAGTACACGGTCTCGAGCGGAATCTCGAACTGGAGCACGATGCAGTCAGCGCTCTTTAGCATGGCGGCCGCGGCATCGACATCGGCCGGCTTCAATTCGTCATTCGCGCCTTTGACAACGATGATCCGATTCTGACCGGATGGATCGACGAAAATTGGCGCCACTCCGCTCGACACACCAGCCACCTGCCGAACATGGGTGGCATCGATTCCGAGTTTCTCAAAGTTCTTGATCGTCGAGGGACCGAACAGATCATCCCCAACTCGCGCCACCATGAACACGTCGGCCCCGCAAAGGCGCGCTGCCACCGCCTGGTTCGCTCCTTTCCCTCCAAATCCCAGATCGAATTTCTGTCCGAAAATTGTCTCCCCCGGCTGCGGAAACCGGTCAGAGAAGGTGGTTAGATCGACATTGGCGCTACCCACTACCGCGATGCGAGGACGCTTTCCCATAAATTTCTCGTTGCACTTGTTACATTCAACTCACGGAACAAAAAGTTGGAGCGAAGAAGGGCGAGTTTAGTCAGCTGATCGAGACGTGTCAACCGTCGTATCGGCGGCCCGTCCTCGATTCTTACGTAGTTGCCCGGATTTCATTTTCGTATTCCAAGCCCCATAATACGTGCTTGCTCAATCGGACATCCTGAGTGAAATAATTCTCTATGATGCCGCAGAAACCGGAATCGATCGAAGCCCGCTGTTGCGTTGCTGGGGGCGGTCCCGCCGGCATGATGATCGGCTTCCTCCTGGCGCGTGCCGGTGTCGACGTAGTTGTCCTCGAAAAGCATGCAGATTTCCTGCGTGACTTTCGCGGCGACACCGTTCACCCCTCCACTCTTGAGCTCATGTACGAACTCGGCATTATCGACGACTTCTTGCGCCATCCCCATCAGGAGTTCCCTCAAATCGCGGCCCTCATCGACGACTTCTCTGTAACGGTAGCCGACTTTTCTCATCTGCCCACGCACTGCAAATTCGTCGCACTAATGCCGCAGTGGGACTTCCTCAATTTCATCGCGGAAAAGGCCAAGCTTCATCCGCAATTCAATCTGCGTATGGAAGCTGCGGTCACTGATCTTCTGATTGAAAATGGCCGTGTGAGGGGCGTCCGGGCAACAACGCCGCAGGGTGCGCTGGAAGTCCGCGCTCAACTCACTATTGGCGCGGATGGCCGCCATTCCAAGGTTCGTGAAGTAGCTCAATTGGAAGTCATCGACTTGGGCGCTCCCATCGATGTGCTTTGGATGCGGCTGGCAAGAAAGCCGGGCGATCTGAGCCAGACCCTGGGAAGATTCCGCGAAGGAAAGATTCTCGTTTCCCTCGATCGAGACGATTATTGGCAATGCGCTTACGTCATCCAAAAAGGAGAGTTCGACTCGATCGAGCACAAAGGCCTGCCAGCATTTCGCGAAACCATCGAGAGCGTCGCCCCTTTCTTGCGCGGCCGCACAGATGAATTGAGGTCATGGGACGACATCAAGCTGTTGTCGGTCGCCGTCGACCGGCTCCGGCACTGGTCGCGTGCCGGTCTCTTGTGCATCGGTGATTCCGCCCATGCCATGTCTCCGGTCGGCGGTGTCGGCATCAATCTGGCCATTCAAGACGCGGTTGCAGCCGCGAACCTTCTTGCGCAACCGCTGCTCGAATCCAGGGTCTCTGAGCGAACACTCCAGGCAGTCCAGGAACGGCGCGAATTTCCGACCCGCATGACCCAAAGATTCCAGGTTTTCGTGCACAAGCACTTCATTGGGTCCGCCATGAATAAACGTGGACCTCTCCGCAGCCTCCCACTACCGCTCAAACTTCTGCAACATTTCCCCGTCTTGCGACGAATTCCGGCGCGAATGCTGGGCTTGGGATTCCGCCCCGAGCATATCCACTCGGCCGCGAAAGGTTCCTGATCTTTCGGATCGAGAAACCCGCGTCATTATTGTGGCGTCTGCGCTCTCGGTTGAGTATTCTCTTCACCATGGCCACCGTCTCGCTCAGCGAATTGTTGGGCTCGATTGTTTATGACGCCTCCGGCGCCGCCAGTGGCCGTGTGCGCGAGGTGGCTCTGGTTCCGCAGGAAGACAGGTCCCGTGTCGCTTTGCTCATCGTCAAGACGCGGACCGGGAATCGCGTCCTACCCCTGACCGCCGTTTCCGACATCAATGGCGGCGTTCGTGCCTCTTCCGCCGCCGCCGAATGGGTTTCCGCCGATGGCTCTGAGGGTTTGCTGCTGCTCAGTCGAGACCTGCTCGATCAGCAGGTGATTGACGTGCACGGCCGCAAAGTCGTGCGCGTCAACGACGTCGACTTTCATCAGGAGACCTCACAGAATCGCCCCATTCTTAAGGTGGGCGGCGTAGATGTGGGCGCGCGTGGCGCTGTGCGGCGCCTTCTCAAGGGAGTGATTCCCGCGGTTGCGCTTCGTGCCCTGCTCGTGCGCATCCCTGCCCGCGACATTCCTTGGGATTTCGTGGACATCGTCGAAACTGACCCGGCCCGGCGTGTCAAGCTTAAGATTTCGAACGAACGCCTGGGCAAGCTCCACCCTGCTGACATTGCCGACATCGTCGAAGATCTCGCTCCCGACGAACGAGAAGCCGTGTTCGAAACCCTCGACGAGGGCGTTGCCGCCGGAGCGCTGGAGGAGCTCGAACCGAAAGTACAGAGGGCGGTACTCGAATCGCTCGATTCCGATCGCGCCGCCGATATTGTCGAAGAGATGCAACCCGACGCGGCCGCCGACCTCCTGGCCGATCTGCCCGACGAGCGCACCGAAGAAATCCTGGTGCAGATGCAGCCCGAAGAGCGCCAGGAAGTCGCTGATTTACTCGAGTTCAAAGAGAATACGGCGGCGGGCCGCATGACCACCGAATTTGTCGCCCTGCCCGTGGCCGCTACCGCCCATGACGCGATCGAGGCCCTGCGTAGCTTCGAAGGCCGCATGGAAAACATGAGCACCGTTTACCTGACGGATTCTCACGGTACCCTGGCGGGCGCTGTCCCGCTGGTGAAAATCGTCCTCGCTTCGGCCTCGACGCCGCTGCTGGCTTTGGCGCAGGAGCCCCTCATTTCTTGCCATGAGGACGCAAAAGAAAGAGTATTCGCCGAACTTTTTGACAAATACAATCTGCTGACTTTGCCGGTCGTCGATGAGCAAAGCCATCTCACCGGCGTGATCACGCCAGACGACGTAATCGCAATGCTGCGCGCCAAGCTCTAGCCACGCTTCTCTGTCGCCGGCGGAGAAGATTCCCAAGAAAACTATCGACTCTTTGCAGATTCACCTATCCAGATAACGGTTTGTACGTTTATTCTGGTCGTTCGATTTTGCCAAAATTGACCGTTCCTATATCCATTGCGCATGAAATTCCTGAGAAGTTGGAAATTCCGGCTCCTGCTCTTCTTTGCTGTCGTAGGGCCGGGCTTCATCACGGCAAACGTCGACAACGACGCGAACGGCATCCTCACCTACTCGCAGGCCGGCGCGCAGTTCGGCTACATGCTCTTGTGGACGATGATTCCAACCACCATCGCTCTAATCGTTGTCCAGGAAATGTGCGCCCGCATGGGAGCGGTTACCGGCAAGGGGTTGAGCGATCTGATCCGCGAAGAATTCGGCCTGCGCATCACCTTTTTAATGATGCTGGGCATTCTGATCACGAATTTTGGGAACGTGGTTGGCGAATTTATCGGCATCGTCGGAAGCATGGGCCTGTTCGGAGTCTCCAAGTACATTTCCGTCCCGATCTGCGCTGTGATCGTCTGGTTGATCGCCGTCAAGGGCCAGTACAAGAGCGTTGAGAAGATTTTCCTGGCAGCTTCATTCTTCTATATCACTTACATACTTGCCGGGGCCCTGGCTAAACCCGCATGGATAGAGGCCATGAAGGCTACAATCAAACCGCCAGAGTGGGCTGCCTTCAGGGAGGGCCCTTATCTCTACATGGTGATCGGCGTCGTCGGAACTACGATCGCGCCCTGGATGCAGTTCTACCTGCAATCATCGATCGTGGAAAAGGGAGTCACCCGCCGGCAATACAAAACCTCGCGGCTCGACGTGATTGTGGGCTGCATCTTTACCGACGTCGTTGCCTGGTTCATCATCGTAGCTTGCGCTGCGACGCTTTACCTTCACGGCAATCGCGACATACGCGACGCAGCGGACGCCGCTCAGGCACTGCGTCCCCTGGCCGGGGACTGGGCCTACATTCTGTTTGCGCTTGGACTGTTCAATGCGTCGCTCTTTGCCGCATCGATTCTTCCGCTTTCGACTGCCTACACGGTCTGTGAAGGATTAGGCCTCGAGTCTGGCGTGGAGCATAAATTCTCCGAAGCTCCTGCATTTTACTGGCTCTATACCGCGCTCATTGTTGCCGGAGGAGCGGTAGTCTTGATTCCAGGCCTTCCGCTGATTAAAATCGCGGTGTTTTCGCAGGTGGTCAATGGTGCCGTGCTGCCCTTTGTGCTGATTTTCATGTTGCTGCTAATCAATAAAAAGGAGTTGATGGGCGAATTCGTCAACAAACTGACCTTCAACGTTATTGCCTGGGCGACGACCGTGATCATGATTGGATTAACCGTGGTCTATGTGTACGGGCTGATGCGCGGAGGCAGTTGAGAGTGGAAGAATTGGCTATGAAATTACAAAGCCGTAAAACTGACGCCTCTATCCTGCTTCGCCCTCTGAAAAGCTAGGTTGGCGGCGACCATGTCCTCCATCGCCACCCCCATCGCCTTGTAGACGGTGATTTCATTGTCGGAAATGCGACCTGGCTTGCGGCCGAGAATTACCGCTCCGAGAGCCGTCCCCTTTGTGCTGTCGAGGTTCGCGAGTTCGCTGCATCCTACGGGGGCGGGCTGAAAAGCAGCGAGCGTTTCGACAAAGAGGTGATGGTTTCTGGCCAAATCTGTCGGCAGCTCTCCCTTCGGTGGATGAAATCCAACCGAGGCGACGTGCGTTCCAGCCTTTACCCATGCGGATTCGATAACGGGCTCCGCCGAGTGAGTCGCCAGGCACACAACATCTGACTCGCGTACTGCGTCCTCCAAGTTTGCAGGAGCACATGCGATCTCGCTCTGCGTGGCGAGCTTCTGAGCCTCGTCGAAGCGCAACGAGCAAATATTAATGCGCTCGAAATTACGCACCAGCGGGAGCAAGCGCAGGTGTTGGCGTCCCTGAACGCCAGCGCCGATCACCGTGGCTATCCGCGAGTCAGTCCGACTCAGCAGGCGAACCGAAAGAGCCGCGGTGGCAGCGGTGCGGACGGCGGTAACATACGTGCCGTCCAGGATGCAGGAGGTTGCACCAGTGTTCGGATCGAACAGGGCAATCAGCGCCAGGTGGTTCGGCAGGGCGAGTTGCAGATTGCCGTCGAAGACATTGACGATCTTGACGGTCAGCTGCATTCCGGGCCGCCACGCTGGCATCGTCAGCGAGAAGCCTTTTCCGGGAACCGACAGCTGTGATCGCGGAGGCGACTGAACTTCTCCCAACTCTAGTCCACGAAAACCGTCTTCCAGTCCGTCGAGGAGCTCTCGCGGATCGAGATACTTCTCCACGTCCTTCTCGCTGAGAGTCATCACCGGCCTAGCGCCTTTCGTGATTTCAAAGGCGGCTTGCGGAGTTCGTTTTTCGGCTTTGCTCATCATCGTTGAGTTCTCGGCTAGCGTCCTCAGTGACAGGCGGTACGGCCTTATCTAGTATGGCGTTGAATCATACTCGCAGAATCTTTCCACCGGCGAGATCCTTCACCAAGGTCAAGTCAGCCTCCAGAAAATCCAAGCTCAGCAACTCCTTCCGCGTCACCCATCGTATTTCCCGAAAGATTCGGTTCTCCACTTCGCCTTGATAGTGTCGTACCTCGAAAAACCGCAGCTCCACCGATCCGCCGCCGGGGTATTCATGAACGAGACGTGCGACCTCGACGCCCACATCGGCCAAGATGCCGAGCTCTTCCTCGAGTTCGCGACGCATGGCATCGCGGGGCTGCTCGCCTTCTTCTATCTTGCCACCGGGAAATTCCCACTTCAGCGGCATGGGCTGATGCCGCGTCCTCTGGCAGGCCAGAATCAGGTTGTCCTTCACAATCAACGCGGCTACGACGCGCTTCATGATTTCGCAGCGCGAGAGGATGCGGAGGTGGTTTGTTCCTTCTCTAGTCGCCGGCCTACGAGCTGAGCCATATATTCAATCATTGCGCGGTCTTCGGCGCCGAACGCCGCCGGGAAGTGGCTGTCGATGTCGAGTTCGCCGGCCACCACGCCATTCACCAAAACCGGCACCACAATTTCCGACTTCGTTTCAAGCGAGCATGCGAGATAGCGCGGATCCTGCTTGACGTCATCCACCACTACCGTCTTCCCGGACGACGCGGCTGCGCCACAGATTCCCTGATTCAACGGAATGCGCGTATGCGGAGTCATCGCTCCGCGATAGCGTCCCAGAGCCAGCATCGGCGGATTCGCCCGTGGTTCCAGCATGTAGAAGCCAACCCAGTTGTACTTGAGCATGTGTTCGTTGAGCAAAGCCGCGATTCTGTCCATGAGTTCATCCGCTGTATGCGCCTTGGCGTTGAGGCGATCCGCATCTTTGCGCACTTCACTTAGCTTGTCAGTTTTCGAGATGATTGCCATGACGTAATCCTAAATCAAGCTGCGCGGTTCGACATAGGATCAGCCTCGCCGTCGTATTTGCCTTTGTGGTACTTCCGTAATCGGCCGAAGTCCGCGTTGCGCGCCGAATTGCACGGGATGAATCGCGCCTGCCAATGCGCGCAAGCCCGCCACCAGCGTCGGTGCGGGAGTATTCAGGAGTTCGTCGGAGATGCAATATACCTGCGAAGTCCGTACTGCCGTGGTCTCCGACCATCCTCGCTCATGGGCGATCTTTGCCAGTGGTACGCGATCTCCGGCTCCGCACCACGCTGCGACGATGACCTCTGGGTCTAATCGCGCGACTTCTTCGGCGGAGCATTGCTTGCCTGCTTCGCCGATGAACTCGCCGCCTGCGGCAGTCACCAGTTCAGCGACCCAGGGTTGTGAGGCGATGATCGGCTTTCCCCATTCTTCGGCGAAGACGCGCTTTCTGGGAAGGCTAGCCGTCTGGCTTCGCACCTCTTCGATCGCGGCTTGCATATCGCTAATCACTTGCTCGCCGCGGTCGCTCGCTCCTACCGATGACGAGATCATCGCAATGTCGGTGTAAATGTCGTCGAGCGTGCGCGGGGCGAGGCCGAGAAAACTGATTCCTGCCTTGAGAATCTCCACGACCGCTGCTTCCTGGTAGGGAACAGAGGCGATTACCAGGTCAGGCTTGGCGGCGAGAATCTCGCTGGCCTTCGACGTCCAGGAATCGGCGATGATCAGTCGCGATCGGTTGCACGAGTCGGTTCTTGCCTCGGGAACTACGTCGGCACAATACTTAGTGCAAGCTACTACGCGCTCCAACTCACCGACGCTGGCGAGAATGACGGTTGCGCTCGGCTGGAGACAAGCGATTCGACGAGGGTGATGCGAGTCGGGCATCTGTCCATTGTAGGAGACGGATTCTCGTTCGTGCTCTCTGATGTCCCGGAGATTCGGGGCGTAGCAACCGGGCCGATTATCACTCACTTGGAACGCATTGGTACTGCGGACAAAATACATGGGTCCGTCGCTTCGCTCGGGCTGACAATGAGAATTAGGTCCGTCGCTTCGTTCATCCCCGGGGCCGCAAGGTGAATTCAGGCGTTGCCGAATTACAATCGCAGCTGTGTATTCGACGGAACTGTTAGACCATTTCGAGCATCCGCGCAACGCGGGTGAAGTTGACCCTCCCGATCGCATTGCGCGCCTGGAGAATCCGGTCTGCGGCGACGTTCTTGAGCTTACGCTTCGCCTTGAAGACGGGAGCAAGCGCATCGCCGACATTCGCTTTCGTGCGAAAGGCTGCGTGCCGACGATGGCTTGTGGCTCGGCGATCACCGAATTGGCTCGCGGAAAAACTGTGGACGAAGCGCAGAGGATCAGCAGGGAAGAGTTGGCCAGCAAAGTTGGAGGGTTGCCGCAAGCCGCGGCTCATGCCAGCCATTTGGCGATGGACACGCTCGGCGCCCTGCTGCGGGATATCTGACCATCGTCGAGACATTGCGGTTTTTCCGCTCATCGCAAGCTCCGCGATGAGCGGAAGACCCGCGAGGAATGTCCGGTTTTTATTTCGGCATCACTTCGTGCGCCAGTTTGCTGGCTACGACTTCGCGAAGTTCGTTGCGTTTTTTGCCGGCCTCGATCATCGCGTCTCGCGATCCATAATGTTTGGCCATGATAGTGGCGGATTTGGCGTCGCTTTGGTCGAGCGCAGACCAGTTCGGAAACATGAGGCCCACCGCGACGTCCCAGTCGTTCGGTCCGTCTGTGGTCACGTTGTTCCAGACTTTGTAGTCGCTGAGTATGCCTTCTTTCTTCAGCGCGTCATACGATGGTTTGAGGTGTTCACGAAAATCTTTCCAGAACGGTTCTGCCTGGCCGGGCTTAATGTGGTAGTAGATGACGCGCCAAATTGGCCCTTGATCATAGTTGGGATTCTGCGCCAGGGCGGGCAGCGCGCAAAGTAGCGTGACGACGAACAGGGTCGCACAAAGAGTTTTTTTCATTTTTCTCCTGTTATTTTTTGGAATGGGATCGATACGGCCCGAGCAACGACGCCGAAGCCTATCACCTCGGGCGGTTGTTTACAATTCGTTGTGCTGAACGACGCTGAACGACGGCTCCGCCAGTCAAAGCGCCGCGGATGCTGCCCGAGAACGTGTGGGCGTCCTTCGACTCGTCAGGGCGTCACTTCGTGAAGTCCCGGCTTCGTTCAGGATGACAATTTGGATGATGGATGCCGTAGTCTCCCGCCGACCAACCCTCAACATTTCCCGGCCACATCCGTCTAAATTGCCAGAGACGAAGGGACACGAACATGAAGGGAGGCTTGGTGCTACGGGTGTATGTCTGGCTGATAAACCTTCCAGCCGTTGGCCACGGCTATCTCTTTCAGATCCGGATTTGGGTTGATGGCGTAGGGGTGCTGGGAGAGAGCTAGCATCTCGCGGTCCCAGATGGCGTTGCCGAAGGCGCAATCGGGGCGGGTTTCGGAAGAGGATTTCAGGGCGGAGAGAATGGCTTCGCGCTTGCCGGGGCCGCTCGGGATGCGAATGAGGCGGTCAGTGATGACGCGGGCGCTGCCACCGTTATTTTTCTTTACTTCTACGGCTGCTTCGGCGGCGAGAATGCGATTTTCGGGGATGCCGAAGTAGCGCATGCCGCTGCGGATGATCCACTGGTTGGAGGAGGAGACGGCCCAGACGTCGCATGGCTTTGATGGGCTGTCAGCGCGCAGGCGGGCGATCAATTTGCGCATCTCGGGAAAAATGTTGGGGGCGACGCCCTTCGCGAAATAGGTGTCGCAGGCCTGCTGGACTACTTCTTCTCTCAGGCCGCGATGCATCGTGGCCATTTCTCCGCACATGACATCTTCGGAGACCTTGCCGGCTTTGTAGTCGGCGTAGCGGGCGCGCATCGAGCGCGCGATCTCAGGCGAGACCAGGCCTTGGTCGAGCTCCCAGGCAAAGAATCCTTCTCCGGCATCACCCGACCAGAGCGTGCCGTCGCAGTCGAAGGTGGCGACTTGCGGGCGGAGGCGGAGAACGCTATCTATGAATTCGGTTTGGCGGGAGGTTAGATGGGGCATGGATATCAATATAAATATAAATAATGAGGCTTCGGGCGATGGCGGATTCTCGGTTGGCGCGGGGAGAGCTTGAACCACGAAGGGCACTAAGGATCGCTAAGGATGCTCGTCGCGCGAACAAAATGCATGGGGTCCCTTCGCTTCGCTCAGGATGCAGGCGGTTGTGCTATGAGCAGACACTTGTGCTTCCGCTCAGGATGACAGGGATTAGGCTGGGGCTGTGGGATCGACGTTTACGCTCAAGGCCGTGTATTGCTCGGGCGTGTCGATGTTTAGCGAGACTAAGGGATCGTCGACCGCGACGTATTCGATCGCGGTTTGGTTGGCGCGCTCGACCTCGCGGGCGTTGGAGGTTTCGGGAGCGTTCAGGAAGGCAGTGAGCATTTCGCGGCCGAGAAGAATGGGATGGCCGTGTCTGCCCTCGAATTCTGGAATCACAGCCCACTTTCTTTTTGCGGTCGCGCTGTCGAACGCGGCTTGCAACTTTTCGATTGTCTCGGCGCGGACGGGCGGGCGATCGACCGGGGTGACCATGGCGGCGTCTCGGCCGCGGTTGAGAACCTCTTGCAGTCCGACTCGGAGCGAGCTGAACTGGCCACGCTCGGGGTCGGGATTGATGACTAGGGCGCCTCCGTTGGCGTAGACGACGGGCGCGAGGGCGGCTTGATTCTTGCCGGCGACCACTAGGACTTCGTCGACGTGGGAAAGGAAGAGGCGGATGGCAGCGGAGAGGAAGGTGTCTCCGGTTTTGGTGGACTGCGGCGGCCAGGGGAGCAATGCTTTGTCGCGCCCCATGCGCGAGGATTCTCCGGCGGCGAGGATTAGTCCGCAGAATGCTGCCATGTGGGCACGATAGCAAAGTGGTGCGAGGATGCCAAGGACGCGCGTCACGGGGCGCCCCTGAAGGGGCATTTTTGCTGGGCAAGCTGCGGTATCGCAAAAGCAGTACCCTGATACGAAACTCGCGGTGTCGGAGGTAGACGGTATGACAGTTATTAATTGAAAGTGGGCAGCTTCACTAGGTCGTCGGGGGGGACGCGTTCCACGGGGTTGCCAGCTTTGCGCCAGGCGCGAAGGCCACCGGCGATAACGAAGACTTTGAATCCTAGATCTTGGAGTTGACGCGCCACACGGGCGCTGGTGGCTTCGCGCGCTCAAGTACAGTAGAGATAAATCTCGCGATCCTTGGGGAGATTCTTTACTTCTTCGATGAGATTGTTGGGCTCGATGCGAATAGATCCGGCGATACGTTCGGAGTCGGCGTCGTAGTAACCGTGGCTGCGGACGTCGGCGATGAGCATGTTGTGAACGGTATCGGCCATCAATCGGCGGGCGAGCTCTTCGGCAGGGACGCGCGGGACTATGTCGAGGAGGCGGTATTTGCGGTAGATGTAGATCCGGTAGATGACATAGACGGCGAGGCCTACGCCAAAGACCACTTCGGCGGCGGAGCCGGCGGAGCGAAGTCCGCGGGTAATGTCGCGCAGGATGTCGCTGAAGAGATATCCGGCGGTGGAGTAGGCGCCGACGTAGAAGATTGCGCCGAGGGTGTCGAATTGCAGAAAATCTCCGAGGCGCATTTTCATGCTGCCGGCTAGGGGCGGAGACATGGTGTTGATGCCGGGAATAAATTTGGCGAAAAGCAACGTCACTTTGCCACGGCGGTAGAAATATTCGGCGGAGCGCAGGATGCAGGTTTCGGGGTTGGCGGAGAGGCGACAGAGGATGCCGAGGAGGGCCCATCCGCTGAAGCGGCCCATGAAGTAGAGAATGATGTCTCCGATGATCATCGGGACAAGGGAGACGCCGAAGACGAGATAGAAATGGAGATGCCCGTAGGCGGCGACGGCTCCGGCGGTGAGGATGGCGAGGGCGGCGGGCACGGGAAAACCGATGGCTTCAGCCAGGCACACGATCGCGAGGAAGAGATAGCCGTGGTGCGAAATTATGGAGAGCAGGTCGGTCATTGGCGAAACGGGTTGCTCTAGTATAGCAACCGCGATGGGGTGACTGGCCTAGAGTGCTCGAAGGAGCAGCGTAGAGCGCTCGTTTGAAAAGACGCTAACGTGTCAGCTCACAGACTCGCGGCATAAAGATTTAGCCGCTCGTGTCGACGGGGTTCCGGCGGCAGCAAAGTAAATAGGTCCTTCGCTTCGCTCAGGCTGACAACTGTTCGAATCAGGATGACAACTCTTTAGATTTGATGATGAGCCTTTGCTAGGGATTTAAATTGACTCGCTTTTGAGGCGCAGGCTGCCGTTCACGGTGTCGACGACCAGCTCTCTTCCGCCGTTGCCGATACGGCCTTCGATGCGGCGGCCGCCGAAGTGGCCGCTCATGGTCAGGGGAAAATCAGAGGTGAGACGGCCGTTGACGGAGCTGAAGCGGACGTCGGCATTGAGCTCGCTCGGCATTCGGAGTTCAATCGAGCCATTCACGGTGCTGATTTTCAGGGTGCCGGTCCAGTCGGCGCTGCCCATGGTGGCGTCGATTGAGCCGTTGACCGAAGACAGCTCCGCCCACTGCTTGGTCGAAACTCGCACTGATCCGTTGACTGAATCTGCGCGCACGAAGCGGCCCATATTTTCGGCGGTGACGCTGCCGTTGATCGAGGTGGCGGAGAAGCGCAGGTTGGTGGGGATGCGGACCGTGAAGTCGACTCTCGCTTTATTGTTGTGGTTGTCGACATGCCATTTATCGCCGGGCTCGCAGGGACCGGTCGATCCGTGGGGATAGATGGCGCAGATGGTTACTCCTGCGGCGTTGGGGACGACGTCAATCTTAACCTCGTCGGCGTCAGGGCCTGATTTTTCGGCGGTGACTTCGACCTGATCGATGCTGCTGTCGCCGCGGGCCTCGATCTTGCCGTTGAGGTTCTTGATCTCGACGATCTGGTCGGCGGAGAGTTTGCCGGTCCAGTGGAAGTCGCGGGCCTGATCGGCATTCTGACCTTGGGCGAGGGCGCAGGTGGTTGCCGCTGCTACGAGCACGATGGTCAGGAATGAGCAATATCGACTCTTATATGCCATTTGAACAGGCCTCCTGTGTTTCGTTTTCAGACGCTTGAAGTGTCAGACGCGGCTGGAGGCCGCAGGTTAGCAAGCTTTGCTTTCGTCGAGAGAACACCCGCAGGATGACAACCCTTTAGGTTGTTAGTTATGGGTTGCTACTTTTCTCGCGCCACGACGTATTCGGGAGCCCACAAGAGCGCGCGTTTGATTTCGGAGTCAGGAAAAATGCAGATAGCTTTGCGGGCGGATTCGGCGTAGCGCGAGGCCTCCTGCGACGCGTATTCGAGAGAACTGTAGCGCTTTAGGATGGTCAGGATATCGGCGTGGGTTACGCCGTTGAAGGCCCGGTCGTGGAGAACGGTCTCGATCTGCTTTCGCTCGGCGGCGGTGCAGCGTTCGAGCGCGTGAATGACGGCCATGGTGGCTTTGCCTTCACGCAGGTCGCTGGCTACGGGCTTGCCCAGCACACTTTCGGAGGCGGTGAGGTCGAGCACATCGTCGACGATCTGGAAGGCGATGCCGAGGTCGCGTCCGTATTGGCCTAGACGGTCTTCTTGATTTGTGGTGGCTCCGCCGAGGATTGCGCCTACGCGCATGCAGACGGAAAACAGGCACGCAGTCTTGCGATAGATGAGATCGAGATGCTCTTGCGGGGAGATGAGCTGGCCGAGCTTCTCCATCTGGAGCAGCTCGCCTTCGACTAATTGCTGCGTGAGTTCGACGAGCACATCGAGGATGCGGAAGTTGCGCTCCTGCACTGCGACCTTGAAGGCCTGCATGTAGAGCCAGTCTCCGGCGAGCACGCACATGGAATTTCCCCAGCGCGTGTTGGCGGCGGGACGGCCGCGGCGGGTTTGAGCTTCGTCGATGATGTCGTCGTGGACGAGCGTCGCGGTGTGAATGATTTCGACGACGGAGGCGAGTTTGACGGCGCCGGTGCCCTCGTAACCGAGGAGTTTGGCCGAGAGCAGAAGGAGTGCAGGACGAATTCGTTTGCCGCCGCCGGCGCGGAGGTATTCGCCGATCTCGGTGATTGCAGCGACATCGGAGACGGTGTCGCGGCCAAACTGTTCTTCGATCGCAGCGATGTCGTCGCGTAGAAGATCGAAGATTTCTTTCCCGTGGCTGGATGTGGTCGTAGTCAACAGTAATCCGGTCCTTGTAAAAGAATTAACCGCAGAGATCGCTGCGTACCTAGAGAAAATTCGTTTCCAGTGTGCTTATTCCTCAGTTATTTCTCCGCGGCCTCCGCGTTCTCTGCGGTTCAAGCCTTCCTAATTGCTCCGATAATTTGTGAACTGGAGATCGATGCCAAAATCCTGCTGCTTGACCATGGCAATGATTTCCTGAAGCATGTCGCGATCTTTGCTGCTGACGCGCACTACGTCGGCTTGAATGGAGGCTTGCGCTTTCTTCTTTGAATTCTTGATCAGCTTTACGATCTCCCGCGCCTTTTCGATCGGAATGCCTTGCTGAATCGTGATCTTTTGCTTCACCGTACTGCCGGCCGAAGGCTCCAACGCGGCGTAGGTCAAGCCTTTTAGCGGGACTCCTCGTTTTACGAGTTTGGCTTGGAAGACGTCGTTCACTGCCTTCATTTTGAATTCGTCGGCGGAGTGCAGCATGATGGCGTCGGTTCCTTCCATCGCGATCTGTGACTTCGAGTCTTTGAGGTCGAAGCGCGTGCTGACTTCTTTCATCGCCTGCTGGATGGCGTTGTTCACTTCCGCGAGGTCGACTTTGCTGACGATATCGAAACTGTTATCGGGCATGGGTGATCACCGTCAAGAGCAGGTGTCAGGTCTTAGGTGTCAGGTGTCAGGAAAAGCCGGGGCTTCTGCCGGATACCTGACACCTAAATGCTGAGATCTGGTTTCGTGGATTGGCGCCCCATAATCTGTACCCATGAGGGTAACAGAAGAGGGATTGTCTGCGAAGGCGGGGGCCGGCTGAAGTGCGAGGTCATTTTCAGGAGGGCAGGTCGTTTGAATTTGTGGCGTTCTTTCAAATGGTCGCGGGCTGGAATGCATAGGTCCTTGGCTGCCCTCAGGATGACAAATTTTGTTGAGAGTTGCGGGGTGCCGGCGGGAGGCTGAAGAAATCGTAGAAATTCTGCGTGGTACGGGCGCCGATTTCTTCCGGGGACAAGTTGCGCAACTCGGCGATTTGGCGGGCTACCTCGGTGACGAAGGCGGGTTCGTTGCGCTGGCCGCGATGCGGGATCGGCGCTAGATAGGGGGAATCGGTTTCGATTAGCATGCGGTCGAGGGGAACGATTTGCGCGGCGTCGCGGATGGGCTGTGCTTTCGGAAAGGTGATATTGCCGGCGAAGGAAATCAGGAAGCCCATATCGAGAGCGCGTCGCGCGTGGGCTACGCTGCCGGTGAAGCAGTGGAGGATGCCGCCCAGGGCGGTGGACGTCCAATGATCGGTGATCATCTGCAAGCAGTCGTCCCACGCGTTCTCGCTGTTGTTGGAGGGGCGGCAGTGGACGATGATGGGGAGCTTGGCTGACTTTGCCATTTCCATCTGTTTCAGGAAAACTGCTTTTTGTATTTCTCGCGGGGAGTGGTCGTAGAAGTAGTCGAGGCCGATTTCTCCCCAGGCGATAACCTTGGGATGGCGCGCCCATTGCGTTAGTTGAGCGTAGGCGGCTTCGGTCGCCAGGTGAGCTTCGTGGGGATGAATTCCTACGCTTGCCCAGATGCGGGGATAGTGCGGATTGCCGTCATATTTTTCCGCGAGTTGAATGCCGCAGTTGGCGGTGTCAGGGCCCTCGCCGATTCCGATGGCGAGACAGGCTTCGATTCCGTTTTGTTGGGCGCGGGCGAGGACGGCGTCACGATCGGTGTCGTAGCGTTCCCCTTCGAGATGAGCGTGAGAGTCGATGAACATGGTCGTTGGTCGTTCGCGCCGAGCTTCGCTCGGTGGACGGGCGAGACGCCCGTCACCACACCATCTAGCTACTTCAGGCGCGTGCCTATTGGAACATCCTCTAGAAAGCCGGCTAGCACGGCTTTGCCGCCTTCGGGCGAGGCGGCTACGATCATGCCGTTCGATTCGAGGCCGCGCAGTTTGCGGGGGGCTAGGTTGGCCACGACCACGACCTTGCGGCCGATCAGCGTTTCTGGTTCGTAGGATTCGGCGATGCCGGCTACCAGTTGGCGGATTTCACTTCCTAAATCGACTTCCAGGCGGAGCAATTTGTCGGCACCCTTTACGCGTTCGGCAGTTTTCACTTGCGCTACGCGCAGTTCGACTTTGGCGAAATCGTCAATGCTGATTTTGCCGTCTGGAATTGGGGCGGCGGGCTTGGCCGGCGGCTTCGTCTCAGACGCCGATGCGGTTGGCTGCCTTGCTTCGCTAGGCTGGACGGGAGAAACGCTCGTCACCACACTAACTCCACTCTGTTCTTCCATTTTCTGCATCCTCTCTACTGCGGATTTGTCGGCGCGAGGGAATACGGCTTGCACGTCGCCCAACTTGGTGCCGAGGCGGAGTTGTCCCCACTGCAATTGTTGCAGATCGAATTTCTTGATGTCGCCTAGACCCATCTGCGCCCAGATTTTCGCGGTGGCGTCGGGGATAACCGGATACGCTAGCGCGGTAACAATTCGCAGAGCCTCGGCGCTGGTGTAGAGCACGGTGGCGAGGCGTGCGCGACTTTCTTCGTCCTTTTTTTCGTCCAGCAACCAGGGCTCGTTTTCGACGATGTATTTGTCTACGGCGGCGACCAATCCCCATGCGGTTTCTAGCGCGCGAGAAAACTGGTACTGATCGAAGAGAGCACCGTAGTCGGCAATAACTTTTTTTGCGGCGTCGGCGATGGCGGCGTCAGCTAGGGTCTGCGCGGAATGGGAGGGGTAGGGGATTTCTCCCTTGAAATAGCGCGTGATCATGGTGAGGGTGCGGCTGGCGAGATTGCCTAGGCCGTTAGCCAAGTCTGAGTTGTACCGTTGCACCAGGGCGTCGAAACTGAAGGAGCCATCGCTTCCGAAGACGACTTCGCGCAAGAGGAAATAGCGGAGCGCGTCGGCGCCGAGAACGTCGACGATGGTTTCGGCGCGGACTATATTGCCGCGCGACTTCGACATTTTGCTTTCTTCGAAAAGCAGCCAGCCGTGGGCGGTGATGCCTTTCGGCAGAGGCAATCCGGCGGCTAGCAGAAAAGCCGGCCAGTAGACGCAGTGGAAGCGGACGATTTCTTTGCCGATCATGTGCACGTCGGCGGGCCAGTATCTTTCGAATTTAGTCGTGTCGCTTTGGCCGTAGCCTAACGCGGTGATGTAGTTGGCGAGCGCGTCGAGCCAGACGTAGACGACATGCTTCGGATCGTCGGGCACGGGAATGCCCCAGGAAAAAGTTGAGCGGCTGATGGATAAATCGCGCAGGCCTCCGCGCACGAAGGAGAGAACCTCGTTGCGGCGCGTCTCGGGGCGTATGAACTCGGGATGCTCGGTATAGAGGCGGATGAGTTGGTCCTGAAATGCTGAGAGCTTGAAATAATAATTTTCTTCGTGGACCGTCTCGGTGGGGCGGCCGCAATCGGGGCAAGGGGCGCCGGGTTCGGCGTCGACGTAGAGTTCGTCGAAAACGCAATATTGGCCGGTGTAGGTCCCTTTGTAGATGTAGCCGTTCTCGCGAATCTTGCGCCATAGAGCCTGCACACCTTTTTTGTGGCGGTCCGAGGTAGTGCGGATGAAATCGTCCGGCGTGAGGCCCATGTGCTTCCAGAGGGCGCTGAATTGGGCGGAGACTTCATCGGCGAACTGCTGCGGAGTCTTGCCGGCGGCCAGGGCGGCGCGCTCGATTTTTTGTCCGTGCTCGTCGGTACCGGTAAGGAACCAGGTGTCGTCTCCGAGCAGGCGGTGACGGCGCGCGATGGTGTCGCAGGCGATGGTAGTGTAGGCGTGCCCGATGTGCGGACGCGCGTTGACGTAGTAGATAGGGGTCGTGATGTAAAACTTCTTGGGCATTCGGTCCTTGAAGTGAAATCTTACCTCAGCATCTAAAGCCGCGACTCAATTAGGCTGCTTATCGCAGCGGTGAACCGCTGCGCCACCCAAAAGGAAAAGGCGGGGCGATCAAGCAGCGGCTCCGCCAACAGAAAATCGAGCGCGGTCGCAATCAAATCTCGCGGCGCCACAATGAATCAACTGCGGCTGCGCCCGGCAAAATCAAAGGCAGCGCCGGCCGTTGAGAAGCCTGATAGAAAAGCATATCTGAAGCTGTCAATTTAGGCGGCGTTGGTGGTTGATTTGATGTCGCGCAATTCGATTCCGATGTGCTGGAGGTGGTGGAACATATGGCTGACGTAATCGTCGAACACGAATTCAAGCGTCATCGGTTGGGAAGCGGCTACGGTCAGGGTATGGGACCATGCGGCTTCGGGCACTGACTCAGCTGCGGCCAGCAATTGGCGATTGAGGGCCTGCCACACTTCGATCAGTTCTTTCCAGTCGCGGTGCTGATAGCGATTGATTGCTACCCAACGATTCTGCTCGTAGCCGGGGAAAGCGAGTTTGTCCTCGGATTGCGCGCGGACGATTCGCTGATGGTTGTTGGCGGCGGAATCGAGCAGATGGCCGAGCTCTTCCCTGGGAGACCAGGCTGAGGGCGCCGGCTTGCTCTCGACTTTATTCTTTGGAAGCTGTTCGAGACGGGCGGGCACGCGCCCTATAACATCGCGCAACAAATTCAGTGCTGGCATAAACCTTTGCTCCTACTGCTGCGAAGTTGGGACTCTTAAGGTCAGAGCAGATTGCAGATTTAGAACCGGGATTTCGGGCACTTACCTTTGCAATCAGACCTCTGACTTCTAACCTTGCTTCCTCGTGCTGGCATACGCCTGCATAGCCTCCTGAAGAATGGTTTTCAGGGGCACATGGTTGGCTTCCGCCAGTGCCCGGCAGTCTTCGTATTCGGGCGCATAGTTAGAGATGCTGCCATTCATGTTGGCGATCTTCATTCGCACGGGGCCCCAGGTTGTAGTGACGGTTTCCCAGCGTCGGGAGAGCGTTTGACGTTGCTCTTCGTGGCGGCGGACGCCTAGAGTCGTGGTCTCGGCGAAAATTAAATTGGTCAGGCGGATCGCGTCTTCGGTTCTTGCGAGGACGGTTAGCAGTGCGCCGGGACGGCTCTTTTTCATTTGGACCGGCACACTGAATACGTCTAGCGCGCCTTCGGCCAGCAGGCGCTCCATGGCGTAGGCGAGGACTTGCGGGCTGAGATCGTCGAGATTTGCTTCCAGGACGGTGACGGTTTCGCCGGATCCGCCCGGCAATTTGTTTGTGGCTTCCGCCTGCGTGGCTTCGCCGATCGTCAGGCGCAGCAGGTTTGGATGGTCGGGGAAGTCTCTGGTTCCGGCGCCGTATCCTGCTTTCGCAATCTTCATTGCGGGAAAGGGCGCGAAGCGGGTGGTCAGCGTCTTTACGATTGCGGCGCCGGTGGGGGTTACGAGTTCGACTTGCGGGCCGGAGGAATAGACCTCTGCGTCGCTTAGTAATTTCAGCGTTGCCGGTGCGGGGACGGGGAGCGTTCCGTGGGCGCATTTGACGGTGCCGCTACCGACGTTCAGCGGGGAGCATATCCATTCGTCGACCGCCAGAGATTCGGCGCCTACAGCGGCGCAGACGATGTCGACTAGGGCGTCGACGGCGCCTACTTCGTGGAAGTGCACTTGGTTGATGGAGGTGTTGTGAATCTCGGATTCGGCTTGGCCGAGCGCTTCGAAGATCTTGATGGCGGTTTGCTTGGCGCCGCTGCTAATCGCTGCTTTTTCGATGATTCGGCGAATTTCGGGCAGGGCGCGGGAGTGAGAGTGGCTGTGGCTCTCGTGATGATGGTGGTGCGAATGGTCGTGCTGATTTCCTTGCTGATGTGAAAAAACTTCGCGGGGCAGATCTTTTTCGCCGTTGGCGTAAACGTCGACCTTGGTTGCGGAAATTCCGGATCGCATTACGCGCGAAATTTCTAGCCGGGCGCCGATGTTTAGCGCGGCTACCGTATCCTCCAGAAGTTTGGAAGGGACTCCGGCGTCTACCAGGGCGCCTAGAAACATGTCGCCGCCGATGCCGGAAAAACAGTCGAGGTAGGCTATGCGCATGGGGGAAAACGTCCTTGGCTGTTCGCTTTTCGCTAGGATCAAAAGCTCAGAGCAAGAACCGTCGTGAGGTTCGAGTTTTCATCATAAGTGCGACTGGTACTGCCGTCAAACTCGCCGTCTCCTCGGAGTTTGTTAGAATCACTGCTTCTTCAATCATTTAGAGGGCATCCTTGTATCGATATCTGGAACGCCGGCTGGTCGAGCATTTGCGCGAGTTTCTGCTCCGGGCTTATGGACTGGAAATCGCGAATGTCGTGGTCGAACAGCCGCCGAAGATTGAGTTCGGCGAGTATGCGTTGCCGCTGGCCTTTGAGCTGGCGCGCAAGCTGCGCAAGGCTCCGCGGAAGATTGCAGAGGAGATTGTGGCGGGAGTGGGGGCGATCCTGGGCTTTGAAAAGTTCGAGGTTGCAGGAGGCGGGTATATCAATGTTCGCGTCAAGCGAGCGGAGCTGGCAGCGGCTCTCTCTGCAGATCAATCGCCGGCTGAAGAAATTCCCGTAGGTAAAGTTCTGGTTGAACATTCCAGTATTAATCCTAATAAGGCAGCGCACATAGGGCATCTCCGCAATGCCATTCTGGGCGACACGTTTGTGCGCCTGCTGCGTTTTGCGAGCCGGGAAGTCGATGTGCAGAACTATATCGACAATACGGGCGCGCAGGTGGCCGACGTGGTGGTTGGCTTTCGGCATATTGAGCAGAAATCGCGGGCGGAGATTGAGACGCTGGCAGCGGCTCCGCGATTCGACTATGTGTGCTGGGATCTTTATGCGCGGGTGTCGCAGTGGTATGAATTGGACAACGCGAACCTACAGGCGCGAGCCGCCACGCTGCGCGCGATTGAAGAAGGGAATAATGAGACGGCGGCGATTGCGGATTTGATTTCGGTGGCGGTGCTGAAACGGCATCTGGAGACGATGGATCGGCTGGATATCGAGTATGACTTTTTGCCGCGGGAGAGCGAAATTCTTCATTTGCATTTTTGGGATGCGGCGTTTACGAAGCTGAAGGAAGCGGGTGTGCTTACCTACGAGACCGCGGGCAAGAACGCGGGGTGCTGGGTTATGCGGCGTGCGGGAACGGCAAAGGCTTTAACCACGGGGGGTACGGAGAGCACGGGGGGAAGCAGCACTCGGGAAAACGGCACAGGAGAAAACAGCACCAGGGAAAACATTGCCGAGGAAGATCAAAAAGTTATTGTGCGCTCTAACGGCACGGTCGGTTATGTGGGCAAGGATATTGCTTATCACATGTGGAAGTTTGGGCTGCTGGGGCGGGATTTTGGATACCGGAAATTCTATCGCTATCCGAATGCGCACGAGTGTTGGATATCGACTACTCATGGAGAGCAAGAGCATCCGCACTTTGGCGATGTGGCGGAGATTTATAACGTGATCGATGCGCGGCAGTCGGAGGCGCAGAACACGGTGATTGAGGCTTTGCGCGGACTGGGGCATGGCCAGGCGGCGGACCGGTATACGCATTTCTCGTATGAAATGGTGGCGCTCACGCCGCGCTGCGCGGCCGAACTTGGATATACGCTGAGCGAAGAAGATCAGGGACGGTCGTGGATCGAGGTTTCTGGGCGCAAGGGATTTGGCGTGAAGGCGGACGATCTTTTGGATGCGCTGATCGCCTCGGCGGGCGAGGAGGTGGATGCGCGGCATCCGGAGTTGAGCGATGGAGAACGCGGCGGAATTGCTGCGCAGATTGCGATTGGGGCGCTGCGTTATTTCATGCTGAAGTTTACGAAGCCTTCGGTGATTGCGTTTGATTTTAAAGAGGCGCTGAGTTTTGAGGGCGACACGGGGCCGTACGCGCAGTATGCGGTGGTGCGGGCATCGAATATTTTTCGCAAGGGTGGACTCGATGCGGATGATTTTTGCCGCGACGCGGCGGTTCGCGTGTCAACAGGGGATTTTGATAAGTATCTGGGCGGCGCGGCGGGGAATGATATCTGGGAGCTGTGGCTGGCGGCGGCTAAGACTTCTTATGTTGTGGGTCAGTGTATTGCTACGACCGAGCCGGCTTACCTGGCGAAACATACGTTTCAACTGGCGCAGCTTTTCAATACTTTCTATCATCGCTATCCGATTTTGAGCGAGGCGGATGAGGGGCGGAAGAAGTTTCTGCTGACGACGGCGGCGGTGGTTCGACGCGAGCTGATTCGCGTTCTTCTGGTGATGGGAATCACGGTTCCTCCGGTTATGTGACGCTCGGTAATGTAACGCTGGTTACTGTTCTCCTCGTCTTTCCTGGTCGCCGACAACCACTCCTGCAACTTCCGTGATCTAGTGCGCATCCGTCTCAGTAGGGATAGTGTAGGGATGGTGGGGTGGTGATTTTCCCATGAAGCAGACAAAGAGGATTTTGGTGATTGCACTTTTAGTTCTGGCGCTGGCGAGCTTGGGCGCGGCCGCGCCTGCGGCGAGTTCGCAGCCTATGCCGCGCACATTGGCAAATTCCCGCTTCGTATATGTGACGGCCTACGATGGGGACCAGTTCGATCCCAACCTGTGGCCGGAGGATCGCGCCGCTATTGGGCGGGTTCAGGACGCGATCCAGAAGTGGGGCAAACTTACCATCGTTTATCGGCCGCAGGAGGCCGATGTGATTTTGGCGGTGCAGTCTCGTCCGTCGGAAGATGTGCTGGCGGTTTATGCGGCGCATGTTGGGGACTGGCGCAGCGGGCCTTCGTCGAGTTATCTCTGGCGTGTGATGGCGCGCGGGGGTTTACAGAAGAGCGAAGTGCCGCTGGTTTCGCAATTTGAGAAGGCTTGGGACGGGATTTTGCGGCCTCGCTGACGGGAAAGAGCGTTAATCACTGAGGGCACCAGGACCACCTCGCTGGTTGTTTCTGATTTTGGGAAATGAGTGGGGTGGCCGCTATTTGGTTGCTTACGAACGCCACAGGCGGTAATTCGTCGCTGACGGCACCGTATAAATTTTTTACGATTCATAGAGCGATTGCTGTGTAGGCCGCGATCGCATTTCCCACAGCTATCGTGTAAGTGATTGATATTGCACGGTTTACTAGTTTAGTTCTGGGATTTGGATTGGCATCTGCCGTGCTTTAGTTAGAGGGGTACGATTGATAGATTTTTGCCGGGATCTTGAAAACGGATTTCAAACGAAAAGCATCTATTTTGGCCTAGGAGCCACGAAAAGCTTATGAACCGCATAGCATTGAGATTGAGCTTGACCCTATTGCTGGCCGCCGTCGCGGTCGCGTCCATCGGATGTACAACCAAGAATTACGTGCGGCAGCAAACCACGCCGCTGATCAACAAGACCAATGAGCTTGACGACATGACGGCGCAGAATTCCAAGGCGATTAAGGATGTTGACCAGCGCGCGCAGGCCGGAATTCAGGATGTGCAGACTCGTGCCGCAGCGGCCGACCAGAAGGCGGTGGCGGCGGGCAGCGATGCGGACAAGGCGCAAATGGCGGCGAATACGGCGACGCAGCGCGTGGACATGCTGACCAACACAGTCGTCAATCTGGATAACTATCGGCCGGTGGTAGAGACGGCGGTGCATTTTGGGTTCGACAAGGACAACCTGACGAAGCAGGCGCGGGAAGCCATCGACCAGCTGGCGGCGAGTGTCGCGACTACCAAGGGATACATCATCACGGTCGAGGGCGCGACCGACTCCGTGGGCAGCGCGGACTACAACTATGATTTGAGCCAGCGCCGGGCCAACGCCGTGATCCAGTATCTGGCGGCGGAGAAGAGCGTTCCGGCCTATAAGATCTATCTGATCGGGCTGGGCAAAGACAAGCCGGTGGATTCGAATAAGACGCCTGATGGGCGCGCGAAGAATCGTCGCGTGGATATACGCCTGATGACGAATACCGGCGCGGATAACAACACGCCGGCGCAGGCGCCTAGCAGTGGCAATACGACTCCTACGGCTAGCGCGGCTCCGCCATCGCTGTAATTTAAGTTTCCCCTCCTCCCCGGAGGATTTGCCAAAATCAGGTCGTCCCACTCGTGGGCGGCCTGAATTTTTTTGCGCATGAGAACCGTGCTATTTGGTAGACGGGGCAAAAAGCGAGCGGGTTTGAGACTAGCTCTGTGGCGCTACAATAGAGACGTGCGTACCCGGTTCCTGATTGCGTTCATCGTGCAGTTGGCGGCTTTTGCGCTGGCGCAGGATGCTTCGGATAAAACGGCCCCGGACACCGCTGCGCCGGATAAAGCGGCAGTCGACAAAGCTGCAAGCAATAGCGCTGCGGATAAGGCTGCTGCTGACAGAGCAGCCGCGGACAAGGCGCTTGGAAAGAGTCCGGAGGCTGAGGAGAGTTCGAGCCGCGACACGCGAACTGACACCAGCCCGCCTCCGGACGACGAGAAGAATCATCCTGGCAGCAAAACTGAGCTTCAGGAACTGGGCATTCCTGATATTCCCGACCACCCTGAGCCGTCTGACGTCCAGGAGTTCCATCCCTGGAACCCGATGAAGGCGATGAAAGATGTTGAGGTGGGGAACTATTACTTCAGGCGCAAGAACTACAAAGCGGCGCTCGATCGTTACCAGGAAGCTCTCTACTACAAGGATGGCGACGCGGTTGCGAGCTACCGGCTTGCGGTGTGTCAGGAAAAACTCGGAGACAAAGCCGAGGCGAAAAAATATTACGCGCAGTATTTGAAGGTGTTGCCGGAAGGGCCGTTGGCGAAGGATGCACAGGCTTCGCTAGACCGGCTCGCGAAAGGGCGATGAGGCGGTCGTTAGCCTGGTCGTTCGTCGTTCGCGGCCGGTCACAGGCGTTGGTTAATGCTCGCTCACGACCAACGACCATCGACCGTTTCACTACTTTTCCACCCGCGAAAATTCTCCTGTGGTTGCGTTCACCGCTATGCGTAGCTTCGCGGTCTCGCGATCGGCTCCGTAAATTACGTGCCAGAAGAGGCCGTTATCCTGGCGGTTCCACTCCAACACATACAGCATCGGAGTGTCGGGCTCTTTTTCGAGGAGCTTGTCTCCGCCGTGCTCCTGGGCAATGGCGAAGGCCTTGTCGCTATCCGTTTTTAGAAACTGGACGTTGAAAATCTGGGTGCTGGAATTGGTGGGGCTGTAGGTATCGTCGACGCTGTGAGAGATATCGCCGTTCGACCAGGTAAAGAACTTCGTCGTATGCAGCGACGGGGAGGCGAATCCAGAGCGCCATTCTGTCGCTTTGCCGTCATGGCTCTTGCTGGCGGCGGACTCGGTGCGATAGGGTTGCGCGTCCGGCGACCAGCCGCGCGCGGAGATGTAGCATTTGTAGAAGGTGCTGCTGCCGGTAATGGCTTCGGGAGGCTTTGTCTGGGCGGACTCTGCTGTAGCCGGCTTACTCCGCTCGGACGAGCAACCGATCATTAGTGTGAGTATGAATCCGGTTGCTAAAATGGCGAGTCCGAAGAATAGTTTTTTGGTCATAATTTTGTCGACGGTTTCGGATCAGTTTTTCGGTTCGCGAATTATTGTACTGACGGGTGCCATGGATTCCTATCTCGAACGGCTGCGGCAGGAACTCGAAGATGCAACAGAGGGCGTGAGCGCGAGCGCGCTGGCGCGGGGTCCGGCGGGGAAGTGGAACTCGGCGCAGATTCTGGAGCATCTGTTTCTTACCTATAAGGGCACCAATCATGGAATCGCCAAGTGCCTGGAACTTGGGGCACCGCTCGGCACGCGGGCCAAGTTGAAAGAGCGCTTGGCCAAGCTGGTGGTAGTCGATCTCGGATATATGCCGGGCGGGCGCAAGTCTCCGGAGCGCGCTCGGCCACGCGGGATGGCGCCGGAAGAGCTGCGGCGGGCAGTTGGGCTGGAACTGGAGAAAATGGAGACAGGTCTGGCTGATTGCGAACGCAGGTTTGGCCGCTCGGCCAAGATTATGGACCACATGTTTCTCGGGCCTTTGACGCCGGGTCAATGGCGCAAGTTCCACTGGGTTCATGGGCGGCACCACGCGCGGCAGATTCGCGAGCGAGCGGGAACATAGTGGGCGTGCCCAGCTCGCAGGTCCCCGTCTTAGATAGTGAGCTAGGGTAGTGGGCTACTTTGAAAATCTGACAAAAACTAAATAGATCAGCAGGAAAACCAAACCGAATAACCCGTAAAAGCGTATAAAGGTCGGGTACCACGGCTTCATCACCAAATTGGCGAACATCTGTTGTTTCCATTTCCGCCTGGAAACGTCTGCTCGTAGCCATCGTTCCCTAGAATAGTTCGCAGCGGTTTCAGGCGCGACGAGGCTAAATGCACATATAAGCAATCCAGTTACCACGAAAAAGTCGGTAGTCGAGATCACCTAAGCCGTTCTTTCCGCCCTCGTTGCTCATAGGCTTTCCCCAAAGTAGCCACTACCTCGTCTTTTCGTTCCTTGCCCTTAATTATTGTCTTTGTCGTTGTTGCTGCTCTTGTCGTTTTCGCTGGCCGGTTCGGGTTCGGCGACTCCGGCTTTGTGGGCCTGATCCTGTAGATCGTCGAGTTGCTGCTTGGCAGCTTCCAGTTCTTTCTGCTTGGCATCCATGTCGGACTTGTATTGCACTTCGTCCTTGGTGAACTGGATGTTGCGCGCGGCGACGCCGGGATCGGAAGTTTGGGCAGCGGCGCGCAAGCGAAGTTCGCGCTGGTCGAGATCGACCTCATGGTTTAGGGCTGCGATCTTTTCCTTCTGCTTGTCGAGTTTTTGCTTCCACTCTTCGGCGGCTTTCTGGCGATCAGCGGCAGCGGTGTCAGGCGGGGCTGGAGCGGCTGGGGAGCCGGCATTGCCGCTCGCGTCCGCTGGCGGCCCAACCACGCTTAGAGCTTCGCCGGTGGGCAGATTGTCATTGTCGAAATGGCGGCTGGTCGAAGTGGAGTCGGGTTTGTTCTTGCGAACGGAGCGCGCGTAGTCGCCTAGCGACTGGGCATTTGCGCCAGTGAAACCCAAGAGAAGCAGAGTACCGACGGCTATGAAATTTGTTTTCTTCATTGGATCATCCTTTCGAAAACTTCTTTTCAAAAAACAGCTGCCGAAAGTTTCTAAACCGGCAATTTAAGAACTGGTGGTGGCGGCGCGCGCGCCTCCGAGAAAACTTCCAATTGTGCGATCCAATTGCGCCGCTTCTTGCGCGATGCTGTTGGCCAATTGGCGCGCCAGATCCGTGTCGCGACTACAGGCTAGTTGTTGCGCGTAGCCGGCGATGGTGGTCAGGGAATCGCGCAGGCCGAGCGCGAGCTCGGAGGAAATTTCCTGGCGCATTTTCTGTTCGTGCCGGATGCGTTCGATGTCGGTCTTATCGGTGAGGACGAGCGTCGTACCCATGCGGCTTGCGTCCTCGGCCAGCACGGGTGAGGCGGTCAGTTCGAGGACGTGGTTTTCGCCGTCGCGGGTGACGTAATTCAGCAGCAGGCCTCGAACCGCGGACGTGCCGGCCAGTGCGGGCGCCAGCGCTTGCTCGATGCTCGTTTCCGGCGTCGAGGCTGAGGTCAGAACATTATTTTCAGGGCGCAGTCTGGCCGTGCGAAAGAGATCAGAGGAATGGAGGCCGACGGGCGAGGCGAAGCCCAGCAGCTTGCGTGCCACCGCATTTGTCTGGCGCACCAGGCCGCTGGTGTTCAAGAAGAGCACGCCGCAGGAAAGATTTGAAAGAATGGTTGAGCTTAACGTGTCAGAGGCCTTGGCTTTTCGGCGCTCCGCCAGTTGCTGGGAGCTGAGCTCATGTTTTTGCTGCTTCAGTTGCTGAATCACGGCGTGATAGGCGTGCACGGGCAGTCCCTCAGCCGCCAGAGGAGCCTGATTGATCTCGTCGGTCTCGGCGACTAGATTTTTGCGCAGGCGTCGAATGATGAATAAGCCCAGGACGAAGGCGGCGAGGGCAGCAAAGAGAAGCGCGGCCATGCGCAACACCATCGGACTGATGAGCGGACTCACAACGCCCTCCAATACCAGTGCAGGAGCCGGTTGCCAAAGACGAACGAAAGGAGGGCCATGCCGCCAAGGAATACGCCGAAGGGCATCTCGTAAAAGCGCAGCGCGAGGCGCGCCGACTGCCAGGCGCGGCGGCGAGGCGTCAGCCGGATTGAAATTGGCGCAGGTTCCGGGGTGATGCTCGAATCAGAAGGCGAAACGACTGCGGGAACGATCGCAGCAGAATGGTGTGCGGCTACGTGGGCCTGGATGCGGCGCAGGCGCTTCAGCCAGACGGCGAGAACTGTGGTCAGTCCAAAGAGCGATCCGGCGAGCGACGCGGTAAAGATGGTGAGGACTGTCAGCTTGGTGCCGAGGAATGCGCCGATCATGGCCATCAGCTTGACATCGCCGAATCCCATGCCTTCAACGCCACGAGCGCGCAGATAAATCGCAGCCACACCATACAAGAACGAGGCGCCAACGGCCGCGCCCAGCAGGGAATCTGACAGCGACCAGATGCGCCACGAAATCTCGCCGCGCAATGCGGGCGACACCATGCTGGGGATGATTCGGGAGGCGAGGTCGTTCACTGGGACGACCAGGCTGAACAAGATTCCGAGAGCAAGGCCGGGCAGCGTCATAACGTCCGGCAAAAGCTTGGTTTCGGCGTCGGTGAAGATGAGGCCGAGCAGCAGGTAGCCGAGCACGATGCACTTCAGCGTCGCCAGCGTCAAGCCGAAGTGCAGGTAACAACCGAGAAAGAGCAGGCCGGTGACGAGCTCGATGATGAGGTAGCGTGGCGATATCGGCTGTTTGCAGGCGCGGCATTTTCCGCGCAGAATCAGCCAGCTCAGCACCGGAATGTTGTGGTAGAGCGGGATGAGATCTCCGCAATGCGGGCAGGCGGAGCGCGGAGTTACGACCGACTGGGCGCGCGGGAGCCGATAGATGCACACGTTCAGGAAGCTGCCGAAGCACAGCCCGAGAGCGAAGATCGCAGGTGCGAGAATCGGTTCGATGTCTACAGATTGCATGTCGGCTAAGTGCCCAGTCTGCTTGAGTTTAGTTGATTATAAGCGGCTGCGGCGGGAGCTTTCCAAGTACGAAAGTCACTGTACTTCTGCGATGCGCAAGTTGTTGTGGGGACGGGAGAAACCAACCGAGATCACGCGACCCGAGTGATCCCGTGGCGCTGGGGCAAAAAAATCCAAAATACCGTGCCCGTGCCTCGGCGCGTCATTCGCCCTGAACTGGAGCCCGCGGAAGATCCATTCGACCGGCTGCGCACGCGAATCGATCCGCCGTGCTTCTGCACGATGCCGCGTGAGATCCACAAGCCAAGGCCGGTGCCGGTGTCTTTTTTTGTGGTGTAGAACGGCTCGAAAATCTGGACCAAATCTTCCGGTGGAATTCCGCTGCCATTGTCGGCCACGGTGATGCGGACTCCCTCGCGGCCATCCGAGCAGTTGCGCGCGGCGGTCACGCCTACTTGCAGAGTGCCGCCGTCCTCCATCGCATCAACCGCATTCACCAGAAGATTCGCCAGCAACTGCCGCAGTTCTCCCGAGTAACCGTCGACGGGGTAGTAGCTGCGATAGCGCCGGGTCACGCGAATGTGGCGGCTTTCCAATTTGCGGGAATAGAGCAGCAGAATCTCATCCATGATGACGGCGGGGTCCATCGAAGCCGGCGAACTGGCGTCGCGGACAAATCCCAGCGTCTGCTGCGCGAGGCGCGCGACCCGACCAACTTCTTTTTCGGCTTGCGTCAAATACTCCAAGGCATTGCGCGAATCATGGCGCGCCAGGTAGAGCAGATTGATGACGGCCTCGAGGGGGTTGTTGATTTCGTGCGCCATGGAAGCGGCCAGGCGCCCGGCGGTGGCGAGCTTTTCGCTGCGGCGGATGGCTTCTTCGGATGTCTTCTCGGCTGAGAGATCGCGGGCGATGGCCGAGGCTCCGATGAGCTGGCCGCGGGCGTTTAGCAGGGGAGAGACGGAGAGCAGCACAGGGCAGCGGGTGCCGTCTTTGCGCATGCGCTCGGTTCGATAAGAGGCGACGGGCTCGCAGCGGGTAAGGATCTCGCGGTTGCGTTCCAGTTCGTCGCGGCGTTCCGGCGGCACGAGCCGCGTCACGTGAAGACCGACTGCTTCTTGGGCGGTGTAGCCATAGAGGCTTTCGGCGGCGCGATTCCAACTGGTGATGGTGCCTTGCGTATCGGTACTGTAAATGGCGTCGCAGGAATATTCGACGATCGCGGCCATCTCAGTGACGGTGCGGTGGGCGCGCGATTCGGCTAAAGTTTTTTGCCGCGCCATGCTGCTGGCGAACACGGAAATCGCCAGAAAAGCGATTAGGCGCTCGAGATCGGCGGCCGTGCCGATACGAAAACTGAAGTGAGGTGGCAGCCCGAAAAAATCCAGGCAGGCGGTCGATACCAGAGAGCAGAAAACGGCGGGACCAAAGCCCAGAAAGCGCGCGCAAAAAAGCACTGCTGCCAGCAACAGCACAAAAAGATGGCGGTGCAGCAGGGGAGAAAAAGTCCACAGGCTGAGAGTTACCCATACTGTGAGAGCGGCAGCTCCATATTGCGCCAGCGCTGAATGACGATTCCGCGCGATCCAACTCTTCAGATTGAGCCCAATTCCAAGCATTTTCTAGAGCGACGCCAGCCCCGATCGCGGAGGTCGCAGTTGTGAGGTGGCGAGACTACGGTTGACGCCCCCAGAAGACTGTCACGATCACTGTAGGGAACTGTAACAGCAGCGGAGGCTGGGGGGCAACCGACTGCGACTCAGTTGCGGAGAGTTATGGTTGCGCTGAGAAAATGCTTGAACCGCCAAGGACACGAAGGTTCACTAAGGGTTTCTTTGAATTGGTTCTCTTGTTCTACTCCACGGCATTTAGTGCGACGCGGGAGGTTCCAGTTTTTGCCGGTCCGAATCTGGGCCCTTGTCGCTCAAGGTCACGGTAAGCGGGGATTTTAAGGTGAAGTGCAACACGGTTTCAGCGGGTAATTGAATCGGCTGGCTCTTGCTTGCAGCCTGCACGCCGCCGCCGATGCCGCCGCCGGCTGCCGCACCGACGCCTGCGCCTTTTCCGCCACCGGCTATGCCTCCGATGATGGCACCGAGCAATGCGCCGGCGCCTACCTTTTCAGCGGTGTTGGTGGTACGGTTGGCGCCTAGGCGGCGGTAAGGATCGGTGTCGATGTTGTAGGACTGGCTGCCGAGGGCAATCGAGTCGAGCTGCAAGACCAGGAGCGCTTGTCCGGAAAATTTGCCCGCGCTCTTCACGTCCACTACGTGACCCTTTACGTCGTATCCGGTTGGGATCGAGTCGCCGTCGGTCGGGATCGCAGCGTCGAGCGAGGCACGGAAGGTTTGACCGGGCTGCGCCTTTTCCGAGTCCAGCGAATCGAGCATCCGGATCGTTATTGATGTACCGGATGGCACGGTTACTTTTTTTGCAGGCGGAGGCGCCGGAGGCGGCGTTGCCGGAGGCGCGGGGGCATCTGCTGCTTCTTCTGGAGCGGGCGCGGGATTTTCGTCCGGCATTACGTTGTCGGCCAGGGGGGACGGTAAGGAATCATCCGCTGTCTCTGAAGAGTCGGAGTCGGTGCGACGATGGCGCGCACTGGGGCGAGGCGTCGCGGGTGCGGCCACAGCTGCCGATTTTTCTGGCGCGGGAGGGGGCGTTGAGTCTACGGCGGCCGCTGGCGATGGAATTGGCGCGATCTGTAGGTTATTCACTACCGTCTTGACACCCGCGATTGCTGACGCATAACGCGCCGCCGCCGCGTGCTCGGTTTCATTGTCGACGGTTCCCGAGAGGATCACGACTCCACGCACGGTTTGCACTGCGATCGGTTTCGCGTGCAGTCCGGGATCCTGGTTGAATCGGGATTGAATCTGGCTGGTCAGTTCGCCGTCGTTTGGCGGTTTGGTGCATGCCCAGCCCGCGGCGAGAATCCCGGCCAACAGAATGAGCGACGAAATTCGGCGCAACTTGTGTCTCATGGCTATTGCCTGTCGCGAGGAAGACCTGGGAATAAATATGATTAGTTTAGATGCAGGCGGAGGGTCAACAGAAAAATCAGGTAGTGTCCAGTTTCAGAAGACAATGCACAAAACCTTGAACCACGAAGGGCACTAAGTATCACGAAGGGACCAGCCCGCCAGCCCGATCGCCGATCAGTTCTTGTGCAGAAACTTGTAGTCGAGAATCGAGGCGGCTAAGGCGAACGTGTCCTCAGTTTGCTCCGCCGTCTTATCGATGGCACCCTTGGCGCGAATCAGCCTGCCCTGGCAAAGTACGTTGCTGTTCTTCTGGCCGGAGATTTCTTCGGGCATCTCGAAGATCAATTCGACCAGGGCATTCGCCGGCAGTTGTTGCGGGCCGTGAAACAGCACGCCTGACTGGCTGATGTTTTGGATCATGCCCTCGTACCAAGTCGCGAGATTCTTTCCGCGGTAGCGCAACGGAAGGCTCGATTTGAGGCGGCGGGCACGGGGCATCCAGGTTGCCTGCTTTTGACTGGAGCGGCGGCGGATGGAGGCCGTCTCCGCCATCGGCTCATCAACCTTGTTTCCCCGACGCATGGTCTTCCAGTCGTATTGATAGGCAGTCGCGCACACCATGCAGACCTGGTAATACTCTCCGTTGGCCGCGCGGCGCGGCCAGGAAAACTCGTGCGAACAGCGACCCAGCATAAGAACGTCCATGAGTTTTTGCGGCATGATGACGAGTAGGGCTCCCGTAGGAATCGAACATCTCCATCTTGCGATGGGTTGGGCATTCTGGATAGGTTACTTTCGTGTATCGTGGCTTACGCCCTATGCTTTTCCATATGTCTTCCCGGCTACAGACGCGCGGGGGCTTCGTTCTCGCGGGAGGAAGAAGTTCGCGCATGGGTTCGGATAAGGCCTTCCTGGAGTTTGGCGGGGTGACGCTGCTTGAACGCGCGCTGGCTAGGATGGCGGGGGCCTGCGATCAAGTGATCATCGTCGGCGATCCCGCCAAGTTTGCAAGCTATGGGCCGGTTGTTGCTGATGTCTTCCCCGGCTGCGGCCCGCTCGGCGGAATTCACGCAGCGCTGGTTCACTCCACTGCTGAGCTGAACCTGATGGTCGCGGTCGATATGCCATTTGTCTCGGCGGAACTGCTCGCGTTTCTTTTCGCAGAGGCAGAAAAGAACGACGCCATGGTCGCCGTGCCGCGCGTCGGCAAAGGATTGCAGCCGCTCTGTGCCGTCTATCGGCGCGACTTTGCCGCCGTCGCCGAGCAGGCGCTGCGGGCAGGGAAGTACAAGGTTGACCGGGCGTTTGCTGGCGTGGCGACATATGTAATCGAGGCGAGCGAACTGGCGGCGGCGGGATTTTCTGAGCGGAGCTTTCTTAATGTGAATACTCCGGAAGAGCGGTATGCCGCCGAGCGTCAGTCTTTGTAAGCTGCTCCCGCTTGAGCGGAGCGCCATCTCATGCCATGCTGGTAGCCATGGCTGCTGCGGAAACGCTGTCTCCCTACATCCAGTTCAAAGACGTCAACAAGGCGTTTGGCGATCGGGTCGTTCTCAAGGACGTCAACTTTGACGTGCTGCCCGGAGAGATGGTCTGCATACTGGGCCGCAGCGGCGTCGGGAAATCGGTAGCGCTGCATAACATCATGGGATTTCTGAAGCCGGATTCCGGACGGGTCATTGTCGCCGGGCAGGACATCACCGACTACAACGAAGTGCAGCTCGAAGAGATCCGCAAGAAAGTCACCATGGTGTTTCAGAATGGCGCGCTCTTCGATTCGCTGAGCGTGGGCGAAAATGTTGCGTTTCCGTTGCGCGAAAAACGGCAGCTCTCGGAAGAGCAGATCCTTCAAGTGGTCGATGGCCTGCTCGAAATGGTTGGGGTCAAAGAGATGCGCGATCTCTTGCCCTCCGATCTTTCGACGGGCATGAAACGGTCTGTCGCCATAGCGCGAGCGCTCGCCGCTCAGCCCGAGTGCGTGCTCTATGACGAGCCGACGACGATGGTCGATCCGATGATGGGAAATTTGCTGGGCGATCTGATCGCGCGGCTGAAACTGCAATTGCACCTGACTTCGGTCGTGGTCACACACGACATGCGTCTCGCCAAGAAGCTGGCGGACCGGATCGTTTTCCTATATGAAGGGCGGGCGATTTTTTTTGGTCCCTACAAGGACATGGAGAAATCATCCGAGCCGATCATTCACGAATTTCTGGAACTCGACGAATTGAAGTTGGAAGCCTAAGAGTTTGGCGCAACTGCCGCAAATGCGGTGGGTATTCCGTGGCGCATTCCAAGGAGATATGTATGCCGCTCGTCAGAATTGATTTGCTTGCGGGAAAAACGCCGGAATATCGCGCCCAGATTGGGCAGGTTGTTTATCAGGCGATGGTCGAGACACTGAACGTTCCGCAGGATGATCGCTTTCAAATTATTGCCGAACATTCTCAAGGCAACCTGATTTTCGATCGCGATTATCTTGGCATTCATCGCTCCGACGATTGCGTGTTTCTGCAGATCACGCTCAACGGTGGGCGGACTGTCGAGATGAAACAGCGTTTCTACAAGGCCATCGCCGATGGGTTGCACGAAACTTTGAAGCTGCGTCCGGAGGACGTTGTCATCAACCTGGTCGAGGTGCAAAAAGAAAATTGGTCGTTTGGCAATGGCGAGGCTCAGTATGCCGATGCGGCTAAAACCCCTGCTTCACCAGTTCCTCCACGGTGAACGCAGTCTGCGTGGGCGCGCTCTTCATCATCTTCTCGACGTATTTCGCGATGAGATCGGCTTCGAGGTTCACGGGATCGCCCGGTTTTAGCGACCCTAAATTGGTCATCTCGACGGTGTGCGGGATGATGGCGATGGTGCCATGATTGCCTTCGAGCTTGGCGACCGTCAGGCTGATGCCTTCAATGCAAATCGATCCTTTAAAGACGGTGTACTTTTCGATCTCCGGCGGGACTTCTATATGCAGCCACCAGTTTTCGGAGTCTGCGATTCGCTCTAGCTCGATCATCTCGCCGACGCCATCGACGTGCCCTTGAACGATGTGGCCGCCGAAGCGGCCGTCGGCTTTCATGGGCAACTCGAGGTTGACGAGCGCGCCTTCGTGGATCCGCGAGAAGGAAGTTCGCGCCCACGTTTCAGGCGCTAGGTGGGCGCAGAATGATTTCGATTTGATGTCGAGCGCGGTCAGGCAGACTCCGCTTACCGCGACGCTGTCGCCGGTGGCTAATTCCTTCGGTGCTCGCGCGGCTTCGACGGTGATGCGACGATTTTCGCCGCGCTGCTCGATTTTCACCACCTTGCCTACTTCTTCGATAATTCCGGTGAACATGGGCGGACTCCTGCATCCAGTTTGTTATCAACAAGTCACATTGTCATGCTTTCGGAAGCGAAGGAGTTGCGGTATTCCAGCGCTGCGAGCAAATGCATGGGTCCTTCGCTTCGGATGACAAACTACTTTTATGGTGTATGCAAAAACCACAACGCACGCCTATGCCGCATATGGATCGCGCAAGTAACCTTCGAGCGCGAAGTCTTCGCCGAACCGGTGCAGTTCGTAGCGCTGCACGCACTGCGCCCTGCCGTGCAAGGTTTCATCGGCGATGAAGGGGACCGCGCCTTTCCCGAAAAGTTTTGGCGCGTAATAGAGGAAGACCTTGTCGACTTCGCCTGAAGCCAGCGCCGCACCATTCACGAGCGCTCCGCCCTCGATCAGCAAGCTGGTAATTTCGAGTTTTCCTAAACTCTCGATGATGGCCGCAAAGTCGGGGCGGCCGTCGGCGGTCGCGGCTATCTGCTTTACGCGAACCCCTCTTTCTTGGAGCGCCTGTTTCGCCGCTTCTTCCGCGGTTGAATACAGCACCAGAACGTCGTGATCGGCGGTTTGAATCACACGCGAGGTTGGCGGAATGCGCAGGTAGGAATCGAGAATGACGCGCAGCAGTTTGCGGCGTCGGGGCAGGCCGCTACGATCAGTGAGCAGCGGATCGTCGGCCATTACCGTGCCCACGCCAGCCAGAATCGCATCACTCTGATGACGGAGTTGCTGCACGTGCGTACGCGCGATTTCACCGGTGATCCAGTGATAGCCGCTGCGCGAGCCCTCGGATGGGGGCGCGCTAGATCCAGGCTCGGTGCCGGGTTTGGTGGCGTCGGCGATTTTTCCGTCGAGCGTCATCGCCGATTTCAGCGTGACCAGCGGTTTGCCGCGGCGAATATACTTCGCGAAACTTTCGTTCAACTTTTTGGCTTCCGTTGCGAACAAGCCGATCTCCACTTTGATTCCGGCGGCGCGCAGCCTCGCGAATCCTTGACCGGCGACTTTGGGATTGGGATCGTCCATCGAGCAGACGACGCGGCCGATGCCGGCGGCGATTACGGCGTCGGCGCAGGGCCCGGTGCGGCCTTGGTGGGAGCATGGCTCGAGATTTAGGTAGAGTGTGCCGCCGTGTGCGGAAGCGTCCGCTTGCTCCAGCGCGAGAACTTCAGCATGCTTTATGCCGTCGTAGGTGTGGGTGCCAGATCCGGCTTCGCGGCCTGACGCGTCTAGTACGATCGCGCCTACGGCTGGATTCGGCGACACGAGGCCAGCGCCCGCTCGCGCCGTGTCCAGGGCCCGCCGCATTTGTTGTTCGTCGATAGTCATTTGATTTGAGATTTACAAAGTGCGCGGCGGAAAACTGCGATTCTCGTCTTCCTCGTCACCACCGGGTTCCGCCAGAGCGATTGCGCCCGACCGATTCTGCGGACCACGTTTCTTCCGCGATGGTACACCGGAGAAAGGATCTTCCACTAAAGGATCGTCCAGTGATTCGGAGGGCTCGGTGCGACTAAATTGTTTGATCACGAAACGCCACACTAGCCACAGGGCTGCAATCCCAATCGCCAGTTGCAACCAGATATTCATCGATGCGTTCCTCGGTGCCTCCACGCGATAAAGTTTTCAGGCGAACAGCGACTCCACAAAGTCTTTGGCATCGAACGGCAGCAGGTCGCCTGCCTTTTCTCCGACACCCACGTAGCGGACGGGCAAACCCAACTCGCGCGAAATGGCTACTACTACGCCGCCTTTCGCGGTGCCATCGAGTTTGGTTAGTACGATGCCGGTGACTCCGGAGAATTGGATGAACTGGCGGGCCTGCTGCAATCCATTTTGACCAGTGGTGGCGTCCATCACCAGCAGAGTTTCGTGCGGCGCGCCTGGGACGATGCGCTGGGCGGTGCGTTTCATCTTTTCGAGCTCGAGCATCAGATTTTGTTTGGTGTGCAGACGGCCGGCGGTATCGACGATCACATAATCGGTTTTGCGCGAGGTCGCCGATTGCAGCGCGTCGAAGAGAACAGCGGATGGATCACCTCCTGGCTTGGTCTTGATCACTTCCGTTCCGGTGCGTTGTCCCCAAATCTCCAACTGCTCAATGGCTGCGGCGCGGAAGGTGTCGGCGGCGCACATCAGAACGGTTTTGCCTTGCGCGCGAAAGACCTGCGCCAATTTTCCGATGGTGGTTGTTTTGCCCGCGCCGTTCACCCCGACCACCATGATCACCTCTGGCGTGCCATCCACTTTGGTCACGGGCCGCGAGGCAGTCGCGGTCAGAATTGCCAGCAGCTCTTCCTTGAGCAGCCGCTTGAGTTCGTTTACATCTTTAATCTGCTTGCGATCGGCTTTGTCGCGCAGTTTCTCCAGGACTTCATGGGTGGTGGTGGTGCCGAGATCGGCGCCGATCAGGGTCGCTTCGAGGTCGTCGAGGGTGGAGCGGTCGATTTCCTTGCCGATGGAGACGACGTCTTCGATGCGTTCGGCCAGATTCTCGCGCGTGCGCGAGACGGCCTCTTTCATACGCTCAATAAAACTGGGCTTCTGTACTTCGTCCAGGCTGCCGAACAGAGTTTGAATCATTCCCAACGATTATAGGAGAAAGGCACGGGAGAAATTTGTAATTTGTGATTTGTAATCGGTAATTCGAGGGGCGATTGGGGCAAGAGTTAGATTGCAAATTACCAATTACAAAGTTTTTAGGTTCGGCTGATTTCGATGGTTAGAGCGTCGGTCGGTTGATGCGGGGCAAGAGGGTGCGCCGAAGGTAATTCGACGGGGACGGTCTGCGTCATTTGCTTCTGAATAACAATGTCTCCGCGATAAAACACCGCCATAAGGGCTGTGACCGCTTTCGGATCGAGCCGCGAGCCGGAAAGATTTTCGATGATGCGCAGAGCATCGACGGGATCGTGCGCCTTCTGGTAGGGACGATTGGTGGTCAAAGCGTCGAATGTGTCTCCGACGGCAATCACACGGGCCAGGAGCGGGATCTGGTCGCCTTTGAGACCATAGGGATATCCGCGGCCGTTGAGGGCTTCGTGATGCAATTCGATGCCGGGGAGCATCTCGCGCAACTGCGGTACGGGGCGCAGGATATTCGCGCCCTTGGTGGTATGCGTCTTCATGATCTCGAACTCTTCGGGAGTCAGAGCGCCGGGTTTTTTCAGGATGCGGTCTTCGATGCCGATCTTGCCTACGTCGTGGAGTTGAGCGGAAATTCGTAGAATCTCGAGAAAATCGGGATCGAGGCCCATCTCGGTTGCGATCATCAGCGAATATTTGGTGACGCGGTCGGAATGGCCTTTGGTATAGGGATCCTTTTCGTCGACCGCTCCGGCCAACATCTGGATCGAGCCCATGAAGAGGTTTTTATTTTCGTCGGCGGCGCGCTTCAAGTCTTCGACGAACTGTTCCAGTTCGTCGGACATGGTGTTGAAGGTGTCGGCGAGTTCGCCGATCTCGGTGCGGGTTTTCAGGTGTACGCGCTGCGAGAAATCGCCGCGTGCGATGGCGCGACTGGATTGCGCCAGCACTTGCAGGGGGTGGGTAATCCGTCGCGCTGAAAGAATGCTGAGGCCGACACTTACAAACACAGCGAGCCAGGCCAGCAAGCGCCCCGTGCGTTGCATCTCGAAGATGCCGCGGTAGGCGTCTTCGCGCGGCTTTTGCACCACTACAGCCCATTCCAGCGAGGTGACCGGGCTGTAGGTGCCGAGCATCTCGGTGGTTTCTTTTCCGTCATTGACCGTGAACTCGCGAGTTGCGGCCAGTTGTGCTTTCGAGCCGACATCGACGAAACTGCGGACGATCTCGAAATGGGTCATATCCTGTCCGGTCGCATACTGCGTGGTCGCACCTGCCACCAGCCGGCCCTGGCTGTCGACGACATAGGGCATCAGGCCGGTGAGGCTGACTTGCCGCAGGCGGCGGATCAGGTACTCCATATCCACGACGGATCCGATCATGCCGAGAAAACGGCCGCCGTACATGATGGGCGAGCTGACCAGCATAACCGTGCGGGCGGATTTACCGCCGCCTACCATTAGAGGTTGCCCGCTATAGACGCGGCCTTCGCGGGAGGCTTGATAGGCGCGCTCCAGTTCGCGCTGCAGGAAAGCGTCGGGCTCGATTCGGCCGGCCGAAACGCCCTTGGCGTCGGCGTTAAGCAGCGTAGCGTAGGCGATATCGTTCGATGAGGAGACGAAATTTTCGAGCATGGCACGGAGCTCGGGCGTCAGGAGCTTTTGCGCACTTTTCTCGGTATCGGAATCGCCGTCGCTCGGATTGGCTAGCATCATGACCTGGACGGACGATGACAGATTGGCCAGCATCATATGCAGCGCTTCCTGATGCTGGGAAATATCATCGGCCAGCGAACGAGTGACCGTGTTCTGGAGCAGCATTTCGTTGGTTTTCAGGCGCTCCCGATTCATGCTCTCGATCTGGACCGAGTAGAAATACATGGGGAGGACGCTGATGGCCAGAAGCACGCCAAGGATGACGTACAAGAGCGGAATGCGCGCGGGAATAGGCAGCTTCAAGGGCAAAGGACAGTCCTGGCGGGCCAAGTGCGGGGAAGAACTGGTCCGTTCAGTAACCATTTTAGGGTGGTTCCAAGCGAAGGCCTCAGGTGCTTAAAGTACAGTTGACCGTTACCGAAGTACCCCTTCTTTTCATTACGGGGTGATTACCGCGGCCTGCTAGTTCCCGATCCAACCAAGGTGAGGGTAGAGGGAATTGTAAAGAAATGTCGTTGCGTCCGGAAGCGATCGGCATAGAATTCCACCCCGAAGGGAGGCAAGAACCTATGCGCCGACTTGCACTTGTCAGCATGCTTGCCTGGGCGGGGTTGTCACCGGGCACTCTTCCGTGCCCGCCAATGAATGGGCAATCAACGCGACCGCAATCGAGGCCTGCAGCTGTCCACACTTCTGCATCGGCTACTTCGGTCGGCATCCGGCTGCGCACCACGAACACGGACAAGAGGAGCATTTCTGCAAGTTCAGCAACGCCTACAAGGTCAACCACGGCCGTTACGGCACGGTCAACTGGGACGGCACAAAGTTTTGGATTACGGGTGATCTCGGTGGTGACTTCTCGCAGGGACCGATGAATCGGGCGTTGGTCACGATTGATACGGCCACTGGCGAGCAGCGCCAGGCGCTCGGCAAGATTTTGGGCTAGGTTTTCCCGGTTAAGTGGAAGTCTTTTCAAACGGCCGAAGGCAATATCGATACCTGGACCTTTGACAAGAACACGGCGCATGCCAGGTTGAACGGGGAAAGACGGCCGAGGTTAAACTGAAGCGGTTTCAGGGCAGGACGGACGACCCCGCGCTGTTGAAAAATGTTCGCCGCTGGGGCCGCGCCGCGGAATGACGGGTTTATTATGATGCCCAATGAACTCGAGACTCATCGCGAAGGGGAGCGAGCTTCTGAGTTTAAAGGTACCAACGGGTTCCTGTTGACCTTCGATATGAACTCGAGGGATGTAGCCTCCAAAGGCGACGCCGAGAGCGATGCTTCCATGGGCCACGAGCCGGACGGAACTGGAACGCCACTTCAGCAGGTCTGAGGTGGCGTTTCTTTTGGTGTCGCCGATTACCTGGTCTGGATGAAGACTCGGAATTGAGAACTGCTATCGCGCGGGTCTATAATGAGCCAATCGGTACGGGGTGCGGCATGCGGTCCCTTGAGATTCGCTCCGATTCTTCCAGGCTCCTTGCGTTCCTTCTCGCCTTTGCCTCGCTTTCGCTCGCGGGGAATGCTCCAGCGGGGAAAATTACGCCGAAGACGCGCCAGGAAATCATCCATGCCTTCAGCGATGAGCTGGTATTCATACGGACGAATTTTCCGATGGGGAAGTCGGGGCTGAAACTGAAGAACGGGACCACCACGCCTAACGGGCAGGAATTGCAGCAATTGATGGCGCTCTGGGGGCCAGCGGCAAAACCCGGCGATCGAGCCCGCATCAGCACCATAGTTATCAAAGACGATCACATCCATTTTGAGATCAATGGCGGTCCGGTGAGGTGGAAGTGGTACCAGCATGTTCATCTGGATGCGGGTGTGAGTGCGCAAGAGATTTCGCCGGGGGATCCCTCGGCCAACGCGCGCGGGTCATACGTCGATCTCTATTTCGACAAGTATGTGCCGGATCTAACGGGACCGGAGCTGAAACAGTTGCTGCGCCCGGTATTTGATTTCGACTCGAAGACCGGGGTCGAGGCCTATCTGGAAACGGTTTCGCCGCAGGTCAGAGATGCCATCAAGAATCACCATGTGCTGGTGGGAATGAATCATGACATGGTGCTCTATGCCAAGGGACGCGCCCCGAGGAAGGTGCGCGAGCGCGCTGAAGATGTGGAATATGAAGAATGGATCTACGGCGAGCCGCCGCAGGACGTGGATTTTGTACGCTTCGTGGGCGACGAGGTGGTGCGCGTCGAGACCATGAAGGTGGATGGGCAGAAAATCGTGCGGGTCGACAAGGAAGTCGATCTGGGAACGACGGTCGCGAAACAAACAGAGCGGCCGGCAACTGCGCCCACATTGAGGCGTCCGGGAGAAGAGATGCCGCAGTCGAATCCGGCTAATCCTTCGACCATGCCGCCGGTGGCGCCGCCGGCTCCGCCATCAGGGCCGGGATCAGACCCGGGGCCGCAGATGGAAGTGGCGACACCAGCGACGAACTAAGAGCGAAACTTTACAAAAATGACGGCGTGCTTCACGACCGGGGTGAAGCTTCTGCTATCGACCTTCCACGCCTCGACCCTCTAAACTATTAATGTGAAGATTGCCCTCGGCCAGATCAACCCCACGGTGGGGGACTTCTCTGCGAATGCTGCCAAGATCATTCAGTTTGCGGGGCAAGCACGGAGCGCTGGCGCCGGCCTGATTCTTTTTCCCGAGCTTGCCGTCAGTGGCTATCCGCCGCGCGATCTGGTGGAACGGCCGTCGTTTGTAGCGCGCGGGTGCGCGACGGTGGAGCGGATCGCCGCCGAAACGCAAGGCATCGCCGTGATCTGCGGGACGGTTACGCCCGCCCATGCCGACTCCGGCAAGAAGGTGATGAACTCCGCCGCATTGCTGCGCGATGGGCACGTCGAATTTATTCAGTCGAAGATGCTTTTGCCGACCTATGACGTCTTCGACGAGATGCGCAACTTTGCTCCCGCGAAAAGCCAGCAGCTTTTTAACTTCTGCGGCAAGCAGATGGCATTGACCATTTGCGAAGACGCGTGGAACGACAAACGTTTTTGGAACCGGCGGATGTATGGCGTCGACCCGGTGGAAGAGCTGGTGCGGGTGGGCGGAAATTTCGTGCTTAACATTTCCGCGTCGCCGTTTTGGCTGGGCAAGCGCGAGTTGCGGCGCGACATGCTGTCTGCGATTGCGCGCAATCAGAAAGTTCCCGTCGCTATGGTCAATCAGGTGGGAGGCAACGACAGCTTGGTTTTTGATGGATCGAGCCTGGTGATTGCTCCGGACGGGACGGTGATCGCGCAGGCGAAGTCGTTCGAGGAAGACCTGATCTATTTCGACTCGGAGCAATTGAGCGGCGACATGCATGCCCAGATTGCCGGTGAAGAGGCGAGCGCCTATGAGGCACTGGTCCTCGGTACGCGGGACTATGTTCGCAAATGCAGTTTCAAGCGGGCGATTGTCGGACTGAGCGGCGGCATCGACTCGGCGCTGACGGCATCGATTGCGGCGGACGCGCTTGGACCGGAGAATGTGATCGGCGTGGGCATGCCGGGCCCTTATTCAACGCGGGGATCCATTGACGATGCGCGCGAGTTGGCCGAAAACCTCAAACTTCGTTTCGAATTGCTTTCGATCGACGAAATCTACGAAGTGACGCGGCGCACGCTGGCGCCGGTGTTTGGCGGAATGCCGGAGGATGTCACTGAAGAAAATATACAGTCGAGGGCGCGTGGATTGCTGCTCATGGCGATGTCGAATAAATTCGGCGCGCTGGTGCTTTCGACAGGCAACAAGAGCGAACTGGCGGTCGGGTATTGCACGCTCTACGGCGATATGGTGGGCGGATTGGCGGTGATTTCGGACGTGCCGAAGACGATGGTGTATCGGCTGTGCGCATATGTGAATTCGCGGCGCAAGGTAATACCGGAGGCGACGATTGAGAAGCCTCCATCCGCGGAGTTGCGCGCCGACCAGAAGGATTCCGATTCGCTGCCACCTTACGATGTGCTCGATACGATTCTGGAAGACTTTGTGGAGGACCTGGCGTCGGCCGAGCAGATTGCCGGCGTGCACAATTTTGATCCGGAGCTGGTGCGGCGCGTGATACGCATGATCGAGCGCAGCGAATATAAGCGTCAGCAGGCGGCTCCAGGCATCAAGATTTCGGCTAAGGCGTTTGGGTATGGGAGAAGATTTCCGATTGCGGCGAAGTCGGAAGTGTAAGTCTGGATGCGGTTCGCGGCAAAATGCAGATCCCTGGCTTCGCTCGGGATTATAACCCTGGAGTGGGATGACAACTCTGAGAATTTAGTCTCCTCTGCCTTTCGCGCGAATGACAACTGCGCCCGATTTTGTAACAATCGAATTTCAATCGAAACCCAAATTATGACGCGTATTCACCGCACTTTGCTCGCTCTTCTTTTTCTGTCCGGCGTTGCCGTTGCTCAACCCGCTCCCACGCTGCAAACCAGACCGGCGGCTAAACCAGCTGCTACGGCGGCGGTCGCGACCGTTCTTCCGAGCGAAGACACGGTCAACGCATTCTTGTTTCAGATGTTCGGTTACGATGCGACCATCACTTGGAAAGTGGGCGATATTCGTCCGTCTGAAGTTCCGGGGCTGGCGGAGGTTACGATCACGGTTAATAACGCCCAGGGCTCGAATCAGAATCGGTTGCTGATCAGTTCGGACGGGAAACGTGCGATTACGGGCGACGTGCTGCCTTTTGGCGCGAAGCCGTTTGAGGAAGCCCGCGCGACGTTGGAAAAGGGCGTGAACGGTCCGGCTAAGGGTCCAGCAAAAGCGGCGGTTACGATTGTAGAGTTCAGCGATATGCAATGCCCGCACTGTGCGAAGGCCGCTCCTGGAATTGAACAACTGCTGGCGCAGGAGCCGGAAGCGCACTTTATTTTCCAGAATTTTCCTCTGGCCATGCATGACTGGGCGGACAAAGCGGCGGACTACGTGGATTGTGTTGGGCGAGCTTCGAATGATGCCGTCTGGAAATTTATTCAGAAGACATTTGACGACCAGGCGAATATCACAGCGTCGAACGCGGATGAGAAGTTGAAGGCCATCGCCGCCGCATCGGGCGTGAATGGGGACGAGATTGCGGCCTGCGCCGCTAAGGCCGACACTCTGGTCAGAGTCCAAACTTCTCTCGCGCTGGGAAAAGCTGTAGGGGTAACGGGCACTCCGACGCTCTTCGTCAATGGTCGCAACGTGCCGGGCGGTGCGCCGGTTGAGCTGCTGAAGAAAATTGTGGACTTCGAGGCAGGGCAGAAATAAACCATCGGGTGATCGAGCCATCGGGTGATCGAAAAATCTAAAGTCGGAAAATCCTTGCCGTTCAGATCACCCGGTTTGTTTACTTCAGCCAGATCTCTGGGGCTTCGGGGCGGTCGGGACTGCGGACTACGTGGGGCGTGATCAGGATCAGGAGTTCGTCATGCTCTTCCTGTTTGGTGCGCTGTGAGGTCAAGAGGCCCAGGCCGGGAATCGTAGAGAATGTTGGCAGGCCGGTCAGCGTGCGCGCATCGGAGTCGGTGATCATTCCTGCTACAACCGCCGGCTCGCCCTCCTTCACTAGAATTCCACCTTTATATTCGCGATTGAGAATGTCGGGAATGCCGTTGCTGGATACGGTTCCGAGAGTGCGGAATTGGATCTCTAACTCGAGCGCGATATCGGAATTGTTGTGCACCAGCGGCTTCGCCTTGAGCGTGAGTCCGATGTCTTCATAACTGACCGACGGGAACGGCGCCGTATAGGACTGATTGCCGACGACCGACGCGATGGCTGGGTTGTTGGAGATGGGCGCGAAACTGGCATTGAGGATGGGATAGCGCTGTCCGAGCTTGAACGTCGCGTCTTTGTCCTGCGACGCGCGCAACTGGACGTGATCGATCTGGCGGACGGAGCTTTCGTTCATGGTGAGCGCAGCGGACAACTGGTCGAGACTCAGGCCCATGAAGGTGAGGCCACCCCCGAAGGTCGCAAGCGGCTGGCTGAAAATTGAATTCTGCTGGCCTTGCAATTGCGCCAGCAGAGCGGAGATGGTCGAATTGCCGGCCTGATTGATGCCACCGGAGGCGATCAGCTGGTTGATCAGGGCCTGTATGTTTTGGCCGCCGGCCAGACCCGCGAGGGCCGCTAGTGGAATATTAAAAAGATTGAAAGTGTCTGGAACATGCAGGCCGATGTTGCTCATGTAGGTGTGACTGACCTGAAAGACCTGCAGGTCGAGCATCACTTCCGGGCGTTCGCCGTTGAGCTGGCCGAGAAACTCGGTGGCGGCTTCGATCGCCACCTTTGGGCCGCGCAGCGTGATTGTGCTCGATGCGGAGTTGAGGCTGACGAGTTTGAACTCGAAGAGCGTTCGCAGCGAATTCAGCAGTTCGTTGAGATCCTGCGCCGAGTTGTTACCCGGAATATAAAACGAACGCAGGCCCATGCGATCGTAGACGCGATGATTCTCGGGATTGTCGACGGCGGTGAAGAGAACCTTGTCGTCGAGCGCGACGCTAAAACTCTTGGTGACGGCGGAGGCGGCGCGGATGGCGGTTGCGAAATCGGCGTTTTCGAGTTCGAAATTTACGTGGCGGGTAGGGAAGCCGTCGTCGAAGATTACGGTGAGTCCGTAGCTGGTGGCGACTGCCGTGATCAGACCGCGCGAATCGCCGCGATAGTGGAAATCATGGAGGCCGTCGATCGGCTGGATGGTGATCGAGCTGGCGCTGTCAACGACCTGCGGTGCTTCGGCCGTGTGTACGGGGGCTGGTCCAAGAGCATCGCGGATGCGCTGCTCGGCGAATTCATTTTGTGGGTCGAGGTTGAGCGCGGCGCGGAACTCGGCCAGCGCTTCCACGGGCTGTCCGCCGAGTAGATCGTTGTTGCCGCGCTCGAGATGCAGGCCGGCGAGGTGCTGGCGGGTGAATTCGCGCGCCGTGAGGTACTCGACATTCTGGGGAACAAGGCGAGCGGCTTCCTGGAATTGGTAAAAGGCCTCGTCGAGATTTTGCGGATTGTCGGTCTGCGATTTTTCAAGTTTGAGGCCGCGGGCGAAAGCCTGGCGGGCGGCTTTCAAGTCTTTTGATGGACCATGGCAACGGGGCGCGCTGCCGGAGTTGGAGCAGAGGGGAAGAGCGGAGGCCGGTGGCGCCGCGGATGGCTCGGTGGCAGCGGTTGGACTGTCCGCAGCGAAGCACACTGCGGCCAACAACCAAAACATTCCTGCTAACTGCCATCGCATAGTAACTACTATAGAATGCCTGGCTCCGGCTGTCTTGCAAGCGAAATACTCGGAAGGGAACTACGGTCGTAACGGGCGCGGAAGCAGGGGGGAGGGGATCACCTCGGCAAGGAGTCTAAAGGCCCACGCCCAGATCAGAAACGAGACAAACGCCAAAACACCCAGGGCGCGGAATTTCCCAAGAAGATTTCCCTCGGGATAGAGTCGTTTGTATTCCCGCCGAAGCCGTTGCTACTTGGACCAATACCACCAATCCAGAGAGAATTGCTGTTCTTTGGAAAGTTGCTGGTTGACCTTTCCCGACATTTCGAAAAAGACTAGCGTTGAGCCAAACGCCGGCACCCACGAGCATAGCAAAGCGGCGGTTCCGATCATGAGTCGAGGAAGAGTCACTCCTAACCACCCTAGCGCAGCATCAGGCGTTCGATGCGCGTGGCGCGGCCGGTCTGATCGTCGCAATCGACGACGACTCCGCACAGGCGAACATCGCCATTGGCGGCCTCAAAGCGCGCGGGCATGCCGGTCAAGAAGCGCTCGATCACCAGTTCTTTCTTCACTCCGATGACGCTGTCATAAGGGCCGGTCATGCCAACGTCGGTAATGTAGGCAGTGCCCTTTGGCAGCAAGTTTTCGTCGGCGGTGGGGATATGCGTGTGCGTGCCGACGACGGCGGTGACCCGGCCGTCAAGATACCATCCGAAGGCGACCTTTTCGGAGCTGGCCTCGGCATGGAAATCAACGAAGACGATCTTCGCCTTAATCTCTTCGAGAAGGCGATCGGCGAAACGAAAGGGATCGTCGCTGGAGCCCATGAAGACGCGTCCCTGAAGATTCACGACGGCGTAAGCAACGTTGTTTTTCTGGCCTTCGTAGACACCCCAACCGGGCAAGCCTTGCGAAAAGTTTGCCGGACGCAGCAGGCGGCGGGCGGGGCTATGCGGGTTGCCATCGGCCATCTGAAAATATTCGATGATCTCGCGTTTATCCCAGACGTGATTGCCGGTGGTCATGACATCGATGCCGAGATCGAAGAGTTCTTCGGCGAGCGAGGGAGTGATTCCGAAGCCAGCGGCGGCGTTTTCGCAGTTGGCGATGACGAGATCGACGGCGTGCTGCCGGCGGAGTTCGGGGAGGCGATCTTTTACGATCGCTCGTCCGGGACGGCCGAAAATGTCGCCGATGAAAAGAATTTTCAAGGTTCGATGGTATCACGCTAAAAAGGGTGCTGGTCGAGCACCGGCAAACGGCAATCGGCTACTGGCTGGCGATTTCAGCGGTTTTGAGGAAATCGTAATTTCCGGACGGATTCAGAATTATGTTCCGAATCCGGCTGGTGTGCACGAGCACGTTATCGAAGTACCACAGGTTGATCGATGGCACATCCTGCGCCAGAATTTGTTGCACTTCGGCATAGAGTTTCTTGCGCGTATTCTGATCAGTTTCGCGTTGCGCTTCGTTGATCAGGGTATCGATCCGAGGATTGGAGTAAAAACTCCGGTTGCGCCCCGCTGGTGGAAAGTTGCGCGAGTGAAAAACGGCGTCAAAAATGTCGGGATCTTCGATCCCGCCGGTCCAGCGCAGTGAATAGAGCTGGAAGGCGCCGCTGGTGACATCTGCAAAAAATGTAGCGAACTCGAAAGTGCGAATGTCGAGCGCAATCCCGACGGCGCGCAATTGCTGTTGCATGACAGCGACCATCAGGCGGGTGTTTTCGTCGGTGCCGGTTTTCATGGTGATATGAAAGCGCACGCCGTTCACGGCTGGATGTCCGGCCGCATCGAGCAGTTGGCGAGCCTTGCCCGGATCGTAATCGTAGTGGGTCACGTCATCGTTGTAGGCCCAGCTTTGACGCGGCAGAATGCTGTAGGCAGGCTGGACCTGATTGCGCCACAAGTATTCCATCATCGGTCGACGATCCAAGGCGTAGGCAATTCCTTGCCGAACTCGTACATCCTTCAAGATAGGATCGCGCAGGTTGAAGGCCAGGTAGGCTAGCCTGGTACCGGGCGCATGCTGGACTACGAGAGAAGGATATTGTTCGAGGGTGAGTACGGTGTCAGGCGTCATCGACGAGTTGCTGGTGATGTCGGCGCTGCCTTTGCGCAGCTCGAGGGCCTGCGTGGTGGCATCGGGAACAACGGCGAAACGCACTCGGGCGAGATGCGGGATTTCGTCCCAGTAAGCGTCGTTGCGTTGCAGGATTACTTCTTTGTCAGTTTCTGCGCTGACAAATTTGAAGGGTCCCGTTCCGATCGGTAGGCGCGTGATCTCGTCGAGCGACCCATAGGGCACAATCCCAATCGCTCCCTCCGAGAGATTCCACAGCAAGCCGGCCCATGGTTCTTTCAGGCGAAACACTATGATCAATTCATCGGGCGTTTCGATTCGATCCACGAAACGGTACGTCGAAGTCTTGGTGCTGCGAATCTTGCCTTGGAGCAGAGAATCGAACGTCCACTTTACGTCGCGGGAGGTGAGCGGCTGCCCATTATGAAATCTCACTCCGCGATGCAGGTGGAAGATGTAGGTCAGCGGATCGGGGATTTCCCAACGCTCGACCAGCCCAGGCTGAACATTGAAGTGGTCGTCCCGCGTCAACAGCGCGTCGAAGATGAGTTCGTCAATGCGTTCCGAGTAGGCATCGATTCCGACGCGCGGATCGAGATTCGTGGGGCTGCTCTCGATGATCATGACCAGCGTGTTGGGGTCGGGAGGCTGCGAGCAGGAGAGCAGTGGCCCCACGACGGCGCAGAGCAGCAAGAAAATAGATGTCATCCTGAGCGAAGCGAAGGACCTGCTTCCGGCCTGGGCCGCCCGCACTGCTGCGCTACGCATACGAAATCTTCCCCAGGATTGCCGGCCGCTTCGCTCCGGTCGCCGATGGTACGTTGCCTGGTCGGCGATGCCAGGTCTCGTGGGCGAGCAGGGCGAAAGCGACGGCCTCCTTCGCTTCTGCCGGAACACCGAATTCGTCGGAGAAATGCAACCCGATGCTTAGCGGAGCGACGGCTTCTTGCAGCATCGCCATCAGCGTCGAGTTTTTCGCGCCTCCGCCGGAGACAATCATCTGGCGGCCGCCGTGCTTGCTTCGAGCGGCGGTGGCTAGAGGAATGAATTTCGGCATGACGAAGCGCCGCAGTGCATCAGCCATCGATCTTGCCGTCAATGCAGTCGCTGTGGCAACCACGTCGGGCTTGGCAGCGCCGTGGCAGAGTTGAAGAAAGCGGCTGAGGTATTCGCGGCCAAATTCTTCGCGGCCGGCGGTGCGAGGAGGCTTGTGCCGAAAAAATGGCGCGCGCAACAGTTGGGTGATTACGTGATCGAGAACGCGGCCGGATGCGGCTATTCTGCCGTTGCGGTCGTAGCGTTTTCTGAACAACTCTTCCATCACCGCATCGATGACCATGTTGCCGGGGCCGGTGTCGAAGGCAATTAACTGGTCGAGCGATGCTCCGGCCGGAATTGCGGTGAGATTTGCTATGCCGCCGATATTCTGGGCGACGCGGCTGACAGTTGGATTGCGATAAAGAAGGTAGTCGAGCAAGGGGACGAGGGGCGCGCCTTTTCCTCCGGCAGCCATATCGGCGGGACGGAAATCAGAGACTACGGGCACACCGAGCCGAGAGGCGATCACGGCGGCTTCGCCGGTCTGCCAGGTGACTGCTAATTTGCGTCCGAGAAATCGCTGCGGGCTGCCTTGATGGTAAAGCGTCTGGCCGTGACAACCGATGAGGTCGATTTTTACGCGATGCTGGCGCGCGGTTTTCGTGAGCGCTTCGGCGTAGAGTTCGCCGAGAAGAAAGTTCAGGCGAGCGAGGTCGGCGACGCGGGCTAATTCAGCATTCATCATCGCCAGGATTGTGCGGCGTACCAGGACGGGGAAAGGATATTCCTCGCGAGCTAGAAGTGTGAAGGTGGCGCGGTGGTTCGGACGCGACGACGATCTTTCGCGGGGTCCGGCCGGCTCGGAGGCAAAGCGCACCAGCGCCACGTTGATTCCGTCGGCCGAGGTGCCGCTCATTACGCCGGCAACGATGATGCTCATACGCGACCCTTTTTCTGGCCGGCGTTCTTGCTGGTGCGTGCAAGCGTGGCCGTGCGAATTTCTTCGCCGAGCTGCCAGAGTTGGCGGGCGCGCTTCTCGATTCGCGCGGGCGTTGCCGGCGGAGTGGGGCGCCTCATCGCCGCTCTTTTATCTGATTTTATCCATCGTTTCTTGAAGGCAAGGATACGACGCGCAGATTGCTCTACGCGGCGGGCAAACTTCGGATCGCGTTCGGCTTCGCGCATAAGAGATTCGTGCGCGCGAACAACCATTTCTTCCTTATGGCAAACCAAGGCGATATCTCCGCCGGCGCGAATGTGCTGCACGACCGGCTGCCCCATGGGTTCAAAATCCTGGACGGCTCCCATCTCCATATCGTCGGAGACAATGAGTCCGGTGTAGCTGATCTTCTTGCGCAGAATGTCAGTGATCCATTTTCGCGATAACGATGCCGGAATTGCTTTCTCCGTTACTGCGGGAAAGGCGGCGTGCGAGACCATGACCATTGGCAACTCGCGGCGCAGGACGCGATACGGGACTAGATCCTGCTCCCATAATTTGCGCAGCGGTTTTTCTACGCTGGGGAGTTTGTGGTGGGTGTCGAGGGTGGCCTCGCCGAGCCCGGGGAAATGTTTGCCGCAGCCGAGGACGCCGGCATCGCTCAACCCGCGTAGAAACTCGCGCGCGTAGATGATGACCTGCCTCGGATTGTCTGAAACCGCGCGCGAACTCATTACTGCGCGCGAAGCCTCGAAGGCCAGGTCGAGGACCGGGGCGAAATCTACGTTGAAGCCGAGGGCGCGGCAGTTTTCGCCGAGGACGCGTCCATGCTTGCGGAAGAGAGCGCGGCTGCCGGTGGCAAAAACTTCTGCCGCGGACGGCGACGGGCCGACGGCGCTGCGGAAACGGTCGACCGTGCCGCCTTCGAGGTCGACGCAGGTGAATAGCGGCGTGGATACGTGCTTTTGGCAATCGCGCAGGAGAGTGTGCGTCTGGGCTGCGGTTTTAATGTTGCGGGCAAAGAGGATCACTCCTGCCGGCTGAATTGTCGTGAGCAGGGAAGCTAGGCGGGGAGAGATCTCGGTTCCCTCGAAGCCGATGATTAGGAGTTGGCCGATGTTCACTTTTGTTTTCTTTTTTTAGTGAGCTTATCGTCGAGCATGAAACCCTCAGAGCACGGCAACTTGTGTAAATAGAACCCGAGTGTCGACTCTTTTGCGAAGCACGCGCTTCCCGCGGATTTTGGATGAAAGCTCACATGGCAGCTGGGGCATTTGCCTGTACGGGAATGCGCCAGGATAAGCTGCCCTAGGAGTTCTAGGGCGGGAGCGTCTCCTTCGATGAGCACCGTGCCCCGATTAAGCTTCGCCATCGCCAGCTTCGGCGGCTTTCTCTTCCGCGAATACAGTCTGAGGACATCGTTAGTCGCCAGCTCTTTCCGTCTTAGCATTTAGCTTCTCCCAGGAGCCGGCTGCGGCAGCGCAAAGCACGGCGAATCTCAGTCGATCTGCCTTTTCAACTCCGCCAACAAGTTTAGCGCTTCGAGCGGCGTCAGCAGGTTCAAATCGACCTCGCGTAGCTTTTCCAGCACGGGCTGCGACAGCGGAGTGAAGATGGTTAGCTGGGTTGGACGCTCGGGCTCTGCGGATGCTCCGGGCGTCAGATGGTCGGAGAGGCGGCGCTCGGAGGATTCGTGCTCGGCTAGGACTTCGCGGGCGCGAATGACGACGTCGTTTGGCAGGCCTGCCAGCTTGGCTACTTCGATTCCGTAGCTGCGGTCGGCGGCGCCTGGTTCTACTCGGCGGAGGAAAACTACGCTTCCTCCCGCCTCTTTGACGGAGACGTGGTAGTTTTTCACTCCGCTTAATTGTTCGGCCAATTCGGTCAGCTCGAAATAGTGGGTGGCGAATAAAGTTTTGGCGCGCACTTTCGCGTGCAGATATTCGACGGCGGCCCAGGCGATTGCCAGGCCATCATAGGTGGAGGTGCCACGCCCTACTTCGTCTAGCAGGATCAAGGACCGTGCGGTTGCAGTGTGGAGAATCGCCGCCGTCTCGGTCATCTCGACCATGAAGGTGGAACGGCCTCGAGCTACGTTGTCGCTGGCGCCTATGCGGGTGAAGACGCGATCGACAATGCCCAGGCGCGCGGCGCGCGCGGGGACGAAGGAGCCCATCTGCGCCATGATCACGATCAGCGCGGCTTGGCGAAGGTAGGTGCTCTTGCCTCCCATGTTGGGGCCGGTGAGGACGATGATGTTGTGCGAGGCATTCTGCGGCTTATTTTGCGGTGACGAATTCAGGAACAGGTCGTTGGGGACGAAGCGCTCGCTGCCAGCGGCTAGTTCTTGCAGTTCGATCACGGGATGACGGCCTTCGACTATTTCTAGGTCGCCGGCGTGCTCGGCGTCGCCGGCTTCGAAGCGCGGGCGGCAGTAATTTCTGAGTGCGGCGATGTGGGCGAGGCATCCGAGGACGTCGACTTCGGCCAGTGCCAGGGCGGTTTGGCGGATGCGCTTGGCCTCGGCGGCTATGGCGGAGCGCAACTCGGCAAACAGGCGGCGCTCGATTTCGACGATTTTTTCCTGCGCGTCGAGAATCTTGGATTCGTATTCCTTTAGTTCGGGAGTGGTGAAGCGTTCGGCGTTTACGAGAGTCTGCTTGCGCTCGTAGTCGGCGGGCGAGAGATGCAGGTTCGCTTTCGAAATTTCGAGGTAGTAGCCGAAGATGGAATTGAATTTTACTTTGAGCGATCCGATGCCGGTGCGCTCGCGTTCGCGAGTTTCTACCTGCGCCAAATATTGTTTCGAGTTGCGGCTCAGGTCGCGGAGTTCGTCGAGATCTTTATCTACGGCGGCGGCGATCACCCCACCGTCGCTTAGGGTGAGCGGCGGCTCGGGGACCAGGGTACGGTCGATTTGCTCGCGCAGATCGGCCAGTTCGTCGATTGCGGAGTGCAGAGCGGACAGGCGATGCGATGGCAGTCCGGATAATGCGGTTCGCACTTTGGGGATTCGGGCTAGCGATGCTGAGAGTGCCAACACGTCGCGGGGGTTTGCGGTCTCGAGAGTGACCCGGCTTAGAAGGCGTTCGAGATCGAGAATTCCATCGAGCGAGCGGCGCAAGTCTTCGCGGCGCAGCGTGTCTTTAACTTGCACTTCGACAGCATCCTCGCGGCCATTGATCTCGGCTTGATCCATCGACGGACGCAGCATCCAGGTGCGCAGCAGGCGCTTGCCCATCGGAGTCACGGTTGCGTCCAGGCAGCGGAACAGCGTCACGCCGGCGTCGGTTCCAGCGAAAAGGGGCTCGACCAGTTCGAGGTTGCGAACGGTGACGGCGTCGAGGACAAGACAATTCTGACGCTCGTAGAAGCCGATGCGGTCGACGTGATCGAGTTTGCCACGCTGGGTGGAGCGGATGTAATAAAGGATGGCTCCGGCGGCCGATGCCGCGGCCCGTTTGCCCGCCAGGCCGAAGCCTTCTAGCGAGAGGACGCCGAAGTGATTTTCGAGGAGGGGGATGGCGTGGTCGGGAGCGAATATCCAATCGTCGAGGGGAGTCTCGGCTAAGCCGCTTGCCGACCTAATGGGTGCTGGCCCGGTAGCGGGGCTGGTCGATGTTTGTGGCAGGGAGGAGGCGGGGATGTCGCGAATCTCTACCTTCGCTCTTTTCTCAAAAAGCGGGGCCGATGATCCATAGAGCACTTCTTTTGGCCGCAATTGTTCAAGTTCTTCTTGAATGCGGCGAAGGGCCCACTCGCCGGCGAATTCGGTCGCTCGAAACTCGCCGGTTGAAAGATCGAGGGCGGCAAAACCGGCTCGCTCTCCGACGGTGGCTACGGCCGCCAGGAAGTTATTCTCCTCGGCGTTTAACGACGAATCGGCGGCGGTGCCGGGGGTGACTACGCGGGTGACCTCGCGGCGCACGAGTTTCTTGGCCAGGCGCGGATCTTCTACCTGTTCGCAGACCGCGACCTTGAAGCCGCGCCGGATCAGCTTTGCGATATAGCCTTCGGCGGCATGGTAGGGCACGCCACACATCGGAATCTCGACACCCTTTTCTTTATTGCGGGAGGTCAGCGTGATCTGCAACTCACGCGCGGCGAGCACGGCATCGTCGAAAAAAAGCTCGTAGAAGTCTCCCAGGCGGAAAAAGAGCAGAGCGTTGGGATGTTCTTTTTTGATGGCGGCATACTGGCGCATCAGCGGCGTGGAGAACTCGGACATGGAGGGATGGGTGATGGATAATTTGTAATTTGTAATTGGGTAATTTGCAATTCGCCACAGGCGCAGGGGCGAAATGGCGGGTGCGCGAGCTCAATTACAAATCACCAATTGCAAATTACAAATTCTTTTGTTCTCCTTACCGCATGGAACTCCGCAAAGATCCCATCACCCGTTCGTGGGTGATTACCGGTGACGATGTCGTCGATCCCGCTCCGCGATCGCAAGCTTGCGGGTTTTGCGGTGCCGCCGCCGAATCCGCGCAAGTGGTCGCCACACTGCCGGGGCTGGACGGCAGCGCGTGGTCGGCGCGCTCGGTGGTCCATCCGCATGCGCTTTATCACATCGAAGGCGAAGCGGCGCGGCGCGGCGACGGTCTCTATGACCGCATGGGATCGGTCGGCGCGCATGAGGTGCTGCTGGAGAATCCGCGCCACGACGGCCATCTGTGGAATGGGAGCGACGCCGAGGTGGAACAATTTCTGCGTCTGGCCGCGGCGCGCATACAGGACTTGAAGCGGGACAGCCGCTTTAAGTACATCAGCATTTTCAAGAACCATGGCGCGGGAGCGGGACAGGAGTTTGATCACCCCACTTCGCAGCTGACCGCGACCACGTTTGTGCCGCGCCGCGTTCTCTACGAACTGCGTGCCGGGCGCGACTATTACGAGAGCAAAGAGCGCTGCGTCTTCTGCGACATTCTGGCGCAGGAGGAGCGGCAGGGGCTGCGCATCGTCGAGACTCGTGGAGATTACGTGGCGTTTTGCCCGTTTGCTCCGCGCGTGCCTTATGAAACCTGGATCATGCCGCGCAGCCATGAATCCTCGTTTGAACGCACTGGCTCTTTACGCGTGGGCACGCTGCCCGACCTCGCCGCACTGCTGCGCCACACGCTGCAACGCATCCGCACCGTGACCGAGGGTTTTCATCTTGTGCTCCATACTTCGCCGAACGGCCAGCATCCTTCGGCGACGCTCGGATACTGGAAGACGCTGGATGAGGATTATCACTGGCACATCGAGATTCTGCCGATTCTTGAGGCCAAGGCGCGGTCTTATACCTTCAAAGAGACTTATTATTCTCCGGTGGCGTCGGAGACGGCGGTCAAACGCCTGCGCGACGCGAAGATCTGAGAGATAGATCTGACCTCGATTAGAAAGTCTATGCAACGCACCTTTGCTTCACGAATGTTGTTGCCGCAGAAAATATCTGCCATGGCGCTGATGTTGGCCAGTTTTTACATGAGCCTGGCCGCGTCGGCGTTCGCGCAAACTTCTCGGCCGGCTCCGACTGAGAAACAGCAAGTGTTATGGATGAAGCTGGAGGATTCGATACTTGGCATCGACCGCAATCTTGACGGCGTGATGGGCGTTGCGATCGTCGATCTTACTGACGGCCACAAGTACCTGCTGCACGCCAATGATGTTTTTCCGCAGGCGAGCTCGATCAAGATCTGTGTGCTCGCAGAACTCTATCGACAGGCGCAGCAAGGCCAGCTGAAGCTCACTGATCTTTATACCGTCAATGCCGCTGATCTCGTGCCCGACAGCGACATCATGAACGGGCTCACGCCGGGCGTGACCCGCATCACGCTGCGCGATCTAGCGACCATGATGCTTGCGGTCAGCGACAACTCCGCCACGAACGTGCTGATCGACCGCGTCGGCATGGAGAACGTGAATGCGTTCCTGAGCGCGCAGGGATTGCGCGACACTCGCCTTCGGCGCAAAATGATGGACCTCAAAGCCGCCACTGAAGGGCGCGAGAATATTTCCACGCCCAATGAGATGGCGAAGCTGCTGCAAGCGCTCTATCGCGGCGAGATCCTGAACAAAGAGATGACCGATGACTTTTTCAAAGTGTTATCGACGCACAAAGAGAGTTTTATCCCGCGTAATCTACCCGAAGATTTGAAGATCGCCAATAAGCCCGGAGAACTCGAAGGGGTGCGCAATGATTCGGGAGTGATCTTTGTCGACAAGCGCCCGTACATTCTTTGCGTCATGACAACCTATTTGCGCCACGAGCGCGATGGCGAAGAGGCGATCAGCAATGTTTCGCTGGCGGCGTGGCGAATGTTTGACCGTCTGGCGCGCGGGAGCGAGTACGGGAGGGTGGTTTCACCGGGGAATAGCAGAAGTCGATAGTCGCTGGTCGATAGTCGCTGGGTAACGGGAGAAAACCAGAAGCAGGAGTTTCGACCAAAAACGCAAACGACCAACGACCGCCTCATGACTCTCCGCCGCCTCAAAACCTACGCCGGATCGCAAGGGTACGTTTATCAGTACTACTTCGTCGCGAAACGTCCCCTTGCGTCACCCGACGGCAATGAATATATTTTCGACGTAACCTCGAACCGCAAGCTGACCTACGCGGTGAGTATTTTATTTCCGCTTCTCGTCGCCGACGAGTGGGCCAAAACGCACGGACGCTCCCTCTCCAACTCCGAACAATACGCCGCGGTTAAGATGCGCCTGTTCCGCGCCTTCGACGAAGTCGAAGACATGCAGGCACACGGACGACTACTGCGAATCGACTTGCAGTCGCTCGAAGAATCGCTGGCATCGCTCGGCGTGGACTAGATTTGGCCAAGTCTTAGAAGAATGGCAGGAGCTATTCGCTAGCTCCCGCCAGGTGTTGAAATTGTTAGCTTCCCGGTGTGAAAGAAACTCCGCGCAAGACTTCTCCGAAGCCGGCTTGACGGAGGGTGAAGAAGCTCTCCTTCGCGGCGACGGACGGGTCCGTGTTCGATATGGAGTCGAAGATCACTAGGAGTTGATTGGGGTCGGCGCCCTGGTCGCCGTTTCCGCTGATGGTGGAAGCGATGACCCAGATCCCAGCGTAATCACCGACCACTGCTCCGGTCAGGTTGCGGAGGCCGTCGGTCGCGGGCGCCCAGGGAAGGCCGGTGCCCACGTTGTTGCCGGTCGGATAGTTTCTAACCGTGTAGGGAATGCCCAGTCCCAGACCGGTTTGCAGGGTATAGGCCAGGTTCCAGGTTTGGGTCGAGGAATTGAAAACCCACTTTTGCAGTCCGGCGGTGGTTTGCGCCGCGGCGTGGGTGTAGAGGTCGGTCCCGCCGTCGTAGCCGTCGCCTTCATCGGCGATGTAGACGGTGGTGGCGTTTGCGAACCATATGCCGAAGGGATAGGCGGTGACCGTCGCCTCTTTGTTGGGAATGGCGGGGAAGCCGGCGAGGATGCACATATTGCTCGGCAGGCCGTCAGTCTGGAGGTTTTGAATGTTGTAGGCGAGGGCAGAAGTGGGCAGAGTGGCCGTGCTCGAGGGCAGGCCGACGCCATCTGGGCACGCGGTGCCGGTGGTGTCGAGGAAGAACACGGTGTTGACGCCGTTGCTGCCGCTTCCCTTGGAGTAGTAGAGGACGTTGTTGAAGATGGTGAGGCCGCGGAAGTTGTCGTCTTTGCCAATCTTGTCGGCTTTGTATCCCAGTTCGGTGATGTTGAAGCTGCCCACAGGAGTCGGGGTGCCCGGATTCTGCCGGCTTTCTGGCGCATTCGCGGGGCTGATGATTTGCGTGCCAGCGCCGAGGATGACGCCATCGGGCTGCGGATTGCTGCCGTTGCCGGCGTTGCCGGAGGTGTAGAAGAAGTCGGCGCCGTTGCTGTTGTTCCAGATCACAGCGCGGCCGTTGTTGCCGCTATAGGCGTTGGTTTCGGTGAACTGGAAATTTCCGTAGGCGTCGACTTGCGCCTCGGCGCGGTAGATGTTCTCGCCCACGGGATTGGTGGGATCGACGACGCCGGGTGTGTTGGCATTCGATAGGTCGAGCTTGTCGATGGGCGCAACGTATCCGGAGAAAGTTAGGTACCGGTGGTCGGTAGAGAGATTGATTGCCAACTCTGATTTCGAGCTGAAGCTGGTGACCAATTGATCGCTGGTGGGCTGGATTCCGCGCTCGGAGCTGTTCGGAACTTCCAGGCTATTGAGCACGAAGCCAAAGGGAAACATTTGATCGAGATAGATCTTGGAGGTGACGCCGAAGCTGCCATCGTAGAGGCTGTCGTTCCAGACGTAAGGATAGGTGCCGTTGTCGGGGGCGCCGCCGGGGCCGGAGCATCCGCCCTGGGTTTGCGCGCAATTCGGAGGGAGGATTTCGCCGACTTGGACGTTATTGGGATTGTTGTCATACACGCTGCGGGTCACCACGAGGTTGCCGGGAAAGAAGAATGGGAACCGGCCGTGATTCTCGTTGGAGTGTTGCGCAACCGCCGGAAGTGCGGCTGCGAATGCGCCGATGGCGATGGTTGCCATTGCCTTTTTAAGCGAACCGCGTAATCCGCTGTTCTGAAGAACTTCTACTTGCATAAGATTCTCCTGGAAATAGAGTTTGAGATCGCCCCCGACCTCGAGCATCAAAAATCTAGCATCCTAAAATTACCGATTTGTTAAATCCGCGGCGGCGGGGCAGAGCGTCTCGGGCGCAAGGTCCGCGTGGCGGACGATTTGCTCGGTGTGACACACAGCGCCAAAGCCCTGTGATAGGCTCCGTTTGCCTCACGCGAGGATTGCCCGGCAAACTATAATCACTCAGGCGGGGGCGGAACCTTTTGACCGACCCGCGCAAACCGAAATGATGAGCTTGATCTGGCTGCGGGTGGCGCTGGTCTGTTATGCTGCGGGATTGCTTTATGCGCTGGTCGCGCTGACCCGCACCTCGGAGATCCTGAGCAAAGTTGCGCTCCACGCCTCTTATCTCGGGATGGTGTTTCATCTGGTTTCGCTGACCGAAGCGATTGTGCAATCTGGCCAACTGGCTTCGGCGTCGGTTCACAACGCGGAATCGCTGCTCGCCTTCCTCATCATGGTCGGCTTTATGCTGGCCTATCTGGCTTATAAGACGACTACTCCGGGAATTGTGGTTTTTCCGCTGGTTTTTTTGCTGACTTTTGTGGCCGCGAGTGGGCAGCAACCTTTTGTATTTACTTCGGTTGCGGTGAAACACGGTTGGCTGGCAGTACACGTTCTAATGATCTTTACCGGATACGCGGCGCTCTTCTTAAGCTTTGGCGCCAGCATTCTTTACCTGCTGCAGGAGCGCGCGCTGAAATCGAAGAGCAAGAGTGGAATGTTCTCGCGACTGCCCTCACTTCAGGTGATCGACGATATCGGCTATCGCTCGCTGATGCTCGGGTTTCCATTCATGACGCTGGGATTGATCGCTGGTTCGGTGGTTGCGGTAGCCACTTACGGGCGCATCGATTATTTCGATCCGAAGATTTTGCTTTCGCTGCTGATGTGGGCGGTATACCTGCTGATGGTATTCACTCGCCTGAATGCGGGCTGGCGCGGGCGCCGCGCCGCCATGCTTGCGAGTGCGGCGTTCGCTACGGCCATCGTGGCTTGGCTCGCCAACTACTTCAGCAGTATGCACAGGTTTATTTCGTCATGAGATTTCAACTCATCGGCGTTAATCATAAGACCGCGCCAGTCGAAGTGCGCGAGCGGCTGGCGATTCCGGAATCGCGTTTGCCGGAGGCGTGCAAGCGGCTGGCGGATCATCCGGCGGTGGCCGAAGGGATGATTGTGTCGACGTGCAATCGCGTGGAATTTATCGCCAACATGAAGAATGGGACCGGCGACCTGCGCGAATTTCTGCGCGAGTATTTCGATACGGATCTCAGCCCGTTTGAGAGTCATCTCTACGAATTTCGTGAAGATGAAGCGATACGCCATATTTTTCGCGTCGCCGCCAGCCTCGACTCGATGGTCGTTGGCGAGCCGCAGATTCTTGGGCAGGTGAAAGACGCCTACGCTACGGCCCGGGCGGTGGGGGCGGTGCGCGCGCAACTCGATCAGGTGCTCACGCGGGCCTTCGCCGTGGCCAAGCGCGTCCGCACCGAAACTGCTGTCGGATCTTCGTCGGTTTCGATTGCTTCGGTGGCGGTTGAGTTGGCGGAGAAAATCTTTGGCAGCCTAAATGGCAAGAGCGTCTATCTGGTGGGCGCCGGAAAGATGAGCGAACTGGCGGCGCGTCATCTGCTGGCGCGTGGCGCAGCGTCGCTGTTTGTCGCCAACCGAACTTATGACCGGGCGATTCGCCTGGCGCAAGAATTTGCTGGGCAGGCGATTGAGTTCAACCGTCTTTACGAGACTTGCGAGCGCGCCGATATCGTGATTACTTCGACCGGTTCGCCCCACTTCATCTTCCGGCGGGAACATGGCGAAAAGCTCATGGCGCTGCGCAAGAACAAGCCCATGTTCTTTATCGATATCGCGGTGCCCCGCGACGTCGATCCGGAGATGAACAAGATCGACGGCCTGTTCGTCTACGACATTGACGATCTGCAGGAGGCGGTGAGTTCGCACGTTTCCGATCGCAAGAAGGAAGCGGAAAAGGCGGAGGCGATCGTTGCGAGCGAGGTGGAAAAATTCCACGTTCGCCTGCAGACTCTCGACGTGGTGCCGACGATCGTCAGCTTGCAGGATCATCTCGAAACTATTCGGCAGGCGGAGATCGATCGGGTTCGCGGCCGCCTCGGTCCAATGACGGCCGATCAGGAAATGGCGGTCGAAGCGCTGACGCGCGGCATCATCAATAAGATCATGCACACTCCCATCAGCACGCTGAAGACTGCGGCGCGCGATCCGGAATCCACCACGGTGATCGACCTGGTGCGAAGGCTCTTCAACTTGCATAACGAAGGCAAAGAAAAAGAAGCGGCGGCGAAGGCCGGGCGCGGGTCGGGATCTGACTCTGATAGGCGAAGAGGAGCAGGAGACTGATGGCCCGTCTGCGCATCGGCTCGCGGGGCTCACAACTCGCCCTCTGGCAGGCTCATCATATTTCGGATTTGCTGCGCGCGCAGGGCCACACCGTCGAACTCGAAATCATCAAGACGACGGGCGATAAGATTACCGACGTTGCGCTGGCGAAGGTCGGCACCAAGGGCATGTTCACCAAAGAGATCGAAGAAGCACTGATCGAAAATCGCCTCGATCTGGCGGTGCACAGTTTGAAAGATTTGCCGACGGAGCTTGTCCGCGATTTCGAGATTGCCGCGATCACCACTCGGGAAGATGCGCGGGATGTGTTTTGTTCGGTGAAGTACGAGAACATCGATGCGCTGCCGCAGAGGGCGGACGTCGGCACCAGCAGCCTGCGCCGTCAGGCTCAATTGAAAGCGCTTCGACCCGATCTTCAGGTTCATCCGCTGCGCGGGAATGTGGATACGCGGCTGCGGAAGCTCGAATTGGGCGAGTACGACGCGATCATTCTCGCCGCGGCGGGCCTTAACCGCATGGGTAAGACGCAATTGGTGAGGCAGGTGATTCCGGTGAAGGTGATGACTCCCGCCGCCGGGCAAGGCGCTCTCGGAATCGAAATTCGCAACGGCGATGTGGCGACGCGAACGCTGCTCGCCTTTCTTGACGACGCAGCCGCTCGCGCGACAACGACTTGCGAACGCGCGCTGCTCAAGAAACTGGGCGGCGGTTGCCAGGTTCCGATTGGAGCTTTCGCGGAGATGACGAGCGGTCGCATTCGTCTCCATGGTCTCGTCGCGCATCCTGACGGCGCGAAAGTTCTGCGCGAGACTCGGGAGGGTGATGACCCAATCAGGCTGGGTGAAGAGGTTGGCGAAACGCTGCTCGGTCGAGGCGGCGATGTTATTCTCGAAGAAGTTTACGGCGAAGGTTTTGCTTTGCCGCAACAACCTTAGAAGCAGGTCTCAGGTCTTAGGTAAAGTTAAGAGCCAGGTCTTAGGAAAAACCTAAACCTTAACACCCAAGACCTGGAGGCCAACACCTGGCGGCTAGGACCTGATACCTGATTCATGAAGCCTAACGAAAATCGTCCTCTTGCGGGAACCCGGATTCTTGTTGGACGCGCTCGTCATCAAGCGGGAAGTCTTTCGGCGAGTTTGCGTAGCTTGGGCGCGTCGGTGAGTGAAATCCCGTTTATTGAGATTCGCAGACCGCGATCTTACGAACCGCTCGACTCAGCGCTGAAAAATATACGCAGCTATGACTGGCTCATCCTTACTAGCGTCAACGGAGTTGAGGCAATGTGGGAGCGCGTGCGCAAACTTCGCATTACGCGGCGGATGCTCAGGCGCCTCCTGATCGCGGCGATTGGACCTGCGACCAAGAAGGCAATCGTCAAGCATGGCCTGAAAGTTAAGATGGTTCCGGAGGAGTACGTCGCCGAGGCTGTGGTTAAGAAACTGCGCGACAAGGTCAACGGCAAGCGCGTCGTGCTCATACGCGCTAAAGTCGCGCGCGATGTGATTCCCGAGGAACTACGCGCTGCCGGAGCCGAAGTCGACGTCGTCGAAGCTTATGAAACTATCGCGCCCGAAAAATCGCGGGCACGCCTGCACACGTTGCTGAAGAATTCGGCTCGCCGCCCGCACATCGTGACGTTTACCAGTTCTTCGACCGCGAAGAATTTTGCCGAACTGCTTAGCGATGGTAAGGCGGGCCCACCAAGTGCGAGTTGGCTAAAGGATGTTCAGTTCGCGTCGATTGGTCCGGTTACGTCGGCGACCCTAAGAGAATTGCAGATGCCGCCAGCGATCGAGGCTCGCGAGTTTACTATGGGCGGCTTGATTCGAGCGATTGTCCTGGCGCGCTACGCGGAAACTTGCAAATAGAGAGTCATTCATCCTTCAGGCTAATGATCCGATGGCCTTACTCCGCCTTGGCGGCAGAGACGCCCACCTGCGGATCGATGGCGTCCAGATATTCCTGCATGCGTTTCTTGGTGTCGGTGGGCATGCCGGTGAATTCGATTCCGTTGCCCACGCCGGGATCGCAGGTGCGCACCACGGCGGTGATCTTGACGTGTTCCGAGTCCAGCCAGAAATCAACCTTCAACACCGTTCCGAGAGGCAAGGGCATCATGCTCTCGACGTAGCATCCGTTGCCGCTCACGTCGGTGGCACTGATGCGCAGGGGCGCGTTGACGCGCTCGTCTCGTAGTTCTATGGGAAGCGAAATCTTGTGCCGGTAATAGCGCCGCCGATTCGAGGGGTCAATGGACAGCGTCGCGCCATCCATCGCAAGATAGTTTCTCCATGGGCATTCCTGAGCGGTAATCAGCTTGACTCCCGCTTGATTCTTCGTAACCGTGCCCGCGTTCATCACCCAGACCACAGTGCATCGTGTTTTCTTTTCGTCGCACTGCACTCCGATGGTGTCGCCGACCTTCAGTTCGCTTTCAATTCCCGAGATGAGGGCGCCGTCCGAGCTTATATTCTGGGCGCGGGCCGAATGCGAAAAGGGCCGACCGTCGGCGTTCATTCCCCATATCCGCACCGGCAGGTCGACGGTCAGGCGAGGTTCGGTTTGATGATCAGCCATACTTCATCCTCTGATCGGTCCAAGATCTCTCTTAACTATGTTTATTAACTACGTTGAATGCGATGATACCGCCGTTCGGGGTCGCCGCGATATTACAAAGTGCTTTGTTTCCGGTAACGAGCGGAGCGACACTTTCGGAACCTTGGCGGTCAGCTTCGTCTCTCGCCAACGCCAAAGGGCGACTTTCCCGAGATTCAGGGACGGATTTCGGCGGACTGCTGGACAAACTCTCGATAGCCTATGACCTGTATCTTTTGCAAATCGAGAAACTTCCGTAACTCGGCTGACGTCAGCAAGCGCCGTTCTTCGTCGCGCGATTCGCGCAGGCGGGTGTTGACGGCGCGCAAGTCGGCGTCGTTATAACCGGGATGGCAGACCAGTTCCCAGGTTCCATCGGGCAGGGCAGCGAGCGTTTCGCGCAGCAGGGAACTGAAGCCCCCGCTCTCGCTCGCTCCGGTCTCAATTACTCCCAGCACGCCGTCGGGAGTGAGCAGGCCGGCGCGTTTCGTTTGTTTGAGGAAGTGGCGGGCAAAAGTGTGCAACACGCGCACCTGGCTGTAGCGCTTCCAGAGATGAGGCTTGCCCTTGAAAAGACGCGGCGGCAGAGCTTTGACCGGGACGATCGGATTGCGGATGGCGCGCACGCCGCAAATGCGCGCCGCGCGCAGCAGGGCGTTGAGAATCTCCGGGAAAATGTGGGCGTGTTTGTGAGTGTCGAGGTGAGTGACTTGCAATCCGGTGGACTGAATTGTTTTGATCTGCGCGACCACTTCCGCAACCAGTTGATCGCGATCGAAGCCTCCTAGCGTGGCGCGCGCGGCAAAGGCGGAGAGGCTGGAGTAAAACTGTTGCGGCTCGGCCGAACGAATCGCCCGCAAGGTGTCGACTGTGTGGCTCGGCGATACCGGTGTTCCGTCCACCAGCACCACGTGGCAGCCCACAGATAGACTCGGCGTGGAACGTGCCAGTGCGACGGCGTCGTCGAACTGAGGGCCGTTCGCCATCAGCGTGGTTGATGACACGACTCCGGCAGTGTGGGTCTCTAGGATGGCACGATTGACGCCCGCGGTCAGACCGAAATCGTCGGCATTAACGATCAGCTTGCGCACGCTAAAAGTGTAGCAGCGAAAGTGGAGGGACCGGGTTCAACGCGAACCACTGAACCGCCAAGGCGTTAAAGTCTTAGCCATGGAGACACGGAGTCACGGAGAAAACCCTTAAAGCACTGAGAGCGGGAAGGGAAATATTTTGCTAAGCAGATGGGGTTCTCCGTGCCTCCGTGGAAAAGACAAATCAGGACGGCGCGGCTGCACGGCTGCGTGCGCAGTTTGACCGGCGAGGGAAGCCTCCAGTATTCTCAGGACAAGTTTGCAAAATGTTTTCGCGCGCTCGGGATGAAGTTTGGCGCGTCGCGTTCCCGCCAAGCGGGCGGTTAGCTCAGTTGGTTAGAGCGCCTGCCTTACAAGCAGGAGGTCGCAGGTTCGAGTCCTGCACTGCCCACCATACTTTCAATAACTTACAGCTTGACTGGCCTGCGCTACTCAGCGTAGGCTCAGCACATGAAACGGCAAGACGGGTATCTAACCAAGGAATCAGGCGCATGGCTAGGCCACTATTCCCGATGGATCACAGACCACGGCACGGGCGCACGCAAGCGCCAGCAGCGTGCATTCAAGATTGGGCAGGTTGCTGCCCTGAAGAAAACTCAGGCGCGCGACAAGCTACGGGAACGCATCGTCTCCGAGTCGGGCGTCACTGCTGATAGCCGTCTGACGGTCGCGGGGTTTATAGAGAATCGCTGGAAGCCCCTCAAAGAGGGTGGATGGAGGGACAGCACGAAGGCAGTTAACGCAGAGCATCTCAAATACATCGTTTACCGCTTCGGGAAAACACCCGTGGAAGAGATGGACAACGTAGCAATGCAATCTTGGCTTACCGAATTGGCGACAACGAAATCGGGTTCGCTGGTGCGCCACTGTTTCATTTTTCTACGTTCAATCATGAGCGAAGCGACGGAGCAAGAATATTGCCGGAAGAATCCGGCGCGCCTGCTACGCCTTCCCAAGCTGAAAGCGGTCAAGAAAGATTTTTTGAGTTTGGAGCAGATCAAAGCGTTATTCAAAGCAGCGAAGTGGCAACCGCGCGACCGAACGCTGCTAACCGTAATTCTGGTAACTGCCCTTCGTCCTTCGGAATTGTTTGCGCTCCGTTGGAAGTGCCTAGACTTCGCGAAGGACTCCGCAACCGTGACGCTGCATGAAACGGTTTACCGCGGTGTCCTGCGTCCTTACACGAAAACCACGGAAGAGGGAGAGATGCCGCGCTTAGTCGTACCAGAGCAGGCAGTGATAGCCCTGCTCGAATGGTTGCAGCAGACGAAACATAGCGGGCCAGAGGATTTCATCTTCCCGAATGCGGACGGCGGATTCCTGCTGAAAGAGAATTACTCTAAGCGGGTGCTCAAAGACTTAGCAGAGCGAGCCGACTGCAAGCCTAAGATTGCTAGATTAAATTTCCAAGTGCTGCGGCGCACGGTCGCAACCCATGCACAGCATCTAGGCTCGCTGAAAGACGTGCAAACGATTATGCGCCACAAGCAGGCTGAGACTACGCAGCGGATTTACATCCAAGCGATTGACACTACGGTGCGGGCAGCAAGCGAATTGCTGGCAGGGAAGATGCTGAAAAAGTGAAGATCGGAGAACTGAATGGCCATACAGTGCGTTAACTGCATCGAAGAACGTTCCGAAATGGTTGACCTTGTTAACGGTCTATGCCCCAAATGCGGCGCAGATCACAAGGAGATCGTACGGGTGTACGACCTCATTGCAAAGAATAACGCAGCCAACAGGGAACGTGCCGCTGCCATGCCGAAGGAAGTGAAGGTTGTCCCGCTCAGCGTCTATGCATATGATACCGGGCAAGGCGTAGCCGTGTCCTTTGGGTCTAAGCTGGCCCTGTACACAGCCGATGGAGTCTTCATCAGAGACCTGTCTCGGCAAGAGGCGCTCGCGCTTATCACAAGGGAGCAGGTATTCCGAGCACTACCACGGGGAGAGGACCGCTAGGGCAGCGCACACAATACGCAACGGATTCTGTCTACATTCTGATTTCTCGCGTGCGTGCGCGTTGCTCTGGTAAAGCAAAACAAGGTCAAAAGCAAAACCAAGATCAAAACCAAAATCAAGAACAACAGCAAAGGCAACAGCCCCTTCCTAAGAGGTTTCCCATAAAATCAGCTACTTAGATGGCTATATATTCGCCTATTGTTCGTATTTACGCGAGCGAGAAATAGGCGAACATACAGCGAACAAACATCGGAAAAACCACAACCTGTTGTGGTTTGACTTTTCACTCGGGACATACCCGGAGGGGGTATGCTAATGCCCTACGAGTTGAGGGAAACCACAACAGGTTGTGGTTTTACAGCTATTAGTTGACCATGTTGGTGCACCATCTCATAGCTGGCACAGAGAGAGGCAAGCAAGTCAATCTCCTCCTGATCCCGCGTGACTAGCCAATTCTCAAGCCGATCTCTACGTTTCTGCACAGCCTTGTCGAAGGCTCTTAGACGTTTTTCTTTTCGTGTGATTGGTTTGGTCATTGCGTTGCTCCTTTTTCTAGAACTGCCGTCAGCCTTTGGACAAGCCATTCCGTCTGCGGGCGATATTTTTCCAAGTGGGCTTTGAGATTTGGCAGGTAACCGACTTCCCAAGTAGTACCATCTCCTACAAAAATGCAATCAGACTTCTGCACGTTGTGCATGGTGAATACCTTGCCTCCCGTCAACGTTTTATCGCCCTGCTTTGACATGAACCTAGCGAATGAACTCGATAACGTCCAAAAATATCCTCCCCTCCGGTTGTCAACTGTGCCAACGAACATCGGATCGGCGCTGCAACCCCTATACAGCGTCAACCCATCGTCCAAGTTATTCCAGTGATTTCTCTGCTGGTCATAGCTACAGAAATAATCCCGCTGCGAACGTGGCGAGGTGAGAATTTCTTCCCAGAGCGGCGTGATTGGGCAACCCCGTAACAAATTCCAAATCATAGACGCACACTCCCAGTAGCAGCGGTCAGACATTGTGCTCTGCTCTGACAGGAATTGCCGAGTTAACCGCAAGTCCGACATTACCAAATACATGAGCGGGGATTTATCGCCGTAGTGCTCTAAAAGGACCTTTTTGTGGAGCGTGGCGCAAATGCATATCTCATAACCGCAGTTTTTTGATGCCTCTAAGCACACGGGCAAATGCTCTTTAACCCTCGGCTTGAGTTCCATCAAAACACCATAACGTTGAGCACGGTCAGCGGAGGCGAGGTCGGAATTTCCAGCCCTTCCAAACACTCCGTGACCCATGCGCTGATTTCGTCGCTGGTGGTTCCTTCGGGCGATGCAAGTTGCACGATGCAATTGTTAGCTCCGATGGCCTGCGACATGTTGGACTGCACAGTCGTGTTGACGGTCACAGCGACCGCATCGAATTCGCCATTGCTCAAAGCGAGTTCTAGCTGAGAAGCTAAATCGTCATTCAGCGGACAGCGATTATCGAGAGCGAACGCAGCTACAACGTAGTTTGTCTGAGACATTTTTCCCCTCTGCAACCAATCAATCTCTTGTGCAATGCAGGCGGGTTCGCTGCTGACAGCGATTTTTTTGCGGTTGGCTTCAATCCTCTCCCGCACTGCCTCTGCAATCGTTTTGCGTTTGGTTTTCTTCCACGTGATTTTCTTCACGCTGAGACCGCCGCGCGTTGCTGTTCGTTGTCACTGACAAACGCGTCAACATCTTCCAACCGGACGCGAATGCTACCGCCGATTTTGAAACCGCGTAAATCGCCGTCGTGAATCCACTTCGCAACCGTCTGCCGTCCTATTGAAAACATCTCTGCTACTTCCGTTACCGTAAGCAGTGGCGCTGAACTTGAAAATTTCGTTGTCATAGATTCCTCCCCGGAAAATTCCGAGTGATTACTGCGTTTGAAAGTTTGATTGCTAGCTCTTGCTCACTGAGTCCACCGCCGCGCCGTCGCCAATCGAGCATCATTCCCCTGTACTGCTCGGGTGTGAGTCCGGGTGCGAGTGCGTTGCCATCGTTCGCATATCCGTCTGCGTTTACCGGATTGGTTGCAGTAGAGCCGAGCAGGCCCGGTTCCATGTGGCCATTCGGGTCAAGCGGTGCCTGTTCGACACGCACGACAGGGCCAAGCAGCGTTGCGCCGGTAGTCGGCCAGCGTTCGTTTGCGCCGTCGATGGTATTTCCAGCGGAGTCGGCTGCATCGCCGTCCTTATATTTTTCTGCCCATGTGCGAATGTCCCGCGATTCGGGACGTGCCGTACTTGGCACGGCTGGTGCAGTGGGAACCGCAGGGCTAAGCCCTGCGGTTGGCTGCGCATCCGAGTTGGATGCGGATGGCAGGAATTCTGCTAGGTCAGCACGGCGAAAGAAAACGGCACTCTCGAATTTGTCCGCCTGCTCGCGCCTGAATTTGATTTTGCCCCGTGCCATCCATTTGCCGAGGGTGCTATAACCTATCTGCAAAATGGAACACACTTGTTTTTTAGTGAGGCGTTCTGGGTCCAATTTGATTGGCATTTTTCTCCTAATATCTGCATCGGGCGGGGAAGGATCAGTAAACCCGCCCGATGCTCCCGATGGACGGCTTAGGTACAGCGGGGAATTTGCGCGGATTCGTACTCGATAGTTTGAATTACGAATTCCAAAGCAGCGACCGCAAAGTCGATGGCAACGTGTTCGTTTGCCATCGCGTAACTAGATCGCCCGATGGCTGTCCATTCCGCGATTTTCGTTTCGATGTACGACTGACGGGCCAGTAGTGACGTGATGGCTTTCCGGTTATCGTCGATTGCTGACATTCCTTAGACTTTCTTCAGGAGCCGTAGGGCTTCCCGCTTGAGACCGCGCATCTTAGCGGGGTAAGATTTGCGTTTGTGCGTACAGTTATGCCCGTCGCTCAAGTGGGACAGTATGCAGGCCACGACAGCGAGTAGCTGGCGTGACGCCATATACCGCGCTTTCCGGTAAGCAAGTGTGCGCTTGCTGGCAAACTCTGGTTTGTGGCTCATGGCTAGTTCCCCGCGTCCGAATCGGAGGCGTTGCTGGTGCTCTCGAATGCCTTGCCTGATTCGTTGTAGTTGCGCGAGTTCTGCTGTCCCGCCATTTGTGAGCGAGGTCCACCGGCGTTCTTCAGTGCGTCGAGCGTAGCGGTGACGCCATCCTTCGCAGGGATGCGGTGATCTCCGGCATATGAACCGACCAGAGTTTTCGAGTCAACCGGCTTCATTGCTCCGACCACTACCTGTGAGCCGACCGACATACCACTGGTCGTGTTAACGGATGGTTCGCCTTTGAGCGCTGAGCCTCCGGGGAAAACTGGGTTGGCGTGATTGACGGGAACTTCGCGTCCGACCTTGAGGCGGGGCGATGCTGTATCGGTTGCGACGTTGATTGCAGTATTGGTAGTGGGGTTGCTCATTTGTTGCTCCTGTAGGTAGTCAGCCATTAGGCTGCTGAAACGCTTGCGCGTGCCCTTCATGAGCGACGCTGCAAGGTGTTGCGATAATGATTGCTGCATAAATTAGAAACGGGGAGCCGTGGGGCAGTTACTCCCACGGCAAGCGCCCACCTACCACGATGGGTTGCCCCGTAATCGCCAGTTGTCCCACTGGCGAAACTTTAGCGGCAATTCGGGCCAGAGCGCATAACCAACTGCTCATATGCCGCGAATCCGTATTTTGAAATGAAGTCGCTTTTGGCTTTGCGCTGCTCGCTCGGCGTACCGAGGAACTCGCTTAACTTTTTTGGTGCGTCTGCATCTGGTAGCGGAAATTTCTGCTCGCTCATAAATTTTCTCCTTCGACTTCTTTTGCGCCCAGCAGGTCAAGCAATTGGCCTTTGACCTCGACGCTAAAACCGTTCATCTCGCCACACAGTCGGTCAACACGTGCGGTCAGCAGTTGCAGCCTGTTCTGTAGCTGGTCGAAATTGAACTCTAAATTTTTCAGCCTTCGTTGTTCGTCCGTGGTCAATTGTTCTCTCCTATGTTCGGCAGCGTGCTGGGCATCGTTCGCAGCGCCGCGATAATTTTTGCGATTAGTACTTTCTGGTCCGCCAGTGCTCGCCGTAGGTCAGCGATTTCTTCCGTGTGCTTCTCAGTCTGCGTCACGCTTTCACCAGAGGCGAGGTTGGCACGCTGATAGTGGAAAAATAGAGCGTGCGTAGATCGTCGATCTGACGTTCTAGCTGCTCAACCATCCGAAGCATGAGCGCTTCTGCTTTCGCATTGCGCTTGCGTTCGGCTGCGAGCAACTGGCGGGTCCGATGGAGGGTGTCTCGCAAATTGTCGAGCGGTGATGGTCCGTCACATCCCGATTCCGGGGTGAGTGGTTTTAGTGGCATGGATTCTCCGTGGTTTATGCCGAGATGCACGAACGAACCCGACCACGGAGAGTTGGCGGGTCCGCTGTGCATGGGGCTTTGATTTTTTTGGGATTGGTGCTACGGGGATGCTTCTAAGGCTCTACTGCCGTACTCCCTTGAATTTTGGTTCGCCTAGTGGTCGCTTGATTCCGTCAACTGTGTCGGTCGGCGCGATCTCTGCTAACTCTGCCGGACTCTTGCCGATCTGCTCAAGGCAGTTGTCCCGGCGAGGGTTGATGTCCCGGCGGAAAGATCGAAGCAAACTCTCCACTGTGTCGCCCCTACCTCTTGGCGGAATTTTCATGTTTGTCTATATCTTCTCCTAGATACAGAATAACACGGTTATTCCGCGAATATAGCGTTTTACCTCGCAAGCGCATGATAACAAGCATAATAGAGTTGTTGACAGTATTTAATATAAGGTGTATGCTAAAGCCGTATGAGGCATATACTTGATTTTATTGGCAACGGTCTGCCAGCATGCTCATAAAGTGGCATTGCAGCCCCGTGGCGAGGCCGTCAGTGGAAAACCGTAGCGTTGGTCGAACTTCGGCCAAGGTCTCCCCAGAGGGCTGCAATCGACCGTCGTTGGCCTTGCCAGTCGGGTACTTGGAGACGCATGGCAAACCTGCCTAAGCTGTAGACAGCATTGGTTATGCAAAGAATTTTTGCGGCACCGGCGCACTAATCGCCGCTAAGTCATCGCCCTACCATAGTTTACCGCTGGTGATCCCCAGTACTCGACAAGGCCAGCAGGAACTAAATCCCTCGCTGTCAGCACCTTGGCATGGTGGCACTGACTCCGTGCCACGTCCTAGCCCTAGCAGGTGACCCGAGGAAAAGAAGTGCCACTTTCTGCTATCACAAAGTGGCATTTGTGCTCATATATGTCAGTTGGAAAGTGGGAAACCAATGCATCGTTTACTGAAAACAAACGACTTACAAGCAAGATTGGAATAGGCCAAATGATTGCTCTATGATTTGTGCATTCGATCTTTGACAATCAGGCTGATTAGTCATTGTTTCCTGCCAGTGGGCCGGTCAACTGGACAGCCGCAATAGCGAGTCGGGTCAACTAGCCCTAGTATCGCCAGCGTGTACCGCGTGTGCCGTGTGCTGTCTCACGGACTGGCGAGAACGGCAGAGTGTCAGACGACTTCCAGCCGATCTCACTGTGTTGCACCTAGCCTATAGGCGTAGATGCAGCAGAGATACCGCCTTGCTTTAGCAACGCTGGGCGGTTGTGCGCTGTAGACGCGTTTGCAGCGCGGACAATTGACGAACGTTGACGCAGATGCAAAATACAAACGCAAACGCAGAGTAACTATCAATAACTATGAATCGCTATGATTTTAATTTGAGATAGATTAGTTACAAAGTGGAATAAGCAACGATGCGAGCAAGCACGGTGTGGAGTGAGCAAGCGGGTGAGCAGGCAGTAAGTGGTAAGCGAGTGACGGGTGAGCAAGCTAAATCACCCGAGTAAGTGGGCATCGGAGCGCTGGCAAATGCTCTGGTAACTCAATCGAGCAAGGGTGAAAGATCAATCGTTCCTGCTCTTATAGACAGACAGCGGGTCTTACCTGCTAGGTGCTCTGGCTCATTCTTTTATCGGGTCGGATTGCCAGCGTACACAATACGCTACAACCCTTCCAAGCACGGCTCTGGGAACCAAGTGTAGAATCTCGCGTTCTAAGGCGTTCTGGCGCAGCGCGCGGGGCGCGTGCCTCTTGGGTCGAAACAGTGTCTACATTGAGATTGTGGGCAGGCTGCGCGACGCAGGCTAACCCTTGAATTAAACACCCCAGCGCTGGGCGGGATAGTCGGACCAGCGCTGAGGCAAAGAGGAATGCAAGCCTACCCACAATGCGAAGGCATTCCTCACACTCGAAAAGGTAAGCACGCGGGAATGTGCTGTCAAGCAACTTTACAAATCTCACACATGTGTCAACCATTTATCCCGAACCGGAGATCACAATGTCAGCTACGCCATTTTACAAACTCGGCAACGATCTGGCGCGTCTCTCAGACTCGCAAACTTGGGCGCACTACTTGCGCCTTCACCCACAAACGAAAATCGGATTCTTGCACACGGCTGACGGGCGGATGTATCTCACACTGACCGACCGCGCGTTAGGGCATCACGGCGTTCTGCGATATGCGGACAACGTGACCGAACTTCTGGAAGTCGCACACGATTCCCTCTTTCGAGAGGGAGAAATCGAGGTCCTGTAATGGCAACGGCAACGCTATTCGCTTTTCCAGTGCAGCACGCATGTCCGACATGCAACCGGATGTGCTCACCTGAAGAACTGTCGGAGTGCTTACGATGTGGGCAGCAATACTGCTCGAAAGATTCTTGGGAGTGTGAGTGCGACCGCATGGCGCGGGAAATTATAGAGAGAGGGGGAAACCATGACGAAGGCCTATCTGTACCTGAGAACATCGGGAGATGACGGCAAGAAAAAAGCGGGCATCCCAGTGCAGCGGGACGCTTGCACAACGTTCACAGCGCAGCGCGAGTTTGAGATTGCAGCGGAGTTCGCAGACGATGGCATTTCGGGGAAAATCCCGATGCACGCGCGTCCGCAAGGGAAACTGATGATAGCGGCGCTGCTCGCTGACGGTGTAAAGCACGTGATCTGCTACGATGCCAAGCGCATCGGGCGGACTCAACCCGCGTTCTGGTCGTTTATCGGGATGTGCCGTGACAACGGCATCACTGTGCTCGATTCGAGCGGAACGGATTTAGGCGGTAGCGTAATGGGTGGAGTCAATGGGATGCTTGCGGAGATGGACAGGGACGCAACGGTTGCGCGTCTCGCTGCTGGCAAGGAAAAGTGGCGCGGTCATCACCGCGTCGAAGGACGGCATCCGTACGGGGAAAGCCCTTACGTAGAACACAACGCAGAGCGGGAGACTGTAGAGCGGATGCGCCAGATGCACGCTAAGGGAATCAGCGCGTATCGGATTGCAACGCAGTTGCGAGCAGAGGGGATTGTCACGCGCTACGGCAAAGACTTCAGCGGCCAAGCGGTCACTAACATTCTCCGGCGCGTGGTACTATCCGGCGTCGAGTCGTCTTGCCGGGAATAAACGACAAAATTGGGAGGTGGTATCGTGGAAGAGAAAACTGGTGCTTACCAAAGCAGAATTCAAAGGGCCACACTCAGCAGTTGACTCAGCAGTACAGCCCCTGTGATTTCCTGCTTTATACACTCGAATCTCGCGCCAACTGGCCTATGTAGATCAAGAGGTTAGCGGGATTGTTAAACTTACAAGCAGGAGGTCGCAGGTTCGAGTCCTGCACTGCCCACCATGTTTTCTGTTGTCCGTTCCGGAGACATAGGTAACAGAACGTTCCGGAGACATGGGTTACACTTTTGGCCCGAAGGGGTTCTCCAGGGGCTGCAAGGTTTTTTCCTCCAGATCAATATAGCCGAGATCGTAATTCATAAAACTGACCAGCCAGATGCCGTGGTCAACTTCTTTGACGCCGACGGCCTGGCCCGCGAGCGAAACGCTGAGGTTGATCTTCTTGTTATAGAGGCAAAGACGCCCGCAGCTGGTGACCACGAGGGTGCGGTCGTGAAATGGGTAATGCGGTTCTGGGATGCCTCGATAAGGACGGGGAGAAGTAGAGTAAACCTCGGCCGGGCATTTCATGTCCAAGGCTTCATGGGGTCTTTCGTGATTGAATTCCTCGAGGAAGGCGTCGAACTTGGCTTGCTGCTGCAGGATGTTGGCGCCCGCCGGACGAGTAGCTTCTTTCTTCAGGGTCAGATGCATGCGTTCATGCCGGCCGTTCTGCTGCGGATGACCGGGCCGGATCCGCTCAATAGAGATTCCTAACCGCAGCCACCATACCGAGAGCTTGGAGAGCTGAAACAGGCCATGAGGAGAGGCGAAGGGAACCCCGTTGTCAGAGCGGATGGCCCGTGGCAAACCACGTTCGTGAAACAGGCGATCAAAGGCTGGAAACGCGAGGTCTTCTCGGTTGGATTCCAGCGCTTCACACAGGAGCAGGTAGCGTGACGAATAGTCGGTGACGGTCAGCGGATAACAATAGCGTTTATCGCTCAGCTGAAACTCGCCCTTATAGTCGGTGCACCAGAGATCGTTGGCATGAAGGCCCTGGGACAGAGGCGTTCCTTCGGCTCGACTGCGGCGACGGCCCATCGACGTGACCAGCCCGTGGCGATCGAGCACGGCGTGAATGGTGGAAGCAGCGGGAATCTTAATGGCATGCGGCAGTCGGCGCAGCAGACGCTCCCGGATCTTGCGTGCGCCCCAGTGCGGTTTCTCCCGCTTGGCGCTCACGATGGCCGCTTCCACCGGCTCGGGTAACTGGTTGGCGTAGCGGAACGGCCGGCGGGTTCGGTCACTTAATCCTTCTAGTCCGCATTGCTGGTAACGTTCCAAGATCTTATAGCCCGTCTTGCGCGAGATACCAAACTCCCGGCACAGCGCAGCCATCGCCTCGCCGTCCTTGAGCCGGATCACAAACCGCATTCGCTCGTCCATCACAGAACACTCCTTCCATGGCATCACCTCTCCGCCCCCTCCGGGCCGAAAAGTGTAACCTATGTCTCCGGAACGTTCTGTTACCTATGTCTCGGAACGGACACTTTCACCTTCAATTACTTCCCTAAACCCTGCAACCATCCGAATTTGTGATTCTCGTCGTTAGCGATATCTAGACTTCGTCTCCTACTCCGGGTTTCTCGTCGATGCGCCTAGCAGGTAACTGTCGCGGTAGGGACGACCATCACTGATCGCCCCCCGCACAGATCCGTACGAGCGCGTCTACGCATACGGCTCTTACAAAGGATGAGTGTCGTAGAAGCGTGCGTCGGATATCTGCGCCAGATCCTGGGCTTCATTGGAATTGAAGATGTCCAGACTGTCCGGGCCG
>DATBYM010000056.1:0-97275 GCA_036513715.1 Terriglobales bacterium
GCCGGCGGGCACGGAGATGGTGATGCCGGGCGACAATGTGAGCCTGGTGATCGAACTGATCACGCCGGTGGCGATGGAAAAAGGCTTGCGCTTCGCGATTCGCGAAGGCGGGCACACCGTCGGCGCAGGAACGATTGCGGAAATTGTGAAGTAGTTGAAGTAATAATGTGGTGACGGGGCTCTGCCCCGTCATCACATAAGTCCGATTCGCGAGACAGAAAATATCGCGCACAAAAAGCCAAAAGCGCTAAAGGCTAAGAGCTGGTTTAGGGAGTGAGCAATGCCCCGAGAGATTATTACGTTGCAGTGTGGTGATTGCAAAGAGCGGAACTATTCAAAGACCAAGAACCGCAAAACGACGCCGGACCGTCTGGAACTGAAAAAGTTCTGCCGCCGGTGCCGCAAGCACACCTCCCATAAAGAGGTGAAGTAGCCAGGGCCAGCAGTCAGTATGCAGGAGTTCGATTTTAACTGATAGCTGACAGCTGAAAGCTGACAACTGTTTTTAGGGGCGTAAGCTCAACGGTTAAACTGTCGGTCTCCAAAACCGAACTTGGGGGTTCGAATCCCTCCGCCCCTGCCAGAATCAAGGGCAAAGTCGAAGCCCGAGAGGTAGTAGTCGAGGAAAGCGGGAAGGTATGGCGACAGCGGTAGAACAAAACGCGATCACTACCACGTTGCGCTCCTGGCCGGAACGCATCAAGTCTTTTTACAGCGACGTACGCACGGAGATGAAGAAGGTCACGTCACCGTCGGCCAAGGAAGTCCAGGCGACGACGACGGTGGTCATCATTACTGTGTTTCTGTTTGCGTTGTATTTCTGGGTCGTGGATCTCATCATTCAGAACAGCCTGGAGCGGATGCTGCATTATTTCTCGCGTCACTAGATAGCGAGCGAAAGAAGCGATTGAATGCCGGATACGGATAAGGAAAAGACAGAAAGCGCCACGGTGGATGCGGCCCAAGCGGCCGTTACGCCTGCGGAAACGACGCCGGGCGGTGACGCGCCGCGCAATCCGAATATGAAGTGGTACATCATCCACGCCTATTCAGGGTTCGAGCGTAAGGTGCGCGAGTCGCTCGAATCGCGGGTACAAGCTTTCGGATTGCAGGACAAAATTGGCAAGGTGCTGATTCCAACCGAATCCGTCACCGAAGTCCGTGGCGGCAAGAAATATACTTCCGAGCGCATGTTCTATCCCGGCTACGTGCTGGTGGAGATGGACATGGACGACCACGTCTGGCACGTGGTGAAGTCAACGCCGCGCGTGACTGGATTCGTAGGCACCGGCCAGCAGCCAACTCCGCTGTCAGAAGAAGAAGTCAACCACATCGTCTATAAAGTCGCTGACAGCCGCGAGAAGCCGAAGCTAAAAGTCAAGTTTGAGAAAGGCGAGCAGGTGCGCATCGGCGAAGGTCCATTCGCAACCTTCACCGGCGTAGTCGACGACGTCAACGAAGACCGCGAGACGTTGAAAGTGATGGTGACGATCTTCGGCCGTTCGACTCCGGTGGAGTTGGAATTTGGGCAAGTGGAGAAAGTCGCGTAGCTGGAATAGTTATGGGTACGTTCGGGGTGAAGATGCGCAGTAAAACTTAGTGATTTCAGGCCCCGAGCCGAAAATCCTAGACTCGGAGCTGAATTGAAGATAGGTACTGGAAAGGCGTCATGGCAAAGAAAGCTACAGGTTTCGTAAAGTTGCAAATTGCGGCGGGCAAGGCCACTCCGGCGCCTCCGGTAGGTCCGGCCCTCGGCCAGGCGCAAGTCAATATCATGGAGTTCTGCAAGCAGTTCAACGCTCGCACCTCGCAGAAAGAACTGGAAGGCCTGATTGTTCCCGTCGTGATCACGGTGTACAGCGATCGCACGTTCACCTTCATCACCAAGACGCCGCCAGCGTCGGTATTGTTGAAGCGCGCGGCCGGCATCGCCAAGGGATCGGGCGCTCCTAATAAGGATAAAGTGGGCAAGGTGACGCTGAAGCAGGTCGAGGATATTGCTAAACAAAAGATGCCCGATCTGAACGCCGCCTCTGTCGACGCCGCCATCAGGAGCGTGCGCGGCACCGCCCGCTCAATGGGCATTGAAGTGGTTGGGTAGGCCGGCGTCTCGCCGGCTAAGGAATTTGAAAGAGACGCGGTCAGACGCGCCTCAAGTCAACATCACCACGGCTCTTCAAAACAGCGAGGCGCGGTGGGAGACGAGGAAGACATGAAGAAGTCAGGCAAGAATATCGAGAAGGCGCGTAAGGCAGTTGAGCCGCGGCCTTACACGCTGCAGGAAGCAGTTCCACTTCTGCAGAAAGTGAAATTCGCAAAGTTTGACGAGACAGTCGAAGTGACTTTGCGGCTAGGCGTCGACCCGAAGCATGCCGACCAGATGGTGCGCGGCACGGTCGTACTTCCTCACGGACTCGGTAAGTCGAAAAAAGTTCTGGTGATCGCGAGCGGCGAAAAGGTGCGCGAAGCTGAGGCAGCGGGCGCCGATTTTGTCGGCGGCGAAGACATGGTCGAAAAAATTACCAAAGAAAACTGGACCGACTTCGACGCCCTGATCGCCACGCCCGATATGATGAAGTCGGTCGGACGTCTGGGCAAAGTCCTCGGCCCGAAAGGTCTGATGCCGAATCCGAAAACCGGCACCGTCACTATGGACGTCGCGAAAGCCGTCCAGGAAGTGAAAGCGGGCAAAGTAGAATTCCGCACCGATAAAACGGCGCTTGTGCACGTTCCGGTTGGCAAGATTTCGTTCACGCCCGACAAGCTGATCGAAAATGCGACGACGCTGATTTCGAGCGTAATCAAGGCGAAGCCATCGGTGGCGAAGGGCAAGTACATCAAAGCCTGCTATCTGAGCTCGAGCATGGGGCCTGGGATTTCGCTGGACACAACTCCAATCGAGGTTGCGGCCAAGGCATAGGTTGAACAATGTCGCCGGGTGGGCGAGTCCCGCCTCTACAGAAGATTTTGAAAGGGATTGAACATGGCGGTTACCAGAGCTAAGAAAGTTTCGCAGGTGGAAAAACTCGGGGGCGAACTGAAAAATGCTTCGAGCATGATCGTCGCCACATACTCAAAGCTGACAGTGACGCAGGATTTTGAATTGCGCAAGGCGCTGCGTCCAACCGGCGCGAAATATCGCGTGGTGAAAAACACCTTGGCCGAGCGCGCCGGCAAAGGCACGAAGGTTGAGCAAGCGCTGACGAACCTTCAGGGTGTGACCTCGATCGCGTACACCGAAGGCGATCCGGTCGCGCTGGCGAAGGCACTCGCGAAATACGTAAAAGACAATCCGGAATTCAGCTTCAAGGCAGGCATCGTCGAAGGCCGCGTTATCTCGGTCAAAGAGATCGAATCGCTCGCGACCATGCCGTCGAAGGAAGAGCTTTATTCGAAGCTTCTGTTCCTGTTGAATGCGCCGTCGCAGCGTCTGGTCACCGCGATGAATGCGGTCGGACGAAACTTGGCAGTAGTGGTCGGCCAGGGCGTGGAGCAGAAAAAATTCAAGGAAGCATAAGCTTCCGACTTACAAAATTTTCTGGGCAGCAATGCTGCTCGAAAAAAAAGATTTAGTTATCGCGAAGCAAGGGGTGGCGCGGTTTTAAATTCGGGCGTTGTCTGGCGCTCGAATGGACGACCTGGTCGCACTGGAAACCTGGCCGAGCGATAGCGAAATCGCAAGTCGTAAAATAAAAATCTTAAATAAAAGCGGAGAGATTCACATGGCGGATCTACAGCAGTTGGAAGAGTCGATCGTTGGCCTGTCGTTGCTGGAAGCGGCGGAACTGGTCAAGAAACTGGAATCGCGTCTCGGCGTTTCGGCGGCAGCAGCAGCCCCGGTGATGGTTGCCGGCGGCGGAGCGGCAGCCGGCGGAGCAGCTCCGGCGGAAGAGAAGACCGAATTCACCGTCGTCCTCAAGGAGGTCGGCGCCAATAAGATCAACGTTATCAAGGCTGTACGCGAGGTCACCAGCCTTGGCCTGAAAGAGGCAAAGGACCTGGTCGATGGCGCTCCCAAGAGCATTAAAGAAGGTGTCTCGAAGGACGAAGCCGAAACCATCAAGAAGAAGTTCACCGAGGCGGGTGCAGTCGTCGAAGTGAAATAGTTTGGGCAGCTTGAGGGGTGGCTTTGCCGATCCCGACTCACGGGTCAGATCGAGAGCCTCCCCGCTTGCAATTATTTGACCGAACACTAGCTGAATCCGAATGAGTGGTGTTAATATCTAATAAATAACCCGCTTATCCTGGCTTCACTGCGAGGCGACGGCGACCCGCATCCTCCAAATAGACCCAGGAAGCGTAACGGAAAAGGGTCGCTGGAAAAAGTATGGCAGCCGGTCCCGCGGGCGGCGGGACGGAACAGGCCTTTTGAACTGGCACGGAATTTAACAAGTTATTCAAGAGTAGGCGTCACATGTGGCGCCCGCGGACAAACTTGTCCTTGCGGGGGTCGCTCTCTTTTTTCCGCGTACACCGCTCGTTTTCGTCAACCGTAGCAATATTTTGGCGCCGCTTTTTGGCGCCGTCATTCCGCTTGACACCGCAGCCCCGGGCTGCCTGAAAGCAGGAGCTCCTTAGAATGCCAAAGCACAATATTCACCGCAAGCGTTTCGATTTTTCCAAAATTCCAGCGACCATCCAGATTCCGAACTTGATCGAAGTTCAGAAGCGCTCCTATGACCGCTTCCTCCAGATGGATAAACTGCCGAGCGAACGCGAAGACGGCGGCTTGCAGGCCGTGTTTCAGTCCGTGTTCCCGATTACCGACTTCCGCAACGTCTCGCAACTCGAGTTCGTCGACTTCGCTATCGGCAATTGGGAATGCAAGTGCGGCCACCTGAAAGGTCTGCATCACCTGCGCACGACTTGTAAGAATTGCGGATCGACGGTGATCACCGACCCGTTCCATCCCGGCGAAGTTCTTTGCCACAAATGCGGCACCTACAACGCGAACACGCCCGACTTCTGCAACAAGTGCGGCGACCCGGTCGGACTGCAGCTGAAGTATGACGTGGCGGAATGCGAAGAGCGCGGAATGACCTACTCCGCTCCGCTCAAAGTCACCATGCGCCTCACCATCTGGGACAAAGATGAAGCCGGCAATCGCTCCATTCGCGATATCAAGGAGCAGGAAGTTTTCTTTGGCGACGTCCCGCTGATGACGCAGAACGGCACTTTCATCATCAATGGCACCGAGCGCGTCATCGTCAGCCAATTGCACCGCTCGCCTGGGGTGTTCTTCGAGACGGCCGCGAACCGCACGTACTTCCTGGGGAAGATCATTCCCTACCGCGGATCGTGGGTGGAATTTGAATACGACCAGAAGAACGTTCTCTATGTGCGCATCGATCGCAAGCGTAAATTCCTGGGGACGATTTTCCTGCGCGCCCTCGGCCTGCGCTCGGGCGAAGACATTCTCAAGACTTTCTATACGACAGACCGTCTCGTGGTCCGCGACAAGAAGCTTTTCTGGACGCTCGACCCCGCCAGCGAAAAGCCGACGAACCTGCTCGGCATGAAGCTGGCGCACAGCGTCAAATCGAAGTCAGGCGATGAAGTCGCGCACTCCGGCCGCAAAATCACGGCTGCGATTTTGAAGGAAATTCAGAAAGCGAAGATCGCCGAGATCGAAGTCGATATGACCGATCTCGAAGGCGCGTGGGCGGCCAGCGACATCGTCGACACCACGACCGGCGAAGTTCTGCTCGAAGCGAACACCGAAATCACGGCCGACAAAGTTTCGAAAATTCTCGAGTCGGGTGTGGTCGAGCTGAGCGTGTTCTTCCCCGAGCGTGACGACGTGGGCACGGTAATCAGCCAGACCCTGCGCCGCGACTCGATCACCAGCCCTTCGGAGGCGCTGATCGAAATCTATCGCAAGCTGCGTCCCGGCGATCCGCCAACCCTCGACACGGCGACCGCCTTGTTCCAGGGCATGTTCTTCGATCCGCGCAAGTATGACTTTTCGCGCGTAGGCCGGCTGAAGTTCAACATCAAGTTGTTCGAAAATCAGGAAGCGACCAGCCTTGAGCAACGCACGCTTGATCCGAACGACTTTTACGCGACCATCAAATACCTGCTCAAGCTGCGCAAGAATATCGGCGCGGTCGACGATATCGACCACCTCGGTAACCGCCGAGTGCGAGCGGTTGGCGAGTTGCTCGAAAACCAGTTCCGCATCGGCCTCGTCCGCATGGAACGCGCGATCAAAGAAAAAATGAGCGTCTATCAGGAAATGTCTACGGCCATGCCGCACGACCTGGTCAACGCCAAGCCAGTAATGGCCGCGATCCGCGAATTTTTCGGATCGTCGCAGCTGTCGCAGTTCATGGATCAGACCAATCCGCTCTCGGAAATCACCCACAAGCGCCGTCTATCGGCCCTGGGGCCGGGCGGACTCTCGCGCGAGCGCGCAGGATTCGAAGTGCGCGACGTTCACCCCACGCACTACGGACGCATCTGCCCGATTGAGACGCCGGAAGGCCCGAACATTGGGCTGATCTCGTCTCTGAGCTGCTTTGCGCGCATCAACGACTATGGCTTCATCGAGTCACCCTACCGCAAGGTAAAAAACGCGCGCGTCGTGGATTACGTCATCGTCGTCAACGCCGGTGACAGCAGTCACAAGGTCGGCGACTACGTCGAGAAAAGCGAGATGGACAAGACCAACGCTGATCTCAAAGAACGGCGCAAGAAGCCGGTCGAGGTCGAGCCCTTCTCCTTCTATCTATCGGCGTGGGAAGAAGACCGTCACACGATCGCACAGGCCAACATTGAACTTGACGACAAGGGCCGCATCGCTGGCGAACTGGTCAACGCGCGCAAGGCTGGTAACTTCGTCCTCGTGAATCGCGACGAAGTCGACTACGTCGACGTCAGCCCGAAGCAGCTGGTTTCAGTCGCCGCATCGCTCGTGCCGTTCCTTGAGCACGACGACGCCAACCGCGCGCTGATGGGCGCGAACATGCAACGCCAGTCCGTACCGTTGCTCCGGGCGCAGGCTCCGATCGTAGGGACCGGCATGGAAGGTGTCACCGCGCGCGATTCGGGCGCTGTGATCTTAGCGAAGCGCAACGGAATCATCGATTCGGTCGACTCCGAGCGCATCATCGTGCGCGTCGAGGGCGAGCATCATCCGATGCAGCTTTCGCGCGAAGTGGGCAGCGACATTTATCAGCTCACGAAATTCAAGCGCTCGAACCAAAACACTTGCATCAACCAGAAGCCGATCGTGAAGAAAGGCCAGCGCGTGGTCAAAGGCCAAGTCATCGCCGACGGCCCATGCACCGACTTCGGCGAGTTGGCTCTCGGACGCAACGTGCTCGTCGCCTTCATGCCGTGGCGCGGCTACAACTTCGAAGACGCAATCCTCGTCTCTGAAAAGATGGTGAAGGAGGATTACTACACCTCCGTCCACATCGAGGAATTTGAACTCGAAGCACGCGACACCAAGCTCGGCCCCGAGGAAGTCACTCGCGACATTCCGAACGTCAGCGAGTCCACGCTCCGCAATCTGGACGAAGCGGGTGTGATCCGCATCGGCGCCGGCATCAAGCAGGGCGACATCATCGTCGGCAAAGTGACGCCGAAGGGTGAGACCCAGCTCACGCCGGAAGAAAAATTGCTGCGCGCGATCTTCGGCGAAAAGGCCGGCGATGTGCGTGACGCTTCACTCTACTGCCCGCCCGGAATCGAGGGCATCGTAGTCGACGTGAAGATCTTCTCGCGCAAAGGCCAGGAGAAAGACGAACGGGCCAAAGCAATCGAAGGGAATCAGATCGCCAAGCTCGAAAAGAACTTGTCGGATGAAATTCGCATTCTGACCGACGAACGCCTGAAGCGTCTCGAAGGCCTGCTCGGCGGCAAGGAAGTGCAAGCCGATCTCCATGACGAGCGCACCAACAAGCGTTTGCTCACCAAGGACACGATTCTCGACCGCGACACAATCGAGCGCATCTCCACTCGCAATCTAAAGCGCATCAAGTACGCCGACAAAGATCCGCGGGTGAACGAGCAGATCGACGAGATCGAGGAGATGACCTCACGCCAGATCGATGTGCTCAAGAAGATCGTCAACGAAAAGAAAGACAAGCTGACCAAGGGCGATGAGCTGCCGCCGGGCGTAATCAAGCTGGTCAAGGTTTACATTGCCATGAAGCGCAAGCTGAGCGTCGGCGACAAGATGGCTGGCCGCCACGGCAACAAAGGCGTGATCGCGCGCATTCTACCCGAGGAAGATATGCCGTACCTCGAGGATGGAACGCCCGTCGAGATCGTCCTCAACCCGCTCGGCGTGCCCAGCCGTATGAACGTGGGCCAGATTCTTGAAACCCACCTCGGATGGGCGGGCTTTGAACTGGGCAAGAAGATCGGCGAATTGCTGAAACACAATACTCGTAACGATGCCATCCGCCGCGATCTGAAAGCGTTGTTCAAAGATACCGTGCTCGCCGACACCATCGCCGACATGAGTGAAGAGGAACTAGAGGCTTTGGCGCCGACGTTGAAGAAGGGCGTGTTCATGGGTTCGGCCGTCTTCGACGGCGCCCGGGAGACGGAGATCAAAGCATTGCTCAGCAGCGCGGGCCTGCCTACTTCAGGCAAGACCAGTTTGCGCGACGGCATGACCGGCGAGATTTTCGAACAGCCGGTCACGGTCGGCTACATCTATATGCTGAAACTGTCGCATCTGGTGGACGACAAGATTCACGCGCGTTCCATCGGCCCGTACTCGCTGATCACCCAGCAGCCGCTCGGTGGCAAAGCGCAGTTCGGAGGCCAGCGCTTCGGAGAAATGGAAGTCTGGGCTCTCGAAGCTTACGGCGCGGCGTTCATCCTGCAAGAATTGCTGACCGCAAAATCAGACGACGTCTACGGACGCACCAAAATCTACGAGGCCATCGTCAAAGGCGAGGCCGCGATGGAGCCCGGTGTTCCCGAATCGTTCAACGTGCTGATTCGCGAATTGCAGGCGCTCTGCCTCGATGTCGAATTGATCAAGGCCACCGAGAAAAAGCCGATGGCCATTGCGGCAGATTAGTCTTTGGCCGCTAGTCGTTGGTCGTTCGCGGCTAGCGCGCCGATTTGGTTTCGAAGAATAAACCCGCAGTCTTCGCTCTTGAGCTTGCGGGTTAGAGATTTCGCTAGCGACGAACGACCACCGACTAGCGACCGTTCTCGAGAGCCGCGTACGGCGGCGTTACAGCCGTAGGAAAGCGGAGGAACATGTTTCGTTCGAGCCCGTTCGATATGGCAAATCCCGTGGCTGATTTCGATGCCATTCGCATCAGCCTCGCATCCCCGGAAAAAATCCGCAGCTGGTCCCATGGGGAAGTGACCAAGCCGGAAACCATCAACTACCGCACTTTTAAGCCCGAGCGCGATGGCTTGTTCTGCGCCCGCATCTTCGGCCCAGTCACCGACTGGGAATGCCTCTGTGGCAAGTACAAGCGCATGAAGCATCGCGGAGTGATCTGCGACAAGTGCGGCGTCGAAGTCACGCTCTCAAAGGTCCGCCGCGAGCGCCTTGGCCACATCGAGCTCGCTTCGCCCTGTTCGCACGTCTGGTTCTTCAAAGGACTGCCCAGCCGCATCGGGCATCTCCTCGATATTTCCCTGCGCGATCTCGAAGCCATCCTTTACTTCGAAGCCTACGTAGTCGTCGACCCCGGCGACTCGCCGGTAAAAGAGCGCGAAGTAATCAAGGACGAAGTCAAGTATCGCGAACTCGATCAGCAATACCGCCCCGCCGGCTTCAAAGCCATGATGGGCGCGGAAGCGATCAAGGAACTGCTCAAGCGTATCGAAGTCGATTCTCTCTCCGGCGAACTGCGCGAGAAGATGAAGCATGAGACCTCCTTGCAGAAACGCCTCAAGTATGCGAAGCGCCTGAAAGTTGTCGAGGCCTTCCGCAAGAGCGGCAACAAGCCGCAGTGGATGATCCTCGACGTTCTGCCGGTGATTCCACCCGAGCTGCGCCCTCTCGTTCCACTCGATGGTGGGCGCTTTGCCACCTCTGATTTAAACGACCTGTATCGTCGCGTCATCAACCGCAACAACCGGTTGAAGAAGCTGATGGACCTGCACGCTCCCGAAGTCATCGTGCGCAACGAAAAGCGCATGTTGCAGGAAGCGGTCGACGCTCTCTTCGATAACGGACGCCGCGGCCGCGTTCTGCGTGGCGCCAATAACCGTCCGCTCAAATCGCTCTCCGACACGCTAAAAGGCAAGCAGGGACGCTTCCGCCAGAACCTGCTCGGCAAGCGCGTCGACTACTCCGGACGTTCCGTGATCGTAGTCGGCCCGGAGCTCAAGCTGCACCAGTGCGGATTGCCCAAGAAGATGGCGCTCGAACTCTTCAAGCCGTTCATTTATCACCGCCTCGAGCAAACCGGAAACTGCACCACCATCAAGCAGGCCAAAGAAATGGTGGAGCAGCAGGAACCGATCGTTTGGGACATTCTGGAAGAGGTCATCAAAGACCACCCCGTGATGCTCAACCGCGCGCCTACGCTCCATCGCCTTGGCATTCAGGCGTTTGAGCCGGTGCTGGTCGAAGGCAAGGCGATCAAGATCCATCCGCTCGTTTGTACGGCGTTCAACGCCGACTTTGACGGCGATCAGATGGCCGTGCACATTCCGCTATCGCCTGAGGCTCAAGTAGAGGCGAGCGTCCTGATGCTGTCTTCGCACAACATCCTTTCGCCCGCATCAGGACAGCCCATCACCGTGCCCACGCAGGACATGGTGCTCGGGCTCTACTACCTGACCAAAGCGAAGCCGGGCGCAAAGGGCGAAGGCCGCTCGTTCGCCAATATCGACGAGGTTGTGATCGCGCTCGAAATGGGCGAAGTCGAAACGCTCACCCCGATTCGTCTGCGCTACACCGGCGAGGTCATCGACCTCACGCAAGCCTACGACGATCAGGATGTGAACCACACCGAGCCGATTCACGTAACGCGCGAGTTCCTGAACACGACCGTCGGTCGCGCGATTCTGAACGACCACTTGCCGAAGACCGTGCCGGGCGTAAACGTCGCGATGCCCTACATCAACGGCCTGCTCAAGAAAAAGGGCGTTGGCCAGTTGGTCAACTATTGCTACCTGCGCTTCGGTCTTGAAGTCACCGTCAAGATGCTCGACGAGATCAAGTCGCTCGGCTTCCGTTATGCAACGCGCGCCGGTCTCTCCATCGGCATCGATGACATGGTCATCCCGGACAACAAAAAGACCCTGGTGAAAGACGCCGACAAGTCGGTGATCGCGGTCCAGCAGCAATACTTGGACGGTGCCATCACCAACGGCGAACGCTACAACAAGGTCATTGAAATCTGGTCGGCGATCACGGAAAAAGTTGCCGATGAAATGTTTGGCCAGATGCAGCGCCGCGATAAAGAAGGTGAACTCAACCCGATCTACGTCATGGCCGATTCCGGCGCTCGCGGATCGAAACAGCAGATTCGTCAGCTTTCCGGAATGCGCGGACTGATGGCGAAACCAACCGGTGAAATCATCGAGACTCCGATTACGGCTAACTTCCGTGAAGGTCTGACCGTTCTCGAATACTTCATTTCGACGCACGGCGCCCGCAAGGGGTTGGCCGATACGGCTCTTAAGACGGCTGACTCGGGCTATCTGACACGCCGTCTGGTCGACGTTGCGCAGGACGTGATCATCAGCGAATACGATTGCGGCACGGTTGACGGAATCTTCGTCTCCGGTATCGTCGAAGCCGGCGAAATCATCGAGCCGCTGCGCGACCGCATCGTCGGCCGCGTGTCGCTTGAGAAAATCAAAGACTACGAAGGCCAGGTCGTGGTCGACGTCAACCAGGAGATCACCGAAGATCTGGCGGGCGCAATCCAAGCCGCCGGAATCGAGCGCGTGAAGATCCGCTCGGTGCTCACCTGCGAATCGAAGCGCGGCGTTTGCGTCATGTGCTACGGACGCAATCTCGCCTCCGGCCGTCTCGTCGAACTGGGCGAGGCTACCGGCGTGATCGCTGCTCAGTCCATCGGCGAACCTGGAACGCAGCTGACCATGCGTACCTTCCACATCGGAGGTACGGCATCGCGAGTATCGGAACAATCGCGCCTCGACGCCAAGAGCAACGGCACCGTGCGCTTCATCAACCTGCAAACCGTGAAGTCGAAAACTGGCGATCTCGTAGTTATGAATCGCCAGGGCTCGATCGCAGTCGTCGACGAAAAAGGCCGCGAGCGCGAGCGCTACGCGGTCGTATACGGCGCCAAGGTGAAAGTTGCCGAAGGCGGTCCGGTTGCGCTCGGCGAGGCTCTTGTCGAATGGGATCCTTACACCTTCGCCATCCTCACCGAAATCGGCGGCACGGCGCAGTTCAAGGACTTGCAGGAAGGTATCACGCTGCACGAAGAAGTCGACGAAGTCACCGGTCTTTCGCGTCACGTCGTGGCGGATTCGCCCGACGAGAAGCGTCAGCCGGCGATCGTAATCAAGGGCAAGGCGAGCAAGCGTTACCTGATGCCTTCGCGCGCTCACCTCATGGTGCAGGACGGCGACACGGTTTACCCCGGCGACGTGCTGGCCAAGATCCCGCGCGAGACGACGAAGACCAAGGACATCACCGGTGGTCTGCCGCGTGTGGTCGAATTGTTCGAGGCGCGCAAGCCCCGCGAAACCGCCGTCATCAGCGAAATCGACGGTGTGGTCCGCTTCGGCGAAGTGGCCAAAGGACAACGCAAACTCTACGTGGCAGCCGACAACGGCACGGAGAAGGAATATTCCGTTCCGCGCGGCGTGCACATCAACGTGCAGGAAGGTGAGCGCGTGAAAGCTGGCGAACCTTTGATGGATGGCCCGCTCAACCCGCATGACATTCTGGCCGTGCTCGGCGAAAAAGAGCTGCAGTCTTACCTGGTGAACGAAATCCAGGAAGTCTACCGCTTGCAGGGCGTGAACATTTCGGATAAGCACATCGAAGTGATCGTCCGCCAGATGATGCGCTGGGTGAAGGTCGAAGATGTAGGCGACACCCAATTCCTCCTCGAGCAGCAAGTGGATAAGTTCCGCTTCCACGAAGAGAACGAGCGTGCGATTGCGAACGGCGGCAAACCGGCCACCGGACGCCCGTTGCTGCTCGGTATCACCAAGGCGTCGCTCTCGACCGATTCGTTCATTTCCGCCGCCTCCTTCCAGGAGACGACGCGCGTGCTGACCGAAGCTTCGATTCAGGGAGCGGTCGATCATCTGCGCGGCCTGAAAGAGAACGTAATCGTGGGCCGCTTGATTCCCGCCGGCACCGGCATGGAGTATTACCGCAACGTGCGCCTATCTCCAGAAATGGAAGAGGCCGCCAGCAAGGTGCAGGAGGAAGTCTCGCAGGCTTATGAAGATGCCGAGCGCGCGCTCGAACTCATGCGCCACGAGGGCGAGACCGAAGAACTGGCTGCGGAATAAGAACAAAACGAATCAACCGCAGGGGCGACGCAAGTCGCCCCTAACTTTTTGCTTTGCTGGTGTGGTGGCGGGCCTCTGGCCCGCTTGCCCTGAGCGCTGCTTGGCAACCGCCCGCAGTCGCAACAACACCAAATTCACTATAAAATGACCCTAATTTGACGATGGTTTCTAGACGCCAATGTCTTTAGCACTGGAGCCACAGCGCCTCACCGGGCAGCCTCAAGATGCGAACTCCAAGCCGGATCCGCTTCCTGGTGCATTGATATTGGCGCCCGCGCTCGGCCGCTTCTGGCGCCTCTTCCGGCTCTCGATCTGGCGCGCCTTCGAACACGACGCCTTCGGAACCGCCAAAGCCTCCGCCTACTCCTCCATCTTCACTTTCTTCCCCGCTCTGCTCGTTCTCGGCTCGGTGCTAGCCACGCTAAGCCGTGGCCAAGTCTATCTGCGTGAGATCTCCTACGCCCTCGGCACCATCCTGCCCGCCGGCAGCTCAGCAGCTCTCTCCTACCTGCGAGGCAGCACAGATCGCCCCGTTGGCCTGCTCTTCACCACCTCCCTATTGACCGTCTGGAGCGCTTCGGGCGTCATCATCACCTGGATGGATGGCTTTCGCCGCGCCTACCAACTTCCCAAAACCTGGGGCTTACTCAAAGAGCGCATCATCGCGATCTCGCTGGTCCTGATGGCCGGCCTTCCGCTCACCTTCGCCACCATCCTCGTTGCCTTCGGCAGCCGCATCGAAACCCGCGTCCTGTTTCACATCGGCCACGAATTCGGCCCAATAATCCTCTTGCTCTGGGGCCTGTTTCGCTGGATCATCGCCATCATGACCAGCATCGCCGTCATCCAACTCATCTATCACAACGCCGTCCCCCGCACCCAGCCGTGGCACACGGTTCTGCCCGGCGCTGTTCTATCCACCGCCATGTGGCTGATCTCCTCCGCGATCTTCGGCTGGTATCTGCAACACTACGTCGACTACAGCGTCATCTACGGTTCGCTTGGCGTCGGCATCGCCCTGCTCGTCTGGATGTACCTTATCTCCCTCGTCGTCCTCATCGGAGCCGAGTTCAATGCCATGCTCTACCCCCGCAGTCTGACAAGACTTCCGCCCCCGCCAACTGCCACAACTGCCTGATACTCAGATCGCGCACGACCCCGCATCGTCTCGTAAAATATAAGCACCGTCATTTCCTGGAAAGAGGAAGCAACTGAAACAACGCAAACCCGATCTAGTTGAAGGAGATCTTTCGACCGCCGCTCCCCTGTCCGACCGCGCAGCCCATCCCGCGCGCCGCGCCAAAATCGTCTGCACCATCGGCCCCGCCTGCGACTCGGAGGAAATGATGCGCGACCTCATGCTTACCGGCATGGACGTCGCCCGCCTCAACTTTTCTCACGGAACTCACGCCGAACACGCTCGCCGCATCCAGCGTCTCCGCCGCGTCGCCCACGATCTCAAGCGCACCATCTGCATCCTCCAGGACCTTCAAGGCCCGAAGATTCGCACCGGCCGCCTCAGAGACGGCAAACGTGTCGAGCTCAAATCCGGTTCCATCCTCACCATCACTCCGCTCAAAGTCGCCGGCACCGCCGCGCTCATCTCCACTGACTTCGCCGGCCTGGCGCGCGAAGTCGAGCCCGGTGCCCGAATCCTCTTGTCCGACGGCCGCATCGAGCTCAAAGTGCGCACAATTCACGGCGGCGACGTGGAGTGCGAGGTCCTCAATGGCGGCACCCTCGGAGAGCATCAAGGAATCAATCTCCCCGGCACCGCCGTCGCCATTCCCGTCCTCACCGAAAAGGACAAACTCGATCTCCAGTTCGGTCTCAAGCAGGGAGTCGACGTCATTGCGCTCTCCTTTGTCCGCTCGGCCGACGACGTCCGCACCGCCAAGACCCTGATGCGCCAGCTCGGAAAATCCGTCCCCATCATCACCAAACTCGAAAAACCTCAAGCCATCGAGCACCTCGAAGAGATTCTCGAAATAACCAACGGCATCATGGTCGCCCGTGGCGATCTCGGCGTCGAACTTCCCCCCGAGCGCGTTCCCATCATTCAAAAGCTCGTCATTCAGCGCGCTGGCGTATGGCGCCGCCCCGTCATCACCGCTACTCAGATGTTAGAGTCGATGACCGATAGCCCGCGCCCCACACGCGCCGAGGCCAGCGACGTAGCCAACGCGATTTTCGACGGCAGTGATGCGGTCATGCTCTCCGGAGAAACCGCCAAAGGCCGCTACCCGCGCGAGACCGTGGCCATGATGGCCCGCATCATTCTCGAGGCCGAGGCGAGCATCGCGCAACTCCCGCCCGCGCCGCGCCGCCGTCGCGATAACAACGAGCACCAATATTCCGTCGCCGAGACCATATGCGAGTCCATCGCGCACGCCGCCGAGGATTTGCCCATGCGCGCCATCGCCGTCTTCACCGAGAGCGGCAACACCGCGCGTATGCTCTCGAAACATCGTCCGAAGGTCTGTATCTACGCCTTCAGCCGCCGCGCCGAAGTCTGCAACCGCATGAACGCCCTGTGGGGCGTGCACCCCGTGCACAAGCCCGAGTGGGAGTCCGCCGAAGCCATGCTTAGAACCGCCGAAGAAGAACTATTGCCGAAAGGTCTTCTCGGCCCCGGCGACGTGCTCGGCCTTGTGGCCGGCACCAAACTAACCTCAGGCGCCACAAATTTCATGCGCCTGCACACGGTAGGCGAAGACGAGCGCCCACACGCGACAAAGCGATCGAAAAAGTGACGACAAAGGTTTGCCGGAAAAATGATTTGTCATCCTGAAGACACGCGGTTGCCAGCGAGCGGCACAAAATTAACAACAACGTGATGCAATGCGGCCACCAACGGCGTTTTCCGACAATTCGCTGACACCCGCCGTCCGCGGCTTTCTGCACTCGCCCGAAAATCCCAATGGCGACGCTCTGATTCTCACGCACGGTGCGGGCTCGGACTGCACTTCGCCTCTATTGGTCACCCTCGGCGAAGCTTTCGCCACCCACGGCTACGCTGTTCTGCGCTGCGACCTCCCCTACCGCCAGGAGCGCCGCCCCTTTCCAGGCAACGCCGAGCGCGACCGTGCCGGCCTCCGCAATGCGGTGGCAGCTATCAGAAAAAGGGTAGCGGGAAGAATTTTTCTAGGCGGCCACTCCTACGGTGGACGCCAATCCACCATGCTCTGCGCCGAGAAACCCGATCTAGTTTCCGGACTCCTCCTGCTTTCCTACCCCCTTCATCCACCACGCAAACCCGAGCAGCTCCGCATTCAACACCTACCCAATCTGCGCACGCAAAGCCTGTTCGTGCAAGGAACGCGCGACCCCTTCGGAAGCATAGAAGAAATAAACAAAGCCCTGCGGCTGGTCTCCGCCAAAACCGAATTAATGAAAGTAGAAGGCGCAGGTCACGACCTGGGCTTCAAAGGAAAAGCGCAAGCGGAAAACCTTCCGCCCAGCATCGTAGCCAAATTTGAAGAGATGTTCAGGTAGCGGTTTTTACTGAAAGCTGACGGCTGAGAGCTGACGGCCTAATTCACCCACCCCGACTTCGATCCGCCATTCGTCTTGTCGTTATCCTCGGGAGGCACATAATTCCCATGCTCATCGAAATTAACCTTGCGGTCGTGGTCTCGCATGTAAACTTCGAACTTTCTCGCCGCGCGCCGCCGCTTCCAGCGGTAGTAAGAATTTCGCACACCGAAATAACGTTCGGATGCTGCATAGCTGACGCCGCGAGAAGGCATGAACTTCACGAACAGAAAACCGAACAGCAATCCCCCGAAATGGGCGAAGACCGCGACTCCTTGCGACGGCTCGAAAACCGCGATGATCGCGACCACCACCCAGATCCCAACGAGATACTTGGCTTTGATCCTGAAGGGTAGCGGAAACAGATACATTTCCTGCTCGGAGTAAAGAATCCCAAACGCCATCAACAGTCCGAAAATTCCGCCCGACGCCCCGACCGTTGCGACCGCGGGGTTCGCTCCAAGAAAATGTGTATAGGCGATGGCAATCGTCACCAGTGCCGCGCCTACCACGCAGAATGTATAGCACTCAATAAATCGTCGAGAACCCCAGTCTCGCTCCAGATAGGCGCCAATAAACCATAGCGTGAGCATGTTGAAAAATACGTGGCCGAAACTCGCGTGCAACAAAGAGTACGTGACCAGTTGCCACACTGCGCCGTGCATCACCGAAGCCGGAATCAGCGCCAGCCACTCCACCGTCGCACGCGTAACGGCAGGGCTAAAAACATCCATTACCCTCTGAAAGAGGTACATTCCCGTACAAGCGAGGATGATGCGCCTCACCCATCCGCCAAACGGGGGAAAGCTGAACGAGATGGATTGTCCTCGACTCAATCTGTCCTTTTATCTCTTTATCTCTCCGGTTCCGGTACCACCGGCAAACTCCGGTGTCCCGCCGCATCGACCGCGCGCACACCGAATATGACATTATCCTTCGAAACCTTCAGCGTTGCACGCGTACCGCTGCTCACCTTTTGGGCGTACTCCCAATCAGCCGCGCTCGTCGAGCGCCACACCACCTCGTACGCCGTCGCGACCGCCGACGGTTCCCAAGTCAAAGTCGTGTCATTCTCAAGATTCTTAGTCAGCAATTTCACGCTCGTCGGCGGCGCCGGCGCCGATGCCAACGACGCCAGCGTCGCTGCATTCAGCCTCGCCACATGCTCCACGTAATCGAAGTCTACGAATTTCGTCAGGTCTCCATATTCGATGCCGTTCTCTGTCCGAATGTTCTGATGCTGGTGATTAAAATTTTCGCGAAATTCGGTGAAGCGCACCGCCGCGAAGCCCGACTGATTGAAAGAGTAGTGATCGCCTCCGCGTAGAAAGCGATCCAACCGGAAGATCAGCGCCGGCTTGACCCCAGCCTCATACGAGCGGCCGATGTCGACGACGTAACGCGCCAGTTCGCGCGAAGGCGAGTCGCTCTCTCCGCCCAGGATGCGAATGCGCTTGATTTCAGCCTCGCTGGCCGCCGCCGGCAGCCCTTCGGAGAATACCCGCACCACCCCGGCATCCTGCCCGGCGGTTAAATCACCGCCGACAATGTCATTGTTCAACACAGCGTCAAGCTTCCATCCCTGCTCTTTCGCCATTTGAACAAAGTGTTTGCTGCCGTTCAGGCCTTGTTCTTCCCCGGCGACCGTCAGAAAAATAATCGTCGCTGGAAATTTTCTTTTACTCGAAGCCTGACTTAGAACTCGTGCGCATTCCAGGCTTACGGCCGTCCCGCTGCCATCATCATTCGCGCCCGGAGCAGGATCGGTCCCGTTGGCGTTGTCACTGTTGCGCGAATCGTAATGGCCGGTCACCAGCACAATGCGATTCGCCTGGGCTGGATCGCTTCCGCGTAGCACCGCATAAACATTGGTGATCTCGGTCGGTTTCGGAATGCGGTCGCCCGGTTGCTCGGTGAAAGCGTCTGTCTTCACCTCCAGGCAGCCGCCGCATTCTTTCGAGTAGCGCTCAAACTCCGCCCTGATCCACTCCCGCGCCGCTCCGATTCCCTTGCCGGCTTTAATCGATTCCTCATCCTGCGCGGAAAGCGTAGACCGGTTCTGGAAGCTGACCAGCTTTTCGATCGTCTGCCGGATGTGTTCCGCCGAAACCTGCCGGATCGCCTCCGCGATGTGCGCGTCGCTATGCTTATCGGACGCCAGGCGCGGCGGGTCCATTTCCTGCGCCCCGCCGAGAGGCGCACCGAACATCATCCCGAGGACAATCAGCGCAGATGCCCCAAAACTTGTGCAACCACGCACGATAACCGCCGACTTTGCCATTTTCGACTTTTCTCGGTTAGCCACTTGACCTTTTCCTCTCGAAGAAACTAAATATAACAGTGGAGCCCTGCACGTGGAGGAAAACATGGTGTTCTGTCCTGAATGCGAGACGGATCTCGACATCGACGAAGATGAGGTCGATGAAGGCGCGGTCGTCTCCTGCCCGGAGTGCGGCACCGACTTCGAGGTGATTACGGTAAATCCGGTTGAACTAAAGATCGTCGGCGAAGATGAGGTCGAAGAAGACGAAGACGAGGAAGAAGCCGACGAAGACGAAGATGAGGACGAGGATTCCTGAAGAATTCTGCGCATTTTCGCAAGCTCCAGATTAGTCTCGTCCGGCCTTTCGTACTGGCTCTGGCAGTCCTGAGTCTGGCCTCTCCGCCATGCACCGTAAGCGCGCGGGCGAGCGCCTCCGATAAGCCGCAGCCCTACGCTCTTATCTTCGGGACGGTTTGGGATCCCGACGGCCATCCCCTTTACGGTGTCAAGGTGAAAATCCGCCGGGCGACCGATAAGCCCGGCAAAGCCCGCTGGGAACTCTATTCCAACCACACCGGCGAATTCGCGCAGCGCGTACCCGTCGGCAACGCCGATTACATCGTTTGGGCCGACCTTAAGGGCTACAAGCTTGCTTCCGGCAAAGCCTTGAAGCCGGGAGCCGAGGTAACCGTGCATATCGACAACGATGAGCGTGCGGATATCGGTCTTCATTTAGACTGGTAAGGCCCGCCGCAGTGGTTCAGAATCGGCGGCATGGAATCCTGGCCTTTCATGAAGAAGAAGATCATCGCGGTTGCGGGTTCGCTGCTCGTCCTGTCGTCGCTGGCCATGTCGGCGACGACCCTCCCAAAATCGATTTGGGCCGCACCCGCCCAGCTGTTTGGGCGCGACTCGAAGCCCGAAGACAGGACCCGCCTGCTCACCGGCAAAGTTCTTGACGCCAGCGACAGTCCTCTGCCCGATGCGGTGGTTTACCTGACCAACACCCACACCCGCGCCGTGAAGACCTACATCGTAGGCGCGGACGGAACCTACCGCTTCCCCGCCCTCCAGCCCAGCATCGACTACGAGGTCTACGCCCAGTACAACAACCACAAGAGCCGCAACAAGACGGTCAGCCAGTTCGACGATCGCCAGCAGGTCTACATCGACTTGAAAATAAACACCAAGGCTGAGAGCAAGTAAGCCCGTCACCTTTGCACCATGGAGAAATGCTCCAAGTGGAACATTTTGTCGGGGTATTTTTGTACGTATGTTTCTATTCATATCTTCGGTTCGACAAACACACAAACGAGCGTAACTTGTTGAGCGGTTTGCGATTCCTTTACATTCGAGACTGGTTTCGGGGTTGTTGCCCCGAACAAGACTTATGCCGCTTTTCAATTTTGCCGCTTTCTTTCTGCTGGGTACCGGCGCCTTGATCTATGCGGTGATCGTTTATAACGGACTGGTGCGCTTGCAGAATGAAATCGGACGGGCTTGGGCCAACATCGACGTGTTGCTCAAGCAGCGGCACGATGAGGTTCCGAACCTGGTGGCTTGCGTCAAGGGCTACATGGACCACGAGCAACGGACGCTGGAAGCGGTCACGCAGGCTCGCACGGCTTCGATGAATGCAGCCAGCATTCCGCAGAAGGCGCAGGCAGACCTCTTGATGACGGGCGCTCTGCGGTCATTTTTTGTGGTGGCGGAGGGTTATCCGCAGCTCAAGGCGAATCAGAATTTCCTGGCGCTACAGAGTCGCATCTCGGAACTGGAAGAGCGGATCGCCGACCGCCGCGAGTATTTCAATGACGACGTCAACACGTACAACACGCGCATCGCGCAACTGCCCGAAGTCTTCATGGCGCGGTTGATGAAACTTCAGCCGCGGGATATGTTTCGCGCCAATAAGCAGGAGCGGCAGCAGGTGGACGTGAAAGCGCTGCTCGCCCGGGGACAGGGCACCGCGTAACGCTCAACCCCGCCAACTTTAGCCGCCGTTAGCTGTCCGAACTCCGGGAACGTTCAGCCGCAGGAAAAATTGCTGGCTCCGTTGCAGAGTCTCAAAGCATCCAAAATCAGGCTAAGTCAATCCAAGTCTGATTTGACGGAGGCGAATCCCTGTCGACACCCCTAGAAGACTATGCAATGATCGGCGACTGCTACACGGCGGCCCTGATTTCAAAGCACGGTTCGATTGACTGGCTTTGCCTTCCTTACTTCGATTCAGGCGCCTGCTTCGCGGCGCTGCTCGGAACGCCTGACAACGGGCACTGGTCAATCTCACCGGCGGAGAAGATTCGGTCCATTCGCCGCTGCTATCGCGATGGAAGTCTGGTTTTAGAGACGGAGTTTGAGACGGAAGGCGGATCAGTCAGGCTTATCGATTGCATGGTTCCTCGCGGCGAACAGCCCGAACTCATTCGGATTGTGGAGGGCACGCGAGGGCAGGTTCGAATGAACCTGGAACTGATCATTCGATTCGATTACGGATCAGTCGTGCCGTGGGTTCATAAAATCGAAGACGGGATTCTCGCCATTGCTGGGCCGGACCTGATTGTGCTGCGAACGGACGTGCCGCTTCACAGCGAGAACCTGAAAACTCAGGCGGAGTTCACTGTCGCCGAGGGGGAAAAGATCTCGTTCAATCTAACCTGGAATCCCTCGAATCGGCCCACGCCCGCACCGATTGACGTTGATGCGGCGCTTGAGAAGACAGAGAAATGGTGGCGGGAGTGGTCGGATCGTTGTTCGTATAAGGGCCCGTGGCGGGAGGCGGTGCTGCGTTCGCTGATTACGCTAAAAGGCCTGACGTTTTTGCCGACGGGCGGGATTGTAGCGGCGCCCACAACCTCACTGCCTGAGTTGATCGGCGGCGTGCGCAACTGGGATTACCGATTTTGCTGGGTCCGGGATGCGACCTTCACGCTGCAAGCCTTGCTCAATGCCGGATACCTGGACGAGGCGCGAGAGTGGCGGGAATGGCTGCTGCGCGCGGTTGCTGGCAGCCCGGCCGAAATGAACATTGTGTATGGTCTGCGCGGCGAGCGCCGGCTCACGGAACTGGAATTGCCGTGGCTGGAGGGATACGAGAAATCTGCGCCCGTCCGAACCGGAAATGCCGCTTACAAACAATATCAGCTCGATATTTTTGGGGAGGTTGCCAACACGCTTTTTCAAGGGCGCCAGGCTGGCCTTGGTCCGCCTCAGCACCGCGGCGGTGAGATGGCGGTGGCAATGATGGACTTTCTGGAGACGGGATGGGAGCAACCGGATGACGGTATTTGGGAGATGCGTGGTCCGCAGCGTCACTTCGTCCACTCGAAGGTGATGGCGTGGGTAGCCGTTGATCGTGTCATCAAGTCGGCGGAGATGGGCCGTCTCGAAGGGGATGTGGAGCGATGGAGAAAACTTCGCGACGCCATCCACGAACAGGTTTGCCGGCAGGGTTTCAATGCCGACATGAATTCCTTTGTTCAGTACTACGGAGGCAAACACCTGGATGCCGCCATCCTCATGATGCCGTTGGTGGGATTTCTGCCGGCGAATGACGCGCGCGTGATCGGCACAATGAAAGCGATCGAAACACACCTGGTCGAGAACGGCTTTGTCGGACGCTACACGCAAGATCCCGCCGTCGACGGCCTGCCTCATGGAGAGGCAACGTTTCTTCCCTGCTCATTCTGGTTGGCGGACAATTACGAGTTGCAGGGCCGTCACGCCGATGCAGTGCGGATGTTCGAACGGCTGCTGGCCATTCGAAATGATGTCGGCCTGTTATCGGAAGAATATGATCCGGCGGCAAAACGTCTGTTAGGTAATTTTCCCCAGGCCTTCTCACACGTCGGCCTGGTCAACACCGCGTTCAATCTCACCGATCGATCCGACCGGCCAGCGCAAGAAACAACGGCACCGCGTTGAGGGCTTCGCGCCGCTCGTACGAGCCTTAGAGAATCGAGCGTACGACGCCGCCATCGGCTCTGAGGGCAGCGCCATTGGTCGCCGACGCGAGCGGGCTACAGAGAAACACCACCAGAGGCGCGACTTCGTCTGGACGCGCAAAGCGGCGCAGCAAAGAACTGGGGCGAATGTTGCGGAAGAATTCTGTTTCAAATTCCGCCTTGGTTTGCTTGGAAGCGGCGGCCAGCGAATTGATAAATTTCTCTGCGCCCTCGGAAGCCGTTGGACCGGGCAGGACGGCGTTAACGGTTACGCCAGTACCGGCGGTGGTCTCCGCCAGGCCGCGGGAGATCGCGAGCTGCGCGGTTTTTGTCATGCCGTAGTGGATCATTTCGGCTGGAATCTGCACCGCGGATTCGCTGGAGATGAAGATGATGCGTCCCCAGTTGCGGCTCTTCATACCGGGGAGATATTGGCGGCTTAAGCGAACGCCGCTCATGACGTTCACTTCAAAAAAACGAAACCAATCTTCATCCGGAATATGATCGAAGGGCTTAGGCTCGAAAATAGAGAGGTTGTTGACGAGAATATCGACATCGGCGAGACGCTGGATGGCGTGGCTGACTCCATCAGCGTTGGCGAGATCGGCGGCGAGACCTTCGACCTTCGCCCGCGGATGCGAGACGAGGATCGACTTGATCGCTTGCTCGACCCGAGCTTCTGTGCGCCCGTTGACGATGACGCTTGCGCCCTCGCGAGCCAGAGCTTCTGCGATGGCGTATCCGATGCCAGCGGTTGATCCGGTTACGAGTGCGCGCTTTCCATCCAGTTCCAGATTCATGAAAGGTTGGATGAGCCTCGGTTCGATCGGGACTCACGGGCGAGGATGGACCGGACGTCGTACAATTCCTCTCAGAATACGGTTTGCAGCGAGAATTGGGCTTAATATCGAAAGTTTATCCATGAGAATGCCCAGAATCGACGTATTCGCTCCTCTGTTGCTGACAGCGTGTTGGTTAGCCTCGGGTTGCAATGCTAGGACTTGGGCGAGCGCGACGACCGGTGTGTTTGAGAATCACACCGATGTGGGCATGGTTCTCCACCCCGGAGCATTGGATTACGACTCCGCGCTTGGAACCTACACCATCAGCGGCAGCGGCGCGAACATGTGGTCGACGGCTGACGCTTTCCACTTCGTGTGGAGACAAGTTTCGGGCGACGTCGCGCTGGCTGCCGACGTCTCGTTCGTAGGTAGCGGCGGAAACGAACATCGCAAGGCAGTACTGATCGTGCGGCAGAATCTTGAAGCGGATTCGGTTTACGCGGATGTGGCGCTCCATGGCAATGGCCTGACGGCGTTGCAATATCGCGATGAGAAAGGCGTCGCGACTCATGAGGTGCGGGCAAACATTTTGAGACCTCGGCGGCTGCGCATTGAGAAGCGCGGTGACTTCATTTATCTGTTTCTTGGAGATGGCGAGCAAGCGATGCGCTACTCTGGCGCGTCGATGCGGGTTCCGCTGCAGGGCACTTTCTATGTAGGGATTGGCATCTGCTCGCACGATAAAGACGTAGTGGGGAAGGCTGTGTTTGCGAACGTTCAACTGGCGGAGAATCTCGCGCCGGTGGCGAAAACTACGCTCTACAGCACGCTGGAACGAGTCGCGATCGATTCAACTGACAGAAGTGTCGTATATGTCGCGCCGGAACGGTTCGAAGCGCCGAACTGGTTGCGTGACGGAACGGCATTTCTCTTCAACCGAGGCGGGCGTCTTTATCTGCTGCCCGTTGCCGGAGGCGAGCCGACGCTGATCGATACCGGGTTCGCTGACCGCTGCAACAATGACCACGGCATTTCGCCCGATCAAACCTTGTTGGCTATCAGCGATCAGTCGCTGGAGGACAATCGCTCCATCGTTTACGTCGTTCCGATCGGGGGCGGAACACCGCGCCGCATCACTGCGAAATCGCCCTCGTATTGGCATGGCTGGTCGCCTGATGGCAAGACTCTGGCATTCGTGGGCGAGCGCAATGACGATTTCGATATCTATACGATTCCAGTCACGGGCGGCGACGAAACCCGGCTGACAACAGCCAAGGGACTGGATGACGGGCCGGAGTATTCTCCGGACGGAAGATATATTTATTTCAATTCGGAGCGCACCGGACACATGCAAATCTGGCGCATGCGCGCCGATGGCAGCGAGCAAGAACAAGTCCTCAATGATGCATGGAATGATTGGTTTCCACATATCTCGCCCGACGGCAAGTGGATCGTCTTCCTTTCTTACGACGCCGATGTGAAGGGCCATCCGGAGAATAAAAACGTCATGCTGCGCATGATGCCCTTGATCGATGAAATAGCCATCGAGGGAAAATTGATGAGCGTGAAGGCCGTCATCAGGGTGGTGGCAAAGCTGTTTGGAGGGCAGGGCACCATCAACGTGCCGGCGTGGTCACCCGACAGCAAGGAAGTTGCCTTCGTCAGCTACGCGCTGGTGCCGAACGAGAGTGCTGAAAAGATTCCGGACAAGACTTCTGACAAGATAATGACCGCGCCGGTTTGCAAAAGGCTCTGAGCCGCCGCTATTCTGCTCGCATGATAAATCGTCGCACCTTCCTACAATTGTCAGTTGTCGCTGGCAGCGGCCTCGCCGCGATGCGATCGCTTGCGCGGGGGCAACGCAGCTCCGGTTTGCACGACCTAGGAGTGCAGCTATATACCGTGCGGCGGGAGGCGGAACGCGATCTTCCCGCAACGCTCGAGGCCATTCGCAGGATTGGCTATACCGAGGTTGAGACGTATTGGGATATTTACAATCATCCGGCGACGGAATTGCGGCGGATGATCAACGACCATGGGCTGAAAGTTCCGAGCGGGCACTTCAATTATGACGGACTGGATTCGAAGATCGATTACGCGAAGACGCTGGGCGTGGAATATTTGATTTGTCCGATGTTGCCAGACAGCATGCGGTCTTCGCTGGATGGTTATAAGCGAGCCGCCGATCACTTCAATGCGTGGGGCGAAAAGATTCATCGGGCGGGAATGCAATTTGGGTTTCACAATCACAACTATGAGTTTCGGCGCTTCGGAGAGACGACCGGATTTGAGACTCTGATGAAATCCTCGGATGCGAAACTGGTTTGCCTGGAGATGGATTGCTACTGGATCACGCAAGCAGGTGAGGATCCAGTCGAGATGTTTCAAGAGTATGGAGAACGTATCAAGCTACTTCATTTGAAAGACCGCAAGGCTGGATTTGCAGCCACACAGGATTTGAACGACGCGGCGGGACATTTTACTGAAGTGGGATCGGGGACGATTCACTGGCGCGAAGTGCTTGGGGCGGCGGAGAAGAATGGCGTAAAGCACATGTTCGTCGAGCGCGATTCGGGCGAGTTGCCGGCGATGGAGAGCCTGCGGGTAAGCTACGAGAATTTGCGAAAGATGGGATAGAGAGTGGCGGGTAATTTTGTCATTCTCGCGAAGCGAAAAACCTGCAGTCGGCCGCAGACCGCAGATCCCTCGCTCCGCTCGGGATGACAAATCCTATTCGTGACAAATCTTACTGGTGGTGAATCCTGAGGTTAGTTGCTGTCTCCACCGGCGCGCTTCCACGAGATTAGGTCGCCGATGGTGGTGCTGTTTGACGAAGACGTCGAAGACGGGTGCTTGTAAGACTCGACTTCCTGTCGCGAAGCTTCCTCGCCGACGGCGCGGATGCTCAGGCCCACTTTCTTCTCTTCCTGATTCATCTTGATGATCTTGAACTCGTACTCGTTGCCAGGTTCGAGATGCATGGGCTGTCCGTTGCCATCGACGGCCTCGGAGTTGTGGCAGAGGCCTTCGATGCCTTGGGCGATCTCGACAAAGGCTCCGAAGTTGGCCACGCGCAGAATCTTGCCATGCACGATGTCGCCGATGCGATGCTGCGCGAAGAATGAATCCCAAACATCGGGCTGCATCTGCTTTACGCCCAGCGAAAGGCGGCGCTTGTCGGGCTCGATGGCGAGGATGACGGCTTTAACCTTGTCACCCTTCTTCAATACTTCGGACGGATGCTTGACGCGGGTCGTCCAGCTGAGGTTGCTGACGTGGACGAGGCCGTCAATGCCGTCTTCGATTTCGATAAAGGCGCCGAACTCTGTGAGATTGCGGACGCGGCCCTCGACAGTCGCTCCGACGGGATATTTGTCGTGCAGCGTATCCCAGGGGTTGGAAGCTAGCTGGCGCATGCCAAGCGAGATGCGGCGCTCGGTCGGATTAACGCTGAGCACGACGCAATCAACCTCGTCGCCTACGTTGACGAGCTTCGAGGGATGTTTCATGCGCTTCGACCAGGTCATTTCGCTGACGTGGACGAGGCCTTCGATGCCCTGCTCAAGTTCGACGAACGCTCCGTAATCGGTGACGCTGATGACGCGGCCGTGAACGTGCGCGCCGACGGGGTAGCGATGCTCGGCGTCGAGCCACGGATCGGGCGTGAGCTGTTTGAAGCCGAGCGAGACGCGCTGCTTGTCTTTGTCATACTTCAGGACTTTGACTTGAATCTGGTCGCCGACGTTGACGAGATCACGTGGGTGCGTTAGGCGTCCCCAGGACATGTCGGTGATGTGCAGCAGGCCGTCGATGCCGCCCATGTCGACGAAGGCGCCGTATTCGGTGAGGTTCTTGACGATGCCGGTCAGGACGCTGCCTTCTTCGAGATGCTCGAGAGTTTTGCCGCGCTTTTCGTTCTGCTCTTCTTCGAGAAGCTGCTTGCGCGAGACGACGATGTTTCCGCGCTTTTTGTTGAGCTTGATGATGGCGACTTCCATCGTCTGGCCCTTCATGCCATCGAGGTTGCGGATGGGACGAAGGTCGACTTGCGAGCCGGGCAGGAAGGCGCGCGCGCCTTGAATGTCGATGGTGAGGCCGCCCTTGATGCGCTCGACCACGACGCCTTTGATCGGCTTCTTCTCGTTGTAGGCGCGCTCGATTTCATCCCATGAGCGCAGGCGCTGCGCTTTGAGGTGCGAGAGGTTGACATAACCCTCTTCGGTCTCACCCTTCTCACGCATGACATCGATCTCGTCGCCGGGCTGGAACTTGGGTTTGCCCTCGTGATCGAGAACTTCAGCGATCGGCACCATGCCTTCGGACTTGGCGCCATAATCGACGACGACGTGGGTCGCGGTCAGCTTAACGACGCGGCCCTTAATGACGTGGTCCTCGCCGACGGCTTCTTCGGTTTCAGTCTCGAAGTCCTGCAGGGCGGCGGCGAAATCATCGCTCGCAACTGCGGCCGTTTCGGGGGTTGGCGCCTCAGGATTTTCGTGTTGCGGGTTCATTTCAGCAGCTTCGGCAATGGCGGAGGTTTGATCCGCGGATGAATGTTGTGCATGCTCGGGCGCGTCTAGAACGGCCGGGCCGCCGGTGTGCGTATCGTTTGTAGATGTCATGGTTTGAACGCTGGATTCAAGATTGCGGGCGGTGCTGTCGTCGAACAAGCTCATAAGCTCTGTGTCGCGCGCATTGGCGCACAACTCATACGGGACGTGGTATAGCGGACTGCTGGCGTGGTCATTAGGTTGCGTTGAGGCCGACCTGGCGGACGACCCTAGGACAATTCCAGCTGGTTCGAAACCGCGTCCAATAGGGACTCTTTGACTATAGCAATCGCTTTGGAAGAGTGTCAAACACGAAAAGGGCGAATTCGGCGTCATTAAGAAAATTCATGGGCTCGTTACAATGCGCGCCGGTCGCCGAAGTTACCTGGTGGTTACTGCTAACGGCTCCCCTTCGGCGAACGTTTCTGGTTGTGTCGACAGGTATGTTTTCTGACGATGCATTGGTCAAGAGATGCGCGTTGGCCTGACGCTGGGACCTTCTGCTACTCTCCACGCATGGACCATCTCTGGACTCCGTGGCGTTATGCGTATGTCACTGGCGCCGACCTGATCTCGGGCTGCATATTTTGCGATCTGCCAAAACAGAGTAACAAGCAGGCGCGCATCGTGCATCGCGGCGAGTATTGCTACGTCATTCTGAATACTTATCCCTATACGAATGGGCATGTGATGATCGTGCCCTTCGCGCATCTCAACGAGTTGTTGAAGCTGCCGGTCGAGGCGGCGAACGAGATGATGGCGCTTACGCAGAAAATGGAGGCGGTGCTGCGCAAACTTTATGTTCCCGACGGAATTAATCTCGGAATGAATATCGGGAAGGCTGCGGGGGCGGGCGTGGCCGGACACATCCACATGCACATTCTGCCGCGCTGGGTCGCGGACGCCAATTTTCTTAGCGTAGTGGGCGAGACGCGGGTGCTGCCGGAGACGCTGGATGTTACTTGGGAGAGGATAAGGAATGCGTTTGTAAATGGAGGCGCAGCATGAGGATTTTCGTGGTGCTTGCCTTTTCCCTTTGGCTAGTCGTCTTGGCACTTGCTCAAAACTATCAGCCGAAGGACGGTTACGTTCCCGACTCGACCACTGCCGTAAGAATCGCTGAGGCAGTGCTTGTTCCTGTTTACGGGAAGAAGCAGATCGCGTCCGAAGAACCTTTCACAGCCAAACTGAAAGATGACGTGTGGACTGTGTCTGGCACCCTACGCTGCGCGGATGGCAAAGGTGATGTCACCCCGCGCTGTGATGGCGGGGTCGCCGTGGTCCAGATTGCAAAGATTGATGCGCACGTTATTTCCATGATCCATGGCAAGTAGTATGAGACGTTCATCTCTTGCTCTTTCCGAAGGTCTTCGGAGGCAGCGCTGGCAGTTGGCTAGTGCAACCGGCCCACGATGATCTGGCCCAGGTCCCTGCCGATCGAATCAAGCTTAACCGGCTTCAATTGGCTTAAGCTGTCTGAGATTACTTCATCTCCCGCCCAAAGAATTCGTCGGTTGCGCCATAGGCTTTGATCCAGCTCTTCCACATCAGGAAGCCGTGAATCTCGTCGGGGAAGACTAGCTCTTCTACGTGGACTTTTTGTTCGCGGAGGCGTTGCAATAGATCAACCGTCTGCGAGAAGGGGACGTTGCGATCGTCGTCCCCCTGGATTAGCAGGACGGGCGACTTCCAGGTTGCGATGGCTGCGTTTGGCGACGATTGGAATGCCAACTTCATGAAGGCGTCGTGATCGGGGGCATCGGCGGGGACTTCTTCTTTGAAGTCGGACCAGTCGTGGACGCCGTGCAGGTCGACTCCGGCGGCGAATAGATCGGAGTCGTGCGCCAGGCCCATCGCGGTGAGGTAGCCTCCGTAGGAACCGCCCCAGAGGCCGATTCTCTTGGCATCGACGTTCGGCAGGCCCTGGAGATATTTTCCTCCGGCAACGATGTCTTTGTATTCGGCGCCGCCGCGCGGGCCTCCATCTTTCGGCTCGCGGAAGTGACGGCCGTACATGATGCCGGTGCGGTAGTTGACCGCGAGCACGACGTAGCCTCGGCTCGCGAGATATTGATTCATCGCGTAGGCGTTGTGGTAGTAGTCCATGTAATGGAAGCCGAGCATCATCTGGCGGATCGAGCCGCCATGAATAAAGATCAGCGCGGGGCGCTTGCCGCTCTGCTTCGGTTCGAATAGCTGGCCGTGAATCTCCCATCCATCGGCGGCCTTGAAGATGACCTGCTTCGGCTTGACTAATTGCGACGACGACGGAAAGTCGGCGGGCAGCGCGGCTTTTGCGATCATCTCGCGGCCGGATGAGGTCATGACGTAGGGCATCGCGGGAGTGGTGGCCGTTGAACCTAGGCAAACTACTTTCCCGGCGACTTCGAGCGGAGTCCACTCCATGGTCGCGCCACTGGTCACGGCTTCGGGCTTTCCGCCTTCGACGTTGACTCGCCAGAGATGGCGGCGGTCGATGTCTAATGGGTCTTTGTCTGGATCGTATTCATTCGACGAATAGATGACGGAGGTCTTGTCGACACCTAGGGCAACATCTTCGGTCTCGAATTTTCCTGGAGTGAGCAGAGTTGCCTGGCCGCCAGTCGTCGCCACGGAATAGAGATGGTTCCAGCCGTCTTGCTCTGAAGCAAAGATGATGCGATTCTTGGCTGCAAATTTGAACGAGTTGCTTTCGGTCAGATAGGGCAGCGAATCATCGAGGTCGCCGCCGCTTTTCCAAATTTGGCGGCCGGAATCGCTCGCGACGTCATAGACGAAGATTGACCAGGGCAGCGGCAACATCGGGATCATGGGTCGTTTCATCTCTTTGCCGATGAGGCGCACGAAAGCGATCTGGCTGCCATCGGGTGACCAGCGCGGGTAAAGATCGCGGTCGGCGCTGGGCAAAACGTAGCGCAGCGTGCTGCGTCCGAATTCGTAGATGACGACAAAGCTGTGATCGCCGCGATCGCTGACGAAGGCAATCTTCTTTCCATCGGGCGACCACTGCGGCTGCGTGTTGTTGCCGCGCGCGAAGAACAGAGCCTTCGCTTTGCCGTTGTCTTTGTCTTTATTCTGATCTTTATCGCTACCCTGTGCGGGCGCAGGCTTGGGATAAATGGGAGCGATCCAGATCTGTTTCTTCGCCGACCAGACGGCGAACTCGCCGCTCGGCGAGATTTGAATGTCTTCGCATCCTTCTTCATCGCAGCCCATGTCGCCAAGCAGGCGCGGCTGACCACTGTCTACTTCTGCGGCCCAGACCTGCTGCGAGCGCTTCTCAACGTTGCTGGTCGGGTCGGCGGTTTCCCCCGCGCCATTGACCTCGGTGCCGCGGGCGTAGACGACGGTCTTTCCGTCGGGAGTCAGCTTCAAAGCGGCGACGGGCATGCCGTCGTCGCCCTCGTAGTGCGTGACCTGCCGCGCTTCGAAGTTGGGAGCGTCCGCAACCCACACGTTGCGCGCGCCTTTGAAGGCGAAGACCCAGGCGATGCGACCGGTGTGTTCGGCGGCGACCAGGTTGGTGGGAAAGGGCGAGCTTAGCACTTGTTCGAGCGTGAAGGACTGAGGCGCGGGCTGGGCGGACAAGAGCAGCGGCGCGGTAACGACCAGCAAAAGGGAGACACACAACGAGGTCAGCGAGCTTCGAATTCCCATGCGCCGCAGACTACGTGAAATGCGGCGTAATTGACAAGGGCAATAAGACCAGGAGTTGGGGTTCACGGGAACTTTAGCGATTCACTGCGCGTACAATAGAGCGAGGGACATCATGCGAATTTTTCTCATCACCCTTCTAGTTTCGACGGTCGCGTCGATCGTGTTTTGGAACTTTGGCTTGGCTGGGAAGATCTGGCCGGCGCATCCGTTCTTTGCCACTGTCGTGCTCGCCTCCATTTGCGGGACTGTGGTTCAGTTGGTGTTGACTTATGAGACCGCTAGTTCAAAGCCCTGACCGCTGGGCGAATTCCCATGTTCTGACCCCGTTGCACCGAACTTCACGCTGGCCGCCTTTGAGAAGGCTTCTCCATCCATGCCCACGCTCTGGAAATAATGTCGGCTAGATTGCGCGTTGCAGTCCATCTCAGGACGCTTAGAGCCTTCGCTGGATCGGCTATCAACACTGGCGGATCGCCGGCGCGTCGCAGTTGCATACTTCGCCGGACTTGGCGTCCGGTGGCGATTTCCGCTGCTTGTACGGTTTCGAGAACGGAGCGTCCGCGGCCGGTGGCCAGATTTAGGACCAGCGACTTGGCAGCGTTTTCATCGGCGCCGCGCTTCAATCCTTTCAAGTGTTTCGGAAGGAAAAGAAAAGGATCTCGGAGTTGTCTGGCACCCTTTGATTTCGGAATATTCTCTCTATTTTTTTTTATCAATCTCGACCTACCTGTACCGACACGGTTCGCGACTTTATTTTGTTCTTCGATTGATGGGGTTAGCGGGAAAATCGTTAAAAAGGGGGGCTAGACAGGTTTTCTATTTTTTATCGGCTGGGTGGGCTCGCTTCGTTGGCGGGTCGCGGGGTGGTGTAGAATCTGGAGGTCGAACCCCACGCTGCCCCACCTTTCTTCGCAGCGCATTCGATCGGGACGTAGCGCAGCCTGGTAGCGCACTTGCTTGGGGTGCAAGGGGTCGCGAGTTCAAATCTCGCCGTCCCGACCAATCTTTAGCAGCTCAACGGTTTATCTGGGTTTCCTCCAATTCACTCAGGGTCAAATGACCCCAAGCCTTGGGGGGCTCATGGAAGCGCGTTTCGAGCAATTCATTCAAGAGAAAAAATACCTCGCCAACGTATCGGCGGCCACGTGCGAGTGGTACGCAAGTGGTCTACGGTGGCTGCCCAGCCCCGCGCCCGATGAAGCCGGGCTGAAAGCCATGGTGATGCGGATGCGCGCACACGGGCTCAAAGCGGCTTCCTGTAACTGCCATATCAGGGCCATCAATTCCTACTTGCATTGGAACAGCGGCGCACGGGCCGGGTGCTGCCCGGCCTGTTCCCATTTTAAGGTTCCCAGCCTGAAAGAAGAGCAACGCATTTTGCCTACGTTCTCCCCGGCCGACATTCAGAAAATTATGAAGTGGAAGCCGAAGGGATTCTGGCAGGTACGGCTCCACGTTTTCGTTCTCCTGCTCGTGGATACCGGATGCAGGAGCGGCGAGGCCACGGGCTTGCACTGGGCCAACGTAGATTTTGATAATTTGCTCCTAAAGCTTCACGGCAAAGGCGCGAAGGACCGGCTGGTACCACTCTCGTTTGAGCTAAGGCGGCATCTCTACCGATGGAAGCAACTGCACCGCTGGGACCTCGTGTTCCCCACCCGGCGCGGGCAGCTCATGGGACGACGCAACGAGCTACGCGGGGTCAAGCTGCTGTGCAAGCGGCTGGGCATGGTGGCATCCGCCAGAACGATTCACAGTCTCCGGCATACGTTCGCGGTGAACCATCTGCGGCGCGGCGGATCCGTGTTCCATTTGCAGAAGGTCTTGGGACACAGTTCCCTTGAGATGACGCGGAGGTATGCCAACCTTGTGACGTAGGACTTGCAGGCCGTTCATTGAGCGCGTGTCGTTGCTGTCGTCCGGGATGACCTCGAAGTAATAGCGTTCCTCTGTTAAGGACGTGCGTTGCATCCGCCGAACGGAAATCCCGCTCAACGTCGATTGAGCGGGGTAAGGTTGAACCATAAGTTGACGAGCGCCCTACGGAGTCACTTCGAATACAACGCCGTAACCGTACGATCCGCCCTTGGGAGTTGTGCCGTAGAGGTTGCCTGCGGAGTCTAAAGTAAGGCTGTTAGAAGCGGAAGCTCCATCTTCTCCCGTGAAACTCCAAAGGATTTTCTCTTTGTAGCTATAGTGGGTCTTTCCAACCGGTACAAGCTCGAAAACAGTTCCTTCGCCATAGGTGCCACCGGAGAGCGTGGTGCCGTAGATGTCTCCCGATGCATCAAAAACAATCCCTGCTTGAGGCTGCGCGCCATCGCTGCCGCCTTTGAAGGAATAGAGAAGCTTGTTAGTCCATTTCCCATCATCCAGACTAAGCTTGTACACCGCTCCTTGCCCCTTGGCGGCACCACTCGACAACACCCCATAAAGATTATTGACTTGGTCGAAGGTGACAGTGCCGCTTGGAACGCTAGAAATTGGAAAGGTGTGTATAAAGTTAGCATTCCAGTCCCCCTCACCGTTTGCAGATAGCTCAAGCATTTTATGTCGACCAAAGGTGGAGGCGAAGAGGTCTCCAGCCGAATCCATCGACACGCCTTGGGCAAGGGTGCCACCGTAGATAAATTGCTCGGTCCAACCGCCGCCAGACGGACTGAGCTCAAACACACCCGCTCCTTGGGATGTGCCGTAAAGATTGCCTTGTGGATCCATGATCAGACCGCTGGTAGGAAGTCCGACTGTGCTACACAAAACGGTCTCCGTCCAGCTTTCTCCCGCTCCAGCGGGACTCAGCTTGAACACGACGCCGCCTCCATCATGTCCAACGTTGCTAAACGTAGTGGTTCCGTAAAGGTTCCCCACGCTGTCGAATATCACGGAATCAGTTGGGTCATATCCATCTGCGCCGCCCGTGAACCTGTAGAGCACGGTCTCGTTCCAGCCTCCGCTGCCGTTTGGCGAAAGCTCAAATACGGTTCCATATCCCAGCCCCCCGCCGTAGCTCGTCCCATAGAAGTCGCCATTATGAGAGGTCAGGTTTGACTGAGGACCAGCGCCATCGCTGCCGCCCGTGAAGTTGTAGAGCACGGTCTCGGTTTGGGCGTGCGCCGGGAGAGTCGCAAAGGTCGTGAGACACACAAACAGGCAGGCGAAGTAGGTACGTTTCATAGGAATGTCCTCACACGAGAGTGTGAAAAATGGTCCGGCTCGGTTGCCGATGGGGGCGGGAATTTCGCGGCAATCGAGAACGAGCAATTGTGCGCCCTTGCAGGGCAGCGGTCAAGATGAAGTCTTATCCAATACAAGATGAGCCTGAAGGGAGGTAGGTTTCCAATACAAGATGAGCCTGAAGGGGATGGCATGCTGAGGATTGACCATCCATGTGCACGAAGCAGAGAAACTGAGCCTGGGGCAGATCCAGGCTTTCCTGGGCGCCAGCGAAACCATTCGATTCGAAGGCGAAACTCAAGCGCAGATTTATCACTGGATCGAACAACTTGCACCCAATCGCTATCTCTTCGAAGGGTTTTTGTCGACGGCTCTTCCTTGCGTGTCGGTAGGTTTCTGCGCGCCCGTTTTCGGCACGTTAAAGGACCGCTCCACGGCGTCGTTTGGATCGCTTGAGAACTGGTGATCGCGCCACAGCCAGCGCATCATCTCCGGCAAGATTGCGCCGCCCATCTTCTGGCCATGCTTATTGATGCCCCAGGCGTAGTTCAGGTCGTAGCCCCTGGCGGTGAGAGTCTGCATCATGCGCACGTTCTGCAGGAACCAATCGCGGGACTCGTTGTAGGGTTCGCCGGGGCGTTGGCCACGATTGTCGTTCCGCCCATCGCAGAGAAATATGCGAATTGGTTTCTTGTCGCTCTTGCGGATGAGATCGGGGTAGGCGTTGCCCCCGCGGATATCGACGAAGCTGCCAACGTTGCTCAGAACTTTGCGGAATTCGTTGATCCGCTGCCAGGCAACCGTGAAAGCGGCGATGGCTCCGGAGCTCGACCCGCCGATACCGTGCCGATCAGGGTCTCTGGAAATGTTGTATTCCTTGTAAAGCGCCGGCATAAGTTCGTCGACGATTACGCGGGCGTATTTGTCGTCGAGCGTGTTGTATTCGGTGACACGATTGGTCGTGTGGTCGCCCCATTCGCTGAGGTTCGGCTCAGGCTGATCGGGGCGGCGGCCGGGATTGATGAAGACGCCGATCATCACCGGCAGCTCACGGCGAAAGATGAGATTGTCCATGACGTTTTGAGCGCGCACGTCGCCCTCCGCGTTCATGAAGGCCTGTCCGTCGTTGTAGATCATGACGCTGGCGGGCAAGGCGGGATCGTACTGCGCCGGAACGTAGATCCAATAGGTGTGCTGGGTGCCGGGATAGGCATCGCTCGGGAGAGTGAACGGCCCCCGAATTTCGCCTTTGGGCACGCCATCCTGGGGCAGCGAATCGGGACCGAGGTGGTAGAAAGCGTCGGGGTCGGGAGTCTGCGAGGCGGGGGACTTTGCCACGAGGGGGCTGGCGCTCGCGCCCGGGGCGGGCTGAGCAAAACTGAGTAGAGGGACGGCCAGCGTGGCAGCCAGAGGGACAATGAGCAACGATTTCATGGAGGCGCCCAAGATACCACATCGAAGGACTGCGATGATTCGGCTTGTTTACGGCGCTGGTCTAAGGTCCGCTTCCTCAGTCCGCTAAAACGGCTCAACTTCTTCACCAGGGATCGGACGCTGGATGCTCCTCCCATCGACAGACGCCATTTATGCCAAATTCTGAGGCTCGACGGCCCTGATGAGAGCACCAACCTACGCTCCATTGCCGGTTTGAAGAATCGTAATAGGCCCAGCGGTCGAGGTAGGGAGTTTGTGGATCATGAGGAAAGTTGCGTGACTGAAGCTGGTAATAGCGGTAGCCGGTCACGCATTCGCTTTTAAAGTCGGTGACCTCTTTCTCATAATCTTTTGCGTTTTTCGGGATTAATCCATGCAGGGATTTCTCACGCGCGGCGCACGCATCGGATTTTAGGACCCAGTCGTCGTGTCGAGCAGAATATCGACAGCTGTGCTGTCCCCAGGATGACGCACCGTGCGGCGGGGCCATCAGATCCAAGGTTGCCGGGTAGAGGCCGTTGGCGGCGCGATATTGCTCCAGTGCTTCCAGCAAAGATTGTGCTTTTTCTTTTGCGGCAACGAGATTGGGTTCGGATGTGTGGTCGCGATTTACCTGGAGGTTTGTGAAGTGATAGCGCGCCCAGATGCCAAATATTAGAACGATGCCAACGAACGCGATCAGGCGTAAACGTTGATGCGGGAGCGGATTTTGCTGAGTCGCACGCGTTACGTCCTGCATGATTGCTTTTTAACACAGGCCGGTATCGCGACTCGCATGACGGACGTAATCGGGGGTTAGGCTGCGTGAATCCTTAGCGCCTTGCTAGGGTTTGGATTCTTGCAGGAGGACTACATCCGAGTCGATGTGGCCGCGCAGGATGCCCAGGTTTTTGCCGTCCGGCGACCAGTGGAAGGACTGGATCTGCTCGGAGGTGAAGTGGGTGATCGGTTGGCCGGGGGTGCCGTCGATGGGCTGGATCCAGATGTTGTCTACTCCGTTCTCGCGAACCGGGTAGGCGACGGATTTGCCATCGGGCGTAAATATGGGGCCGGCGGAGATGTGACCGTTGGCGTCGAGGAAGCGCGGGTTCTTCAGGGTCGTCAGATCTAGCAGGGCAATTTTGATGGTGCCCTCTTCCGTTTGCGCATTCAGATATTTGATGAGATAGGCCAGAGTCTTGCCATCCGGCGAAAGGCCCATTCCGCGGCCCGTCTGGAAGGCTTTTGGAATTTCACTGCCGGGAATCGGCTCTTCTTTACTGGAACCATCGAGAGGCAGGCGCCAGAGAGTCTTGACACCTCGAGCAAAATAAACCCACGGCTGATTGCCGGAGCAGACTGGCGGGTATCCGAAGAAGGCGTCGTGGGGGCCGGCGGTCAACTGCGTGGGGTGGGAGCCATCCGCATCGACGCGCCAGACGCCTATCAAATTGGTGCCGCCGTGGAAGGCCCAGGGGAAGACAATGGATTGCGTGCCGCAGGGCGCGAAGGCAGAGATTCCGGCCGCCGGATCGCTCGCGAGAACGGTGGGATTCTTTCCCAAAATATCGGTTCGCACCAGGCGCGCGAAGTCGGAGGTGAGAAGCGCGCCGTCGGAGGCCCAATTAAAGCTCGCGATTCTTACTCCGTCGACCGACAGAGGAGCGGCGTCGGGAGCGGTGCTGCCTGCAGCGGGCAGGACATAGAAATTGCTCACGGTTTTTTGCTGAACGGTGGCGAGAGTCTTGCCGTCGGCGGAAAGGGATAGAGTCGAGTAGGTGTTGGTGTCGTGCGAAATCGGTTGCACCTGGCCATCGGATCCGTCGGACGCTTGGCCTCCGGGCAGCGACACAAAACCAATCTGGATGCGGGCGAGGTCGGGACCTTTTTTGCGATAGGTGACAAACAGGCCGTCGCCAGCGGTGGACCACTGCATCTCCGTAATTTCTTTATCGGCAAAGGTGAGAGTTTTTATTTGCCCGCTATCAATGGCGAACAGACTCAGCGCGCCAAAAGCGCCGTGCGGGTTGTTGGGATAGGTGAGGTGCTTGCCGTCGGGCGACCACACCACCCAGCGTGGGAGGTAGGTGAGGGGCTCAACATGAAGAATCGTTTCGTCGCTGCCGTCTAATTTTGCGCTGAGCAGCCAGACTTTGCCCGTCTCGGGGTCATTGGCGCGGAAGTAGGCCATGCGCGTGCCGTCGGGCGAGAAGGCGACGGAGCTGTCGACGTCGTTGACGATCTTGGTGGGCGCGCCTCCTAAGACAGGAGTGCGATAGATGCTGAAATCGCTGTTGATGGAGTTTTCGGCCTTGCGGAAATAGACGTAGTTTCCGTCGGGCGAGAAGGCGACGTTCGGGATGCTGGCCGACGGCGGAACAATTTGCGTGTCGCTCGCGGTCGCGATATTGCGCAGCCAGAGACTGTTGAGGCCCTTGTCATCCATCACCGTGAGCAGGTATTTGCCGTCGGCGGAGATGGCGGTGACTACGGCTTTGCTGGAGTTGGTGACCTGCGAGATGCTGAAATTTTGAAAGGGAGTGGGCGCGGCGCGATGCAGCATCGAGTAAACGCCAAAGCCGGCTGCGGCGAGGATGGCTAGTGCGGCGAGTGCGACTCCGGCGAGGCCGAATTTATGTTGCTTCGCGGCGGCGACTACGGCGGAGCTGCTGCCCACCACAGCACTTCGCCCTGACTCCGCTTCGTATTTGAGACGTTGAAGGTCGAGCACTTCGCTGACCGCCGCACTCGAACCTATGCCCGAGCCATCCATTGTGCCGGGCGCGGCTGGGCGGCTGGATTCGTTTTCGCGCTTGAGGCGCTTAAGATCGGCGCGCATGTCGGCGGCGTGCTGATACCGCAGGTCGCGATCTTTTTCGAGGGCCTTGTTGATGATGCGTTCGAGTTCGACCGGCAGATCAGGATTCATGCGCGCCGCGGCGGTGGGCGCGCGATCGAGAATCTCGCGCTGAATGACCCCGGAGCTTTCGCCGCGGAAGGGCAGCGTGCCGGTGGCCATCTCGTAGAGGACGGCGCCGAAGGAAAACAGATCGGAGCGGGCGTCCAATTCTTTGGCGCGGACCTGCTCGGGCGACATGTAGGCGACGGTGCCAAGCGCCATGCCGGGGCTGGTGAGGTGGGCTTCGATCGTGCCTGTCTGAGTAGCGTCCAATTCAGGCCTGGATAACGTTGCATTCACCTTGGCCAGGCCGAAGTCGAGGATTTTGGCGTGTCCGCGCTTGGTTACGAAAATATTGGCGGGCTTGATGTCGCGATGGACGATGCCTTCGGAGTGGGCGGCATCGAGCGCGTCGGCGATTTCGATGGCGAGGCTAAGCGAGACGTCGGTCTCGAGCGGGCGTCCAGCGATGCGGTGTTTCAGGGTCACGCCTTCGAGGAATTCCATGGCGATGAAGGCTTGGCCATCGTGCTCGCCGATGTCATAGATCGTGCAAATGTTGGGGTGGTTGAGGGCGGAGGCGGCCTGGGCTTCGCGCTGAAAGCGGGCGAGGGCCTGGGCGTCGCTGGCAACATCTTCGGGCAGGAACTTGAGGGCGACGAAGCGGCGAAGGCGGGTGTCTTCCGCTTTGTAGACGACGCCCATGCCGCCGCCGCCGAGCTTTTCGACGATGCGGTAGTGGGAGATGGTTTCGCCAATCATGCAGTCGCCGTATGGTAGGCGGGATGCGGGGGCAAGTCAACGACGGCTGGGGGACATGCTCGATTGTCGAACACGCTCGATTGTCGAAATCAGGATTCGCTCACTGACGATTGGGCCAACCGGATTTTTCACGCCTGAGGCGATAGTAAGCGTCATCTCGCGTGTCCCGCCGGTGAAAGTTGCGGTTCGGGTGTTTTGCAATCTTGGGAATCGCTAACCACAAAGGGCACGAAGGCACACGAAGGGATTTCTCGCAGGGCATAAGCCCTGGTGGTGGGTTGATCCTACCGGGGATATTGGCCATTTTGGGGGAATTTCTGTTTCTGCCCGAACCCATTTCCAGACCGCGGCATCCAAGAAAATTGAACCGGCAGACCGGACCGGAGCCTTCGACCTCGGCTCTGGCAAAATCCTTCTTTCTGGCTTGCCCGCAAATTCGAAATCTCAGGAGAATTCCATGAATAAGAAACCTGTCTCCGGCAATTCACGCAAAGCTTCCGCGCAACCGCGCTTTCACCAGAGCGCTCGCGAGCTCCAGGCATTTGGCACGGTGACCAGCATGCAGCCGTTACAGTTGGAAGAGCCCGTCCGCCTGGAAATGACCGAGCAATTGAATCAACTGTTGGCCGACACGATGACGCTGCGCGATCTCTATAAGAAGTCGCACTGGCAGGTATCGGGCGCGACTTTCTATCAACTGCATCTTTTGTTCGACAAGCATTATGAGGAACAGAGCGAACTGGTCGACACGATTGCGGAGCGGATCCAGTTGCTCGGCGGAATCAGTATTGCGATGGCACCCGATGTGGCGGAGACGACGAAAATTCCGCGGCCCCCGAAGGGGCGCGAAGAAGTACCGGTGCAACTGTCGCGACTGCTGGATGCGCACGAGATCATTATCGAGCATTGCCGTGTACTGGCGGAGCGGGCTGATAAGCTGGGCGACGCGGGGACCAATGACGTTGTAGTGAGCAATGTGCTGCGCACTAACGAATTGCAAGTGTGGTTCACGAGCGAACACCTGGTCGAAGCGCCGCTGGTCGAAGCGGAACGGGAGTCGGCGTAAGCCCGGGAAATTTTGGAAAAGACGTTTTTGGGAAGGAAAGCGCGGGCTGATTATGCCCGCGCTCTTTCTTGATTTCCCTTGAGCCTAATGTCGCGCCGAGAGGATGTGGAGGATCTGCTGCAACTCGTGACGCAAGACCGCCACGTTCGCAGTCGGATTGACGGGGAAAGGCAGCGCGCTCTGGCTGCGTTCCGATTTTATTTCGTCGCGTAATTGGACCCGGGCGCCGGCGATCGTGAAGCCGTCTTCATAGAGAAGCTTTTTGATGCGCACGACGGACTCGACGTCACGCTTGCGATACATGCGCTGGCCAGTGCTGCTCTTGACGGGCTTGAGTTGCGGAAATTCGGTCTCCCAGAAGCGAAGCACATAAGCGGGAAGACGGCACAGGCTGGCCACTTCGCCGATGCGAAAATAGAGCTTGTCCGGGATGATGATTTCGGGATTGCGGGACGCCTTCTTGGTCGCCTTCTTGCGGAGGGTCATGGGGGACACTTCCGTCACTCCTGTATAGCCGTTTCTAGCACGACCCGCGCCGCGGGACAACCCCTAAAAGGGCAGAGTGGGCGCGGCGGTGGGGGTTGGGAGGCGAGCCACCTAGATGTCGGCGGGATTCTGGCGGGCCACTTCTCGAAAAACGCGAGAAGTGGCGCACCCTAGTCCGGTTCTTTCCGATAAGATCAAAGTCAAAATCAAAGGCGGCGGGCGAGGGCGCCCGCTCTACACGCGAAAATGCCCGGGATTCTTGCGAATCTCGGGCACCGTTTAACTTAGAGATCGTTGTCGCTACCTAGACAGCGGTAACGTTCTCCGCTTGCCAGCCCTTGGGGCCCTTGGTCACGTCGAACTGCACGGTTTGGCCTTCTTGCAGGCTCTTGAAGCCGCCAGCTTGAATAGCAGAGAAATGCACGAAAACGTCTTCGCCATTTTGACGGCTGATGAAACCGTAGCCCTTGGCGTCGTTAAACCACTTCACTGTTCCTTGTTCTGCCATTGATGTTCCTATTCTTGTTTCTTGATTGAAATATGCTGAGGTGATTCGCTGCTGTAGAGGGGGTGACGCTGGTTGGCGGTACCATCCTGCAAGTGCATGTGAGTCAAACTTAGCAAGCACAGTGTAGCACAAGTGCCAGGCGGAATGAAATAGCCATATCGAGCCGGGTTAAATGCCTCCCTAGGGGAGGCCGTCGAGACACATAAGATGTAACCCGACTCAGAGGACACTTTGAGGAGGGTTTTCTCGACGATCCACCCCAGGGTTACATTCTTAAATGGCTTGACACGTAGCCTACCACTCGGGCGACGGGTAGGCCGACATTAACCTAAAATTGCTTGAAATCTGCTGCCGAGCTTGTGCTCGGTTGGGGCTCGAGAGGGCACCCTTCGACAGGCTCAGGGCAGGTCTGTACCTACTTGATTTAGGTGGGAATTTAGCCGTGTCATGATTGCTTTTCTTACTTTGGAACTTCGCATTGAGGCGGCGCAGTCGCTTAAAGACAAGCGGCAGGTTACGCGCAGCCTTAAGGATCGGCTGCGATCGTCGTTCAATGTGTCGGTGGCGGAGCTTGATCCGAGCATGTTGTGGAATCAGGCGACGATTGGCGTCGTCAGTGTTTCGCATTCTCGGGATTATCTCGATGGGCTGATGAAGAATGTTGAGCGGGCGGCCTGTCGTATTGCTAATAACGCAGGGGCTGAGGTTACGGATTCTTTTGTCGAATTTCTGTGAGGGCCAGCCGCTGCCTGTTCAGCCTTTCGACTGGGCGCGAAGCGTGAAGATGGCAGCAGGGGTGAAAACGGGAATGAGTCCTGGAATAATCGCGGCCCAGAATAGAGGCTTTGCGCTGAGCGCAACAGCGGCAGCGTCGATGGCCCCCACCAAACAAATAAGGACAGCCATTCTAAGCGCACAGGAACGAAGCGGCAATATCCGCATGCGAGTCTCTCCGCGTACCGACCGGATATAGCTTACCGCAATCCCTACTGGTAGCGAAACCGAGCCCTTCCGACCGTTTCCGACCGACTTATTCCCGGGCATTTGGGCAGTTGTCATTGTCCCCTTTCTGATATTCTTACGAGTTTTCTTCTACGAGGTGGGCGGTGGAGCATCGTGGCCAGAAATATCATCGTGAACGGCTGAGCGAGGCGATCCGCGAAGAGATTGAGACGATTCTTGAGGGCGAGTTGCGCGATCCGCGGATCGGGCTGGCTAGCGTCAGTTCGGTGTTGATGGCGCAGGATTCGCGCTCGGCTCGGATCATGGTCAGCGTGGCAGGGGATGACGCCGAGGCGCAGCGGACGCTCGAAGGGCTGGCGGCGGCGCGGAATTATGTGCGGCATGAACTGGCAGAAAGGCTGCGGCTGAGGCGGCCTCCCGAGCTGTATTTTCAAGTGGATCGCGCGGATCAGTTGGAGAGCCGGGTGGATGAGTTGCTGGGAAGGGCGAAGAAGCGGGCGAAGAAAAATGCGGGATAGAACGTCGTTAGTCGATGGTCGCTAGTCGTTAGTGGCGGGCAAGCTTACAGCAGTGACCTGTCGTCCCGATCGACCAACAACAAGCGACTAACGACTCAACCGTCGGCGGCAAGTGATCGAGAGCATTGCATGCTGGAGCGGGTTCTACAAGAGATTCGGAGGCGGCGCCGGTTTGTGGTGACGTCGCACGCCCGGCCCGATGGCGACGGGATCGGGTCGGCACTGGCGTGTGGGCAGATCCTGCGGGTAATGGGCAAAGAGGCCGAAGTGGTGATGCACGACGGCGTGCCCCGCATCTATCAGAACCTTCCTTTCGCGGATCGCGTAGTGCAGGCGGACGCGGTTCCAGAGAACGATGCGGTGGTTTTGCTGGAATGCGACAGCGTGCAGCGCACGCAACTGGGGGGTCTGGAGAAATGTTTCCTCATTAATATTGATCATCACGCGAGCGGCCGCAATTTCGGCAACATCAACTGGATCGATTCGGAGGTGATGGCTACGGCGGAACTTGTGTTTCGCTTGGCGCGGCTGGCGTGCGTTCCGGTAGATCGCGACATCGCCACATGCCTCTATACGGCGCTCATGACGGATACGGGCAGTTTCATGTTCAACGGCACGAACGAGCACACCTTCACGGTGGCGCGGGAGTTGGTGCTGGCGGGGGCGGATCCGGCGCAGTGTGCGCGGCACATTTATTTTGGCCATTCGACGGCGAAGATGCGGCTGCTGGGCGCGGCTCTGTCGAATCTGCATCGCGAGGGATCGCTCGCGTGGATTTGGGTAACCCAGGAGCAGATGACGCGGCTCGGCGCTAGGGAAGAAGATTGCGAGGGGTTGGTCAACTACGCGCTTTCGATTGGCGACGTGCAGGTGGCGATTTTCTTTCGCGAGCTTCCGGATCAGCGCTTTCGCGTCAGCCTGCGCAGTAAGGGGGAAGTGAACGTCTCTAGGGTGGCCGAATCTTTTGGCGGCGGCGGCCACAAGTGCGCCAGCGGATGTTCGATTGATGGACCTCTGGCGGTCGCGGTATCACGGATCGTCGAACGGTTGCGGGCGGAGTCGGGCGCGTTGAAGCCGGACTGAGGAATCAGTCGTTCTTGGTCGTTGGTCGGTAGTCGTTGGTCGTTCGAGAGATTCCGCTCACTACAAATGAATCAAGGAATGAGTCCGCGAAGTCGCACTGACTTGCTGTTGCTGGTGGCGTTCTGCGGATTCCTTTTCTTTTATGGGCTGGGGGCGTTTGGATTGGTGGGCGCGGACGAGCCTCGCTATGCGCAGATCGCGCGCGAAATGCTCGAGCGCTCCGATTGGGTTACGCCCACTTTGATTGGCAAGCCGTGGCTGGAGAAGCCGGCGCTTTATTACTGGGAGGCAATGGTTGCGTTCCGGGCCTTCGGCGTGAGCGACCGGGCGGCGCGGTTGCCGGGCGCATTCGATGCGGCGCTGCTGGTCGCGGCGATTTATTTCTTTCTGCGGCGCTTTCGGCCGGGCAGCGAAATGGACGGCGCGCTGATCGCCGCCAGTGGCGCGGGAGTGGTGGGATTTGCTCATGCGGCGGCGACCGATATGCCGCTGGCTGCATGTTTTTCGATGGCCCTGCTGGGCTGGTATGCGTGGCATGAAAGCGGGCGGCGCGTCTATCTCGCGGCTTTTTATATTTTTCTGGCGCTGGGCACTTTGGCCAAAGGGCCGGTTGCGCCTGCGTTGGCAGCGGTGATTATCTTTCTCTTTGTCGGACTTATGCGTGACTGGCGCGCGATCTTGCGTACGTTGTGGATTCCGGGGATTGTTCTTTATCTGGTCGTGGCGTTGCCCTGGTATATCGCGGTTCAACTGCGCAATCCGGAATTTCTTCGGGTCTTTATTCTTGAGCACAACCTGGCACGATTCTCTGCGAACGTCTATCACCATCCCCAGCCTTTCTGGTTTTACCTGCCGGTGTTTTTGCTGGCTATGATGCCCTGGGCGCTGGCGTTGATCGTGGCCGCGTGGGAACGCATTCGACTGATATGGGCAAAGAGAAAACAGGCCTTCTCGAGCGCGGAAGATTCGTGGACGCTTTTTCTACTGATCTGGATTCTGGTGCCGGTTTTATTTTTCAGCGCATCGCAATCGAAGCTGCCGGGATATATTCTGCCGGCGGTTCCGGCGGGAGCGCTGCTGGCGAGCGAATTTATTTCCGGTCGGCGCGGCGACGGCAACGGCGCTGAGGATAAAAGGTTCTCGACGCTGTTCGCCATCGCTCACGGAGTGGCTTGCGGCCTGCTGATCTTTGCTGCTCTTTCGGCGGCATCGGTTGCCATCAATCGTTACTTGGTTTGGGGAAGGTCAATTTACTTTGACGCTGGTATAGCGGCGCTGTTTGCGTTCGCTGTCGCGGCTACGCTTCTCTCGCGCTCCGGAGTCCGGCTGATGGGGCGGGTTACGATGTTTGCCGTGGTCGTCAGCGTGGCTGCGGTGATTCGTTTCGCGGCGCCGGTGATCGATGCTACACAGTCGGCGCGTCCCATTGCCGAGAGCATTCAGACTTTTTCGCGGGAGGCGGTGCCAGTCGCCTTGTATCACGTCCATCGCGAGCAGGAATATGGGCTGGAATTTTATCTCAATCGCGCGGCGGAGAAGTACGAGGATGGAAATATTCCTGCAGCGGCGCATGTGCTGGTTGCCGCTCAAGGTTCGCAGGTCGATGTTGCCAAAATCGTTGCTGGACGCCGAGTATCATATTTAACCAGCATCCCGGCGCAGAGGGTGGAGTTGTATTGGGTGGGGAAGGGCGAGGTGACAGGGGACAGATGACAGGCAAAGCAAACCTCACGCACGCATATGGCATCTAGCAGGAAGCGCTTCTCCTAACACCTAACACCTGTCACCTACGACCTGTTTTTTATGGAAATTCTCGATCTCCGACATTTCACTTCCGCTGACCTTCGGCCTCTGCTGGAAGATGAGATTGCCATGTGGGGGCGGCTGCTCTCGTGGGACTACACGACATCGGCGGAAATGATCTTGCGCTACATGGATGCGAAGATTCTACCCGGCTATGCCGCGATCGAGCGGGGAAGAATTTTCGGCTATTCGTTTTTTGTGTATGAGCAGAATAAGGGCGTGATTGGAGATCTTTTTGTGCGCGATGGAGCGCACGGCGGCGCGCGTGACGGCGACGGGCACGAAGCTGGCCAACACGAGGTAGAAGAAAAGCTGCTTACGCATGTCATCGAAACGTTGCAGCAATCGCCCGGCGTTCATCGGGTAGAGGCGCAATTGCTGGCGCAGGCGACGGGTGAAGTGGCGCGACCGTTTGTGCAGCAGGGATTTAGCCGGCATCCGCGAGTGTTTATGAATCTTGATATTGGCAAGCACGCGCCGGTTTCTTTGCTCAATACGCCGGCGTTGCCGCCGCAATTTGAAATTCGTCCGTGGTCGGAGCAGGAATATCAAGCAGCGGCGGCGTTGATCACGGCGGCCTATCGCGGGCACGTCGATTCCGAGATTAACGACCAGTATCGGACGCTGACCGGGTCGCTGCGCTTTTTGAATAATATTGTGCGTTTCCCGGGATGCGGAACGTTCGATGCGCAGGCGTCGTTTGTGGTTCACGAGCGGAGGACTCGCACGCTGGTTGGACTGATTCTCTGTTCCCAGGTACGGCCGGATGTCGGGCACATTACGCAAGTATGCGTGCTGCCGGAATACCGGTCGGCGGGTCTCGGCCAGGCGATGATGGCGGCCTCGACGAGAAATCTGCGCGGACGGGGATTCCGGTTTATTTCGCTGACGGTGACCGAGGCGAATGACCGCGCGATTGCGCTTTATAAGCGGATTGGGTTTGAAACTGCGCGGGTGTTTGATGCGTTTGTTTGGGAGGGGTGAGACCTCTCGGAGGCACGCGCGACATAGGAAAACGCCGCCCCATCGGAGTGAGCGGGTGAAGGGAAGAGTCAGGCGCGCGCGCCCACACATTCGCAAAGTGGGCGAATGTGTGGGGCACCCGCGATTTGATGCTCTACGGGATCGACGGGGCTAGGGACACATATTCGTTCGTGGTGCCGGTGCCGTCGCCTCCTTCTATGAATACGAGGCCGTAGACTACTGCGGCGCTCGAACTGCTGAGAGCTGACGGCAGGGACGCCAGCGTCCTCCATTTATTTTTGTGCGGATCGTAGGCCTGCACTGTGGCCACGTCGCTGGTTCCGTTTGTGCCTCCGAAGACGTAGAGCTCCCCGTTCAGGGCGACGCTGGCGGCATACACTACGGCGGTTGGCATGTTGGGCAGAGTTGTCCAGCCGTTGGTCGCAGGGTCGTACACTTCGAACATATTGGTGATTGCGCCGCTGCCGTTCAGTCCGCCGGCAATGTAGAGCTTGTCGTTGATTACTCCGGCAGCCGGAGCGGCGTGCGCGCTTGACGAGCCGGTCAGGCTGGTCCAGGTGCCGGTTTGCGGATCATAGACGTCCAGATAATTGTAGTAACCGTTGTATCCATTGCAGGCGGTGGTGACGTAGAGCTTGCTGTTGATGACTCCGGTTGCGCCGCAAGCGCTCAGGTGCGACATTCCGGGGAGACTGGTCCAGGTGTTTGTGGGCGGATCGTACATGAAGAGCGCGCTCGTCGGGAGATAGCCGTTCCAGCCGCCGACGACATAGATCTGGCTGTTAATGACTCCGGCGCCGTCCCCTTGATAGAGAGTTATGGGCATGTTGGCGAGATTCGTCCAGCTATTCGTGGTGGGATTGAATGCCTGCAAGGTTGAGGTGCCTCCGGCGTTGCTGCCACCGGCTACATAGGCGATGCCATTGATGGATTCGACGGCCGCATTGCTGCGGGCGGCTGGCATTGCGGCCATGGGCTTCCAGGTGGCGCTCGCGGGCAGAGTTAGGAAAACGATCAGGAGGGCGAGGAGTGCGACCATGGAACGGGAGCCTTGGGAAATCGCGAGTCTGGGTGAGTCCATTAGTAGTAATTCTCCTTGAATATAGAAATCGATAGAGCGACTGGCTAAGGAGGGAGCGTCTCGGCCGGTGGCCAGATTTCAGGCTGGAGGGACAACTTGAGCGCGCCGGTTGACTATGGGTGGATGGGCATTCGTTGGTCCAAAACATGCCACGACGAGTGGTGATTGTTTATCAATGACTTAGCGACGTTGCCGGGAAGGTTGGAGGGGGCGGGATGCAAGCTTATGCACACCCGGCAGACAAAAAACCTCCGCGCCGCCCTTCCCCGTGGCGGTGCGGAGGACTTAGATGGAAACCGGAGTCTCGATGCACAAACCGTCGCGAGCCACGGACCCACTAATCTCAGTTGGATACAAGCACAGTGCCGAGGGGGCAGGCGGTGCATCCAAGCCAAGATGGTTTCCACTTCCTAAAACGAGAATGGGCGATTATTCCCTTCATTTTTGGGAAGAAAAATTCGAAATGCTTTCGGGGCGTCGCATCAGGCGATTATTGCCTACCTGGGCCGCTGATGGCGCGAGATTTACTTGCGCAGCAGGTTCTTGGCTATAAAGAAGACATTCGCTGGGCGCTCGGCCAGGCGGCGCATAAAATAGGGGTACCACTCGGTGCCGAAGGGGATGTAGACGCGCATTCCCCAGCCATCTTTGACCAGGCGCTGCTGGAGGTCGCGGCGGATGCCGTGGAGCATTTGGAATTCAAAGGCGTTGCGCGGGACGTTCTCACGGGTGGCGAAGGCTTTGGCTTCATTGATGATGGCCTCGTCGTGAGTCGCTAATCCGTGGTAGACGCCGCTCTTCATCAGCGTTTTCATCAGCTTGACGTAATTGGCGTCGACCTCAGACTTTTTCTGGAAGGCGATCGCCTCGGGTTCTTTGTAGGCGCCTTTGCAGAGGCGTATGCGGATGCGCTCGCTGAGCAGTTTGTCGACGTCGGCCTCGGCACCGCGCATGTAGGACTGGATGACGGTGCCAACTGAGTCTTCGTTACCGGGAAGGCGGTGCAGCTCGTGAACGAAATTGAGAGTGCGCCGGGTGTAGGCGGAGCCTTCCATGTCGACGCGGACGAAGTTTCTCGGAGACATGCTGGCGGCTTTCGCGACCAGGCCGCGGACGATTTCGTAGGCCAGCTTCTCGTCGACATCAAGACCCATGTGCGTGAGCTTGAGGCTGATGTTGGCGCCGAGCTTGTGAGCGGAGATTTCGTCGAGCAGGTTGTAATAGAGGTCGGCGCTGGCGCGCGCTTCGTCGGCGTTGGTGACATTTTCGCCGAGGTTGTCGATGGAGACGCTGGCTCCAAGCTGATTCATGGCGGCGGCGACGCGGATGGCATCCGACACTTCTTTGCCGGCCACGAAGCGGGCCGAGGTGCGTTGGCCAATGCGTGAGCGTTCGGCGATGGCGCGCAAGGAACGGCTCTCAGAAAGGGCAATGAAGGCTGCCCTTAGCATGAGCGGCCGGGTTGTTGCGGATCGGATTGTTGCGGGTTAGGACTGCCAGGAGCGCGCATTCTTCGCAGCATTACGGGGAACAGTATTTTTTATCACAAACGGGAGGCGGTCGGCAGTGTGGGCGATCGTCCTTGCAGGTTCGCTTCGTCGGGATGGCCCGGCATGAGTATGTTCTGCCCTGCCCGGAGGTGTCAGTTTCCGAAAGCTGACAATCTGGAGATTCGTGATCATCCCAATCCGCGGATGTTTCGGGCTAATGGCAAAGAGAAAAGAAGGACTGAACGGTTTTCTGGAGGTTGCTTCCGCGGAGCTGCGCATCCTGAACCGCTTGCACGAACCACTGCGAGTAGAGTTTCGAATTTTGAGATGACGCCTGTTTATAGTCCGTATAGATAGCCGCGGCGAGGACATGCATGCCTCCGTCCTGCTCCCGCCAATATTCACAAGGATTGCGGCCGACGCCGAACTTCTCGCTGACGAGCTGCTCTAACGCTTGCACAGAGTCTTCTTCGATGTAGCCGGCTGTCGTGTTGTACCCGAAGGACGGGTCGTGATGCTGAACCTTATCGATTACGAGCGGATCGCGTCCCAGCAGGTCAATGGCTTCGCGGACCTTCGGATCGTCCGCATGGTAAGGCGGGTGCATGGGTTCGTGAATCGCGTTATGAAGGACGATACTGAACGGATAGGACACATGGGTCAAGAAACGCAGCCCGGTGATGCGGATTCCATGAGGCTCTGAATAGGCCAGCAGATATACGGTGATCGTGTGTGATGGCAGGGGAAAGCCAAGGTAGCTCTCGATTACAGGAAGGATGTCGTACTTGGGGAGTTCCGGAGCGAGTTCCGCGATCCGCTTCTCTATTTTGGGCCTGGCATTTGCCGCCCAGTAGGCAGGAAACCCGACTCGATCCAAGGCTCGAAGCGCAACCTCCAAGGCTGGTCTAGCCGCTTCATAGTTTTGCCACCCATCTGCGCTCCAGTATGAGGTTTTTTTCAGGGCTGCTTCCATCACGGCGCTGTCGTGCGCGGTGCGGATCATCTCGGGCAGGGTTTCGTCATCGACCGCAGAATAGTAAAGGGCCAGTTTTGCAGAGACGATTCCATGTCCATCGTCCTTGATGACATGCTTCAACTCAGCGAATGCAGCTTGCTCCTCGGGCGCAAAGAGAGGGTGGAAGTGCTCGTACTCGGTTTGATAGTAATGCAGATAGTACGGATCCCCGCTGAGCGCATTCAAGAGGCACAGGGTATCGTATTTAAGAGAAGGCTTGAGTTGCCAGTCGGTGACCGGGTGAATGGGAGCGGTCTCGGCAGCGAGTTGAGGCAGATACGCAATCTGGGCACAACACAAGATGAGAAGGCAGACCACATCATAAATCCAGAGCATTGTGCTCTTCTAAACTTCGAGCTTCTTCCCTGTCTTGAATCCATTTGCAGCCGAGCGCCACGCGTGGGGAGGCATTCCCGTGAGTTGCTTGACGCTGCGGCTCATGTGCGACTGGTCGGCGAAGCCAAGTTCGGCCGCGATGCTTGCGAGTGGCGCCCGAGTGTCCTGAATGGACTTCAAGGCATGGCGGCCGCGAATGCGCGCGCGGAAGGCTTCTGGTGAAACTCCGAACACCAAAGCGAAACCCCGCGATACAGCCCACGGCGGAATTCCGTTCGTTTCTCCCCATTGCGACAGTTTGAGAGATGGATTCCGCATCAAGGTTGCAGCCAACTCGTCCGGCCAGTCGGCAGGTTGCGGTGTCCTATGAATAGCGAGCGAAAAAAGCAGATCGACGGCGTCTCTGCGGTTTGTCTTGGCCACGCGCGCAACCGAGTCGGGATCGGCCACGCGCGCAATCCCCGGTGTGTGGGAACAGCCGACAGGGAGCCGCAGATTGAGCAGCACTGCACCGGTTTCGGAGAAACGGTCCAGGTGCGCTTCAAATTGATCGTGGAAGACAACGTCCCCGGCTTCCACGTGGAAACGTCCATGATCGCCCGCCTCTTCGTAGCCGCCTGAAAGCACGAGAGCGGCGTACGGCTCATCGTGCGCATGACGGGCGAGGACAGAGGCGCGAATTGACTGCCACATGCGCATCCTTTCCATTATGCGCCCTGTGATCTGTCATCGTGTTCCAACTCCCAGTGTGTCGATCTTCCCTACGAACGATCATTCCCGTAATACACGGGCGGGATCGGTGCGGGCTGCGCGCCAGGCGGGCAAGAGACAGGCTGAGATTGCTGTCGCTGCCATCACTGCCAGCGCCGATCCGAATACCCACGGATCGTGCGGACTCACGTTGTAGAGAAGCTTGCCGAGTAATCTCGTCAGAGCGAGTGCGGCGGCGGCGCCGAAGAGGATGCCCCCGGCGGTTAGGCGCAGGCCGCGCGAAATGACTAGGCGAAGCAAGTTGGCCGCGCTGGCGCCGAGAGCCATGCGCAATCCCAACTCGCGCCTGCTCTGCGCCACAGCGTAAGACATCACTCCGTAAAGGCCGACACCGGCGAGAAGAAGCGCCAAGCCTCCTAAAATCGAAACCAGGGTGACGGCTACGAGTTGAGGCGAGGTCGAGCGGTTTACTTGTTCCTGAAGGGTGATCATCTCGTAGAGCGCAAGGTTTGCGTCCAGGGCGTGCACTTCGCGGACAAGCGCGGCCAGCATCGCTGGCAACGGTTGATTGGTGTGGATATACAACGCCGGCGCTCGCACGAAATCCTGGCGTAGCGGCACATAGAAAAATGGCCTGGCAGTCTCGCGCATGCTCTCATACTTCGAGTCGGCGGCCACGCCTACGACTCGCGCCCAGCTGCCTTTCACCTGAAGCCGGCGGCCGATAGGATCCTGACCGCCCCAGTAGAGCGTCATCATGGTTCGGTTGACGATGGCAACTGGCGGCGCGTTTTCATCGTCGGTGCGGGTGAAGTCGCGACCGGAAAAGAGAGGGATGCCTAGCGTGGTGAAATAGCCGGGACTGACCTGGTTGTATTCAATCGAGGGTTGTTCCTCAAGCGGAGGTTGGTAACCGTCCACTGCGATCGGTGTGGAGGAATATGAACCGTAGCCCAATGGCGTCACGCGGGCGAAAGCGGCGGACTGCACACCGGGAAGCACACTGACGCGGTCCATCAGTTCGTCCTGAAAAGTTTTCGCTCGCGGCACGTCGTATCCCGCGGCGACGAGCGACACGCCGGACGTCACCACGCTCGTCGTGATAAAACCCGGGCTGGCGGTGCGAATCTTCTGCAAACTTTCGAGCAACAAGGCCGCTCCTACGAGCAGAACGAAGCTCAAACAAACCTGGAGCACGACGAGACCCGAACGCATCCATGCTTTTTTGCGGGCGCCGACCACCGCTGACGATTCGGCTTTCAAGGCTCCGGCAAGATCGAGGTTGCGCGTTTGCAACGCCGGAATTATCCCGACAATCAGCGTCACGATCAGGCAAATACCGATACTCAACGCCATCACGCGTCCGTCAATTTCGCCGGGAAGGTACATGGCGACTCCCGAGCGCGCAGGGAGCAAGAGGACCAGGGCGTGGCGGCACCAGTAGGCGGCCAGCAGTCCGCCGGCTGTGCCGAGCGCTGCCAGAATGAGGCCTTCGGTGAGAAGTTGCTTTAACAAACGCACGCGGCTGGCTCCAATCGCCAGCCGAACGCTCATTTCGTGACGGCGGGCGAAGGAACGCACCAGCAGCAGATTGCCGACGTTCGCGCAGGCGATGAGCAGAACAAAAGCGACGACGGCCACCATGACCTCGAGGGTCGGCAGCAGAGTGCCAGCATTGTTGAAGGGCGTCTGCCACAGCGCCCATAGGCCGAAACCGCGTCCGCGATTTGTTGCTGGGTAGGTTGTCTCGAGCCGCGAGGCAATGGCCGAGATTTCTTGCTGTGCTTGTGCGCGACTGACCTCCGGCTTGAGCCGTACGTAAGCTTCAATCCATCGCGCACCGCGATCCTCAAGTTTGTATCCGCCGCTCTCGAAGGTTTCTTCCATCGACGCCGGCACCCAGAACTGCATCGCCCAGCCGACGAAAGTTCCATAGAATCCCTCGGGCGCGACGCCGATGATGGTGTGCGGCACATTGTCGAAGCGCTGCGCCTTGCCAATGATTTGCGGGTCGCCTTTGAAACGATTGCGCCACAACTGATAGCTGATGACTACGACAGGATGGGAGTCGTTGCCTACATCGTCGCCGGGATCGAAGCCGCGCCCGAGCATCGGATGAACGCCGATGGCGTCGAAATAATTGGCGGAGACGATACTTCCGACGGCGGTCTCGGCGTGGTCTCCGATACTTAGCGAGCTGCCGGTGATCTTGCTGACGAAGGAGTCCTCACATAAGGTGCAGTTCCTCCGCAAATCGAGAAAGTCGGGCCATGAAAGGCTCGTCGCTCGCCTCTCGCCCTGCGCCGTTCCCGCCAGGGCTAGCAGCCGTTCCTGGTGCGCGACGGCCGGATAAGGACGAAATAAGATCCCTTCGACCCAACTGAAGACTGCGGCATTCGCGCCGATGCCTAGGGTCAGGCACAGAATCGCCAGCGCCGAAAAACCGGGGCTGCGGACGAGTTGGCGGAAGCCGTAGCGCAAATCCTGAAAAAAGTCTTCGATGACGTTTCCGCCGCGAGCATCGCGGCATTGCTGTTCGATCTGCGTGATTCCGCCCAAAGTGCGCAGGGCGGCGTAGCGGGCCTCTTCTGGGGACATGCCTTTCGCAACGTTTTCCTTGATTTGTTGCTCGAGATGCTCGCGCAGCTCCTCCTTTAGTTCCTGATCCGCCTGATTGGGATGGAGAAAGGAGCGCAAACGCACGGGCAAGGAATAGAACCATTGTTCGACGCGCATGTGTTCAGGCCTCTTTGAGCTTTACTATTCCCGAGATCGCGGCTGAGACGCGGTTCCAGTTAGTCGTCTCTCTTTCGAGTTGCTTCCGCCCGAGCTGCGTCAGGGAGTAGAACTTTGCACGACGGTTATTTTCACTCGCCTTCCACTGAGACCGAATCCAGCCCCGATGTTCCAGCTTGTGCAGCGCGGGGTAAAGAGAACCGTCGCTGACGCCCAGCACATCGCTCGAAATCTGTTTCAGACGCTGTCCGATGTCCCACCCATTCCAGGGTTGCAACGCCAGTATTTTCAGGATCAGCATGTCCAGCGTCCCTTGAACCAGGTCGGAAGGCTTACTCACGAGGTCTCCTCTCGGTTACCGAGTTAGACTAAACCTGCTCCCCTCGGTTAGCAAGGGGTGATCAAAAAAACTAGGAGCGTTTCCGTATGGTCGCCATACGACTAGAATTGTCTCCCGCACTGGTTGCAGAGATTGTGAGCGCAATCGCCCTGTTTTCTTGCTGCGTCGGAACTTTTGACTGGGTCCGCCGTATCTCAGGCCGGACACTCACAAGCGAGGACACCGATGAATTTAACCAAGAACCCCGGCAGATGCGCAGGTCTGCTGTATGTACTCATGTCGATCCTTGGCCTCTTCGCCATGGGCTATGTTCCCGACAAGCTGATCGTCCATGCAAACGCAACCGCGACGGCCGGCAATATCATGGCCCACGAGACGCTCTTTCGCCTGGGCATCGCGGGCGAACTCATTGGCCAGGCGGGTTTTATCTTTGTGGCCTTGGCTCTGTACGATTTGCTCGAAGAGGTCAACCGGCGGCACGCTGCGCTGATGGTGATCTTGATTGTAGTTTCGATCCCAATAGCATTCCTGAATGAGCTGAACTCCTTCGCTGCCCTTGCCCTCATCCGGGGGGCTGATTATCTAGCCGCAGTTGACCAGGTTCAGCGCGATGCTCTGGCAATGCTCTTCCTGCATCTGCATGGTCGGGGAATTGTCGTGGCCGAAATATTTTGGGGGCTTTGGCTCTTTCCGCTCGCGCTCCTGGTTTACAAGTCGCGATTCCTGCCGCGGTTCCTGGGTGTTTGGCTCGCCCTCGCCGGTTGCGCCTGGGTGATTCTGAGCCTTACCTGCACACTGCGGCCGCAGTATCAGGACACGGTCGATCGCTACTGTCAGCCTGCCTTCTTTGGGGAGATAGCATTCATGTTGTGGCTGCTGATCAGGGGCGCCAAGCCGCTAGCGCCGGACAGCCCAGCGTCATCGTCCGCTGTCCCCGGTTGATGGGTAAAGCGGAAACTGATTCGTTCCGCCCGTTCCGCCCGTGGCCTGGTATTCCTGCCGACCTAGCACTTGTTCGATCCAGTGATAAATCTGCGTTTGAGTCTCGCCTTCGAATCGAATGGTTTCGCTGGCACCCAGGAAAGCCTGGATCTGCCCCAGGCTCAGTATCTCTGCTTCGTGCACATGGATGGTCAATCCTCAGCATGCCATCCCCTTCAGGCTCATCTTGTAGTGGACAAGACTCCCCATTGCGAAAAGCGCTATGCTCCGGCATAATAATTGTTTGTCTTTATCTCTCCGGAGGCTTCCGGGCAAAGGATCGTGCATTCTGTGCTGATGATTCGACTGGCGCGCTTTGGCGCGCGCAAACAACCTTATTATCGAGTGGTGGTGATTGAGAAGGAACGGGCTCGCAATGGCCGTCCGGTGGAAGTGGTGGGGACGTATAATCCGCGCACCAATCCGGCCACTTTTGATCTGAAACGCGAGCGCATCGAGCACTGGGTTTCGAAAGGCGCCCAGCTTTCGGACAGGGTTCGGAAACTGGTTGCTGCTCCCACGCCGGCGGCGGCCGCTTCGGTCGCCTAGCTGCCACTTCTTTACTAGTCAACAGGAATTGCCCATCAGGAGTAGCTAATGATCGAGCCAAGCGCCAGCCCGCGCGCCATGATTGAATTCATCGCCAAGGCGATTGTCGAGGCCAAGGGCGAGGTTTTTGTTGACGAGTACGAAGACGGTGACGAGACGGTGATTGAGTTGGAAGTGGCCGAGTCCGATCTGGGCAAGGTGATTGGACGCTCCGGGCGGGTGGCGCGCGCGTTGCGCAATGTGCTGAGCGCGGCCGGGCCGAAGTTGGACAAGCGCTACGCGCTCGAGATTATCGAGTAGCAGGCCGCGACGTAGCGAGCAAACCATGGCGGCACCGGACGCGAGCGGCGAATGGGTTACCCTGGCGGTCGTGATCAAGACGCAGGGGCGGCGCGGGGAAGTTGCGGTCGAGTTGCACACGGATGTTCCGGGGCGATTTCAGCGTGGCATGCGGCTGTGGGCGCTTTTGAAAGACGGCGAACGCCGCGAGGTTACGGTCGAGGATCTTTGGCCGCATAAGAGTTTTCTGGTGCTGAAGTTCGAAGGCATCGATACTCTTTCCGATGCGGAGCTGCTGGTGCGGGCTGAGTTGCAGCTTCCGCTGGCGGAACGGGCTACTCCAGAGCCGGGCTGGACTTATTTGAGCGATCTGATCGGGTGCACGGTGTTCGATGGCGCGCGCGAGATTGGCGCAATCGAAGATGTGCAATTCGGAGCGGGAGAAGCGCCGCTGCTGGTCGTCCGTAATCCGGAACAAAAGAGTGGTGCGAAGCTTCCGTACGAGATTCCGTTCGCCGAGGCGTTTCTAGAAAAGTTGGACCTGGAGCGGAAGCAAGTCCGGATGAAGTTGCCGGAAGGGCTGTTGGATGTGAATGCTCCGCTGGCGCGAGAAAGGCGTCGTTAGTCGTTCGGTCGGATCGAGAAATTTATAGGCTTCTAAGTTGGCGAACGACCAACGACGGGTTTCCGCACATGAAGATCGACATTCTCACGATCTTTCCCGACTTTTTTCGCGGACCTTTGGATTATGGCATTGTGCGCCGGGCGCGGGAGACAGGCCTGGTGGAAATTGGCATTCACGATCTGCGGGCGTTTACGAAAGACAAGCACCGCACCGTGGATGACCGCCCGTTTGGCGGCGGCGAAGGCATGGTCCTGAAGCCGGAACCGATCTTTGAATGTTTGGAGTCGCTCGACGATGTGGCGTCGCGTGACGCGCGCTTGAGCGTGTCGGCGAGGCAGTCCGTGATTTTGCTCTCGGCGCAGGGGCGCAGGCTCGATCAGGCGCTGGCAGCTAGACTTTCAGCGCTCGGTCGGATCGTGCTGATCTGTGGGCGGTATGAGGGCGTGGATGAGCGCATCAGCGAGCACTTGGCGGATCGCGAAGTCTCGATTGGCGATTATGTGCTCAGCGGCGGCGAACTGGGCGCGGCGGTGATTATCGATACGGTCACGCGGTTGATTCCGGGCGCGGTGGGAAATCAGAATTCGACGCAGCAGGAGTCGTTTACCGAGTCGTTTGCGGAAGCGGAGTTCGCGGGCGAGGGCGCCAGCGCCACACTTCGAGCCGATGCGCCGAGTTCGACTTGCGTTTCTGGCGGATTGCTCGATTATCCGCACTACACGCGGCCGGCGGACTATCGCGGCATGGCGGTGCCGGAGGTGCTGATGAATGGCAACCATGAGCAGATTCGCACCTGGCGGCGCAAAACGGCTTTAGCGAAGACGCTGCGCAACCGGCCCGACTTGCTGGAGCGGGTTCGACTGACGGATGAAGACGAGGGATTGCTGGCACAGATCGAAATGGAAGCGGCTAAGCTGGTGCAAGACAGCGACGGAGACGGGGCTGGCTCCGTTTCTACAGAAGATTAGAATCAGGAAGGGAAACTTTATGCGTAATCCGATTATTGAAAAATTGCTGGCGAAATCGCGCCGCACCGACATTCCTAAGTTTGGTCCTGGCGACACCATCAAAGTGCAGGTCAAGATCAGAGAAGGCGAAAAAGAGCGCCTGCAAGCCTTTGAAGGCGTGGTTATTTCGCGGACGCGGGGCGCGCAGCCAAGTTTCACCGTCCGCAAGATCAGCTTTGGCCAGGGCGTGGAGCGTATTTTCCCCATCGACTCCAAGGTCATCGACAAGATTGATGTGGTGCGTTCGGCGAAGGTTCGGCGCGCCAAGCTTTATTACCTGCGCGGACTGAAGGGCAAGGCGGCGCGACTGAAGGAAGTGGAACAGCAGTAGCTGCGGCTCGCTCATCTCCTTGGGCGGGCCCCTATCGGCTTCTTCGGATTGCGCGACTCGAGCGCTCTCGGTCGCACACGAAAGGCGTCTTTGCGGGCGCGAAGGTGCAACGTATTTACAATCTGTTTACATCCTCATAAACGTGCCGCAAACTAAAATCCGCTCTTACGATTCCTCGTCGTAGAGGACTTGCATGAAACGGTTTCGCGTTACTCGTCTCCCCGCTGTAATTCTCTCCTGTGTCATCACTTTGTTACTGGTCGCGAGCGCATCCGCACAATCTCCGAGTCCAATCCTGTTGTTTCGTTTCCCGTGCAACCAGAGCTTCGCCTGCCCCGACGGCTTTTTCCCCGTGTCACTGATCGAGAGCCCGGACGGCAACTTCTACGGCACGGCCGTTGGAGGCGGCCTAGGACTGAACGCCCAGGGTACGGTTTTCAAGATGACGCCGAGCGGCCAGGTGTCGGTGATCTACAGCTTCGCCGAGGAGCCGAGTGGACTCCTGCCCTACGGGTCGGCTCCCAACAGTCTGGTCGAAGGCACCGATGGGTTTCTCTACGGCGTTGCGACTTTCAACGGGCCGCTGGGCCTGGGCACGGCTTTCAAACTTAGCAAGAGCGGCACGATTGAAGACCTGCATGATTTTTGCGCGGATTTTGAGTGCAGCGATGGCGCCTATCCCGCCTTCATGACCCAGGCCCTCGACGGCAACTTCTACGGAACCACCGGCCCCAGTTCTCCGCCAGCCAACGTTCTCTTTCGCCTGAGCCCCACGGGAGCTTTCGAGGTTGTGCACGTATTCGAAGCCAAAAAAACGCCGCTGGACGGCAGCGGCGCCTTCGGACTGCTTCAGGCCCCAAGTGGCGATTTCTATTCCACGACCGTAGCCGGTGAACAGAACACGCCCTTCAATACCGTCTTCCGTTTCATTCCCAAGAGCGGCGCGTACAAAATCCTGCACGATTTCGACTTTACCGATTACGCCGCCAGCAATCTCGCTCAGACTGCAAGCGGCGAACTGTTTGGCCTCCAAGTCAACAGCGAGCTGTACGAGATCAGCACGGCGGGCAAGTACCAGGCGATTGGCCCGCTCTCGGCCACGCAATATTTGGACGGCGGTATTCTCGTGGCATCGGACGGCAATCTCTGGGGCACTTTTCAAGGAGGCGACTGCGGCGACCAAGGCATGGTCTTTGCGGCCACCACCACGGGCACCGTGTTGCAGAATATTGTTTTCGACTGCGCGACGGTTGGCGAATCGTTGGGGTCTATGATCCAAGCAGCCGACGGCAAGTTTTACGGGGTCACCGCGGGCAATGGGGGAGTATCGCAAACTGGGGTCACGAACGGCACCATCTGGGCCATGGATGCAGGGTTGCCTGCGCCGAGCCCCACGATAGTGAATTTCACTCCCGCTAATGGTGCGGCCGGAACGAGCGTCCTGTTGCAAGGTCAGCACTTCGTCGGGACAACTTCCGTTTCCTTCGATGGCGTGAACGCCACGTTCCAAGTGCTCACGGTGAATTACATCAGCGTGAACGTGCCTTCGGGGGCGAAGACGGGCACGATCGCTGTTACCAACGCTGGAGGCACAGCCAAGAGTACGAAATCTTTCATGGTCCCGTAAATATGGCGCCGGCCTCCGGCGAGCCGGGATGGCGTTCTCTCATCACGCGAAAGGCATCGGTTTTCGCGCCAAGCGCGCTGCTCGCTCTCAAGAACGGTAAAGACGATTGCGTGCTAAAGATTCTGCGCGCTCACAAATTTGTTTTGGCCAGCGACGAGAAATGCGCGTCCACCCGGCAAATCACGCACGAAACCAGGGATGTTCCGAGCCGGCGAGCGGGCCTGCATTAGGGTTCAAGTTGTAGAACCAGATTGTCGATCAGACGCGTCGTGCCGACATAGGCAGCGACTGCGACGAGCGCCTTTCGCGATATTTGCGCGACGGGGTTGAGCGTATCGGGATCGGCGATCTCACAATAATCCAGCACAACGTCAGGCTGGACGGCGAAAATTTCTTTGGCGGCGGCAAGGAGGTAAGCGGCGACTCTTTCTCCCGCTTCGAAGTTCTGTCGCACCTGCTCCAGCGCGCGATGCAGCACGAGTGCCCGGGCGCGCTCTTCTCGATTCAAATAAACATTGCGCGAGCTCATCGCAAGACCATCGGGTTCGCGCACGATGGGACAGCCGACAATTTCTACGGGGAAGTTGAGATCGCGCACCATGCGACGGATGATGGCGAGCTGCGCGGCATCCTTCTGCCCGAAGAACGCGGCGTCCGGTTCGATGATGTGAAACAGCTTGGCTACGATCGTGGTAACGCCGCGAAAATGGCCGGGGCGGGATCGTCCATCGAGTCTTTCGCTCAGTCCTTCGACCCAGACCCAGGTGGAGTCGTTATCGACAACCTCGCCGTAGGAAGCGCGCCCGGACGGATAAATCTCTTCGACGGTGGGCACAAAGAGAATGTCGACGTTCTCTTTTTCGAGCAACTGACGGTCGCGATCGAATTGCCGCGGATACTTCGACAAATCTTCGGTCGGACTGAATTGTTTAGGATTCACAAAGATCGAAACGGCAACGGCGTTGCATTGCGCCTTGGCGGCGCGGACGAGCGATAGATGGCCTTCATGGAGAGCTCCCATGGTTGGAACCAATCCGAGACGTTTGCCACTGGCTCGCGCGGCGCGGACTTCGGCGATGGTCGGGCAGATTTTCACGGCCTAGCAAGAGCTGAACGTTGTGGGTGCCATTCGGGCGATCAGGGCGCCTCGTAGTATTCGACGTCCAATTCGTGAAGGGTGCCGAGGAGCAGGGCGCGATTCTTGCGCAGGTCGGCTTTCGTTTGCTCGGACGGATTCTTTGGAATTGCCTGCGCAACCATGACCACGCGCCCGTAGGGCCACGCGCCCGAGGGGAGCGAAACCAACTCGGCTGGAATCTCCTCCGGCGTCAGCATATGGATCTCGCGATTGGAAAGATCGACGAAGCCGATGCCATCTTCGCGCACCACCAGATAAGGATTCTTCCAATCGACGATATGGCTTAGCGCTGGATATTTTGATGGATCCGCCTGCGGGATGTGTTCCAGGCCGGTGGGCTGATGCGCTTGCGCGGCCGGCGGTGACGCGGCGGGCTGGGAGCAAGCGATCAGAACCGCAAGAAGGGCGACGGTAAGGATCGTTCGCACAGCAACTCGCAGACCGTCCCCCGCGTTGTCTCGCAAATTGTTTCGCAAGTTGTTTTCTCCGCCCGCTATTATCGCCGCATGGCGTGCTTGCGGTGGAGTACCGTTTCGAGTGCGGCCTGCGTCTCCTTGGGCAGGTGATAGCTTTCAGCGTCACTGGGAAACTGGTGCGAAACGACGTCGGCCTTGAAGGCAAGCAAGGATTGCGTGATCAGGGCGGCGGCATCTCCGTAGCGGCGGACGAATTTTGCCGCGTGCCCGAACGTCAGGTTGACGAGATCGTGGAAGACGAGCACCTGGCCATCGCAATCGGGGCCGGCGCCAATGCCGATCGTAGGCGCATCGACTTCGGCGGTAATCATGGCCGCGACCTCGCGCGGAATGCCCTCCAGATAAATACAAATCACACCGGCGCGATCGAGCGCGACCGCATCGCGCATGAGTTGCTCGATCGCGTTGAGCGATTTACCCTGAACCTTGTATCCGCCCATCACGTTGACCGATTGCGGAGTCAGGCCGATGTGACCGGCGACAGGAATCTCGGCGTCGATGACGCGGCGGATCACGTCGGCGCGCTTCTCTCCGCCTTCCATCTTGACAGCCTCGGCTCCGCCTTCTTTGACGAAGCGCGCGGCGTTGTGGATGGCCTCGCTCGCATCGACCTGATACGACCCGTAGGGCATGTCGGCGATGAGCAGCGCGTCCTTCACGCCGCGACGCACAGCTTTGACGTGATGCAGCATCTCGTCGACGGTGACGGAGAGCGTGTTCTCATAGCCAAGCATGGTCATGGCCAGCGAATCGCCGACCAAGGCAATGTCGATTCCGGCCTCATCGACCAGGCGCGCAGTGGCGTAGTCGTAGGCGGTGAGGCAGGTTATCGGTTCGTGGAGAAGCTTTTTTTCGCGGATAGTAGCGGTGGTGATCTTGCGGCTGGGAGAATGCCCGCCGATGGGTGTGAGACTCACGATGTCCTCCAGTGCCCCTCCGCAAGCTAGGCGGATAGAGCCTGTGCGCGTCGTCTTTGAGTGCAGTCGTTAGATGACGCTTTGGGGATTATAGCTGCAAATCGGTCGTTGGTCGATAGTCGTTGGTCGGGATCGGTCGGGACCGGTCGGGACCGCTGCCGCGATAATCCCAACCCATTCATTCGCAGTCTGTTAGAGCTACCAAAAAACGTCGAGCTCCGAAATGGCTTTCCCTTCCCTTTTCGGTTCCTAAGACACGCAATTTGGGAAAACGGTCCGCATTGACCTTCTTTCTGGGAGCAAGCAGCCGATAGTAGATATAAGTTCGCTCGAAATCGGATACCCGGGAGGGTAACAAAATGTGGCAAATCAAGACCGTGGTCCCTTGGGCTCACAGGTTCGCAACGCGCACCCTGCTTCTGACCGGCACAACAACCATGCTTGCGTTCTTGGCCTTTGTGGCAACCGTCAACGCACAGGTTGCCATCAGCATAACCCCGCCCGTATGTGCCTACGGCTACTACGGCTATGCGCCCTACGGCTGCGCACCCAGCGGCTATTATGGGCCAGGCTATTTCTACGGCGGCGTCTTTCTGGGCGTGGGCCCATGGGCGAACTGGGGCTATGGACACGGCTGGGGTGAGCATCGCTTCCGCGGCGGCGGCGGAGAAAGATATGTTGGCGGCCATGCTTACGCAGGGAATCGTGGAGGCGGCGCGGCGGTGGTACATGCTGGCGGGTCTCGCGGTAATTCCCCTACAGTTCGCTCCCATGCAGCGGCAGCGCATGGTAGCGGGTCCCATGGCGCCTCTCATGCGCCGGCAGGGCATAGTGGAGGGTCCCACGCCGGGGGCGAATCGCATGGCGGCGAACATCACAAAGAATAGCGATTGGGATTAGCGGGCGCATGGAGCAGAAGCGGCGGAGCTTGGCACTGCCATTTATGGCGGCAACCTTGGCGATTGCCCGAGGTTGCCGGGAGGAAGCTGCGGCGGCGTCTTCAAAATAAGGCCGTGAGCTAACTGGTGATCAGAGGGAAGTCCGCCGATCCTACCTGGCCGGCGTGCTCTTCGGCGAAGGCGGTGACGCGCTCGAGAGCGGCTTGCAACTGGCGGTGAAACTCGGCTAGCTCCTTGTCCCTTTCCAAAACTTTTTCCGTCTTGGTTTCAGCGGGAACTTGCATTTTGGCGCCGATCCGAACCAGCGCTTTTGAAAACGGCTTGGGGATCATCAAGCCGTCCCAGGTATTCAGCACCCAGGCATCGCTGAGCGCGACGTAGAGCGCCGCCATGGGCGCGTTGCTGGCGCGGGAGAGAAGCGCTGGCCCGGGCTTGGCTATGGATTTGGGGCCGCGGGGGCCGTCGATGGTAAACACAACGGATGTGCCTTTCTGTAGTTGGCTTCGCAGGCCTAGCAGGGCTTTTGCGCCGTCCCGGCTGCTGGAGCCGCGAACCGCGACGAAGCCTAGTTTCTCCAGGGTGCGGGCGATGTATTCACCGTCGAAGCTGCGGCTTACCATGACCGCTATGCCGGTATTTCTCCAGATCCATGAGCTTGGGAAAACGGCGCGATGCCAGAAGCAATAGATCACCCGCTTTTCGAACGTCGTATCCGGGGGCGAAGGCGGCTCTTCCCACGAGATGGAATAGCGCAGGGTGGGGCCAATCAGAGAAATCGCCAGATAGCTGGCCCAGCTAATGAACCACAGCAGGATTGTTTGCCGCAATGTGAATGGGCGAGCCGCCGGAACGGAGCGCTGCTCAGGCTCGACCGCGGCGGACGATGAACTCACGCCGATATTGTAGCCGGGAAAGAAACGATTAACTGAAAACTGCGAGCTGAAAACTGAGAGTTGAAAGCTGACAGCGAAGTTCTTTACGTTTCCAAATAGCCCACGATCCACTCTTTGAGGCGCTGCCGGCGCTCGTCCGTGACATCAAAGCGAATGCCAAAACTTTTATTCGGTTTCTTCCAACTTACCTGGCCGCGCACCCAGACGCGCGGCAGAGTCAGCAAAGAAAACGACACTTCCACCTGAGTGCCGATCTCGGGAACGTGATTGCCCTTGAGCGACATGCCTCCGGTGCTGATTTCCTGGCTCGTCGCGGTGAAGCGGGCGCCGTCGTTCATGACAACTCCGACCTCGGTCATCACGGGAACACGCACATAGCGGCGGAACTCGTGGAGTACGAGACTGCGAGTGGAGCGCACAAGTTTCATGGCCACCGAGCGCTCCAGCGGCTCGTGAAATACGGCGTTCAGACTGAACTTCGAATAACGCATGGCATCCTGCGCTGTGCCACCCAACCCGAAAATTATGATTCGGCTATTGGAGGCGGAGGCTCGCGCCAACTCGATGATGCCGCCGGCGGTCTCGTCGAGAGTTAAAACGCAGGCCTCAAATTTTTCGCATCGCAAGCGGTCGGCCTGCTCGCGGGGAATCGGAATGGTTTCGATTCCATGTTGGCGGAAGCACTCGTTGATGAGCTGCGCTGACGCCTCGGGCAAGTCAAAGAGGGCGACGCGCGCAACGCTTTTTCGATGGACAGGGAGAGGGGCGAGAACAGCACTGGTCGAAGTAGGCATGAGTCCCAGGGGTTGAACTCCTCTAAAAGCCCATTCTGACGCGGTATTTGACGGCTGCATAGGTTTCGAAAGGGCTTAGCCACCGTCCAATTGGGCCATTACCCAGGTTGTACCTGGAACCGGTTGCGCCTGCTCCCTTCGTTCTGCGCCACTGCGAAGGCAGAAGGCACGGCGCGGGGCGTCTCTAACTGCAATTCAGGTAAGATGTTGCAATCATTGCACCCGTAGACGTAATCAGCAGATGATTACTTTAGACGACATCCAGTCGGCCTTGCGCCGCATCCGCAGCTCCATATACCTTTCGCCGTGCGCACTGTCGGCAACGTTTTCCGAGTCTACGGCCAACCGGGTCTATTTGAAGCTCGACAACTTGCAGCGGACGGGCGCTTTCAAGGAGCGCGGCGCGCTGAACAAATTGCTGTCGCTGAGCCCGGAAGAACGCGCCCAGGGCGTGATCGCGGCTTCGGCGGGAAATCACGCGCAGGGCGTGGCCTATCACGCCGGGAAGCTCGGCATCCGCGCCCAGATCTGCATGCCGCTGACTACGCCGCTGATCAAGGTTTCGGCTACGCGCGGCTACGGCGCCGATGTCGTGCTCCACGGCGCGAACTATGACGAAGCTTATGAAGAGGCGTTGCTGCGCAGCCAAGCCGAGCACCTCGCTTTCGTGCATGCGTTCGATGACGACGCTGTCATTGCCGGGCAGGGGACAATCGGATTGGAGCTTATCGAGCAGCATCCTGATCTTGACGCCGTCGTCGTCCCGATCGGCGGCGGAGGCCTGATTGGCGGGATTGCCTGCGCGCTGAAAGAGTCGAATTCCAAGTCCAATCGAAGGATTCAAGTTTTCGGCGTGCAACCGTCGCGGCTGCCATCGATGAAAGTTGCGGTGGCGGAGGGGAAGCCGGTGACGCTGGCGGCCGCTTCGACGATTGCCGATGGAATCGCTGTGCGTCGCGCCGGCGAGCGCACACTGCCGCTGGTGCAGAAGTACGTGGATGACATTGTCACGGTCGAAGAAGAAGAAATCGCGAACGCTATTCTGCTGCTGCTGGAGCGCGAAAAAACTTTGGCGGAAGGCGCTGGTGCGGCAGCGATCGCGGCTCTGGTGAATCGCAAGCTGCCGCTGGTTGGGAAAAAAGTTGCGGTGCTGGTGTGCGGCGGAAACATCGATGTCACGCTGCTGTCGCGAATCATCGAGCGCGGCTTGGTGAAAGATGGGCGCCTGGTGCGGCTGCGCGTTCATCTGCCTGACTATCCCGGGGCGCTGAATCGGCTGACTTCGATCCTCGCGCAGCATCGTGCCAACATCGTCGAAACCGATTACGACCGTGCTTACCATGGTGTTGGGCTGGGCGAGACGGCGATTGAGATCACGATGGAGACTCGCGGGCCGGACCATATTGCCGAGATTATTTCGGCGCTGGGGGCGGCCGGATATACGCAGGAACGGGTGCTGTAAGCTTCTGTAGAGCGGACACTCGTGTCCGCCTGCCTTAATGTAGGTGGCGGAAATGGAGTGCGAGGGCAGATACGTCCATCCACATGTGGGCCAAAATGACCGGCAGGATGCGGCGCGTACGGACGAAATACAAAGAAAACAACCAGAATGCGGGGATATGCGAGAGCGCCTCAGGCAACCCCTGGTAGAGGTGGTAGAGATCTGTAACGCTACGCTTGCGAATATTGCCAAAGCAGTGCTTCGACAAATCGCTTCCGCTTCAGAAATCAGGAACGCTCGCACCAGAAGCTCTTCGTAGAAGGGATTTAGGAGCACATACAGCACCGGCAGAACGCCCAGCGCAGTGCCAAAAAGGGCCGCCCTATCAAATTGCGGGCGTGGTCCCCGGCCAGGGAAAACGTGGGCCAACTTCAGAACGATCAGAAGCAGACCACTGCCAAACAGTGCTGCGAAAAATAACGCAAAGGAATGCCAAAGATCGGTAAATCGGACTGCGAAGTACAGCCCTATGTCCTGGAATCGTTTCTTCTGAGACGAAAGTACGAGGTAGAGGCACAGAAGACCAATCAGCTCAAAAGTGATTCTGAGAACAAACCTCGCGTTAGTCGCGGGGCCTGGATGCCAGATACCCAGGAAAATACCCAGGGACCTCACGAAGGGAACGAGAAACCCGACCGCCAGTACCAGGCTTAATTGAAATCCTCGACTCGTTCGCTCTGTCCTCCTTTCTTGATCGTCCGCGGGAACCAACTCCGCCGCAGGTGGCGGCCCGAATGCCTGGCGGGATCCGATTTAGGAATTACTCGAACTGCCTGCGCAATCTTTCAAACTGATCCTTCAATTCGCCTACTTCCCTTCGGAGCTCTGCCACTTCTTCTTCCAGTCGAGCAATGCGGTCGGCATTTGCTGGATTGCGCTCAGCGGCCGCGCTGGCTTGAACTGACACTTCCGCTTCGATGACATCCCCGGCCAGCAGATGCGCATAGCGCGATTCTTTCGTTCCGGGCTGGCGGGGGAGCACTTTCGCCAGCGGTGGATCGCGCTGCATTAATTTTTGCAATGCCGACTGCACATCTTCGAGAGCTTCGAAGTGAAACAGGCGCTCGGTGCGGCCTCGGAGCTCGCCTGGAGTTTGCGGACCGCGCAGCAGCAACACGCACAGCACGGCGATCTCAGGCCGCGTAAAGTTAAATACCTCTTGCAGGCGCTGTTCGTATTTGGTCACGCGGCTGTCGGCGCCGCGAGCGGGTCCGGCCATGCGCTGCTGTTGCAGGCCCCCGAGCGCGTCGCGCACCGCGTCCTCGTCTAACTGCATTACGGGATCGCGATTTGACTTCTGGTTGCAGGCATTCATCAGCGCATTCAACGAGAGCGGATAGTACTCGGGCGTGGTGATGTCCTTTTCGATCAGCGAGCCGAGGACGCGGACTTCGTTTTCCGTCAGTTTTATATCCATTTCGTATCCGTGAACCTTTTTCGACGCTTTGATTGTATAGAAACGGCAGCGTCAAAGGCCGCGGACAGGAGTGTCCGCGCCACGCTGGAGCTTGGCGCACGGTATACTCAGTAGTTTGTCGGATGTGTCCATGGATGAGCAGAACGATGAGCACAAAAACGATGAGCACAAACATGAGTGAGCTGTTAGCGCCAACGCGGGTTGGGGTCGATGAGCTGGTCGCGAAGCTTCGCGCGCTGCCCGCAACCGCTTTCGATGGAACGGAGACGATTCGGTCGCTGCTGACGAAGATGCCCGTGTCGGAAGCCAGTCTTGCGCCTTATTTGACCTGGGACCGGCAGCATTACACGCGCAACCTCATCGACAAAACAGATCTCTACGAACTGCTCGCCGTCTGCTGGGAGGTTGGGCAGGGCAGTTCGGTGCACAATCATCGCGGGCAGAATTGCTGGATGGCGGCTCCGATGGGGAGCCTGCTGGTAGAAAATTTCCACGTAGGATTTGAGGATATTGAGACGGGAAAGTGTCAGATGACCGCATCTAACACGGTGGAGTTGACGGCGGCGAATCCGTGCGCGGTCGATCCGCGGGAGCCGGTGCATCGGGTGGTGAATCCGCGAACGGGGAATCAGCGGGCGGTCACGCTGCACGTCTATTCGCGTCCCTTTGATAGTTGCGTCGTCTATTCGCCCGAGCAGGGAACGTGCGGAGATATACGGTTGCACTACACTACAGCTTTTGGAAAACCAGTTAGGAAGCAGTAGCCAGTTGCCCGTAGCCAGCTCCGAGTACCCCATTGCGGAACGGAAGAATCGAACTAGCTGCTACGGGATACGGGCAACTGCATTTCAAGGAGGAATCGTGAGGAAATACCTGGGAGTTTTGGCTGGAATGGCTGCGCTATGTGTGATGTCGTGGGCGCAGGCTCCAGTAACTCCCGATCAGGCTCTGGCTCAAACTCAGCCTCCCGCGCAAACACCGGCTCAGGCTCCTGCGCAAGATCAAGCTCCGGAGGCGACTCCGATTCCGCCGTCGGATCTGGGCAAGAAAATCACGTTGGTGCCGTTTCCGCGGGTCGAGTTTTTTGTCGGCGGGACGTATGCCGAGGCCGGCTTTTACAATGCCGGACACTGGGCGGGGCTGCCGGGCTGGGACAGTTCTCTGGGTCTGAACATCACGCATTGGCTGGGGTTCATCGTGGAGGGCGGCGAATTCTTTGGGACGTCAAAGCTTCCGACCGGGCAGCAGGCGCCGTTTCCGCCTTGTCCGCAGTTCTGCCCGTACACATCGCCGCTGTTTGACGCAACGACGCGAGAGTACAACATTCTTTTCGGTGGGCAGATAGCGCGCCGCAAGTACGAGCGGTGGACGCCGCGGGGCGAATTCTTGTACGGACACCAGGGCGTGCGCGGCATCGCCAACGGCGGAGGCGCTCAGGTGACCGAGGTTGGATCGGGCCGGGCGTTCGTTGCCGGTGGCGGCCTCGACTACAAAATCACTCCGCGCTTCGCCTTGCGCTTGAATGCTGATTATTTCCAGACGGGCACAAATTTCATTCTCCTCGGCAAACAGAAGCAGGACAACTTCCGGGTCTCAGTCGGCGTAGTCATCCGCAACGTGCACAAGAAGCGGCGCACGCTGGAAGAAGAAAACCAGAGCGAACAACAACAACAATGAGCCGCGGCTCTTCGTCGTTCGCTCTTCGGGCTCCGCTGTGGTTTGCTAGTCTAGAAATGCATCGCGAACGACGAAGAGCGAACAACGGGCGACCAACGGCGACAAAGATAATGTCCGCTATAAAGGGCTACGGCGGCGCAACTGCTGTCCTACGAGCGCCGGAGCATGTCGCTGATGGGCTTGGTCCTGGAGCGAACCTCGTCGGCGAGATCGGCGCCTTTTTCGACTACTTCTTCGAAGCGGCTTTTTGCTTCGTCGGTCCAGTCCGAGGCGGTTTCGAGAACATCGTCGTAGGAACGCCGCAGGTCTTTCCGCAATTGGCGGCCAGCCTTCGGAGCTAACAACAGGCCGAGGGCGGCGCCCACCCCGAGACCAATCATCAAAAACGTGATGGCGGTGCCGACCGGGCTGCTCTCTGAACTCTCGTATTTTCCACTGCGCATAAAAACCTCCTGATTTCTAGAATGCCAAACGGGGCGAGCCCCATCTCTACATTCTAGTCCTTATTGAATTGGTAATTCTGTAATCTGCAATTTTGTGATTAGGCCGTGCCCGGTTTCCAAATTACCCAGCTGCTGGATTCCGGTCGATGGGTCCTAATTTCCCCGCCGTGCGATTGTACAGTCGTCTTCTCGGCGGCTGTCCGGCAGGCGTCCCGCCCACCGCGCCGAGGCGAGGACGCCCTCGGGACACCCGGCTGGGGTGCCGGCGCTATCTTATGCGGCGACGTGCGGCAAATTGGGACACTGCTTTCCGGCTTTCCGGTTTCCGGGTCCGATTCCAGAATCGGCTCGCGCTGTGTAAAATGAAGAGTTGATTCCGAGTGCGGCGGGAGAGCTAGCACCTGCCCCGCTGCCAGAATTCCTAGCAGAGTGAAGGAGATGTAAACCTGCAATGTCGATTCCAGCGACCCAACTCCGTCCCGGCATGATCATTAAGCACAACAATGACTTGCATTCCGTGTTCAGCGTCGAGCACCGCACGCCGGGCAATTTGCGCGCCTTTATACAGGCCAAGTTGCGCAACCTGCGCACCGGAGCCATGTTCGAGCACCGCTTTCGTTCGCCTGATCCGATCGAGAAGGTTAACGTGGACGAGGAGAACATGGAGTTCCTCTACAGCGACGGCGATGATTATTACTTCATGAACACGGAAAACTACGAGCAGACGCACCTTACGCGCGACACGCTGGGCGATGCTGTGGATTACCTGACGCCGAATCTGCAGATCAAGGTTGAGTTTTTCGACGGCAAAGCAGTCGGCATCGAGTTGCCGCAGACAGTCGTGCTGACGGTGATGGAGGTCGAGCCCGGCCTCAAGAGCGCGACCGCTTCGAGTGTGACCAAGCCGGCGAAGACCGAGACCGGGCTGATTGTGCAGGTGCCGCCCTTCATCAACGAAGGCGAGAAGATCAAAGTCGACACCGCTGAGGGAACGTATTTGTCGCGAGCGCAGTAAGGTCAGGGGTGAGAGGTCAGATTGCAGAGGTGAAGCGCTGTTGCTTTGGGTTTTACCTCAGCACTCTGACCGCTAACCTCTTCATTTGAGCAATGGCTTCCACTGACGATCAATCTCGCACGCAAACCCGTCGCTTTCTCGTACATGGCCGCGTCCATGGGGTCGGCTTCCGCTGGTTTGTCGAGCGCGAGGCGCACATTTTGCAAATTGCCGGATGGGTGCGAAACAATGCCGATGGCACGGTCGAAGTGTTGGCCATGGGAACGCGCGCGCAACTGGCTGGATTGCGCTCGCGGTTACAGGACGGGCCGCGAGCCGCGCGCGTAGACAAAGTCGAAGACTTCGATGCCGAGCCCGTCGCCGGACTCACGTCATTTCAAGTTCGAGGAGCTTAATTTCGGGATGAGCACGCCGACGGAAAAGTTGATTGCGGCTGCGGACTGCGACCGCTTGAAGAAGCTGATCCGGGAGGTGCCGGACTTTCCGAAGAAAGGCATTCTCTTTTATGACATCACCACGCTGCTCAAGGATAAGGTCGGCTTCGCGCTGCTCATCGACGCGCTCTCCGCAAATTACATTGGCAAAGAGATTGACCTGGTGCTGGGCATGGAGGCGCGCGGATTTATTTTTGGTCCGGCCCTCGCCTACCGGCTGAATGCGGGATTTGTCCCGGTCCGCAAGCCCGGCAAATTGCCCGCCGAAACGCTGAAGATCAGCTATGAACTGGAGTATGGCAGCAATGCGCTCGAAGTTCACAAAGACGCGATCATTCGAGGCCAGCGGATTTTGATTGTGGACGACCTGCTGGCGACCGGGGGAACGGCAGTCGCTACCGCCGAACTGGCGAGTGGATTGGGAGCAAAAATTGCTGGATTGGCGTTTGTGGTGGAACTCGACTTCCTAAAGGGTCGAGAGAGATTGCAGAAGTACGACGTCTTCTCGCTGCTGCACTATGATCAGTAGCTAATCAGGTGTGAGGTGAGGAAATCCCACGGCTGCAGAAGCCGCCGGGCGCTCGCCCTTACTCTTATCTCTTAACCACGTTTTGAACTTCGCCTACTTCATCAGGCGCTCAACGGCCAGGAAGAGACTTCTCCAAATTGCGACACTGACTGCGAGCGACGCAGTGTAGGAGAAAATCGCGATCCAATTCCATTGAACATCCGTTTCCTGTTCGCGGAACCTCATGGGGGAGGGCTCCTTTTATTTTCAGCGCCAACTATGATGCAATTATAGGCCCCTTTGTTGTTTGCGGTAAGTGACTGAAAACATTCCTGGAGCAATCCGTTCGCTTATGGGAATGAGTGTAATCCTTTATTTTTGCCGGCGATTTGGCGGCAGCGTGACGACAAGTGCCGAAATATGGGCAACTCGCTCACGTCGCCGGTCGCCTGTCCTAATGGTGTCCGGCGATGTCGTAGGACTGGTGATAATCTAGGCGCTTCGGAGCGGAAGCAATGGCACAGGCGCGGAGTTTTAAACACAATCCTGAATGTGCCTTCCAGTTCAGGCCGAATTTTGAAGCGAAGTTCAAAGTGAAGTGCCGTGAAACCTCCAACCAACGCCGGGACCTATGCGCGAATCATACAATTATCGGACACTTGATCCAACCTTGGGCCAAACTTTCTCTTTTGATCGGAGCCGCGCTAGTGGTGTGTGGGTTCGGAGCCGAGGCAGATCCCGGGCCGCTGCCGCCTTCGATCACGACGGCGCCGTTGTCGGTTCAACAAGTGGTGAGCAATCTGGTTCGGAGAGATGCGGAGCGGGCGCGGGCGCTTCGCCATTACGAATCCACGCGCATCTACCACCTTTCCTATCGCGGATTCCCAAGCGACCGCGATGCGGAGATGACCGTGGAAGCGAGTTTTGACAGCCCGTCCACCAAAAACTTTAAAATCATTTCGCAATCAGGATCGAAGCTGATCATCGACCGTGTGTTTAAGCGCTTGTTGGAGAGCGAAAAGGAAGCGGCGGAGCCGGAGATACACGCCCGCACGCTGCTCAACCCGGAAAACTACGACATCGCGCTGGTTGGCTACGAGCCGTCCGGTGCGGGCGGCCAATACGTGCTCGAGGTCTACCCCAAGGCGAAGAGTAAATATGTCTATCGCGGCAAGGTGTGGGTTGACGGCACGGATTTCGCGGTGACGCGGATTGACGCCGAGCCCGCCCAGAATCCTTCCTTCTGGACAAAGAAGAACGAAATTCATCACCAGTACATGAAGGTCCAAAATTTCTGGCTGCCGCAGCGCAATGAATCGGTGAGCTACATACGTCTCGGAGGGCGCGCCACGCTGACAATTGACTACAACAATTATCACGTGGTCGATTCGCAGGTCGCGGGCAAGGCCGGGATTCGGCGCCCGGCGCAGCCCTACGCCACAGAGATTTACTAAAGACTGTCCGGTAGTACAATCCCGCCATGGGTGGCCTGATACAGCCGAGCGTAAATCCAAATTTAAGCCCGAATCCTACGACCGAGCCGCAGGAATCCGGCGTCCGCCCGATTCTCATAGGGATCGTCATCGTCGGGATTGTTATCGGCGTGCTGGCGTTGATTCTTCGCTCGGACGAGAAGAAGCCTGTCGAGCCGCCCGCGTATGCCGCCCGCCTGAGATTCTCGGACATGAGGACCAGCGCGGCGCAGAATTTTGTGGGCGCAACCGTCAGCTATCTCGACGGCGTCATCACCAACGCTGGCGATAAAACCGTCATCCACGCGGTGGTGCAGATCACATTTAAGGACGATATGGGGCAGACGGCGCAGCGCGAAGAAATTCCCATCCACGTGCTGCGCACCGGCGGGCCATACGACGAAGCGGTGGACCTCACTCTATCGCCGCTCGCGCCCGGCGAGAGCAAACCCTTTCGCCTGATCTTCGAAAACATTTCCGCACAATGGGACCACGCCTATCCGGACTTACAGGTCAGCCAAGTCACCGTAAGGTAACTTTGCCATGGAAACAGCTCGACAGTAAGTTAGCGAGTAAATCCTGTGGCAAATATCCTTGCAACACTTAGTTAGCACTTTGCTGCAAGCCGTTTCACGCCAAGAATTCATTTGACTTGCCCTGCTCTTCGGTATATCTCTATTTGCCTTGTAATTGGCTTGTTACTATGCGGCCGCGCGTTACTTCGATCTTATTATCGTTTCTGCTCGCGACCGCGCTGGCCTCGGCGCGCGATAAAGCAGAGAACTGGCTGGAGGTGCGCAGTCAACACTTCACGGTGGTTACCAACGCTAACGAGAAGACCGGGAGACGAATTGCCGAACAGTTTGAGCGCATGCGCTCGTTGTTTCATGTAATGCTCCCGCAGCTCTCGAACGAAAGCGGATCGCCCATTATCGTTCTGGCGATCAAGGACGAAAAGGATTTCCGTGCTCTCGAACCGCAAGTCTATCTCGCGAAAGGCCAGCTCAAGCTGGCTGGACTTTTTCTGCGGGTGCCTGACAAAAACTATGTACTCATGCGCGTTGACGCCGAGGGCGATCATCCCTACGCGATTATCTATCACGAGTACACGCACTTTGTTCTCAGCCGCGATGCAGAGTGGTTGCCGCTGTGGCTGAACGAGGGGCTGGCGGAATTTTATGAGAACACCGACATTCGCGAAAAGGATGTTGCGCTCGGGCAGCCCAGTCCCGCAAACATACAATGGCTGCGGGAGAACCGTCTGCTGCCGCTCGCGACGCTTTTTACTGTCGACACCAGTTCGCCTTATTACCACGAGGAGAACAAAGGTTCCATTTTCTATGCGGAGTCATGGGCGCTGACTCACTATCTGCAGGTCAAGGACTTTCAGGAGAAAACGCGGCGTCTGACGGACTATGCGACGCTTCTGGCGAAGAAGGTTGATCCCGTGACCGCAGCTACGCGCACCTTTGGCGATCTCACGAAGCTGCAGTCGAACCTGGAAGGATACATTCGGAGCGGAGACTGCAACAAGTATTTCAAGCTACCAGCCGCAACAGGAGTGGACGATTCAACGTTCAAGGTACGCGCCTTGACCGAAACCCAGGCCGATGCGGTGCGCGCGGATTTCCTGGCTTACGACGAGCGGGTTGCAGATGCCCGCCCGCTTCTCGACCACGTGTTGCAGGAAGATCCGCGGAACGTCTCCGCCCACGAAACCATGGGCCTTCTGGAGTTTAATGCCGGTCACATGGAGGAGGCTCGCAAGTGGTACGAACAGGCGGCGAAACTTGATTCGCAGAGTTACATTGCGCACTACTACTTTGCCGCGATCTCGATGAACGCGGGCGCATTTTTTAACGATGACCCGCAGGTGGAGAGCAGTTTGCGCGCCGCGATCAAACTCAATCCGCAGTTCGCACCCGCCTTTGAGCGACTGGCGGCCCTCGAGGGTATGCGGCACAAAGATCTCGAAGAGGCGCACATGATGGCGCTTACGGCAGTTCAACTCGACCCCGGGAATGTGGGTTATCGTATGACCATAGCCAACATTCTGATGGAGATGGACCGCGCCGCCGACGCAGCAACTGTGCTGCATGGCGCATTGAAGCTGGCGAAATCTCCAGCGGAGACCTCGACGATCGAGAACCAGCTTGCGCAGGTCGAACGGTACGCGACCGCGCGGAAGCAGGCTACGGAGCGAAACAGCCATCCGGCAGAAGCACTTCAAGCCAGAGTCGAGGCGAACGACACCTCCACAGCGGAGGGAGACACTCATTCCGAAAATATCGAGGAAGCGTTGCCAGCGGGGCCGCACCATTTTCTCGTGGGTACGCTGCAGGACGTGCATTGCCACGAGCCAGGCATCGACCTTAACATCGCCGCCAAAGGAAGAACCATGGCACTGCATAGCGGCAACTATTACAAGATTGGATTCTCCGCGCTTGGTTTTACGCCCAAGGGCGATCTCAATCCCTGCAAGGATCTGGACGGAATGTCGGCGAAGATTGAGTATATTGAGTCCGCTGCTAAGCCGGCAGTCGCTTATGTGGTTGCGATCGAATTGCATAAGTGAGCTCGAGCGAGGCATCCACCACTCCATCGCCTTCAGTACAATTCCCTCCGGTACAATCTTCTCGTGGCCGATAAAAAACAATTTCGCCTCACGGAGTCCGTTAAAGCTGCGGGTTGAGCGTCCAAGCTGAGTCCGGCGGCGCTGGACACAGTGCTTGGGAAATTAGCCCGGCAACACGACCCGAATGTTCTAGTCGGCTTCGATCATGCTGACGACGCCGGAGTGTATCTGCTCACGCCCGAGACGGCACTGGTGCAGACGGTGGATTTTTTCACGCCCATCGTGGACGAGCCCTACACCTTCGGCCAGATCGCCGCGACCAACGCGCTCAGTGATGTTTATGCCATGGGCGGAAAACCGCTGACTTCGCTGGCTCTCGTGTGTTTTCCGGAGAAAGGCGACCTCGAAATTCTGGAGCGTATTCTGGCCGGCGGATTGTCGAAGATGATCGAGGCGGGCTGCACGGTGGTCGGCGGCCACAGCATCCGCGACGAAGAAACAAAATTTGGATATTCGGTTACGGGAGTAGTTCATCCCAACCGCGTGCTGGCGAATCAGGGCGCGAGGGTGGGCGATCGTTTACTGTTCACGAAAGCGCTGGGCACGGGAGTGATTTCAACCGCGATTAAGAAGGGCGTCGCCAAGCAAGCGTGGATCGACGCCGCCGTGAGGTCGATGACGACGCTGAATAAGGCCGCGGCTGAGGTGATTAGCGATGCTCACGTGGGGACGGGTGCCCCCATCCGTCCTGTCGAGCAAAATTCGGCAGAGGCTCCCCACAGCCGCGACAACAACCGACGACCAACGACCGACAACTCTTTTGCCGTTCATGCCCTCACCGATATCACCGGCTTCGGACTGATTGGGCATGCTCGCGAAATCGCGCTTGCCTCCGACGTCAGCCTGGTCGTACGGTCGGCCAGCGTTCCGGCGCTTGAGGGTGCGCTTGATTGCATTCATGCCGGATACATTCCTGGCGGGCTCGTCGCGAATCGCGACTTTGCGGAATGCGTGGTGGAGTATGATCCGTCGGTGCCTGACGATATCCGCACGCTGCTTTTTGATCCGCAGACCGCGGGAGGATTGCTGATTTCGGTCGCGGCCGGCGATGCCGAAGCGCTCACGCGCGCGCTGCAAGAGGCCGGCGTTTCTGCGGTTGAAATTGGCGAGGTCATTCCGCTGACGAAGCCGCTGATTCGGGTCACTGCATGACTACTGTGTTTTCTGGCGACCAGCGTTGATCGACTCCCAGATGTAGGCCAGATGATGGTCGTCGTGTTCCGCCACAAAGTATAGATGGTCGACCAGCCGCATCGGTATTTTCATTCGCGGATGAAGGGCGGTGCGAGCGAACATTCCGCGATCGATGTTTTCTATTTTGTTTAACAGCTGCGAGCGGGCGCTGCGGAATTCGAGCAGAATCTCTGTGATCGGGCGCTGGTTGTGCTGCGCCGCGAAGGTCTTGCGGTTGGTCAGATCGGCGACGGTAAGCTGGGATTCGCCGTTTGTGTAGTCATCGACGCGCGCCATCCACAGTGGTTCGAGGTCCGCCAGGTGGCCGGCGTGTTCCTGCGCCGACCACTTTTCATTTTCACTTGCTCTTTCCATCAGGACTTCACGATTAACGCCGCGGACAATTTCTTCCAGCCGGGCAGGCGTGCCGCGCAGACGCGCGCAGAGGTTCGGATGCTGATCCAGCGGAAAGTCGAGATCAAACTTTCTCTCAAACCAAATTGGTGGTCGATTCATGGCGGGTTGATTCATCGCTATCGGTGAACAGGGATCACCTCTCTCTACAGATGCCCCGGTGAGGGTAAGCGACGCAATTCGTGAAACATGTTCGAAGCCTTATTCCTACCCGTCGCATCTATAGTTTGGTAGTGGCCGGCGAAGAACGACCATTCTTCTTCTAATATCTAGCAACTTTTCTAATGAAAGGAAATCCTGAATGAAAACGCGCAATCTTGGACGTTCCGGCCTCCATGTTTCCGCCATCGGTCTGGGCTGCATGGGTATGTCGGAGTTTTACTCGGGACGCAATGACGCTGAGTCGATCGCGACTATTCATCGGGCGCTCGAACTGGGCATCAACTTTCTCGACACCGCCGATGTCTATGGACCGCACAAGAATGAAGAGCTCGTCGGACGCGCGATCAAGGGCAAACGCGATCAGGTTGTGCTGGCCACGAAGTTTGGGATTGTCCGCGATCCTGCGAACCCCAATGTTCGCGGTGTCAATGGCAAGCCGGATTATGTGAAGAAATCGTGCGACGCTAGTTTGCGGCGGCTGGGCGTCGATTACATTGATCTCTATTATCAGCATCGCGTCGATCCGAATACTCCGATTGAGGAGACGGTGGGCGCGCTGGCCGAACTGATCAAAGCGGGGAAAATTCGTCATATTGGCTTATCGGAGGCCGCGGGCGGCACCTTGCGGCGCGCGGTGAAAGTGCATCCCATCGCGGCGTTGCAGACGGAATATTCGCTGTGGACGCGCGATCCGGAAGATGAAATTTTGGCGACCTGCCGCGAACTGGGAATCGGCTTCGTGGCCTATAGTCCGCTCGGGCGCGGCTTTCTCACCGGGCAATTCAAAACTTTCGATGATCTCGCCGAGGATGACTATCGCCGTTTTTCGCCGCGCTTTCAGGGCGAAAATTTTCAGAAGAATCTCGATCTGGTAAAAGAAGTGGAAGAAATGGCGCACGAGAAAAAATGCAAGCCGTCGCAGTTGGCGCTGGCCTGGGTACTGGCGCAGGGCGAAGATATTGTTCCAATCCCAGGGACGAAGCGGCGCAAGTACCTCGAGGAAAATGCCGCAGCCGTCGACGTAAGACTTACTTCCGAAGACTTGCGGCGTCTTAGAGAAGTGTTTCCCGCCGGAGCGGCGGCCGGGTTGCGCTATCCGGAGCACCTGATGAACATGGTCAACGGGTAAAATCAGCCGCCGAGAAGTTTGTTCACTTCGGCATAAGGCACAGCCCCTTCCATTTCGCTGTACGTGCCGGAAGTTTTTAGCCCTTCCGCTAATCGTCGCAGCAGTCCTAGCGTCGCACGCATGGGGCCCGAGCCTACGCTCACACGCGCCACTCCCAGTTTCGCGAGTTCTGGAATCGACGGCGTCCCCGGCCCGGCGAGAATGTTGAGGGGGCACTCAACGGCCTTCGCCAGCCGGCCAATCATTCCAGCATCCTTCAGCCCCGGAGCGAAGACGCAGTCCGCGCCGGCATCGCGAAACGCTATCAGGCGCCGCAACGCTTCGGAATAATCGGCGTCGGGATTCCCGCCGGGCAGCAGATACACGTCAGTACGCGCATTGATCACAATTTGCGTGCCCGCGTCGACGGCGGCCTGGCGCGCCGCCTTGATCTTATCGGCTGCTAAATCGAAGCCGATCAGGGGGCAAGATGGATCGCCGCTTCCATCCTCGAGATTCATCCCAACAACTCCCATCTCAATCAGTTCGCAGGTTGTCCGGGCGACATCTTTGACGTTCGAACCGTAGCCGGCTTCGATGTCGGCGGTCACGGGCACGTGGACGGCACGAGCGATGCGGCCGATGCGGGCCATCATCTCTTCGCGTGGAATATGCTGGCCGTCGGCATAGCCGAGCGAATAGGCGATGCCAGCCGAGGTGGTGGCGATCGCGGGGAAACCGGCGTCCTCAAAAATGCGAGCGCTGGCGACGTCCCATGCGTTCGGCAAAATGAGCACGCTCGGACCGCGATGGAGCTGGCGGAATTGCATTGCGCGATCGGTGCGGGATTCCATGGCTTGTATCGCTTCGCAACTTCTTGTCGTTAATTTTTGTTACTTTTTTTTCCGGCTCCACGGGAGAATTGTCTCTTCCCTGCTTGCTCGCCACCAGCTTTTTCGCGCATGCGCTTGACGAAGCTGGGCACGTGCACTACAGCGCGTCCTACCGTACCGCGCCCAATCTCCTCCGAGCCGTCGTGCGCGCGGACGCGAAGGATGTAGAAGCGCCCATCAAACGATTCCAGTTCAGCCTCGGCCCGGACTCGCACTCCGACAGCGCTGGCGGCACGGTGTTCGATGTTAATCGAAATGCCCACCGTGATTTCTCCGTCGTCGCAAAATGGCTGAAGCGCCTGGAAGGCGGCGATCTCCATCAGGCGAATCATGTCGGGCGTCGAATACACGGGTGGCAACCGCGGATCGTGCGCGGCGAGTGTGTGCTTCAGTTCGACGGTCTCAGCCGCCTCACCGCGCACGCCGATGGGGACGTGTCGAGCCATGAAAATGAGAGAGCAAGTTGCGACAGGAAATTCGTTCCCCGGACACCGACAAATTGTCTCGATTTTCATCATATCGCACGAAATTTCTTCCGGGCCGGGAACTTTTCGGCAGGTTGCGACATTACAGCTTATGAACGAGACTTCAGGGACCGCGGGCTGAGAGCCGGATTGATAGCGTTGATAGCAATGAGCGGCGCGCCAGAGGCGCTGGCAAGATGGCGAGATAAAGATGGCAAGATCAAGATAATGATCAGTGACGAAGCCTTGATGCAGGAGTTCCGCAGCGGGTCGCACCAAGCGTTTGAGGCGCTGTTTGCGCGCTATCGCGGGCCACTTTACGGCTTCTTTCGGCGCAGACTAGAGCGCGACCAGCGCGCGGAGGATCTGACGCAGGAAGTCTTCCTGGCGGTCATAAGGGCGGCGGTTCGCTATGAGCCGAGAGCTCTCGTCCGGACTTATCTCTATGGCATTGCGATGAACCTGCTGGCGGCGGAACGGCGGAAGCAGTCTCGCGATTTGTCGTCGGTTGAGGTCGCGCCGGAGCCGGCGAGTCAAGATGATTCTGACAACGTTCTCTGGATGCGCCAGGCCCTTGGAAGGCTGGACGATTCAGAGCGCGAGATTGTGATGCTGCGTGAATATGAGCAGCTTAGTTATTCGGAGATTGCCGAATTATTGAAGCTGCCGGTGAATACGGTGCGCTCGCGGCTCTTTCGCGCGCGAATGGCGCTGAAGGAGCACCTGCAGCCGGAGCAAGATATTGCGAACGCTTCCGCGGCAGAAGTAGCAGAGACAGCCAAACTCACGCGAGCCGAAGGCGAGGCCATATGAACAGAATGACGCATCCCATCAAACCCGAAGAAGTGATGGCCCACCTTGATGGCGAACTCGCGGCCGATCGCGCCACGGTTGCGGCGGCTCATTTACGCGAGTGTGCGGAATGCCAGGGGCTGGCTGCTGAACTAGGAAGCGTTTCTCAAAATCTGAAGACTTGGAAGGTTGAGCAGCCGGAGCCGGCGATACCTCAAGCAATCACAAACGCGCTAGCGGGGAATCGAGCCGCGGCGCGAAATGTTTTTCCAGCCCAGCGTAACTTGCGGGAACTGTGGCACACGCGTTGGGCCAGGGTGATGTTAGCGGGAGCGGCTGCGGCCGTCTTTCTTGTCGGGCTGGGAACTTTGAAGTTCGAGGGTGGAAGAGCTAGCAGTGTCTTTTCGCGACGCGGAGCGGGGGTTGATAAGGCAGTTGTTAATAAATTCCAAACAGAATCACGCTTGGAGCCGTCCCCACCACCGCCGCCCCCACCGATAAACGGAAGAATTGTCACGGAGCTAGCGCAACTGCAACCCGCTCCGCCCGCAACTGCCAGCGGCCCGCCGGCGGACACACTAACCACGGAAAATAATCTGTCAGCCAACGGTCCGATGATCATACGGACGGCGCAGCTCAACCTGATCACGAAGGAGTTCGACACCGCGCGAGCGAACCTCGAAGCTATTCTCAAGCGGCATCAAGGTTATATCGGCGAGTTGAATGCCGGCGGCGACACGGGTAGCGGGCGCACACTCACCGCGACGTTGCGCGTTCCCGCCGATCAAGTGGACGCCACATTAGCCGAAGTCAAGACGCTGGGGCGAGTCGAGTCCGAGTCGCAGGGTGGGCAGGATGTTACCTCGCAATATGTCGACCTGGAGGCACGGCTCGGCAATGCCCGCAACACCGAAGAAAGGCTGACCGATCTGCTGCGCAATCGCACCGGGAAGCTGTCAGACGTCCTTGCAGTTGAGCAGGAACTCGATCGAGTGCGCGGCGAGATCGAGCAGATGGAAGCCGAAAGAAAAAATATGGCGAAGCAGGTGAGCTATGCCACCTTAACCGTTACCATCGCGGAGGAGTACACGGCGCAGTTGCAAGTCGTACCGCCTTCGACCTCCAATCGTCTCGGCAACGCCGCCATCGAGGGATATCGCAACGTGGCGGATGGCGTCGTAGCCGTGATCTTGTTCCTGCTCACGACTGGACCGAGCCTGCTGCTCTGGGCCGCAATTCTATTTTTCCCTGCGCGCGTCGTGTGGAAGAAACTGCGGCGCAGCCTCGCGGCGTAGTAGAGTGAACCTCTTCCTGTGCAAGCAAGCGTCGATAACATCGTTCACTTCTGATAACGGCTAATCTGTTTCCGCGCGAACGCTAGCTCGAAGAGCGAGCATCGGCGTCGGCGAGCGAAATGTGCTCAGGGCGAATTACCGGTGATGAGAACCGTAGTATTGCGTGGCGCGAGCCAGCGCGCCAGACGATATACCGGCTGCATAGCAATCGCAAACTCCCACTTGGTCATGGCCGCTACTTCTCGACCTATTTCTCAACTAGGACAAGCTCGCCATTTTCTACTTTGATGTCTTTTACGTTGTTGGGGAGCTTGAGCTGATCGCGTTGCTCGGCGAGTTTTCTCTGCAACACTTCGTTGACGAGCGCCGCAGGCACGGAGAGATCTCCGATCTTGACCTCGGTGGCGTCGAAGGTGGCGTAACCGTCTTTGGAACCGAGATGTCCGGCAAGAGTGAGATAAACGTCTTTGCCGGCGATCTGGGTGAGAAATTGTCCGCGAACGATGTCGCCATCCATCGAGACCTGGTAATCCTTAATATTGGGAACGGCGCCGGGAAAATCCATGGCAGATGGAGCGGCGGGAGAGTTGACCGAAGCAGAACTAGCGGAGGCGGAGCCCGCAGACGCACCCGTGGAAGTATTCGCGATAGCGGGTGCGGCCATCGTTGCCGGCAGCAGGCCGGCAGCTTGCGCGAGCGCGGCGGACACTTCGCCGGATGTCATTCGAACTTCGCTTTCGCCTTCGCCGGCAGCTTTGGGCTGTGCGAGTTGGTTCACCTTTTCCTGAAAAGATTGCGCATTGGCGGCGGCGGTGGCGGGCGCAACGGCGGTTGCAACCGGCGCGGGGCGCTTCAACACGAGAACCAGCGTGATGATCGAAATCACCAGCGTAACGAAACTGATGATGCGCTGCACTTTCACGACGGGACCTCCGCACCTGTTCTCTATATGGTACGCGCAGAGAACCACAGGTTTCAGATGACGTAGGTGCTATGGCCGTGAGGGCGTTCGGCGGATCGCATAAAGCAGGTTGGATTGAAAGGCGATTACTTCTTTTTCAGATCAATTCTTAGCGCACGGCAAGATATCGCTCGGTTCGGCTCCCAGACATATCCGTCGGCAAAGGTAATGCTTTTGAGCGAGACCCGTGCCAGTTCCGCTACGCGCGCGCGGTGGGCATACGTGACCGTGTACTGCAGGCCCGGGAAGAAAAGCGCGTTCTCTTCGTCGCAGTGGACGCTGTCTGATCGATCGCCGATCAGCTTGCAGTTGAATTCCAGGCGCCGAATCGGCAACTTGCCCGCGTTCATGAAAGTGATCGAGACAGAATCCAGGCTACCTGTGCCGCTGATGAGGGTAACGGGGCAACGTCCGGCGGCAAGCGCAAACTGACCCAGGGCCACAACGAATACCGCGACTCTCATTTTCTCGATCATGAGTTTGATGGCCGCCCACGCTCGTTCCAGGATTCCATGAGCGCTTGCTTTCTTATTCCACGATGGCGAGCACGTCGCCGGGGTTCACCGCTGCGCCGGCGGTCGCTGATATTTTCTTGACGATTCCCTTTTTGGGCGATTTGATTTCGTTTTGCATTTTCATGGCTTCGACTACGACGATGCCCTGACCGGCTTCGACTTCGGAATTCTCCGCGACCAACAAGCGCACCACGCGGCCGGGCATGGGAGCGAGAATTTTTCTCGGGCCTTTCTCGTCGCCCGCGGATTTCTGGCGCGAGCGCAAGGATCGCGGATCGCGCAACTCAACCGCGAAGCGGGCGCTGCCGACCCACAGGTGGAGATCGGTTGCCGTTTGCTCGCGCTTGATTTCGTAGGCGCGGCCATCGATCAGCAGCGACAAAACGTCGGGCCGCGGAATGATTGCATCGACGTCGACGGTGCGGCCGTCCAGACGGCACTCCCATCGGTCGCCCACTTTTCCCAGCTCGAGGCGGTATGGCTTGCCGTCCGTTTTGCCGCCCGCTTTGCCGCTGGCTTTGTCGCCAACTAGGATTTCATAAACCATAAGATCAAGATCAGCGCAGCGCTTCCGATCGTCCTTTTTGTTTCCAGTTCGACGATGACGCAGCCGGGATGGCCGAATCGCTTGCCGCATTGCCGTTCTGGTTGGCGGACGATGATGGGGCGAGCACGGCAAACATTCCGGCGGCAATCGCCGCGATTTTCTCCAGTTCTTTAATCTCGTCCGGCGAGAGAGAGGCTGCGGCCGGAGTGGTTTTGGCGGACAGGCGATCGAGGTATCCGGTGTCAAGCTTTCCGGCTCGAAAGTCGGCGTCGCCTAGGATGCGCTGGAAAAGAGAAATGTTGGTCTTGATGCCGGCCACGAAATATTCATCGAGAGCGCGCTCGAGGCGCATGATGGCCTGCGGCCGATCGCTCCCATAGCCAATGAGCTTGGCGAGCAGCGGATCGTAATCCATCGGGACGCTCCAGCCTTCATACATGCCACTGTCACGGCGTATTCCCGGCCCTGAGGGTTCGAGCAGCAACGTGATTTTGCCGGGGCTGGGAAAATAATTGTTGTCGGGATCCTCGGCGTAAATGCGGCATTCGATGGCATGTCCGCGAATCGCTATGTCGGACTGCACGAAGGGCAGTTTCTCGCCGGCTGCGATGCGGATCTGCAGGTGTACGAGATCGAGTCCTGTGGTCAACTCGGTGACCGGATGTTCAACCTGAAGGCGCGTGTTCATTTCGAGAAAATAGAAATTCTTCTGCTGATCGACGAGAAACTCTATGGTGCCGGCGTTGGTGTAGTTGGCGGCCTGCGCGACCTTGACGGCAACTTCGCCCATGCGGCGGCGCATATCGGGATCGACAATCGGCGAGGGCGCTTCTTCGAGAACTTTCTGATGGCGGCGCTGGATCGAGCACTCGCGCTCGCCGAGCCAAACAGTGTTGCCGTGTTCGTCGGCGAGCACCTGCATCTCGATGTGGCGCGGATTGACGATGGCCTTTTCGACATAGACTTCGCTATCGCCAAACGAACGCTGTGCCTCGCTTTGGGCCGATTCGAGCGCGGAACGAAGTTCCTGGCGCGTATGCACGAGGCGCATACCCTTGCCACCGCCGCCAGCCGCGGCTTTCAGCATTACGGGATAGCCGACGCGCTCCGCAACTTGCTCGCCCTCTGCGGCGGAGGCGAGGCCGCGCGAAGTTCCCGGAACAAACGGGATGCCGGCTTTTTCCATCTGCTGGCGAGCGCTGGTTTTCGATCCCATCAGATTCATGGAGTGCGGAGTCGGTCCGATAAATTTCACGCCCGCATCGGCGCACCCTCGCGCGAACTTGGGGTTTTCGGAGAGAAAGCCGTAGCCGGGATGGATGGCCTCGGCTCCGGAGCGTTTGGCTACGTCGAGAATTCTATCGATCCGAAGATAGGATTCGGCAGCCGGAGCGGGGCCGATGTGATACGCCTCGTCGGACTCGCGGACGTGGAGCGCGGCGCGGTCGACATCGGAATAGACGGCGACGGTCGAGATGCCCATCTCGCGGCAGGCGCGTATGACGCGCACTGCGATCTCTCCTCGATTGGCAACCAGAATCTTCTTGAACATGCCTGCATGGGCGCCGACTTCGAGTGCAACTCGCCGCAGTTGATTTTACCTGCGCGCGCGGGGATGTGCGTGATGCAAATCACCAGCCACTGTGCTCTCGGGTCGCAGGAACACCCTCCGCTGCCTGCAACATCCACACCACAAAGCAAAAGGCCCCGCGTTGCTAAGCGCGAGGCCCTCAGGTTTAGAAGGGAAAACTAGCTTACTGCTTCTGATCCATCACAATGCCGCCGGCGCCGGGCTGCTTTTCTGCTTTCGCTTTCTTCGTGGCCATGGTCTTGTCGACCCATTCGTCGGCGGTCTTTAAATCAGCGGAACGGGCTGCCGGGTCATCGCATTGAATGTCGGCGCGTTCGCGATACATCAGGTTCATGTAGGCCATCGCGTCGTCGTAGTCGGGACGAAGCTGGAGCGCCTTGTTCAGGTTGTCGATGCCTTCCTGAACGTTGGGCGTATTTTTCTCCTTCATCATGGCGCAGACCTTCTTGTCCTTAGCGGGCAGGGCGTCATCGGGCTTCATGCCCAGCTTGGCGCGCTCTTCCTGTCGCGGCACATAGGTCTGGGTCCAATCGATAACGGCGACCGAGTAATACGGCTCGGGGTCATTGGGATCGGCCTCCGACGCCTTCTTATAGTATTCCTTGGCCAGATCAAACTTCTTCATCTGCAGGTAGAGGTAGGCGATACCCTTGATGCTGTTGATATTTTTGGGATCGACCTGCAGCACCTGCTTGTACTCGTCGATGGCCTGCTCGGCGTTGCGATTGTTGTCGGGAGTATCGGCGCCCGGGATGTACTGCTGGGCATAAGCTGTGGCTAGATACAGGCGAGCATTGATGAGCGACGGATCAAGCGCGACGGCCTGCTGGAAATTGTCGATGGCCTGTTCGAACTTGGAGTTTTTGTAAGCCTGCACACCCTTGTTGAGATGGTCGCGTGCCTTCAGCTTGGCGCAGCCGGTACTAGCGAGCATCACCAATACTGCGGCGAACAAGACCAGAACCTTTTGCGTAGTTCTCGTTTTCATTGCTTTATGAATCTCCCTTGGCTGCGGAGTGTGAATGCGGTATAGCCCGCGAAGCTCTTAAGATGACTTCCTATTCTGAGCGAAATGCAGGATCCATAGCGAACTCCAAATCCATAGGTCCTTCGCTTCGCTCAGAATGACAACCCGTGAGTCTTTGTGCCCGATTCTAACCGCCCGCTTCAATCTTGGCCGTGATCAGACCGACCTTATCGACGCCGGCCGAATGCGCTATGTCGATCACGTTGGCCACGTCGGCGAAGGGCACGTTGTCGTCACCCTTGACGAACATGACCTTCTCGGCACGCGTTTTGAAAATGTCTTCCAGGCGGCCTTGCAGCGTCTCCCAAGTGGCTTCGTCGGTATTGATTTTCAATCCGGGAGGATTGCCGGCGCCATGATCGATCAGTTGCACCACGATGGTGCGGTCGGGAGTGGGGGGCGGCTGTTTCTGATCCTTCGGCGGAGGCTGGGGCACCAACGCATCCAGGCCTTTCGGCGTCAGGGGCGTGATCACCATGAAAATGATCAGTAGCACCAGCAACACGTCGATCAGCGGCGTGACGTTCATGTTAGCGTTTTGGCCCCCTTTGGGGCCGACTGCCATAGCCATAATGAATCTCCTGTATCGCTACTACGCGTATCGCTCTGGCAAACTACTGGCCGCCCGTCGGCGCCGGTGGCGCGACCGGCGGTGGGGCAAAGGAGCCAGACTTCTTTTGTTCAGTCAATAGTCCAAGTTGATCGACGCCCGCCGCGCGGACATCGTCCACCACCGTGACTACCCAGCCGTATTTTGCGCGGGCATCGGCCTTCAGAAATACTCGCTTATCGGTCCGGTTGGCGATGCGATCCTTGATCTTTTGCGTCAGATCGTCAGGATTGATGGGATCGGTGCCGAAGAAGACCTTGTCGTCGCGAGTAACCGCAACTTGCAACGCATCTTCCTTATCGGCGTCATGCATATCCACGGGATTATTGACCTGGGCCATGTCGACCTGCTTGCCGTGCTGCAACATGGGTGTGACGACCATGAAGATAATCAGCAGCACCAGCATCACGTCCACCATAGGCGTGACGTTGATGTCGGAGGTGACGTTGGCTGCTTCGTTTCGCTTAGCTAATGCCATGGAATTCTGTCTCCTGCGTAGTTCATGCCTTGCCGTAGCCCCAAAACTTTGCGAGAGGAGAGAGCCAGGCACCCGCCCGGCTCTTCCTCAGCAACTCATGGGTAACGACCAGACAGACCTAAGATCAAAGGCCAAGTCCTGAGACCTGACACCTAAGACCTGTGACCTGCCCTTACGACCGGCGCATGCTCCGGCGCTTCAGGAAGTAGTCAATCAGTTCGCTCGAGGAGTTATCCATCTCCACGTCGAACGCTTCCACGCGCCCGGTTAGATAGTTGAACATCATGACGGCCGGAATGGCCACGAACAGCCCGACGGCGGTGGTTACGAGCGCTTCGGAGATGCCGCCCGCGACTGCAGCCAGCCCGGTTGCCTTTTCCCTGGCGATACCGTTGAAGGCGTTCAAAATGCCGACGACCGTTCCGAACAGTCCCACGAAGGGAGCTGTCGAACCGATAGTCGCCAGACCGCCCAAGCCACGCTTAAGCTCGGCGTGAACGATAGCTTCGGTGCGCTCCAGCGCGCGCTTGGAAGCTTCAATGGTCTCGCCCGGAATTTCACCGGGGCTATCCTGGTGGGCCTTGAATTCCATCAGGCCGGCGGTGACCACCTTCGCCAGGTGGCTTTTCTTGTTGCGCTCGGCGACTTTGATCGCCTCGTCAATCTTGCCTTCGCGCAGCGCTCCGGCAACCGCGGGAGCGAACGAGCGGGACTGATTGCGGGCGGCGTTGAATGCCATCCAACGGTCAATCATCACGCCGATCGACCACCCCGACATGATGAAGAGAATGATGACCACGGCTTTCGCTAGAAGCCCCATCTGCTTCCAGAGCGAAATCGGGTCCCAACCGACTGAGCCCTGATCTTGCAAGAGCCAAGCGGCGAAAAGATGGAAATTACAAAGTGCGACTGTTGCCAGGTTCGCTACCATGAGTTGCTATTCCTCCTCGGAACTGTTTCGCGCTCATTAGTGTGAGCGCCTTTCTCAAAATCTCGACCGGACTACGCCGGCGATCAACGCATGACGCGGTCGGCAGTGCCCGACTCCTGGGCGTCTGCCGAAGAGCTGCGGCATACCATGATGCACAAAGAGCCAATTTTTGATGCCACGCCCCCAACGAGGGGCTGACCTGATTTCGTACGGCCTGCGGTCGCCAAAGCGACGCGCCGCCACGAAACTTGAGCTCCTCTGCAAACTACTGATGCAACGTTTGATGCAAGAAAGCCTGCGTAGGCGGAGTTGCCCGGCTGCCAAAAAAGCGCCTTGGTCCCCCGTCTTGGGATAAGGTGGGACGGGGGAGAGCTCTAAACCGCCTCAAAACCAGCTCGTCCGGAGTGTCTAGCCTCCCGACAAGCTGAAGTTCACAACCACTTGGGTCTCCACCGCCACCGGCTCGCCATTGAGCAGGTAGGGCTTATAGCGCCACTGTTTTACGGCTTCAATAGCCGCCGGCGCCAGCATGGGGTGCCCGCTGATTAGTTGCAGATTCTGAATGGTACCGTCTTTGCTGATTTCTGCCTGAAGGACCACCGAACCTTGAATGCGCGCCTGTTTCGCCAGTTGCGGATAGTTTGGCGTAACCTTCCTGATCAAAAGACCAGTCGCCACACCAGTGGACACGCGAACGCGCTGCGGTGTTGCAACCTTCGGGACCGCAACCTGGGTCGAACTAAGGATGCTCCCCATCACGCCACCGGCCGCGCCTCCGGGAATACCGCCCGGAACGCCGCCCGAAACGCCGCCCAAATCCGGCGGGTTTTCCTCTTCCTTAATCATCTGAATCTTCTGGGGAATCTTGGTGGGGGCGCGCAGCTGGCCGTTAACGACTTCGCTCACCATTTTCACGACTTTTACGGGAGCGGCCGGGGGCGGGGGCGGAGGAGGCGGTGGAGGCGGTGCGACCAGGAAAGTCATCAGCTGGGTTTTGGGCAACGCGTCAGTGTAGATCAGCGGGATCAGGATCAGGACCCCGATGAGCGCGAATTGCCCAATGAAGGAAAGAATCGACGTCCACAAACGCTTAGTCTTGAGCTTGTTCCCTGATTCAATAAGGCTGTCTTCAAACATAGGCTTCTCCTACACACACCAGACCATTCGAATGTTTAGACACCGCCCGTTTGGTCTTTGCTCCCTGATTTCCGCTTTTTGCGCCTCGGAACTCCTGCCTCTGCGGGCAGGTGAATGATTCTACGCCACTAAGCCAGAATTAGACCTTAACTTTTTCCTTCGGCTGCGCGGAACTCGTGCTCCCTGGCCGCAACGGCATGGCAATCGGCTTCTTGCCGCGCTCACCGCGCCATTCCTGGTAGGCCACCAGGATGGGGGCGGCGATCGCAATCGAGGAATACGTCCCGATCAAAATGCCGATGACCAGCGCCAGGCTGAAGTTGTGCAGCACCTCGCCGCCAAAAAGAAACAGAGCAAGCACGGTAAGGAAAGTCAGGCCCGCTGTCAAGATAGTTCGACTCAGCGTTTGATTAATACTCTTGTTGACGATGTCGGACAACTTGTCGCGCCGCAGCAATTTGATGTTTTCGCGTATGCGGTCGAAAACGACAATGGTGTCGTTGTTGGAGTATCCGATCAGGGTCAGGATGGCGGCGATCACGGTCAGCGATATCTCCCGGTCTAGCAGCGAAAAGATACCCAACGTGATGAGGGTGTCGTGGAAGACCGTCAGTACGGCGGCGACACCGTAGATCCATTCGAAACGCAGCGCCAGGTAGACCAGCATCCCGGCCAGCGAATAGAGGGTGGCCAGGATGGCTTGCTTGCGCAGTTGCTGGCCCACTTGCGGTCCAACGATCTCGACATTGCGGATGCCAAAGTCGGAGACGAAGAAATTGTCCGGTAGCGAAGCGACGACGGCAGGATCAGCCACGCCTTTTAGATCGTCGATCGAACCGAGCACACCGCTCTTTGTCTTATCGCGGTAATCGACGATTGTTTGAGCTACGGCCGTGTAGCGCGGGTTGGCATCGCTGCCCGATCCGAGATGAAGCGGATCTTTCTCCAACAGATAATTCGCGATGGCTGAAGAACTCGAATTATTGAGATCCTGCTTGCCCTGGACGGCGTGGCTCTCCAGGGCCTGAACGATCTGGGTTTTACCGTTGTCCAGAGCCTGCTCGCTGGTCTCTTGAATATCGAGCTGGATCAGCACCTCGTTATTTACCGCCGGGCCGTATCTTTGGACGCGGGTGTTCTTTAATCCAACGCGCTCGGTATCGGTGTGAATGGCCGCAAGGTCCGGAGTGTGCGCGTATTTAACGTAAACCAGCGTGCCGCCGCGAAAATCGACACCCAGCGGAACCGGCGATCCCGTCGTCGCCCAGCGGTGGCCCATCGAGATGATACCGGCGACGCTGAAGATTAGCGAGAAGGTGAGGAAGTACCACTTTTTCCCGAGGAAATCGATGTTTGTGTTTTTGAAAAATTCCACGCTGCTTACGATCCCTTCAAAAAATCAGTCATTGGTCGTTCGTCGCCGGTCGTTCGGGATTCGTCGTCCACTCTAAGCTCGCAAACGACCATCGACCATCGACTAACGACTGCCTTCTAGATACTCAACGCTTCGCCGCGCTGCTTGCGGCTCAGCACCCAATCAAAAATAACTCGCGATACAAAGACTGCCGTGAATAGGTTGGCCGCAAGACCAAATACCAGCGTCGTGGCGAAACCTTTCACCGGTCCAGTTCCGAACAGGAACAAGATCGCGGCCGAGACGATGGTGGTGACGTGCGTGTCGACGATGGTGATCCAGGCATGGCTGAAGCCTTGCTCCACCGCCGATGGCGGCGTCTTGCCGTTCCTCAACTCTTCCCGGATGCGCTCAAAAATCAGCACGTTCGAATCAACGCCCATGCCGACTGTCAGAATGACGCCGGCGATTCCTGGCAGCGTCAGCACCGCTCCAAAGTAGCCCATGAACCCGAGCAGAATGACCAGATTCAGGATCAGCGCGATGTCGGCATTCACGCCCGCCCAGTGGTAATAAACCAGCATGAAGATGAGCACGGCAAGCATTCCGAACACCGCCGCGCGCACTCCTGAACGAATCGAATCGGCGCCGAGCGACGGGCCAACCGTGCGCTCTTCAAGATACTTGATGCCGGCCGGCAGCGCGCCCGAACGCAGGGTCATGGAAAGATCGTGCGTCTCCTGATCGGTGAATCGACCAGTAATGACGCCGCTGTCGCTGATGGCGCTCTTAATTGTCGCCACTTCCTGCACCCTCTTGTCGAGAACCACTGCCAGGCTGTCGCCGATATGCGCGGAAGTGAAGGCCTGGAATTTGCGCCCGCCTTCGCCGGTAAGAATGAACTTTACTTCGGGCTGGCCATTTTCGTCGGTGCCCGGCTGCGCGTCACGAAGATCGCTGCCGGTTACGGCCGAGGCGCGCGAGATCAGAAACCACTGCTCGCCGGTGTCGCCGTTGTGCGAGCCGATGCTCTTGCCCTGCATCAGAACAGCGTCCGGCGGCAACACGCCACCATGGTCCTGCAACGCCTGCTCCTGGCTCGAATAGGGCCCACCCAGCGATTGCTTGATTTCAAGCATCGCCGTCGACTGCATGATTTCCTTGACCCGCGCCGGATCGTCGACGCCAGGAAGTTGCACGAGAATCTGGTATTGGCCGAGGCCGTGCTCCTGAATCACCGGCTCGCTGACGCCAAGCTGATCGATTCGATTGCGGATAGTTTCAATCGCCTGGGCGACGGCGCGATTCTTCAAATCGGCGAGGCTTTGCGCCTTCATCGCAACCGTCCAGGAATTTTCCGCGCCCGAGGTCGCGTCATAGTCAGGCAGCCGGTCGGAAACTATGCTTTTGAAATCGCTGGTCTGCTCGGGAGGAACGCCCTTGACGACCACCATTTCCGGATGGTTCACCGGATCGGGCTTGGTGATATCGGCGTAGCTGATCTTATGCGTGCGCATGTCTTCTTTAAGGCGCGCAATCGCATTGTCGGAATCGACGTTGACCGCGTCATTGACCTGCACTTGCAGGATCAGGTGCGTGCCGCCGCGCAGGTCGAGACCAAGATGAATACGGTCGGTGATCGCCGACAGCAGGCCCTTGCCCGACCAGTCCTTCGGAACGCCAAAGATTCCGAACAGAAAGACGAGCAGGATGGCGATAATGGTGACTAACTTCCAATTAAGATTTTTATTCATGAAGACCCGTCAAATTGCGAACTAGCGCTTTCAAACCGAGAGCCGACAACTGAGAGCGGACAGCTGCCCTACTTTCCTTCTTCCGCCGTCGTCACCGATACCACCGATGCGCGGCTGATTTCAAGCTTTACATTATCGGGCGGCACGCGCAAAGTCAGCGCATCGTCCTTGAGGCTGATGATTGTCCCGCGCAGCCCGCCGCTGGTTACGATCTTGTCGCCATTTTTCAATTCACTCAGCATCGCCTGCCATTTTTTCTGCTTCCTCTGCTGCGGCATGATCAGCAGGAAGTAAAAAATCGCAAAAATAAAGAGCAGAGGAGCCAGCCCGAGCAGACTCGTGCCGCCCGGTAGCTGCAACCACAACGCCAACCTGCCTGATATGCCCAACAAAATAATTTCCGCTGCCAAGTCGATCCCCTGTAACAAAATACGTGATTGAACCGCGATCGCCGGAAGCACCATCTTCAGGTTGCGCCGAGCCCAACTCGGCACAAGTTTGCTGCTGTCGCGGACTAACTGCGGGAATTGTTTTCTTCTATGGCCGGAGATCCTACAACCTATAGGCTAGAGCCGGCGATGCCGCGTCCCAGTCTCGACCGGAACGGCACAGAAAGAAACTGACCTTATCCCTAAGTCAAATAGAATGCCGGACGGCTCGCCGGGTGTCAAGGTCGCCACACCGAAAGTCACCGAAAGTAGACCTCTAGCCTGTTTTTTCGCCACGGGGCGACGAAGTCACGCAGAACCCCGACTGCTTGGCCAGGCCTTATTCCATCTCTATGTCTTGTGGTTTTTGCAGGTTCAAGGTTTCTCCGTGTCTCCGTGGTAGAAAGTTAGATTAGGACACCATACGGTATTTACCGGCTTTGAACGCCGACGTTACGGCTGCCGAGTCGCCTGACTCAGCGGCGGCGCGGGATACTCCGGCAGCTTCTGCTTGGCCGATTGCGTCCGCTTGACCTCAAGCTCATCAAACAGCAACGCTGGACTGGCCACGCTGTAAGCGACCGGATCGAAGCGATCTTCCACATCGAGTCCGCTGCCGGCCGCGATCAGATTGCTGCGCAGCGAGCGAACGTCCAGGTCTCCAAAGATCGCACCCCGTACCAGTTCTTCGTGCCCGTCTTTTGTCCAGATGCGATAGAGCAGTCGCGGCGTCAGCCTCGGCCCCATAGTCTGCACGTAGAAGCAGTAGGGCAGCTCGCGCTGCTTGCACATCTCCATCAACTTGCCCTTGAGCTCGGCATCGGATTGTGGATTGGCAGATTGCAGAATCAGATTGCCCACCTGCGGTACAGGCGCAGCCGTAGCGCCGGAGCGGCCATGTCCGTTCGAAACCGGGAAATCGCGAATCGGCTCGCGCCCTACGAGGTACGCGATGAGCTGTCCCTTTTCGACGAGCGAGACGCGTTGCGCTTTCACGCCCTCGTCGTCGATCGCGTATTCACCGAAGAGGCGCTTGCCCGAGATGCTCGAAACGGTCGGGTCGTCAAAGACATTAATGAAATCTGGCAGCACGCGCGACTTGTAGCTGCTGGCCCAGTGTCCGGTAGTTCGCGCGTTCTCGCCAAGCTTCGGCTTCTTGCCGAGAACGTTGGGCTCCACCAGATCGCTAACGACGGTGGCGGCGGCGTCATTCGAAAACAGAACTGGCCCGCGGTATTCCTCTTCGACGACGGGGGCGTCGCGCAGCAACTTCAGCGTATCGCGGAGTTGGATCGTAGTCTTGAGAAATTCTTCGCGCGTCGGAAGCTCCTTGAGAGCGTTCCCCTGATCGCCGTGCGAGCGTTGCAGCAACATTCCATCAGCTGCCTGGGCTGATCCCGTGATGTAGATGGCGTAGTGCGAATCGCCCGAGCGCGCAACCGTGCCCTCGGAGTTCAGAAAATACCGATTCTCGACGGTGAAGCGGAGCGAGGATTCAAAGGTTTCCAAATCCTTGTCGGCACGATACGCCAGCGAAGATTCTTCGAGGAGATGAACCCAAGGCGTGAAGTCCGAGGTCGTAAAACGCGCGACAGGATCGATCACTTCAACCGGCGAGGCGTGGGCGAAATCGTCAACCGGCTCATCGACTTTTAATTGCTTGAGCGCCGCTTGCTTGGCGGCGAGGGCCTCGGTGGCAGCCTTGTAAGCGCGATCCGTCGCGAGCCAGACGCGATGGCGGATGGCAAATACGTCATCGTCGGAGGGAACGAGGTCGATGGTGCCTTCTCCGCTGCCGTAGAAGCTGTCTTGCTTGTAATCGCCGACGCGAACCGTGACGCGCAGCAGCCGGCCATGATCGCGCTGCTGGCCGCGCAACGCGCCAAAAACCGCGCTCGCGTCAAACTGGTCGATTTCGGTGACGCGATACTCTATGTAGTACGGCGCCGCGACGTTTTCCATTTTCAGCTGAGCCTTGGAGCGATCCATCTCTTCGCGCAGCGCACGCAGAAGAACGTCGCTCGAACGAGGATTGGCGGCGAGGACAGAGGACGACAGGGCGCAGAGAATCGCGCAAACACTCAGCAAGACGCGGACGGCGAAAGAGACTGGCGTGAGTTGCGGTCTCCGCTTGGCACTGGCCTTTGGGTGGCGTAGCGCTTCAGCGCTGCGGTTCGGGCGTTCTTGTGAATGCGGCTTCAGCCGCTGCGCTCGCGCGGTCACCTTGCGCCTCCATTCTCATCCGTCGCCCCGGGCGGCGGAAGAATCGGCGGCCGCGTATCGCCGTATTTTCTTTTTTGCACTTCCATCCCAGAGAACAACATCGCCGGTGCGGCAGCGGACACCGGAACGCTGCCCGATTCAGCTCCGCAGATACCGTTGAACACGCTGGTCGTGTCTCCGGTAGCAGCGATCTGAGTCAACACTGTGAGCGGTGTGCCCACGATATCGACCCCGCGCACGAGCTGATCCGGACGCCCGTCCGCATAAA
>DATBYM010000057.1:0-45329 GCA_036513715.1 Terriglobales bacterium
CATAGCGCCCGACTCATAATTCTCAGGACCGCACCGACGGGGCCAACTCGGTCGGCTGATTCTCTAGTTCAAGCACCGACAGATTGACTCTGCGGCCGGCGGCGGTATTCAGCTTCAGCCACATTTTCGTGTTAAGAAAATTTCGATATAACGCCCGTTTTACCGACTCGCGCATTCCGGGGCGCCGCTCGGCTTCAGGCAGAGACAGCGCGTAGCCGGTCTGTTCGAGACATTCTCCCACAGCGGCTTCGATGGCGGCTACGTCGGCGCGCGCGAGACGCTCTTTCCAGCGGCCTAGCGGGCTGAGCTTTTCTTTATCTTCTCCGGCTTCGTCGCGGAAAGAGGAGTTGGTTTCGGAGAGGCGTCCGAGGCCTGCGCTTTGAATTCGATCGTAGTCGAGATCGTGATCGAGGAAGGTGCCGATTTCCTGCAATATGTCGCGGGGATTTGTCGTTAATTCTTCGTAGTGGATTTCCATGTAGTCGGAAGGGAAGCGGCGGCCGTGGTCGCGTCCGTTGCGGACCATCCACTCCCAATATAAGGCGGTTGCCACGAGGCTGTTGGTTTCGCCACGGTCCCAGGGCAGGGGGGTGAAGCCACCCATTTTTTTTAGCGAGAGAGCGATGTCGCGGCCGTCGCGAATGATGTGGAGAAAAAGCGCGTTGGGGATGCTCGCCTTGAGCCGCTGCATGTGGAGGACGTTGTCGGGATCGTATGCGGCCCAGCGCGCGACTCCCTGGGCTTCGGCGACGGCATCCATCACGATGCGGATGAAATCTCCACCGCTGCGACATTCGTTTAGGATGCGCGACGACAATGGTTCCGCGTCGAGGCCAGTTCGGCGAAAACCCTTGCTGCGGAGCCAGGTTTGCAGGAGCTTTTCGCGGTTGCCGCGGATGTTCATGGAGCCGAAACGCGGAATCAGGGTTTCGAATACGGGCAGGGAACCGCGATAGATGGCGAAACCTCCGGCGGAAAGAAGCATGTCGTAGAGGAGATTTGTGCCTGAACGGTGGCAACCCATCACGAAGACGGGACTGCGTTTGCGGTTGCCGGGGCGTGGGTTCGCGGTAGCCAACAACCAAAAGTTTATCACCGGCCGAGAGGGGGAGGTTATTGGCCGATGAAAGTCGCCGGATTACGAAAGTTACCGGAGTTGCTCCGCGCAGCGCTGGTCATGGAAGCTATTGAACGCCGGCGAGCGCGGCCTCGAGCGCGTCAACATCCGCTCCGATGTCCTTGCCATCGGTGGCTGCGCCGGCTCCGGGGGAGACTTTGCTGCAGCCCGGCTCCTTCGCGTGGCAAAGGCGGGCGTCTCTGCTCACTCCGTCTTTGAAATCTTTTATGCCCGCGGCTTCGGCTGAAGAGACGACCACGGTTCCTTTGGGCCAGCCGCCTTTTTCGCCGCTGATGAGATTCTTTTCGAACTTCCAATTGACGAAGCAGGCGCTGAGAACGGCCTCTGCACCGGCGCGCTGCGAGTCATGGGCGCAATTGGCTTGGCCGCCGCCGGTGGAGGCGAACTCGAAGCGCACTTTGCCGGGCATAAATATGCTGTTGGTGACGCTGAAATTCTGTATTTTTTGTTCTTTGTCGCCGACGTAAAAGAGGGGGCCGGTTACGAATGCGGTGATGTGATCGAAGGAAACGTCGTGCAGCAACGGAGCGTTGGAGACGACGATGGCAAAAGTGCCCTGGCCTTTCCAGCCTTCATCGTGAAGCCCGTCGACAAGCAGATCATGGATGCTGTAGCGGCCGCCGTCAGCGGTGGATCCGCCTTCTTTCGAGAGGCCGTTCGCGACCTGAATTACGCCCGCGACGTTTCTTATGCGGTTGTAGCGCAGTGTGACATCGGTGACTTCGCACTTCGGGCACTTGTTGCTCTGGCTTCGCGGGGTGAGCAGGATGGAGAAGCCGGTTTGGGTGAAACCGCCCCAGCAATTCTCCAAGAGATTCGCCTCGAAGAGCACGCGGATGCCGCTTTTCAGCTCGAAATGATTTTTGACAATGACCGGATTGCCGCCTCCGGCCGGGGTATAGCCAGGTTCGCCTTCTTTCCAGAGCATGGGCCGGAAGAGATGATTGCGGCGAATCTCGATGTCGGTCGGATTGATTTCGGAAGAGGCTCCGCCAAATAGGATGTTCTCACCGGAGGCTTCGAGAAAATTATTGAAGATCTTGAGAGTGCCAATGGGGACTTCGGCGTTTCCGCCGCCGAGGGCCGAGGAGTCGGTGCAGGTTCCGGTGCGCGCGATGCAGTAAAACCCGCTGAAGTAGGAGTTGATTACGGCGATGGCGTGCGTGCCTTGGACCATGCCGATTCCTTTGTTCATCTCTGCGCCGTCGGGCGGATGGAGCCAGTTGCGATCGAAGATGAGGTGGTCGGCGCCTTCGGTGGTGATCAGGCGGGCGATGTGAGTCTCGGTCGACGAAGACCACTCTATGCCGATAAAGCGATAGTGATCGCCTAACTTTGCTCCGGAGGGTACTTTGACGATCAGGGTGGACATCAGCTTGGCCGGGCCGCCGAGCGGCTGGGCGTAGGCGGGTCTGCCGGGAAGGCTGGCGACTCCTCCCCATGCTGGTGAGATGCGGGTGCCTTCTGGGGGCAGCTTCGAATCGGGCGTATCGGTACGAATGGTGATGTAGTGCTGGTCGTCACACTTTTTTGCCGGCAAATCTCTGATTTCGTAAGAGGCGCCGGCTGCGAGCAGGAGCGTGTCTCCACACTTCGCCGCGCCGACCGCTTCGTGCAGATCGGCGTTGGCAGGCACGTGGATTTCTTTGCCGGGAGAGGGGGTGCCGTCGAGGCCCGTGTAGTAGCAGGCCTTGGGGAGTTGGGCTGGGCCGTCTTTGTCTCCGAACTTGGGGATGTCTCCCTTGTCGCAGTAGGCGTTTTCGCCGATGGGAGGCGGCGCGGCAGCTGCAGAATTTACCACCACAATAGAGATCCCCAGGCCGACGAGAAGATAAAAAATGATGGATTGAAATATGAGTGTGTTCGCCCGATTGCGGCGGCTAATAGGTGAAGACACGATGTCAGTTTCTCCTAACTCGTGGGTCTGGTTAAGCGCGGCTCTCACTGCTGTGATGGAGCTGGAATGCGATAGCGAAATAGTAACATGGGGATGTGGGCTGCTTTGCCCTTAGGCGGTGCTTGACTATTTACTTTTCTAGCGTCCGGGGGCGAGACGCCCCGGCTACAGCCGGCGGGACGCCGACGCTACCAGGCTAAGCCGCGTTCTGCAGAGTGGTAGTCGGCTCGCTGGCGGCGAAGGCTTTTACTTTGGCGCGGCTTAGCCGCCAGGTGCGGTTGCGCACTCGGCAGGCGTTCTTGGTGATCAGGAAACCGAGGAAGATTTCGGCACGTCCCAGCGCGGAGAGATTTTCTGTCTTCCAGGCTTCGGCATACTGGGCTAATATCGGCTCGCCCGACAGCCGCGCTAAGACCTCGAGCAGCACGCGGTTTAGCCGGTGATAAGCGGGAGGGCAGAGGTATTCGCGGGAGGCGTACCAACTCCATCGGCCGCGATAATCCCAGGTGGGAAGCATGGTCTTTAGTCCTTCGATGCCGTCGCGGAATAATTTTTCGACGGCTGGATCGGCGGTCTCTACACATAAGTCATAGAGCCCGAGCAGGGAGCTCATGAAGCCGTCGAGAATGCCGGGGATGGGCTGGCCGGGGAGTTCGCTATAAAGGGCACCTGAGCCGGTCGACAGAGGCTCGCGGACTCCGCCATCCTTAACATTGAACTCGAAAATTCGGGTTGCGCCTTGCAGGAGATCGAGAAGTCGAGGACGCTTCGTGATGCGATAGCCGCGCACCAACGCGCTGATCACGAGGCCTTGATCGTGGGCGGAGATCCACGGCGCTTTCAGCAGAGTCTTGGCCTGCAGGGAGTCGAAATTGTTTGGCCAAACGACTGAGCCGTCGCCGCGGACTACGGCATTCGCCTCGAGCCAGTCGATCTGCTTGAGGAAAGCGACTCGGCTAGGTTCGTCGTGGTGGCGTAGGAAGTGGCCCAGATTGACCAGTCCCCACCACGCTATGTAGGCGGGCTTGTAGACGACTCCGGTGAGGCGGTTGCGAGCGCGGGGGACGCCGGTTGGGTCCATGGCCATTACGCTCCAGGTAAGCTTCTCGCTGTAGAGGTAGTAATGGAGAGAGTCTTTGGGGCCGGCCTCGGGATCGATGTCGAGGGGGTAGTCGAAGCGGAACGAGAGGATCTCGCGGCGCAGGGCGCGGAGAGCGTAGCGTAACGACTCGAAGGATTCGCTTGTTTCGTGGTTCCTGCGGGTATTGGGCATACGAGCCAGTGGGAAAGGATTCTACAGGGTTTTCGGCGCTTGTCCAACAGATATCTCGGCAGCTTACTTTTGTAACCAGCTTGGAGAACCGAGGGCAAAATTACGTTTTCAAATCGTCGTTTGCTGGGAGATACTTAAGAGGGAGTCCTTCGCGATCGATCCATCGGGGAATGTCAGAGAAAATACCCAGAAATGTGGTGTCGGTGGACGTGGAAGACTATTTCCACGCCGAGTCGTTTTCCGAAGTAGTTGACCGCGGCCGTTGGGATAGCTACGCGACGCGCGTAGTGCCAAACACGCAACGGCTGCTCGAATCGCTGGCCACGCTTGATGTTCATGGAACGTTCTTTGTGCTGGGGTGGGTTGCGGAGCGTTTTCCGGAGCTGGTGCGCGAGATTGCTGCCGGAGGGCATGAGTTGGCGTGTCATTCCTATTGGCATCGTTTGATCTACAAGCTTGAACCGGCGGAGTTTCGCGAAGATACGCGGCGCGCTAAGAACATCATTGAACAGATTGCGGGGCAGGCGGTCAACGGCTATCGCGCGCCGACATATTCTGTAATCGACCGTTCGGTGTGGGCGCTGGAGATTCTGGCGGAGCTGGGATTCACTTATGATTCCAGTATTTTCCCGATTCACCATGATCGCTATGGGATGCCGGGAGCGCCGCGGGCGCCGTTTCGTTTTCAGACGCCTTCCGGCCCGCTGACCGAGTTTCCGATTACTACTTTTCGGGTGGCGGGGCACAATATGCCGGTCGGCGGCGGAGGCTACCTTCGGCTGCTGCCGCGGATTTATACGCGCCTCGGATTGAAGCGCGTGGAAAAAGAAGGGTTGCCGATCGTGGTTTATATACATCCGTGGGAAATTGACGCGGAGCAGCCGCGCTTGCCGGGGCGACTGAGTTCCCGTTTACGCCACTACACGAATTTGTCGCAGGCGCTTGACCGTTTTGAGAGCGTGCTGCAAGCAGGGAAGTTCACCAGTTTCCGCGAAAGCGGACTCGCCGATACGGCCAAGGACTTTGACTTTTATGAATGGAACAACAACCACAAGAACTGACGAAACCGAGCAGATAGCGAAGTATTGGAACGACATCGCGTATGACTTCGATGCCATTTATACGGGCAAGAAAAACCCCATCTCGCGCGGGCTGGACCGGTGGCTGCGGCGGGATATCTACGAGCGCTACGACTGGGTGATGCGACAGGCGGGGCCGCCTGATTTGAACGGGATGAAGATTTGCGACATCGGCTGCGGATCGGGGCGCTTTGTCGCCAGCCTCGCTAAACGGGGCGCGCAGGTTACCGGCGTCGATTTCGCGCCAGACATGCTGAAGCTGGGCGCGCAGCTGGCCGAAAAAGAGGGGGTCGCGGATCGTTGCAAGTTTGTGCTGAGCGATGTGCTGGATTGGAAGACGACCGAGAAGTTTGATCTGGTGATCGCGATTGGATTCTGGGATTATGTTGCCGACCCGTTGCCGCGATTGCAGGTGATTCGCAGTCTTACCAAGACCACTTTTTTGTCGGCGTGGCCGCGGGCTGCGACTTTGCGCGCAGCGATTCGCAAGGTGCGGCTGAAGGCGGACGGCTGTCCGGTGTATTTCTTCCATCTGGCGCAGGTTGAAGATTATTTGCAGCACGCGGGTTTCCGCGTGGATTCGCGCGAGATACTTGGGCAATTGCACTGCGTCAAGTCTTCGGTGGTTGCAACCTAAAGACGATGACGAAGCTCCTGTTCTGGATCTCAGCTGGATTTATTGTCTACGTCTACTTTGGTTATCCCTTGCTTCTATGGGCGCTGCAGGCGGTTTTTCGCAGCGCACCGCGGCCGCAGCCGGTTGAGCCTTCGGTTTCGCTGCTCGTTGCCGCTTATAACGAAGCTGCAGTCATAGCGGACAAGATCCGCAACAGCGTCGCGCTCGATTATCCGGCTGACAAACTCGAGGTCGTAATCGCGTCGGACGGATCGAAAGATGCGACGGCGGAAATCGTTCGGTCGTTTGCGGGAGTTGGCGCGGGCGAAACCGGCGGACAAGTGCGGCTGCTCAACTACCAGCAGAATCGCGGCAAGATGGCGGTGCTGAATGATGCTGTCAAAGAGCTGCGCGGGGAGATCGTTGCCTTTTCTGACGCGTCGAGCATGCTGGCTCCGGATTCGCTGCGCGTATTGGTGCAGAGCTTTCATGATCCTCAGGTCGGAGCGGCCAGCGGGGTTTATCGGCTGCTGAAGAAAGATCAGGCGCAGCTGGGCGCGCAAGAGGATCTTTATTGGAAGTATGAAACTTTTCTGAAGGTGCAAGAAGCCAGGTTGGGCGCATTCACTGGCGCGCATGGATCGCTTTATGCCATACGCCGCGAGCTGTATCCGTTTCCGTCGGAGAACACGATCAACGACGACTTCACGATTCCGATGCGCATTCTCGAGTGCGGACACCGCGTGGCTTACGAGCCGGCGGCTGTGGCTTACGAAGAGGCGCATGAGATGGAAGGATTCTCGCGGCGTGTGCGGATCACAGCGGGCAATATCGAACAGTTGCGGGAGATTAAAGGGCTGCTGTGGCCGCCGCGGCCGTTTGTTCTCTTCTGCCTGCTCTCGCATAAGACGGGACGCTTGATCGTTCCGGTGTTTATGTTCATTGCGCTCATCGCCAATATCCTGTTGCGCGGACAATTTCCTTACAACTGGTTGCTGGCCGGGCAAGGCATTTTTTATGGGCTGGCTGTATTGGGTGCGCTCGTGAATCTTAAGCCGAAGGTTCTTCGGCTGCCTTATTATTTCTGCATGATCAACTCGGCCCTGTTTGCGTGGGTTTATCAGGCACTGCGCCATGGGCGCGCGATTCCATCGCGGATTGAGTTGGATCGGCTGGGGAATCGGCCGCCGCTCGGGTAGGGCGCTAACTTCTGGAAATCATCTCATAATGTAAGCGAGCAATTCCCTCAGGGGCTAAAGCCCTCGGTCAAAACGAGCCGGTTATCGCAGCGGTAAACCGCTGCGCACCCAAAAACGAGCGCCGAATTGAGTTTTTCCGCCAGCCGTGAAGCCGTGCCCTGCCCAAAACTGGTTTAGTTCTCGCACAAAAAGAACAAGGTCCGCGGCGAACCGCGGACCCTGTATGCAATCGTAGAATCGGCTATTGAACGTTGGCTAGCATTTCATTCAGGCCGACAATGTCAGCGCCTAGATCCTTGCCATCGCTGCCTTTGTTTTTGTAGGGGCTCGAGGACTGGAGCGCGTAGTTTCCGCCATTGCCGCTGTTGTAGTTGACGAATTGAACGTCGTCGACGGTTTGCGGGAACAGGTTATTGGTTGGCCAGCTGGATGGTGGGAACTTCGACGGGCTCGCAATCAGACCGTTGTTGCTGAACGTATAGCTGGTGAAGCAATTGGTGATGCTGGTGATGGGCACGTCCTGAACGGCGCAGTTCGCTTGTCCGCCTCCCGAATTCCAGACGGGATACTGGCCGGTGAGGTTCAGATTGTTGGTGAAGACCAACGCATACATCGGCGCGGTTGGGGTCTGGTTGCCCATGACGATCAAGTGGCTGGTGGGGTCGGGGAAACCGGTGACGTGATTAATGGTGACGGTGTTCAGCGGGTTCTTCGGCCAAGTGTTGGTGAGTTCGAAGGCCGTGCCGGGGCCGACATACTTGATGCTCAGATCGTCGAGGACCACGTCATGGATGCTCCAGCGCGTGCCTGCAAGCGCTGCGGCTCCGCCACTGCCGTTTCCGGAGATGGAGGTTGCCATTTGAATTCCGCCGCCAGCGTGCGAGACGTGCACGTAGCGGATGGTGACATCGGTGACCTGACAGATCGGACAAACGTTGGAGCCGCTCGGGGTATGTTGGTTTTTCGGAGTGAGCAGAATGCCGTAACCGGTTTGGCTGAAGCCTCCCCAGCTGTTTTCCATGAGATTCGCCTCGACCAGGACGCGAACCGCATTTTTCAGTTCGAGATGATTCTTGACCACAAAAGGATTGCCGTCTTGGCCGCCGACGTAGGGGTTGTTGCCCTTCATCCACTGCCACGGCTTCCAGAAGTGGTTGCCGGTGATGGTGATGTCGGTGGGGGTTAGGGTGGCTGCGCCGCCGCCAAAGATGACGGCCTCGCCCGAAGCTTCGAGGAAATTATCTTGAATAAGGAAAGGACCGTCTTGCGTATTACCTGAGCCACCGGCAACCGCGTGGGAATCGACGCAAGCCCCAGTCTTCGAGATGCAATGGAAATCGCTGAAGTAGGAATCAACGATGGCGACGTTGGTCATGCCGTTCACGTTGACGCCGGTGTTGGTTTCATCCTGGGTTGCGCCGTGCAGCCATGAGCGATCGATTACCAGGTGATCGGCGGTGGCGCCTTTCTGAATGGAGAAGAGCTGGGCGATCCCTGGGGTTCCGGCGGGTCGAGTCACTTCGAGACCGATGAAACGATAAAAGTTTGCTCCGGCTGCGAATTGGAAAGGGCCTTCGCCTTGAGCCGTCATCTGTACCTTGGCCATCACGTTCTGCGGCTCGGAACAAGCATATTGCGGTCGACCTTCGAGTGAAGCGACGCCGGCATAGCAGGGAGTGGCGCGTTGGCCTTCCGACGGTAGCGAGCTATCGGGAGAACTGGTGCGCACCCAAATCCAATGGTTGATGTCGCAGTTCTTGGCGGGAACGGTGAATTGACCGCTGAAGGTTGATCCTGCTTGAAGCTGGATCACGTCGCCGCACTGCGCGCTGTTCAGGGCAGTTTGCAGATTGCCGCCGGCACCTACATTGATCACAGAACCCGGCGCAGGCGTGTCAGACATCGCGCTTGGGACGGTTGCAATCGGCAACTGCGCTGGGCCGTCGTAACCGCTGCTGGCTGCCACGTTGACGCTGAAATTGCCCGACGCTGTTTTGTTGCTGGCATCTGTTACCACGACGGTGAAGCTGAATGTTCCGGTGGTGCTGGGCATACCGGCAAGATTTCCGTTGCCGTTGAGCGCGACTCCAGGAGGAGGCGTGCCGGCGGAGACGCTCCAACTATAAGGAGTGGTGCCGCCGCTCGCTGTGAACGTATCGCTATAAGTGCCGCCTTGCTGGGCCTGCGGAAGAGTGCCGCTGGTAGTGATTTGCAAAGACTGCTGATTGCTGGGATCAACGGTGATGGATGCGCTCGCCGACTTCGAGGGATTGGCCACGCTGGTCGCGGTGATGACTACATCTGTTTGCTTGCTGACGGTTGGCGCAGTGTACAGGCCGCTGCTGCTAACCGAGCCGGTGGTTGCTGACCAGGTCACGGCTGTGTCGGAAGTGCCGCTGACGCTGGCGGTGAACTGCTCCGTCTGGCTCGAGAGCAGAGTGCCGCTGGTTGGGGAAACGCTGACCTTCACGTTTCCGTCACCATTCCCGTCGGAGATGGCGACGGCGAAGGATTGGCTGCCTTGCTCGTGGAGGGAAGCGTCACTCACGATCACTTCAAAGGCAAATATACCCCGGGTTGTGGGCTTGCCGTAGAAAGCGCCGGTGGTTGTATTCAAGGCGATGCCCGGAGGCAATGTACCGTATCTTAAGGAGAAGGAATAAGGCGAGCTTCCGCCGGTCACGGTTAAGACGGCGTTGTAGGACTGATTGACGGTTCCGGCAGGAAGACTTCCGTACAGACCGAGCCGGTCCTGCCGTCCTGCGGCTTGTGCGATGGCTCCGCAAGAAATGGTCATCGCTACGATAGCCAGAAGGAGTACCGCTAAACCCAGGCGCTGTGCCTGTGCCAGAGGAGAATTAGAATGAGTCTCTAACAGAACATAATCTGTTTCAGACATTTATGAGCCCTCGACCTTACGAAGTGGGGGACTAGTCGATTGTCCTCACGCTGAATCTATCGGGATGAGTACAGGCTTCACAGATATCAGAAGTGCATTTGGCACGCGTTAGTACACTTGATCGCGGCATGTACAGATTCGCGAGGAGCAGTGTCCGCTGGTGTTCCCGGCGGGAACAAAGCGAAATGCGGCGCGGGACGTGGGGTTTGGGCTGATGCGGCGGTTACGAGAGATTCATGAATGATGAGGGCGGAAGAAAAAAACGAAAGTAACTGACGACAGTTACTAAGCAGAGTCTCGCGAGTAAGTCTGCGTCTGATATCCACGATCTCAAGACGATGATCCTTTCACCGGAGATATTGCGTGGAGAGATATCGCCATTGCTGCGATTTGATTGGCGTGCCGGCCTCTCAACGCGGGCGGTCGGCGCCGATGGGTTGCGAGTGGCGGTCGAGCAGCGCGAGCAGTGGATCGCGCAGGAATGGTCCGCCGGCGAGGAGGCCCGAGATCAAAGGATCTTTCTGGTTGCAGCGCAGCGGCGAGTTGTCGAGTTTGAGCGTCCAGCCTCCGGCGCTTTCGACCAGAGCGGCTCCTGCGGCCACGTCCCATTCATTTTTCGGGACGAGCGTGAAGGTGAGGTCGGCGCGGCCGGCAGCGACCAATCCAAGTTTGTAGGCGACCGAGCCCATAGGGCGAATGTTGAATTCCGCGGATTCGAATGGTTTCCACTCGCCGCGTTTCACTTCGCTGCGGCTGGCAAGGACGAGCGCGCCGTGAAGATTTTTGCGCTGGCTGGGTTGGGCGGGTTGGCCGTTGTAGGTCACGCCGGTGTCGCGCGATCCGAGGATGAGTTCGTCGGTTGCAGGATTGCAGATTCCGCCGGCGACCGGGATTCCATTCTCAACCATGGCGATGGAGACGCAGAACTCGGGAATGCCCTGCACAAATTCGCGAGTGCCATCGAGCGGATCGACGACCCAGACGCGCTGCTTATCGAGGCGAGTGAAGTCGTCGACGGTTTCTTCCGAGAGCCAGCCTTCGCCGTCGCGAAGAAGAGTTTTGCGGAGAATGGCGTCGACGGCGCGGTCGGCCTCGGTGACCGGGTCGTGTCCAACTTTGTATTCGGTTTCGATGGCGCCGGGAGTGAAGCGGTTGAGGACTTCGCGGGCGGCTTCGAGAGCCGCGTGAATGCGTTCGAGAGTTTCTTGGGTATTGGCAGGAGACATTAGAGCTCCGTCAGTCGTGCCGCCCCTGAAGGGGCATTCTATCTGGGCGAAATTTTGGCATCGCTAAAGCGATTCCCTGGTACGAAACAAAACGACCTCTGATACGAAACGAAGCTTCGCTCTGATACGAAGGTCACGTCCACAGCATTCTTGCTCCCGTCATGAGCAGGACGGCGCAGAGGATTCTGCGCAGCCAGAGGACGGGAACGCGGGTGCTCAGATACGAGCCGAGGATGCCTCCGGGGATTGAGCCGATGAGTATGGCCCCCACCAAATGTCCGTCGACATTGCCCGCGCGGAGGTGGAGCAAACCGGTAACGCCGGTCAGAATCACGGCGTGGGCGATGTCGGTTCCAACCATGATCTTGGGAGGGAAAGAATAGAACAATAGGAGCAACATCATAATGATGCTGCCGGAACCGACGGAAGTGATGCCGACGAGAAATCCGCCGACTAATCCGATGCCACTCATGCCGGCGAAAGACTGCAGGGTGGGTTGGCGTCCGATGAGGTGGTCTTCGATCCGTCTTTGGAAGAGAAGCAAGGCGGGGATGATGACCAACAGTAATCCCACGGCAGACTTGATGAAATCATTGACGCCAGCGCCATGGATCTGGCGCAGGTGCACCAGCAGAGCCACTCCGAGATAAGAGCCAGGAACGCTGCCGACCGCGAGCGCCAGTACGACTTTCATGCGCACCGTGCCCTTGCGAAAGTGCAGGAAGCTGGCAGGAATCTTGGTGAAGAAGTTGCAAAGTGCGTCGCTGCCGACGGCCATGATCGGGGGCACGTGCAGGCCGAAGATCAGCAGGGGCAGCAGCAATACTCCGCCGCCCACTCCGGTCAACCCGATCAGCGTCCCCACGGAGAAGCCGATCAGCACTTTTAGCAGCAAGATTTCCATGCCGTTTTTCTGTCAGTTCTAAGTTGCCGGTTCTCAGTTCTCAGTTGTTAGTTCTGAGTAAAACAGAAGCAGGTTAAAGAACTGAGAAAAGCAAGCATTATCGCACGAAGTCCATGGTAATAATCGACATTATCGACATCAACGTCCTCATTCGCGAACTTCTGGCTCTCTCTGTCCCCGTTCTCAGCGAAGGGTAAGCGCTGAGAATCGGGAACTGAGAGCCGCAAACTGCGGTTAGCTATTGCCGTTGGCGCCGATGAAACCTTCGCGCTCGAGGTGCAGAATAATGGTCTGCGCCGCTTCCTCGGGGCTCAGTTCAGCGGTGTTGATGACCACTTCCGCGTCGCCGGGCACTTCGTAGGGGTCGGAGATGCCGGTGAATTCCTTGACGAGACCGGCGCGGGCCTTGGCGTACAGGCCTTTGCGGTCGCGTTGTTCGCAGACATCGATCGAAGTGGCGACGTGCACCAGGATGAAGCCGCCAAACGGTTCAATCAGTTGCCGAACCGCTTTGCGCGTGGCTTCGTAAGGCGCGATCGGAGCGCAGATGGCGATACCCCCGTTCTTCGTGATCTCGGAGGCGACATAGCCGATGCGGCGGATGTTGATGTCGCGATGCTCCTTGGAGAAGCCGAGTTCGGACGACAGGTTTTTGCGCACTAGGTCGCCATCGAGCAGGGTCACCGGACGGCCGCCCGTTTCGAGGAACTTCGTGATCAGCGCGTTGGCGATGGTCGACTTGCCCGAACCCGAAAGGCCGGTGAAGAAGATGGTCACGCCCTGCTTGTGACGCGGCGGATAGCTGAGGCGGAGTTCCTGCACAACTTCCGGATAGGTGAACCAGGCAGGAATGTCACGGCCCTCGTTGAGGCGCTGGCGCAGTTCGGTGCCGGAAATGTCGAGCACCTTTGCGCCCTGCGGAACTTCATCGGCCGGGACATAGCGATCTTCATTCTGGAGATAGACCATCATCTGGAAGGGAACCATTTTGACGCCCATTTCGCTCTCGTGTTTCTTGAAGAGTTCCTGGGCATCGTAGGGACCGTAGAAATTCTTGCCGTCGGTATCTTTTCCCGGACCCGCATGATCGCGGCCGACGATGAAGTGAGTGCAGCCGTGATTCTTGCGAATCAGGCCGTGCCAGATGGCTTCGCGCGGTCCGCCCATGCGCATGGCGAGAGGAAGCATGGAGAGCTTCACAGTGCCGTGCGGATATTTCGCGAGTAATAGCTGGTAGCAGCGTGTGCGGACGAAGTAGTCGACGTCGCCCGGCTTGGTCATGCCGACCGACGGGTGGATGAGCAGATTGGCTTCGACCTGCTTGGCGGCGCGCATGGTGAGTTCCACGTGGGCGCGATGCATAGGATTGCGCGTCTGGAAAGCGACGATGCGCGTCCAGCCGAGGCGGGTGAATTCGGCGCGCAGTTCGGCTGGCGTCAGGCGTAACGAGCGGAAATCATAGTGCGAGGGCGACTGCAGTCCTTCGATCTTGCCGCCGACGTACCAGGGATGCGATTTGTTAATGGCGTAGTCGGAGCCGGGATGAGCGCTGCTGACGGAGCCGAAAACGGCTTGGGCTTCGGCTTTGCGGTCGGCCTGCCACACGTCTTCGACGTGGAGCACGGCGAGCATCACTCCTTCTGCATCGCGCAGGGCGATCTTGCTGCTGCCAGGGGTCAGTTTCTTCGCGAAGTCCTCGCTAACGTCGAGAGTGATCGGCATGGGCCATAGAGTGCCGTTGGCCAGGCGCATGTTGTGACAGACGCCATCGTAATCGGCGCGGTTCATGAACCCACGCAGAGGCGAGAAGCCACCGCTCAGCAGAAGTTCGAGGTCGCAAAGCTGGCGCGCGGTGAGATCCCATGAGGGCCATTCGCGGGATTGAGCCTTCAGTTCGAGGGCGTGGTCGGACGTGACTTGCAGTTGAACGAGTTCTCCCCCGTGCGGGGCAATCAGATGGCTGGTCGAAGCGGTCAAGTCCTTAATCCTCCCGATGTTCACTTCAAGATTCTGCTTATCGCTGATGTCGTTGCGGCTCATCCCTGTATACCTTTCTTGATTTTTACCTTGGACCCGCTGGTGGCGAGGGGGACGGTCCGACAGGCAGGTTCATTTGAATTTGTAAAATTAGTTCCGACGAATCCCGAGTAACATGATAGACGAGCAATTGGGCTTCCGTATAGCCATTCTCTTCGGTTCGTAAGCCATTGAAAAGCGGATGTGATCGAAGTGACTGGTGGTCTTGGTTCGAGCGAGGGCGCCGGAAGTGAAAAACAATGCAATATTCCATCCGTCTGGGGAAGGAACTTTGCAACTCACGCCGATCTCCCGCTACGACCTTTTGGGCAAAAGCTCTCTTGTCATGGTTGGAGCCGTCCTAAAGTACTGGATTTTAGCCTTTATTTGGTTCGAGCAAAGGGGGTGCGGGAGCGTCCCTCCCCACTTTCGTAACCAAGGATACTTTGAATTTTAAAGAGGATTGGCTACCAGCCGTGCTTCATGGCTTGGGCAAATTTCTGTGGCGGCAGCGTATTCAGGACATCTTCTTTGGTGAGCCACGCGCGCCTCGCCTGGGTCACGCCGTAATGGATCTTCTCGAGGTGCGATGTGTGGTGAGAGTCGGTGTTGATGACGATCTTGACTCCGTGTTGCCGGGCCAGACGGAGATGAACGTCGCTCAGGTCGAGGCGGTCGGGATAGGCGTTCAGCTCCATCGCGACCTTGTGTTTGGCCGCGGCCTTGAGGACGGCATCGAGATCGACGGCGTAGGCATCGCGGCGTAGCAGCAGGCGTCCGGTGGGATGGCCGATGAGGGACGTGCGGGGATTGGCGACGGCGCGCAGCAGGCGTTCGGTCATGGTGTCGCGATCCTGATTGAAATGGGAGTGGACGCTGGCGATAACGATATCCAGTTGCTCGAGCACGGAGTCGGAGAGGTCGAGAGAGCCGTCGGCGAGAATGTCGACTTCGATGCCGGCGAAGATGCGGATCGGTTTCTCGCTCCTTTCGTGGATGCTTTTTTCGGCTGCTCTGATTCGTTCGATGTGAGCGAGGGCGCGCTCGTCGGTTAGGCCGTTGGCGAAAGCCAAATTTTGGGAGTGGTCGGTGATGGCCATGTATTGGTAGCCGCGCGCCTGGGCGGCCTCGGCCATTTCTTCGATGGTGTTGCGGCCGTCGGTCTCGACGGTGTGCATGTGGACGTCGCCGCGAATGTCGGCAAGATCGATGAGCGCGGGCAAGGCGTGCTTGTCAGCCGCGTCGATTTCGCCGAGGTTTTCGCGCAGTTCGGGAGGGATGAAGTCGAGCTTGAGCTTGGCGTAGATTTCCTCTTCGCTCTTGCCCGCGATCGGCTTCTCGGTTTCGAGGTCGGCAAGGCTGTATTCGTTGAGGGTGTAGCCCATTTTTAGAGCGCGTTGGCGGAGCGCGACGTTGTGGGCTTTCGAGCCGGTGAAATACTGCATGGCGGCGCCGAAGGACTCCGGCGGCAAGAGGCGCACATCGACTTGAATGCCGTTGCGCTGGCGGAAGCTGATTTTGTTTTCGCCCTGGCCGATGACTTCCATGAGGCCGGGAAAGCGGAGCAGGTGGTCGGCCATCTTCTGGCGTGCCCCTGGGTCGGCGCAGGCTTTGCCGGTGACGAGAATGTCGAGGTCGCCAACGGTTTCGCGTCCGCGGCGGAGGGAGCCGGCGGGAGTGACTTTTTCGACTCCGGGAGCGGCGAGCAGATGGGCGACGAGTTTCTCGGCCAGCTGTTCGGCGGTGTCGAGTAGGAAGCGGCCGCCGATGCGGCGATAGTCTTCGATTGCCTTGAGCAGCTTTTGCTCGTGCTTTTCGCCCATGCGGGGCAGAGTGCGGATTTTTCCCTCGCGGGCCAGGGCCTCGACTCCGTCAAGATCGCAGATTTGGTAGGCGCTCCAGATAAGGGCGATGGTCTTTGGCCCCAAGCCTTGGATCTTGAGAAGTTCGAGCATCGAAGGGCGATATTTCTTTAGCAGTTCGGCATGGACTTCGACTGTTCCTACCTCAAAGAGATGCTGCAAATTGGCCAGCATTCCCTTGCCGATGCCGGGGACAGCTAGCAACTTCTTTGGCTCGCCGATGAGGCTGGCGACCTGCTGCGGCATGGCTTCGATGGCTTCGGCGGCGTTGCGGTAGGAGCGGATGCGAAAGGAATCCTGGCCGTCGATTTCGAGGAGGTCGGCGGTTTCGTAGAGAATTCCGGCGATGGCTTTGTTGTCCATGGCAGGAATGATTGTAGCGCTCGAGAGGGCGGCGGCCGCCGGGTAACCAGTCGGCGCCAAAATCATTAACCACCGGGGACGCGGGGATTCGCGGGGGAAGGCGGAAGCCCTAGACGCTGTTACTTCGGGAACCAAGCTGCCCATCGGGCACGAAAAAGCTGCAAAATCGCTGTGCTACAATTTAGGTGCTCCTCCAGCGATTCTGTGGCGATTCTGTCGAATTTAGCACGCGGAATGTCCAATTTTGAAGAGCTGGTCCCCATGGAGTCGAGGCTACCTCGTTCGGTTCAGCGAATCCCGCTGGTTCGCCGGGTCGAGAAATAAAGACAGAAGATAGCCATCCCACAACCAAAATTATGGCGAGCAAGAAAATTGTCATCATCGGAGCGGGACCGACCGGACTCGGCGCGGCCTACCGTCTGAACGAGCTGGGCTACGACAACTGGGTTCTGTATGAAAAATCGGATGAGGTGGGCGGGCATTCAACCTCCCACATCGACGCTCATGGATTCGTTTGGGATGAGGGCGGGCACGTTATTTTTTCGCATTATCCCTACTTCGACAATTTGATCGACAAGATGCTGGGCAAAGAGGTTCACGAGCGGATTCGCGAGAGTTGGATTGTGCAGGGCGACGATTCGTGGGTGCCGTATCCTTTTCAGAGCAATCTGCGGTACCTGGCGAAAGAAGATCAGGTGAAGTGCCTGTTGGGGGCGGCGAAGGCTGCCGCCAATGGCGGCGGACGGGACGCCAAGAATTTCCGCGATTGGACGCTCGGGACTTTTGGCGAGGGCATCGCGGAAGCGTTCATGTTTCCCTATAACTCAAAAGTCTGGACGACTCCGCTCGAGCAGATGTCGAAGTCGTGGATCGCGGATCGCGTGGCGGTAGTCGATTTCAAACGTCTGCTGGAAAATGTGCTGTATGAGCGCGACGATGTGGGGTGGGGGCCGAACAGCAAGTTTAAGTTTCCGCTGCATGGGGGAACGGGGCAGATCTATCGGCGCATGGCGGAGCAATTTCCGGCGAAAATTCACTCCGGCAAAAAGCTGGCCGAGGTCGATGTTGCGCGGCAGCGCGTTTCCTTTGAGGATGGGACCGGCGATCACTACGACGTTTTAATCTCGACTGCTCCGCTTGACTTGCTGGCGCACATGATTCGTCCGGTCGATGAGAAGTTGCGGGAAGCGGCGGCTGGCCTGGAGCACAATAATCTCCTGGTGCTGGGGCTTGGGCTGAAGAAAAAGATCGAGACCGGGCGCTGCTGGATTTATTTCACCGACTCGGCCATGCCTTGCTATCGCGCCACCTATTTCTCTCATTACTCGCCCAACAATGTTCCCGACGGAGACACCGAGAAATACAGTTCGCTGATGTGCGAAATGTCGTTTCGCGTTGGCGAGACGCCCGATCCGGAGCGGGTGCTCGATCAGGTGATTGACGGGCTCATTCGCGCCAAGATGCTGGAGGAGACGGACCGCCAGCGTGTGGTCTCCCGTTATCATCGTACGATTGCGTATTCCTACCCCATACCGACGCTGGGGCGGGATCGCGCGCTCGGCATTCTGCAGCCAGCATTGCTCGAGAAGGGGATTTATTCTCGCGGGCGCTTTGGCGCCTGGCGGTATGAGATTGGAAACATGGACCACTCCGTGTTGATGGGAGTGGAAGCGGCGAACAATATTGTTGCCGGTGAAAAGGAAATGGTATTTCACAGTTCCTAAACACAAGGCTCGTAAGATAAGTCATAAGTGCAAGTCATGCCAGCCATCGAAACCAACGCGGCGCCGAAGATCAGCATCATTATCCCCAGCTATAAAACGGCGGATCTGATTGCGGCGTGCCTGGATTCGGTTTTTGCGCAAACCTTTACCGATTTCGAGGCGATCGTGGTCAACGATGGCTCGCCGGATACGCCCCAACTGGAGAAGGTGCTGCAGCCGTATTTGGACCGGATTGTGTACATCGAGCAGGAGAACAAGCGGGCGGCGGGAGCGCGGAATAATGCGATTCGGCAGGCGCGCGGCGAGTGGGTCGCGTTTCTTGACAGCGACGATACCTGGCTGCCGGGTCACCTCGCGGGGCAGATGCAATTGGTGACGGACGATCCGGCGCTGGATTTGGTTTATGCGAATGCTTTGCTGATTGGTGATCCGGCGCGTGAACAGGAATTTATGGAGAGGTGCCCGTCGAGCGGGCGCGCGACTTTCGATGCGTTGATTGTGGAGCGATGCCAGATTCCGATTTCGACGGTGGTGGCGCGCAGACAAAGGCTGATCGATGTCGGATTGTTCGATGAAAAACTTGCGCGCTGTGACGACTACGATTTGTGGGTGCGGACAGCATTTAGCGGGGCGAAGATCGGCTACAGTCGGGCAGTTCAGGCCCGGCTGTTTATTGGCAGACCGGGTTCACTGAGCCAGTCGAGAGCGAAAATGGCGGAGGCTTATTGGAGTATTCTGGAGAAGTTTAAACGGACGCTGCCTATGCAGGACACTGATCGCGCGGTGGTGGACAAGCGGGCGGCCGAAATTCGAGCTCGGTATCTGCTCGAAGAAGGAAAGTGCAAACTGGGAGAACATCAGTTTGACAAGGCGCGCGAGTTGATCGCCGAGGCGAATGGGTATCTGCACAAATCGACGTTGAGTCTCGCCGTGTTGGGGTTGCGGATTGCTCCGAGCGCGACGGGGAAGTTGCTGTCGTTTTGGAAGAGAATGCGGCACGGAGCGTCGGCGTGAAGCGTGACCGAGCCATCGTCGTCATTTTTAGTCGGGTGTGGGCATTCGGATGATCAAGCGTTTGATCGCAGGAGGAAAATATTTTCTCGGCTTGCACTCTCCCGGCCGCAATGTGCGCGTTTTTCCGGACGATATTTTTCTTGTTTCCTACCCGAAGTCGGGCAATACGTGGACGCGATTCCTGATCGCGAATCTGGTTTATCCCGAAAAGAATCCTGATTTTTCCAATATCAACGAGCTGCTGCCCGATCCGGAGGCGATGTCGAAGCGCGATCTGGAGCGAGCTCGGCGGCCGCGCATTCTGAAGAGCCATCAATATTTCGATCCGCGTTACCAGAAGGTGATCTATATCGTGCGCGATCCGCGCGACGTCGTGCTCTCGGAATATTATTTTGATATCAAGCGGCGCGCGATCGCCGAGGATTACCCGAAGCAGGAGTTCGTTTCGCGCTTTGTGCGCGGCGAACTGAACCATCCTTATGGAACATGGTTCGAAAATGCGGCGACCTGGTTTTATGCGCGGCGGGGCGATCCGCGATTTCTGCTGGTGAAGTATGAGGCGCTGCAGTCGCAGGCTATGGAAGAGATGGCGCGGATTGCGGGCTTTCTCGGGATTTCAGCGGCTCCGCCAAGGCTCGCGTCAGCGATCGAGCAGAGTTCGGCTGATCGTATGCGCGAACTGGAAAAGAAGCAGGCGCACCTGTGGTCATCGACGCGGGAGACGCGTCAGGATAAGCCGTTTGTGCGCTCGGCCAAGGCGGGCGGCTGGAAGGCGGAGTTGTCGGAATCGAGCGTGGCGGAGATTGAATCGGCTTGGGGCGGGCTGATGCGCGAGATGGGCTACGAATTTGCTGCGTCGAACCTGGTCGATGCCGGGATGGAGCACGCAGGGATAGAGAATTTGTGATCGGTAATTTGCAATTGGTAATTTGAGGGTCGGAGTCAAGTGTTCCGACTACCGATTGCCAATTGCGAGTAAGCGCGCGGGTACCGGAAAAATGATCAAGCATCTTATCGCCGGAATACAACGCGGACTCGGGCTGCATCGCCCGGGGCGCAGCTTGCTGATTCTTCCGGATGACATTTTTCTGGTTTCGTTTCCGAAGTCGGGGAATACGTGGACGCGGTTTCTGCTGGCCAATTTGAGATTTCCGAATGAGCCTGCGACCTGGGCGAATATCAACCGGCTGATTCCTGATCCTACGGGCACAGCGAAAAGGGATTTCGACCGGTTGCCTCGGCCGCGCATCATCAAGAGCCACGAGTGTTTCGATCCGCGCTATCCGCGGGTCATTTACATTGTGCGCGATCCGCGCGACGTTGTGCTTTCGCAGTATCACTATCATCGCAAGATCAGGAAGCTCGATGACGAGTCTCCGCTGGAGCAGTTTGTCACGCGCTTCCTTGCGGGTGAAACCTGTCCGCACGGTTCATGGGGACAAAACGTGGCGACCTGGCTGTATACCAGCGAGGCGAGTCCACGGTTTTTGCTGCTGCGCTACGAGGATCTGGTTGCGGATACGGCGCGCGAGTTGACCAAGGTCGCGACTTTTCTGCAACTCACGGCTGCGCCGGAGCAAATTGCGCTGGCGGTGGAGCGGAGTTCGGCTGATCGCATGCGGCAGATGGAAAAAAAGCAGACGGACAAGAATGACTTGGTGAAGGGATCGCGAAAAGATTTGTCGTTTGTCCGCGCGGCCGGTTCGGGCGGATGGCGCTCGGAATTGCCGGCGCCGATGGTCGCGAGAATCGAGGCTGCCTGGGGTCCGCTGATGCAACGGTTGAGATATGAATTGAGCACGCAAGCGCCTAAGGAGGCGCGAGATTATGAGGCTCAGGGAATTCTCAGCGGACGACATTTGTAATTGCTAATTTGTAATTGCTAATTTGAAAACGCACCGATGGGCTTCAGATTACCAATTACAAATCACAGATTACCAATTCAATAATGCTTGGCCAGTTCAAATACGCTGTGCAGTACGTGCTCGGGCTGGACCGGGCGGGGCGGCATTTTACTGTTTTTCCCGACGACACTTTTCTTGTGTCGTATCCGAAGTCGGGGAATACGTGGGTTCGGTTTTTGCTGGCGAATTTGATGTATCCGAAGGAGACGGTTGGTTTTGCGAATATCAATCGGTTGCTTCCGGCTCCGGGAGTTTTGTCGAAGCGGTTTCTGCGTTCGCTGCCTCGGCCGCGGGTGATGAAGAGCCACGAGCCGTTTGATGTGCGTTTTCGGAAAGTAATCTACCTGGTGCGCGATCCGCGGGATGTTGCTGTCTCCGAATATCACTTCGATTTGAAGAAACGCTACATCGAAGCTGACGTTACGCTCGAACAATTTGTGAAGCGTTTTATTGCGGGCGAAACATCGTCGTATGGCTCGTGGTGGGAGCACGCGGCGAGCTGGATCGCGGCCCGCCAGGGCAATCCGGCGTTTCTTCTGGTTCGGTACGAAGATTTGCTTGCGGATTCCATCGGCGAGACGAGAAAAATCGCCGAGTTTCTTGGTATTCAATCGGATACGGAACGGCTACAGGCGGCGGTCGAGCGCAGTTCGGCGGATCGCATGCGCAAGCTTGAAAAGCAGCAGGCGGATCAGTGGACGGGGACGAAGAATACGCGCCAGGAAATACCGTTTGTGCGCGCGGCCAAGTCTGGGGGATGGAAAGAGACTCTGCCTCCGCAGTCGGCGGAGGAGATTGAAATGGCTTGGGCTCCGCTGCTGAATTTTCTTGGCTACGAGCTGCAGAGTCGACATCTGGACAACACGGTGATGCCGGCGTGGGTGAAGGCTGGGCAGCCGCTTTAGTAGGCAGCAGCTCCAGCAAATCAGCTGAGTAAATCGGCTAAGCAAATCAGCATCGAAGTCGAATCCTACCCGAATAAGAAGAGCTGCCGGTGAATGACTAAGATAAACAAGCGACAACTTGTCACGAACGTGGGATCCAGTTGGTTCTCGCTGGGATTCGATGTTCTGGTCGGCCTGTTTTTATCTCCGTTCCTCCTGCACTGGCTGGGCGATACCGCGTTCGGCATTTGGGTCCTGATTTTTTCGATCACGGGGTATTACGGCCTGTTCGACCTGGGAATCCGTTCCTCTGTCGTCCGCTACGTCTCCAAGTTCACGGCGACCGATGATGTCGAAGACCTCGCCAAGCTGATCAATACCAGTCTCTTCACCTACAGTTGCATAGGGGTGCTTAGCCTTCTGGTCACGGTTTTCCTCTCGTTTTACGTGGACCATATTTTCAAGATCCCGCCCGAATTTCATGCGACCGCGCGCTGGTTGCTGCTGATGGTGGGCGCTTCGGTTGGGATCGGTTTTCCACTGGGCGTGGTGGGCGGATACCTGGATGGCTTGCAGCGGTTCTACGTCAACAACTGGGCCAACATCGCTGGAGACGTCGCGCGCCTGGTTCTGATCGTTTTGGCAGTGCGCCATGGGCGGGGATTGCTCACGATCGCCGCGATTACCGTCCTTCTTCCAATTCTGCTGTACGTGATCCGAGGGATCATCGCCTACCGCATCCTGCCCGTTCCTTTTGGCTTCAAGTACGTGGATCGCGCCACGTTTCGCACCATGGCCAATTACAGTGGCGTCACCCTGATCATCATGATTGCGACGCAGCTCAAATTTAAAACGGACAACCTCGTGATCGGTACGATGATCTCAGCCGCTGCCGTAACTTATTTCAGTATTGGCGCGCGCATTGTGAGTTACGCACAACAAATGGTGATGGCGCTGGCGCAGAATTTTCTGCCGCTGGCCAGCCAGTCCGAGGCCACCGGGAACATGAATCGGTTGCGCAAGGTGTTCCTCGCGGGCAACCGGGTCTGCGCTTTTACCGCTTTTCCGATTACGGTGACGCTGCTGATCCTGGGTAAGTCGGTGATCGAGGTGTGGGTCGGGAAGCGGTATGTGGCGACCAGTTACTCGGTCCTCGTGATTCTGATTATTCCCGCGACACTGATGTGGGCGCAGGCGGCTAGCGGGCGGGTGTTGTTTGGCATCAGCAAGCATCGTACTTGGGCGTTCGTCACGCTCGGCGAGGGTATCGCCAACCTGGTCCTCAGCATCGTTCTTGTCCGCTTTTATGGAATTGTCGGGGACGCGTGGGGCACGGCGATTCCGCTGACTTGCAGCATGCTGTTTTTCATGCCGCAACATCTCTGCAAGAAGCTCGATATTCGTCTGCGGACATTTATTCGCGAATCTTACAGCTTGCCCTTCCTGCTGTCGCTGCCGCTGGCGGCTGTGCTCTTGCTCATGCAGCGCTGGTTCGTGCCGCACAATTACCGGCAGCTGGCGGTCCAGCTTGTGATTGGGGCGGCGGTGTATGGGCTCGGACTGCTCTGGGTGGTGATGTCGAATCGTGCGCTGCGCATTGAGGATTCGTCGCTGCGAGGGCATTCGATCCAGGCGCAAACGCTGGTGGTTTCGCCTCCGGAAGAGATCTACCAGCAGGACGTGTAGCGGACCAGTCCGTCATGCCGCTAACGGTCTGCGGCCCCCCCAACACAGCTCCTAGAGGCGCGCTCCCGGCCGTACCTCTTGCGGTATGCCTCAAGGCATGGCGCGATACAAATCTTAGGATTAATCAGTATCTGGAGGAGTCGGCGGCGATTTGTCATTCAGGAAATGGTCGGCCTTGAGTGCGGCTGGAATCTCGGTGAATGGTAATGGGGTCTGGCTGAAGTTGAAGAAATCGGACAGATCGCCTAAGGCATACTGATCCGCAAACGGTATCGAGTTAGCGAAGTCAATTGGCTGCGTTAGTGCAAAGGTATTTTCGATGAACTTAAGGATGCTGCCAAAATCATTGACCTGATGCGAGATGTACTTGGCCTTCGCGTAGGGCGAAATGATTATGATGGGCACGCGCAGGCCGTATTCATAAGAGTTGAGGATCGTCGGCGGCACGTGATCGTACCAGCCGCCCCAGTCGTCCCAGGTGACGATGATCGCGGTGTTCGCCCAATACTGGCTCTCACCGATCGCATTCACGATAGAAGATACCCACGATGGCCCATTGTCCTGGGGATTATCCGCGTGGTCTGAGTTGGCGCCCGTCGGAATAACCCAGCTCACGGCAGCAAGGTTCCCCGATGAGATGTCAGTAAGGATCACCGCACCCGATTGTTCGAGCACAACATGGTTGGTCCAGTCCGACCCGGTGCACTGGCTCGAAGCGGACGGGTATGGAGGCTCAGGCACGCAGATGTGTTGGATGGCATCGGGCGCGGTCCAGATGGAGCCGGCAGTGGGTGTGTAGTACTTCCAACTGATGGGTGGCGTCGCGTTCTCTAGCAGGTCAGTCAGAGTTGGATGTTCCAGGCACAGTTGGGTGATCGAAAAAGGTGACTGGGGAAAAGGCTGGCCAAGGTCGACGGCGTTGATGGTTGCACCGGGAGGGGCAAGGCATCCCGCCTGGTCGTTGTCGTTGCCCGGATTGTCGGCGATCGTGATGCTGGTTGTTATCCCCTGTGGGCAAACCCCTTCCGGCACGCAAACCCGCGAGGTGCCGGAAAGGATGTACTGATGCGCCGGGAAACTGTCCCCCTGGTTGGTCTGGAACATCTGGTCCCCAAAGGCGTATGTCGTGGCCATGGTCAAATAGGGCTGGACGTCGGATGGCTGCACGTATTGGAACTCGGGCAAGTTGGGGCAATTCGCAGCGGGGTCGCAGACGTCTTTGTCCGCGCCATCCATGGTGCACTGGCCGGTCGAGGAATTGTAATTGCAGATGTCGAGGAAGGCAGCGTGGCTGTGCCCAAGATCGTAGTTGGTTACGAGCGGGACCGGCGTAAGTTGGACAGTCTGCCCAGTGGAGGTTTTGCCCTTGCTAGCAATGTTGTACTGAGACTGATTGCTCCCGGTGGGGTCACAGCCGGGGCTTCCAGCGAAAGTACACAATCCTTGAAACAGGTTATCGGGAGTGCGGTTCTCCTGGACGATGATCACTACGTGACTGATCTGCCCAACCGAGAGACTGATGGTGGTCTGATGCGTCAGACTACCCGATACGCCGGTAACGGTTATCGTGGCTGCGCCTGTCGGCGCGCTTCCGGCGGCGGTGAGGGTCAGCGTGCTTGTGCTGGAGGTGGAACCTGGGTTGAAGGATGCAGTCACGCCACTGGGCACGCCCGACGCAGAAAGTGAGACGCTTCCGCTGAAGCCGTCCGCTGGACTCACAGTGATGGTGCTGCTGACGCCGGAACCGCCTTGCTTGACGGTGACGCTGCTCGGTGAAGCGGAAAGTGCGAAATCCGGAGTGCCAGGGCTACCCGCTCCAGCCCCTCCGCATCCGATCACGGATCCCGCCAGGCAAACTACGACCGCCAACAGCAGCCAGAGTTTCAGCCGAGTCATAGACTTCGTCCTTTTCATTTCTCTCGCAGGAAAGTAGTTTACTCTGATTCGAAATCTTCGACCTCCCACGATAGCTGTGGAAAGAGCAACCTACCAGCCATGCGCTGACCGAATCAGAATTGGCAGCTCGGTCCCACCTTAATCGGTCCCACCTTGAAATGTGTACACAAACGCCTTCGGTTGGATGCAATCGGTCCGGGGATTGGTTGACCTGCGCGGTCGCAGTTTTTCGCCACTTTCTTCATGATTGTTGCAATCCCTTGCACTTCCGGAGCGATCTTAGACGGACAGAAACGATCGATTTCTTCCTCCCGGCGGCCGCCCATCGAGGCTGGTCTCAGTGACTTGTCGGGCCTCGGAGATTCTGTTGCTCTGCCGGGATGGTGGTAAGCCAAATGCATCCTTACCACTGGCGGAGTGCCCAAGTGTTGCACGACTCCGCAGGATTCATACTGGCTTCATTTCGGGACGCTATTCTAAACCGCGCGGCTGGCGGATCGTTCAGGACTAGCCACGGTGTTTGGAAATCTCCCCTGAAATCCCACCTTGAGGAGAGGGTTAGCAGCTGCAGCGATTTGTTGAAATCAGCGGTTCGAAACGATTCAGGAGAGTCACTATGAATGCAATTCGTACCAGCCTGCAAGGCATCGTTTCCACAGCGATCCTGGTCTGGGCAATGGCTGGGCCAGCCGCTTCGCAGAACGTTCTCGCCACGGTTCCAATCCCGGCTGCCTCAGCCGGACAGGTTGCGGTCGACCCGGTCCTCAATGTGATTTATGCCGGAGGTGGTCTGAACGCCGATAGCCTTACAATTATTGACGGCGCTAATTTCACGATTGTGACAACCGTTAGCCCATCGGCGGGCGTTAGCTCCGATATGAAGAACGACAATTTCTGGACCGGGAGTTTAAGCGGCGGAAATGTTACGGTGTATTCCGGCGACAGCAACACTCCGATTTCTACCCTGTCGGTTGGCTCCTGCCCGGCGGCCGTCACCTTTGATTGCTCGAAGCGCCGCATGTGGGTGGCATCGCGGTGCGGTTCAGGAAACGATCCGGTCTGGGCGTTTGATGCGAATAAGCTGGCGCTGATTAAAGGACCGATCGTTCCGAGCGGCACGATTACCGAACCTCCGGTAGTGAGCCCGAACACCGGCAAACTCTACGTGACTTCGGGTGGAGTATCGAAAGAGATCAACCCCACAAGCTTTGCGGTGTCGGACACAAAGTTTGGCACGGTGTTGGCCATCGATTCAAATACGAACAAGCTGTTCGCGACCTCGGGCAACAATCTGCAGATCATTGCGGGGCATACCGAAGCAATATCTAAAACAGTCACCTTGACGTACACTCCCGCGGCCATCGGCGTAAACAACGCCATGGCGCATGTGTATCTGCTCAATCCGGCGGGGAATTCGATTGACATATACAGCGAGACGGGAAAGCTGATCTCGACCATCATCCTCGGGTCCAACAGTCAGCCGACCAGCCTGGCAGTGGATTCGGTGCGGGGGAGAATGCTGGTAGACGTGCTGAACACGGCGTCGAATTCGTGGGCGATCGAGGTGATCGAAGATTTGTCGTCGGTGAGGATCTGTGGTTTCCCGGGGAGCTGCGACTACTAGAGCGAGACGGTGTAGATGGGGATTGTAGTAACCACCGTGTTTGCGGCAGCTTGTCGCTAATGCTTGAGGTTGATCCTAGCGACAAAAGGTGGCAGTGGTCTTGACATTCGCCCGGAGCAGGTTATTCTTAAATGAAGCAACTGGATTCCCCAACCAATACAAATTCCCCCGATTTTAGGCGAGATAGTGCGAGGGTGAAATCTGCATGAAAATCGTTAGGATCCTTCTGGCTGTTTTGTTGGGGACAGCCTCAACCTTGAGTCCGGCGAAAGGAACGGCGACGCAAACTGCGCTCTCTTCTGCGCTGAATCCGTCAACCTATGGGCAATCGGTGACGTTCACGGCAGTCGTTACCCCGACTCCGCCGGATGGCGAGACGGTGACGTTCCTTAAAGGATCGACAACCTTGGGAACGGGAAGTCTGAGCGGTGGTTCGGCCAATTTCAGCACCTCGACACTGGCGGCCGGCACCTTGACGATCAAGGCGACGTATGGCGGCGATTCCACCTACGCCAGCAGCACGTCGAACGTGGTGAGCCAGGTGGTTGACAAAGCCTCGACGGCAACTACTTTGACATCCTCGCCAAATCCGTCGAATTCCGGGCAAACGGTGACGTTTACGGCGACCGTGGTGCCGGAGTACAGCGGTACGGTCACGGGCATGGTCGCGTTTTTCAGCGGAAGCATCAAGCAAGCGACAGTTGCGCTTGCGAGCGGCGTGGCTACCTACACGAAAGCAAATTTACCCGTCGGCACCGACACGATTACGGCTACCTTTAACGGCAGCACGTCATTTACCAGCAGCGCTTCAGCGCCGGTGATCCAGACAGTGGGTGGCGGAACATTTATTGATTCCACGATGACGTGGGATGGTGTCACGCGCTATTACGAGGTGTATCTGCCGGCGAATCTGCCGGCGAATCCGGCTATGGTGCTGATGCTCCATGGGACGAGAACCACTGCCACCGAGGACTCGCAAGCGGTGATCAGTCTGAACTGGGGATGGCAACCGGTGGCCGACCAGTACGGTTTTATTCTGGTGAAGCCTGCCTCAACCTACGATCCGAAGTCGCACCAGTGGAACTGGAATGCTTATTGCATGGACGGAACAGCGTTGTGCTCTCCGTACGGAGCGAAGGGCGGAGCGTTTGCCTACGCGGAGGGGTGTGGTTCAGCCGACGGAGAGTGCCCAGACGATTCCGGCTACCTGGGACAACTGATCACGACGCTGACGGCCCAGTACAACGTGAATCCCAACATGGTGTATGTTGCGGGTTTTTCTTCGGGTGCGGAAATGACGGAGCGGGTTGGCGTCGAGCTCTCTAATCTGGTGGCTGCGATTATTCCCGCCTCCGGTCAACTCGTCGCTGAGCAGGGCGTGGTCGCTCCGCCTCTACCGTTGCCGACGGCTCCGAGCCCGTTCCCGCCGATTTCGGTTCAGGAATGGCATGGCACGCTCGATGATGAATTACCGCCTTGCAATTATGGCACGACGAATTATTCTGGCGTGATTTTCACCATGGGTTCGGTCGATGACACTTTCAACGACTGGACGGGGCCGAACACCAATGCGTGCACGCAATTTCAAACCACGCAGACTCTGTGCTCGAATAATGCGCCCAACAACGCGAACGATGCGCCCACTCCTGGTCTGCCGGGCCTGACGGGTAACATTGCCTCGAGTTGCGCGAATAACACCGAGGTGCAATTCATTTGGGAGCCGAATATTGCGCACTCCTGGCAGCAGCAGTACAACACCGTGCGCTGGCAGTTCTTCGCCGCCCATCCCAAGCAGCAATAAGGCAATCGCCGGAATCTGAGATGAGAGAAGATGGAGTCGAGAGCGAACGAACCCTGGGGATAATCAATCATGGCAGTTGAGCAAGCCGCGGGCGCGAGCGAGATGATGAAGGAGTTGATCGGCTATATCACGGAGAAGGTGATCAAGGGTAAGAGCGAAATCAACGAGGATACGCCGCTGGTTTCTTCCGGGTTGGTGGATTCTTTCGCGCTGATCGAGATATTTTTGGAATTACAGAGGATCGCTGGCCGCAAGGTTCCCGCCAGCAAGGTGCAAGCAAAAGACATGGACACGGTGCGGCTGATGTTCGCCACGGCGGAGAGGTTTGGCAAGCCGGTCAAGGCCTGAGTTCGCTTAGGTCAGATTGCACTCGAGGTCAGTCTTCGATAGTCGATGTTAGATAGTCGGTCTTGAGATATTCAGTTCTTGGAGAGGATGACAAATCGATAGGGCCATGAGACATCTGTCGCGGAATTTATTGATTGCTGTGACTTTCAACCTTGTGCTGGCTCTGGCAACGGCAAATGCGCAAGTGCAATTCGACCACATCGTCATCATCGACCAGGAAAACCGGACTCCCGACAATATGTTCGGGAGCAATCCGACCTTCGAGCCCGGCGTCGATATTCAAACCTATGGCGTGAACTCCAAAGGCGTGACGGTGCCTTTTACTTCGGTGGCGCTGGCGGATTGCTACGACCTCGGCCACAGCCACCTGTCGTTTCAGAAGGCCTATAACAAAGGCGGCATGAATGGCTCTGACAAGGTAGCGGTTACGCTGTCGCCGGGTTGCGTCGCGGGGGCGAATCCGCAGTTTCGCTACGTGGATAACTCGACCGGCATCATTCAGCCATACTTCGATCTCGCCGAGCAGTATGGATTTGCTAATCGGATGTTCCAGACCAATCAGGGCGCGAGCTTTCCCTCGCATTTGTTTCTGATCGCGGGAACGTCCGCTCCGTCGAATGACAGTGATTTGTTCGCCTCCGAAAATCCCAAGGGCGTTTCGACGGGATGCTCATCGGCACCCGGCACTATCGTGGAGATGATCAATCCTCAAGGCGTTTACAGCAGCATGTACCCCTGCTTTAGTACGGCTACGCTTATCGATCTGCTGGACGGGGCGAACCTGACTTGGCGGTACTATGCTGCCAATAGCAAAACCATCCTAACCTCACCGAATGCCATCAGTTCGATCTGCCAGGCGCAGGAATTGAAGGGAAAGCTGACCTGCACGGGCAGCGAGTGGGCGAACGTGATCCTGAAACCGGCTCAGGTGCTGACCGATATCAAGAACTGCAATCTGGCCAATGTTGCGTGGGTTACGCCGACTGGACAGAACTCCGATCACCCGGTGGGGAATACTGGCGGAGGGCCGGCTTGGGTCGCGTCGATCGTGAACGCGATTGGGAATTCTAACTGCGGATACTGGCAGAACACGGCAATTCTCATCACCTGGGACGATTGGGGTGGATGGTACGACCATGTTCCGCCTTACTTGATTGGGCAGCCGAATGGATGGGGCGAGAGTTATGTGTACGGCTTCCGCGTGCCGTTGCTGGTCGTCTCCGCTTATACGCCATCGGCGTACGTGAGCGTCAACGACCACGATTTCGGCAGCATGCTTCGGTTCGTGGAGACCAATTTTGGCTTGGGTCTGATTGGCCCGGGCACGTGGGCGGACAGCTACGCTGACGATCTGATGGAATTCTTTGTGCCGGGCACGCCTCGGACCTTCAATACCATCCCGGCGAGATACGGTGCGGAGCATTTCATCAACAACACTGAACCGGACACGGCTCCCGACAACGACTAGTGGCGTCGCTTCATTGTTTCCAGTTCGCCAGCATCTCGGTAATTTTGCCGCGATCGATTTTGCCGTTTACGTTTAAGGGAATCTGCGGGAAATGGTAAATGCGGTTCGGCACCATGTAGCGCGGCAGTTTGGCTTCGCAAGCGGCGATGATCTGTTTGTCGTTGGCTGAGCCTGCCCCCGAGAGCACGCCCACGATGCCGGACGCGGAACCATCTGACAGAGGCCACGGAATCGCTACCGCCAACTCCGTGTGCGCGGCCTCGCGCAGCACCAGGTCGATCTCCTGCAATTCCACGCGATAGCCGTTTACTTTGACCTGAAAATCGCGGCGGCCCAGATAGAAGAGGCATCCGCGGTCATCTTGCCCCACAAGATCGCCGGTGCGATACCAGATCTGATCGCCAGTGTGCTTCAGGCGGACAAAACTCTTCGCTGTCTTGTCCGGATCGTTCAAATACCCGCGCGTGACTTGCGAGCCGCCGAGACATAGCTCGCCACTTTCGCCGATCGGCACGGGAACGAGATCTTCATCGACGGCGCATACCTGTTGCCCGTCGAATGGCCAGCCGATGGGAACCAGGCCGCGCACGCATTCTGCGGGCGAGGCTTCCGAATTCCAGCGGTAATAAGTGATGGCTATGGTCGCTTCGGTGGGGCCGTACAAATTTTCCAGGATGGAATTGTTTGCTGCGGCTTGCCATGCTGTAGCCAGGGAAGAAGACAGTGCTTCTCCGCAGAACAGGCTCCAGCGCAAAGTCGGAAATGCTCCGGGATCTAGCAGTCCGAGTTTTGACGCAAACATCGCTACCGAGGGGACGGAGAACCAGCACGTCAACTCTTTCTCTTCAATCAGCGTCGCAGGCGTGAGCGTCTGCTCGGCGTAGGGGCAAAGGGTCGCGCCTGCGTCCCAGCAGGTGAATAGATCGTGTACGCTGAGATCAAACGTGAGATCGAAATTCTGTGAACACCGATCGCCGGCGTGCATGGCGAAACGCTTCGCAGCGTATTCCATGTAGGCGACGGCGTTCGACTGGCTGACGGCTACACCTTTTGGCACTCCGGTGCTGCCCGAGGTGAAGAGGAGGTACGCGGTATCGCTTGCGTCGATGGTGGGGTCGCGCGGGACGGCAATTTTCTTTAGATCGGGCGCGGCGATGACACGGTGTGGAGCGGGGGTCTCGGGCTCCCAGTCGGGATCGGGGAGAATCAGCGTCAGAGGTTGGTCGAGACGGGGAAGCAACGATGCGAGCGTGGCGGCGCATTCTCGTCCCACCAACAGCGTCTTGCATCCGGATGCTTTCAGCATGACCAGCGTTCTTTCTGGCGGGAACTTGGGATTGAGAGGAACGTAGCCGCGCCCGCTGCCGAGGACGCCCAGAATCCCGCCGTACGCGCCCACGCTTCGATTCGCGAGCACGGCAACTATTTTCTCGGAGGGAGCAAGCGTGTCCTGGAGCGCAGCCGTGATGCGGCCGGCATAATTCCAGAGTTGTTCGTAGGACAGCGATAGCTCGCCGAGTTCGAGCGCCGGGCTTCCGGGGTTCGCCAGCAGGGAACGGAAAAATCCGCCGATCAGGCTTCTGGGTTGTTGGGGAGCGGACATCAATCACCTGAAAGTTTGCAAGTACTACGCTGGTATGACGGCGTGTTCGAATAGAATTTTATTTGTTGCGAACTCATTTGTTGTCGCGAATTAATGAGACGCCGGATGTTGCAAAATATCGAACAGCCGGTCGGCGACAATCTGGTTGCCCTCCGGCTTCAAATGCGAGATGCCTACATATAACGAATCTTTCTGATCATCAAGAAGATCTCCGAGGTAATGAAAATCTGGGCGATTAATTTCGCGGCCTCTTTGGTACGTTGCCTGGTACATCTGGCCGAGGCCGGGGAACTTCTGATACTCCATGTTTAAAACCTGCTGCTCGTAGGGCGTCAGCGCTTTATGGCCAACTGGCATATTCGGATACCAGGCGAAAATTGCGCGGAAGCCATGCTGCTTGGCGAGCAGATTTACGATATCGATATTCTGCAAGTAATTTTCGACGACGGCGGCCGAGAGCGTGTCGGCATCGCGAGTCGGCTTGGGTGCTTCGTTCTTCTGGTTGTGAAAGGGCGCTCGAATCGCAATCTTCTCGAGGAAACGATAAGTGTTGGTCTGACGGAGGTAGGAAAATCCTGCTTTCTGCGATGCGCCCCAGTTGTCCAGAAAATTCTTGAAGGAATTGTAGTTGCTGTGGACATCGGCGCGCCCGCTTTGATAGGCGGCGAAGGCCTCGGTGCCTCCGTCGTAAAAAAGTACGATATCGGGCTTATCAGCGGCGTGTTTGAGTTGCTCGATCAGACCAATCGTCTCCTGTGTATTGGCCCAACCCTTTTCCGCGTAATTGACGATACAGACGGGACGGCCAGCCTTTTCATAGTCGCGCGCGATAAAGGCGGGAATGGTTTCTTCGTCGGGCGAACCTGCTCCCCACATCACGGAATCGCCAAACGTCCAGATGGTGAAGGTCTTTTCGTCTTTATTGCATTGCGTGTGCGGGGTGCGGCGGACGCCGTCCTGATCGATGGCTAGCACCTCACCTGTATAAGGAGCGCGGCGCCAGAGCACATACTGGTGGTAAGTTACCTTGTTGGCCTGCTCGAATTCCTTCCAATATTCGCGCTCAGCGGGGCTGCCGCTCTCGGCCAGATCGAGTTTGACGGCGGGCTCCATGACGTCGCGATCGGCGGGCAGGTAACGACGATAGGAATAAAATTCGAGCGCGGCCAGCAGAAGCACTCCCAAAGTCACGGCGACACAAAGGCGGACAGCAAAAGATTTGAGAAGGGATTTGTAGGGCGTCGTCGACGTCTGGCTACTCTCCACGGCTCGGTCACTCTCGGTTATCGGCACAAATACTCAACCTCGGCTGTCCGCCTAGAAACTGTTTGAATGCTAGCATAGGGCGATCAGTGAGCCGTTGCGCTGGTAATCACCGAAGTAATTTTCACGGCGCGACGCGCATCGGAGTGCAAACAAGATACATAGGTCCTTCGCTTCACTCAGGAGGACAGTGAGAGTTTTGGCGCGCACTTGCGGGATGGGGCCTAGAAAAGGGCGTACATGACGGGGCCGGTTTCGGCTTGGCCCGGCTGAAAGATCACGCTTAGATAAAGGGCGAGGACAACGACCACGGGGGTGATCCACACCCAGCGCTCACGCGCCAGCGTGGCGAGAATCGTTCGCAGTCGGCCAGGCGCCGGTTTGCTCAAACGATCAAGGAGTGCGCCGGCTCCGATCACTGCGAAGTAGCCTACGGCGGCGAGAAGAGTCATCACGTAAAAGCTGTGGTCGAGGGTGAGGTGCCGATAACTGCGCAGCGATGCCATCGCTTTCAACATAGCGATTGCTTGCCGAGTGTCATTTGCCCGAAAGAAAATATAACCCACGCATACGGCGCAGAAGGTTGCGCACCAGGAGATAGCGGTTGCGAGTGCGCCTGACCATTCAAATCCTGCGCGCTTGCGAAATTCCTGCCATTGGCGATGCAGGACGAGCAAGATGCCGTGATAGGCACCCCAGATCAGAAGCAGAACATTTCCCGCGTGTCCAGCGTTTACGTGCCACACTCCGAAAACAAACATGGCGATCACCAGGGACAAGTTGCGCCACCACACTTCACGGCGCATGGTTGCGAGCGGCAGAAAAAGAAAGTCGCGTATCCAAAAGGAGAGCGACATGTGCCAGCGCGTCCAAAAAACGGAGATTGTGGTCGAGAGATAGGGACGGTTGAAATTTTCGTGCAACTGGATGCCGAAGAGGCGAGCCGCACCGATGACTATGTGCGAGTATCCGCAAAAGCTGAAGTAGAGTTGGAACGCGTAAGCGAGAATCATGCACCAGGCGTCGGTTCCACTGAGTGGCGCGGCGCCTTTTAAATGGGGGTGGTCGAAGATGGCGTCGACTCCGGCTCCGGCATAGAGGCCGCCGCTCATGACCTCTGAGATTGCGACCATGAGAACGCCTATCGAGACGCGGCGCACTCCAGTTTTCAGATCGTCATTGGTGACTGACCAATCCTGGCGAAATTGCGGCAACATGCTGGACATGCGGCAGATCGGGCCCTGCAACACAGTCGGCCAAAATGCCATGTAGAGGCAAAACTCCAGCAGCGTGGGATTCAGTTCTTCTTCGCGATACAGCTCCAGCAGATAACTCAGAGCCTGGAAGGTCCAAAAAGAAATTCCCAAGGGGAAGATCATCCGCTTGAGCAGCGCGAGAGGTGAACCGGATGGTGCGATGGAGCCGACCAGGGGCAGGTATTTGAAAACGCTCAGCAGCGCCAGATTGAGAATGATGCCAGTCCAGAGGCGGCCTTCACTGATGCGCCTTTTCAGCCATTCGCCAAGGGCGTAATTCATCAGCGAACTGAAGAGCAGGATAACGATCAGCCACGATCCCCAACTGATGTAGAACAGATAGCTGGCGACGAGGTAGAGTGTTTGCCGGGCGGGGACGGAGCGCAGGCGCACCGCGGCCAGCCAAACGATTACTACACCAATTCCGTATCCGAGAAATTCTGTGTTCACGGTTTAAAGTTTCCTGCGCGCGTCCTCAAAGGCATCACCTAACGGTTGACGGTTACCGGCTTGCTACTGGGTATCGGAGAGGAACGGCCCGAAGCTATTCGTTGCAGCACTTCGGCAAACTGCCTGGCAACGACCGACCAGTCAAACTGTGCTGCCAGCTCTACCGCGGCCTGCTCGAATCTTCGGCGCACTTGCGCATCGCGCAGCAGAAGAAGAATGGCGTCGGCGAAGGAGTTGGCATCGTCGGCGAGCAGGAGATCGCGGCCGTTCTCGAAGGTGAGACCTTCGGCCCCGATCGAGGTCGAGATCAGGGCTTTACCCATCGCCATGGCTTCATAAATCTTGAGACGTGTGCCGCCACCAATGCGCAACGGAACTACCACTACGGTCGCATCCCGCAAGTAATCGGTGACTGACGGAACCGTGCCGGTGACTACGACCGACTTCGAAGCGAGGCGCTGGACTCTGGGGAAGGGGGTTCGCCCGACGATCTGGAAGACGGCATGGGGAAACTCCGCTAGAATGCGCGGCCACACTTGCGCGCAGAAATATTCCATGGCATCGATGTTCGGTTCCCAATCCATCGAGCCGGTGAAGACGATGCGCGGAGGCGCAGCGGACGATGGCGGCGCGACCTGAAACTGCTGCGTGTCGACTCCGGTGGGATTGACGGTGATCTCGCAGGAGGGGTCCATTTGCAGCATCTGCTGGCGGTCATTTTCTGAAACCGCGACGATGTGGTGGAAGCGGGCGAGGGTTCGGCGTTCGTAGTACGACATGCGCGCGGCTTCGAGTGTGTAAGCCAACTTCCTGAGCGGATGCAATTCCGTTGTCGCCATGCGCCGCCACAACACGCTCTCGACGTTGTGCTGGAAAAGCAGGCATGGTATGGGGAGTTTCGCCGGAAAATTCAATGATGGGGCGAGAAAATCGCAGACGGCGACGTCGAACTGTCCGCTCGCAAGGTGGCTGGCGATCAGCTTGCGAAGTGCCTGATGGGTGAATTTCGACACCGAATAGGGAGCGAGCCGCGGCAGTTTGCAAAGATAATCGACCACGCCTCGAAGTCCCTCGGAATCGGTGGCGCTGGTGTGGACGACTTGAGCGCGGGGGAATTGCCGGGGTAGGGCCGCTTCGTAGTCGGTATCACGCTTTCCGCCGTAGTAAGAGAGCAGGGTGAGCTGATTATTTCTATCTCGCGCCAGCTGGCGCAGGATGTTGTAGGTGCGAATTTTGCCCCCGGTATCGACAGGAAGAAGTTTGCCTCCCTTCACCCACAACACTCTCACTCGAGATTTCCTCGTCCGTGGATACGGATGCGAACGCTGCTTTTAGACGGGCCTGATGACACCAAAGCCCCTTAGCAGCGTATCACTTTTGCTCGGGGTTTCTCGCAGCGGGATATCAAAGGGCAACGCGGGCGTAACCATGGGGCGGGGCGGGAAAATTCGCAACGAACTTTCCCTGCTAAAATAAAAAATAAAATCAGTGGCGCGGAGAGATGGCCGAGTGGCTGAAGGCGCGCGCCTCGAAAGCGTGTATACCTTAACGGGTATCGGGGGTTCGAATCCCTCTCTCTCCGCCAGTTCTTCAAAAACCCGCCAAATACGGGCGGGATCATGGACACACAGCAGTGGCAGACCAGCAACGACAATGGCAGGGCAGACAGCAGCTTGAAACCGTTCTTCCGCGACCTTTTTGATTGGTGAGTGGAGTTATAAGCCAGCATCCTGCGCATTGGACGACTAGAGAGCGACGGTTAGCGTGCCTGTTCGAACATTTGCTCGGCAAAATCGCCAACGAATTAGTTGGCGCAATTCCTGCTCCGTAAAAGGGGAGCAGTTTCGCCTGAGGCGATTCCGTTCCCGACTAAAAACGAGCGAGGCAACTATGCAAAGCATGATCGACGTAATGAACACCATCGAGTCCGCGGGCCACGGAACTTCCGCCAGAAATGACGGAATCCCAAAATGATCAGGCGTTAGGCGATGAGATCGCCAGCCTGTGGTGTGCGCATCTGCACGCTAAGAGTGCCGCCAGAGCGACTAAGGACGAGCTTCGGAATATTAGGGCGAAATTGGGCGAGCAACTCTGTCGAATGAAACAGGGTTTGGCGCAGCCGGGCCGAAGTGGACAATGGTCATTGTTCTTGCGGGAGCGAGGCATCCCTCGCGCAACCGCCGACCGTCTTGTTCAACGTCACCTGCAATCACTCAACCCGGATGCCAATAGCCTCAGTGAGCCAATTTCGGAACCCACGGAGAAAGAAATTCAGAGGCTTTTCGCGTCTGTTTGGCCCAAGATTCGGCGCACCCTGCGGTCGCGACAAAGCCTCGCCGTTTTTATCGACCTGCTCACATCTCATTATGAATGCGGCGAACTGAAGCCGAACTGAAAAAGCATCTGGAAGACGACGTAAGCCTTTTTGATCCGGTCAGTGCTATGGGCTGCTGATCCGCCCTTAGCAAATACCGAATGTACTGTATGGCGAGGCGGGGCTCCGGTTACATAAAGTCTGAGGTTTGTCCCGAAAGTCGGGCCAATCCAAGGGGGAAGCGTGTCTGGGGAAACGTGCTCGCACCCACGGCGAGCAACAGGTGTGGTCGAGTGTGATTTGTCGCGCTTTAGTGAAAAGGGGATGCTCTACAGCGCACAGTTCTCAATAAGTGTGTGCGAAAGGTGCGGGCACACCGAGCTTTATAGCAAGTCTTACCGCGATCTCTGTCGTTGGCTATCGTCCTCCACGAAAGAGCAAAGCAGCTAGAGGTTATCAGGAATCGCCAGAATGTCGGATTTGGAATTCGCTCCGAGTGGTGTCTCAGACCCGGTAAATCTCCTGCCGATGCTTCATAGAAAACGGACAGATATTGACCCCTCAGTGCCGCCACGTGCACGTCAGAGCCATTTCCGATCATCGCGAAGGCAGGCTAGCCTTCGATTGAGCAGACTTCGGGGAGGGCTGTTCGACCGAGCATCCCCTGACTCAATGAGTCTGGGGCGCTTTTGTTTTCCAATCGCTGCCGCAATATATCCGCGTTCGTACCGCCAGCCATCCCGAGTAGTTTGCGATACTATTGGCTTCACGGACTTCCTTCGCGGGGTACCGATCCATGCACAAGATTTGGCGCTTTCGCTGCTGGCACTTTTCCTTGGCTCTGCTCGTGCTTTCCACTCTCAGCGCGGTGCATCGCTCTGCCGAGGCTCAAAGCACTCCAGCCGGGAGCATCCAGAACACACGCGCGCAGATTCAGGCGCTCAAGGTGACCCTGCTATCAACGATGCTGGTGGGCAGTACAACGGGGCTAGGCGAGTGGGGATTTTCGGCGCTGATCGAAGCCGATGGTCATCGCGTGCTGCTGGATACTGGAGCCCATCCCGACACCGTGCTTCAAAATGCGCATGACTTGAATATCGACTTGTCCGATGTTAGAGAAGTGATCCTCACGCACAACCACTGGGATCATGTCAGCGGATTGATGACCCTTCGCAGAGAGATGATGAAGAAGAATCCCTCGGCGCTCTCAGTGGTGCATGTCTCACGCGGCATTTTCTACAGCAGACCTGCGCCCGAAGGTGAGGATAACCGCATGATTGCAATAAAGAAGGAGTATGAGGCGACTGGCGGAAAGTTCATCGAACATGAGGAGTCGGCAGAAATCTTTCCCGGTGCGTGGCTGACAGGGCCAGTGCCACGCAAATATCCGGAACGCAATTGGAGTGTCAGCGGGAAAGTCCAGACCCCGGCAGGCTTGGTTGAGGACACGATTCCCGAGGATCAATCACTGGTGCTCAACACGCCCCGAGGACTGGTCGTAATCACGGGCTGCGGGCATGCGGGAATCATCAACATACTCACATTCGCGCGCGCGGAATTTCCGAACCAGTCAGTAGAGGCGGTTATCGGTGGACTGCATCTTTTCCCGGCGACGGACGAGCAACTGGATTGGACTGCGGACAAGATGAAAGACTTTAAAGTGGCGAATCTAATGGGCGCACACTGCACTGGCATTGAAGCGGTGTATCGCATTCGCGAGAGACTCGGATTGCGACGAGCATCGGCGGTTGTGGGCAGCGTGGGATCAAGTTTTGTCCTCGGCGAAGGCATACATCCCGGACCCCTCGCAAAATAACAGCACTCCCCGGCGATCTGCCATAAACTCCCGATGTGCGGGCGCTACCGACTGTCGCGGCGGAAGGAGGTTGTCGAGGAATATTTCGATGCTGTCTCCAGCGAGGAAGACTGGACGCCCCGCTTCAACATCGCCCCGATCGCAGCCGGTGCCCGTCATCCGCCAGCATTCGAAAGAGCCGATCCGCGACCTCTCTCTGATGCGCTGGGGACTCATTCCCTCATGGTCGAAAGACTCGTCCGGCGCGGCGAGGATGATCAACGCGAGGTCGGAAACAGCAGCGACATTGCCAGCGTTCCGCGATGCCATGAAATCCCGCAGGTGCTTGGTTCCGGCAGACGGGTTTTACGAGTGGGTGCGGACGGAGAAAACCAAGCAGCCATTTTGCTTCGCTGTAAATGAGGGGCAGGTGTTTGCTTTTGCAGGATTATGGGATCGGTGGAAAGACCCCAGCAGCAACTGGATCAAGACCTGCTCGATCCTCACCACGACGCCGAATGCTGTGACCGCACCAGTCCACGACCGAATGCCGGTCATCCTCGATCCAGACTGCTACGACCTGTGGCTCGATCCGGGCATGCAGAATATGAGAGCGGTGTGCGATTTGCTGAAACCCTACGATGCCAAGTCGATGCGAAGCTATCCTGTGAGCACGCGGATCAATAACGTTGCCAACGAAGACGAGGAATGCTCCACGCCCGTTGAACTCACGGGGATTTAGGATAGACTCTTCTCCTAGCAGGACTGTGGGCTCGGCGACATGTCGTTTCAGAAGCCGGACACGCGATAGCGTGCGCCGCGCCGGCGGCTTCGTCCAAATTCCGATCACGCCCAAAACCCCAGCTAACGGGCGAAGGCACGGCGCAAGCTTGCGAGAACGGCCCGATTACAACAGCTAGCTCAGATACCCGCCCAACAGGGAAAGGAAGTGGTGTCTAATTGCGTTAGCAGCTTGATTCCGAAGCGCTGGAGACGACAATCCAAGAGACAACTGTTGGATGGGAGCCGATGTACGAGGGTCATCTTCCTTGGTTCGCGAAGGTGTTCGTCTTATACCTCGCTTTTGTGCTCGCGCTGTCGGCGGCGCGAGCCATAGGCCTTATACAGCGGTTGCGTGCCCTCCGAAAACTGGAACAGGAGATCGCAATCGAGCTGACCTCAAAATTCCCGTTATCTTGGGAACTCCTTTACGCCAAAACAGCCGCGATAAAGGGCCTATCAATGCTGACCTTGCTGCTGTCCCTACTCGTATTCGCGTGGAGGACGGCTCAGATTATATTGGGAATCACGATGGAGAAATCAACGGGCGTAGCATTTCTCGCGGGTAGCATGGCTGAGGTGCTTACGGTTTTCTCTTTAGGAATCCTTGTCTGCACCGTTCTCTATACCTTTGCCATCGTCTTTGACGCTGTGCTGGTGCGCCGGAAAATGAGATTCAACTTCACAAAGAGCGAATAGCCAGCTTCCCCGTAGGGAGCAACTTTGGGCAGGAAGCGAAATGTCAGTTGGCGTAACAGTGCGCCGTGAAAGGCGCTGGACTTCAGCGGGTGCAACTCCCGCACGGAACTGGTTTCGCTCCACCGCCGCTCCCACTGCGCTCAGCGACCAGCGGGGAAAACGGGAAATCGGATGATTTCACCAGTTGATGAGATGATTGATCGCGATGGTCGGCTGGTACTTTGATGTTGTTGTGGGTTTCCTAATCCGTACTGTCATTCGCTTCGTCAAGCTACGGAGCAGCGAAGCGTGGCCTGTCGAGAAGGGGACAATTGTAACGGCGACATGTCCAGTAGCGGTGTATGGAGGACCAGTCGCCGAATTGGTTTATACGTACATCCACAAGGGGGAATACTACTCCGGCCTATACCGGAAAGCTTTCATGCTGAAGAGTTCAGCGGAAAATTATGTTTCTAAGATTGTTATCGGGTCGCAGATCGCAGTGCGCGTAAAGCCAACCGACCCCGAAACGTCGGTTGTTGCCGTTGATAAGTGAAATCGCCTGTCCTCGCCGTTTATACTCCTGACCATGCTCGCCTTCTGTTTCAGGGCTACCAGTACCGCTCCCAGTTGGGGTAAGTGGATACCTTGGCATTGGCTGTCCCCGCGTTCTACTGTGTATTCAACGAGCGCCAGCGGGACGCAGTTTACGGTGAGTGCTACCGTCTGCGGTTCATGAAGAGGGGGGGTATCCAGCACCCGTCAGAACAGCTTTGTTTGCCTTCGTGCTCTGGTCATTCAGCTTTTGTGAGTGTTTTCTTCCCGAACTTTTGGGAGTGGGATTACTCGGGGCTGCTATTTATAGGCGCATTCGCAAGCGTAATGCTTTCGTCCTACGTCGATGCCCGTACATTCCGAAGCCGTGGTTGGCGTTAAAATCCCACTCCGAAGGAGCCCATAATGCTGCGCATCTCCAGTTCGTGCGGAGAGATGAATGCAATCAACGCAGATTCCGTGGGGGCGATGGACGGGCTCTTGGCTCGCCATAACATTGTGGGTAGGGCTTGTGCCTGTCCTCATCGCCGCCGGATATTACGCAATCAAGAACCGGGACGATTTTGACCCCGCACTGAAACCGCTTCGGGCAGATAGCTTGATATGGTCCGTTCGAGTTGGAAGCACATCCTGCTCCCGTCGCACAATCGGAGTAGGCAGTACCACGTTTGGAGTAAATGCCTACAACGAAGATTTTGACGCCGGGTGCAGTGAGGTTGGGAACGGTCCATTGCATGCAACGTATCAAGCGACGTACCTCGCGTGGTTTCGTGGTACGCACTCGCCCACGGTATTCACTGTTTTTCGCAGCGTCAAACCGAACGGAGAAACCATATACGGCGTAAGGCAGAACGGGGCAGCGCCTCTTATCCAATATCTCTGGTCTTGCGCCTTGGTCGGCGTCGTGAGCGTCCTCTTCTTCGAGGCTCTGCCAGTTGTCAAAAAGAAGTGCAAAGCCCGTAGCTCGAAGGAACCAGTCGCCAGTTGTTGAAAAATCCCAGTTCCCCATCGACAAGTTCCCCGGCGCGGAGCAGCGGCGGGAAGGCTCTGGCTGTTGTTCCTGCCGACGTTCGCAGCAGTCGCGTTTCTCATTGTCACCTCTGCCTCAGGAACGACATGGAGATTCAGCGTTTTTTGGATAGGTTCTCGAATGTAACCACAACTTCCTATCCTATTCTCTATAGTCTTCGAGTATTCCTTGCCATCGTTGTCGGACTTCTCTGGACATGGGTAAGCGAGCGGTGGGTACTGCGGGATGTGGACGCGTGCAGTGCTGACTCCGTGTCCCCGACGGCAGGTCTCCTTTTGTACACTTTCAAGGACCGCTCCGGCGATTACTATGGCGGAGAAGCCTTTCCCTTCGCCTAGGTACGGTCTGCAAAGTTGGCAAGGATTGTTTTCTACAACGTATCCAACCCGCAACGGAGCAGAATCGCGATGGGATGCCTGTTTCATCGCCCGGTAATCGTGGGGCGCGGCCTCACAGATTTGGACGAATCGACTGTGGCGACTCACTCTGTCAGGGTCCAACCTGCCTCCCAGTCCCTCTGACCCTTGGGCGGGCCGTAGTTGGTGTAATTGATTCCATAACAATGCCGGCTCCGATGCCCGAGTAGACTTTGGTGGTGCCAACCAACCAAGGCACGGGAGAAAGGAGCCGAACGATGATCATTATAGGAGCGGATTACCATCCGGGTGGGCGCGACAGCAGGATGTCTTGCTGAGCCGCCCAGACCTGGAGGGTCCTCCGACGATATTCAAGGAATAGCTAATGAAGTCGGAATCTTGTCAGTGCAATGGGGATTTGCATGAATCCGCCGACGCGGCGGACGCTGCGGCGTGTTCGCGTTTTCCCTCCGATGCTCCGCGCCGTGGCACTTGTCGATAGGGGGCTAAGATTTCTCAACAGTAACTTCGGGAATCTACGATTGCCGCGCTTGCTAATGCCGTAGAGTTTCTGCTTGCCCCCGGTGGAGTACTGCCGCGGCACCACCCCAACCCAGGCTGCGAAGTCGCACCCGCAACGAAAGGCAGAGCCGTTGCCGACGGCGGCCACCGTGGCGGTGGAGACGAGTGGGCCGAAGCCGGGGATCTGCCGGAGTTGCCGATAGTCTTTACCGCTGGACAGCACCGCCCAAACGATGCGCGCCAGTTTGTTGGCAATCGCTACCACGACCTTATTGCTTGGAGCACGTTGGGCGAGTCGATGCACCCACTGCCCGAATCCTCCCGTGTCGTGCTTGACGCGAAACAAGACCGCGCGAGCACCGTGGATCAACATGCGACGCAGATAAACGGCCTTCGCGATGGCTTTAGCATCAATGAAATCGTTCTTATTCGACTTCCGATATCAACAACTGACTCCAAGGAGTCGGGCAAGTTCTTTTCGCTGAGTGACTTGCCCTATCTTCCTGCCAAAAGACTACCCATGGCAACAGGCTGAGTCAGCCGGATCCTTCCACCTCGCCTAGCAGCCTGGCAGCTACAAGCTATAAGAAATTTTGCCTGAGATGTCGTCCTTTGCTTGCCATTTCCGATTTCGTTAATAGGAAGAGATTTCCCTTTCAGGAGCAGGCCAAAAGGAGGCCCAAATGAGCAAGTTTATCAAAGTAGGTTTGGTTGCGATAGTTGTCTTTGTGGTGTTCGCTACCTATCATCACGCTTCGGCTCAACAGCGGGCGGCAACGGCTAAGAGGCCGGAGTCGGTTCCCGCTCTCACGCCGGAACCCGACGTTGCCGCTACCAATCATGTCTTGCAGCGAACGTATGTAAATTCAGCCGCACCATCGTCTTTTACTTCCGTGCCCGCCGGAACGCAGCCAATTGACGCTCTCACCACCATTACGTGTCCTGGTACGACGGGCACTTGTACGATCGAGTTCGACCAGAGCATCCAACTATATGCGACTTCGAGCTCACCAGACTTATTCAACTTTTGCGCCGAGTTGGACGGCTCCGCCCCGGAGTGCCCGGCTTTGGTGTATCCACTCCCGGCCCCCGGGACCTATACGACTGTCACGTTCCCTCAGAAGATCTCTGGCGTATCCCACGGGACGCACACGGTTCAATCGGCGATCATCACAGGCAATGGCATAGACGTCGGGTACTATACGTTCACCTATCACGTTTATAAGCCCTAACCCTCGCAGCCCAGCAGCGGGGCAGGTCGCCACCTGCCCCACCCCTTACAAGGAGTAGAGCGGTAAACAGAAACTTGAGAGCTGCACAGCACAAGGAGCGATCTTATGACCCGCACCAATTTTCGTTTCGTAGAAACTTCTAAACTCCCGTGGCACGCCTGCACGGTCGCGCTCGTTCTGGTTCTCATGCTTGCAAAGCCAAGTGGAGCACAGACTGACAATACGGCATACGGGCACTCGCTGGCAACAGCGGCAGCTATAACTCGGGGTTTGGATTTGATGCGCCGTACAACAACGCCGGCGGCTTTAACACGACTACTGGTTATCTAGCGCTTTATAGCAACACGACTGGCAGTGACAACACGGCGGTCGGAGGCAAAGCGCTCTTTAGCAATACAGCGTCCTACAATACAGCGACCGGTTATGGAGCGCTCTATAGCAACACCGGTGGCATCAGCGACCCGGACCCGCGCCGGGCGGCCGACGATATGTGAAGTGCTCTGGTGTTTCTTTCGCTCTTCACGCCGATAGCAACCACTAGTAAGCCGTCCCGGTGATTTCGTTAATACGAATTCGCTTCTGAGGATCGGTATAAGTCCAGCGGAAAGGTTTTGCTGATTTGGCATAAGCCTCGATGTACTTGCGTAGCTTTCGTGCCAGATCAGCAACCGAAG
>DATBYM010000058.1:0-2081 GCA_036513715.1 Terriglobales bacterium
GTCACAACAACATTCAGATCCTCGTTGTATGCGCTTTCCCCATGAACGTCAGCTCGAGACAAGTCCACACCAAGTGTTCGGTAGATATTCTCACAATGACTCATCGAGACATCTAGAAATCGTTTCCACAGTTGACGCACACGGGGCTCACCGCTTTGAAGCTTTACTACATAGTCCCGAGAGCGATCCGCGAAGTCTGGATCTTCATCAAAGCGCTGTTTGGAGCGTTTGTAAAATTCCTCCAGATCCGCTAATGCGATGCCGCCATCCCCACTTTGCTCGGCGTCGACCATGTACGCAGTGAGCATGCCGAATTGCGTTCCCCAGTCACCGACGTGGTTTTGCGGAATAACATCGTGCCCTAGAAACCGCAATACTCGTACCAATGAGTCGCCAATGATAGTGGATCGCAAATGACCGACGTGCATTTCCTTGGCAAGATTAGGCGATGAATAATCGATGACGACCCGCTGCCTCGCCGCGGGCGGTACCGCGAGGTCGGCACGGCCCAACGCCGACATCAACCATTGCGCGAGATATTCCGGGGCGATGGTGATATTGATAAAGCCAGGACCCGCAACTTCAAGCTTGCTCGCTATGCCGGTCAAATCCAATCGCTCAACGACCTCTTGCGCGAGAGTGCGTGGGTTCATTCGCCGCATTTTGGCAGCCGTCATCACGCCATTTGCTTGATAGTCACCAAATTCCGGTCGAGCTGCAGGCTGAACATTGGCGGGAGCATCGACACAGCCCGCGGCCGTGAGCGCGGCATTTACACGACTATTCAGAAGAGTTATTAATGTCTGACGCAACATCTCTGGTCCACCCTGAGCCCCGGGACTTAGCCCCCGCGCAGCAAATGCATCACGCGCGCGCGAATCTTGCCGTAGTTCTCTTTGAGCGATCCTAGAATCCCGTGTTGTTCGGCCGGAAGATGCGCCAACGGGTGGCCTTGGCCGCGAAACACATAGTGATCGAAGAAAGCTTGCCACGCCTGCCGCTCCACGGCCGGCCGCTCGGCGATCGTGATCATGGCGAGCAGCATGCTGGTATAGGGCGCGTCGGGACCTAAGCGGAACGCATCCCACCAATAGTTTACCAGCACATTGAACGGCGCCGTGGATTCAACTTTGTGCCACCAGAGCTTGGGCAAATAGAGCGCATCGCCGGGCTCCAGTTCTGCAACCAGCGACTGATCTCTGATCTGCTCGAAGAGAGGAAAGCGGTCCTTGTCCGGCTCCGACGAGGCTGCCAGGCTCACCGGTTGTCCGGCCATGGTGTTGTCGATCGGCCCTACGTAAAGTTTGTCAATCAATTGCGGCGCGAACAGTGTAAAGCGCCGAGTGCCGACCGCTACGCACGCTAGATTGTCCACGGTGTCATAGTGCGACGAGACGTTCGCGGCATGGCCTATCCAGATCCGCGGACCGATGCCGGGATTCAACAAGGGCATCGGATTCGAAGCGGCGAATCCCGGCAGAAAATCGTTGGCGGGCACCGACCCCACATAGATCGATGGCGAACCCGGCGCGACGACGGACGATACGATCGACTCGAGCGCCGAGCTAAACTTCATGCGCCGCCGCTCGAAGTTGAAGCCCTTCATATCCTCCGTATAGAAATACTTCCCTGCGATCGCAGTAGTCCCGAAAAATGCTTCGATTTCACCGCCGATATCGAGCGGTTTAAGATGATCCCGCACGGCCGACGGCGAGAGCCGCCCCGCCGCAACGATGGGCCAATCCGTGACCAGACCCCGCAGCACCACCGGCCGGCAGGGTTCTACTACTTCGCGCAAGAATTGCTCCGGATCCTTCAGATCTCGAGCGTCGATAGTTCGCGGACTCTCAGGCATGACAGGAACGCACCAGCCGCTGAATCAGGCGACAAGAAACCGGTCGTTTTTCTTTTTCGCCAACACCGGAATCTGCTTCAGCGAGGCGATGAGCAGATAAATCAATTGCAGATAGCCGCGCCGAAACAGTTCAAGGACAGAGGCATCAGGCAGCTGCCGCAGGACCTCTTGATTGACGGTATAGAGGTCTACGAGATTTCGTTTGGAACCGTCGTCGAAGCCGAGA
>DATBYM010000059.1:0-138572 GCA_036513715.1 Terriglobales bacterium
CACTTCGGTTGCTGATCTGGCACGAAAGCTACGCAAGTACATCGAGGCTTATGCCAAATCAGCAAAACCTTTCCGCTGGACTTATACCGATCCTCAGAAGCGAATTCGTATTAACGAAATCACCGGGACGGCTTACTAGCAGGGCTAGCGGAGATAAAACCGTACCCAGTTTGTCAGGAAGGTTGGGCGACATAGGCACTCCATTCTTTTTGTCTCAAACGCATTGACCGTGCACGGGAGGGAATCGGGTGGAAGTCTACTCGCATGAGATCGTGTGCGCAATCATAAAGAGTCATCCATTCACTCTGGGACCAAGCATCTTCGGAAGCGCCTGCGAAATCACAATACTGCTGCGAACTAGATGTTCAGGTGGGCGAGAGCGTTACCGTGACCTACCAGATTTCCGTGCGTTCTTTACTGGCTTCACCGATTGATTCGGTTTTTCCAGCATCCGTGGCACGTTGTTTTCAACGACGAACCGCTTTCCACATTTCGGGCATGTGCGCTGCTATTGTCCGATAGAGCCGTTCCGGTGGACTCGCTGACCTCCAAAAAAGCGGTGACGCACCATGCTTTGGCCAAGCAGAAAAAAGATGACCGCCAAGACAACTACTACCAAGAATTGAATTCTGAACGAGGATGGCTTTCGTCCGGCAGGGTCCGTTGCGTTCAATGGACTGGTCATAGAGTTGATTCTATCCACCTCGCCCAACTTTGACATTCAGAGCAGAGATGCGGATCGTCTCGTCCGGTCAACATAGGCCAGATCACCCCCTAGATAAGAACGGGCCGAGTGGAGTGACCGATGTCCTCCTCCTCCCCGAGAAGAATCACGTTCGGCAAACCTCGGCCCTGGTTACGTCATCGGCATTACCTATTCAACTAACTTCCCGATCAAGCCCGATGCTTTTCAGACAGTCTGCAACGGTGGCAGTGGTTGTGCCTCAGACGGGGACGCATTCGTGACCAAGATTCCAATGCTGGCTCCGACAACGACGTCGTTCTCTTCTTCACCAAATCCGTCGACCTACGGGCAAGCAGTGACCTTTACGGCGATTGTCAATTCATATGCGGGCGCTCCACCGGATGGAGAAGTCGTTTCTTTTATGAAAGGCACAACGATCCTCGGAACAGGAACGCTGACCAGCGGCACAGCCACCTTCACAACCTCAACCCTGAAGGTAGGCACAACCTCAGTCACAGCCGTCTACGCCGGAGACTCCAACTTCGCCGCCAGCAAATCGAAAGCAGTCAGCCAAGTGGTGAACAAAGTCACAACCACCACCACCTTTGACTTCCTCTCCAAATCCCTCGAACGTCGGACAGTCTGTGACCTTTAGGGCCAACGTTACGCCGGAGTTCGGCGGTAAAGTCACGGGCTCTGTTGCGTTCTACGATGGCACGACGCTCCTGAAGACTGTGCCTGTAAGATAGGCTGCCCACATGCACAAGCTGCTGAGCACGATCCAAGCGATAAGCCAGAAGAGATTGAAAGGGAGACCAAAAATCATTGGTTCAACGCGGTCCCAGAGCGAGACCGAGAGGCACATCGCTACGAAGGGAATCAGGCCGAGCAGAACAGCACCGAGCGATGGTTTTCTCACGCGCATAGGCCGACGATTATAGCCTGATGCCAAACGCAGCGTCGCAACACGGTACGTCATCGCGCAAAGGAGACCCAAATACCCAAGACCTCTCGGGAAGCCGCCGCAAGCGCAACTGCAAAGGATTTCTGACTCGATCATCATGGGATCGATCCGAGGATCTTCGGTGTTTCCGGCACCGCAGCGCCATCTGCTCTCGGATCCGAGGCACCAAAGTTGACCTTAGTCGTGCTGTCGTGGAGGACCGCTTGCCCGCGCCCCATCGTCGTCGAATACTCTTTGCGCACCTCTAGAACGTGTCCCATTTTTGTAAGCTGCTCGATGGATTCGGGCGTGACGCGGGACTCGATCACGATGTTGCACCCTAGTTTTGTATTGACGGTAAACCGGGGCTCTTCCAGAGCGGCCTGGATGTTCATCTTGTAGTCCACAACATTCGAGACAAATTGCGCATGCGCCAACGGTTGATTCATGCCGCCCATAATGCCGAAGCCGATGTGCTGATCCCCGCGCTCCATGAATGCCGGAATGATGGTGTGAAAAGGCCGCTTACGACCGGCGAGAGCATTGGGCGACGCAGGGTCGACTGAAAACATCCCGCCTCGGTTCTGCAGCACGAATCCCATCCCTCGCACCGTCACCCCGGATCCAAAAGCGGAATAGTTACTCTGAATGAATGAGAGAATATTTCCGTCGCGGTCGACCACCGACAAATAGGTCGTGTCGCTTCCGGAGAGCGCACCGGGAGTGACGGCGCAGTCGGCTCCGGCAGGATCGATCAGGCGGGCACGCTTGGCCGCGTATTCTTTGGAGAGCAACTGCGTTACCGGGATTTTGCCGAACCTGGGATCGCCGTCGTAAGCCTTGACGTCGGCGTAGGCCAGCTTCATCGCTTCGATCCGGGTATGCAACTCCGCGGCGCTGTGGGGTCCGTCGGGAGCAGGTTTGAACTGCTCCATGATATTCAGCATCTCGAGCGCGGCCATGCCATCGCCGTTCGGAGGAAGTTCATAGACAGTCCAATCTCGATATTGGGTCGAGATGGGCTCGGCCCACTCCGAGGAATACCGAGCCAGGTCGTCGGCGGACATCGTGCCTCCGAGCTCCGCCGAGGTCTTCAGAATGGCCTGTGCGATCGTGCCCTGATAGAACGCCGACTCGCCCTCGTTCGCAATCCGGGTCAGCGCTTGGGCAACATCGGGATTGCGAAAAATCTGACCTGTCTCTGGCACCGTGCCGCCGGGCAGAAAGACGCGCTGGCTTTCCCGATTCTGCATCAGCCCAGGCGCAGAACCTTTCCAGTAGTCATGAATGATTTCGGGCACAGGATAACCATGATCCGCATAGAAGATGGCGGGCTGAAACAGCTCCCGCCAAGGTAGCTTGCCGAACCGGTCGTGGAGCTTCGTCCACCCGTCCACGACGCCCGGCACGGTCACGGAATCAATACCGGATTGCGGCATCCCAGCCACGCCTTTAGCTTTCAGACGTTCAATGGTGAGCGCTCTGGGTGCCCATCCACTGGCATTCAAGCCATACAGCTCGCCGGTTTTGGCGTCCCAGTAAATCGCGAAGAGGTCGCCGCCCATCCCGTTCATCATGGGCTCGGCAACTCCCAACACAGCATTAGCCGCAATGCCCGCGTCAATCGCGGAACCGCCCTGCTCCAGAACTCTTGCGCCCGCTTGGGATGCCTGAAGGTAGCTGGTCGCGACGATGCCATACTTCGTAATCACTACAGAACGTCCGTAGGACCGATCCTGTGCTGATAGGCCACCAGCGGTGGCAGCGAGCGCGAGGAAAGCAAGTGCGGCCGTGCGAGAAGTCATTTGCTGATCTCTCCAATCCGGATAGGTTTGCGCACTTCCGAAGAAGGAAATTATTCTGGGCGAGATTATCACACCATGAGATGGCGAGAGCACACTTCCGCACCAGAGCATTTGCCGAAATGCTCCAGGCTCTCCACTCGTTGAGTCGCCGAGAGTCATCTCGGTGGGCAGCGCCAGGCGTGCTCTGAGCGAGTACTCGGCGAACCGGAAACTACCCAGACAGACTCGTGGGAAGTTACGAACGGAAAGGTTTCGGGCGCAGTCAATGAGCAGCGTTCCCATTGAGGCGCTCACGAATTGACCGTGAACTTTTCTTCTCCGGCCAGCACACCACGTTCGCGTGTCCAGCAGACTCTCGCCGACTGAATACATGGTCGCAGATAAGGCACTTGCCCGTGCACGCACCCGAGGCCGTGATCGTTGGCACACTGGCGTAGCTTCCCGCCTCGTTCGACGTTGCAGTCACGGTGAACATGGTACCGTTCGTCGCGCTCGCTGGGGCGCCGGTAAAGCTGGCCGCCGGCGTAATCAGTTCCGCCTTGGTCTTCTGCGTCAAAGTGATCCGGCGCTCGATCAGATGCTCGCCGCTGCCCATCGCAGGGAGTTCGACACGGTTTTGGTGTGGGCGGCGGACAGATTAGCTCGGAGCGTTCGGCACTTTTTGGAAGTGCTCGATACACTGAACCATTTGAGCATCGAGTTCGTGTCGTTTCGAGAAAATCTTGACACCGGCGGACCGCTGGACAGGGCGGTCATCGTCATTTCGGCGGTCGAGGAGCTCGAGCGAAATTTAATAATTGAAAGGGTCAGAGCCGGCCTCAGAAGGGCAAAGCTCGAAGGTCGCGTGCTGGGCAGGAAGCCAATCGATATCGACCGAATGGGGCTACTCCGTGACAGAGCTCGTGGTCTGAGTTTGGCGCAGCTCGCCAAGGCTTACAAAATTTCCCGCACCAGCGTGGCGAGGGCATTGAAGCAGTCCGGGGGAACCACACCAAAGAGCACGATTTCACTCCCCTCAACGAATACCGAATACTTCGCGAAAGCAAGAACGTCGAGCACTTTGAAGATGATCGGATGAAAATCGTGGCCGCTGCTCTGGCCAACTAAAGCAAGTCGAATGGTGTGACAATACCAAAATGGCTAACTTGATCGAACACGTGTTTGTTCTGATGCTCGAGAACCGAGCATTTGACCACATGCTCGGTTTCTCGGGCATAACAGGGCAGGATGCCGCGACTGCCGCTTCTACTCAGATCAATGGCCTCACTGGAAGTGAACTGAACAATTTTAATGGCAACACGTACCGCGTAAATAGGGGTGCAGATGACGTAATGCCGGTCGATCCGGGACACGAGTTCACGAATGTGCTGGAGCAGCTTTGTGGACCCGCCGCGATTTACCCATCCGGTGGCGCGTACCCAACCATAAACAACACCGGCTTTGTCGCGTCTTACGTAGCAAGTGGGGGCACCGCAAACCCGGGTGGGGTCATGAAGTGCTTTGCTCCCGAGCAGCTTCCAGTCCTGGTTGCTTTGGCCCAGGAATTTGCGGTTTGCGACAACTGGCATGCATCCATACCCGGTCCTACGTGGCCGAACCGCATGTTTGTTCACGCGGCATCTTCTGGGGGGCTCGACCATAGTCCGACCACGGAAGAAATCGTTGAATGGGAGACGGTCGGAGGGTTTCAGTTCAAGGCAGGGAGCATCTTTGATGCGCTGAAAAAGAAGGAGGTGTCGCAACGTCTATACGCTGGCGATGACTTTCCCATGGTCGCGGCATTGAAGGGAATCAGCCTCTTTGACATCCGGCACTACAGCAATTTTGCGAGCGATCTTTGCCAGCCCAGTTATCCCTACAACTATGTTCTCATCGAACCAAGCTACGATGTCCTGAACGACTACGAAAACAGCACTTCACAGCATCCGCTCACGGATATCACGCTTGGTGAGGGATTGATTAAGGAAACCTACGAAGCGATCCGGAACTCTCCGCGTTGGAATAGCAGTGTTCTAATCATCACTTGGGACGAGCACGGCGGGTTTTTCGATGGCGCCATTCCGCCTGCTGCGGTGGCGCCAGGTGATACGGCGCCTCGGGACAAGAATAATCAGTATGGTTTTACGTTCCAACAGTATGGGCCTCGCGTCCCGGCCGTTGTCATCTCACCGCTAGTTCCAAAAAATGTGATTGATCATCGGTTGTATGACCATGCTTCGATACCCGCTACGATCGAGGCTTTATTTAACATTGCTCCTTTGACGCAACGCGATGCCAAGGCCAATCGTCTGGATGCGCTACTTTCCTTGAGTGCGCCGAGGCCGGATATCCCAACAACCCTTCCTTCGCTTGCAACCGCGCCGGCGGAAGTAATGAAGATGAGTGTGTCTGATTTGGGTACGGTGGTCGCCGCCAGACCGGATGATACGGTCGACCAGGGCACATTGCCTGTGATTCTCCAATCGGCTCTGCGCCAGGATCTTGAAATGTCGCCAGAGCAACGCACGGTCATCCTGCAGCGGGTGAGCTCAATCAAAACTCGGGAGCAGGCAAGGCTGTATTTGGCGGGAGTCCAAAAGAAAGTCCGGGAGCGCCGGGCTGCTCTAGAGCCAGAACCGGATTCGATGTAAGGCGGGCGGAGATGGTGCTTGCATCAGTTTGGATTCCTCGCAGATGGTCACTCGGCGGAAGGTGGCGTCTGCCAACCCCCTGGTTCGGTCGCCTGGCCTGTCCCAAAATCCCCGCAGAGGGTTCGGGCCCTTCGGGCCCGGCTGCTGCCCCACTTTGCTGGTCGCGGTCAGGGCGGGGCTTCCGCAGCGCCTTTTGCTATTCATGCCCGACGTTGCCACGATCATCGAGGTGAACCCAAGCGTGGCTGTGTCGGAAGCTGAAGGATAGCGAAACCGTTCACCAGTAAAATGGACTGAATTGGCCGTCTCCCTCGAACTGCACAACACAGGGGACCCTGGCGCCGGGGCTGAAGTTCGGGCACTGGTGGAACACGCCCTCAGCGGCAGACCGGGAGACTGGCGGGTGTCGATCGTCGGCTCTCGCGAAAACGACAGTTGGGGAATGAAGATCCTCGGACCGAACGTGTTGAGCGGTCCTACACCGGTTGGAAGCGCGGGAGAGCACCAGTCTTCGGTGATCGCCAATGTGCTGCAGGATTGCTGGCGGCGAGGGTGGGGCGGGGGTGAAGGGATCAAGGATTGACGATGATGATGTAGTGTGGAGCGAATTCAGCGCGTTTGAGGTTTTTCCCTTGGAGTTTAGTTCACCCAATTGTGCCACAAATGTGCCACTTCGAACCCGATGAAACCTAACATAACTGCACCAGTCGCGCGTAGTACTTGCAGGTAAATTGCGGAAGCCATTGCGCTTGAATGGTTTCCAAATCCGTCCTGCACGACTCAAAATCCGCCGGGCTTCGGCCCTTGGGGGTTCGACTCCCCCTCCCGGCACCAGCATAAACATTGGCGATTCTCACGTTTACAGACCAGTGGCACCATTCAGTCGTTCCTGCCTTGTACCCATTTTTGTACCTACCTCGGCGGTTGCGATGCGGTAAAAACACGTTGAACAGCTTCCTGCTGCGGATGGATATAGCGCTGCGTAATCGTAATGCTGCTATGACCAGCAATGCGTGCCAGGACGAACGGGTCACCACCAGCCGTCGCACCCAGCATTGTTAGAGCTTTCGTCCTTAGGGCTACTGTATCACTCAATGTTACGCCAACCATCCCGCTGGGCTGATTACTGGCCCCCGTTGCTACCGCAAAACACTGCAGGTGCAAAACATTGCAGATTGACAGCGTTCCGACGTTCGAACATAATCCTCGCTCGCCTCGGGCGCATCTCCCTTTTCCTCGCTCTACGGTGCAGAGCCACACTTCCGAACCGGAGAATCTATGACAAATCAAACCTTGAAGAACGCCGCACTATCCGCGACTCTGTTAGGACTCGCCATGAGCGCCGCCGCCAGTTTGGCGCAGGTTGGACTCGCGTCCAAGCTCGCGCCCGCGCGTCGGGCATCCGCCGCCGTGGATGCACAAAGCCATCCGGCAAAGTTCTCCGGGCACACCCTCCTACAACTACACTGTGCTTAGCTACCCCGGTTCACTCTCCACATTTGCGTCCGGCATCAACCATGGTGCGACTTCGAAGTCTGAAATCGTCGGCGTGGTGGGCTCACAAGGTTTTCTGGCAAACGTGTCGGAAAAGAAAAGCACCACGGAGACGTATCAGGCAGTGAATTATCATGTCGCCACTTTCGTAAATCCAATTGACATCAATGACTCAGGCCAGATCGTTGGGGTATACGTTGACAAGTCGAATGTTTCTCATGGTTTTGAAAGGAGCAGCGGGAAGTTCTCGACCATCGCCGTGCCGTTTGCGGGTGCCACCAACACCATCCCCTTCGCGATCAATGAGTCCGGCGAAATAGTCGGCGGCTGGACCGATAACAGCGGCGCAACCCACGGCTTCACGCTCATCGGAGGCACCTATGCTTCGTTTGATTATCCCGGGGCGAACCTTCACTCAGGGTGACGACGTCAACAACTCAGGAGAGATCGTCGGCTTTTACGTCGACACCAGCGGCGTGGAGCACGGATATCTGCTGAGCGCGGGAACCTTCACTTCAATCGATTATCCCGATGCGGCTTTGACCGCTACCACCGCGATCAACGACAATGGCAACATCGCCGGAGCGACTTGCCCGACCAGCGCATGCGACACAACCAGTGAGGGCGAGCAAGGGTTTGTCCTAAGCGGAGGCGTCTTCACGCCAGTCGCCATCCCAGGCGAAGTTGGCACATACGTAAACGATATAACGAACAACGGCATGCTGGTCGGTGCCTATATCGACGCTGCCGGCCTGACTGTCTCGTTTCTGGCGATCCCTTAGATGGGGATGTACTGTATCGTCGGCACAGCGGATCGTTGTTTCTTCCGGCGGTTACCGTCGTCGCTCAAACGGACTGAGTAATCGCCTTTAGAGTGCGGTCGCCTCGAGCTGAGCTATGTAACAAGCTGTGCCCGCGATGGAGCGACCGATGCTGAGCCCGAAAGAAGTAGATCGCGAAATCCAACTCAGAATTTTGTCCCGCTTATTTGTGCCTGCCCGCTAACCCCACAGAGTGAGATGGATCTCTGAAACACGGCAAAGTTTCTAGCTTGAGTCATCGGACCGTCCCCCATTCAGAGAACGACGGCCACACCAGTCTCCTCTCGTCTCACGCAATCCACTTTCTCGCCGCTCAAAGATGGGGTAGCGTATCATCGTGGCGCGAAACCGAATTCGTCCGGCGTCGTCGCCCCCTTTTCCGTTCGAGGATCTTTTTTCCGAGATCTTATTTTTGAGGGTCGTATTCTCGATGGCATCAACGATGCTGATATCGACAATCGTCGCCAAAGCCGCGGCGACGGTCTATCCTCCGAGGAACTCCCACCGTGTCTAACCCAACCTCAACCTTGTCTGCGGGCGATGTCATCGGCAACTACAAGATTTTGGGTCTGGCCGGCGCCGGAGGGATGGGTGTTGTCTATCGCGCCCTCGATATCAAGCTCGAACGCCCGGTCGCACTCAAGTTCCTTCCCGAGCATGTCGTTTCCAGCAGCGAAGAGAAAGAGCGCTTCCTGCGCGAAGCGCGCACTGCGTCCTCGCTCGATCATCCGAACATCGGTGTTATCCACGGGCTCGAGGAAACCGCCGATGGCCACTCCTTCATTGTGATGGCCTACTACGCGGGCGAGACGCTGGTGCATAGACTGCGCCGCGGGCCGTTTCCCTTGGCCGAGGCGGTCGATATCGCGATCCAGATGGGCGAGGGCCTGGCGGCGGCCCACGCGGGCACCGTTGTGCATCGCGACATCAAGCCTTCAAACGTCATCCTCACCCAAACTGGAGTCGCGAAGATCGTCGATTTCGGCCTCGCCCGTCTGACTTCCACAACCGGCAGCACGCAGAGCATCAGTACTGCCGGAACCATCGGCTACATGTCGCCGGAACAGACCATGGGCAAACTCGTCGACCAACGCACCGATATTTGGTCATTAGGAATCGTGCTGGCCGAGATGGTGACGGGCAAGAATCCCTTTACGCATGAGACGCCGGCGGCAACCATCTTCGCCATCCTCAACGAGCCGCCGCTGCCCATGGTTGAGATGGCAGAGGCGACGCCCGACCAGGTGCCCATCGATCTGCTGCGCGTCATCTATCGCGCTCTCTCAAAGGAGCCGGCCACCCGCTATCAAAGCTGCCGCGAGATGGTGGCCGACCTTAAAGAAGTTCGGAGTCATCTCGAACCCGCAACGCCGCCGTCGCCCATCACCAGTCGGCCCTCAAGCCGAACCTCAAGCCGAACAACGAGCGGAGCATCGACTCGTTCCTCCGGCCGCGTAACTTCCGCCGCCTCCGACCTGCGCCAGCAGATTGAACAAGCCTCGCGTCCCGTTTGGAGCACAGCAGCCGCGCCTTCCCTGAAGTGGCACCGATGGCTGATCTTCGTCGCCGTGGCTGCAGTCTTGGTGGCAGTCGTTTCATTTCTGCCTACGGTTCGCGATCGCGTTGCGGGATGGTTCAGCCGTCCCGAAGAGCACGTTGCCGTGCTGCCCTTCGAAAATGTTGGCAATGATCCGGCGAACGAGCAGGTTTCCGCTGGACTAATGGACAACTTAGCCAGCCGCCTCACCAACCTCGAAGCGGGCAAACAATCGCTGTGGGTCGTGCCGACGAGCGAAGTTCGCCGGCTCAAGATTTCCGATCCCGCCTCCGCGTGGCGCGAACTCGGCGCGACGGTGGCGGTCGAAGGCAGTTTGCGCCGCAACGGCCAGACCATTCAACTCACGGTGAATCTCATCAACACCAGGAACCTCCGCCAGATCGGCTCCGTGAACCTCGAAGATCATGCCGGAGATTTCTCCTCTCTGGAAGACGAGGCCGTAGCTCGTTTGGCCAAGCTGATGCACGTTGAGATGACGCCCGAGATGCTGCGCGCTTCGAGTGGACCGGTGAACGCCGGCGCGTATGCGTTATACCTCAAGGCGCTCGGCTATACCCAGCGCTATGACAAGCCGGAGAATCTCAACCTGGCCATTGCGGCGCTGAACGATGCAGTCAAAGCGGACCCGCGATTCGCTTTGGGATTCGCCCAGCTCGGCGAAGCTTACCGTCTGAAATACCGGCTCGATAAAGACAAGAAGTGGCTCGACGAAGCGCTGGCGAATTGCGAGAAAGCGCAAGAATTAAATGACCGCCTCCCCGCAGTCTATGTCACCCTGGGAAAGATCCACCGTTCCACCGGAAACTACGATCTCGCCCTGCAGGAGAGCCAGCGCGCTCTCCAACTCGATCCGCGCAACGCCGACGCCATCATCAGCTTGGCCCTTTCCTACGAGAGCGCGGAACGCATCGCTGATGCCGAAGCCGCCTACCGCAAGGCCATTGCGCTTCGTCCCGATTCCTGGGACGGCTATAACCAGCTTGCCGGGTTCTTCTATGATCACCAGCGCTACGACGATGCGGTCGCGCAGTATCGCCACGCCATCGAACTTACCCCGGACAACGCGGCGCTCTATCTCAACTTAGGCGCGGTTTACTCCAATATGGGAAACAAGCACTACCCCGAGGCCGAGCAGACGCTGCGCAAATCGATTACCCTGGAGCCCAGCTATGGCGCCTACACCAACCTTGGATATCTATACCTCCAGCAGGAAAAGTTCGCCGAAGCCGCCGCCGCGACCGAGAAAGCGCTGCAACTGAACGACAAGGATTACGTGGTGTGGGGCAATCTGACGTCTGCCTATGAAGGCCTCAAGGACAAGGAAAAAGCCAGCCAGGCCCGCGACCATGAAATCCCCCTGCTCGAACAGGCGGCCCTCGACACCCCGCGCGACAGCAGCGTGCAGGCCAATCTGGGACTGCTCTATGCCAAGAAAAAGTTGCGCGATAAAGCCATTTCTCGCATACAATCGGCGCTCGCGCTCTCCCCTGACGATGCCAACGTTCTGGCGACCGTCGGTGTAGCCTACGAAGACATGGGAGATCGCGATCGGGCATTACAATCCATCGAAAAGAGCTTGCAGAAGGGTTATTCCCTCGAGGACCTGAAGAACGCTCCAGACCTGCGAGGTTTGTTGTCAGATCCCAGGTTCAGGCCCAGCGGTAAGTAAGCAAATTCAGTTTGAAAAAGGAGCCAGCCATGGCTACTGCGCGCGAACTTCCGATCGAAGACTTTAACGCAAACCCCACCATCACCATTGGCACGAATCTCATCCCCTCACTCCAGGCCTGCATGGTCTCAGGCGACGGTCAGATGAGCGTCACCTTTTCGAATACTTCCGGGCAATCGATTCAAATTAACTTTGTTCCCCCAGCCATCCCAGGGAATCCGGTTTTGTTCAGCAACATTTCCAGTTTTCCTAACACCCAAACCATTCCGGCCGGCACCAATGCCAGCGTGAACTACACCATAACCGCGAATGGAGAAACCTCCGATCCCTATTGCATCCAAATCAATGACGGGCCAATGATTGTTCAACTGAGCGTGGTCAATAATGTTGTAACCTGTACGCCTGGGACGGTCGCGGTTCCCCAGACAAGTGTCATGGCCGATGGCACGCTGGCAATTGTTCCGGCAATTAGCACCTACAACTACCCCATCTCTTGGTTCAACAATAACGACCCCTTTACTCCAGCGCTCGACTCATCCGACGGTGAGTCCCACGCCAGCAATCCCGGTACTGCCGGAAACCACTACACCTACGCAGCTGGCGACCCAGTCGAAAACACCCCCGGCAATGGCACAGTGATCATCAGAAGTGCGTAACCTCGCCTTGCGGCAGTGGAAAACGAAGGCGCGGCCAACAGGCTGCGCCTTTAAGTTCTGGACCGCGATGTCGAGACCATCATCTTAGAATCGATCGTCATAAAAATGATCATCCTAAAAATGATCGTCGACGCGATGCCCCGGATGTTCCAGCGCGCGCGCCTGGATCGCGACGTCCCACGGACTGCCTTGCCAGTTATCCTTCTTGTGATCGGTGGGCACCCACGGTGGTAGCGGCATCAAGAGCCGACGGCTGAGCGCCTGCAGATAAGGTTCGTACAGAAGTCGAAGCTCCGCCAACCGTTCCGCCGCCTCCGCGCCCTGAGAAAAAGCCACTCCGCGCTGAATGAGGCTGGTTCGCAAGCCCTCCAGATCCTCGTCCGTGAGCCGCTCCGCATCGTGTGGACTGTATTGCGCATTAACCACTTGAGAGAGATCGACTGCGGCGTGGCGCGCCATGGCAAACGTCAACTTCGCCTGGTCGGGATGAATATTACCGACGCCAGTCATGATTAGCGAAGTAACATCGAGCATCGCGGTCAGTGCGCTTACCCACGATTGATTGGGATGCTGCGACCGGAAGAAAACCAGCACCGGATACGAGATATGACTCGAAAGCAGGTTAGCGCACCAGCGCTCCCAATCGCGAAAAATTTCGTCGAGCACGGTTTGGTCGGGGCAGCACCCCAGCCGGCCCAGCAATTCTGCCGCCGTCGGCGGCGATCCAGCGCGCGCATCGAGCAGTGAAATTTCAATCTCGCGTTCGGCAAATGAATTGTAGACAACCGGCAAATATCCGATCACAACGCCAAGGAACGCGAAGCCCATGCCCGCTTCCAGCACGGCCAGCGCGCGCGCCCCAGAATTGTTGGGCGTAATGTCTCCATAGCCCAGCGTGAAAAAAGTCTCGCCGCTAAGGTAGACAACTTTCCCAAAGGTAATTTTTTCGTTCGCCAGCGTCACATGTTCGCCCACGCCATATTGCACGCAGGCGAATCCAAGAATCAGCCCAAGCGCCCAAAAGCCGAGCAGCGGAAACAACGACAGCGGACCATAATACGCCAGGAAACCTTCGCGGCGGTTCGGGGATTTTATGCGCCGTCCCACCCTGCTCCACAGCCGCCAGGTTTTCTTATAGAACCGCTCCGAGATGCGAAAAAAATTCCTCCGAATGCGCCGCGGCAACACCACAGTCTCAAACGCATCCATAAGGATGACGAAAATGAGAACAAAGCCAACGATCGATGCCCACCAATGCATAGGAATGAGATTTCAGATGACGCGGGAATAGTAGCAGATTCAGAAAGGAATGCGAGCGACGCGAGCATCGTGAGGCGGCGCGCTGCCCACCAGCGCAAAGCCACCAGCCAGAGCACAAAGATGGGAACCGCCAAAAGGCAGCCGCGCATCAGCACAATAAGGACGGCCTCGCCGGCAATGCGATACAGATAGAGTGCCGCGATGGCAACCGCCAGAACAGCTACGCGTGCATTCAAAGTACCGACCCCCGCCGCTCCGCGCTCCCCGTACATGAGTAGCGCTCGCTCGCAAAGAACCACCATGGGGAGCATCGCCAGGCTTAAGTCCTGCATGTGGAGGTGGTAGCCGACCAGGATTGTTGTCAGAATCGCCACCGCGTAGACCATACTCTCATCTTTCTCTTTGCGGTTCCGCAGCACGAGCCACATCGCCACCCCTCCGACTACTGCCGAAGCCAGGAAGATGGCAAGAAAAATCGTTCCCGTGTCGAGCCAATGCGCGAGCACCCACTGCAAAAACCCGCGCAGATTCGGCATGAACCAGGGGATAAAGCCCCAGGGCGTCACCACCTCCTGCCGCTGCAACATCGCTGGATAGTCATGAAAGATCGAAGAGCCCACGAGCGCCAGAGAAATTCCGCACACCAGTCCGCCGCCACTTACAAAGCCCACCACCCCTCGCCACTTTCCACGCAGAATCAGAACGAAGAAAGTGATCAGCAGCGCCAGATGAAACTTGAAGCAGGCGAGCGCCAGCAGGAATCCGGCCAGAAACGTTTGTCCACTATCCATCGAGCGTAGAGATAGAACAACTAATAGCGCAAACAGGAGTGAATCCTGTCCCTCTCCTAGCACATACATTACCGGATAGAAAGCGAGTAAGTAGAGCGCCAGTGGCAATCCCGTTGCGCGCGTAAGTGCTCGACTATGAGGTGCAAGCAGCCAGGCAATCAGAAATAGAAGGCCGATATTGGCGGCTGCCCAAGCCACGAGTGCCCTCCGGTACGATAGGCCCGAGAGCGGCCAATAAAACAACAGCTCATACGCCGGATGATTGAACGGCAGCAGGCCCACTGGTTTGAGTTTCGGGATAGAGTTGAGTCTGCACTTTCTCTCGCGCATCGAAACGGTAAAGCCGCTGCCCCTCGCCCGATTTCACCATATCGATGCCGGTCATAAAACTCCGGAGATCGGTGACTGCCGGGCCGTGGGAAAAGTACCAAAGCATTTGCCGGCCGCTTACCACGATAGAAATCAGGCAAACAAACACCAGCCCCCACCGGGGAGAACGGCCAAGACGCTGAATACGCGATGCCGATTGCGTGACGGCGATAGGTGAGGCGTTTGTCATCGCCACCTTGATACCACATCAGGAGTTACGGCGGTCTTTGAATTGGAATTTCAAGGTGACTCTAGTTAGGGAGGTTTAGTTATCGACGCTTCGTTACCAGTGAAGGATTGGATCAGCCTAGGGGGTGCTGTGCGAGGCGTCCAGCGCCTTCTTCACCGCCTGCAATTCTTTCAAAACTCCGCGAAGATTCCTACTGTCGAGCGCGTTCGCCCCATCGCTCTTCGCCTCTTTAGGATTATCGTGGACCTCCATAAACACGCCATCCACGCCCGCCGCCACTGCCGCGCGCGACAGCACCGGAATAAACTCCGGCTGTCCGCCGCTCACCGCCGGCTGATCTTCGTTGCCATCCGAAGCCGATGGCAACTGCACCGAATGCGTCGCGTCAAACACCACCGGCGCAAACTTACGCATGATCGCCAGCGATCGCATATCGACGACGAGATTGTTGTAGCCAAAGCTCGACCCGCGCTCGGTCAAAAACACCTGGCTATTGCCGGCCTCGCGGCATTTTTCGACGGCGTGCTTCATGTCCCAGGGCGAGACGAATTGACCCTTCTTGATATTCACCGGCCGTCCGCTCAAAGCCGCCGCCACCACCAGATCGGTTTGGCGGCAGAGAAATGCCGGGATCTGCAACACGTCCACCACTTCCGCCACCGCCGCCACGTCGGCGGCTTGGTGCACATCGGTCAGCACCGGAATGTGAATCTCATCTTTGACTCTTTGCAGAATTCGCAGGCCTTCCTTCATCCCCGGCCCGCGATAGCTGCGAATCGAAGTGCGGTTCGCCTTGTCGTAAGACGTTTTGAAGATGAAAGGAAAATTCAGCGAACGCGCCACACCCTTGATGATCTCCGCCATCCGCAGAACGTGCTCTTCGCTCTCAATCACACAAGGCCCAGCAATGAGGAACAGGTCGCCAGCACCGACGCGAACGTTATCGATTTGAAAAGATAAAGTCATCGGGCCATCGGGTGATCGGGTCATCGGGTCATCGAAAACGCGCCGTGCGATCGCTCGATGGCCCGATGGTCAGATCACCCGACCTATCTTCTCCCCACTTTTTCCGGCCGCAAAAACATCTCTACCACCGCCGCATCCTTCGCTTCTTTCTTTTTCTGCCCGTGCTCATAGGCGGCGCCCACGAACGACTTAAACAATGGATGCGGCTCCAGCGGCTTCGATTTAAACTCGGGATGGAATTGGCACCCAATAAAAAATGGATGCCCCGGAATCTCGACCATCTCCACATAGGTGCCATCCGGAGTCGAGCCTGAAATACGCAGCCCTGCCGCGACCATTGGCTCTTCATACTCGCGGTTAAACTCGTAACGATGCCGATGCCGCTCGCTGATCTCGGTCTGGCCATATACTTTATGCGCCAGCGTTCCCAGCTCTATCTTGCACGGCCAAGCGCCCAGCCGCATCGTGCCTCCGAGATCTTCCACACCGCGCAACTCGCGCAACTTATAAATCACGCGATGCGGAGTCGCCGGATCGAATTCACTCGAATTCGCGTCCGCCAATCCGCACACATTGCGCGCATATTCAATGCACGCCGTCTGCATGCCTAAACAGATTCCAAAATAGGGAACATGTTTTTCGCGTGCATACTGAATCGCCCGCAACATGCCCTCAATGCCGCGTTTGCCGAATCCGCCGGGCACCAGCAACCCGTCGTAGTCTTCCAACTGCGCCTCGTAACTCTTGTCGGTTTTGTCAGCGCCTTCCAGCCCCTCGGCTTCAATCCAGTTCACATCCAGCTTGAGGTTGTGCGCCAGCGCGCCGTGAACCAGCGCCTCTTTTAGCGACTTATAACTGTCTTCATATTCAACATACTTTCCTACAATGCCGATACGAACCACATCTTTCGGGTTATAAACCCGATGCACCAGATCGTTCCACTTCGAAAGATCGCGATCTTTAGCCTCCAAGTGCAGACGCCGCAACACAAGGGTGTCTACTTCTTCATGCGCGAAGACCACCGGCACTTCGTAGATCGAGGCTACGTCTTTGGCCGTGATCACCGCTTCTTCTTCCACATTGCAGAACAAAGCAATCTTCGACTTGATCTCTTTCGACAAAAACCGGTCAGTGCGACACAAAAGAATATCCGGCTGAATTCCGACGCTAAGCAATTCTTTAACCGAGTGCTGCGTAGGTTTCGTCTTCAGTTCCTGCGCCGCGGCAATGAATGGCACCAGCGTGACGTGCACGAACAAAGTGTTGTCGCGCCCCAATTCCTGGCGCATCTGACGGATGGCCTCGATGAATGGCAGCGACTCTATATCGCCAACCGTCCCGCCAATCTCGATCAACGCCACATCCACGTCTTGCGCAACCTTCTTAGCCGCCGCCTTGATTTCATTGGTGACGTGCGGAATCACCTGCACCGTCTTGCCCAAATAATCGCCGCGCCGTTCTTTGGCGATAATCTGCTCGTAGAGGCGCCCAGTGGTCCAGTTGTTATCGCGAGAGAGTTTGGCGTGAGTGAAGCGTTCGTAGTGCCCAAGATCAAGATCGGTTTCCGCGCCGTCGTCGGTCACAAAAACTTCGCCATGCTGAAACGGCGACATCGTTCCCGGATCGACATTCAGGTACGGATCGAACTTCATCAGGTTGACTTTGAGCCCGCGGCTCTCGAGCAGGCATCCAATCGAAGCCGCCGCTAATCCCTTGCCCAATGAAGACACCACACCGCCAGTTACAAAGATGTACTTGGCCGACATCGCTTCCTCGCTTTGATTTTGTTTGGAAAATTGTGCGGGCTGGGGTGCACGATCAATTATGACAGATGTTTTTCGGGAAGGGAATGTGGAAAATGCGACTGTCAGATATCAGCTCTCAGCCGTCAGTTTCGATCTGCCCAGCTCCGCCGATTCGGGGAAATGCGGAACGCCCGGCCGATCCGTTCCCAGCCCCTTCCGCTAAAATATCCCATGCCCGACATTCCTCTCTGGGGCGAAGGCGCTCAAGCCGACCGTCTCGCCGAGTTCACCGCCGACACTGCCGATCCCGCGAAAGAGATTCCTTTGCGCCGCGACGTCCGTTCGCTCGGAATTCTGCTCGGACGCGTCCTCGTCGAGCAGGAAGGGGCAAGCTTCTTCGACATGGTCGAGCAGTTGCGCCACCTGCTCATCGAACGTCGCGAACAATTCTCCGACAGCGGCAAATCTGAATTCGACGAGAGCCTGATGGCCCGCGCCCGCAAAATCATCGGCGGCTTGTCCGTCGAAGACGCCTACCGCGTCACCAAAGCCTTCGCCATCTACTTTGAACTCACCAACCTCGCCGAAACCAACCACCGCAAACGCCGCCGCCGCGCAGCGCGCATGTCGTCCAAGAAAACTCCCCTCGACGGCTCATTCCGCGGCACCCTCGCCCGCATGCGCGCCGCAGGTGTTAACCCCGAGACCCTGCTAGATTGCTTGCGCAAGATCAAAGTAACTCCCGTCTTCACCGCCCACCCCACCGAAATCACGCGCCACACCATCCGTCTGAAACGCCGCCGCATCGCCGCTTACCTCGAGCATCTCGACCAGTTGCCGCTCTCCGATTCCGAGGCCCGCGAACTTGAATCTCTGATCCTCGCCGAGATCACCGCCCTCTGGCAGACCGACGAAGTCCGCCTCAATAAACCAACCGTCCGCGACGAGATTCACATGGGCCTCGATTACTTCCCCATGATTCTTTTTGAAACTCTGCCGCGCCTCTTCGCGGAACTTGAAGAATCGCTGCGCGATATTTATGACCGCGACGAAGTCCCCGAACTACTCTGTTTCGGATCGTGGATAGCCGGCGATCGCGACGGCAACCCTTTCGTCACCGCCGCTTCGACCGTCGATGCGCTCGACATGGCGCGCAGCACAGTCATCGACCACTACATCGCCGAAACCACCCGCCTGATCGGTCAACTGAGCATGTCCACGCGCCGCATCGGCGTCTCACCCGCACTCGCCAAACGCGTTCGCGAATACGACGAAAAGCTCGGCGAAAAGTATTCGCGCTGGAAGCAGATCACCTCCGCCGAACTCTATCGTCACTTCCTTGAATTTCTGATCGCCCGTCTGCGCTTCAGCCGCAAATCGTCCAGGCACCAACATGCCTACGACTCCTCGCAACAGTTTGAAGACGACCTCCTCCTCATTCGCGAAAGTCTTGAGGCAAATCGCGGCCAACGCCTGGCGGAACTTGTCTCGCCTCTGCTGCGCAAGGTGCGAACCTTCGGATTTCACCTGCACGCGCTCGACATTCGCCAGCACGCCCGCGTGCATTCCCAGGCGCTCTCCGAGTTGGGGTCAGCGGAAAAGCTGTCCGCACGAGCCACTCACTTTCCGCCCGAGCTTTCCCCCGCTTCGGTCGAACTTCTCCAAACCTTCCGCGCCATTGCCAAATTAAAAAAAACGCACTCACCAAAAGCCATTCGCAATTTCGTAATCAGCAACACGCAATCCGAGCATGACATTTTTGCCGTGCTCCGTTTAGCCGCCATCGGCGGCGTCTCCATCGCCGCCACTCCAGGCGATCCCGGTCTCATGCCCGTCCCACTTTTTGAATCGATCGATGCGCTGCGTGCCTCGCCCGAGATCATGCGCCGCGTCTGGAAATCTCCCCAGTTCCAGCCGCTCCTCGATTCCTGGGGGCGCACCCACGAGGTCATGCTCGGCTACTCCGACTCAAATAAAGATGGAGGCATGTTCACCAGCACGTGGGAGTTGCATCAGGCGCAGCGCAATTTGCATGAAGCCGCGCGCGAGTGCGGAGTCAAGCTGCGCCTGTTTCACGGCCGCGGCGGCACCGTCGGTCGCGGAGGGGGCCCCACCCACGCCGCCATCCTCGCCCAGCCTGCCGGCGATTTCACGGGCGAAATCCGCATCACGGAGCAAGGCGAGGTGCTAAGTTGGAAATATTCCGACCCTGTCCTTGCCGAGTGGAATCTCGAAATCATGATCGCCGCCTGCCTCGAAGCAATCACCATGCCGAGTCAGGCCTCGCCCCAGGCCAAACAGCGCTGGCATGATGCGCTCGAGATGATGTCGAAAGATGCCTTCGCTTTCTACCGCAAACACATCGCGGAAAACCCCGAAGTCCTTGAGTATTTCGAGCAAGCCACGCCCGTCAATGAACTAGAGCATGCCCGCATGGGCTCCCGCCCGCCGCGCCGCGCCGCAAATCGCAGCCTCGATGATGTAAATCTCGATGATCTGCGCGCCATCCCCTGGGTCTTCGGCTGGATGCAAAGCCGCCACGCCGTGCCCGCCTGGTTCGGAGTTGGCTACGCTCTCGATCGTTTCGCCGCGCGCACGCCAGCAAATACCGAACTCCTGCGCGAAATGATGCACGGATTCCCGCTCTTCGCCAGCCTGATCAGCAGCGTCGAAATCGCCATGGCCAAGGCCGATTTCGCCATCGCCCGCCTCTACGCCGATCTCGTAACCGACGCCGCCCTTCGCGAGCGAGTCTTCGAGACGCTGCGCCAGGAATTCGAGCGCACCGCCCGCGTCATTTTAGCGGTCACCGGCCAACGCGATCTGCTGGAGAAGAATTCCGTCCTGTCCCGCTCCATACGGCTGCGCAACCCCTATGTCGATCCGCTCAGCCTGATTCAGGTCGATCTCTTGCGCCGTAAGCGCGCCGCCACAAATTCAGCTCCCGATCCCGCTCTCGACTACGCCCTGGGCGCAACCATGAACGGCATCGCCGCCGGCCTTCACAATACCGGCTAGTCGCGTGGCACACTTTGGTTCTTGCCAACCGACGAACCGCTTGCTTGGCATCTAACCTTTCGGAAGCGCAAAAAAAGTCCGATAATGTTCCGCGGCATGAAATTATTCTCTGGCAGCGCGAGGCTTCTTGCAGCAGTGAGCGCGCTGCTGGTGTTTCTCTCCGTCCCGCAGGCTTCCGCTCAAAATCAAGCCCGCCGCCTGATCCTCAAAGACGGCTCCTACCAATCTGTTACCAAATATGAGATTCACGGCGACCGCGTCCGCTATTACAGCGCGGAGCGCGGCGAGTGGGAGGAGGTTCCGAAATCCCTGATCGACTGGGATGCAACCAACAAGTTTGAGGAGGGCCGCAAAGATGGCGGCCTCGCTCCCGAAGCCGTCGAACTCGACAAGGAGCTTGAGGCCGAACGCAAAGTCGAGCAAGCCCGTTCGCCCCAGGTCGCGCCCGGCCTGCGCTTGCCCGACGAAGGCGGAATTTTTCTCCTCGATACTTTTGAGAATCAGCCGCAGTTGGCCGAGTTACACCAATCGGGGGGCGACCTCGAAAAGTCGAGCAAGACGAATATTCTGCGCGCTGTGATCAATCCTCTGGCTGGCGCCAAACAAAACGTCGAACTCCCGGGGTTGCACGCCCAAATTCAATCGCATACCACTGTGCCTTTGCTTTACATCAATATCGATCCCGATCAGAGCGCGCTTGCGCCCGCGACCGCGACGCCCACCACCAGCGCGGCGGAGGCAGCGGTTGGCGGCAACGACCGTTTCAAAATTATTCGCATCGACATCAAGAACGGAAAGCGCTTCGCCGGTGCCGTCAAGATTGCGGTCAGCGGAAAGATGAAAGCCGACGAGCGTTTTCTCGCGGCCACCTCCACCGCCATGACTGGAGGCTGGGTCAAGATCGCACCCACCGAGCCGCTGGCGCCAGGCGAATACGCCGTCGCCGAGATGCTCGGCAGCAAGGGAATGAATCTCTATGTGTGGGATTTCGGCGTCAATCCATCAGCGCCCGCCAACGCCTTTACCTGGAAACCGGACGCAACCGAGCCACAGCCGAAAACCGATCAGCCCCCCGAATTGCAGAAGCGAGAAAAGCAATAACCCGCGACTGAGCCCACGGCAGTGTTGCGCGATCATCAAATAGGGCGCACATAGACTGTACGCCCCACTCCCGTTGGCAGCTTTCGCAGTTAGCTTTTCGGCAAAATAATCATATTTTCCGGGCTCGTGATGCTGTAAGGGGAGCCTGGAGCCTGAGTCACGCTCTTCTCGGTTACCGTGAATACATAGAGCAGTCCAGGCGAACCGCTGAGCGCATACAGATGGTGGTTGTTATCCCAGAACACCTGGTTCACTTGGTTGGTCGTGATCAGTCCTGTGTATTGAGTGATCGGGTGGGCGCCGTTGAAATGAAAAATCTGCAAACCTGCTTGCCCTGCGACGGCAAGGAACTTGCCCGAAGGAGACATCCAGTAATCGAGGATGTAGTCGCCGACCGAGACGCTAGGCATGTTCGAGTAAGTGCTCGAAGTGGTCAGATTTCCCGAACTATCCGCCGTGTAGGTTGCCAGTTGATACGGGCCCACCGGGGCCCAGTTCGAATTCAATGGCTGCATTGCAATCGCGACGTGGTCGGTCGGATCAGCCGCGGCGAACAACGGACAATAAAACCCACCCCCCGGCACCGTCGGAAACGGCGGACTGCTGTTCAAGAGTGTGATCGCCCCATCACTGCTGCGTTGCAGCCCATAGATTTCCTGGGTGAAGTGATAGCAACTCGATGAATAGGCATATTCATTATTCCCAATGAAACTGGCTATACTCCCAATCGACGGCCCGCCCATAATGTTGTCAATGTATGTGAGTTGGCCGTTCGAGTTATCGATGCTGTAGGCCATGTATTCGTTATTGGTCGTGTAGTAATCGGCATACAACGATGTTCCGGTGTGATCGAGAAAGAGGGAACCAAGACCGCCACCCGATACCACCGGTAACTCGTCGACCTGCGTCAGCGATCCGTTTGCCGCGATCGAAAATGAATAAATGTTGTTTCCATCGGTTCCAAACAGCCAACCTCCATTCAGGGCGATGTCATACACACCACTGGTCGAGAAGGGCGACCTAGACAACGGGGTGAGAGCCCCATCGGAAGCCGCAGCGTAAGCATCGATCTGGTTCACGCCGCTGCTGGGGCTGCTGGTTACGTACACATATGCAACCGGCGCTTTGCTTTGAGCTGTATTGTCGATGTCAGTTGGTGAAGACGTGACCTGTGCGAATGCCGGAACTGTGCTGGCAAAGGTCATGATGAGAGCGAGGTGCCAGGGACGACTGCTGCGAGACATACAACCCCCACAAGAAATTTGACGATCAAACGAGCGTCATTGGGATGCTGCGCTGGACGGGCCAGTTGCCGTGATTGGCGGCCATTGCGGGGTGACAGTTGCGGATTGTTGTCTGGACTATCTTGGGCTGAATTTTGCTACGGTAAATCCCTGACGGCTCCCTGCCGAACCCTGACTCACCTCAGGTGAGCGCGATGTCCTAACACCTGTTCCTAGGTTTCCATCACGCCGCGCGAGGCGACGCCGATATTATCGCGGCTAGTGTTCTTCACCACATACATCATTTCATCGGCCTGGCGGATGATGTCATGCGGCGTCTGTGCATCGTTCGGAAAAGTCGCCAGCCCCATGCTGGCGCGCACATTCAGGTTCAATCCCTGCTCGCTGCAAAAGGTTCCCGCACGCAGCGAATCTTGCAAACGCTTCGCCACCACCACCGCCTGATCCTTGCTGGTTTGCGGCAACAAAACCACGAACTCGTCTCCGCCGTAGCGAAACGCAAAATCAATCAGCCGCAGCTGCGCTTTGATCAGGTATCCGACTTCGGCCAGCAACCGGCTTCCTACGAGGTGTCCGTGCGTGTCGTTGACCTGTTTGAAGTGATCGAGGTCGATAAAGATCACGCTGAACTGGTAGCCGAAGCGCGCCGAGCGATAAACCTCGGTCTCGAGTGTTTTGTGCAGATGGCGCGCATTGAAGAGGCCAGTGCAATCGTCGGTGATGGTCAGTTCCTGAATTTTTTCCACCGACCGCGCATTCTCAATCGAAATCGCAGCGTAATCGCACAAGGCCTGGAGAAAAAACAGCTCCTGTTCGCTCAGCCCCACGTTGGCGTTAATCAGCTGAATCACGCCCAGCACGCGATGTTTGGAGCGCAAGGGCACGCAGATCACCGAGCGCGTCTGCAACCGCGTCATCTCATCGAGGCGCGACGAAAAACGCGGGTCGCTCTGCACGTCGGGCACAATTAGCACCTGCCCTTGCCGCGCCACCCAGCCCGCAATACCTTCGCCCATCTTCAAGCGCGCCTTCGACAGCACCTCCGCCGCCGCGCCCACCGCGATGGCGAAATAAAGCTCATCTTTTTCTTCATCCACCATCAGCAGCGACCAGGTGTCGGGGCGGAAGTATTCCGCCATTTTCTCCATGATCGTTTGCAGGATCGAATCGAGGTTGAGCGACGATGTCAGCGCCTTGGCGACATCGTGAAAGATTGACAACTCTTGCGACAGGCGAATTGGGGATGTGCCCGCTGCCTCCGACATGAACTCCTCGTTCGGGTGGTGGATACGAAATTATAGATTTTGTCGCATCCCGCGGGCAACGAACGGAGGTAACCACTACGAGTCAGGAGATGCCGATCTGTCCCAGCCCGCAAAGACGGTGCACTCGCTCGATTGCACATCGTGATGCTGGTTGACCGTGAATTACGTGCGAAATTCTGAGCGGCGACCAAGAGGTCGGCGAGGCCTACCCCAGCCGCCCAGCACGGGCTGCATCCCCATGTGTATTCAGACTACAGATCACAGACTACAAATCAGCAATTCTCTAGGATCTTGCTTCCCGTCAGAGTAAAATTCCGTTCTCCCAACGAAAGCGAGAGACTGGGTTGCCTTCCTTTGGCGAAAAACTGAAACGGGAGCGCGAAAAGCGCAACATTACGCTGGAGCAGATTTCCGCCTCCACCAAAATCGGCACCCGCATGCTCCAGGCACTAGAAGAGGATAAGTTCAACCAATTGCCAGGCGGCATCTTTAACAAGGGCTTCGTTCGTGCTTACTCCCGTTGTGTAGGCCTCGACGAGGATCAAATTGTCGCCGATTACCTGCAGGCCTCCGGCGACGGTCTCCGAACCGAACCCGCCGTGCGCGACAATGACGCGCCCGGAGTTCAAGAAAAGAGTCGAAACAAAGAACAGGCGAGAATTCATGACCGGGTTCGCGACAGAATTCAGGCAAAAGTTCAGGAAAAAGATGAGCGGGCCGTGCTCCATCTCGAAAGCAGCGCCGAGACCCCCTCCCGCCAGTTGCCCTGGGGCTTATTCGCCGCGATTTTGCTACTAGTCGCTCTTACACTCGCTCTCTGGAATCGTCGCTACGAGGAACACGAAAGGAAATCGAATCCGTCCGCGTCGCAGTCATCCCCATCCGCGGTCGCGCCCGTTGCCCCATCCGCCGGGATGGCCCAGGAAAAGGCCGCCGCGTCAACGTTTTCCGGTTCGCCCGCCGTGGGGCGGACGGCGTCTGCCGGGTCGAAAACTCAGCAGGTCTCTCAGCAACTCTCAGCCGCCTCCGGCGAGTTCACCGTCGTCGTCCAGGCTCGCGAAGACTGCTGGATCTCCATCACTGCTGACGGCAAAACGCTCTCGTCCGAGCTTTTGGCGGCCGGCGCCGAGCGCACCGTCCGCGGCCGCAAAGAGATCGTCGTCAAGGCAGGAAACGCCGGTGGCGTCGACTTTCAATTCAACGGGAAGAAGGTCGATCTCCAAGCCGACTACGGCGAGGTCAGGACCGTTACCTTCGGTCCTGGCGGAATGTCACGGAACGCTCCGCTGCCAACTCCGCAGCCCTAAGTTTGCCGCTTTATTTTCTTCCATTTGTCATCCAGTTTTGCCGTTCAATGCCAGTCCGCTCCCCTTCAATGTTCGCTCCACTCGCTACCGCCAATTCCGTTGCTTTCCACCCGTCGTCTCTGGTACCGTTTTAAAGTAAAGTTGATCGTGACCCCCGACTACAAGCCCATGACTCCGTAAGCCTCCCCAATCGGACGTGACGGCTAGAAATTACTCTTGAAGGAGATACAGCTTGCCAGCAAAGAATCGTTTTCTGTTTACCTCGGAATCTGTAACCGAGGGGCATCCGGATAAGATTGCCGACCAGATTTCCGATGCTATCCTCGACGCCTGCCTTCGGGAAGATCCGACCAGCCGCGTCGCTTGCGAAACCCTGACCTGCACCGGCCTGGTCGTCATCGCCGGCGAGATCACGACCAAAGCCTATGTCGACTTTCAGAGCCTGGTGCGCGGCGTGGTTCAGTCCATCGGCTATGACAATGCCGTCTACGGTTTTGATTCGAACACCTGCGCCGTCGTCTCCAGCATCAACAAACAATCCGGCGACATTGCTATGGGTGTGGATACCGGCGGCGCCGGCGACCAGGGCATGATGTTCGGCTATGCCTGCAACGAGACTCCCGAACTGATGCCCCTCCCGATTTCACTCGCCCATAAGCTCACGCAAAAACTTTCTGAAGTTCGCAAGAACGGCACTTGCCCCTACCTGCGCCCCGATGGAAAATCCCAGGTCACGGTCGAGTATGACGCGCAGAAAAAAGTGAAACGCGTCGATGCCGTTGTCATCTCCACCCAGCATTCCGAAAATGTCGGCAACGACGAACTCCGCGCCGACATTTTGAAACATGTGATCCAAACCGTCATTCCCGCCGACCTCCTCGACGAGGACACCAAATACCACATCAATCCCACCGGGCGCTTCGTCATTGGCGGTCCCATGGGCGATTCCGGCCTGACCGGCCGCAAGATCATCGTCGACACCTATGGCGGCATGGGCCGTCACGGCGGCGGCGCATTCAGCGGCAAAGATCCGACCAAGGTCGATCGTTCCGCTGCCTACATGGCGCGCTACATCGCGAAGAACATCGTGGCCGCCGGCCTCGCCGATCGCTGCGAAGTGCAACTCGCTTACGCCATCGGAGTTGCCGAGCCTGTCAGCGTCCTAGTGGATACGTTCGGAACCGAGAAGATCGATGCCAACCTGATTCCAGATCTGGTGCGGGCAAATTTCAAGCTCAAGCCGCGCGAGATCATCGAAACGCTCAACCTGCGTCGTCCCATCTATCGCAAGACCGCAGCCTACGGACACTTCGGCCGCAGCGACCCGGACTTTACCTGGGAAGCAACCGACAAAGCCGCCAAACTGGCATCGGACGCGGGTTTGAAAAAAGGTGAGCCAGTCGGGGCCAGAAAATAGCTTTTTCACCACGGAGGGACGGAGGCACGGAAGCACGGAGAAAGGCGATTTGGGTTTTCCTCGTTTAGTTTTTCCGCGTGACTCCGTGCCTCCGTGGTGAGCCGTTCTTTATGGGGCGCCACGAAGCGCTACGGACTTTCATTCAGCGTCATCATCCGGGGATTAGGAGAGAAATGGCTACTACATCAATCAGCAGCGACGTAAAAGGATTTGAACTGGCCGATCTGGGCAAGAAACGCATCGAGTGGGCCAACCAGTCGATGAAGGTTCTACAGATCATCCGCAAAGAATTCATCAAGAACCAGCCGCTCAAGGGCGTCCGCGTTTCGGCCTGCCTCCACGTGACGGCCGAGACCGCAAATTTAATGATCGCCCTGCGCGACGGCGGCGCCGACGTTGCTTTGTGCGCCTCGAACCCGCTCTCCACACAGGATGACGTGGCCGCGAGCCTGGTTCGCGACTACAACATCCCAACATTCGCGATCAAAGGCGAGGATAACGACTCATACTATTCGCACATCATGGCTGCGGTCGATCACAAGCCGCAAATCACCATGGACGACGGCGCCGACCTCGTCACTGTGCTCCACACCAAACGCACCGCCGAACTCGCGAACGTAATCGGCGGCACCGAAGAAACGACCACGGGCGTGATTCGCCTCCGTGCCATGGCCAAGGAAGGCGTGTTGCGTTATCCGATTGTCGCCGTCAACGATGCCGACACCAAGCATCTGTTCGACAATCGCTATGGCACCGGGCAGTCGACCATCGACGGCATCATTCGCGCCACTAACTTTCTCCTCGCAGGTTCGAAATTTGTCGTCGCCGGCTACGGTTGGTGCGGACGCGGCCTCGCTTCACGCGCTCGCGGCGCGGGTGCCGAAGTCATCGTCACCGAAGTCGATCCGACGAAAGCTCTCGAGGCCGTCATGGACGGATACCGCGTGATGAGCATGGAAGAAGCCGCCAAAATCGGCGACGTTTTCTGCACCGTCACCGGCAACAAGAACGTCCTCGCCAAGCAGCACTTCGAGGCCATGAAAGACGGCGCCATCATCTCAAACTCCGGCCACTTCAACGTCGAGATCGATATCCCGGCGCTCGAAAAGCTGTCGTCATCGAAGCGCACCACGCGCAACTTCGTCGACGAATACTCGCTAAAAGACGGTCGCCGCATTAACCTGCTCGGCGAAGGCCGCCTCATCAACCTGGCCGCCGCCGAAGGCCATCCCGCATCGGTAATGGATATGAGTTTTGCCGATCAGGCCCTGTCGTGCGATTACATGGTGAAAAACCACGCTTCGCTCGAGAAGAAGGTCTACACCGTTCCCGTCGATCTCGACAAGCGCGTAGCCAAGCTCAAACTCGAGTCGCTCGGCATCAAAATCGACCGCCTGACCTCCGAGCAGGAAGAATACTTGGCCAGCTGGAACGAAGGCACGTAGCCTCGTGTGGCGGGGGCGCCCCCCCGCCCGCGGCTCTTGACTTTCCGTAGGGCGGCGCAAGCCGCCCTTTTTGCTGCACGGGAAACTGTGAAAGCCGAGCCCGTTCGAGGGCAATAGAGTCCCGGCGTGATTGAGGGAAAAACTGCACCGGGCTAACCGGCAAGAGCCAGTCGTGAATCCCAACTCCACAACCGAGACCTACGCAGCGTAAAGTTCAGATCGAGAGCTGGCGTTCGGCGGGAGTTCCTTTCTACATCCGGACGGGGAAGCACCTTGTACGGAATCTGGCTGAGATCCCAGACTTTCCCAATTATGCCGCTGGTAGCGAAGGACCAACCTCGTGGCGTGACCTGCTCACAATCCGTGGCAACATAAACCGAGCAGATGGCAAGGAGCTAGGAGGGGACGCCCCAATGGCCAACCGCCGCACTTCTCAGAATAATGCGACCTTTAGCCGAAAAAGATCATCAATCCTTGAGTAACGCTGGCCCGCAACCCCCGCCGAGTTTGTGTATCGGAAAAGGGCATGAACAACACAGCACCTGTCATTGCGCGTGAAACGAGCAGCCATCGCTATGAGGCTGTGATGCGCATCAGTGAGGCGATCGCGGCTTGCCGTGAACCTGAAGAACTGGCCCGTACTCTCGCGGATGAAATTGACGACTTTCTCCACTTCGACCTCCTCTATCTCGCTGTATTCAAGGAGAACTCCAGGGAAATCGAATATCTCGTTTGGGGTAAGGGCTCTTTGCCTCTCCCGGACCTGCCTATTGAAGAGTGGCCAATGTGGCACGCTATGGCGAGCGAGGATCCACAGCATACTGCGGATTGGGATACCGAGGAGCGATTTCCGCAATTCAAGGAATGGGCCCAGAGAATGGGGCTCGGCTCGGGGGTCCGCGTACCGTTAACGACGCCGCATCGACGACTGGGTGTTTTCGGAATCAGCCGCGACGCCGTTAATCCATTCAGTGAGGAAGACGTATGCTTCCTCCGGCTGGTCGGTCGTGTCGTCGCCTTCGCGGTTGATGATGGCTTGAATCTGAGGCGTGCGCAGCGTGCGCATGCGTGCCTGCAAAGTCAAAACGAGCGCCTCCAATTGCTTCTGAACCTGACCAATCGAATTACATCGAATCTTCAGCTTCGGGAACTATTACGTGCCGTCGCAGCTAACATTCGCGAGGTCATGCAGTGTGATGCGGTTGCGGTCTCGCTCGTAGATTCGGCTTCCGGCACCTCCAAGTTATATGTCCTTGATTTTCCTCAGGGCAAAGGCTTCATCAAGGAGGAGCGTGTCCTCACAATAGCCGGCGCCGCCAAGCGCGTTCTGGAGACATTAAAGCCGGCAGTCGTCAACAGGGCCGATCCTTCCGAAGTCCCGCCCGAGATCTACGATGAAGTGGTCGCCGAAGGCCTGGAGAGCACCTGTCTGTTTCCGCTGATCAATCGGGGTCGAGCACTCGGAATCCTGACCATTGCCCGGACTACCGCAACTCCTTTTACCTCACGCGACGTCGAATTTCTGACACAAGCCGCGGGACAGATAGCAATCGCGATCGAAAATGCATTGGCATACCACGAGATTTCGGAACTTAAGGACAAACTCGCGCAGGAAAAGTTGTACCTGGAAGAAGAGATCCGCGGCGAGTTGAACTTTGAGAATATCGTTGGAGACAGCCCGACATTAAAGCACGTTCTCGAACTGGTTGAGACTGTCGCTCCAAACGATTCCACAGTCCTGTTGCTTGGCGAGACCGGTACGGGCAAGGAGTTGATCGCTCGCGCCATCCACGACCGCAGCCGCCGCGAGGGTCGCACGTTTGTAAAGATGAACTGTGCGGCCATTCCAACGGGGCTACTGGAAAGCGAACTATTCGGGCATGAAAAAGGAGCGTTCACCGGTGCCATCGCGCAGAAAGTCGGGCGGCTCGAGTTAGCCGATCAGGGAACCCTCTTCCTGGATGAAGTGGGGGACATCCCGATCGAGATTCAACCAAAATTACTGCGCTCTCTGCAGGAACGAGAGTTCGAACGGCTGGGAAGCAATCACACGCGAAAAGTCAATGTACGACTGGTGGCGGCCACCAATCGCGAACTGGAAGAGATGATTGCCAAAAAGGAATTCCGCAGTGATTTGTACTATCGCCTCAACGTATTTCCGATCCGCATACCGCCCTTGCGTGAGCGCAAGGAGGATATTCCTCTGCTGGTGAGCTACTTTGTACAAAAGTTTGCCAAGCAAATGCAAAAGAAAATCGAAGGAATTTCACCGGCCGTCATGAAAGGGCTGACCGCATGGGAATGGCCCGGTAATATCCGTGAGCTCGAAAATTTCGTCGAGCGTTCCGTGATCCTGACCCGCGGCAAATCGCTGGAAGCGCCGTTGGTGGAACTTCGCAGATCCAACCTTCAGGAACCGGTTGTTACGATGCAAGGTTCCGGCAAGGAAGACATTGCACGAATCGTGAAAGAGACCCTGCATGTTCTCAATGGGAACAAGACTGCCGCCGATGAAAGGGCTCAGAAGCAACGCGAGGAAATTACGCGCGCACTTGGCGAGAGCAAGGGTCGCGTTGGCGGTGCGGACGGAGCTGCCGCGCGCATGGGCATCAATCGGACCACGCTTCTATCGCGCATCAAGAAATTTGGCATCGACCCCGGTCAGTACGCTTAGCCTCGTTCCCGATCGGGAAGCTTCTCTCCAATAACCACGACAAGTAGATTGATCTCTCCAGGGATTCAAAGTGTTTTTTCTCGACCATATTGCACTTTACTGGCGAGTTGAGCCAAGACGTGGTTCGTAAATATGCCATGGCCACGGAATGTCACGCCTTCCTTCATCAATTGCAGCAAGAGATTTTCTCCCGCTTGGCTGATCGCAGTTAGGTTTCTCACATCAATCACGAGTTCGCGATGGTGGAGGTCGAATCTGGCGTTTTCACACGCAGTTCTTAATTCACCCGCCCAGGATGCGATGAGGTTACCCTCTATAATCAATCTGCGCTGTGTGCGGCTCTCTGCAATGGAAATCCTTAGCATGCGGGCTCTTGCCTCCTATCCTTCAGACAAGTGCACGTCGCATTCCAATCCTGAGGAGTTGCAAGTCGATGAATTTTCAGCGCGGGACAACGAAAGCGAGAGCGTTCGGAGTCGAAAATAATACACCTGACCGTCCGACACCAGCCGTTTATGTTCGGCAGCCGCTCCGGGTGATGGGTGTTCGCAGCGCTGGTTCCTCCCGGGTCTTGCGTGCAGGTGATGTGGAAGAAGCCAGAACGCGTATCTCCGGAGTTCGTGGGAGCACGGCGACTCTTCAGGTGTACTGCCGCCGATCAATACCCAATTTCTTGATGCGACAGTGAAGAGTTGTGCGGTTGATGCCCATGTGTGCCGCGGCGCCATCCGTCCCGCCCACGCGACCCTTGCTCTGAATAAGTGCACGGACGATCTCCTCGCGTTGCTTATTCGCGTACTCGTTCGCGGGACTTTGCTTTCGGCTCATGGTGCTGATGGCTTTTTTTATAAATCGGGCGATCTCATCCTGATTCGGCGCGTCGGGCGCGTTTGTTCTTCTGTCCATGCTTGAGTTGCGGAGCTCTGCCATGGGCGCATCAAGTGACCGGCCCCGCGTCAGGATCACCGCGCGTTCCACGAAGTTTTCCAATTCGCGAATGTTCCCGGGCCAGTCCCAAGCCGTCAGGCCTCTCATGACCGCTGGAGGGATGGACTCAATATTCTTCTGCATCTGTTTGGAAAACTTTTGCACGAAAAAACTCACCAGCAGAGGAATGTCCTCTCTGCGTTCGCGTAATGGAGGAATCTGAATCGGGAAAACATTCAAACGGTAGTACAGATCGCTGCGAAATTCCTTGTCAGCAATCATCCTTTCAAGATCGCGGTTGGTCGCCGCCACCATTCGCACACTCACTTTTCGCGTGTGGGTGCTTCCGAGCCGTTCAAACTCCCGCTCCTGCAGAGCGCGTAACAGCTTTGGCTGAATCTCAATGGGGATGTCTCCGACTTCGTCTAAAAACAGCGTGCCCTGATTGGCCAGTTCGAGCCGCCCGCTCTTCTGGCTGATCGCTCCCGTGAACGCTCCTTTTTCGTGTCCGAACAATTCACTTTCGAGCAAGCCGGTCGGAATGGCAGCGCAGTTCATTTTCACAAAGGTGTGGTCCTTGCGTCGACTGTGGTCGTGAATGGCCCGGGCGATCAATTCTTTTCCCGTACCCGTCTCCCCGAGCAGCAGGACGGTCGAATCGCTGGGCGCAACCGTTTCGACAAGTTCGAGGGCATGCTTGAGCGCAGCGCTCGTGCCCACGATCTGCTCAAAATTCATTTCACTCCGAATTTCCTGCTCAAGATAGAGTTTCTCTTGAGCCAGTTGATCCCGGAGCTCGGAAATCTCGTGGTAGGCCAACGCATTTTCAATCGCGATCGCAAGCTGACCTGAAACGTGGCTGAGGAACTCGACGTCGTCTTGCGTAAAGGAACCCGTCACACGCCCCACCGCCAGGACACCGCGCGCACGTCCGTGATTAACAAGTGGTATGAAACACTGACTCTCTAGCCCTTCCTCAAGGACTATTTTGTGCATCGTCGAACCTAATATTTCTGGATCGACCCCGTTCACGACGACGGGGCTCAATGTACGAAAAGCTCTTTGCGAAGCATTGTCGGCGGGAGGGAAAAGCAGGTCCTCGTGAAGGAATTTGGTTGCGCCGCGAAAATCGAGCGCATGCATCCGAAAGTTACCCGAGGCCGGCTCGGGCAGGATAATGCCTACACCGTCACATTGCATGAGTTGACGAATGTTGGCCGCAATCGCGCGCAGCAATTCGCGGAGCTCAAGAGTCGAAGTGATTCGATTCGTCAGATTCAGCAGCAACTGAAGTCGATGGTTTTGATGCTGCAGTTCCGCTTGCGCTTGTTGCGCCTTCCTGAGGTTAAGCGCATCGTCGATTGCGAATGCGACCACCCGTGCAATCCGGCACATGAGGTCGATTTCCTCCGGCCCATACGCCAACCCCGGAGGACCGGCGATCCCCAATGCCCCCAGGCGCCGATGCGGGGTCGTAAGAGGGACGCGAATTACTGACCCGAGCGCGAGGCATTTCTCAGCGGTCAGCTCTCTGAGACGTGGGAAACTTTGGTCGGAGTACCAATCAGCGATAGAGAGCGGTTCCTGAGTGTTGTAAACGTGCCAGCTCGACAGCTCCTCGACGGGTACTTCCGGGAAATGCACCGAGCCCTCCTGGCACAAACATTCGATCTCCTTGGAATTCTCTTTGAAGACAACCAGGCCGAGATGATTGAAGGAAAGAAACTCGCCGAGTTGATCGGCGATGATTCTCGCGAATTCCTGAGGCTCTCGGCAGGCAGAAATCGCCTCGCTGATGCGAAGCACGCATTCGTACGACTGCGTGTTTATTCCGTCCGGCATGCGCGCGATGGTACTCATGTGTTTTGCAACGCCCTGTCTAGAATTGCCGGGACACGGTTTCCATACCGAACAAAGATGATTCCAGTCGCGGGAAAGTCGCAGCTTGGATGCAAAAAATCGATGATCAGAGAGCGAGAGTGTTGGACCGCCCCCATCGACACCTTCAACCTTCAACACATTCCCGTATCACAAAACCCGCTCAACCGCCTCGGATCTCACGCAATTCAGCCGCCCCGCTAGTTGGCATCACATTTGCATTGCACCGGACGTTGCTATTAAGAAAAAATGAGACCGTACGGTCTCATACGTCATCCGATAGTGATGGCAACACGGCAAGCGAAATCAGTTCTTCGGAGAGATTCGAGGGATGTATACCGTTCACCGAACGGTATGGCCTCGATCTGACTGTTCTATGTGGATTGTCCGCGTCGCTCTCAACCGTCCCTATACATTCGTCGTTCTGGCGCTGCTTATCTTTATCCTCGGGCCGGTGACCATTCTGAACACCCCGACCGACATCTTTCCTAACATCAACATTCCTGTGATCGCAGTGGCATGGACATATACGGGCCTGAATGCCGAGGACGTCGAGGCGAGGTTGACCACTCCTTATGAAAAGGTGCTCACGACCCTGGTCGACAATATCCAGCACATCGAGTCGACGAGCTACAACGGCGAAGCAATTGTGAAAATCTTCCTGCAGCCTGGTGCTAGCTTGGACACGGCAAATGCCCAGGTCGTAGCTTCCGGTGGATTTGTTCAACGCTTTCTGCCACCCGGTATCCAGCCTCCCGAGATCATTAACTTCAGCGCTTCCAGCGTGCCGATTCTGCAACTGGGTCTTTCCGGCGAAGGAATATCAGAACAACAGCTGAACGACCTCGCTCTGAACTTTCTGCGTACGCAACTGATCACGGTACCGGGCGCGGTCATCCCCCTGCCCTACGGAGGAAAGCAGCGACAAGTCATGGTCAACATGAATCAGGGCCTAATGCAAGCAAAGGGTGTGTCGCCATCGGATGTGCTCAACGCTGTAAATGCCCAGAATCTGATTCTGCCATCCGGCACGGCGAAAGTCGCCGAGAGTGAACTCGACGTGCGCATGAATGTTTATCCGCGCACGGTCGGAGAGTTAGGCAATATCCCCATCAAGCAAGTGGGGAACACGACAATCTATTTGCGCGAGGTCGCCAACGTAAGCGACGGTTTTGCGGTGCAGACCAACGTCGTGCGTCAGGACGGAAATCGGGGCGTCCTGATGAGCATCCTCAAGGCAGGCAACGCATCAACGTTAGATGTTGTCTCGGGCATTCGGAAGTTGTTGCCGCGCGCGGCGTCAACGTTGCCTCCGCAGTTAAAGATCACACCCCTTGCCGATCAGTCGGTCTTTGTACGTGGCGCAATCAGCGGAGTGGTTCGTGAAGCGCTTATTGCTGGGTGCCTGACCGCAGTCATGATTTTGCTCTTCATCGGCAGCTGGCGCAGCACTGTCATCATTGCTATTTCCATTCCGCTTTCGATTCTGACCTCAATCATATTGTTCAGCTTGTTGCACGAAACGATCAACATTATGACGTTGGGCGGCCTGGCGCTTGCCGTTGGCATCCTGGTCGATGATGCCACGGTCGAAATTGAAAACATCAACCGCATCCTCGAAGAAGGACACGAAACCAACATCAAGCAGGCCATTCTGGATGGCGCACAGCAGATCGCGGTTCCAGCCTTCGTGTCGACACTTTGTATCTGCATCGTATTCATGCCGCTATTTCTGCTTGGCGGCGTGGCCCGGTATCTGTTCGTTCCGCTGGCCGAGGCTGTCGTTTTTGCCATGCTTGCGTCGTATCTTCTCTCCCGGACGCTGGTGCCGACGATGGTGATGTACATGCTCAGGCTGAACGAAGATCAGGGAGATACCAGGAACGTATTCTCGCGGTTTCAGAAAGCCTTCGAGCGACGCTTTGAGCGCCTGCGCAGCACGTACCGTGATCTTTTGACGCGAATTGTGTTGCACCGCAGGATCTTTATCCCGACATTTCTCGTGGTCTGCCTCTCCGCGTTGCTTCTTGTTCCCTGGCTGGGTCGTGATTTCTTCCCGCAGTCCGACAGCGGGCAATTCATTCTGCACATGCGCTCAAAGACCGGAATGCGTATCGAGGAGACTGCCCGGCTCTCGGATCTGGTCGAGGACTTCATTCGCCGCGAGATACCGCCAGCGGAGATGGACAACATCCTCGATAACATCGGCCTACCGTACAGCCCATTGAACACCATGCACTCAATCTCGGGCGTTCTCGGCGCCAACGACGTCGATGTTTTGGTATCGCTGCGGGAAAAGCACCACCCAACCGCAGATTACGTACGAACTCTGCGGCAGCGGCTCCCGGAAGAATTTCCCGGGGTCAGCTTCTATTTCTTGCCAGCCGACATGGTGACTCAGATCGTGAACTTTGGCCTACCTTCGCCGATCGATGTGCAGATCGAAGGTAACAATGTTCAGGCCAGTCATCAGATTGCCGAGAAGCTGATGGCCGAGATGCACGGTGTCCCTGGGCTGACTGACCTACACATACAACAGGCACTCGACTATCCGACGTTGGATGTCGCGGTTGACCGAACTAAAGCAGCCCAGGCGGGCTATACGGAACAGCAGGTTGCGCAAAGTGCTTTGAACACACTGAGCGGAAGCTTTCAGGTTACGCCGATGTTCCTGGTCAACTGGGATAACGGCGTCAACTACAACCTGGTTGCCCAGACGCCACAATACAGGGTCCAGTCGATCAAGGACATTCAGAACATCCCCATTGCGGGCGGCCGTCAGGGAAACCCGGAGATTCTCGCCGATGTCGCTTCCATGAAGCGATCCCACGAAATGGCGATTCTCTCCCACTACAACATCCGCCGTGTAATCGATATTTATGGGTCTGCCCAGGACCGCGACCTGGGGGCCACGAGCCGGGATGTTGAAAGCATTGTCAATCGCTACCGCAAGCAGCTTCCGAGAGGGACTTTCATCACGATACGCGGTCAGGTCGATACGATGCGCAGCTCCTACATAGGACTGATTGCCGGACTCGGTGCTGCCATCGTCCTGGTCTACATGCTTATCGTCGTGAACTTTCAGTCGTGGCTCGACCCATTCATCATCATTACCGCGCTGCCCGCGGCGATGGCTGGCATTGTACTGATGCTGTTCTTCACTCACACCCGCCTGAGTGTGCCCGCCCTTATGGGAGCGCTTATGTGTGTGGGGGTGGCGACTGCAAACAGCATTCTTGTGGTTTCGTTTGCAAAAGAGAAGCTGGCAGAACACGGCGACGCCGTAAAAGCGGCGATCGAGGCGGCCAATACGCGGTTTCGTCCTGTCATCATGACGGCGCTTGCCATGATCATTGGCATGGTCCCAATGGCGCTGGGCCTTGGAGACGGTGGCGAACAGAATGCGCCGCTGGGACGCGCGGTCATCGGCGGACTACTTTGCGCAACTATGGCGACTCTCGTCTTTGTACCGTCAGTCTTCACCCTTTTTCATTGGAAAGCAAAGTCCCGAGAGACTCAGAAATCGGCGACCCAGAAATCGGCGGAGGCGTAAAGATGAACACACCTGATCATTCTCCAGTCGTAAATCACGCAACTGGTTCGGAGCGCGCAAGCGCTAAAACCCCGGTCAGCGGAGGGCAGATCTTCATGGTGGCAGCGGTCCTGGCTCTCCTGATGGCGTTCGGGATCGTTCAAGGGGTCCATTCTAGGATGGCTGCTGCAGCGAACCTGAACCAGGTCGCCCGAGCATCCGCGGTCCCGGTGGTGGAAGTTGTGCATCCGAAGTTGGGAGCGGAGGGCCAGGAAATTGCATTGCCTGGGAATGCGCAGGCGTTCAATGACACTCCCATCTATGCGCGTACCCGCGGTTACGTGAAGGACTGGTACGTCGATATCGGCGCTCGCGTGAAACAGGGCCACCTGCTGGCGCTGATTGAGACACCTGAACTCGACCAGCAGTTGGAACAGGCCCGAGCAGACCTGAAAACTGCCCAGGCGAATCTTGAGATTGCCCAGATTACTGCCACGCGCTGGCAGAATCTGGTCAAGACCAATTCAGTTTCGCAGCAGGAGACCGACCAGGCAGTCAGCGATCTCAATGCAAAGCAAGCGTTGGTCGCATCGAATAAGGCAAATGTCGACCGCCTGGAGCAGTTGCAGAGGTTTGAGCGAATCACCGCTCCATTTGATGGAGTCATCACGGCGCGCAATACCGATCTCGGCGCCCTGATCCAAGCAGATGACAATTCAACGAAAGAGCTCTTCCACCTCGCATATATCCGAAAGCTGCGCATTTACATTCCGGTCCCCGAAGTTTATGCCCCTAAGGTGAGGAACGGGGAATCTGTGAAGGTAACGCTGGATGCCTTTCCCAATGAGGAGTTCAGCGGGACAGTCGTGCGCAATTCGGATGCGATCGACCTGAATACGCGCACTCTGAACGTTGAGGTCGATGTCGACAATCGCACCGGGCGCCTATTCCCGGGCGCGTACGCTTTTGTTCATCTGAAGGTTGCTGCCAGTGTTGGTTCAGTTACGATCCCCTCGAACGCTTTGCTCTTTCGCTCTGAGGGGTTGCGCGCCGGCGTGGTCCGCAACGGCCAGGTAGTGCTTACACCGATTACCATTGGTCAGGATTACGGGAGCGCAGTCGAAGTTCTCTCCGGACTGGCTCCGAGCGATGCGGTCATCGTGAACCCATCCGATTCTCTGGCGGACGCAACCGCCGTTCGTGTCAGCACAAAATCAACAGCTGTGGTGCGGCGATGACGCGTCATGGACTCTTTTCGGTAAGCATATTGCTCCTGACGCTAACCGGGTGCATGGTCGGCCCGAACTACAAGAAGCCTGACGTTCCACCTGCCCCTACGTTCAAGGAAAGCTCAGAAGGGCAGGGCGGTGACGGCTGGAAGGTCGCTGAACCGAGCGATACAACGCTTCGTGGAAACTGGTGGGAACTCTACGGGGATACAAAGTTGAACGAACTGGAGGAGCAGGTAGATCCCTCCAATCAAACCCTGAAGGAAGCCGAGGCAAATTTTCGTCAGGCTCGCGCTGCCATCCGATTCAACCGTGCCGCGCAAGCACCAACGGTTGCCGTCGCGCCCAGCGCCTCGGCGGTCCGCTCTTCCGCCAACCAGCCTTATTTCCCCTCCTCTCTTGTCAACAACGGTTCTGGAGATCTCACGCTTCCTGTCGACCTGTCGTATGAGGTCGACCTCTGGGGACGCATCCGCCGTACTGTCAGAGCTTCGAGAGAACAGGCCCAGGCCAGTGCCGCAGACCTGGAGACTGTTCGGTTGAGCGTGCATGCCGAGGTCGCAATCGATTACTTCGAGGTGCGCAGCGCTGATGCACAAAAACAGCTGCTCGACGATACCGTGGAGGCATACAGCGATGCACTCCAACTGACGAAATATCGCTTCGAGGGCGGGGTTTCCCCAAAAACGGACGTAGCGCAAGCTCAGACGCAGCTTGAGCAAACGAGAGTGCAAGCCTCGGACATCATGGTACAGAGACAGCAATACGAGCATGCACTGGCCAGTCTGCTCGGCAAATCGCCGGCTCAGTTCCACCTTGCGCCCATTCCGATCAACGTTCAGGCCCCTCGACTGCCCAATATTCCTGTGACTCTGCCGTCGGAGTTGCTCGAACGCCGTCCTGATATTGCTGAAGCGGAGCGGCGTATGGCTGCGGCCAACGAGCAAATCGGGATTGCGAAGAGTGCATACTACCCCACGCTCAACCTTGCCGCTGCGTTCGGTGTAGAAGGAACTTCAGCGTCGAACTGGCTTGCGTGGCCTAGCCGGTTTTGGGCGATTGGCGCCAGTCTCTCCCAGACGATCTTCGATCGCGGCAGGCGCAGAGCGACCACCGAATCCGCTCGTGCCGGCTACGACGGAAGCGTCGCCAACTACCGTCAGACGGTGCTGGATGCCTATCAGCAAGTCGAAGACAATCTGGTCGCGCTGCACATACTGAATACAGAGTCAACCCAGCAGCATTCGGCCACAGCCTCAGCGGAAGAATCACTTCAACTTTCCCAAAACCGCTATGCGGGTGGCGTCGACACCTATCTCCAGGTAGTGATCTGGCAAACGACCGCTCTCACGAACGAGCGAAATGATATCGACATAATGCGACGGCGGCTTGAGGCAAACATCCTTCTGATCAAAGCACTCGGCGGCGGATGGGATACCAGCCAATTGCCTAGGGTGTGATATTCAAAACGCGGCGAATAGCTCTTCGTAGATGCCTAACAAACCCACAACTAGAGTGCTCGTCATGGATGAGCGAGCCCTGCGGCAACGCCTCCTCACCGCTCCCGTGGTGTCGCTCATACTACAGCTGGCTTGGCCGGTTATCGTAGTACTGCTGCTGCAAACCTTGGTTGGAATCGCTGAGACCTTCTACGTGAGTTTCCTCGGAACCGATGCGTTGGCGGGAGTGGCGCTGGTTTTCCCGGTTGTGATGTTGATGACGATGATGTCGAGTGGCGGAATTGGCGGCGGCGTATCCTCGGCCGTTGCACGTGCAATCGGAGCCGGGCGTTCTGTTGATGCCAATGCATTAGTTCTGCACGCGCTTGTGTTGGCCGTCGTGTTCGGCATGGCCTTCACCATTGGCGTACTTGGGACTGCTCCAATACTCTATCGTGCTCTCGGTGGCAATGGCCGTGTGCTCGACGTGGCGCTGACCTACTCAAAGATTATTATAACCATCCATATTGGAGCAGCGCCGATAAACACAAACTCTTCGCCGCCGCGTTGCGCGGCGCGGGCAATGTTAGAACCCCGGCGATCGTCACCTTCACCGGAACCGTCGTGCTGATAATCCTCTCGCCCGGGCTAATCTTCGGTATTGGACCATTCCCGCGCCTGGGCATAGCGGGCGCAGGAACGGCGGTCACGTTGTTCTACTCGTTTGCGGCGCTCGCATTCTTGTGGATCATGATTTCCGGCCGGTCTGGCCTCACACTAAGATGAGCAGCACCGGCAGTTACAGATCAAGCAGCTCAAATGGAAAGCCGCCAGCCTGGGATACCAACTCATCGGAGTTCCAGCGGCTTAACAAGGACGAGTTTCTGGGGAGGTTTCTCCCCGATCGCATCTTCATGGCTCGGTCGATCGAGGGATACTTCGATCTCCAGTGCTCCTTACCGCGCTAGTTGATCGCCTGAAAAGAAGTGATTCCGAAACTTGCGAACCCCCCGCCGTAGGCTTCGATCACGATGTAGTCGATATCACTGACATCGGTCTGCGTAAGTCCACCCGGCGTATTGAAACCTGAAAAAGGAAAATGGATGGAGATAGGATTGGCGTACGTTGGCAACACCAGTTCGTAAGCGGCATTGTTGCCGTCGTGCGGAAATACCACGATTATTACTCCCAGATCTTCGGAAGAGGCGACACCTGCAAAGTCTAACTGAAAACCTGAGAATCCACTGAGATCGAGACCCAACGGAGCCGCCACGCCTGTTAGGGTAACTCCGTAGGTAATGTCGGAGGCGGCGACGGTGCCGAAACCAGCGTCCAGTATCCATATGCCCTTGCTGATGCTTTGCGTCGCGCCCTGATTGTAGTAATTCGGTCCGATGGAAAAATTTGTTTGCCGAGCCGCACCGAGCAGGCTGCCATGCGCCAGTTTGGCGTAATGCACATCCTGCGCCGTGGCGCCATTCAGATGTTTGACATAGGCCCCCGAAGTAAAATCGTCCAGGATGAGTTGTGCAGAAGCGTGGAGCGGAATCCACACAAGGGTGACGACTGCTATGCGCAAGACGTACTTTGATAATTGATTCATAAGATTTTCTCCGTAGTAGATGTAGAACGTTGTTGTTTTTGAATCTGACGCCGCGGGAAAACGCCTAGAAGCGGATCGCGTCTTAGGGCCCGACCACGCTCGTCAACTTGTTGTCGACTCCCATGACAATGCACACGACCTGCCCCGTGCCCAATGATGTGCAGGCAGGCGAGCCAACGCCGAGGCCGCCGATCTCAGTCCATCCGGACCAGCCCGATCCGTTGTAGACGTCGGCGTAAAATATGTTGCCGTAGGTACCGACTCCGATTGCTCCGCAGACGAGCTGACCCGCAGCCTGGGTTGTGCAACTGGCATTGTCATTTACAGTGCCGCCGAGGTAAGAGTAGGAGCTCCAGTTGACAACGGTCCACGATCCTCCGTTGAAAACGTTCACATAGATTCCGGAGTTGTATCCCTTTGCGAAGCACACCACTTCCCCAGTCGCTTTCCAGAATGAGCAATCCGGCTCGCCGCCAGCGGTTCCACCGATGTTGAGAAACCCTTCCCATGCGCCGCCAGTGAACCGATTTACCAGAGTTGTGGACCCGGTTGTGAAGACGGCGCAAATCACGCCACCGTTCTCATCGGTAGTACAACTCGGCGCGGACACAGTTGAAGTCGCGAGATTGGCGAATGCGCTCCAGGCACTGCCGTTGTAGAGAGACCATGCAAGACCGCCGGAGGCGTTCCGGCCGGTACACAACACTTGCCCGGCGGTGTACTGCGTACAACTGGGGGCCGAAAATAGCCCCGCACTAATTTTTGCCGGAGCGCTCCATGCTCCTCCTTTTAGACCCGTCACCTGTAGGTCGCCGTTGGTTGCAGTTGCGGCGCAAAACACATTGCCGTCTCCATCGCTGGTACAGCTGGGATCGGAACTGACCGCCCCGGCCAAGCTCTTCCACGTTCCCCACGAAGTGCCGTTGAACTCATTGACCATGATGGCGGACTTGCTGCTCCGCACGGCGCACGCAACGTGTCCTGTCGAGACAGGTGCGCAAGATGGGTTGCCGATGGCAGTGGCGGTGCCGGTCGAGATGAAGCTTCCCCACGAAGCCCACGCCGCAGGAGCTATCAAGAGGCTGGCGGACAACGCTAGATGCAATGCGATCTTGTTCATAATTCTCTCCGAGGGTGTTCTCGTCTTGTTTTCTTCTCATTCAGTTAGCCGCAAACGGCCAGCTAGGCGCAAACGGCGGCGTGGAGCTATTCAAACGGGGCCACTTTTCTTGGGGGAAAGAAGCCCCCTCCCGTTTACCGCGCCCCGTGTGGGGGGTTCCCCACTCCTCCACACGGGGCCGAACGGCTTCATCCTGCCATTCGAGGGGCAGACTGCCGCAATCTCGCACGCTTGGCAATAGCGCGCGTCTGACGATTCGCTGATTTCTTAGTGACTTCGGAAACTGCTGAAACAAATGGTGATGTTGCTGTTCGACAGAGTACCTGTAGAATGTTTCTCTCTTCGGTAAACGGTCGCAATATGCCCGCGGACATGGTGAAATTCGGCGACGGCCTTGAACTCGACCGCAACTCGTATGCTCTGCGCCGCGCGGGCCGCACCTTGAAACTGGAGCGAATCCCTCTCGACATTTTGCTGCTGCTCGTCGAACGTCGGGGGCAACTTGTCTCCCGCGAGGAGATCATTGCAAAGATCTGGGGGAAGGATGTCTTCCTCGATACGGATAGCAGTATCAATGGAGCCATCCGAAAGATTCGTCAGGTTCTGAAGGATGATCCTGACAATCCAATCTTCGTACAAACAGTCACGGGCAAAGGATACCGGTTTATAGCAGCGGTTACCGAGGTCGAGACTCCGGCCCAGGAAGACAGTGGCAAGAGACCCGAATCGTCGATTCCGATTGCTCAAGAGGCATCTGCCCCTCTCACAACCCGGAAAGAGTGGCGACTCTCTTCCGCGTCCTGGCTTTGGATCGCTTCATTGGCAACTTTGCTCGTCGCGATCGTTGTCGCCGCCAGTATCTATACGTTCCGCCAACGATCGGCGCTACAATCTGGTGTTGTGCAAGGCCGGATTATGCTGGCGGTGCTGCCCTTCGCCAATCTCAGTAATGATCCCGAGCAAGAGTACTTCAGCGACGGTCTCACGGAAGAGACCATTACAGATTTAGGCGAACTTAACCCAGAACGACTCGGCGTGATCGCACGAACTTCGGCCGCGTCCTATAAACACACCAACAAGACAATTGCTCAAATCGGGCGCGAACTGGGGGTCGACTACATCCTCGAGGGCAGCGTCCGTCGCGAAGGTGGTAGCGCTCGCATTACTGCTCAACTCATACGCGTCAAGGATCAGGTACATCTGTGGGCGCACAACTATGACCGCGAAACCGGCGGATTGCTGGCGCTACAAAACGAATTGGGCAGGGCCATTGCGCAACAGGTTCAGGTAAAGCTTACGACCCTTTATGGAGTTCGGTTGGTTAACAAATACGCTCCCAATCCTGAGGCTTATGAGCTTTACCTCAAAGGCCGCTTTTACCTGAGGCAGCGGACCTTCGACGCGATCGATAAGAGCATCGATTATTTTCAGAACTCCATCGGCAAAGACCCCGGCTTTGCCCTGGCTTACGCAGGCCTTGCTGACTCCTATCTGGCCCGCGCCACTGGATTGCCGCAGGAATATGACCCCAAGGCGAAGGCAGCAGCTACGAGAGCGTTAGAGCTAGACGACGATCTTGCCGAAGCGCACGCCGCGCTGGGAGCGGAAAAAGCGGACTTTGAATATGACTGGCAGGGCGCGGAGCGAGAGTTCAAGCGAGCGATTGAACTCAACCCGAACTATGCCGATGCCCACTATCGGTACGCGTGGACTTACCTGACACCGCTCGGAAAGTCAGACCAAGCCATGTCCGAGATGAAGAAAGCATTGGAACTTGATCCATTTTCCCGAATGGACAATACCGTTCTTGGTCTGACCTTTTTCTACGCCCGGAAATATGACCAGGCGGAGGAGCAATTTAAGAAAGCGATTGAGTTAAATCCTGACTTCTTCGTGACCTATTACCACTTGGCTTGGCTGTACTCCCAAATCGGGCAGTATCCGAACGCCATCAGCGAGTTCACCAAGGGCCGACTTTTGTCAGGCGACGACGGCGTCGTCAAGAGTGCGGCGTCGCAGGATGTTGCGCTCAAGAAGGCATTTGCGGCCAAGGGAGCCACCGGATTCTGGCAGCAACTTCTCAAATCGCGGGAGATTGGCGAGTTCGACACTCCGCAAGTTTATGCACGGCTCGGAGACAAGGAAAGAGCGCTGAGAGGGCTGGAGCGCAACTATGAAGAACGCGCAACTCTCGGAACGCTTTTAAATGTTGATCCTGCCTTCGACTCGCTGCGTTCGGACCGGCGATTCGGCGATCTTGTGCGGCGGATGGGGCTGACTCCCAATGCCAAGGTCGATTAGGGACTGTTCAAAAATTGTGGAGGACGATCACAGCGTGGAATATCTAGGCTCGAATAGCCCGCAACTTATGCTTGTCCAAATCTGACTGTTATTAAACAGATCCACAGGGGTGTTGCGTGAACAGCCCGCTTGAGGCACCGCCTAACGGAAGCACTCTCGAGCAGGACATTGTTTCGCTGAAGTTCGTTCGATTTCGCGCTGCGGCGTAGACTTTTCTCGCCCGGCTGCGAGCAGTTCCTGCGCGCAAACACCAAACCGAGCCCTCGGTTTGCGCCGTTTACGAATGCAACTGAATCACGAATCCTTCATAGTCAAAACCTCCTGTTGTCGACGACAATTCCGACGACATTAGCAACGTTCCATTGATTAATACGATCGATCCGGCCGGATACTCCCCCGACTCTGCGAGGTTCGATTTGTTACGAGACCGATCGGTCGCATATATTTTGTGTGTCAAGGCGTCTTAAAAGAGTGCGACCAGATGATCGCAACTGGAATCCAAGGTCGAGGAGGCAGCATCAGAAAGGTCTTGGCAGCGCAAGAAATGCAAACAAGGCGCGACTGAAAATTCATTCCAACTAGAAGGAGAACATATGCCACACATATCGGTGGGAAAAGGGAATTCAGCGAATGTCGAGCTCTACTACGAAGATCACGGCTCAGGCGAGCCGGTTGTGTTGATCCACGGCTACCCTTTGAGCGGCGCTTCCTGGGAAAAACAGATACCGCCGCTGCTCAGTGCAGGGTACCGAGTCATCACCTACGACCGCAGAGGATTCGGCAAGTCTAGCCAACCAACCGTGGGCTACAACTACGACACCTTCGCCGAGGATCTGCACAAACTGGTGACGAAGCTCCAATTACGCAACTTTGCGCTGGTTGGGTTCTCGATGGGCGGCGGCGAAGTGGCGCGTTACATCGGCAAGCATGGATCGAAGGACATAAGCCATGCCGTCTTTATCTCGTCGGTCCCGCCCTTTCTCCTCAAAACGCCGGACAACCAGGAAGGGGTAGACCTCAGCGTGTTCGAAGGCGTTCAGAAGGCGGTAGCGGCGGACCGCTATGCCTTTTTCACCGAGTTCTTCAAGAACTTCTACAACACCGATCTGCTGTTGGGTAAGCGCGTGAGTGAAGAAGCAGTGCGCGCCAGCTGGAATATTGCTGCCAACGCTTCGGCGGTGGCCAGCCTGGCTTGCGTTCCCACGTGGCATGAAGATTTCCGACAGGATGTGGCTCGCATCGATGTGCCAACGTTGGTAATTCACGGAGACAATGACCGTATCGTTCCGCTTGAGGCGGCGGGACAGCGCACCGCAAAGCTCGTCAAGGGCGCTCGCCTTCACGTTGTGAACGGAGGCCCACACTGCATCACCTGGACTCACGCAGACGAAGTCAACGCCGAACTGTTGAGATTCCTTGGCGAAAAAGCCTTGAAGCGCGAAGTCGCTTGATGAAACCGAACGTTCGACGCCGATTTCTGCCGGGCATTTTGGAACCGCCCGGCAGATTCTTGCTTTTGACGGGCAACAAAGCGCGACAGGCTGGAGAATATCCTGACCCCGACAGCCATGGCGCCCGGTTGGCTGATCGGTGAAGTCGCCGGATCTCGCGCCCCTCATAAGACTGTCAAAGGTGTTTTCGACATCGTCAACTGTCAACACCGGACTTCCGCTACCCATATTGAAAACTCATTGGCTTACATCTCGTCAGTTTGGCACGGCCATTGCTCTTACAACTGACGGAGAAAGAGTCATTCTCAGGACCGAAATTGCCGAGATCCGCAATCTGGGTGGCTTTGGCAGGAAGCCCTTGAGGCAGCGCACTCAGCTACGCGTCGAAGCGGCAATCTTTTCTTGAGTGAGGAGAAAGGCAGTTGAAATGAAACACAAGCTGGTTGTCATCGTAGCTCTATGCATCTTTATTCCATCCGTCGCGCTGTCTGCCACCGAAGACGTGAAGGCGAATGATCAAATTAGGGTCTCTGGGTCGCCTGTTTCTGGGTTGCCCATTTCTGACTCGGAGAACCCGAGTCCGACAATCCACTCCACGAGTCCGGATAGGAGCGCGAGCGAGCAGCAGGAAAAACCCGAGGACTACAAGGGGGCGATGATGGCGATCACCCAGAGGTTCTCGGCCACACTCGCAGCAATTGCCGACGCTGTGCAGCAAGGAAAAATCAGCAGCCAACAAGGGAAGGAAATGAGCGCCGAGCAATATCAGCTGACACAAATGCAGTTTGAGCTGCTGAGCCTGTGGTGTGACCTTGAGCAAGAAGACGTGGCGCGAACCCCCGAGGGTCCGGCAAAACCCGCTCCGACGCAGGACAGCGAAATCGTGATGGTGGCTCTACCATTCTCGTCTCTTCAGCTGAACCCTTCGCTCTCTGAATATCTGAGCCTGACACCCCCGCAGGCTGCAGCCATCCAGGGGGTGATGGTGCTCGAACGGCAGAGTCTGCAGCCCCTGATGACACAGCTGCGCATCACCAGAGAGAAGCTGCTTGCCATCGGCAGTGATCGTATGAACGAAAAAGAGATCAAAAGCCTGGCCCAGGCGGAGGCGGCTCTGCTGGCGAAACTGATCGTAGCCAACGCTCGCTTGCAGTCCAAAATCTACAGAATTCTCAGTCCTGAGCAACAAAAGAAACTCAGTGATCTCGAACGGACCGAGGGATCCTCAGCCGCAATAGAAAATCAGTAGCGAGCGGATTCGATCAGCTCAACTGAAGCCGAGTGCCAACAAGCTTTGAGTGCCGAAGCCCGCGTTCCTCGGACGCTATCGCTGCGGTAGCAATGTTCATGGCAACCAGAATTAGGACTTCTTGTAGCGTCAACCCGCGAGTTGTGATTTTCCACATAACCGCCTCACAACCTGATGCGAAACGTCGCAGTTCAAATTACAGCAACTTGTGTACCAAACGGAGTGCGTCATCGCTGAAATAAATGTTGATGCAAGACATTGCGGGGGCGAGAGTCGGTCCGGGCAGCCAAGTACCGTTGTGGTCAGTTATTTGAAGCCAGACGGGGCCATGCCTAGTCTTCGTCGCCGATTCGGAATTGAAAGTCACGGTGGCGACGGGATGTCAAACGACCTTCGACACTTTCAACCCGTCAACACAAAACGCCCAGCGCTTCTATCCCGGCGGCCCTGTGTTTCCAGCAAATTACGGGTCGACAGCCTTTAACTCCGTTTTGGCATTTCGATTGCCTTCGGGTCATTGGTTGGAGGTGTAGAGCAATGACTCCACAAATCAGCCAAGCGGCAGACAAACAGATCGAGTCCGAGCTCGATCGGCTTACGTATTCCGCCTATCTGTTGACACTTGACCCCGGAGTTGCCGTTTCCGTCGTGATGACGGCGATTGATGGATCTCTCGAGGAAATCACCACCGCGCCAGATTTGCTCGAACGAACGGTCGAACTCGCGTTGGAACAGTTACGCCGCGAATCCGGAAGGGAAGGGGATGGTGAGTCATCGGCCTTTGATGCTGTGCTTTACGGACACTCCGCAGCGGTCAACGCACCCCCACTTGAATCGCTCAAGGACCTCAGCAGCAACCCCATTCTGCTCCTCGATTCCACTTCCCGCGTAGCCTTCGTTCTGCACCATGTGCTCGGGTACCAGCTTGGGGAAGCGGCTGCGAAGGCGCAAATGGACGAAACAGAATATCGCGCGCAGTTGCGAAAAGCCTACCTGCGATTGGCTTCGTTTCACTTCGAGGGGCAGATCTCAGGCGGCAAATTTCTCGAGGAGCCTGCGCTGGCTTAGGAGAAAAACCATGAGCTGGCTAAGTTGGATTCTGGCTTACTTGTTTGATTGCGTCCATCCACACACCACCTGGCCGCGCCGGCACCGGGCTGGATTCGCGTATGTCGCGTGCCTCGATTGCGGCAGAGAGCTGCCCTATTCGATGGATCGCATGAGGATCGTAACCACAGTGGAGCTGTTGGCCGATCGCGAACGGGGCGCATGGCAAGGAGCGCCCCGAGAGATTTCGACCGCGAGTTAGGGGACGCATTGAGTTACGCGCGCATCTGCTTTGGCAGCAGCGTGGCCATACTGCGGTAAGACGGAGGGACCCGACCCTGTGTTTGAGGTCAAGGCTCTGCTCGAACGTAATCTTGCGAACGAAGCGCTCAGTGTAACCCAAGCAGCGGAAGCTCACACTTTGATCCGTGTGCTTGAGTTTGCCGGACCGGCTCGCACGAATGTATTGCAAACACAACCTTCTGAGAGGAATGAGACTCATGGCAACTGCCGAAACTAAGTTTCGCATCGATGTGAACATTCACAATCTTCTTCAGGATTCCAAGGGACAAAACCCGCGGGCCGCCGAGCCGAAGGGCCTCACTCTTCCCGTGCCAGTGTTCCCGCAATATCCGGAGAAATTGAATGATCCAGGACCGGAGCAAGCGCCCGAAGGAAACCGCAAATGGGGCATGAAACCTATTTACCGTGCGATGCGCGGGTGGCTACTTCCTTACGTACGATCGCGTGTGTTGCCCGGAGACTTCCACCCCATCACGTCGTACCTCTTTGTCGAGTACAAGTGCAATCTGGATTGCTGGTACTGCTGGTCCTTCGATAATCGTGTGAAAGGTATGACCGAGGACGTCGCCCGACGGTCCATCGACTGGCTCCATGATCATGGCTGCCGCGTTCTCGCCTGCATGGGTGGCGAGCCCCTGCTGCGCCCCGATTTCATCCATAAGGTTGTAAATTACGCCGCCAAGAAAGGCTTCTGGGTTTATATCGCGACCAACGGCAGGCTGCTTCGGCCGGAGTTCGCCGACCGTCTCGGAGACGCCGGAGTTTCAGTATTCAACTTCGCCCTGGACTCCTGGGAGCTGAAGCCGAGCCTTCCAAAAGCATTTATCCCCGCGCAGACAAACCTCGAACACATTTTGCGCAAGCAATACGTTTACGACTACCTTGTCTTTTTCAACATCAACATCTGCCGGAACAATCTCGAAGACGTGAGGATGCTGACTGAGTACGCGCACGATCATCACATCGCTACCGACTATCACATTAACGAAACACCGATGCTCGAACAGGATGAGCATTTCAAGCACTTGAGGGAGAACCCGACCTACTTCCGGCCGGAAGATTGGCGCGATCTCGACAGCCTCATCGATTGGATCATTGAGAAAAACAAGGCCGGCTATCAGATGGTGAATTCCGTACAACGGCTCGAAGAGATGAAGACATTCGTTCGCATGTCATCCGGCCTCAACATTCGTGAGGTTGGCTGGTACGCGGACGGCCGTGGCTCAGAGGCGGAAACCTCCGAGATGCTGAAGAAAGCCGCTGGAATCGTGCAAGGCGAGGACGGAGATCTTGGCTTCGGCGAATGGAACTGTCGCGCTGGTCAAAACAACGTGATCGTCCGGACCGATGGAACTGTGGCCCCCTGTTTTCCCATGTACTCCGCCTCCTTCGATTGGGGGAACATCGATCAGTTCTCATTTAGCCGCGATCAGCTGGACGGCATGAAGAAGACCTGCCAAAAACACTGCTTCTCCACGCTGAATCACAATCTTGCCTACTGCTACAACGATGCGCGCGTCATCAAGTGGATGTGGGAGAACGCGAAGCGCGGGTTCCAGGGCGGTGTTCGCAGTTTCGAGGACTGAAATGCAACGTCGCGGTTAGAATTCACGTTCGACAACGAACTTGGAGGGATGCGGCGACGCCACGGCGCTGGGGCTCGATCCCTATGCACCACCGCCGTTCTGGAACAAGAGCCTGACGATCTCCGAGCGGTTTACAGTTGGTTTACGATCGGCGTTCGTTGCGAGCTACTATGGGGCACCTCTGTTGCTCGCGGCAGATGGGGCGCTCGTGGTTAATGTTTCCTATTATGGAGCCGTCTGCTACCACCTTGATCCCTACGGTGCCACCAAGGCCGGTCTCAATAAGCTCACATTCGATATGGCGCACAATTTTAAGCCGTACAAAGTGGCAGTGATATCGATCTAGCCCGGGACGACAGCCACCGAGAGAGCCAAGTCCGTCCTCGCGAGAATCCCTGGCGGTGCCAAGAGACTCGAAAGCGCGGAGACACCTAGTTTTCTGGTCTCGCTATCGCTTCGTTGTATTCGGATCCGCAACTGATGTCGAAAACGGGAAGCGTGGTTATCGCAGCCGAAGCGGCCCTGGAGTACGGATTCAAGGATTTCAATGGCAAGCAGCCTCCCAGCCTTCGAGAACAGAAGGGCTCTCCGCGCCCGTTCTTCACGAAGAGTTGATTTTACGCGTCGGACCGTCTCAATCCTTGCGGTTGCCGTACCGGATGTACCTCGTCGGCTGTCACTTCTCTGTCATTTGTCTTTGACACTTTCAACTCTCGACACTGCTGCTCGCATTCCTAGTATCAAATTCAATCACCTAGCTCGGATTGCGATTGGCATATTCCTTGCTCTTACAGAAAGACAAGGACAATCGCATGTCAATTTTCTCTCCCATCCGTTCTGCGATCCTGCTAGTTATGGCCTCGGTCCTCTCCGTCACCATGCATGGACAGAGCTTGCAAGGCGAGCAATCTAGGCCAGGAAAGCTAGTAGGAACGGTTACCGATGTGAACGGTGATCCGGTACCCAATGCGACGGTTGTTCTCGAGACTCCGGAAAGCAATGATCGCCAAAGCAACGAGCGCCGTACACTCGTCACCCCCGAAAGCGGGTATTTCGAATTTACCGACGTAAAGCCAGCCACTGCTTACGAAATCAACATCAGTGCAAAAGATTTTGCCGACTGGACATCTCCCACCGTCAGCTTAGGTCCAGGACAATTCAAAATTGTTACTGGCATCCGACTCCGGATTGAGACTGAGCGCACAACCGTCGACGTTCATTACGATCCTATAGAGGCCGCGACTGAGCAGTTCAAGTCCGAGGAACGGCAGCGCGTTTTCGGAATCATTCCAAACTTCTACGTTTCTTACGACAGTGATCCGGCGCCACTTACCGCGAAGATGAAATTCAAGCTCGCCCTCAAGGTGTCCACTGATCCGGTGACGGTTGCCGGGGTCTCCTTGGTTGCCGCCTCCAGGCAAGCCGCGAATACTCCGAAATACGGCCAAGGCTGGGGGGCTTATGGAGAGCGATTTGGCTCCACTGCCGCCGATGGTTTCTCTGACATCCTGATCGGCGGCGCCATACTGCCTTCGCTGTTGCACCAGGACCCACGCTACTTCTATCAGGGGACCGGCACGACCGGTTCCCGCATCCGCCATGCGATGTTCAGTCCGTTTATCACGAAGGGGGATAACGGAGAGTGGCAGCCGAACTATTCGAGTTTAGGCGGAGATTTGGCGTCTTCGGCCCTCTCAAACCTTTACTATCCCCAAGCCAATCGTGGTGCCCGGCTAGTGTTCGGAAATTTTGCGATTGGTACGGCTGAGCGAATTGGCGCAAGCCTCGCCCAAGAGTTCCTCATCGGCAAGTTCACCCGAAGGGGTGGTCACATGCAGTAGGCGCACGATGACGAGGCTCTCCACCCGGTCGCGAGCGCGCCCGCCCGTGACTCCTGCCATTCCGGCCCGGGCTTCATTGCCCGGGCTCCCGCCTCTTGTATGGACTCAATCCGGAGCGGGGACCACGGACGCCAGAGACACTTTCGACAATTTCAACTTTCGACACAAGTTCATGAAAACCGGCATTGCAATCCTTGCACTTAGAGTGCGGGAGGTTTGGCAACCTCCTTGCCTGTGTCCCTACGTTACGGAAAGGACCCATGCTGAAGATCTCGATCATTGAAGGCCACACCGAGCGGCGCTTAATCATGGAGGGCAAGCTAGTTGGGCCCTGGGTGGCAGAGCTAAGGAGCACCTGCGGAAACGCTACTACAGACCATTTCGGCCGCAAGCTCGTTATCGATATGAGGCATGTGACGGCAATTAGTCAGGAAGGCGAGAACTTGTTGCTGGAATTGATTCAGAAGGGAGTCAAATTTCGCTGCAGCGGTGTGTTCACGAAACACGTTTTGAAGCAGGTCGCCCGCCGTGCAAACTGCAACCCTGGGAAGGCGGAGAAATGAGGGAGCAGGCAGGCAATCAAGCTCGCAGAAACGAGCCAAATCCATTCGCGACTCGCGAGGACTTTATCAAGGTTTTTCACGAGGACATGAATGGACTTTATCAGCTTTCGCTTCTGCTTACCGGAGATCACGAAAAGGCGGAAAAGTGCTTGGTAGCCGGTATTGAGGATTGTGCTAAAGAGAACCGAGTGTTCCGGGAGTGGGCACGTTCCTGGGCGAAGCGCATGATCGTCGAAAACGCAATTCGTGAGCTGAAGCCGCGCCCGAGCCTGCCTGGCTCTCCTCCGTCTGCGACTGTTTTCTCGCACGACGAGCAGTCAAGCGGTTCAGGCGAGCATTTCGACTTGGAAAAAGTATTGGGGCTTGGAGATTTCGAGCGCTTTGTTTTCGTGACGTCGGTTCTGGAGAACTATTCGCACCACGAATGCGCCCTCCTTCTCGGTTGCTCGGTCTTGGAGGTCCGGCAAGCTCGCCTCCGTGCTCTTGGAAAGCTGGCCAGCTCAGGCCGAGTGGTTTCTTTCGTGCAGTAGCTTTTGCCGTAATGTTGCCGGCAATCAACGCCCCATTGGGGCTTGAATGAGAATACCTGGGGTTACTGTGAAGGCTCAGTCAGCACGTGCGCGAAAAAACTCAAGAAGTTGATGCAGCGCGCACTCAGGCCACGACCTCGTGGTCTGTCCAAGAACCAACCGGGAGCAAATGCAAAGGCCCAATGCACCAACGAGAACGTCTTATGCTGACCAACCCCGAGCCAGATCGGAATCTCGAAGAACTGAATGACGACGACATCTATGCTGCGATTCGCTACCTTGAGCCCGACCCAAGAAGCGCAAGCAAACAGAGCGACGATACCGCCGCAAGCCAGGACAATGACGATAACGGCGTCGTGATTTGCGTCTCTTTATACATCGCAGTGTTAGGTTGCCTGGCGGTCTTCTGGCTGTACTTGAATTGATATATTCGGATTTCATCAGTGAGAGTGCGCACGCCCCTTCCTAACGCCAATCCAACATAAGGTTCAAGACCCGGATAAGCTCACTCCGGCCCACTTCAATTTTCTTGTCTCGTGATTCTGCTCGAAGTTAATGTCTGTCGGCGCGTCTCAACACGCTCGACACTCATTCGACACCTTTGAAGTTCCTCGTGCATCCCCCTTGAGATTTCAATCACTTACTCGAACCCCATATTTGGCACGAGCCGTGCCTTGTCTCGCAGTGACTGGAACGGAAATTCCAAACCGGAGTTCGGAGATATGGCAAACGCACAGGCTTTTTCCCTTACGCCGCAAGTTTTTCGTTCTGTTCCTTTCATTGAATTGCGACAGTCCCTCCCCAGTCAGATCGCGATCATCTCGCCATTCGTAGATCAACTGATGCATTTCATTGCGAGATTCCGAACCCCTGACGGGAGCGAGCTGAACATTGAAACCGCGCTCCATGAGGCGCTGGCAAATGCCATTGTGCACGGCAACCAGGAGGACCCTTGCAAACTCGTCTGCGTCGCGTGCCGGTGCACCACGGACGGAGAGGTTTCTCTTACGGTTCAGGACGAGGGGCAGGGATTCGACACGGCCGCGGTATTAGACCCGACAACTCCGGAGAATCGGCTGCTCCCGCACGGGCGCGGGATCTACCTGATGAAAACGTTAATGGACGGCGTTTGTTTCGAGCAGGACGGCGCAGTTGTGTATATGCACAAGGCGTCCAACGCGAGACCGCGCGCAGCGAGAAAATCGGCATGATCCGAAGACTCGCAAAAATCGCATTGGCCATGGGGTTGCTTACGATTGGCGCTCTGGGTCAGGCCACAGGCCCGGCAACCGGAACGGTTCAAGGCACGGTGTTCACGGCCGATGCAGACGGTGGGCGCTCGGTCGTGCCCGCGGCGAAGATTTCGCTGGACGGTCCGGCACATCTGCAACTTCAAACCGACAACGAAGGTAAGTTCTCCTTCGACACAGTCCCGCCCGGTTCGTACAGAATCAGCGTGGAAGCAACTGGACTGGCTGCCACGCAGAATGTCGTAGTCACAGCCGCACAGGTCTCAGAAATGGCCCTCGAAATGAAACTCCAGGCCGTTGCGGAATCGACCACCGTAACGGCTAGCGCAGAACCGGCCGACACAAAAGAGCCATCCGGAATTAACACGGTGGGCGAATCAGCAGTCAAGAACATGCCCAATATTGACGAGCAGTTCCAAAGCTTGCTGCCTCTGATTCCTGGCGTCGTTCGTGGCCCGAATGGCCTGATCAACATGAAAGGCGCTCAAACCTCTCAGAATGGATCCCTCGTCAATAGTGCCGATGTCAGCGATCCAGCGACGGGCACAGCCGCAATCAACATTCCCATTGACGTCGTGTCCTCCATACACGTCCTCTCGACCCCTTACGACCCCGAGTACGGCAAATTCACGGGCGCGGTTTCCAACGTGGAGACGCGGCCCGGAGACTTCAACAAGTTCCGCGTGTCCTTCCAGAACTTCCTTCCGCGTTTCCGCAGGATCGACGGTTCGATTATGGGCATTGCGGCGTTTTCGCCGCGGATCACCTTCTCCGGTCCGATCGCCAAAGACCGTGTTGCCTTTACCCAATCGTTTGAGTACCGCTACGAACGAGATCCGGTGGATAGCTTGCCAATACTTCAGAGCTGGACCCGATCCGAAAACTTTAACTCTTACACTCAGACCGATTTCAACATCAGCTCGAAACAGACGGCGAGCGCTTCCTTCGCGATCTTTCCTCAGAGGCTTGACTATTACGGCCTGAACACCTTTACACCTCAGCCCAGCACGCCCGACTTGAATGAGCGTGGATACCAGGGATACCTGCAGCACCGATATGTTACCGACTCTGGCGATCTGCTCACATCCCAGGCGAGCTTCAGAAGATTTGATGCCGACCTGGTGCCGAACAGCGACGCTCCCTACGAACTTCTCGTGGAAACTACCGAGGGTGGATTCTTCAATCACCAAAACCGCAATACAACGCGCACAGAATGGGGGGAGATTCTCCATTCCCATCCGCAGCGTTTCTTGGGGTTCCATGAAGTCACCGCGGGCGCAGATTTCGCGCACAGTTCCTACGATGGCCGCCAGCAGTTTCTGCCGGTTCAAATTTTCGGAGTTGCGGGATATCCGCTGGAACAAATCCAGTTCGGGCCTACCTCGATTTTCTCCGTCGATCAGAACGAAGCCGCCTGGTTCGTCGGTGACAAGTGGACGGTCTCAAATCGTCTGACATTGGATTTGGGCCTGCGCTTTGATCGTGATTCCGTCACCGATACGGTCAACACAGCGCCTCGCGCCGGCTTCATCCTGGCACTGACCAAAGACAGCAAAACCTTGCTCAAAGGCGGAGCCGGACTCTTTTATGACCGCGTCCCTCTCGACATTCCGGCATTTCCTCATCTGCCGTCACGTACCGTGAGTATGCTCAACGCGCGAGGCGGAGTCCTCAGTTCGACCGAATACTTCAATGTCATTTCGAATGGCCTGCGCGATCCGCGCAGCGAAGTCTGGAACCTCGAAGTCGATCGTCAGGTCACCAGTGACTTCCTCCTCCGCGTCGCGTACCAGCAGCGCAATACGGTGCACGAGTTCTTTCTAAATCCCATTGCCTATGGATCAACGGGAAATCTCTCGCTCTCCGACCGCGGCAGTGACTTCTATAAAGAATTTCAAGTCAGCGGTCGTTATCGCATCCATGGCAGCACCCTGAACGCATCCTATGTGCGTTCGCGAGCGTATGGCGATCTGAACGACTTCAACCAGTTTTTCGGGAATGATCCCCAGGCGGTCATCCAACCCAATCAGCGTGGTCGTCTTAATTTCGATGCTCCCAATCGAATCTTGACCTGGGCCGAAATTGCTGCGCCATGGAAATTGACATTCGCGCCGGTAATCGATACTCACACTGGCTTCCCGTACTCGACGATCAATCAGTACCGCGATTTTGTTGGCCCGAGAAACGAATTGCAAAGGCCGCGCTTCGTTTCGACCGATTTGCAGGTCTGGCGCGAAATCCGACTGCCGATCAAGGAAAAGCACGCGCGGATCGGAGTGGGGGTCTTCAACGTTTTCAATCATCCCAATTATCGCGATGTGCAGAACGATGTTGACAGCGATCGCTTTGGCGAATTCTTCAACGGTGTAAACCGGGAGTTCCACGGCAAATTCGTATTGGAGTTTTGATTATGAGACTGACATTGCAGCGCGCGTTTTTCACTCTGGCAATCGTACTCTCGGCGGCGACGATTGCTTCAGCACAAACCGGCGATCTACTTCCCTCGGCAGAGGATGTTGTCGCGAAGATGATGCAGTTTGACGGCCAACGACAATCTGAGCTAACCGGATATACCGCCACGCGACACTATGCGGCGGTCAACAAGAGCCGGCATGCCGAGATGCTCGTGCGGGTCACGTGCGACAGCAGTGGCGCCAAGCAGTTCACCATTCTGTCCGAAGACGGATCGGGTTCGATTCGCAAGCATGTATTTCACAAGCTGCTGAGCGAAGAGACGGAAGCGTCTCGTCGCGGAGCGCGCACGAGCACACGTCTCATCCCTGACAACTACAACTTTCAGATGGTTGGACAAGAGACCATCGAGACAGGGCCGGCGTATTTGTTATCGGTTGTTCCGAAAACGCAGAACAAATATCTGATCGATGGAAAAATCTGGGTCGACGCGAATGATTATTCGATCGTTCGCATCGAAGGCCAGCCCGCACGAAATCCTTCTTTTTGGGTGCGCAGCGTTCATTTTGTGCACACATATCAGAAAGTGGGGAGCTTCTGGTTCGCCTCTTCGACTCACACCACGAGCGAGATTCGAATCTTTGGGGACTCGGAATTGACCATCGAGAACTCTGACTACGCCCTGAATCCCCCCCTCAACCACACGGAGGCGGATCGCCAGGCGAGGTTAATTCAGTGAGGAAGACTCATCTCCTTGCACCTATTGTTGCGGCCATCGCGTTTGCCTGGGTGATCGCTCGCGTTGGCCTCCCAACCATCATGGAACAGGTGAAGGCGATGCGAGTTGCCTTGCCGATTGTTCTTGCCTTAAGCGCGCTTCGCCTTTTCCTGCAGACTCTCACTTGGTCCGCTTCCCTGAAGGGCGAGGATGTTTCGGTCGACACGACAAGATTGATGGGCGTGCGTGTCGCCGCGCAGTCCATGGGCTATCTCACGGTCTTAGGTCCGGTTATCTCTGAACCCATGAAGATCAAGCTTCTTGGGACAGCTAGTGAACCGACGATTACGGCCACCTTTCTCGATGATGGAGTGTACTGGTTCACTTCAACCCTACTTGCAATCGCAGGAATCGTTAGCCTGCCTTTGGTCGCCGTCCATGGCGCAACCTACCATTCGATCCCCGCCATCCTCGTGCTCGCTTTCGCCGTCGTCATCATCAGGCGCCGTACGCCCATCCTTTCTGATCTGATGCGCGCACTTGAGACCCGTGCGCCATCTTGGCTCGCCCGCGCCGAGAAGCTTGAAGCTTCCATCCGTGAGTATCGCCTCAATCAGCCCGCATTAGTGAACCGGATGTTTTGGATCGACGTGGCCTGCCAGGTGCTGGTCGCTTTCGAAGTCGTCATCGTTTTGCGGTCGCTCCACTTACCGATACATTTCTTCGCGGTTCTTGCCATCGAGGGAATGACCCGCGCGTTGAAATTGATCAGTGGCTGGATTCCGGCTCGTCTCGGTTCGGACGAAGGCGGAGCGATCTCGGCCTTTGCCCTGACCGGGCTTTCCCCGTTGCTCGGCCTCTCGCTTGCATTAACGCGTCGCGTCCGCGATCTGCTCTGGGCGCTGATCGGCATTGTCTGGCTGGCCTGGAACTCCCGCAGGTTCAGCCCCACCGACGCTGGCGCCGATAACCCGTCGACTGTCCTGAAGGAGGCCTTGGAATGCAAGCAGTCGTAGCAATTCCAGAAATCAACTCGCTCGTGTGGAACAAGAACGTGTGCAAGAAGAAGGTGTGCAACAGGGAGGCGTCAGAACTTCTGATGACGCCAGTCGCCGGCGTTCCTCTCCTGTTGAGGACTCTGATAACCGCAGCGCGCGCCGGAGCCGACGACATTCTGCTGATTTGCCCCGCGGCTTTGAGCGGCTGGCTGGTACGGAACTTCCTCGAAACCGCGCTGCAGTATGGCGTTCGCGTAAGTGTGATTCAGTTGGACGAGTTTGATCCCGGTGCCGCCTCAAGCTGGGCAAAGCTCGCGCCTTACCTAAACCATGATTTTCTCTGGCTGCCTTGGAACTGGGTCACAAGCAAGCGGTTCCTGGCGCACCTGCCCCTTGCGCAGATCCTCTGCGTCAACTGGGCCGAACCGGCCTATGCCACCTTCCATGAGGTGACCCGCGACCATGCCTCATCTGCCCTCCTCCACCCTGAGGGCGTCGCGGTCACCTCGCCAGAAAGCGTGTCGCTGGCCGAACGCTTCCTGGTCGTGCACTCTGGCAAGGTGCTCGATGGCATTCACACATCGTTCAACCGGCGACTCTGTCGCCCCTTTGTGAGGCTGCTCTCTCATACCTCGGTTAGTCCCAATGCCGTGACCTTGGGTGGAGTCGTGATTTCCGTTGTGTCGGCGGTCGCGTTTGCGCACGGATCGTACTGGTGGTCGGTGCTCGGGGCGTTGCTCTTCTACAAGGCAGGACTGTTCGATGAAATGGATGGCATGCTGGCACGGGTCACGTTCGCCGAGTCGCCGCGGGGGACCTGGTTTGAGGGGTTTGCCGACGGGCTCAGTTACCTGCTGCTGTTTGGCGGAATCACCATCGGTTTGCATCGACATTACGGCAGGTCGGCTACCGTGATGGGCATCGCTCTTCTCGTCGGCGCCATTCTCGCGTTGCTCACCACCTTCCTACAGCGCCGGCGCGCCACCACTCCCGATCGGCCCAATGAATACCTCGGCCGCTTTTATCAAGTGCTTGAGAACGATTCCGGTAATTGGATCTCCCGCGGGGTGCGCCAAGTGCAGCACCTTCAGAGGAGAGGTGTGATGATCCACTACATCGTCCTCTTCACGGTCATTGGCGCATTGCCGGTGGTGTTCTTCCTGGCCACGGTCGGTGCTCATCTCACCTGGATTGTGACGCTCTACTTCAACCATCGATTCTTTGCGCAACCGGGAGAAAGCAAGGCCAAACCGAATGTAAACACGCTCAAGGAGGCAGTATGAAGGCAGTAATCCTGGCCGCAGGCCAAGGCACGAGGATTCGCTCCGTGCATGGCGAACATCCGAAGTGCCTGATTGAAGTTGACAACACCACGATTCTTGATCACCAGCTTGCAGCGCTGTCGATGGCGGGAATCGATGACATAGCCATGGTTGTGGGATACGAAAAGGAACAGATCATCGAACACGTGAAGTCCAGAAAACACAGGGTTACCCAAAGGATTCGCTTTTTCGAAAACCCCGCATTCGCCATCACGAATAATAGCTATTCCCTCTGGCTCGCACGGGAATGGCTGCGCGGCGACGGTTTCGTCGTTCTGAATGCGGACGTTATATTAGATCCCGAAATCCTTTCCGTCGCCGTACGCCCGAGTGCACCGATCTCGATGATCGTAGACCCCGCGTGGCGGGATGAGACGATGAAAGTAGTTGTCGAAGGTGATCACGTGATTCGCATGAGCAAGAAAGTCTCCCGGGAAGAGTTCAGCGGCACTTATATCGGCATTACTGTTTTCTCGAAGGCAATCGAAGACAGATTCTTCCGCACCTTGAACGAACTGATCTCCGGTGGCCGGGTCAATGAATTCTTCAATGTCGCGGTTCAGGAACTCGCGAACGAGGGGGTTTCGGTCGGCTACACCAGCACAAACGGATTGGCTTGGGCCGAAATCGACGATCCCCTGGACCTGACGTTCGCCCAACAAAATATATTCCCACAACTGGTAACGGCAGCAATTTAATCGTGTCAGTGAACGAAATCCTTGCGGAAAACTTTGCCCCGAGCCAATGGCTATCGTGGCCACGCAGTTCCCTGCGAGTTGTGGATTGGAATATTGATCGTGGTTTGAAGCTGCCTGCGATCATAGATTTCCTGGCGCATACGAATGCCGATGTTTTCATTCTTCAGGAAGTCGACATCAATGCTCACCGGACGCATCGGCTGAACATTGCGCGGGAAATCGCCCGAAAATTGCGGCTGAATTACGTCTTCGGGCGCGAGTTTGTGGAACTGACGCAAGGCTCAAAAATCAGCCCCGCCTATCATGGTCAGGCCACGCTTTCGCGTTGGAGAATTTCGAACCCGCGATTGATCCGCTTTCAGCGGCAATCGGACTTCTGGAGGCCGCGCTGGTTCAAGCCAAAACTGCAAACGTTCCAGGAGCGGCTCGGGGGAAGAGTGGCGCTGGCCGCCGAAATCAAGATCGCAGAGGGTTCAACGCTCTGCTACAACTTGCATTTGGAGAGCCGCTCGGATGACGAGCTGCGTCGTGCCCAGTTGAACGAGGTCTTAGAGGATTCCGCGAAGTACGATTCGGCCTGCCTCGTCATCCTGGCCGGTGATCTCAACCTGAATGCATCGATGCCTGGCATAGCAGGGGCGCTGGCCCAGGCTGGTTTTCGCGATGCTGTGCCTACCGCTCGCCTGGCTACGACTCCCGCACGTCATCTCCTCGAAGCTGGCCGGCACATCGACTGGGCATTCGTTCGAGGCCCGGGTGAGGCTGGCGCTGGCAAAGTTCACCGATCGGTGGGAGCTTCTGATCACTATCCGATTTCATTCGAATTGCGTCTTCCCGGCTAACATTGCGAAGCGATCGCTCGATCTCCGCCGCGGGCAGCGAATGTACCGGGGCCGCGCAATTACGTGGCGTGCATCAGCCTGCGTAGCGCCCTAGTCTTCTCAAGACTTAAACCGAAGTGCCTGCAGGCCCTTGGATGGTCCTCCCGGTTGTCCATGGTTGTCATAGTCGTGACAGTGTCAACATTGACCATATTGCCCGTTCGGGTCATGAAAACCCCTTCATTCCACGCTGGAACTGTCGGAATTGTCTCGACACTCTCGACTCACAACACTGCTGCCTTCCATCTGGTGCTGAAATTCCACCGCTTTAGAGACGCTTGGGTTTGGCATCCGCATTGCCTTAATGGTTTGGGTAGAAGGTCGCACAGGTCGGTACGGCATTTGCCACCGTGCGTCCCTGCCAAGAAGAAATTCAGCGGCTCGTCAGTCGCCTGATTAAGGGTGGAACTATCACATGAAACGGATATCTATCGGTCTAGTTGCCGCGGTTTTGTTGGTGAATGCCCTGGGTTGCAGCAACGGCAAGGTGCGAGCTGCAGCCCCGCCGCCGCCGCCGGTGGTCGAAGTCGCACCGGTCATTCAAAAGGATGTTCCGGTTCAGGGGGAGTGGGTCGGAACACTCGAAGGCTACGTCAACGCACAGATTCAGCCGCAGGTGAGCGGATACCTCGTCCGCCAGGATTATCACGAAGGGGCGTTCGTCAAAAAGGGTCAGCTCCTGTTTGAGATTGACCCCCGTCCGTTTCAAGCGGCGCTCGATCAAGCCAAAGGACAATTGGCCCAGGCAGAGGCGCAGATGGCCAACGCTGACATCAACGTGAAGCGCGACGTCCCCGAGGCTGAAGCTCACGCCATTCCGCAGAGCCAGCTCGATAACGATACGCAGTCGCTCCTCGGGGCTAAGGCGGCAGTCCAAGCGGACCAGGCGGCGGTCGAGCAAGCGGCGCTGAATTTGGGCTATACGAAAGTCATTTCCTGGATCGACGGAATCGCCGGCATTACCACCGTGCAGGTGGGAAACCTGGTGGGACAGTCTACCGTGCTCACCGCGGTTTCGCAGGTGAATCCGATCAAGGTTTATTTCCCCATCAGCGAACAGGAATATCTGCGCATGGCGGATGGTAGCGCTCCGGGCAGCGTGGACTTTGTGGCGCGCGCTTCACGAATCCCGTTGAAGCTGACCTTGGCCGATGGGAGCACCTACTCCTATTCCGGCAAGATCATCTTCGCGGATCGCCAGGTAAACACGCAGACCGGAACCATTCAGATTGTGGGCGATTTCCCCAACTCCAGAAATGTGCTGCGCCCCGGCCAGTACGCGCGCATTCAGGCGCCAACCGGAAGCATCGCGGGGGCACTTCTCATTCCGCAGGCGGCAGTGAATCAGCAGCAAGGAACCTATCAGGTCACTGTGGTCGGCGCCGATAATCGGGCGCAGCTTCGCACGGTACAGGTTGGGCCGACAGTGGGCACGTTCTGGGTGATCACCTCGGGCCTGAAGCCTGGAGAACGCGTGGCAGCGGTTGGTGCAGAGAAAGTCAAGGACGGCCAAGCCGTGAACCCCACTCCTTACAAAGAAACGGAAGATCGCTAAGCCATGGCAAACTTTTTCATTCGACGGCCCATCGTCGCGATCGTGATTGCGATTCTTACCGTTATCGTCGGCGCGATCTCAATCGCGACCTTGCCGGTAGCCCAGTTCCCGCAGATCGCTCCTCCTGAGATCAGGTTGCAAGCCACCTATCCCGGCGCGGACGCGCAGACCCTCGAGCAAGCCGTTGCCACGCCCATCGAGCAGCAAGTCAGCGGCGTGGACAACATGACTTACATGTATTCGTTAAACGTCACGGCGAACCAGCAAACAACGTTGTTCGTCGACTTCGACCTCAAAACTGATCCCAACACGGATCTGCTGCTCACGCAGTCGCGCCAGCAACTGGCCAACGGGCAGTTGCCGCCCGAGGTGAATAATTACGGAATCACCCTGAAGAAGGCGACTACTGCTCCCCTCATGCTGATCGCCCTGTACTCGCCGCATGGCAGCCGCGATTCGAACTATTTGGCTAATTATGCCTACATCAACCTCAACGATCCTGTCGGACGCTTGTACGGTGTCGGCCAGACCCAGGTCTTCGGCTCGGGCCAATACGCCATGAGGCTATGGGTCAAGCCTGACCAGTTGGCCAAGCTTGGCATAACAATCACGGACATTGTTAACGCACTTCAGACACAGAACACCGTGAATCCAGCAGGTCAAGTTGGAGGAGAGCCAGCTCAGAACGATCAACAGTTCACTTACGCCGTGCTAGCTCAAGGCCGTCTGACGACGCCAGAACAATTCGGCGACGTTATTGTGCGCGAAGCCCCGAATGGGGGAACGGTTCGCGTCCGAGACGTGGCTCGAGTCGAGTTGGGCACGCAGGACTACAGCCTCTCCGGTCGCTTAAATGGCAAGCCCAGTGCCATCATCGCGGTTTACCAGTTGCCCGGAACCAATGCCGTTCAAACCGTGCAGGTCGTGCGGAAGCTCATGGCGCAGATGAAGCAACGCTTTCCCCAGGACATTGATTACGCGGTTTCGCTCGACCAGACACTCCCGGTCACGGCAGGCATGAAAGAGATCCTTGAGACTCTCGTGATTGCGATTGTGCTGGTCATTTTTGTGGTCTATCTCTTTTTGCAAGATTGGCGCGCCACCATGATCCCAATGCTGGCCGTCCCTGTATCGCTGGTTGGCACATTCGTCGTTTTCCCGTTGTTTGGGTTCTCAATCAATACGCTTTCCATGTTCGGGTTGGTGCTCGCTATTGGCTTGGTGGTCGATGACGCCATCGTGGTCGTCGAAGGAATACAGCACCACATCGAGGAAGGTTTGGCTCCGAAGGATGCGGCGCGAAAAGCCATGGAGGAACTTTCCGGTCCGGTCGTGGGTATCGCCCTGGTCTTGGCCTCGGTATTTGTGCCAACCGCTTTCATTCCGGGCATCACCGGCAGGCTGTACCAGCAATTCGCTGTTACGATTGCGATCTCCGTGACGCTGTCGGCCTTTAACGCCCTCACGCTGAGTCCGGCGCTTGCCTCACTGCTGCTGCGTCCCAAAAAAGAGACACGCGGACCGCTGGGAAAATTCTTTGGCTGGTTCAACACCTACTGGGATCGCTCCACCGATAGTTTTGTCCGCTGGTCGGGTGACCTGATTCGAAAGGCCGGTGTGGTGATGGTGTTGCTAGTAGTCGCCGGCGGGGCAGCGTGGTTCTTTAGCAAACATCTGCCCACTAGCTTCCTGCCCGACGAAGACCAAGGTTACATGTATATCAACATGCAGCTTCCCAATGCGGCGTCCATGGAACGCACAAGCGCGGCTGCGAAACAGGTAGAGCAGGTTCTCGCCAACACTCCGGGAGTTCAGTACACCACCAGCGTCATTGGTTTCAGTTTGCTCAGCTTCGTCCGGACTTCGTATAACGCATTCTTCTTTGTGACTCTGAATCCCTGGGAGGATCGTAAAACCCAGGCCGAACAATATCAGGCCATCAAGGCGCATTTGAATCAAGAACTCAAACAGTTTCCAGAAGGCACAGTTTTCGGTTTCTCACCACCCGCGATCCCCGGGGTCGGTACTTCCGGCGGCGTTACGTTCGTCCTGGAAGACCGAAGCGGCAAGGATGTCCAGTTTCTTTCGAATAACCTGAACAAGTTCCTGACAGCCGCTCGCAAGCGTCCAGAGATCGGCTCAATCTTCAGCACGTTTATCCCGAGCGTGCCGCAAAAGTTCATCAATGTGGACAAGGACAAGGTGTTGAAGCAGGGCGTCAATTTAGCCGACGTCTACAACACCATCCAAGCGTACATGGGCGGCTTGTTCGTCAACTACTACAACGATTTCGGCCGTACCTGGCAGGTGTATGTAGAGGCCGAAACGCCTTACCGGGCGACGACCGACGATCTCGGACAGTTCTATGTCCGCAACAGCCAAGGTCAATCGGTGCCTCTTACCGCGCTGGCAAATTTCGAGACCCGTTACGGGCCTGAGTTCACCATGCGCTACAACGAGTACCGGTCGGCACAGATCAATGTTAGCGCGGCGCCCGGTTACAGCTCCGATCAGGCGACTGCGGCCCTGGAAGATGTTTTCAAACAAACCATGCCTCGCGAAATGGGCTTCGACTACAGCGGCATGTCCTACCAGGAGCAAAAGGCGCGCGAAGGAGTTCCGTCTTCTGTCATCTTCGGATTTTCACTGTTGTTCGTTTTTCTGATTCTGGCGGCGCTCTATGAAAGCTGGACCGTGCCCTTCAGCGTGCTGCTGAGCACTCCAGTCGCGGTGTTCGGCGCCCTCGCCGCCCTGTGGCTGCGTCGCTTTGTACTCGGCCTTTACCTGCCGCAGTACATGGTTCAAATCGAGAACGATGTCTACGCCCAGATCGGCTTGGTGATGCTCATCGGCCTGGCCGCGAAAAACTCGATTCTGATCGTGGCCTTTGCCAAGGAGGACTTCGAACGCGGTATGTCCATCGTCGACGCGGCACTTTCCGCGGCGAGGCTTCGCTTCCGGCCCCTCATGATGACCGCGCTCGCCTTTATTCTCGGCTGCGTGCCGCTCTGGACCGCGTCCGGAGCAGGCTCTGTAGCACGCCAAATCATGGGGACGGCGGTAATCGGAGGAATGGTTGCCGAGACCTTTATCGGCAGATTCTTTGTTCCCGCGATCTTCTACGTAGTTGAGAAAGTTTCAGGCGCTGAGAAACGGAAAGCACTGCCGCTCAGGCCCGCCGAGGCGCCCGGTCAAGGGGACTGAAATTATGAAGAACATTGCACTCCTCGGAATTCTAGCCGTGCTGGTTCTCGAAGCCGGCTGCATGATGGGGCCGAAATACAAGCGGCCGACTGTGGATGTCCCGCAGGAATACCGTGCACCCGCTCCACAACAGGCCACCCAAGCCTCGTCGCTAGGCAACGAAGAATGGTGGCAGGTCTATCAGGATCCGGTGCTCACGCAGTTGATCCACACCGCCATCGCGCAGAACTATGACGTGCGCATCGCCGCCACCCGCGTGCTCGAAGCCCAGGCACAAGTCGGCATCACCCGCGCCAATCAACTCCCCTCCGCAAACGTCGGGGCCGATATTTTCAGCCAGCAGAACGCCAAGGTTTCGAACCTCTTTCCCGCTTACCAGGTCAATGGCGGGGAGTTGAGCCTGTCGGTGATCTGGAATCTGGACTTCTGGGGAAAATATCGCCGGCAAACCGAGGCGGCTCGCGCCCAGTTGCTCGCGAGTGAATGGGGACAGCGCGCGGTACTTTCTTCGCTGGTGGCCAATGTAGCAACGGCTTATTTCCAGCTTCGCGCCCTTGACAGTGAACTCGAGATCTCGCAGCGCACGCTCGGGTCGCGGCAGCAATCCCTCCAGTTAACGCAGACGCTTGAGAGCCATGGCGGAGCTTCGGGGCTAGACGTGAGCCAAGCCGAGCAACTCGTCTACACCGCCTCGGAAACGATTCCCGATCTCGAGCGGCAGATTCAACAGCAGGAAAACGTGCTTAGCGTTCTGCTCGGTGAAAATCCACAATCCATTCCTCGCGGGCGCGCGCTTACCGAACAGCCCGTCCCCCAGAACGTTCCGGCCGGGCTTCCATCGGAATTACTGGAGCGCCGGCCGGACGTCCGCCAAGTAGAGGAGAACATGGTCGCAGCCAACGCGCAAATCGGCGTCGCCAAAGCCTCGTTCTTCCCGGCACTGTCGCTTACCGGGACGGGGGGACTGGAGAGCAACGCCTTGAACCACTTCATCAGTCAACCCTCCGAGATGTGGTCCGCGGCGGCTGGCGTGACGCAGCCCGTTTTCCAAGGAGGAGCGCTCCGCTCGGGGCTTAGGCTCGCTCGCGCGAACTGGCAGGAAGCCATGCTCTCCTACCAGCAAACCGTTCAGGACGCTCTTGAACAGGTTTCCAATTCGCTCGTCGCTTCTCAAAAAAACCGTGAGTTTCGCGAGCAACAGGAGTTGCTCACGCAGGCAGCGCAGCAGACCGACCAACTTTCCGAGGTGCTTTATAAGAACGGCGGCGCGAGCTACCTCCAGGTGCTGACCAGCGAAACGAATTACTTCTCCGCGGAACTCAACCTGGTGCAAGCCCAACTCAACGAGCGGCTGGCGCTCGTTCAGCTTTACCAGTCTCTCGGCGGTGGCTGGCAGCAGTAGCGAACGGTGCGACGCTTGCGCAATCGGTTCTTTTCAATCGCGGGAGCAATTCCCGGTCCTTAAAGAATAAACGAGGAAAGGGTTCAGATCTTGGCGGGAATACCCAGAGCAATTCGGGAAGGGTAAAGATGTTTAAGAGAATTCTAATTGCGTATGACGGATCCCCTGAATCTGCACGTGCATTGGTCGTCAGCATTCAGCTTGCCAAGAGCCTGAAGGCCGACTTGAGGACGGTCTACGTATACGAGAAGCTGCCCGCTTATGCTGCTGGGTATATGGATTTCGGAGTAAATGGCGCCAGCATCACGCTACCCATGCAGGCTTCTGAGTACTATCGAATGCTGCAGGTTCATGCCCAACAGAGTGCTCGTCAACAAGGCATAGCACTGAAGACCGAACTCGTCGAAGGGGATGAAGTACAGGCGATTGTGGAATGTGTGCAGAGGACACGGAGTGATCTCTTGGTACTGGGCATACCTCGGCATTACGGGCTATTCAGCCGCCTCTGGAACCACACAACCCACGATCTTTCACAACAGGTGGCTGGCAGCATCCTGGAGATTCATTGAGCCGGCGGGGTTGTAACCGATGAATTCGGGATACCTATGAAAACCGATACCGACGCGACGCCTCGAAAGCACGGGCGCGGGAATAGCTGCAGCTATAATTTATGCGACCGAGCAGTCTCTTTTGTCATCAAAGCCAGATAGGTCAAGGAGGGATCTGGCGCTCGTGCTGGGCGTTGGACCCTTTGCTTGGATCAACGTCCCCATATTTTCCGGGGGCGTGCTGGCCTTCGCGCCTCGCGTCGCCTGCGCTCCAATATGAGGGAAAAGGAAAACCCGGCTTAGCCTTCGTGGAATTGCAATGAGCGATCAGCGTGGTTTCGTCTCAGCCGATCAGTTTGATCGCGATCCCTACACTCAATCTCGGGTCGCGGAGCGCACCCTAAACGCAGCCATCGTCCATGCTGAGATCGCGCGAAGCTACGAAGAATATCTTGAGATCTTCGACCAGTTTTATGAGGATGATGTCGTTGGAAGCGACGAGAGTAGGGAAGAACCGGTTCGCGGAAAAGCGAGACTGCGCTCCCTGCTTTTGAGCTTTCTGGTTCCCCTGCACGCAATGGCCGAGGTCGGTGGCGTGTCAATATCGATCCGCCAAACGGCGATTCCTGGAGATATTCGCGACGAGACCCATTCTGCGTGGGCACTGGAGTTGGTCGGGGTGTCCGGCAAAATCTGCACCGTGAGCTGGCGCACCTTCCGGAAATGGAACGAATCGCGGGTAGCGCTGGAGCACCATTACGACCACCAGCAAAGCGGCGAGCCACTGACCCACGGCGACCTTAGGTCCGATGTGCTTGAGCCTCCGGCAGGTTTTCACAAGTCGTCGTGAATATCCCAAGGAGTGTTAGCGGAGCCGGGCACGCCAAAAGGGGTAATTCCTTTCACTCGCCACCTATCGAAATGCGACCTGGGACCGGTCGGTCTCATCCAAAGACTTGTGTTGTGCGGTCAGCGACCGTATTATCGGCGAAATGGGAGTTACTAGGAGCCGGACATGCGTAAAGGCGAGGAGACTCGGCAAGAGATCATTCGTAAGGCAGCGCCAATCTTCAATCGAAAAGGATACGACGGCGCTGCGCTTTCCGATCTCATGCGAGCCACTGGTCTCGAAAAAGGCGGGATCTACAGGCACTTTGATAGCAAAGAGGAGCTTGCGGCAGACGCCTTCGACCACGCTTGGAAAATCGCAATCGATACGCGCTTCGAAGGCACAGAGCAGATTCCGAATACGGTTGACCGCCTCAAACAAATCGTGCGGAACTATCGGGATCGGCGCACCGGGCTGGTTCCGGGAGGCTGTCCGCTGCTCAACACGGCCATCGATTCCGACGATGGCAATCCCCGGTTGCGAGCCAAAGCCCGTCAGGCTCTCAGTTCCTTGCTCGATCGTCTGCAATCAATTGCCGAGGAGGGGCAACGACGAGGCGAGGTGCGTGCCGAAGTCGATTCGGCGAAATTGGCCACCTTGATTGCAAGTACGCTTGAAGGCAGCATAATGGTGAGTCGTCTGCAGAAGAAGGAAGAGCCTCGTGACCTTGCCGTCCGTCATCTGGAGGAATATCTCGAAACCAAAGTTCGTGCGCGAAAATCGAAGGCCGGAGGGGACAAGTCATGAGTGCTCAAGAAATTTCCTCGCAAGCGGACTTCAGGGAACTCGCAAAGACGAACGCGGTTCCAATTGCGCGTCTGATTGGATTTGAGGCGAAAGACGTTGCTGACGGACGGGCCACGGTTGTCTTGGCAGCCGGACCACAGCATGCAAATCCCATGGGAACCCTGCACGGCGGAATTCTTTGCGATATTGCCGATGCCGCGATGGGCATTGCGTTTGCAAGTACTCTCTCCCCAGATGAATCCTTTACTACCGTCGAATTGAAAATCAATTTCTTTCGCCCGGTCTGGCAGGCACTACTCAAAGCGGAAGGAACGGTCGTGCGGCGGGGCCACACGATCGGCTACGTCGAGTGCACCATTACCGACGAGGAAAACCGGTTGATCGCGAAAGCGGCTTCCACGTGTATGGCACTTCGCGGCCAGAAGGCCGAAGGACGGTAATCCTATTCCTATCCCTTCGGGTGAACTTCCCTAACAGATTTATCTTGTTTTCGCCGCGGCCGATCGGTTTTATCCATCATCTGATCGCGTTAAGGGGCAGGCACGACGAGACTTTAATACATGGGCCCTGTGAAAGAGGATCACGCGCAACGGATGTTAGAGTCTCTCGACAACCCGATCTGGTTCGCGCTGACCACGGAACATCGGCTCCTCGCCCGCTCACATGGCCTTGCGCGACGATATCCGCCAGATGTTTCACCGCTGGCGGCTTTGCTTCATCCCACCAATGACGCCTTCACCGATTTACAACCGCTGGTCAGTCCCGGCGAACACGTCGCGCTATTTACCGCCAGTCCGCTCGACGTGCCCGGCGACTGGCAAGTCGACCGCTCTCGGTGGATCGACCAGATGATCTGTGAAGCTTCACTGGCCCCACCGCCGGTGGTGCCGCTTCCACTCGGGACGACGGATGTTCCCGAAATGCTGGAACTCACCGCTGCCACCGAGCCAGGCCCGTTCTTGCCGCAAACCATCCAGATGGGAAACTATTTCGGGATACGCGCGAGCGATGGGCGGTTGGTCGCAATGGCCGGCGCGCGACTACAATCCACGGCATTCGCGGAAATCAGCGCGGTGTGCACTCATCCCGAGTTTCGCGGCCGCGGGTATGCGCGGGACCTCACGACGTTTCTCGCAGCGCAGATTCTGGCGGCGGGAAAGACTCCTTTTCTTCACGTCAAGTCTGAGAATGGCGCAAAACTGGTTTATCAGAAAATTGGATTTCGTTTACGTGCCGCAATATATCTAACCGTGATTTCCCTCCGCTGAAGAAGAACGTCCGATGGATTTGTAGGTGCGAGAAGAATGACCGCGCAAGAAGTCTGGCGGAGGATCCGCCGCTTATCCTCATTCGAGGGTCAAATTCGAGCGAGTGGTTCGGTTTTGCAAAAAGTCAAAGAGCGCGGCCCCGATGCGGACAGAACCGGCGGCGGCAGCGTTGCCCCTTGTTTACTCCGCTTCTTTAACGCCTGCCGATAGAAGAGCTCCCTCCGGCTAACCCTCAATAATCGCTATCCCTTCGTGCGAACTCGCCCAACAAATTTATCTTGCTTTTGATGCGACCGATCGGTCTCATCTGTCATCTCATCGGGCTAGGAGGCAGGTTAAGGTCGAGAGAATTGAAAATGGTTCTGGCGCGGCACAAATCGCGACGGGTTAGCGCAGCTTCCATTCCACTCGAATGCGAGGTCTGCCGCGAAGGACCGGTCACGACCCTGGTTGCGGATTTCATCTTCGCCTGTGATTCGTGCGCGAAGAGGATTGCGGCCGCGCTGTGGCATGGTCGCCAAGACCGCGTAGCTGCCGGAGAGAATGTCTCCCGTGATCGCGAAACGAATGATCGCGAAACGAACCAGTGGGTCCATTGATTTCAAGTTATGTGCGAAACGGTCAATGAAAGGCGGGATATATGAAGCTTGCGAAGAGAACACTTTCCTTCCTCGCGCTTGCCACCGCGATGCTCCTTGTCACAGAGACGAATTTCGGACGCCCGGTTCAGGCGAGAACTCCAGTGCAAAACTCTGCGATGGACGCCGGCGATACCACGCAAGGCAAAATAGCAAGGGCGATGTCCGCCGGCCCTGATGACATTGCCAGATCAGCTCGAATCATTGACAGCGATGCGGAAGGCAATCCTGTAGTCCTGCGCGAGGGCAACAACGGTTTCACCTGCATGCCCGGAAATCCCAAGGTGATTGGGGAGCCGCCCATGTGTGTAGACGCTGCTTCCTTGCAGTGGTTCGCCGACGCCAAAGCCCATAAACCCAAACCGACCAATCCGGTCCCGGGTATCACTTACATGCTCGCAGGCGCTACGCAGAGGAGCGATTCAGACCCCAATGACAAAACCAGTCCGGCAATCACCGTGGGGCCACACTGGATGATCATGTGGCCGTTCGATCCGAAGACTACAGGACTGCCAACCAGGCATAAGCCGACTGGCGCCTACATCATGTGGGCCGGATCGCCGTATGCGCATGTGCACATCATGGGACGTCCATAAACTATGCAGCACGTCGGGGCGTTCCAAGGTCAGGAACTGTGGTTGAAGCGGATCGCCAGTTAAGCAGCCGGTTGTATTCGGGAATCTTTGGCAGTCGGGTGCAATCGTGAAGGAATCGCTTTTCGACTTGATGGAGAAGGGCAAATGAACGATCACAGTAAACAAACTTCCGTCAATTCCCGTCGTTCGTTCATTGCAGGGTTTGGCGGCGTACTGGCAGCCGCTGCTGCCCTCACAAAAACAGCGTTCGGCGGACGTCTTAAGCGCGAAAGTCTGCTGGTTCCAGCAAGTCCAGCGATGCCTCGGTATACGGAGCATCATATTCCGCGAGACGGCGTTTCCCTTCATGTAGAAGACTACGGCGGCGGTAAGCCGGTGCTCTTGCTCCATGGGTGGCCGGACTCTTCGTACCTTTGGCGCAACCAGATTCCATTCCTTCTCGCGAATGGCTTCCGCGCCATCGCGCCGGATCAGCGTGGCTTCGGGCGCTCCGATCGCCCGGAAGGAGTAGCCGCGTATTCCCTGCAGAACGCGGTCGCGGATGTACTTGGCGTTCTCGACGCGCTTGGTATCGACGCGGCGGACATTGTTGCTCACGACTGGGGAGCCGCTGTGGCATGGCTGACGGCTACTGTCCACCCGAATCGCGTTCGCAGGCTTGTCGTTCTTTCGGTGCCACATCCGCTTGCGCCATATACGTTGCGGCAGCGGGAGATGGCCTGGTACATGCTGTTTTTCCAGTTCGAGGGAATTGCAGAGGCGTGGCTGCAGCGCGATGACTGGGCGCTGTTCCGGGAAATGCTCCTAGGCAATGGCGATATCGATCGTTACATATCAGATCTATCCCGGCCAGATGCTCTCAAGGCGTCGCTGAACTGGTATCGCGCGAACCTTGCGCCGCGCTTACCGGCACCGCCGCCCAAGCTGCCGCCTGTGGAGGCTCCGACGCTCGGCATCTGGTCTTCGAACGATCACTATCTCGACGGTGAACGCATGAAGATGTCGGGACAAATTCGTGAAAGCACGGTGGCGCTACGAGCAGATCAATGACGCCAGCCACTGGATTCCATTGGACGCGCCCGACCGGCTGAACCAATTCCTCATCGAGTGGCTGCGCTGAGAGTGGCTGGGCTGAAGCGAGAAAAGATTGGCATCGTGAATATGGCAACTATAAACGGCAAAAGACTTGGAACGAGCAGACTTTCGCGTCTAAGGCGTTCGGCAAGCGGGGTTTCTGTCGGCGCGGCGGCAACCAATGCATCACTCACCGCGACAATGAACGAGCGACCGTGATTCACCCATACGGAGAGTGAACGAATCGCTCGAGATGCTTAAAGTCAAAGGAGATTCAAATGGCAAAAACATATAGGGCGGTCGAAGTCTCCGCACCGGGCAGCCTTCGCGTTGTCGAACGAACAATTCCTGAACCTGGGCCTGGCCAGGTTAGGATTCGGGTGGAAGCATGCGGAATCTGTCACACCGATGCGGCCACGGTCACTGGCAACTACCCCGGCCTGAGTCTGCCCCGTGTCCCTGGCCATGAAGTCGTCGGCCGCGTTGAAGCCCTGGGTAGCGGAGTACCCAGATGGAAAGTCGGTCAAAGAATTGGTGTCGGCCTCATTGCCGGAGAAGACGGGGTGTGCGAACCGTGCCGCCGCGGAGACATCGTGAATTGTCAGAACCCTGTGGTATCGGGAGTAACCACGGATGGAGGATATGCGGAGGTGATGATCGCGGAAGCACGCGCTCTTTCTTCCGTTCCGGATGAGCTCACATCCGCGGAAGCGGCTCCGCTTCTCTGCGCGGGCATCACCACTTACAACGCGCTTCGCAACGCCGGCCTGCGCGGCGGAGATCTGGTCGCCGTCCAAGGCATAGGTGGCCTTGGCCATCTTGGCATCCAGTTTGCGCGGCACATGGGGTTCCGTACTGTCGCAATCGGGCGCGGACGCGACAAGGAAAAGCTCGCGAAAGACTTGGGGGCACACGTCTACGTCGATAGCGCCACCGAGGATGCCGCCGCGGTACTTCAGCGTATGGGCGGGGCGCGAGCGATTCTTGCTACAGGAACCAGCGGTGATGCCATGGGAACACTTGTGTCGGGTCTTGCAGCCCGCGGCAAGCTGATCGTGGTCGGTGTACCGCAGGACCAGATCCAATTGAACGCGTTTCCGCTCGTCTTTGGAGGGCGCTCGATTTACGGGAGCCTGACAGGAACGCCGATTGATGGGGAAGATGCTCTTGCCTTCAGCGCGCTCGAGAACATCCGACCGATGATCGAGACCGTGCCTCTCGAACAGGCGGCGGATGCTTACGCTCGCATGATGCAAGGCAAGGCACGCTTCCGCATGGTGCTGGTCACAGGGCAATAGAGACTTCTTGGCCAATCCAGAGAGGTAAGGAGAAGTCCCACGGGTGCGGGTAAAACTGTGAAGATTCGGGAAGGCGATGAAGGCGACTCTAGAGCTGCCTCTTGGCCTGGATGTTTCTAACCCCACAAGTATAGATTGCGTCTTCCGAAGAGCTGGAGCTGCTGACGAGGTCCCCACTGTTCTAATGGACCGGAGTTCTCGATCAGGAAAGCGAAGTGACAGCGGCGAGCTCTTTACGGACGATGGGAGCGACCCTGGTTCCCAGAAGCTCGATCGACCTTAACATCTTCTCGTGCGGGAGCGCCGACACACCCATCTGGAAAGTAATGCGCGTAAGGCCACCGAGGACTTCATTCACATACAGTATCTTCTGTGCGACGGTTTCGGCATCGCCGATAAGCAGCGCACCCGTGGGGCCTCGCAGAGCGTCAAATTGCGCCCGCGTAGCTGGGGGCCAGCCGCGTTCTTTACCGATCTCAGTGAACGTGTGGGCATATCCGGGATAGAAATCCTCCGCAGCAGCCTGTGTCGTGTCTCTCAAAAACCCGATTGCGTGCAGGCCGACGATGAGTTTCTCAGGCGAATGACCGGCGTGGCGCCCAGCTTTGCGGTAAAGGTCGACCAGCGGCCGAAATCGCTTGGGTTCTCCGCCAATGACGGCGACCATCAGTGGAAGTCCGAGCGTGCCGGCACGAACGAATGATTCGGGAGTTCCCCCGACGCCGACCCAAATGGGCAACGGATTTTGTAGCGGACGCGGATAGACCGCCTGTCCCGTGAGAGGTGCGCGGTGCTTACCAGTCCAATGAACATGAGTATCCTCGCGAATCTTGAGCAGAAGACCCAGCTTTTCTGAGAAGAGCGAGTCATAGTCGCCCAGATCGTAACCGAAGAGCGGAAAGGCTTCTATTGACGAACCTCGTCCCGCAACGATCTCAGCACGCCCATGGGAGATCAGGTCCAGGGTGGCGAATTCCTGAAAGATTCGGACCGGGTCCGCCGCGCTGAGAACGGTCCCGGCGCTTGTAAGGCGAATGTTTTTGGTGCGCGTCGCGGCCGCGCCCAGGATCACCGGCGGAGCCGAATCTACGAACTCGCTGCGGTGGTGTTCCCCGATGCCAAAGACGTCGAGGCCAACCTGGTCGGCCAGGACCAGCTCATCCAGCAGATTGTCCATGCGCTGGAGAGCGCTCACGGTCAGACCCGTAGCTGGGTTAGAGATGACGGCTCCGAAGCTGTCGACACCGATCTGCATTTTTGTAACTCCTGACATTTGTGGCCGCGCCCGTTCGATCCCCGCTTACTGTGCTGCAAATATGCTTCAGCGAGTTGCTCTTAACGTCCGCAATGCTCCACCCCACGCGATCAGTTCGTCCACCATTAAATGCACAGCTTTGTCGTGCTGTTCGTGCGGCTTAAAGGTCGTGAAATTCTCGAAGTCTGTCCACATTGAAAGCGCCACCTGCGCTCTTACGTCTGCAATCTTGATTTCGCCCATCACGAGTCTCAAGTTCTCCACCGCTCGAACACCACCCGCGCCGCCATATCCGATAAATCCCGCCGCTTTGTCGTTCCATTCGTGGTAGAGAAAATCGATTGCGTTCTTTAACGCCGCCGAGGTGCTATGGTTGTATTCCGGAGTGACAAAAATGTAGGCGTCGAGCGAAGCAATTTTCTCGCTCCAAGCCTTCGTGTGAGACTTGCTGTACTGATGCATTATGGGCGGCATAGGCTCATCGAGGAGCGGCAGCTTGTAATCCTCGATATCGACCATCTCGAACTCCGCTTCCTTGCGGGTTTTCAGAATGTCATGTGCCCATTTTGCGACGGCCGCAGCTTTCCGTCCCGGTCGCGTACTACCGACGATGATTCCAACTTTCAGCATCTTCTCTTTCTCCTTGGGCGTGCGTTACTAGGGTGTTTTCGTAGTGCCTCGAACTCTATGGTCATTTCCTAACTTGCTTCCACTGCGGTGGACCTCGGCTTCTTGGTGGTTAAGTTTCTCCGCTGCCAGGAGCCCGAGCTTCTTAAGCGATTCGTACAGTTGTTCCTTCTCCTCCTGGGACAGGGCAGACATAAGCGCCTCAAGGTCGTTTGCATGCCGCTCGAAGCACGATGCCGCCAGCCGCTTGCCTCGTGCCGTAAGTTCCACGACCCGTGCCCTTCGATCACTTCGACTTGACTTGCGAACAACTAAGCCGAGTTTCTCGAGGCGGTCGACTGCTGCAGTCATCGATCCGCTGGCCAGGCGGACCTTGTCTTGGATTTCCGAGATCGTGAGCGGCCCCTTATGTAGGAGAGCTTCGAGCGCGACAAAATCCGTGAGGCACAGTCCCGTGTTGGCGATGCTCTGCGCAGCCAGCAGGCTCAGAGCACGATAACTCTTTGCAATCACCAGCCAGAGCCGGGGCGCAGCCATGGCCTTACTTTTCGTCATCATTGTTCCTAATCAGGGTTCCTAATCAGGCAGTCTGCATCCGCGCCTGGGCCCTGATGCTGTTCTTCGCAGGGGAAGACAAGAGGCGATCGATTGAAGCTGCGCCTGCTCCGCGAATCATCAGAAACAAGGTAATCGCTAGCACGAGCAGATGGAACTCGAAACCTTCTCCCTTCTGCGTCCCCGTCCAGTTCATAAACAGGCCGAATTGGTGATGGATCGTCGCAACCGCGACGGCCATGTTGCAGAAGATTCCAAAGGCCGCAACGCGAGTGAACAGCCCGAAGATAAGACCCAGTCCACCGAGGAATTCCGCCGCAATTGCCAGAACCGCGAATGCGGCCGGAATGTGCATCATGCCCGTGAAGAAGCCCATCGTGCCGGTGAAACCATATCCACCGAACCACCCGAGCAGCTTCTGGGCGCCGTGCGCAAAAAACACCACCCCTAGTACCAATCGAAGAATAGCTATGGCAGCGTCGTCATCCGTGGCTATCAATTTGCGAAACATAGAAATTCCCTCCATCGCAGGTTTGCTGCCCGTTGGGGCAGATAAAATATGAGATTATTGTCCTTATATAAGGATTCTTTTTATCGAGATTGTTTTAAGTACAAAGACGAGTCAGCGGTTCAGAGGACGGACTCGTCGTGGACACAAAAACCGGCGCCCAAGAGTGCTGCTTCTTAATGACGGCGGCAGATCCTCATTCGTTGGTCGCGACCGATACCAGGTGCCGGACCCTGGGGCTGCCGCGGCTATATGTTTGCAACTGCTCCTCTAGTTCGCGATCAGCGCGCGTCATGCGTTCATGTTGTCTCAGGTGTTCAGCCCACGAACTCACTATAAACGTCTCAACATATCGACCGGCGCGCTCCAAATCGTGGAAAATGCCCCAGCGCGACGCACCGTCGCGGCGCCTGATGCGTCCGTACCGACGAACTGCCTTCAGGAACTCGCGCACATTCTCGGGAGGTACTTCGTATTCAACGGTAACCAATACGGGACCAGAATCTTCCCCTACGGGGAGCGCATCACCATCGAGGTCGGGCAAGGGCCAATGGTTCCAAGCCGTGACGTCCACAGTCGCCTCCGGCAACCGCAGAAAAAAAGCCAGGGTCGTTGTCGCAATTGTTCCAGCACCTGCCCACAACAGTGCGGCATGCAGCCCGAAGTGTGCCGCGACCGTGCCCCAAGCTGCGCTTCCGGCAGCCACCGAGCCTTGTGCCACGAGCGTAAAGATAGACAAAACACGCGCGCGCACCCAGTCCGGGGAGTGATTTAGAACCAGTACGTTAACGAGAGAAATGAACATGATCCAAGCTGAGCCGCCGACAAAGGTGGTTACGCACAACGCGGGCAGCACTCGGACGGTGCCCACCGCGAGGGTGGCGAGACCATAGATGGCAATACCCGACGAGACGACGATCTCGGCCGACCAGCGCGCACGGGCGCGCTGCATGAGCACAGCACCGGCCACCGCACCGAAACCGAAACAGCCAAGCAGGATTCCAAAGGTAATTGGACTGTTCTTCACATCGCGAGCGATGAGAGGCAGCAAGGCCGTGAGTGCGGTTGCGAAGAATATGACCAATCCACTCCGAAGTAGCAGGCGTCGAATGGCCGGCGAATATCGAATGTATCGCAGTCCCGCGACGGTCCCGCCCCAGACGGTCTCACGAGGGGAAGTCCGCCTGGGAACCAATCGTTTCCATCGCGCGATCACGGCGATAACGCCGATGAACGAAGCCGCGTTAAGCAGAAAGGCGGTACCAACGCCTGCCGCCGCGACTATGAAACCGGCAAGTCCCGGTCCCACGGCGCGCGCAAAGTTGAATTCGATCCCGTTCAAAGCTGAGGCGGCCGGAAGATCTTCCTTTGGCACAACTTCGGGCAAGACGGCACGCCAAGTAGGGGTCTCGAATGCATCTCCGGCTGAGAGTGCGAAGGTCAGAATGAGGAGTAACAACGGAGAGATCCAACCAGCGATCGTAAGCGCAGCAACGGCGATCGCAACCGCCAGCATCCACGTTTCGGTAAAGAGGATGAGCCTGCGGCGATCGACGATGTCACCCATCGCGCCGGCAGGAAGCGCGAAGATGAAAAAGGGCAAGGCGGACGCGGTCTGGATCAGAGCTACGTAAATCGGTCCAGCGTTGAGAGAGATCATCAGCCAGGCCGCGCCCACGCTCTGCATGAACGTACCGACATCAGAGACAACGTCGGCGATAAGAAGATTGCGAAATATGGGCGCGCGCAACGGCCGCCAAAGGCTCAGTGTCGATCGAGCAGATGAGTCAGCCATGTGGCCGCCCCATGAAACCGGTAATCCTTTCGTTTGACGGTACCAGGCACACGTGTTCGAACAGACGTAGAGTCGGTCTTATGCAGTTCCGATCGGTAGAAATGTTGACGCTTAAACGAGGAAACATTGGCTTAGGTAACCACCACTGAAATGGCCGCGGAGTCGCGGAGGGACGGCCGAGTTCTTACGCAGCCTCAAGTCTGCCGGACATGATGCCGCCCAAGATCAGCGCGACGGAAGTCTTGAAAGCCCTCAAAGGCAATCCCGCCACCATGAATATTCCTATCATCGTGCTGACCAGTTCCTCACAGACGAATGAGGGAAAACTCCTCGATGCGGGCGTGGTCGCCTACTTCGAACAATCCTCGGTCGAGTCCACAGCCAAAACAAGCGCACAGCCAAAGCCTAACCCCTCAGCTCCTTCTTCAAATCCGCTGCCAGCAATCGATGAAACAACTGTTCTCCCGCTTCCCGCCGCACCGACAGCCGCCCCGCCCGATAGGCTCGCGACCTCAGCCCGCGCTGCACCGCCTCGCAAATCCCCAAGTCTTCATCCTGCACTCGATTCCCAACCTCGACGCTCTGCTCGTTGTAGGCGCGTGCACTCTCGCCCACATCACCGAAATAGAAATCGAAAATCACCCGGCAATGGTCAACGTCAATCGGCACCACTAGATTCGTATCCAAATACCCCTCGTAGCAATTGAACATGAAGTTCGGATACAACCAGAAATACCAAGCCCGGTTACCCCGCCGCGTCATCCCCGTCGCCACGTCCGCCTCGGAGCTCACCATCGGGCTCGACTGCAAGCAATACCGGTCTTCATTCTCGATCGTATATTGCTTGTAATCGAGAACGGAATTAAGCCCTTTATGCAGGTGAGGGACGTGATAGCCGCCGTCCAGGTAGTTATCGACAAACACCTTCCAGTTACAGTGAATATCATAACTCCGGCTCGTAAAGTAATGCAGCTTAGTAAGTCCAAGCGGGGCCACTCGGCTAACTAATCCACCAAGAAATTCCGTCAGCGGTGCCGCCTCAGCATCCAAATTCACGAATACAAACTTCTCCCACGTCTCCACCTTCACCGGAACCAGTCCATGGTCCTTGCGCTCGAAGTTCTTCACCCCGTCGAACTCGGGCATCCCTTTGAGCGTTCCATCTAATCCGTAATTCCATCCGTGATACGGGCAATGCAACATCGACGCCCGCCCACACGGCTCGGTCACAACCGCCGCCGCATGATGCCGGCAGACGTTATAGAACGCCCGCAGCGCGCCGTCATTCCCGCGCACCGCGACCAGAGGCTCGCCCGCGACCGTCGCCGTTACAAACTGCCCCGGCTCTTGCACTTGGTCTACTCGTCCTACAACTTGCCACGTTCGCAAAAAAACCGCCTGTCGTTCCAGCTCCGCAATTCTTGCATCCACATACCATGCTGCCGGAATTGTCGAAGCTTCCGCCAATGGCGCCGCATCGTCATAACTCGTGATGATTCGCTCCACTGTAGGGACTGCCGTCACGCTCTCTTCTCCCTGATTTGTGCTTTGTCCGAGCCCACCGCCCGCCGCAGTAACTCGACAAACTGCTCAATCCTTCTTTCTTTCTCTTGTGGAATAGGTCCCGACTTACGAAACAGTCCCGGATCTAACTCTTCAGTTAGTAGCGCATCCTGAAACCGATCCATGGTCCATTCCAGAATTGATCCGATCAGGTCGGCATCGAGATCGGTCCGTAACTCGCCCTGGCTAACTCCGAAGCCGACAAACTCCCGCCACCCATAAGGATCTTCCTGCACCAGAAAGCGATTGATTTCGCGCCGCAGAGCCAGGTCCGTTCCGTAGTTGCCAATCAGATAGATTCGATAAGATGACCAGTTGTCGCGCACCATGTTCTCCGTGCGCGCCAGCCAATATCGCAGCAGCTCAAAAAAGCCGCGCTCCTGCACGGCCGCAGGAGTATCCATATATGTCGGAAAAGACTGTACCGCCTTCTTATAGGCTTCGAAAAACAATCCGTCTTTGCTTTTGAAATGCTGAAAAACCGACCCCTTGGCAATTCCCAGCTGTGCCGCAATGTCCTCCACCCGTGCTGCGCTGTACCCTCGTTCGGCAAAATGGCGGATCGCCACCTCCACAATCCGCGCCCGCTTCGCTTCCGAGCGCGGACGCGGCTTTCCGTCCCGTCTCATCTGCGTCGGTTTTGCCAAACTACTCGTAATTCCTTCCATGGCCCAACTCCCCCTTGGTTCGATTAATCTGGTTCGATTGACCCTCGGTCAACGCACGATACAGCACCGGCAAACTACTTTTCAATCGTTTTTATAGAGGCTTTCGAAGATTCCTCGGATCGAACAGTGGCTGAGGTATTGACCGCTGGTCAAGTGGCCGAGGCGTAGCCCGAAAACACAAGCTCGAAAATACAATGGTGCCGCGCTCGCCAGCCGGGGCGAGGCTGGATTATAAATATCAGATGCCCGAAACAGCTCAGCAATATACGCAACGCATTGTCGCCAACGCCCAGGGTCTGGACCCGATCAAAGTCCAATCCGCCACGCCAAAAAAATTGGCGCGCCTCATCCAAGGCATCCCTCCAGCCAAACTTCGCAAGCGGCCCGCGCCCGAAAAGTGGTCGGTCGCCGAAATTCTCGCTCACCTCTCCGACGTCGAAATCGTAGTCGGCTGGCGCATGCGCTCCATCCTCGGAAGCCCCGGAATGCCCGTCGCTGCCTTCGATCAGAACGCCTGGGTCATCGCCGGCCACTACGAAAAACGCGACCCGAAGAAATCCATCGAGTTACAGCGCACCGTGCGCGAAGCCAATCTCGCGCTTCTCAAATCGCTTTCCCCCGAGCAGTGGAAACAGTTCGGCCAGCACGCCGAGCGGGGCCAGGAGTCGATCGAACACATAGTCCGCATGATCGCCGGCCACGATATTAACCACATCAGCCAAATCGAACGCATTCTGACTCCGGCCAAATGAGCGAGCGGCGGCTGCCTTCGCCGCCGCCGTCAACCCAGCAGCGAATAATTTCCGCTGCCGTCTTCAATCTCTACCGCTTCCTTCAGTTCCGGATAATGCTTCACCAGCGTCTCCGGGGCTGGCACCTTTCTTCCCTCCAACAGATGCCTCAGCTCCAGCGCATTCACCGCGGCCTTAGCCTGAAAATGATTATTCGCGATCACATAAGTTGACTCGGCTCGCCGCGCAATCGCCTCGATCTTATCCTTCCATTTCTCCAACTCCGCCGGCTTGTAGAGATAGTTATAACGATCGTTGCGATTATCGCTGTCAAACCCGCCCTCAAACCAATGTTCGTAATTCCGCCCGTGCAGCCGAACATATCCCACTCCCGACGTCACATGCTCCGTCGGCCCCAGCGATCGCCCCAGCCGCGGCTGATCGATGTTGCAGAAGCCAACATTTTGGCGCATGAATTCGTCGATCGTCTCCGCATTGTTCCAACTCTCGTGCCGCACCTCGAGCACCCGCGGATACTCAATGAACTGCCGCAACAACTGCTCCAGATACTCGCGATTCAGGCTGGTGTTCTTGAACGAGACAGGGAATTGAATGAGCAGCGCGCCCAGCTTCCCCTCCGCAGCCAGTGAGTCCAGACCCTCGCGTGCAAGTCGCTCATCCTCGTCATTCGGTCGTATGCTGGCCGCCGAAGTGGGTTCCATTACCGCCAGCGGAGAGTGCGTGAACGAACGGTGGAGCTTCGCCGTAAAAAGAAAATCAGGATTAACCGCCGCTGCCTTCCGCGACCACAGACGTCCCAGCTCCGGCCGTATGTGTCCATAGAATGAAGTGTTGATCTCGATGACGTCAAAGAATCGCGCCAGAAATTCGACCGGATGAATCTTCTTCCGCGTCACTTCTGGCGGATACAGGATCCCGTCCCAGTCCTTGTAAGACCAGCCGGCAGTCCCGATGCGGATTCGAGAAGCAGCGTCCATGCGGCCAGCCCAGATGCTCGCAGGTTAGCACAGGGCAAGTGTGGCAGGTCGTGTGTGGAGCGGACACTCCTGTCCGCGTGAGGCGAGTACGGGGTAACTTGAGTAAGAAATAATCTCAGTACAGCAGAATCGCGACCCAATACATCCCGGTAGGGTAAGCCGCGTTGCGCGCATAGCACGACCCCACGGCAAACTGCCGAACGTCAGGATCATCTACCAGACGCGTGGCTTCGGGTGGAATAATTTCAGGATGGCTCTGCGTGTAAGTGATAATCCGCCGATTGTTGTACGCGACAGCTATCTCGCGCGCCTTTGGACGGCTGTCTCTCGCCAGCGAGCAGGTGGCTTCATCGAGCTTCGCCGGAACCAGTTGGGCGAGCTCCGGGAGCCTCGCCTGATGCCGCATCTCAGCTACTGCGCGCCCCACCAGCGCGCGGCTCTCCCGCGCTGAATACGATGGAACGTCGTGCGCGAAATCCTGCACCACATACAATTTTCCTTGGCTCCAGATGGCCGCGATGCCCGCGACGCCAAATCCGCGATCCAGCAGGTTCTCGCGATGCGGAGCCGAGTGCATCAGCGCAGCATTGACATCCGATGCGGATGAAGCGTAGGCAACGTTCTCGCCAACGCGATCGATTTTCAGCGGGCTGACTTGACCAATTCTCTCGAGCAGCGCAGGCTCACCGGCGAACTCATGCTCCAATCGATCGTTCGCAATCATCAGCAGAGCGTGGGCTCGCGCCGCGGCGCGCAAACTGTCTTCCATGCGCATCGGCGCCACGCCCGCGACTTCGCGGCCCTTATTCGCAGCTTTGAGAAGTTCGTTCTCGGCGGCCAGGTCCTCGCTAGAGGTGGCTCCAGCCGCCGGGTTTGCGTTGGGGGTGGGCTGCTTGCTATCAACGTCGGTGTTGCTTGCGGACGCCGCCGGATTCTTGTCGGTCGCGTAACTCCCAGGAGTTGCTACCAGGATCGCGAATGAAACCACCAGGGCCCGGATCATAATATTGCGGTCAGCGCTCCGGCGTTGGGGTCGCCGGCAGAGTCCAAGCGAAAGTTCCGCTTTCCATCTCTGACGCTAACCTCTAAAATTCACCTAAGCCACTTACTATGGAGACCCTGCTGCTGGTTACTGTGCTCGCCGGAACCCTTGTCCTGCTTGGGTTCTCGGTGGTTCTCTTGCGCCGCGTTTCCGCCGCTCCGCAAGTCGATGTAAAAGCGGAAGTTGCAGGTCAGCTCGAAAGGCTCGGTACCTCCCTTGGCCAGAAGTTCAGTGCTGCCACTGCCGACATGGCCACTAGGCTCGAGCAGACCAAAGGTGATCTCCGCCAGCAGGTGACAGACCGCATCCAGCAAGGCTTTTCAGAGATTCGCAGTTCGGTCGAACAGCAACTCGCCGCGGGCAGGGAAGAGCAAAACCGCAGCCTTACCGACGGACGCAGCGAGATGACCAATTCTCTTCTGCTCACCACGCAGCAGCTCAAGAATGAATTTCAATGCCTGAGTCAGCAGACCGCGCAGGGTCTTGACGCAATTCGCGAGCGCGTCGACTCGAAGCTCATGGCCATCACCGAGCAGGTGCAGCAGAAACTCGATCAGAACATCAAGGAAGGATTCGCGCAGTTCGAAAAGGTTCAGCAGCACCTGAAAAACGCAGAGGAACAGTTGCGCGAAGTCGGCGCGCTCGGCCACTCCATTAACGACTTGAACAATCTGCTGAAACTGCCGCACCTCCGCGGCCAATTCGGCGAAGCCAGCCTTGAACGCCTGCTCGCCGACTTTCTGCCGGCGCACATGTTCGCCCTCCAGTCGTCGCCCGGCGAGGGTGGGGGGCGCGCCGATGCCGTCATTTATTTTCCCGACCGCAAGCTCCCGATCGACGCCAAGTTTCCCCGCGAACAAGTGATCGCGCTTTTCGAAAGCAACGACAAAGCCGAAATCGAAGCCGCGCGCATCGCGCTCGTCCGCGTGATGAAGGCGGAAGCCAAGCGCATTCAGCAGTACATCCAGCCCGAGAACGGCACCACCGAAATCGCGCTCATGTATCTGCCTAGCGAGACGCTCTACATGGAAGTCATCCGCAACCGCGAACTCGGCGACTGGATGAACGAGCAGCATGTTTTCCCCGTCTCGCCCAACACGTTGCTGATGACTCTGCACACAATCTCTTTGGTGCACAAGTGGTACGAAGTCGCGACCCGCTTCGAGAAGAGCCGCGCCGAACTAGCCAAGGCGCAAAAGTCTTTCGACTTCTTCCAGAGCCAGTTTGAAAATGTCGGCAAGAACCTCAACAAGGCGCAGGAAGCCTTCGAGACGGCACAGCGGCATCTGAAAAACTACCGCGGCAAAGTTACCGCCCTCAGCGGCCAGGAGCAGTTGGAACTGGAAACCTCGACCTCAACCCCGGTCGACAAGCCGCTGCCATTGCTCGATAAGGCGAGCGCGTGATGGTTCTTGCGTATTTCCGAGGTATTGGGTCATCAAAACTAACGGCCAATGATATATACTAATGATAGATGTGAAGTGGCTATCATGGGTATATACTATATTCTCGTTAGAGAGGAGTCTTCCAATGGCCGAGACCGGCACTGCCAAACTGTTTCGCAATGGGCGCAGCCAAGCGGTGCGTTTGCCGCGCGAGTTTCGCTTTGAGGGTAAGGAAGTTCGCGTTCGCCGCTTAAATGAAGGAGTACTTTTAGAGCCCTTGATCACGGACCCCGTCGAGTGGTTTGCAGAAATGGACCGGCTGAGGAAGGGATATCTCCTTCCAAAAGAGCGTAACCAACCGCGAACACCGCGTCGCGAGGTTTTCGAGTGAAATATCTTCTCGATACAAATGCCTGCCTTGAGCTGATCAATGACAAAAGCCCCTCAGTCCGTACGCGTTTGCAGAGGGCACTGGCGGCGGAGGCAGCAGTGGCGGTGTCCTCCGTCGTGGCGTTTGAACTTTGGTATGGAGTCGCGAAGAGCGCGCGCCAGGAATCCAACGCGCAACTGCTAGAGAAATTCTTTGCCGGACCGCTTAGCCTGCTGGCTTTCGAACCCGAAGACGCGAAAGTTGCGGGCCGTCTGCGCGCGACGTTGGAGGCCGCAGGGAAACCGATCGGCGCCTATGACCTCCTGATCGCCGGACAGGCTCTGCGTCATGGTTTGACTCTGATTACCGCCAACAGCAGGGAATTCGCGCGGGTCAAGGGGCTTCAATGGGAGGATTGGGTGAAACCCCGAATCTGAATCGCGCTCACCCGTTGGCGACGAAGCTCCGCACCGCTTCGCTCATTCCTTTCTCATACAGGCCAATCAGCTTGTCCATAGCCGCGTTCACTTGCGAGTCGATCTGCTTCCGCGCCGCGTCTGCATTGAACCAAGCGAGCGACCGCCGAATCCCTTCAGCGAACGAAGTCGTGGCGCGGTACTCCGGAACAAAGCGTTTGACCTTCGAGTTATCGAAGACCACGCTCACCGACTTATCGCCGATAAGTGTTCCTCTTTTCTCGGGCAGGCACGCCGCAATGAAGTCGGACGAAATATGCACCAACTGCGGCTCCACGCCGACCGCGTCACCAACCGTGCGAAACATCTGATCCCAGGTCAGCACCTCATCGGACGTGATGTTAAAGGTGTGTCCAATCGCCTGCTGGTGGCCGAGCAAGCCGACCAATCCCTTGGCGAAATCGGTGTTGTGCGTAATCACCCACAGCGACGTTCCATCCCCCGGCACAATCAGCTTTTGTCCGCGAATCATGCGATCGACTGCTGTGTACGATCGCTCCCAGCTGTTGAGTACGAGCGGAATCAAACTCTCGCCATAAGTAAGCGAGGGCCGCACGATAGTCACAGGAAAGCCCTGGTCGCGATAAGCCGCCATCAGCCGCTCTTCGCAAGCAATCTTATTGCGCGAATAATCCCAGTATGGATTCGCCAGTGGAGTCGACTCACTGATCAAGTAGTGCGTCTGCGGCTTCTGGTAAGCGCTGGCAGAGCTGATAAAGACAAACTGCCGCGTGCGTCCGCGAAAAAGCTTGAGATCGCGCTCGATGTCGGCCGGAGTGAACGCGATCCAGTCAACGACAGCATCAAAGGATTCGCGATCAAGTTTCTCGATCAAGCTGGGATCGTTCGCGTCCGCAATCAGAGTCCTAACGCCAGCCGGCAACTGCGACGCATGCTGGCCGCGAGTGAGCAATGTCACGTCCATGCCGCGCCCGGCGGCCAGCGTGGTGCAAGCAGTACTGATAACTCCAGTGCCACCGATGAAGAGAATTTTCATAGGAACACTATTTGTAACAGGAATTCGAAATTGTTGGCACAACCGGCGCGCCCGATCGTTCGAGCGATCGACCTAACGGTACATTCGTAGGTCAAACTCGAAGCGATTGGGTTTCTGGATCTTCAGCTTGCGGAAATCGGAATGCTCAGGATTCAGCAACACATTCCACTCCCCACGAATCGCGGCGGAAGGTACGTGCAGCGCGATGGTTCTGCCCGCGCGAATCCAACCATCGCCGAATGTCCGCAGCGATTCATCTCTCAGCTCATACCATTTCCGGGGAAGAGACTTCAGATCGATACGCTCCGTGCGCACATTGTCAGGAAGCTCCGTCTCAATCGAAACCAGGTCATCCGGCCGCAGATTTGGTTCGAGATGAACGAAAGTCTCGATGGCAGCCAGCGCAAGCGATGGGGAAGTGTAGACCGCCCGCACGCCCTGACTATTCCAGCGACCGCCATAGAGCCGCGCACCCTCCCCCGAAAAGGCGCTTGCGGCGTGGATTTCGCGGCAAATCCTCCACAGGCGCATCAGCTATAGACGCCGTAGGCAATGCGCCCCAGAATGTTTTCCACTTCTCGGGATCCCAGGTCCGTATCCAATTGGTCGATCGGAACCGCGCCTGCGAGAGCGCGGTTGGGAGTGCGAAGCCATTCGGCAGCCTTGTCGGCATTGCCGATCATCTCAACTGCTATCCCATAGACTCGCGCCAATCGCACGGTGCGATCGGACTCCGCGGCCGTGAGACGCGAGTGCCGGCTCAGTCGCCGCGTTAAAGTTCGCGGCCGAATGCCAAGCTTTTCGGAAAGCGCCGCATTCTTTAGATCGAGCTTTTCACCGAGCGCGATAAGTGCATCCGACGGCAAGCCTTTGCGGATCAACTCCGCCAGCTCGGCAAAGGTCCTAATCGAGCGTCCCAGGACTCTTCTACCCCCAAGCACCTCGGCAATGCCAGCGGAAGTCATAACTAGCCTCTTGGCTATTTATGATACGCCAATTGGCGCGGTTGTTCAATTGCTTCCCACGAAAACCTTCGTATGAACGCGGTTATCCGGAAGTGGCTCGGCCTATGCAATCCCACGGACGGCATCTGATCGTTTTGCCGTGGTTGCGGACGTTGGGCCGCTCCCGGCGCTCACCTCCCAGATTCCGTCAAACTTCACGAAGTAAGGCTCGACCGAAATGCCGGGAAAGTTCGAGGTGAGCAACTCCCGGGCGCGCACCAGTTCGCCACGGTGATGGTCGGCTTCAGCCTCGCGGTCACCTTTGAAGTGAGCGAGTCCGCCGTAAGTCGCGCAATCGGAATGGCTCATGACCAGCACGCGTTTCGTGTGGTGCAGCCGGATGGACATCCGCACTTGTTCAAGAATGAAGTCCTGTTCGAAGTTGTTGCGCGGCGAGGCCAATGTCTTGGCCCCTCCGGCGACAACGATCATGTCGGCCCGCTCGACGGCCTGTTTCTTCAAAAACTTTCGCACCGCTCGGCTGATGCGATGATCAAAGCAGCAGAGCACTGCAGCATCAGCCACATAAGGCTCGGGGGGAGAGTCGAAATGGAAGACCTTGCGCATAGGCACAGCCGTGATTGTAACTGTTTCGTTGAGGGCGCCGCGCCAAGGTTTGCCGAACTGGGCGGAGCCGCGGATCCTTATCCGCCCGGGCGAACTCCCGGCTAGGCTCCCCGTCTTGTCTTTAGCTCCGCCAACAACTGCTCAATGCGGTCTTCCTTTTCCAAAGCGGCAAGGCGGTCCTCGACGTCGTCCGCCAAAATCTGCGCCTTGGCTCCACCGATCGCTTCCTCTCGCGCAACCTTCTTCTTCATCCGGTCAAAAGTGCCGGACTTGCTGTTGGCGCTCATGCCGGACTGCGCGTCGGTAGCCCGGTGTGCGGCCCGCGCCCGGCGATGCTGCGCGATCAGCAGATCGGCTTTCGCATTCGCCTCGGCCAGCTTTTGATCGAGATTGCGCAGCGCCGATTTCAAATTATCGACCTGCGCTTTCTGATCCTCGAGTTGCTGCGCGAAGGTCGAGCTCAGGTCGCTATAACTCTCTACGCGGAGCAGCGCGGCGCGAGCAAGATCGTCCTGCTTCTTATCGACGGCGAGTTCAGCCTTGCGCATCCACTCTTTGATCTTGTCGTCGTTTTCCAGTTTCTTTTTTTCCAGCAGATGCTGATCGGCGATGGCGATAGCAACCTGCGTCTTGACCTGCAATAGCTGGTTGTTCATGTCGAGGATAACCTGCTTGATCATCTTTTCCGGCTCCTCAGCCTTGTCAATCAGGTCATTGAGATTGGCCCGAACTAAGGTAGAAACACGTTCCAGTAAAGCCATAGAACACCTCGTGTAAGTCAGTTGTTAGTGGTTCGTTCTCCGTCGTCAACCTTGTTACTCCACGCGCCGCCTACCAGCGAGATCGCAATGTAGGCGGCAATCCCCGCAGCTACCCAGATTTTAACGTGGCCGACGGCCGCACCCAAAGCCGCGCCCATCGCCGCTCCGAGCGCGACAGAGAGCCCAAGCGATCTGGCATGATGAAGTTCTTCTTGCACAGCGTCCTCCAAGCACCGTTGTTCGTCGATGGTCGTTGGTCGTTCGCAAGCCGTCGTTCGCATAGCCATTCCTGGCGACCGGCCCAGCGACTAACGACCAACGACCGCCCTTACTGCTTTTCTTCCAGCTTCGGCGTCTTATCGCCGATTTGCCGGACCTTGCCCAGTAACTCTGCCAGCGGCATCCCAGAGAGCGTCTCAAACAATGCCGGCACCTGCGCCGCCATCTTCGTGATGTCGCCGGTGATCTTGTTTAGTCCGGCGGTATCGCCGTTGCCGGTTGAGACAATGGTGATCTTGTCCACGTTAGCAAGCGGAGCGGCCAAAGCCTTCACAATCTCCGGCAGACCGGTAATTAGTTTGTCGATGACCGCGGCTTGGTTATATTCCTGATAGGCTGCCGCTTTCACGTTCATGGCCTTCGCTTCGGCCTCACCTTTCTTGAAAATAATCTCAGCCTCGGCTTCTCCCTGAGCGCGAATCGCCGACGCCTGTCCTTCCGCTTCCGCAATTAGGCGCTGTTTCTCGGCAGCGGCCAGCGTCTCGATCCGCTGACGCTCAATTTCGGCGCCCTTCAACACGGTCGCGATGAGTTCTTTTTCGCGGCGCGCAATTTCGGCGTCCTGGACTTTTACCTGCCCTTCTTTTTCTACCTGCTGCACCCGCACGCTCTCGGTAATAACCTGCTGTTGCATCACATTCGATTGAATGTCGTACGACTTATCCGCCTGTGCCTGTTGCTTCTTAGTGACTTCGAGATACTGCGCTTTCTTGACCTCTAAGTCGCGCTGCGATTCCGCCTGCTTGGCCTGTGACAGCGTCTCCGCGAGCACTCGTTCCTGATCGGCCTGGGCTTTCGCAACCGCCGCTTCGCGCGTCGCCATGGCGCGCTTGATCGCCGTATCGCGCTCGGCTTCCGCGGTGGCCACGTCGGCGTCGCGCTTGATGCGGGCCACGTCGGGCTTGCCCATATTAGTGATGTACTCGTTTTTGTCGCGGACCTCTTTAATGGTGAAAGAAATTACTTCGAGCCCCATCTTGTTCATGTCATCCGCGCACGTGCCGCGCATGCGATCGCCAACCATCTCTGGTTGTTTGACAATTTCTTCCACGGTAAGCTGTCCAATGATTCCGCGCAGATGCCCTTCCATCACCAGGCGGATCAGGCTCTCTCGCTCCTGATCGCTCTTGGTGAGGAACTGCTCGGCCGCGGTAAGAATCGATTCCTTGTCAGACTTCACCTTAATTTGCGCGACCGCCTCGACCGTAACTGCCACGCCCTGCTTGGTGTAGAGATCCTGCTGCGGGGCCACGTCGAACGACATCAGTTCGAGCGAAAGGTCTTTGCAATTCTCCACCATCGGAAAAATGACGGTGCCGTGTCCCTGCACCACGCGCGTCCCGCGAAAGCCATAAACGATCAGCGCTTCATGCGGCCCCGCTTTGCGGTATAAGCGTGCCAGCATGCTCATCAGGAACAAGGTCGCCAATACGACCAGTCCCGCGATGACCCAGATTTCAATTGCTATGCCGAGGTACATATCGCCTCCTGAGAAAATCTTGCTCGCATCGCTTAGTGACTCATCACCCGGTCGAGATCGCGCACGATGCGTTGCGGATCGCTGTGTCCGAGAAAAATATCTCCGTTCAACGTCTTAATGTGAACCACCTTGTTGCCCCACACATAAGCGCGCGAGTTGCCGACGCCGCGAATACCATAGCCGCGCAGCGCGCTCCACGGCTCGATCGCATAACTCTGGATCTGCTGTCGCGGAATCGACCGCAAACGAAAGCCAAGCGCGCGAATCTCCAGCCCGTGGCGCAGAAAACGATATTGGAATCCGCTCCAGGCGGCGGCGATCGTGGCCAATCCGATCAAACCGACCAGCGCCAGCGAAAGTCGCAAGGCGGGCGACGGCACGAGCGACGCCGCAATCGCGAGCCCGATCAGGGCCAGCAATATGAACAGCGCCGCCGCCCTTCCCGAGTGCGTTTCTTCCACAAGAAGATCGCTCGCGAGAGCCCCGCCGGAAGCGAGCGCCGGTTCGCGCCTCGATACGACGTAAACCGCGATCGGCAAAATGGCGGCAATCGGCAGCGCAATCAGCATGCCTCCCAATTGCAGCGGCGCGCCGTGCAAGTTGTAATTGGCGATGCCGCGATTTACCTCGACCATCACCCCGAGAACGAGAGCGCAGAAGCCCAGCGCCGCCCAGGAAAATCCATCAAGGTGTTGACGGGCGTTGTAAAGCAGAAGCGCGGTGAATATCACCAGCAGAAATGCCTCGAATCCCACGCCAAAGTTCACCGCTTCCCCGCGCGACATCCAGCCATTCGCTTGCCCGGCGGCGTTGAAGTGCGTGGCCACGCGAGCCGGCAGTTGACTCCAGACCTGTGTGTACTGGATCGCGACCAGCGGCAGCGACAGCCAGAGGAGCAAGATAGCGAATTGGAAGACTCGTCGTTGCATAGATGCTCCAGCTAATATTTGGCTCATCCAACCCTAGCTGCCGTTAATGGTCTTGATCTTCGATCGCCAGATGGCCCGATCATCGGATCACCCCATCGCGGACTCTACTCCCCGCTCACTTCCTCCCAGCGCTTCACGTACGCGATGCCCTTCTCATAGCGAGCCACCATAATCTCCGCGCCTTTTGCGAGTGCGCTGCCGTCTTCGCTGCGCGCGCCGCAGGTGCGCCGCGTTCCCGCCTGCGAATAAATAATCTCTCCGGTGCCGTTCTCGCGGATCGGCATCGAGATTCTTCCGAGCACGCCGACCATTTCGTAGTCCGCCGCATCCATGTTCTCCTCGCGCGAAATCAGCACGCGAGTGAGAAACAAGAAAACAATCGCCGCGCCAAAGAGTCCGGCCCCGAGCGCAATCACCAGTCCGAGCGCAAACCAAATGCTCGAAAAACGCGTGATCAGAAAACCCGTTCCTCCGAACCAGGCGAGAAACGCCGTCACTGTAACGAAGTTGAAGGGCGAGACCGGCGACTGGTCACCGGTGTGACCTCCGGTTGCGCTATGTGCCGGATCGGGGCCATGTCCAGCCGGGGCATGTCCAACGTCAACATGACCGCCAAAATCGTGACCGCCAAAATCCGGAAAGTGCGGCAGATGCAAGTGCCCGTGCATCCCGCCGACGACGAACGAAATTGCGCTCAGCAGAAAACCGACGGCGAAACATGTCAAATAAAAGTCAGCCCAGGTCATAAGCTTCGCCTCACATGTGTCGACTTGGGGCGCGCACCGCCCGAGCCGTGGGCCAACTCCGGACGCAATGCTTCGAACAGGCGATCGGCAAGGCCCGGCGTATTCAGAATTTCGCCCAGCAATAACATGCATCGCCGCGTGTCCTTGTCGCGCGCCAGCTTGATCAGCACCTCGCTCACCTCCGGATCGTTGGCAAAGCGCTCCGACCCTTGCAGCAGCCACACATCCAGCTGACCCTCGGTGGTGCGCAGGTCAGACGTAAGCTCCGCGTGATAACCCTCCGGGTCGTCCACCAGAAATCCTGGATGCACCTTAAAAAAGCGCGCCAGCAAAGTGCGCGACGATTGCGTCATGTGCCGCCGTTTGCCGCGCTCGATCTGCGAGAGGTATGACTGGCTGATCGTCTTCCCGGTCTCCGCCTCGATGCCCTTCATCAACTCCTGTTGCGTGAGCGGGCGCTCCAGCCCGCGCAGCGAACCTTCCACCTCGCGCAGATAGCGAATTTTCTCGCCCAGTCTCATATTCCAAATCGCAATAATAGTATCGCAATATGGAATATTGTCAAGAACTGCATTGCGCCTATTTGCAAGGGCTTAGAAACACCACGATTCCGCCGGTGCAAAAAGAACCGGCGAAATCCGAGATTGCAGAGCGTGGCCCCGCCGCGTGCCGCCCGCCGCCCATGCCAAAAGAAAAGCCTCCGCCGCAGCGGAGGCTTCTAAGCGACCGATCAGTTTTAGTTCACTGTCAAATTCAGCTGGCAGCTGTGCGACGATCCCGTCCCGGCCGAGCCCTCAATCGTAATGATGTAAGTGCCTGCCAGCGTCCCACCCGTGCTGGTGGCAACGTTGCTGTTTGATCCGCAGCCCGGCAACAGCAGGATCACGCCAACAACCAAGCCCAGCGCAGCTCCGATCAACCAGCGCCGCCGCTTGCGTCCCGAGCCGATACCCAGTCCGATCAGGCTTACGCCTCCGATCGGTAGCCATGTTGCATAGAACGAGGCGTAAAACCACCCACGGCGCCGCAGCAGGCTGCCGCTATTCACCGGGCGCGCCACGGTGCCAATGCTCAACGTCGTGCTTCCCGAAGTGTTCCCCGTCATCGGCACGTTGATCGGGTTAAACGTCGGAGTCGGCGACGTCACCATCGAAGGCGAGATCGTATCGCTCGGCGTGATGGTGGCGATGTAGCCGAGCGAACCATCCAGTGGTTGAGCCGGAGCAAACACCACCTGGATCGCCGCTGTATCGCCAGCCGTAATGATCGGAGTCGTCGTCGTGCAACTGACCGTGAAGTCTACAACCTTGACCGTCGCAGAGGCGGAGACTTGCATTGTGTTCCCGTTTGCGCCGGCTGTTCCTGAAACAGTCAGCTGCGGGACGATAGGGAGAGTCGTGGCGTTCGCTGTCACTTCCACTTCAACCGACGCAGACGCTCCCGCTGCCAACGTCGGAATGGTGCAAATGATGGTCGTCCCAACCACTTGGTTACAAGTTCCCAATCCACCGCTGACCAAGGCAAACGGAGTATTGAGCAACCCGGTGCTGGGCACGGTCGCGATGAAGGTCACGTCCGTCGCATTGTCGCCCGCGCTGTTCGTGATGTCGAAAGTAAATGTAGCCAGCTGACCGGCGTTGACCGGGTTGGGAGAGCCGGTCGCCGTCATCATCAGCGTACTCTGGCCGGCGAGCCTGCTCACAAACGCGTTCTGCGAGCCATTCAACTGCGGCTGGTATGGATTCGCCAGCGGATAATTCGACGCCTGCGTCGTCCCCGCCACATAGCTGGCCGCAAAGTTGTCGATCGCGATTCCGGTCCCTTGCGTGATCTGGCCGCCGCCGAGACAGGTGGAGTAATCGCCGGCGGCCTGTCCCGGCAGGCTCGTGGCGATCAGCGCTACGAAAGCGTAGGGTAAACTGGTGCTCGCGCCGCTGCAATTGCCGCCCGGCACCGACAGCGGATCGAGAGACGGGAAGTTCGGAGACTCCGTGTAGCCGGCGACGTGAACCGCATCCACCGCATCCACCTGAATCGCTAAAGCGCTGTCCGGGCCGGTGCCACCTAAATAAGTAAAGTAGTTGATCGGAAAACTCAAACCATTCGAGTTGACGAGTTCGACCACGTACCCGTTGCTCGTGGACGCGCTCCCGGCATAGCTAGGCTGAAAGACTTGGGTGAGCGTGGTGTTCCAAGCGGTCGAGTTCGTCGATCCTGCAATGAACGCGTTCCCAGAAGTGTCCACCGCGATCGCATTGCCAGTATCGGTGCCGGTGCCGCCTATATAAGTCGAGTAAACGAGAGATTGCGCGCCATCGAGATTAGGGTTGATCTTGGCCACGTAGCCGTCCGTAACCGAGGTCGGATTTTGCACACTGCAACTGCTGTCGGTGACCTGGTTGAGGCAGTTCTGTTGCTCGTTCAGAAGTGGAAATGGCTGCAAGCTCGAACCCGAGGGAACCGCCGACTGCATATTTGTGGTGCCGGTGATGTACATGTTGTTGCCAACATCCACCGCAACCCCGCCGCCATTCGCAATGATCCCCGTCGCCGGATATCCGCCGCCAAAATAGGTGGAGTAGACCATGCTCGTCGGACCGCTACCAGTAGTGTTGATCTTGCTGGCGAAAAACTGCAGGTTCCCGTTCGGCAAAGTCTGATAACCGTTAGGGTTGGCAGGGAAGCCGTTGCTGCCGCCTACGGTCGAGGTAGTATTGCCCGTGACATAAGCGTCCTGGTTGAGGTCGACGGCCAACCCCGTGACAATATCCGTCCCGTCGCCCGAAAGATAAGTCGAGTAGGACAAAGTGTACGCCGGAGGTGCGCCCCCTACGGTAAATGCGCTGAGGAAGCCGTGCGTCCCGCAAGATGGTGCGGCACAAGGTGTCACATAAGGCGTTGCTTGAAAAGCAGCATTCGTGCCATTCGTCGGGAAGGTCCCGGAGTTCGTCGAACCGGCAACATAAATATTCTGATTCAGATCGACAACAATGCCGGCCAGCGTATCGACCTCTTCCGCGTCCGTGCCGCCGAGGATGATCGAGTACACCAGTTGCGCGCTCCCTGTGCCCAGCGGATAAATCTTCGAAATAAAAATGTTCTGCTCGCCCGCCGGAACTGCCGATGCATTAGTAGTCGGAAAATTCGTCGACGTAGTTGACCCCGCAAGATAAATATTCAAAGCGGCATCGACCGCCACCGATATCACATTCCCCGGGCTTGCCAGCCCGCTCGGCCCTTCAATACCGGTCGTGCCGCCAAGGAAGGTCGAATAGCTGAGCGTGGGGTCTATGACAAGCTCGCGGCTGTGATCGTATTTGCCAATAGCGAACCCGATTTTATTGTCGGCTAGTTGGCGGAAACTTCCTTCCACCTCTGTCTCGCCGTTGCTCGCCGGTTCTCGCGAAGGCTGCATAGCCGGCTGATAAATGCGAGGCGCGCGGAAGCGTACTTCTCCAGAGGCAGTTGTCAGCACCAGATCGCCCGAGTCGCCCTCCAGAATGCGCGCCGAAGCTCCCTGAAAGCTGACAGCAATTTGGTCCGGATCGGCGCCCGGCGCCACCCGGAAGTCATACTCAAGCTGTCCCTGATTGCCGTAGTAAACCAGATCGACTCCGCGATAAACGCTCGCATATTCCACCCGCCCAAATTGCGGAACGTCGCGGTGCCACTTCGAAGGATTATTCCCGATGAGATAACTGGTCCTCCCCGGCAAAGGCGCGGCGCCGGAAACGCGAGCCGAGGCATTCGCTCCCTCCAGCCGCATCCGAATCACAGAACCCGGCGCTCGCTGAGAACTGAGACCCGACAACTGAGAACTGACCGCTGAATGCTGATTGCTGACCGCCGCAGGCTGCAACGCCAACACCGCCTCGTCCGACGTCAGAAACAACCCATAGCCCGCGCCATGCGCCACGAACTTGACCGGTGCAGCAGTCTGGCCCTGATTCGGCTCGAACACCAGCGGCAGCGCCAGCGACTTCGCCTCCAGCGCCTCACGATCGATGGTCTGAGAACCCGCGGTCTGAGAACTGGCGGCCTGCGAGTCGGCGCCCGCTTTAGCGGAATACCCGGCGTGCGGCGAGCTTCCAAAATGAAATACGATGCCCGCGGCGGCCAATACCACCGCCGCCAGAAAGATGACCGTTAGCCCGTTGCCTCTTCTTTTATCTGTCACCAAACTTCTCACCGAACCTCCTACCGACACAGGGTAATTCCTATTCACTAAGCTCCTCCGAATTCCCCAATTTCCTGAGCTGAGGACAAGACTGGCACACAAACACCGCTGCGGCTCGACGCCCAAGGGAGCGGATGCGTACCTGTCATCAAAATTAGGATTGAACCAAACAAATACTTTTACATCCAACAGATACGCTGTCAAGCCGGGATAGAGTGTGTGGGCCGGATAGTGAGAAGCCGAAAGCCAGCGAAATGGTTGTAAGGGCACAAATCAGGTGACAGGTGAAGGAAAAACAGCTGCCAGGAAAAACGGGTGCCAGCGAAAACTTGCACGGCGAGCTAATGTCCCGTCCCGCAAATTCGCAAGCAAAACTCTGATTGTCATCCTGAGAGCGAAGCGAAGAGCCTATGCATTTTGTTTGCACTACCGGCGCGCTTCAAGTGAGTGATAATGGACTCCAGTCGCTATGCTGCGAATTTGACCTGTGACCCGTCACCGATCACCTGCGACCCGTCACTTATTTTTCCTGAGACTATCAATCTCCCGCTTCAGCTGCGAATAGCGCGACACAATCGTCGCCAGATAGGTGATGTGAATGATCCACGTGAGCGCATAAGCGGCAAAAAGGTAGGCGTTATTACCTTTCATCGGGTGCACCTCATCGGCCGTTCCTCATCATCACGCACCTCATCGCACACTCCCTCGTGGCGCCATCAGCGATTCTAGCGCATGCGCCTGGTCGACCTCGCGCTGCAGCTTCTCTAGCCGATACCGTGACCAGCACACCAGAAACGCAAAGCAAGAAAACGCCAGCCAGTTAATCAGCAGCACATGCAACATGCGCGGATCAATCGATCCGCCTCCGCCCATCACCGGCTGCGGGTGCTGCGTGCGAAAGAACCAGATCGAAAAATAAACAAAGGGCACGCACAGCGCTCCCAGAACGGCTAGCGCAGCAGCCAAAGTAGGCGTCTCTCCGCTCGACGAAAAACGCCGCAGGAAAAGATAGCTGACGTAAATCAGCCAAAGGACCAGCGTCGACGTCAGCCGCATGTCCCAGGTCCACCAGATGCCCCAAACCGGACGCGCCCAGATCGGCCCCGTCACCAGCACAACCGTGCAGAACACCACGCCCACCTCAGCGCTGACCAGCGCCACCCTATCGGCCGCCACCTTGCGCTTGACCAGATAAACAATCGAAGCTCCAAAATTAACGAAGAAGAGCACGAACGCCGTCCATGCGGAAGGCACATGGTAATAAAAAATCCGTTGCACGTTCCCCATGGTCTGCTCGGTAGGAGCCCCGATCAACGCCATGTAAAGCGCATAGACCAGCAAAGCCGCAGTCACCACGCCGAGAATGGGGAAGAGTCGTTTCATTGTGTGTTTGACTTTCGATCACCCGCGGGCCCCATCACCCGATGACCCGATCCCGCTCACTCCGCATTCAACACAGTCTCAAACAAAAGCAGGCACACAGTAGTAAACACCAGATCGTACGTCACAAGCAATGTCATCCAGAAGCGCGCCCCCTCGCCATTCAATATCGCGGTAGTCGCCTGCACCATGGCCAGAATGGCCGGAAGCGAAATCGGAAACAGCAGCAGCGGCAGCATGATCTCGCGGCTGCGCGTCCGCAACGACATGGCGGCGAAAAAAGTCCCATTCACCACCAACGCCCAAGTCCCCAGCACCGCCACCACCAAAAGCTGCCACGCCGGCCCAATCGACCGCAGCCGGTAAAACGCTATGAACAGTGGAGTCATCAATGCTTCCAGCACGCTCACAAAAATGAAATTCCCCACCACCTTCGCCACAAACAACGAGTTCGCCGGAGCCGGCGATACCCTGTAAGCATCCAGCACCTGATTGCGAATCTCTCGCGCCCAAGTCTGATTCAGCGCCACCACCGCCGCAAACAAAAATGCTACCCAGATCAGTCCGCCTGCAATCTGACGCGATTCTTCCGCGCTCGGATCGAATGAAAAACTGAACACGACCACCACCAGCAATGAAAAAAACAGCATCGAGTTGCTCGCGTCCTTCGATCTCCACTCCAGGCGCAGATCTTTGAGCAAAGTGACGCGGGTGATGCCCGCGGGCGCGCTCATGTTGCGCTTTCCTCCGCAATCGCCGGACGTTTCAGCTCCCGCGTGCGCCCGATAATCCTGCCAAACTCCATCCACACAAATTCATCCGCTGTGCCCTCCAGCAGCGAAGCCTGATGCGTAACAATAAGAATTGTCTTCCCCGCATCGCGCGTCCGAGCCAGCAGCCGCACCATCTCTCCCGCCGAATTCAAATCCACATTCGAAAATGGTTCATCGAGCAGCAGAATCTTCGGATCATTCAGCAATGCCCGGGCCAGTGACATCCGTTGCCGCATCCCCTGCGAATACTGCCCCACCGGCCGCGCCAGTTCCGGATCAAGCCCCACCGCCCGAATCACCTCCGCGCACCGCGCATCGCTCGTAATGCCATACAGCCGCGCAAAATACCCAAGGTTCTCCATCCCGCTCATCTCGTCATAGAGCAGCGAAGGATGCGCCATATACCCCACCTGTCCGCAAATGTCGTGAAATTTCTCCGAGCCAAGTCCCGAGCCAAGGATCGAGATCCGCCCACTCGAAGGCCGGTTCAGTCCAGCCAGCGTCCGCAGCAGAGTGGTCTTGCCCGCGCCGTTATCTCCCAGAATGGCGTAAAGCTTCCCGCCAAGAAACTCCGCGGAAACGCCGCGCAGCGCGGCAAAGCGCCCAAATTGTTTAATGAGATTGCTGACCGTGATGACGTGGGCTGGAGCGGTTTCAATCAACAGGGCACACTGGTCGACTCTTTAGTCGTAGATCGCAATTCTCCAACAATCGACCTCGGCTCCACAACTGCTGCTTCATCCATCTCGCCCGGCCTGTTTACAAGCGGGCTTAGCTCGTCACATCGCGTCCTGTAACGCTCGACTCTCAGATCTCGCTGCCGCGTCTCCGCGAAGTCACACCATTCTATTGAGTCACTCGTTCCCTCCAAGAAGCGCTCCATGACCCGTGCTGCTTCTTCCGCAGTCATATTTGGCTTCGACGGCACCCTATTGGGATTTGATTCGAACCACAATGAGGGTGGCCAAAGATTTATGTGGGGGCCACCGTTCCTCCTTGGCCTCCCCATAAGCATTTCCTCGAAGGAATTACTGTTAATTTGCCATGCCGCTGGACCCGGCGCTCGGGCCTGCCGAACCCTGATTCTGCGACATGCTCTTTGCCGGCACAGCCGCTGGAGCGGCGCCCGGCTGCGGTGCGTACTTCGAAGCACACTTCGCCTGCAGTTGCTTAGCATGAAAAACGCCATCGCGTCCGAAACTGCCATCCGCCAAAGCCTGCGAATCATCCTTAAAAGTGTCCGGAGGAGCCTCCGTCCCGGTATACGAAACCGGCAGCGTCAAATCATTTTCCTTCAGCATGAAATCGACGCGCGTCCCGGACCGCTTGATCGACCCCGGCACCACATTGCCCGCCACCCGCAGCCGCTTGGCATAAGCCTCGTTCCCCATGCCATTCAATTCCTTAATCGTCACGTAATAACTCTTACTGTCCTGTACGCCCGTATAAGCCAGATAGCCGAGCGAAACGATAATCAACACCGTGACCGAACCAAATTTCAAATATTTGCTGGTTTCGTTCGACATAGCCGAGGCCCCTATCGAAAAACTCTACGCGCTGGTTGATTGCTGGTCAAGAAGCAGAGGTCCGCGGGCGAGGGCGCCCGCGCCACACGTCCATGGCGGTGCATTTACAATCCTCTCTGCGGGCATATTCAAAACGGCAAAGGCAGGCACCCATTCCATGATCCATCCCTGGCACGACGTCACTCCCGGCGGCAAACTGCCCCACGAGTTCAACACCGTTATCGAGATTCCCTTCGGCTCGAGCGTCAAATACGAACTCGACAAACCCAGCGGCCTCATCAAACTCGATCGCGTCCTGTACTCGGCGGTTTACTATCCCGCCAACTACGGCTTCATCCCGCAAACTCTCGCCGAAGACGATGACCCGATCGATGTTCTCGTCCTGTGCCAGGAGACCGTCGTGCCGCTCACCATCATCCATGCCCGCGCCATCGGCCTCATGACCATGATCGACTCCGGCAAAAAGGATCACAAGATCATCGCCATCGCCACCGAAGACCCCGAGTTCAATGCCTACCGCGAAGCCGCCGAAATGCCGCCCCACCGCCTGCTCATGCTGCGCCGCTTTTTTCAGGACTACAAACAGCTCGAAGGCAAGTCGGTCGAGGTCGACGAAATCCAGCCCGCCACCATGGCCTTTCCCATCATCGAGGACGCCCTCCATCGTTACAGCGAGCAGCGCCGCAAAGGCTTTGAGGGGCCCAAAGCCTGACTAGAATAAAGTCTATAAACTTACTTGACATTAATCAAAAACCGTTCTATATTCAGAATCGTTCCTCCTGACCCGTACCGCTATTCGCCTGGCGGTGCGGGTTCTTATTTTTGCGATTAGAAATCCAGGCCTGCGCTAGCTGCCTTTTTCCCGCTCGAAGGGTTTCTGCATGTAGCGGCGGCACTCTTCGATCGCACCCTGCGTGTTGTCGTTCGTCTGCAGCGCCTGCCGGTATTCATTCACCGCCCGCTCGCGCTGTCCCGTCACATCGAAGATCTTTCCCAGTTGCAGATGGCTCCAAACCTCCGTCCAGCGCGGCTCTCCGTCGCCATTGAGAGATTCCCGATAGGCGTTCGCCGAAGCTTGGTAATTCTTCTGTAGAAAGAACACTTCGGCAATCCGGTAGTGAGCGAGCGAACTGTTCTTGTTCACTTCAAGCGCCTTGTTGAACTCGCTCAAAGCTCCCGCCAGATCGCCCTGCTGCGTCAGTCCCTGTCCGCGCAAAATCGACGCTCGCAGCTTGACCTCTTTGCTGTTGGTCAGCACCCGGTTTTCCGGATCGATCGAGATTCGCCGCGGCCGGCCGAAAGTCTCCACCGAAAACGGCGAATCCGTCCCGACGACTTCTATCCGCTTCTCTTCCGTTCTGCCGTCGGTATCAATCCTCACAGTTACCGGCATGCGGAATAGATCGAGATCCTGCGAGATCGCGCCCACAATGCGGAAACCCTTGTTACTGCCCAGCCGATAGACCGTGTACTTGGCCTTAAACTCAGGAGCACTGGTCGAATCCATCCACTGCGAATAGAACCAGGTCAGCTTCTCGCCCGAGACTTGCTCGGTGAGTTCGCGGAAATCATCGCTGGTCGCTGACTTGCCCGCATATTTCGTGGCGAACTCGCGCATGATCTTCAGATAATCCTTTTCCCCCACCACCCCGCGCAGCATGTGCAGGATCATCCCGCCCTTGTCGGTCACCAGCGATTGAAACTCCGGCGAGAAATAATCCAGCTTCTCGGCGCTCGAGAGCGGCACACTGTCATAAGCAAGCGCGCCCACCGACATATCCTTCACCATCTCCTCCAGCCCCGCTTCCCCCGCCGCGCTCTCCACATAACGCGCTTCGGAATAGCGCGCGAAACCGTCGCTGATCCACCAGTCATTTTTCGACGCCGGACTCACCGACACGCCCCACCATTGATGCGCCAATGTGTCGGCCAGCAAGCGGTAATTCGTCTTCTCCGTAATCGCACGGCTCGAAAGCAGCGCCATCTCCGGAGCCCACGCCGACGGCACCGTCTCATCCGGAATCTCAACGATCTTCAAATGAGTCGATGGCGCGGGACCATATTGCGTCTCGAAGAAAGTGAACGACTTGATCGCCGTCGAAGCATAGTCCGCACCCAGGTTCTGCTTATTCGGCTTGAAGAACACCTGCAGATCGAGCCCCGCTTCGTCGCTCTTGAATTCCTGGAACGTCCCGGCCACGATCGTCCCCGGGAAACTAGGCTTGTCCCACCTGAATCTGAAGGTCTTCGAGTTTGCCAGATCAGGCCCCGCAGGCTTCTTGGCGCCTTTCTCCATGGCCGCAGCGGGTGGTTCCTTCCCGCTCCCAATCACCACCATATGCGCCGGCACGGTCACGCTGATCGTCGAAGTGAAGCGGTTGACGCCATATCCCGCCACCGGAAACCACAGCCCGGAGTAAAGCAGGTAGCTCGTCTCCGGGCCGACGTAAGCCAGCTTTAACCCCGGAACCGGGCTGTCGTCGGCGCTCTCCAGCGTGCCTTCGTATTCAAAAGTAAAAGTGGTGCTGCTATTTTTGGGGATGCTGTCGTTGAGCGAGAACCGCACCGTCGAATCCTGGGTGTTGCGCTCGGGGCTAAGCGGCTTGTTGTTCGCGTCCACCAGCTTAGTGATGCGCAACGCATTGTTCAACTGAAACGTAGCCACGTTAAGGTCTTCGAGCGCCGTCACTTTCACGGTCACGCGCGCCGTCAGCTTGTGATTCTGGGGAAGCAGCTCGACGTTGATCTGGTAGTCGTCCGCGCGCAACCGCGTCTTCTCGGCGGCCGCCGCCGTCCGTCCGCCGCCCAAGGCAACAAACCACCCAAGAAAAATGACAGCAGCTAACCAAAGCGCACGGCGCGCTGGTCGAGAGTGGCAGAGCTTCAAGTAAAGTCTCCTGGCAGGGCTACAATTTCTATGATGTTGATTTTCCCGCAAAAGATGCTGGCAGGACAAGCGTCCGAAGAATTTGTTTCGTTAAAATTCTGTCACAAGACCCTGCGCCCTGGCACCTCGAAAACGACAGGTTGTGCTCCGATCTCCCGTTGCTAAGCCGGCGGCGCCGCACCTTATGCAGTATACCGGTGCAGTATACCGGCAGTTTGCTCCGCGCGCTGGAATGCAGGAGTGCGTTTGCTTCGTGCCGCAGGACAGTTGGATCATCGGTGTAAATTTCCACAACATGCGATCAAAGCATTCCTAGAATGATCTCCGCCGCTCGCTCCGAAGGGTGCGCACCGTCGCTCCCCAGCGAGAGCCGAGCCTTCACTCCGGCAAGCCGCTCGATCATGCGCGCCCGCGGTGCGCCATCGGGAATGATCTTGTTCATCTCCGTGAGAATATTTTCCGCCGTGAATTTGTGCTGCACCAGCTCCGGGACAACCTCCTCCTCGGCGATCAGATTGACCATGGCAAAGTAAGGAATCTTCACCCGCGGCTTGCCCAGCGCATAAGTCAGCGGAGACACCCGATACACCATCACAAACGGAGTGCCCATGAGCGCGGCTTCAACCGTAGCCGTTCCGCTGGCCACAATTCCGGCGCGCGAGTGATAGAGGGAAGCCCGAGCGTCACTGGTCAACGCAAGAAACGGCCCAATCTTCTTGTTCGCCACGTGGCTGTAGAAAAAGAGCTGGTCCTGTACCCACCGCGAATCCAGCGTGGAAGCCACAGGCAGCACAAACTCAAAATCCTTGCCCAACCGCCGTACCGCGTCGATGATCGCTGGCAGGTTGAGCCGAAATTCCTTGCGCCGGCTGCCAGGAAGGATCGCGATCCAAGGCTTTTCCGGGTTCAAGCCGTATCGAATCGCAAACTGCTCGCGCGATATCCCCGGCGCCGGCAGATCGGCCAGGGGATGCCCGACAAACGTCGCGTCGACTCCGCGATCGCGATAGAACTCTTCTTCAAACGGAAAAATCACCAGCGCCTTGTCGACATACTTGCGCAGCAACTTGACGCGTCCCTGCCGCCAGGCCCAGAACTGAGGACAAACGTAATAAACCACCGGAACCCCGCGACGCCGCATCTGCCGCGCCACCCGCCAATTAAATGCCGGCGAGTCAATCACAACAGTAATCGCCGGTTGTTTCTCATCCGCCGCCCGAATCAATTTTCGATAAAGCTCAAAAATCCGAGGCAGCCGGCTAAGAATCTCGGTGATTCCAACGACAGCAAGCTCCTTAGCATCGACAACAATCTCGCACCCAGCAGCAGCCATGCGCTCCCCACCCGCCCCAAAAAACTGAAGCGACTGGCCGTCAAGCGTGGCGCGGGCGCCCCCGCCCGCGGCTTCTGCCGAACTGGAAGCTCCGCGCAGCGCCCCAATCAACTGCGCGCCATACATTTCGCCGGAGGCTTCGCCAGCGGAGATGAGAATGTTCACGTCGGAATTGTAACGGGAGATGACCGTAGGCTCGTTAGTCGTCAGCGTTCGCGGGCGTGGGCGCCCGCTCCAAACCAACTTCCTGATCCTTATACTGCAACTGATACAGCTTGTAATAAATGCCGCGCTGGGCCAGCAGTTGCTGATGCGATCCCATCTCCCGCACCTGGCCTTTATGCATCACGATGATCTTATCGGCGCGCTGAATCGTCGATAGCCGGTGCGCGATGATCAGCGCCGTCCGCCCCTCCACCATGCGGCCGAGCGCGTCACGCACCCGAAATTCCGTCTCCGTATCGACGCTCGAAGTCGCCTCATCCAAAATCAAAATCTTCGGATTGTGCGCCAGTGCGCGCGCAAAACTGATCAACTGCTTCTGGCCCGTCGATAGCGTCGAGCCGCGTTCGCGCACTTCTTCCTTAAACCCTCCCGGCAGGGTGCGTATGAAGTCGGCAAGGTTGACGTCCTCTGCTGCCTGCTCCACATCCTCATCCTGAATGCGCGCCGTCCCCAACCGTATGTTGCCCTCGACCGTCCCGCTAAAAAGAAACGGATCCTGCAACACGACGCCAAACCGCCCACGCAGTTCGTCGAGATTCATCTCCTTGATATCGACGCCATCGATGCGAATCGCGCCCCGCTGCACGTCGTAGAAGCGCATCAGCAGCGAGATCAGCGTGGTCTTGCCCGCCCCGGTATGCCCAACCACGGCAATCGTCTCTCCCGGTTCGAGCACGAAGCTAACATCGCGCAATACCAAATCAGGCTCGCCCGATTGTTCGGCAACGTTATATGCGAACCACACATGATCAAACTCAACCCGCCCTGGCCCCTGCGGCCGCTTCGTAATCGCCGGCGACATCACCTCAACCTTGGTATCCAGCAGCTTGAATACGCGCTCGCCCGCCGCCATCGCCGATTGCAGGATGTTGTACTTCTCGCTCAAATCCTGAATCGGACGAAAAAACCGCTGCGCATACTGCATGAACGCTACCAGCACGCCAATCGTCGCCGTCCCACGAATCACGTCCCCGCCACCAAACCAAATGATGCTCGCAATGGCAAACGCCGACAAGACTTCGACGACGGGGTAATACACCGAGTACGCCATGATCGCGTCTTTGTACGCCTCCATGTGCGAGGCGTTGATCTCGGAAAATTTATGGAGGGCGCGCTTCTCGCGATTGAAAAGCTGCAACACCAGCATCCCAGAAACCGCTTCCTGCAAATAAGAATTAATGCGGGCAATCGCCGTGCGTATGCGCCGATAAGAATCGCGCACCTCATCGCGAAAAATCTTTGTCGCATAAATGATCAACGGAAGCACAGCAAATGTGATCAACGCCAGCTTCCAGTTCATCTTCATCATGATGCCGATGATTCCGGCCAGCACGAAGACATCTTCAAAAATCGAAACCACGCCGGCCGTGAACATTTCGTTCAGCGCATCGACATCGGTAGTGACGCGCGTCACCAGGCGCCCCACCGGATTCTTATCGAAAAACGCGACGTGCATCTCTTGCAGGTGGCGAAAAATCTGCCGGCGCAGGTCGAACATCACCTTCTGCCCAGTCCACTGCATCAGGTAGGTCTGAACAAACTCCAGCGCGAAAGTGAGGATGAGAAGCGCAACGTAGAGCCCGCCAATCTGCGCGATGCCGGTCAGCGGAGCAGGGCTGAGCCGGTCGCCAATCCAGGAATGCGAATTCGGCGATTTCGCCAGGTATTTATCGATAGCGATCTTGGTGAGGAACGGCCCCAGCACGTCCGCCACCGACTTCAAGATGATCGCGCCAAGCGCAACCGCGACGTGCCACTTATAAGGACGCAGATACGCAAGCAGCCGCCGCATCAGCCGCCCGTCGTACGCTTTTCCTAATACTTCTTCTTCCTGATTGGAGGCCATCGGCGGTGCGAGATCAACCAATCCCTGGCGATCTCGCTAGAAGGATTATCTCAAAAACCGCACCGGATTCGATGGCCGCTAGACGCAGGATCGCGCAGACCAAGTGCTTGCCTTGATCTAGCTGGTTCTCCTGAGAGCTTGACCCTTCCTGAGAGCCGGCCTGTTCACGACCAGCTTCGGAGGATTGAACGCATGAATTTTGCCGCACTTCGGGCAGGCGGCAACCTTGGCATTCTGGTCGGCCATCTCTTGCAGAAAATTGGTAAACGTCTCGCCACAGCCCTCGCACAAAACATCAGCCTGCTTATCGCTCATATTTTCTTACTCTCTTCCCACTTAAGATTCAGATGACTCGGAGCCTGCCTTCGTCGCGGCTCTTTTTTTCTTTTATTTTAAGCGATCGTCACTTCCAAGCGTAAGGCACGCCAAAGTAGTTTAGGCCGTAGTTATCGAAACTGCCCTAAGGTAAAAAGGTTAGCGCGCCGCAAAATATAAGGTAGAACTGGGCCTTTCCCATAGAATAAGCACAACATGCCGCTCGGCCTTTATATCTCCGTCCCCTTCTGCCGAACGAAATGCAGCTACTGCAACTTCGCCTCCGACGTCTTCTCGAAGTCGGCCTATGAAAACTACGTTGCTCGTCTGCTCGAAGATATCGCCAACTCCCGCCAGCTTACTTCGCAAGTCGGATGCCCACTCGATTCTGCACTCGACGACACCGTCGACTCCATCTATCTCGGCGGAGGCACGCCCTCCATCCTGGAAGCCTCGCAGTTACTGCGCATCTTCGCCGCCGTGCGCAATGAATTCACCCTGATGCCCGAGGCCGAGATCACCGTCGAATGCGCTCCCGGCACACTCACGCCCACTCTCATTGAAAGCTTGCAGCAATGTGGCGTGAACCGCGTCAGCCTCGGCGTGCAGTCGTTCGTCGATCAAGAGGCGCAGTCGGTAGGGCGGCTGCACGAGCGTGCGACGGTTCTCGAAGAGATTCGCCGTCTGCGCCGGGCTGGCTTCGAAAACATCAATGTCGATTTAATCGCCGGACTGCCGCACCAGACGGCCGATAGCTGGACTTTCTCGGTGTCCGAAGCGATCGCGACGACTGCACCTCACGTCAGCGTATACATGCTCGAGGTCGATGAAGATTCGCGTTTGGGAAGGGAATTGATCGCCGGAGGCGCCCGCTACCACGCTCACTTCGTCCCCGACGACGATAAGACAGCTGACTTCTATCAGCAGGCGTGCGCGAGGCTAACCGCCGCCGGCATTGCGCAATATGAAATTTCCAACTTTGCGCGCAGTGCCGGGCAATCTCGTCATAACCTGAAATATTGGACGCGCCAGCCCTACCTGGGTTTCGGCGTCGACGCACACTCGATGCTAGAGGCTAGTGAGGATGCGCTGGGAACTAAGGCTGTCCGCTTCTCCACTCCCGATTCGCTCGACGCATATATGAACCGCGCCCCGCACACGGTGACGCCGGTCTCCGTGCAGTCGGCCATCGAAGAAAGCTTCTTTCTCGGCCTGCGACTGAACTGTGGCATCGATCTCGAAGGCCTCGGGCGAGAATTTGGGCGAGATGCAGTCGCCGCCGAGGAATCCGCAATTCAGCCATGCCTCCAGGACGGCCTGCTCGAACAACGAGGAAGCGTGCTGCGTCTGACCCCTCGCGGCCGCCTCTTATCCAACGAAGTTTTCGCTCGATTTCTGATCGAAGAAGCGGAAGAAACAAAAGTGGGAACCGGCCACGTGAATCCACGTTAGGTGACCGATAAGTGCCGTTCGGCGTTGGCCTATCCGGTTCCCACCATCTCAAAAACTTGAGGGAGTCCAAGGCTGACGCCCATGTCCATGCCAAAAATGGGCGGCTCGAAGGCCAGGGCCTGTACTCCGGCTTCTCCCGAAAGACTGATCCACGCCACTCGAAACTGCGAGCGCGCTGCCCCCAATTGTACGTCCAGCACTTCACCCGCCTGGATTTTAGCGCGCACGCCCACCAGCACTGCCCCACGGTTGCTGATGTTTCTCACCCGAACCAGCTCCGCGAAAGGATGCGCCATCTTGTCCACTCCCCAGATGCGTACCGGCAACTCCAGGGTTAGTCTGCGCTCTTTTCGCCGATCCATTTCCACTCCCAAACTGAAACGCAGCATAACCGCTGACGCCGCAAAATAAAACGTCACATCGGTTACCCGCGCAGAGTTCCCGAGGTTACCTTGTATCCGCGAAGCATAACGGGAAGGGCGGCGTGGGCTTTTGAGAGCCGCAGCTTTTGGGTGGCGCCGCGTCGCAGCGCTGCGATAGCAGCTTTATCCTGCCTGCGCCTTGCGGGCGCCGAGGTAGCAGTGCGCCAATGCAAAGAGCCAAACTCAGTCGAAGTCTTTCATCGAACAGGCGCCCGCCCCGCGAGGATCGCCGCACGAACCGCACGGTCCCCCACCCGAGGAAGACGACTGAGACGCCGCTCCGCCCTTGGTCGACACGGCGAACACCGAAAGCTGCGGCTCCAATTTTGTGCTCTCGCATTTCGGGCAGGCCGCTTTCTGCTTGCCAAAGATTAGAGCCTCAAATTTATGGTCGCATTCCTTGCAGGCGTACTCGAAGATAGGCATGAAGAAAACTCCGCGAATAAAGTTACTAACTCTATTTAAAATCAAAGTGTGAGCATCACGCAAACACCGGAAGATAAGCGTCCCTTCACGCCGCGCCGCTGGCTGAACGGCGGACACGTGCAAACCGTCGCCAGCTTTTTAATCGCGCGTCGCCTTAAAGTGCCTCCGCCCGAGGAGCGTCTCATCGAAGTCGAGCCCGGTGTCCAGGTGCTTTGCCACTGCCACTGGCAAGCGGATCGCGCCCATGCCTTGACCATCATCATCGTGCATGGGCTTGAAGGCTCGAGCGAATCGCAATACATGCTGGGTATTACCGACAAGGCCCTCGCCGCCGGGATGAATGTGGTCCGTTATAACCAGCGCAATTGCGGTGGCACGGATGCGCTCGCGCCCGTGCTCTATCACTCCGGCCTGTCGAATGACGTGGCGGCGGTGGCCCGCGAAGTCATCGCTCGCGATGGCATTTCGCGCCTGGCGCTGGTCGGCTTTTCGATGGGCGGAAACATCGTTCTGAAGTTGGCCGGCGAGTGGGGAGCCCAAGCCCCGCCCGAGTTTCGCGCCATCGCCGCCTGTTGTCCGGCGATCGATCTCGCGACCTCAGCCGATACGCTGCACCAGCCTTCCAATCGCATCTACGAAAAATACTTCTTGTGGGCGCTTCGCCGCCGCATGATCCAAAAGGCCCGTTTGTTTCCCGGCCATTTCGATTTGCGCCGCCTGCGCGGCATCTGCAGCCTGCGCGAGTTCGATGACAAAATTACGTCTTTCTATTGCGGATTCACCGGCGTCGACGACTATTATGATCGGGCGTCAGCGGCCCACGTTGTCCATCGAATCGCAGTGCCGGCGCTTATTTTGTACGCTGCCAATGATCCCTTCATTCGCATCACGCCCGAGACGCGCAGGAAGATTTCTTCAAACCGGAATATTACTTTCGTGGAAACGAAAGATGGCGGGCACTGCGCCTTCATAGGTCAACCCTCGAAATCTGGAGGCGGGGCGGCGTCCACGAATAATGGCCGAGACGACGGTTATTGGGCTGAGCACGAGATTGTGAACTTCCTGCGCAAATTCTAATTCCAGTTCTAATGATTGGTTTTGGTTGGACAAAGTATGGATGCCGACTTTTCGATCGAACTGAGTCACGACGATGCGGTTCTGGATTTCCCGTGGACAGATCCAGACGGCAAGCTGGTTTATGTCGATATCAAGCGGTGTCCAGAGTTGCTATCACAGATTGAAGAGGCCGAAAGATTTCCTGAACTGAAGGAATTTCTTCGGATAGTAAACTCGCCGCGAAGCTGGCTGGAGACGGCGAAGTGCGACGCGTGGACGACAACCGAACTGAATGCCGAGGAAGAGATTTACGGCGCGTCTCATAAGTTCGCAAGTTATGTCGATGTGGTGTTGTCGGGTATAGACGCCCGCCAATCTCTATCGGCTCACCAGGAATTCTCCACAAACTTGGTCAAGCTCTTGCATCGTGCGCCAGAAACGCCCTCAACCGTCGAGATTTGCGTGCGTCGGTGCTATTTTGCGGCACCCGCCGGCGTCCAGGATGGTTTTTACTGCACTCTTTACGTAATCGGGTACGGGAGCGATGAGGTCGGCGCGCGTCAGAATTGGGGTGTCGGATTAAAACTGACGGCCAATGCGATTTTGCAGATCTCCGCGACGCGGGAATAAGTCGTGAAGCGCCTCTGAATTCCTCGACAAATGTGCAGTCTGTTCGATATCGAACACTACCCACCCTCCAGTCTCTCGGCCGAGGTCGTCCCTCTGAACGCAAGACACGACGGTAACTTGGAGCGATCTAGCCTCCCAGCGGACAATGATTACTGACGCCTGCAAAACCCTCATTGCGCGCGCGACCGCAAGAGAGACGGATGTAAGAATCTCTCATTTTGAGGAACCCATGGCTAATGAAAAAACGGAAAGAGCGGGTGTCGGTTTTGCCGTCGGCCGTCAGGCCGGTCCGGCGGCCATCGAGATTCGGCTTCATCATGACACCATCCCTGTGCTAAAGGGCGTTCAGATTGCCTTTGAGCTGCTCAACGGACTCAGCCCGGATCAAGCGAGAAAAATCGCCGACATGCTGAGCGAGAACGTAGTCGGCATTCGCGTCATCACCACGGCCGATGCCAAGGCCGAGGCGGCCTCGAACTGACCAGGTGAAAACGAGTTTCACAAACTTTGAGGCTACCGGACCGCCGAAGACACCTATGGATGATCGCGGACGCGAACGTTTTGGGCGATATGAGATCCTCACCGAACTCGGCCGCGGAGCCATGGGTGTCGTCTACAAAGCGCGTGATCCCAAAATAAACCGCGTCGTCGCGGTCAAGACGGTCTCGCTCGCCGGCCAGCCTCTCGAAGACGAAATCGAGTATCGCGAGCGCTTCATCCGCGAAGCCGAAGCTGCAGGGCGCCTGTCGCATCCCGGAATCGTAACCATCTTCGACGTCGGCGAAGAGCCCGAAACGCGCTCTCCCTACATCGTAATGGAATTCGTCGGAGGCCACTCGCTGGATGCTTTTCTGTCGCAGCACGACCATAAGCTGCCGGTGGAAGTAGCGCTCCAACTGACTCTGGAATTGGCGGAAGCGCTCGATTGCGCGCACGGTCAGGGAGTAGTTCACCGCGATCTTAAGCCGGCAAATATCCTGCTGACCGAGGACGGCCACGCCAAGATAGCCGATTTTGGCATAGCGAAACTCAACCTTGCCAACCAAACCCTGGCCGGACGCGCGCTCGGCACACCGGCTTATATGTCGCCCGAACAGTTGAACGGCGACCAAGTGGACGGGCGCTCAGATTTGTTTTCCTTGGGTGTTGTCTTATACACCATGCTGACCGGACATCGGCCCTTTCAGGGCAACAGCGCGGTTACCGTCTCATTCAAAGTGGTGAACCACGATCCCATGCCGGCGAGCCTTCTCGATGCTGAGTTGCCCTCGGGGCTCGATTACATTATTAGCCGCGCCATCGCGAAAGATCCGGCCCTGCGCTACCAGCGCGGATTGGAAATGGTGCTCGACATCCAGCATTTGCAGCAAGGCCGCGAGCCTTGGAGCAAAGCGAAACAGCCCTCGCCGACCTCTAACGGAGAAGCTGACCAGCCTGAGCAAGAACTGGCTCGCGCCTCAGCCCTGGGTTACAAGGCCATTCGAGCCAACACGCGCGCAGTGGCCGCAAACAACGATCAGCCTGCGCACTGGCGCGAACACATTCGCAAGGCATCGTTACTCGGTGCGGTAATGTTGGCCGGACTCTTCATCCTAGGATTTTGGGTCATCTCATTTAATCCCGCTCCTTTTGGCCGAAGGATGCCGCCGAGGGCCGTCACACCACCACCAATTTCGGCCGCGGCTGCACCGGCGACGCCGCCACCGCCAGTCGCGACCTCGGCGACAACGGCCGCCGCTGCGGATGCCAAAGTCCCGGAACCAATTGTCGACAAGCCCGCGAAGCCGGCTTTATCGAGCAGCCCGTCCGCGCGCCAGCCGAAAATCGCCCGCGCCGGCTCCCCCGCATTCACTCCCACTACAATTGCGGCGTCTAAGCGCCCGCCGGCCACATTGGACATCGAGGTCGACCATAAGTTCGCGGAAGCGCGTTTGTCGATCTGGTCGGATGACCAGCTGGCATATACGCATCTTTTAGAAGGATCCGACAAAAAGCACCTCGGCGTGTTTCATCACGTCGAAGGGCATGAAGTTCATGCCGCGCAGATACCGCCCGGCAGACACAACCTGCGAGTGGAGGTCGTCTCGGAAGCCGCCAATTACGACCAATCCGCCACCGTTGGCGGTGATTTTCAAAGCGGACAGGAAAGTCTCCTGCGTATCACCATCGGCAAGCACGGCGAAATGAACCTGAATCTGCGATAGTTCCACGCCTACGCCGTCTCAATATTTCCGCCTATCTTTTTCCAATTCATCCACTTTTTCCATTCAATTTGTTTCCAGTCAATTCCGGTGCGTAATAACGAAAAAATCAGCATGAACACGCAGATTTCCAGCAAGCCTCGCGAAGCGGCGAAAATGTTTTGGGCTCGTTTGGGGAGCAGTGAGAAGCGCCCGTACACGAATTCGATATGCACCCAGTAAACCAAAAGCGACGTCTGCCCCAGCTGAATCAGCGGGCTGAATCCTCGACTTCCCAGGCCCCAACGACACCAGGCATAACTCACGAAAGCAATCGTTAACAAAAGGCCTACGCGCATCATCAAGAAGTTAGGGCTCGTATGCCAATAATCATAAGTGGAATAGAGATGAAACGAAGAGTGGTCGAATTCACGCGCGACCAAGATTGCCGCCGCTCCAACCACGGCGAACCAGGCCAGCGTCTTCGTGGTTTGATTGCGTGCCTGATCGCTAAACAAAACGAATCCAGCGGCCAGCCCGGCAAAGGCGAACGCCGCCCAGGGGAATAACGGGAATAGCCAGGGCTGAGGAGCTCCGAGGTTGTGGCATCCGTCAATATAAGACTCGAGCGGCCACGGCAGCCAGGTTGGCCGCCACGTCGTATACAGCGGAGGAGTTAGCAGCGCGATCAGAGACGCCATGGCGAGCGCGATAACTACGAATCGCGCGCGAACGCGGTCAGTAACTAGAACCGGCAGCGGCGTAGGCGTACGTATAGCGGTGCCGAAGCCGCTTTCTTTCAAAACAGCTTCGCCCGATCGTCCCCACACTGCGAGCGTGAAACCGCAGGTCAACGCCATCCAGATCATAGATAGCCCGATGATGTTCAACACATCCACCCTGAGTAAGTCGGACCATGGCGCCCATCCCCAAGCGATGAGGAATTCCTGAAGCCGAAAAAGTAGCCCGAACGCCAGAATTTCGGCGCCGCGGCGGGCCATGGCGCGCGTAATTTCGGCAGCGCTCAGATTCTTGCGAATGAGTTTATCGGCAACCAGGGCAAACGAAATTCCGGCGAGAAATAGAAAGAGCGGTGCGGGCAGCGTCCCGAGAAGCTGCGAGCCTTTAAGAAAGTTGGTGTTGCGCGCGTTGCCGCCGAGCCACGCGTCGTAACAGTGCGTCTGGAACATCAGTATGCAGGCGAGGCCGCGCATCCAGTCAATCCACGCAAGACGGGAAGATGGAGCCAGAGTCACGGACGAGAGTGTAACGTGCCAACCGGGGCGGGGCCAAGACGAAAGGCATCGAAACGCCAGGTACTGCCGGTCTAAGTAAAAGGGAGGCGTTTAGTTTCGCACTTACTCGCGTTGTTTCGTCCAGTGAGGCCGCCATGCTAGCATTTCGGAGAAGCTTCCAGGCCCGTCATGCCACACAACCGGTTCTCTCCGATCCAGAAACGCGCGGCCCGGGCTGCCGTGCTGCTCTGTCTCCTTGCCCCGTTTGTGTGGGCAGCGCCTCCCGCCTTCCATAAGGACGAGCCCAGATGGCTTGAAGTGCATTCCGCCCATTTCTCTGTAATCACTGATGCCGGCGACAAGCGCGGCCGCGAAGTTGCATTGCGGCTGGAACAGATGCGCGCGGTTTTTGGCCAGCTGATTCTCAAGAACAAGCTGAAAATGTCGGTGCCGATCACCATCATCGCGCTCAAGAGCGACAAGCAGTATGGCGACCTCGCTCCGATCAAACAGAGCATGGCGGGTGGTTTCTATGTTCCAGCGCAGGATCGCATCTATATCGTCCTCAATCTTTTCGAAATCGATCCCTGGCGCGCCGTGGCCCATCCGCTGGCGCATTATCTTTTGAATTACAACTATCCTCCCACCCAAGGCTGGTTCGACGAAGGCCTAGCCGAATATTTCGGCTCGATCAACATCGGCAAGAAAGTAGAGCTGGGAGGCGATCCTGAGTTATTGCCAGAATGGCATGAAGATGTCTTCGATGATATGGCGGGCATGAAGCGCGACCCAAATATTCCGCAGTCGCTTACGCAGTTAGTAAGTTCTCCAGTGTGGCTGTCGATGGTTGATCTCTTCACCATGAAACATGATGTCTCGGGAAGGCGCGAAGGCACGCATAACACGCTGTATTACGCTCAGGCCTGGATGGTCGTTCACTATCTGGTGAACAAAAATAAGATGCCCGAGGCTGGAACTTATTTCGACTTAGTCGTCAATCAGAAGGTTCCTGTAGACAAAGCCATGGTGCAGGCATTTGATATGACTCCCGCGCAGATGGAAGACGCGGTCAAGACATATTTCAATTCGCTCAGTATGTTGGGCGTTGCGCTCGATCAGGCGAAGAAGCCGGTTGCAAATCCCATCGATATGGAACAGCCGGATCAGATCCCACTTCCTTTTGGCGCCGACGATATTGGAATGACGGTTACTCCCGTTAAAGATGAAGACGCACGAGCAGTGATCGGCGACGTGATGGCGCGCATCCCCGAGCATCGCGATCAAGCGCTGCGCGATTTGCAGCAATTGGCGGCCGATCCGGAGAATGATGAAGCGGCCCACCGCGGGCTTGCCTCTGACGACCTGCGGCAGAAGAAATTCGACGCGGCCGCCGACGAACTCGATAAGGCCACGGAAGCAAATCCGCAAGACCCGTGGATTTGGTATTACCGCTCGGTGCTGAAATATCAGAAAGCGCAGGCCACGGGGCAGCGGATGCAAGGCCTCGCCAACATGATGCAGGACTTACGGTCAGTAACAGATTGGTATCCCGACTTAGCCGACGCCTATAACATGCTCGCAATGGCGCGCGTCGAGGGAGGCGGAACTAACTCGGCGCTCGAAGCGCAGAAAGAGGCGATCGCACTGGCGCCCCGCAATGCGGAATACCAGTTCAACCTCGGCCAGATTTATGTTTCCGCGAAGAAGTGGGAGCTTGCGCGCGAGGTCTTCACGCGGCTGAGAGCGGGACCGGATCGAATCGCCGCCGCCGCCGCAAAAGAGCAATTGGAGGATTTAGACACGCTGCAAAAGTATGGAGTGCGCCCGCAGCGGGCCGGGGAGCCCGAGACACCAGCAGGCGCAGCGAGCGCTCCAACCACCCCAACTGCCCCGCCCGCCCCAACCGCGAAGACCAGCGTGGCCTCAAACGCTGCGCCCGCAACTCAAAATCAAAGTGAAGAGGACGCCGACGCGCCGCCAAAGCCCGCGCCACCCAAGCCAGAATCAGCCGGCCCCGTGCAATTTCTCAAGGGTAAGATAGTAAGTAGCGATTGCTCTAATACGCCCCAGGCAACAGTTACGATCTTGAGCGGCATGACGACTTATAAGTTCCATACCGCCGATTACAAGTCATTAGTGGTCATGGGAGAAGATCAGTTTTCCTGCGATTGGAGAAATCGCCTCGTCTCCGTGAATTATCGCGCCGCAGGCAAGCATGAGGGAGAACTGGTTTCGATCGAAGTGCGCTGAGATTAGCGACGTCCTCGGGCGAAAACATTGCCGCGCTAGTCTCACTGGCCGACCGGCCGAGCGTAAGTTGGCGCATGGTTCTTGATTAAGTACGAGAAGTGATTCTTGAAGCGGGCGATAGTTCCCTTTGGACCGACCGCCCAGCCTGCTTGGCCTTTACAGCTGACAGCGTTGAGATCGAGTTTGTCGGTCGGTTGCCAGTGCATGGCCTGGCCGCGTTCGTCGTGGCTGAAGTCCGTGCCATTCGGGCCGACGGCAGCGAAGTCGCCGTTTCCACATTCGCCGGCTGCCGAGCGATAACCTCCAGGCTGCTGTTCAGCAAGATGCCACGTCACGCCGAAATCATTTGAATATGCCGCCACGCGTTTTGCGCTGTCTGAATCCTTGTAGTCACCTCCCATCGCCACGACTACGAACCCTCCGCAAGCGACGCTAAAAATCCCGCTCGAAGCGTTGCCGCTCGCGATTGGAGTTTCGACCGCCGCCCATGAGCGCCCATGGTCCGCGGAGTGAAAGACGCGGGCCGCCGCCGCCCCTCCGGTGCCAAAGTAAATATGGTCGCCTCGATCGCAAATAGCAATCGACGTTCCGCTCGCGGCAAATGCTCCTTCTTTAGGAAGCGCGGCCGGCATCTTGTCACGCGGCAGTTCTCTCCAGCGCTCGCCGTCATCGGTGCTCAGCACCAGAAATTTTCCCTCCACCGGATCGCTCAGTGCAAGGCAATGTGTTTTCGAGTCGCACACCAACGCATCAAGAAAAAATCCAGGCCGCTTGTCGGCGTACTGCAACTTCCAGGACTTTCCCCCGTCGTCAGTTTTATATATCCGTGATTTATCGCCATCCCCGCTCGACATGACATAAGCGGTGTCCGCATCGAATGCCTTGATACCGCGAAAATCGAGATCGCCTCCCCCCTTCACGCTCAATTGCGTCCAACTCGCTCCCTCATCAATCGAGCGCAGAATTACGCCGTTCGAGCCGGATGCCCACACCGCATCATTGCGTTTGGCCGAAGGCGCTGAGCCGACGCTGACGCCGCGCAGATTGCTGTCGAGACCGCTGCTCTGAGCCTCCCACCACGGGCCGGGATCGATGAATGCTAATGCGAGAAGAAAGAAAGTCAGCATGCGCGCAGCTGGATTGTAAAACAGATTCGAGGAGTCAAGCAGGCCCCCGTCATCATTCGCAATTTCCGTGACTTGCCCTCAAGGCATTCCCGGATACGGATGGCGCTCAAAAATATGCGAAGATGGAACCTGCGGGAGCAGGTGAATGGAGAATCCTCTCAAACTCAAACGTATTCATCATGTCGAATTCTGGGTGGGCAACGCCCGCCAGGCGGCGTATTTCTATGGCAAGGGATTTGGCTTCTCGCAAGTTGCCTATAGCGGACTGGAAACCGGCCAGCGTCAGCGAACCTCTTACGCGCTAAGTCAGGGCAAAGCAAACTTCCTGCTGACGACGCCGCTGACGCCTGACGATCCGGCTGCCGATCACATCCGCAAGCATGGCGATGGCGTGCGCGATATCGCGCTCGAAGTTGCTGACGCGGATCAAGCCTTTGAAGAAGCCGTGCGTCGCGGGGCGCAGCCCGCCGAAGAGCCTCACGATGTAAAAGATGAACACGGCGCAATTCGCCGCGCCGCCGTCCACACCTACGGCGACACCATCCATTCGCTCATTTCGTATAAGGACTATAACGGCCCATTTCTGCCCGGGTTCATGGCCGCTCCGATCGCGGCCGATGACTGTGGCATCTTGCGCATCGACCACATCGTCGGCAACGTTGAACTCGGCAAGATGCAGTACTGGGCGGATTACTACACGCGCGTCTTCGGCTTCCATCGTTACATCACCTTCGATGATAAAGACATTTCGACCGAATACAGCGCGCTCATGAGCATCGTGATGTCCGACGATTCGCACTCGGTGAAATTTCCCATCAACGAACCTGCTGCCGCCCGCAACAAGAGTCAAATTCAGGAATACATCGAAGCCTACGGCGGAGCTGGCGCGCAACACATCGCGCTCCAGTGCAAAGACGTCATGTACTCGGTAGCGAAACTGCAGCGCAATGGCCTCGATTTTCTGCGTGTTCCCGACACGTATTACGATCTGCTGCCGTCGCGCGTCGGCCCCGTCGAGGAACCTATCGACGAGCTGAAATCTCTAGGTATACTTGTGGACCGCGACGACGAGGGTTATCTGTTACAGATCTTCTCGAAGCCGGTGGAGGATCGCCCGACTGTGTTCTTCGAAGTCATCCAGCGCAAAGGCAGTCGCGGTTTCGGCAAAGGAAATTTCAAAGCGCTCTTTGAATCGATCGAAATGGAACAGGCGCGGCGAGGAAATCTCTAAGCATGCCTAAGGCGATAGCCACCAATGCAGCCGCAGCGAATGCGAGACCGAAGACGAAAACGCCGAACTCATCGTTGCGTTACCAGTCGGGGTTCGGGAACGAATTTTCGAGCGAGGCAGTCGACGGCGTGCTGCCGCGCGGCCAGAATTCTCCGCAGAAAGTCGCGCACGGCCTTTATACCGAACAACTGAGCGGCACGGCATTCACCGCGCCGCGCGGCGTCAACCGGCGTACATGGCTTTATCGAATTCGTCCGTCGGTGGCGCACAAGCCATTCGAACCAATCGGCCCAAACGGGCTGCGCAGCGCTCCGTTTGACGAAGTCCCGACACCCCCAAACCAGTTGCGCTGGATGCCCATCCCCATTCCTTCCGAGCCGACCGACTTCATTGACGGCTTGATCACGATGGCGGGCAATGGCAACACCCGCACCCATTCGGGCGTCGGAATTCACATCTACGTCGCCAACGCTTCGATGACCGATCGCTTTTTCTACAACGCCGACGGAGAGATGTTGATCGTGCCGCAACTCGGCCGACTGCTGCTGCACACCGAGATGGGCCTTCTCGAAGTCGCTCCCGGCGAGGTAGCGGTCATTCAGCGCGGAATCCGTTTTCGTGTTGAACTGCTACAAAAAGAAGCCCGTGGATACATCTGCGAAAACTATGGCGCACTCTTTCGCCTGCCCGACCTCGGCCCAATCGGCGCAAACGGACTGGCGAATCCGCGTGACTTTCTTGCTCCAGTGGCGGCCTTCGAAGACCGCGAAGGCGATTACCGGATTGTCACCAAGTTTCAAGGCCGGCTCTGGGCGGCGCAAATCGATCACTCGCCGCTCAACGTCGTCGCCTGGCACGGAAACTATGTGCCCTACAAATACGATCTCGCAAATTTCAATTGCATCAATACCGTGACCTTCGACCATCCAGACCCGTCGATCTACACGGTGCTGACATCGCCCTCCGAAATTCCCGGAACCGCCAATGTCGACTTCGCAATCTTCCCGCCGCGCTGGATAGTCTCAGAGCACACCTTTCGTCCCCCGTGGTTCCATCGAAATTTTATGAACGAGTTCATGGGGCTGATCCGCGGCGAGTATGACGCCAAGGCCGAAGGCTTCGTGCCCGGCGGCGCCAGCCTGCACAATTGCATGGCCGGTCACGGTCCCGACGCGCAGACCTTTGAGAAGGCAAGCCAGGCCGAGCTAAAACCCGTCTATCTCGCCGACACCATGGCATTCATGTTCGAGACGCGCTTCGTATGCCAACCGACAAAGTTCGCACTCGAAACGTCGCAGCTCGATCATCAGTATTTCGAGTGCTGGCAGGGCTTGCGAAAGAAGTTCAAGCAGTCCGGCAGCTAAGCCGGCGAGCTAAAACAGCGATGAATTCGCAGACTCCCCACACAATGCGAAACACGGCCGATGCAGCCGACGCCGCCAGCACGTTACTGCGCGATCTAGTCGATTACGCTGGATTATTTCCTCCCGCGTCATTGTCGATGGCTCGCTCGGTCGCTAACTACGACGAATATTCGCGTTCGCAATGGAAGTGGATCCTCGGCCGCTTCATCGTCCCGGTCGCGCGCTTGGCAGAATTTGAAGAAGCATTCGCCGGACTAGCGAATGCAGTACCCGGCGCAGGCGTTGCCAAGTGGCGCCTGTCCGCCCTTCTCGGCTCCGACCCTCTAGCCGATGTCGCTTGCATTCGCGAATTTAATATGCGGATGGCGAATTCAAACGCCCCCGGGACAGCAGTTATCGAGTCGGTGGAGGTGAAGGTCACGAGCGCCAGAGAAGTCGAGCGGCTCTCCGCCCTACCTCTAGAACTCTCGGCCTATTTCGAAATTCCGATCTCAAGTTGGGGAGAGTGCATTCCCGCGCTGGCCAGGTCCCGCCGCAGGGCCAAGATTCGCACCGGCGGCGAGACTGCCGATCGGTTTCCCGCTTCCGAAGATGTCGTCGAATTCGTTCGTCTGTGTGCAGCCAACAACGTGCCTTTCAAGGCGACGGCTGGATTGCACCATCCGCTGCGCTCCGTCCATCGGCTTACCTATCAACCCGCAAGCCCTTTGGGAATGATGCACGGTTTTATCAATCTTTTTCTGGCAGCCGTTTTCTTGCGGACGGGTATGGACGCGAAGGTTGCCGTTCCATTGCTCGAGGAACGATCGCCGCAAGCATTCCACTTCGACGAAGATAGTGTGAGCTGGCGCGAAGATCGGCTGAGCGTGCGAGAAATCGCCGCGGCTCGCCAGGATTTTGCAATCTCGTTCGGCTCCTGCTCCTTCACCGAGCCCATTGACGATCTGCGATATCTCCGTCTCCTATGAAACCCATCCTGGACGAGACTCACGATCCGACGGTGCAGAGTTGGGTTGAGTCCGCGAACGTCGCCGGCGCGGATTTTCCTCTTCAGAATTTACCCCTCGGAGTTTTTCGGCGGCGCGGTCCGGGCGGCGAAGCGAGCATAGGAGTGGCAATCGGCGACCGCGTTCTCGATCTCCGCGGAATGCAAAGTGAGGGTCTCGTTGCCGCCGAGAGTATCGGACTCGCGGCCGGCCCATCCGCTGCGGGCTCGCTCCACCCGCTGATGGCGCTCGGAACCGGTCCGCGGCGTGCCTTGCGAAGGCGAATTCATGCCATCTTGCGCGAGGACGCGCCGGACGCCGATAGGCGAGTAGCTTCCCGTCATCTCGTCGGTCAGGCTGAGGTTGATATGCTTTTGCCTGCGATCGTCGGCGACTACACCGACTTCTACGCCTCGATCTTCCACGCCACCAATGTAGGAAAGTTGTTTCGCCCCGACAATCCGCTGCTGCCGAATTACAAATACATTCCCATTGGTTATCACGGGCGTGCGTCGTCGCTGATTCCGTCGGCAACAGAAATCCGCCGCCCTTGCGGCCAGACCCGCGATGGCAATGCGCCTCCAGCATTTGCGCCGACGAAGTCGCTCGATTACGAACTGGAAGTCGGTTTCTTCGTGAGCACTGGAAATATGTTGGGAGAAACCGTCCCCATCGCCGAAGCGGAAGATCATATTTTCGGAATCTGCCTGCTCAATGACTGGTCCGCCCGCGACATTCAGGCCTGGGAATATCAGCCTCTCGGTCCTTTCCTGGGTAAGAGCTTTGCCACTTCACTTTCACCCTGGGTAGTCACCCTGGAAGCGCTCGCTCCCTTCCGCACTACCGCCTTCGCCCGCGCAGAGGGCGATCCGGCGCCGTTGCCTTACCTCCTCGACCCGGATGACCTGGAGCATGGCGGCCTCGACCTGCACCTGGAAGTTGCATTGCGCTCCCCGCGTATGCGCGAGAGCAACATGCCCCCCATAGTCTTGGGCCGAAGCAATTTCAAGGACATGTACTGGACCATGACGCAGATGCTTACCCATCACGCGAGCAATGGCTGCAACCTGCGCGCCGGCGATTTGCTGGCGAGCGGAACCGTCTCGGGCGCCGGCAAGACCGCCTGCGGAAGCCTGCTCGAACTAACCTCGCGCGGCAAGGATCCGGTGACGCTTCCGACCGGGGAGCAGAGAAAATTTCTCGAAGACGGAGACGAAGTCATCTTCCGCGGATTCTGCGAACGCGACGGCTTCCGCCGCATCGGGCTCGGCACTTGCAGCGGCCTGATCCGGCCTGCGAGCGTGATCCGATAACTCTTTTGCTCGGCACCTTCGAAGGAAGCGTCGCGCCCCCCATCTCAACGCTCCTTCGTTGTATAGTAATCGCCGTCGCGAAGGAGGAAATCTGAGCTCACTGCCGGATTCAACCATTCCGAACAATTCGTCTATAACGAAATCAGATGGCCACGGCGCCGCCGTCTTCGCCGGCTTTCTCGGCTGGACGCTCGACGCCTTCGACTACTTCTTGGTCGTTTTCGCGCTGACGGCGATCGCGAAAGAATTTCAGCGGCCCGACAAAGACATTGCTATCTCCATCTGGCTGACCCTGGGCTTTCGTCCCGTGGGCGCATTCCTATTTGGGTTGATGGCCGATCGTTACGGACGTCGTATTCCCTTGATGATCGACCTCGTCTTCTACTCCGTGGTCGAGGTGGCAACCGGATTCGCCCACAGCTTCACGACCTTCCTCGTGCTGCGTGCCCTGTTCGGCATTGGCATGGGTGGAGAGTGGGGTGTCGGTGCCTCGCTCGCCATGGAGAAAGTTCCACCGCGATTGCGCGGATTTCTCTCCGGGCTGCTCCAGCAGGGCTACGCTCTCGGCAACTTGTTGGCAGCGGGCTGTTACTTTCTTGTTTTTCCGCGCTGGGGCTGGCGCCCGATGTTTTTCATCGGAGGACTCCCCGCGCTGCTCGGTCTCTTCGTTCGCTTCAAAGTGAAAGAGTCGGAAGTCTGGCGCAAGACTCGTAAGCCGGATTGGAGCAGCCTGGGCCGCGAAATACTCTCCCATTGGAAACTGTTCCTCTATCTGACACTGTTGATGATGGCGATGAACTTTTCCTCGCACGGCACACAAGATATGTTCCCAACCTTCCTCAAGCGCTTTTGGGGTAGGAGTCCGACCCAAGTCGCCGTGATCGCGGCGATCTCAATGGTGGGGGCGATCATGGGAGGCACGCTTATCGGCTTCCTATCCGACCGCTTCGGACGCCGCCGCACGATGGTCACCGCGTTTATCCTCGCGATCGCCTGCATTCCGCTGTGGGCCTACGCTCCATCTGTGGCTTTGCTGGCGGTCGGAGCTTTCCTACTCCAGTTCATGGTGCAAGGAGCGTGGGGAATCATCCCCGCGCATCTCTCCGAATTGTCGCCCGACTCGGTGCGCGGATTCCTTCCCGGATTCGCCTACCAGTGCGGCGTGCTTCTGGCCGGCTCGGTCGCTTACATCGAGGCGATCCTGGCCGAGCATACAAGCTATGCCAACGCGATGGCCCTGACCGCGTTTGTCGTATTCACGCTGGCGGCCGTCGTGGTCGCGCTGGGGCGCGAGCGCAAGGGCATTCAATTCGGCGCGTGACCGCGTAACTGGATTTACTATTTAAGAACGCATGAGCTCACCCGCAATCGCGAAAGAAAATGTAGAACTGACCGTCGCCGACGGCACCCGTATGTCAGCCTACGTAGCGCGTCCGGAGCACGCCGGCGCGCATCCCGGACTCATTCTGCTGCAAGAAGCCTTTGGCGTGAACCACCACATCCGCAGCGTAGCCGAACGTTTTGCCGCCGAAGGATACGTCGTGATCGCTCCCGAGCTGTTTCATCGCACTGCGCCGCCGGGCTTTGAGGGCAGCTACACAAACTTTCCTGCCGTCCTGCCGCATGTTCAAGCCGTGACCTCAGAGACGTCTGAGTTGGATATACGCGCTGCGTATGACTGGTTGCATTTGAATGCTCAGGCAAGATCCAACGAGATTTCGAGCGTAGGATTTTGCATGGGTGGCCGCGCTTCCTTTGTTGCCAATAGCATTCTTCCGCTGCGCGCCGCCGTTTCGTTCTATGGAGGCGGCATCGCTCCCGCACTGCTCGATCGCGCGTCCAAGCAACAGGCGCCGTTGTTGCTCATCTGGGGTGGACTGGACAAGCACATCACGCCCGACCATCGCAAATCCGTCACCGATGCCCTTACCGCGCACCAGAAGAATTACGTCAACGTCGAGTTTGCGCGTGCCGACCACGGATTCTTCTGCGACGAACGCGCCTCCTATGAGCCCCACGCGGCGCGTCAGGCATGGGCGTTGACTTTGGAATTGTTGCGCACGTGAAAAAATCTTGCGGCCGCTATGACCTTCGATATTTTGCCTTTTGACGTCCTGCGCTCTCCGATGCAATTTCTGCTGCAGATCGGAATCCGTTCCAACCACGACTGGCTGCGCGACTACGAGGCCTGGTTCGAAAGCGAAGGGCAGGGAATCTCCGACGCAGTTGATCGCGCCGGCACTCCGTGGCTGCGCATGTTCGACCAATGGGGCACGCGCGTCGACGAAATTCTTTATCCACCTGAATACTGGCGCATGTTGAAACGCGGATATCGCGCCGGGGTGCTCTGGCGAGTCTTTGAGAATTCCGAACAAAATTCGCTGATCTCCGCGTACCTCCTCCTCTACGCCACCGGTTTCTACGACGCCGGCTTAGCCTGTCCCTACACGGTCTCTCTCTCCACCATTTGCCCGCTCTCAAAATACGGAGACGCAGAACTCAAGGCACGATTCCTGCCCCATATGTTGCAGCGTGACGACAGCGTCTGGCAGGGGGCAACCTGGATGACCGAAATCAAGGGCGGCTCCGATCTAGGCGCAGCTGTCGAAACGATAGAGCGGCGGGACGGGACTAAGTGGCGCCTAACCGGCGACAAATACTTCGCCAGTAACGCCGGAGCCGAGTTAGCCGTAGTTGCGGCCCGGCAAGAAGGCGCACCGCAAAACGTACGCGGCCTGAGTCTTTACCTGGTGCCGCGGCGCCGAGAAGACGGTCAGCTCAACTATCAAATTCGCCGTCTCAAAGACAAGATCGCCACCCGCTCGGTTCCGACTGGAGAGATCGAGCTCCGCAACAGCGAAGCTTGGCTGCTCGGACAGCCGGAGCAGGGAATCTATCTGATTCTCGAGGTGCTCAACCTCTCGCGTGTGGCGAACTGCGTGGGCAGCGTAGCGCTCGCTCAGCGCGCGCTCGCCGACGCCTATTCCTATGCCCAGCGGCGCACCGCGTTCGGCAAACCAATCATCGAACATCCGTTGCTGAGGCGTCAGTTTGAGGATCGTGTCGGCGGCCTGCGTGCCGCTTCAAAACTGGCGTGGGAGGCCGTCCATATGCTCGACAAGGTTTGGCAGGAGAGGCCGCCATACCCCGAGAGCTATCATCTCTTTCGCTTGGTTGCGCACCTGGCCAAGTACTGGACCGCGGAATTTGCCGTGCAGACCGCCAAATGGGCCATGGAAGTCTACGGTGGAGTGGGAACGCTACAGGAAAATCGCGTGGAGCGCTGGCTCCGCGAGGCGATGATTCTCGCCATCTGGGAAGGAACCTCGCATCGCCAAATGCTCGATGGCCTCGAAGTCATGCAGCGCAAAGGCGCACACCGCCTGCTCTTCCAGCATCTCGCCGGAAAAGCGCCAGAGCAGCGGTTACGCGAGATGGAGGCGCGAGTGGAGCGGCAACTCGGATTGCCCGACGCCGAAAGGGAAGCGACCTTGGAGAAGCTTTTTAGCGATCTGGCGGCGTTTACGGCAAACGCCTTGTCGGCTGAATGACCGCGGCAGGAAGATTCAGTTCTTGCCGCGACCTTATTTAGCGAACTTTTGTCGAACGTGTGCGTATCTAACTCCGATATGTTGATTTTGTTTTGCTCGCCAAAGTCCGCTAGCCGCGTCGGATAAGACATCGGATAATAACCATGCGCAAAATCTTCATTAATCAAGAAGGCCAAATACGCTCCGGTTGGAGACTGCTGATCTGGTTTGCCATTGTGGTCGCAGCGCATCTCGCGATCAGTTACATCGGCACCCATCTGGGTGCTGGCAGCCCGCACGCCTTCCTTGATCCACGTTGGCTCGTCGCCACCGACCTACTCCTCATATTGATTCCGACCGCGCTCGCCACATTCGTCATGATGCGCATCGAACGCCGCCACTTGAGCGATTACTATGTGCACCTTCGCCGGCTTTTCGGCGGTCTTTTCTGGAAGGGCTTAGCCTGGGGTGCAGCCTCGGTCTCGTTTTTGATCGGGCTGATCGCCGCGTTCGGCGGCTATCGCATCACCGGCCTCGCCAGCCACGGAAGCGCGCTAGTTTATGGCCTGTTGTTGTGGACCGCCGCTTCACTGGTAATCGGAATCGTCGAGGAATTCGCCTTCCGTGCCTATATGCTGCGAACCTTGGCGGACGGCATCGGCTTTTGGCCCGCGGCGGCCGTGCTCGCGGTTGGCTTTGGCGCGCTCCACTATTTCACCAAGCCCAATGAGCGCTGGGAAGATTTTGCCTGCACCGGCATATTGGCGTTTCTCCTGTCGATAACAATTCGCCGCACCCGCGATCTCGCTTTTGCCATCGGCTGGCACGCCGCCTTCGACTTCGGCAACATTTATTTCTGGGCGGGACGCAACGCCGGAGAGTTTGCCGAAGGCCGGTTGTTCGCCACCTCCTGGCCGGGTCCCGATTGGCTAACAGGCGGTCTGCTCGGTCCCGAGGCGAGCTGGATGATCTTCGTCGTGATTGCCGGGCTGTTTCTGGTGTTTACGAGACTTGGCCCAAAAGTTTCTTCACCGAAAGTGCAATGATTTGCGACATTAGTGCAGCTCTCTGCGTTCCTACACCATCAATTCTTTAATTTCCTTCATGGGGAGAAATTTTTTTCTGACCGATGACCTATTTCGCGCCCCGTTCCCGCATTAATAGGTAGAGCGCGGGATTTGCAGAAACAACGTTCCGCGAAGTCCTCGGTGGCGGATAGTTTGGGGAAGCTATCCGCCGCTGATTGGCTCAAAGGCAAGGTTCATCACCGCCCCGCACAATCCTCCCGCCCCTACTTCAGCAAATACTGTTCAACGAACATCACCGTGGCATAAAACTGGTAGTCAACATTCTGTTTTTTGCGGAAGCCGTGCCCTTCATTCTTGCCCAGCAGCCACCACACAGGCGTCCCATCCTGCCGGACGATCTGCACCATCTGCTCCGACTCACTGGCGGGCACCCGCGGGTCATTCTTCCCCGCAATTACAAATAAAGGCTTCGTAATATTCTTGGCGTTGTTGTAAGGCGCAATCCGTTCCAGAAACTCCCGCATCTTCGGATCGCGCTCATCCCCATACTCCACCCGCCGCAGATCCTGCCTATACCCAGATGTGTGTTCCAGAAAAGTAACCAAATTCGATGGCCCCACCACATCCACCGAGCAGCAGATGCGGTCGTTGTAATTCGTTGCCACCGCGAGCGTCATAAATCCGCCATAACTCCCGCCCGTGATCAGCACCCGGCCCGAGTCCAGATCAGGTTGCTGCTGCAGCCAATCCAGCAGAGTGCCGATATCCTTATACGATCCTTCGCGCAAAAAGCCGTTGTCGAGCGAAAGAAACGTCTTGCCGTATCCCGTCGATCCCCGCACATTCGGGAAAATAATCGCGATGCCCAGTTCGTTGAGCCAATAATTATTACGCCCCAGAAATCCCGGCCGGAACTGCCCCTCAGGACCGCCATGAATATTAACGATCACCGGCCGTTTCCCGGTAAACTTCGCCGGCGGTCGATAAAGAAAGCCGCTGATCATGCGCCCATCCCAACTCTTCCAATGGATCAACTCCGGTTCCGGCAGATTAGCTGTATTGATTCCGCCGGTTTCGCTGAATGTCCATCGATCAACCTTGCCCGTCTCCACGTCGAGCGAGTAAACATCGGAACTCGCCCGCGCCGAAGTCAGATTGAATCCCAGATCGCGATTGTTCTTATTCCACGCGACGCCCGAAATGACCCCAGCGGGCAGCTTCGGCAAAGATTTGTCTTTTCTAGTCGCAGTGTCGATCAGGTGCAGCACGCCAAAGCCGTCTTCATTGGTCGCGAACGCGATCATCTGGCCGTTATCGGAAAGGTCAAACTCCGCCACGTCCCAGTGGATATCACTGGTCAGGTAACTGGCCTGCTGCGTCGCCAGGTCAATATAAGCCAGCCGATGAAATTCGGAATCCTTGTCGGTCGTAACATAGATTCCCTTGCCATCTCTGCTGAACTTCCCGCCCGAGTAGCTCACCTTTACGTCGCCCTTCGCCGTAAGCAGCGTCTTCTCTCCCGAGTTGGCATCCATCAGCCAGAGCGAACTCTCCTCCGCGGAAACCTCGTCGATGGCCAATATTTTCCGTCCATCCGGGGACCAATCGAGCGGCTGCCAACCTCCGCCATCGAGCTTGGCCAGCATGTGATCGCTCTTCGGATCAACAGGATCCATCACCCATATGTCCACGTCGTTGCCGTCGCGCCGCGTCGAGGCATAAGCGATGCGCTTGCCACCGTGCGCCCATACCATCCCGAGGTTGCGCGATTTTCCATCGGTGAGCAGCGTGACCTCGCCGCTGCCCAGGTCATATCGATAGAGTTGATAAAACTCTCCGCCGCCAACGTCCTTGCTGAAAACGAAGTATCCGCCCTTTTGCGGATTGAAATGCGCTTCCGTCACCGGGTCCGCATAAAACGTCAACTGATTGCGATCTCCGCCAGGCATCTTCACCAAATGAATCTCCGGCACATCGGCGAAACGCGTCGAAATCAGCATCTCGCGTCGCTCCGGATTCCAACTCACCAAGCTTGCGCCCCGATAATTGCTATAACGCTCCACGCTCGCCGCCAGCGAACCAGGAACCGGCGGCACGCCTTCCACGGCCAGATTTTCGTTAGGCGCGATCTGAGCAGGAACGTTCTGATCACTCTGCGCTGAAGTAAGAGCAACGAAGACGGTAAAGAACAAAGTGCTGCACAGAAGAATGGCCAGCAACCGCGGAACAGACTTAATCACAGTGTTTCTCCTCTATGGCTTTGACAGGTTCGGACACAACAGCCTAGCTCACTATTAATTCTCTTGCACCGCCGAATTGCGCATGAACCGGCCGGTCACTGCGCCGTGCCTTAATATGTTTGAATGTCCTCGACACCGCACCGCCGCATATCCCACCGGCGAGCTGCTTTCATGATCAAAATGAAAACGCTGAGCTTTCTTGCCGCCGTGTGTGCGTTCTGCATTCTAGCGAATCCCGCCCCGTCGCGAGCGCAGCAACCTCCCGACCGTCAGGTTGCCATCACGATCGACGATTTGCCAGCCGCTGCCAACTCGATGTCCGCCGCGGAGATCATCGACATGACGTCAAAGCTGCTCGGTACGCTGCGCGATCGGAAGGTTCCCGTGGTTGGATTCGTGAATGAAAAAAAGCTCTACCGCTTCGGAGAAGTCGATGACCGAATCAAAGCTCTCCGCCTGTGGCTCGACTACGGTTTCGAACTCGGCAATCACACCTTCTCTCACTTGTCGTTAAATCAGGCCGTCCTGCAAGCATGGGAAGATGACGTGATCCAGGGCGAGAGCGTGATCCGCTTGCTCCTGGCCGAGCACAAAATGCCGCTCCGATATTTCCGGCATCCGTTCCTCGATACCGGCCGCGACCTTCAAACCCGCCGCCAGGCCGAAGCCTTTCTCACCGCGCGCGGCTATCGCATCGCTCCCATAACTCTCGACGCCTGGGACTGGATGTACGCTCTCCTCTATGACGACGCCAGGCAGCGCGGCGACACCGCGCTCCAGCAGCAACTGGTCACCAGCTATCTCTCCCACAGCGACGAGGTCTTCACCTACTTCGAGCAGCTTGCGAAACAAACCATCGGCTATGAGCCAAAGCAGATTCTTCTGCTGCACGCGAATCAACTCGAGGCCGACCACATCGGCGAACTCCTCGATCTCTTGCGCAAACGAGGTTATCGCTTCATCACTCTAGGCGACGCTCTCAGCGATCAGGCCTACAGCCTGCCCGACACCTTCGTCGGCGAAGAAGGCGCGGGATGGATTGAGCACTGGGCAATCACTCTCGGCCACCCTCCCCAAGGAGCTCCCGTGTTTCCACAATGGGTGATCGACCGTTCGAACGCATTGCATAAAACACAGCCCTGACAACCGCGCTCTAAAGCTCAGCCTCAGTTAAAACATTTTGAGTTACGCTGCCAGGACGACTTCTCTACAGTGTCGAAACTCAGCACCGCGGAGAGGCAGCTTCCGAAAAAGCCCGCCCCGCGCCGGTTTTGCACAAGTAGTTCGGACGTTTTGCTGATTAATAAGCTTGACATCGCATTCCAAAGTGCTAACATCTCGCTCCAAGCTGGCAAAGCATTACTGGTCGCGCCATTTGCTCCAGAAGCGAAGGCACAACTCGCAGCCAGACCGTTGACAGTTTCGACTGCCAGGCAATGCGGGACCTCAACCCCAACTCGACACGCGGGTCTCTGACCATTCGTCAGGACTGCGCGCAGTACGCTTCCTCTTCGACCTTTTGAGCTCAAGAGGAAGCTAGCCTCTGACACTATTGTCTGAAAAAAAACCTTGGGGGAAGTTCTGTCCCTGATGTGCGCATGACACGCGTCTGCGTGACAAGTGTCCGCATGACAGCGGTCTGCGTAATTCGGGCAGAGCGACGTTGGCATTTCCCCGCAAATGCCACGCCGCAAGCGCTTCCGACAAGGAATCCTGCAAGTAGGGCTTCGGATAATCAGAAAGAAATCGCATTAAGAAGGAGGAGTCGTGATCAAGAGAGAGAAACTCACATCAGCTTTAACTATAGCGGTGCTGTTCTTCGCAGGAATCGCATTCGCTCAAACCGACCCCGGGGTGCAGAGTGCCAGTCGAGGCACTGGCGTCACCATCATTAATCCGTCGAACGACCCGAAGGGCTTCACCGCCTTTTTCAATGACGGTCTCGTTCGCTTTCAGGAAGTAGAGACGGTTTCCGGCTCCGCCAACGTCGGCCTGGGGCCGCGCTTCAACTCAAATCAGTGCAGTTCATGTCACGCGCAACCTGCCGTTGGCGGGACAGGCCTTGCCGTCAATCCCCAGTTCCTTTTCACCAGCAATGGGGTCGCCCCCGGCAACACCATGCCGTCCTTCATCACCGCCAATGGTCCAACTCGTGAAGCCCGCTTTCCGTTCGGATTTAACCCCAACGGCTCGGTCAACACCAACGTGATCATCGGTGGAGTGGAAGATCTGTTCACCGTCACTGGACGCTCCGACGCCGGCACCTGCAACAGCGCCACCGCGCTGCCGCAGCCCAGTTTCGCCCTGGCGGTCGAGGAGAACAACGTAATTTTTCGCATTCCCACGCCGGTCTTTGGCGCTGGCTTGATCGAGAACCTTGACGACTCAACCCTGCTGAAGAATCAAGTGACGAATCTCAAGAACAATTTTGGCATCACCGGCACTTTCAACCACAACGGCAACGACGGCACTATTGCCCGCTTCGGCTGGAAGGCGCAGAACAAATCGCTGCACCTGTTTACCGGTGAGGCCTACAACGTGGAGATGGGTATCACCAATGAAGTGTTCCAGAACGAACGCCCGCTGCCGGGTGAAGACGGCAACGGCGGCAGCGGTGACACCGGCCTAGTCGCAAGCTGCCTGAACCTTGCCGGAATTGGCTACCCGGAAGATGCGTCAAACCCAAACTCTACGCCGAACGCAGCCGTCCTCGATGACGTCTCCGCGTTTGCCAACTTCATGCGCTTCCTGGCTCCGCCGCTACCGGGTGGAGTTGTGCTCAACGGACAGCAGGTCTCCGCCCAATCGATCTCTACTGGCAGTGCCTTGTTTAGTTCGATCGGCTGCGCGACCTGCCACAATCCAACCCCCGGCACTACGCAGCAGTCGAACTTTGCTCCGGCGTTAAGCAATGCCCCGGTGAATGCGTTCTCGGATATTGAGATCCACACCATGGGTACTACCCTGGCGGATAACGTCTCTCAAGGTGGCGCCGGCGGCGACCAGTTCCGCACCGCTCCCTTGTGGGGCTTGGGACAACGTATCTTCTTGCTCCACGACGGCCGGACCACCAACCTGATCACGGCCATCCAGGACCATGCCAGCAAGGGCAGCGAAGCTAACACTGTGATCGAGAATTTCAACAGCCTCTCCACCGCGCAACAGCAGGAAGTGCTCAATTTCTTGCGTTCGCTGTAGGTATCGTAAGGCAAGTTTGCGGGCGAGGCACGAGTGTCTCGCCTGCAAGCTGCTCCTTCGAAGGAGAAATATGCATACCGGATTTGTGCGTGTCTCACTCGCGCTTGCGTGGTCCGCGTCGCTGCTGGCCTGGGGACAAGGCGCTCCCAGGAACAGCATGGACTTCCCCTCCAACACGCCAGGTCAATTAACGAAAGTCCCCCAGGGAGTAGTCCTGGTGAAAGGCGCTCGCCCGAGTGCAAGTGATTCTGTAACTCCCGTACCCGAAGGCGGGAGCATAACTGACAAGGTTTTCACTAACAAATATTTTGCTATGACTTACTCTCTGCCTCCGGATTGGACGCAGAAATACGAAGGTCCGCCTCCATCTGACGGCGGCCGTTATGTACTCGCGCAATTCAGCCCCGCCGATACTTACAAAGGACCAATTCGCGGAAACATCCTGATCACCGCCGAAGACCTGTTCTTCACGCCGCTGCCAACGGCCAACGCGGTAGATCTGATCAACTACGAGAAAGACAATTTGCAGGCCGATTACAAAGTGGAACTGCCACCTACTCAAACCAAGATCGCTGATCGCTTCTTTACCTTCTTTGCTTATTGGTCTCCCGTAGCCCAGTTGCATTGGTATGTTCTCGCCACCGAGATGCGCTGCCACGCCTTGCAGATCGTGCTGAGTAGCCGCGACACAAAACTGCTGGAGAACTCGATTCGCGACCTTAACAAGATGAAATTGCCGCCGGAGGCCAACGCCTCGACAGACGTGGTTGGAGGAGCGGTCCCGGTGTGCCTCAGGGATTACGCGAGCAACGAAAATGTGATTGCGAGAGTCAATCCCGTCTTCACCGAGCATAGGTCTAATCCCGTTCCCGTTCGAATCATCATTGACAAAGAAGGCAAGATAAAACACATTCACTTTCTCAGTGCGTTTCCTGATCAGGCAAAAGCCATCACCGACGCCCTGGCGCAATGGAGGTTCAAGCGCTTCCTCCGGGACGGGCAGCCAGTGGAAGTGGAAACCGGCATCATGTTCGGACGAGTATCCCAGCCGCCAGGACACCTGGTGGAAAACGCTGTGACTCAATGATGCCCTGTAAGTAAACGCGGAGCCTTCACGACTAATTCGGTGAATCTGATCGTTGCAACTTGAGGCGTGATCCGCCCGCGGGAGAAGGCCGATGATAATCATTTGCGCTAAGAACTGGTGGCGCCGCCAGATCGTCCTGGGCGTTAGCTTCATTGCTGGTTGTTCTGTGGCCCTGGCCGCGGACTCCATCACCGGCGTAGTCCGCAATCAGACTCGCGGCCAGGCCGCCGCCGGCGCCGAAGTCCTTCTTCTTCGATTGAGTCAGCCCAGCCTGGACCCACAAAGCCTCCAGCCAAGCATGCAGGAGGAAGCACGCACCCATACCGACCCGCAGGGCTCTTTTACTCTCGGTGTGAAGTATCCGAACCAGCCCCATTTGCTGCGTGTGATCCATCAGGGTGTCAACTACGATCAACGAGTATCGGCCGGTGAGGCTGTCTCCATCGACGTTTTCGATGCCGTCACAACGGTACGCGGTGTGACCGGAACCATTGAAATCATCCGCATCGGAGCCCAGGGTGATCATCTTCATGTCTCCGACATGATCGAGATCAAGAACGATTCCAGCCCGCCACTGACGCAGGCGAGTGAGCGTACGTTCGAAACTCACCTACCTGCCCACGCGAAGATTGATTCCGTTCTGGCCGCCGGTCCAGGAAAAATCGTCGCGCTGATTTCCGCGACGGCAGTGCCGAGCGAGCCGGGACATTATGCGGTCAACTTTCCCTTGCAACCCGGAGCCACAAAGTTCGCGTTCAACTACGACCTGCCCTATGCCGGCCACGCCACCTTTCAAATGACGAACATCTATCCGCTGCAACAACTCGCAGTCATGATTCCACCGACGATGAAATTTACGTCGCGGTCTGCCGCATTCCAGATCCTTCGCACCGGCAACGACCGCTATCAGGTAGAGGCCGCGAATCTCCTGACAGCAGGGGAAGGACCAGCGTTCGAAATCTCAGGAATTGGCCCGTTTCCCCCGCTGCGAGCGCAAGCTTCACCGAAGCCGCCGCTTTCCACGCGACCTGTTTCTGCTCCGACTGCCGCGGACAGGCCGCCTGCCCGGACTCAACCCGCGAACCATTCGGATGCGTCAGCCGTCGCCGCAATTGTCCCCCAATCATCTCGAGTGCAATGGTGGGTGCTGGGCGCCGGCGCAGTGATGCTTGGGGCCTGCGGTGTCTTCTTCTGGCGAGGACGACGCCTATCCGGCAAAGCCATCACTAAGGCTGAAGAAAATATCGCACAGCCCCGGAACACCGCCGCCTCCATGGTGGATGCTTTGAACGGAGAGCTCCGTCAACTCGAAATCGACCGGTCGCTCGGCACCATCACCGGAGAAGAGTACGCGTCAGCCAAACAGGCTCTGGAGGGAACTGTCAAGCGAGCCTTGGCGCGCGCCGGAGCCAACTAACGAACCGTTGAAAGAGTCCCTCGACTAACCCAAAAATGAATGTTACGAGTGGTGATATGTGCGATTCGGAAACGACTGAAAAGAATGGTTCACGGCGAACTCCCTGATCATCGGGGTTTTACAGCGGCACGGAACCGGATCATGGTGGTCGCTATCTGCGCGGAAAGGATTGGCGGGTCAGCAACCCGCCTCGCAGCGGAGTTAAGACGCCCGCAGACTCTTGAGCGAGGCGCGAGCCACTCCTCCTCTGATGTCGGGTACAACGACCAATTCCAGAACGTTGACCCCGGACAGGTCAACTTGATATTCCTCGACCTCGCGCATTGAGTTAGGGGGACTGAAATTCCACTGCTGGCGCACAATCTCTTGAAACGAGCCCCCGTGGTCCCCAGACCATCGCAAAACAAACTCTTGCGTACGCTCTATCTCGGTTTCTTCGAAAACGAGCGCGATGCGTCTAAGGCTTTGCGGCTCGTCGAAGATTAGCCGGATCGTTTGTGCGCCGGAATCGACGGCACGCCAGCCCCGCATTTCTCCTGAGATCAGCGCAGCCTCGACTGGGTATTCCTTGTCTTCCGATGTGACCTCGACCACGGCTGTACCGTCGAGGTTCAGCCAGCCTTCGTCGAGAGGCAAAATATCTTGCGGAATCTGCGTGATTAGGCGCTTGCGCATGAGGTTAGTTTACATTCCGCCCTGCGCTCGTGATCGCATGGGAACGGCTACGCTTTGCCCACTCAAAACGACCTTAAACCAAACCGTTGGTAAATTGCATTGCTTAGCGTTTGTTTCTCCTCAAGATTCAAACTCCAAATGTGGTCTTTTTCAGGTGTGACATGCATTACCCTCACATCGAGTTTGTGCTTAAGGGCTACGACGAGATCATCCTTATTTACCAGCGGATAGGCGGTCACGGTTTTGTTACATGCCAGGCATTGGGCTTGGAGCGTGATGGGCTGATTAGAGTTTGTCATTGACGATCCTTTCGCCTCGAAAGCGGGGCAGGCAATTTCGAGGGTCCTAACCGGGTTGTGAAGGAGATACGGGGAAAGGACTATTTAAGACTAGCCCCCGGCTTCACCAATAGCAAATGAGGCTTAGGAACCGCGAAACTCCTTAGCACGTGTTCAATCCTGCACAGCATTGCAACTCTCCAGGCGTGAGAATCAGCATGGGAACGATATCTGGGATGGCACAACTGCCAATACCAGAAGAAATCTGGCCAATCTGACAAATCAAGAGCAATGGATGGGACTCTGCGAACTAGCCTCCAATGAACAGGACCAAGACAAGCTGGGGGCGCTCTTTGAAGGAATTCTCTGTCTTATGGAAGACCAACAGGCGGGGCTTCCTAAGCGGCCATTCGCGGGAACACCTCAGGACGAAATTGGTGGTTAGCGAAATCGCCTAAACGCCGGGCGAACTTGTTGTGCTATTTGATGGCTCAGCAGGAGCGAGAGGGTCGGACGGTTGGCTGGGCTTCAGGTTGCTATCAGACTTGTCCTCGTCTAGCCGACGATGAACCCAATCGACGAAGCCTTCGCTCTTGTCTTGTTCCATTCCCACAATCCTACAGGTGCGCAAATTGGGAAGTCTGGTCCATTTTGACCATGGTGTCTTCTGGCTGAACGGCAATCCCTACGAACTCACCCCTGCTGGACGAAAACTGATGCAGAACGCTCACCAAAATCACGTTGCTAACCCTCGCAGCCGGCAGCGACCAATTTACGCTGCGGCGTCCCTGCGCTGGAGCCGTTCGTTAGAAGATTGTGCGAGTTTGTGGGCCAGTGCTGGCTGTTCGTGCTGTCAGCCAAAGCTGGGTGTGCGTGCCAAAAATGCCGCTGACGTTTCGAGTGAGCTTCGGTGTGAGCGCTCTCCCAAGATTCTGCTTACAATCAAAGTATGCAGGCAGTAGCGGAACTCGACCCCGAATCAACCGAAGGTCTTGGAAAACAGGGGGTTTTCATCGTTGGACTGGCCGGAGCATCCGGCAGCGGTAAATCGACGGTGGGCAAGCGCGTGGCCTCTCGTCTCAATGGGCATGTTATCTCG
>DATBYM010000060.1:0-99729 GCA_036513715.1 Terriglobales bacterium
TCCTCGGCGGCCTCACCACCGACGAGATCGCCCGCGCCTTCCTCACTCCCGAGCCCACCATCGCCCAGCGCATCGTCCGCGCCAAACGCACCCTCGCCGACAAGGACATCCCCTTCGAGGTCCCCCGCGGGCCTGATCTCGCCGCGCGCCTCTCCTCAGTCCTCGAAGTCATCTACCTCATCTTCAACGAGGGCTACTCCGCTACCACCGGCGACGACCTCATGCGCCCTACCCTCTGCGAAGACGCGCTCCGCCTCGGCCGCATCCTCGCCGAACTCACTCCCACCGAACCAGAAGTCCACGGCCTGGTCGCCCTCATGGAGATCCAGGCCTCCCGCACCCACGCCCGCGTCACTTCCACCGGCGAACCAGTCTTACTCTTCGATCAAAACCGCACCCAATGGGATCAACTCCTGATCCATCGCGGACTAACCGCAATCGAACGCGCTCATAAAATCAACACCACCCGCGGCCCCTATCTCCTCCAAGCCGAGATCGCCGCCTGCCACGCCCGCGCCCGCACGCCATCCGAAACCGACTGGCCCCGCATCGTCATCCTCTACACCGAGCTAGCCCAACTCATCCCCTCCCCCGTCATCGAGCTCAACCGCGCCGTAGCCGTCTCCATGGCCCACGGCCCCCATGCCGGCCTCACACTCGTAGACGCCCTCGCTTCCGAACCCTCTCTCGCGCGCTACCATCTTCTCCCCAGTGTCCGCGCCGACCTCCTCTACAAACTAGGTCGCCACCCCGAAGCCCGCACCGAGTTCGAACGCGCCGCCGCCCTTACCCGCAACACCCGCGAACGCGATCTCCTCCTCACCCGCGCCGCATCCTGCGAGACTGACCCAACTAACCCTCAGGAAAAATAACAAATGGCTCGTCCCGCAGAACTGCCGGCCGATTTCCCGTCGCCGCAAACTGTATGCAGCTCCCACACTGGGGAAAGCAGCTCCGGCATCGGCCTCGCTGCAAACAGCTTCTTGCCAATACGTCTATAAGCGATATGGAAAACTTGGCGCTGCCATGACGGCGAACTTCATTACTTATCGGGCAAGTCCGCAGCGCGCGAAGTCGGAAGGCGCGCGGCTTCGACCAGGAATCGCATGCGGATTTTGATTTTCGCGGCTGTTGCGCCCAGATTGGCGAAATATCGCGATCGAAGCACTCATTGATCAGGCTGATTTTGTCCACAGTCCAAACGGCGAGCCGCCAGACTGAGGTTGCCTATATTATTTCGGTGGCGTCGCAGGCCAATTCTCCAAATGTTTCTTTGCTTCGGATAACTGATCCGGAGTCATCCTAGCTTCGAGTTCACTTACTTTTGCGTCGGCTTGCTCTGCCCCGCTACGCTGTGCCAGCGTGTACCAGAGATATGCTTCGACATATTTCTCGGCATTGTTGCCGTCGCCATATGTCCGCTCTCCCATCTGAAGCTCGGCCTGGGTCAGGCCACTTCTGGCCGCCCTTTCAAGAAGCGCCATGCCCTGACTCTCGTCCTTGGCGATCTCGCGCCCTTCAAAAAAAGCATTCGCCAACTCGAACTCCGCAGCGGCATCTCCTGCTTTCGCTTTCTCCGACAGGTCGAAAAACCTTTGCGCATCGCCTCCGAAGAGCTTGAACTCCAACTCGAGAGTGAGATGAGTGATCACCGGCCTGCCATATCTGCGGCCGGGCTCGAACTTCCACTTTCTTACCGTTTCCGCCGCCTTTTCGTCGAGTCCCATGCCCAGTTTCTTGGTCACGACGACGTTGCTCGGCTTGCCGTCAATACCAACAATGAGACTGACGACACAAACACCCTCAAGCTTGGCTTCCTTGGCTTGTTCCGTGTACTCGACACCAGGTGCGTAGGTCGCCCGCGCGGGTGTCTCCAGTGCTTGAGATCCCTGATTAGTTTGCTGGCTACCAGGCGTCCCGGTCGGCGACAGCAGCACAACTTTCTGTCCCCTCGTTTTCGCTCGCGCGGCTACAAACTTTTGCAGGTTCTGCAAAACGTTTTCTACGGCGGCGGTTTGCTCAGGCGTATGCGCCATCTTCAAGGCCATCTCAAGAACATCCATGGCGTCCTTGTTCTTGTTCATGGCGGACAAAATTTGCGCCTCATCGACGCGGACTTCCGGAACGCCAGGCGCCATTTGCACAGCCTTCGCGATTAGTTCGTGCGCCTCCTCAAAATTAGTTCCCCGCTGCGCATAAAACATAGCTAGGGCATCGTAGGCGAGGGGAAAAGAAGGATTAAGCTTAATGACGGTCCGTAAGCTTTCCTCGACACTAGCCCGCGCCGCTTTGTCAGGCATGCCTCCTCTGAGTGAAGCCACCGCGAAAAAATAGTGCGCGGTGAAACTCTGACCATCGAGTTTGATCGCCTCCTGATACCACTTCCGAGCCTCATCGAACTTCTGGCCGCGCAAAGCGAGATAGCCCATGGTTTCGCAGGCCGGCACATTTACGGGATCTTCGTGGAGCACGCTCTGCGCCAGTGCTCGCGCCTCGTGTTCACGCCCCTCATGAGCCAGGAACTCGGCCCGCAGATTGTCGGCCTGAGCCTGCGTCAGAGCTTCCACGGTAAACGACGAATCATCCACATCCGTGGCGCCCGAGATCTCGGAGGTAGCGTAATCTGCGCTCACCACATATTTCTTGAGGTCCAGTTGTAGCTGATTGAGATCGCCGAAAACTTGGTTTGCAGCCGCTACCGGATCGACCTCTGTTTGTACCAAATTCAGGTAATCCGCGAGCCGATGTCCGCCTTCCAGGTCATCTTTATCCTTCAGGTAATGCGTCAACGCCCATGATTCCGCATAGAAAATCGAGCCCTTCTCTTCTTCGTGATAGTAGGGCGAATGGTGATCGACGGCGAACAGCGTTGGCAGAGGCAAAAGCACGTTGTGCTCAAGAACCGATTGAATGTAAGGGTCGCCTTTTCCTAAACGGACCTTGTCATCGAGTATCTCGGTATTCTGATAGAACTCTGCGATTCCTTCCGAGAGCCAAATCGGCATCCACTGGGAACGAAGGCTAAAAACGAAATGGGCGTATTCGTGATAGATGGGAGCATAGGGCCGCACTCCAGGTGCGTCTGACAGGATCAGAACGTAGTTCTTCTCGGGAACGGATAAGAACAAGCCAACCATATTCAGTTGACCCTTGCTCAGATAGACAGTCGGTTCGAGTTCCTGCAGAGTTCGCTTGTCCCGCACTGCAAACACAAGTATCGGCGCTGCTTCATCGAGTTCCGCATCCGGAAACACCCTCTGAAATACCGAACGCATTCCCTCGAACTGCCGAGCCACACGGCGGCCCTCCTTCTCGCCTGAGTTAGTGACGATGACGAATCGTGGCGTGTGCACTTCCAGCCACGTGTCGGTCTGCGCGCCCGCGGAGCGGACCAAGGCGGCCAGCAAGGACAAGAAGAAAACGATCCTTTTGAACATAACGAGACCGTCAAGAAATACACCGGCCCGGCCCTGAGGTCAAAGGGATTTCACATCCACACCTAACTGTTGCTATCCCGATAGCACCTACTACGGCCAGTCCAGGTCAATGAACGCTGTCGCCTCAGGGTCAATCGGTGCTAACGCCTCATTTTGTTATCACGCGTATGGCGGCGGGCACTACAGCACATAGATCCGCAGCAACCACCAGACAAGGAATATTGCAACAATTGCCCCTGCGATATGAACGATCCAATCGCCGGCTGTTTTCGGACTGCCGAAATTGAACACGACGGAATCGTAGCACGCGGCTCAAACCAGCCGTCAATCGGGTAGTTGGCGTTAAATCACCATATCGTCGACCACTGCAGTCGGTGCTCACGCCTGCTTTCAGCAATAGCATCGCGCAACAACGACGTGATAGCGTCCTCGCCTATCGCGTCGTGTTGAATTAGAGATAAGAGAGCCACCAAACGTGACGACGCTTCTTGAGCCCCGCGAACCATAGACATAGCGGATATAGCAGCAACAAAACAACAACCCACACGGCATAGACAGTCCAAAGTGGAAAGCCGTAGTCGGACGGGAAGGATGCACTTGGGCTCCCCATCGACGGGGGCGCGATCCACAGAAAGGACGTTCGACCGTAGCGAACGAAGTTCAACCCGATTGCGATGAGATGAGCGACGAGCAGATGCCCGGCATAGAAAAAGAATGGTACGCGGCCGAAGACAATCAGCGGATTGCTGAGAGAGAAGTGGAAGCGTTCGAGCCACGCCAGAGCGATCATCGCCGGCCCCAGCGTCATCAGGAGAAAATCCAGCGACGGTGGGTATTTGGTGGTGTTGAGGAAAGAGAGAACGGTGAACAGCGCCGAGTGTTGGTGACTCCAGCGTGCGGGGTCGCCATACACGTTGATCGTACGCAACACCACGAAGGCCACAGTCAGCGCGAGCCCCAGACGCGCTAGGATGCGTTGGCGGCTTTCGGAATCCCGTGAAAAAAGTGTACCGAGGCAATAGCCACCGGCCATGACGCCGATCCAGGGCAGTACGGGATACGCTGTCCTAAACTTTATCCCCGCGAAACTCAAGAGACCTTGCCGATGCAAAACGATCCACAGAGGGGCAGCGCGGCCAAAGCGCGCCGCCGGAATGCCGTCGAACAAATTGTGCAAGGCGATGATGGCAATGCTTAGTGTCGCCAGAAGGCGGAACGGAAGATAAATCAATGCGGCAAGGGCGATCATGGAAAGCCCAATCGCCCAGAGGATGATCAGAATTATCGGCCCCTCGAAGAAGCTGATTTGAGAAAGTAAAATGAAGCGCAGCACGGTAATTTCAAGGAATATAAGCCAAATACCGCGAGTGATCAGGAAGCGTGACAGCTCGGTCTTTGACCGATGCCCGCGACTCATCCAGAAAAATGCGCCGAGGCCGGCCGTGAGCATGAAAACCGGAGCGCAGAAATGTGTGATCCAGCGAGTAAAGAAAATCGCGGCGCTGGTACGGCTAAGATCCGTGGGCAAGAACTGCATGGCGCTGCGGGCGATATAGTCGCGGATGTGATCGATGGCCATCAACATCATGATGGCTCCCCGGAGAGCATCCACGGATTGGAGACGCGGGGCGACTCCGGACTGAGCGTGAATTGTTGAAGGCTCCATCGCTGTGCCGACTATTTTCACACGACGTTCACCAAGGATTCAGACAATTTTGCACGAGCGCCGGCCAACCGGGCTAGTTGGAGGGGTACATGCAGCTTGTAAACGTGTGGCTTTGTTTTTGCCTGGGTGAGTTCCATTTGGGTAGTGTTCAGTCTGACCTCCACAACCGCCAACAAACCGTCATTAGGTACGACAAAGCGAAAGTGACTACGAAATCAACCGTCACTGGCGTGAGGAAAGCCAACCAAAAACTTTTCCCGACAAAACTCGGCGGGTTGTTCCACAGATAACGGAACGGTGCGAGGGCAATCAGCGCACTGGGTGCGACAAAGATCGGCAGTATTAATGGCTTGGCCAATTGGCGCTCCTTCCACAGACTTGCGCTTGCACGATGCCCTTTCCCGTGCAAGAGAAAGCGAGTCACGCACCCACCTCGCCGTCCGGACTGGCAACGACAACCACGTAACCGTCCGGGTCACATAGCCACATTTCTCTATGCTTGGGATTCGGGTTGATGTGCGGTTCCAGGATGACCCGAACGCGCGCCGCACGGGCCCGCTCGACAACCTCATCAAAGTTGTCAACCTCGAACCAAAGCAAGACGCCATGGCCAGCCGGTGCGGCATCGGCATTGACGAGATTGGGGTGATCTTCCTTGTCCCAGGCATGGAGTTGAAGAATGAGTTCTCCACCGCGCTGCATTCGATCGTACACCTCGCGATGGGGATGTTCCGGAAGTGTATCGAACCCGAGCAGCTGCCGATACCAACTGCTGCTCGCGCGAACATTGCGCACAGCTATTAGCGGCTGAGCTCGGACAGTGGCGCCCTCCCCGACAACTCCCATTCGCCCTCCCGGTGAAATCAGCGTGACTAGAAAGTTGGTTAAGCTCTGATTTCACCTGCTGTCACCATTTTTAATGGTCAGACCCCATTGGTCAAACGGGAATGCCCCTCTGTCCTTGCCGACAAGAAACACATGACAGGGTCTGACTTCATCTGATCAGTCGCCGTCGAGGCGCAAATAGCCGATCATATATAACAGTAGCGTTCCAATCGAAAGCGCAGTTACCACTGCCAGTATCCAGAGGCCATGCCGATGCGTGAATGCCTCAATGACCTTTCGCCTGCCCTTGGCATAACAATATTTGCCCATAGCAACTCTGAGCCTCGAAGTCCACCTATCTTGCCTTTGTTTTCAAGTCATCGATTTTCGGTGCGATCATCGTGCGGAATTCACAGCGAGGATCGAGCACTCGCTGCGGGCCCTAGTCGAGAATCGACTAGAGCCCATCCACAGAGCCTAGAAGTGGAACCCGAGTTGAGCCGTCAGCGCGCGCGGCGTCACATAGTGCGTCCCGCTGAAGGTCGAAAGAAAGTTATAGAGCGCCAGTCTGTTGGCGATATTGATGGCGGTGAGCGAAAGACTCCATTTGTAATGGTCGCCCTTGAACAGGTTGTCGTCGCCCACTGAAACGTCGAACAGATTGCGCGATGCGATGCGAGGCGGGTTGTGGTCGTCGTTCTCCGTGTTGATGGCCGGCACTTTGATCAGATTGGTTCCGAATTGCGATGCCAGACATACGCCGGAGGGTATCGGAGTGGTTGGGGTTGCACGAACGCCGTTGCAAGTGAATCCGGCCTCATACTCCTGATCGGCGCTCAAAGGGTTTCCGAAAATGTCTTGCAGCAGAACAGCCGGGTGCCCGCCGAGGGTCGTTGTCTGCGGGCAATCGTTGTATGGGACATTTACCCCGTAACACGGGGCGTTGCCGGCCACCAGACCGCTATCGTATCGCCAGTTGAAGCCGAGCCAAGGGCCAAGCTTCCAGGGCTGATATTGAAAGTGGGTGGTTTGGTTGAATTTCTCGTCGTGGTCGATACGGAAGGGAGCTCCTGGAGCCCCAACGGTCGCACCGGCGCCGCCAATCTGCGGCGGGAAGAAACGGGCCGCCACGCTGGAGAACACCATGAGCGCCGAGAAACCGTGGAAATTCGGCACGCTCACGCGGCCCGCATATCCGGGAATCTTGGAGTTATGCCACTCAATGGGGAAGGTAATCGGAGTATCGCCGAGCACACTGAAATCGTAGCCATTGTGCGTGTACTTGGTAATCCACTCACCGGAGAATACCAAGTACTTCCCAAAAGCCTGCTCGAGACCGGCGTGGAATTCATTGCGAAAGCCGGGACTCAAAATCCCACTCACTCCAGGAGAACAGAGAAGAAGCGGCGCCAAGACAGCATTGCTGCATCCGGTGCTGGAAAGTATCAGATTTTCATTGAAAGGAGATTCCAGAGTTCGCGCGTAAGAGACACGGAGAATCGTGTTGGTCTTTTTGACGTTGTAAGCAATTCCCAGACGCGGCTCGGCCTGGCGCGCGATGGATATGCCGTTGTAGAGATCGCCGCGTATGCCGAGATTCAAAGACCAGTTGCCCGTTGTAACCACGTCCCGGACGTAGAGAGCAAGTTCCTTCACGTCGGTGCGGCCATTAAAGGTAAAAAGGCCGCCACCGCGGGTCAGATCATAAGGGAACAGTGTCGGATTGAAAGCAGGGTAAAACGCGCTGTTCGGTGCGTTGGGATTAATTGTCGGATCGTTCGGTGCGAAACCGAAACCGGCACACTGCGAGGGATCGGTGAAACCCGGGACAGGAACGTTAGGATCCGCTGCAGTGTTGAGAGTTAGGCAGGGTGCGTTGTAGACCGGATCTACGATTCCCACAGTGTCATTCTCCCTGAGAAACGTTTGTTCATACGTGGCCCCAGCCTTGATGTTGTTCACACCCTTCACGTAAGAGATGTCGGATCGTATTCCCGCATTGGTGAGGGTGCGGTTCTGACCGACGGACTGCCTTTGCAGACTTGGCGGTCCGAGATCGGCGAATGGATCGCTACTCGGGTAGTAGTTGTAGTCGTCACGGCGCACGAAGGCACCTAGAGTGGTTACGGTGTTCGAATTCAACACGTGGGTCCATGACGGGGCGATGTTAAAGGTCCCGATCTTCGAGCGTTGGTCGTTTGCTCCAACGGTGACTCCTGGGGTGAAGCCGGTGGGAGTCCCGCTAGGCACCACTCCGCCGTAGTTCTCCTCCGCGGGAAGAACCCCGTCTAGTCCGTTCCACGCGGTCGCGTTTTGAGCATCGAGAGAGTTCGGCGTCTGGAACCAGCTTCGGCTGTAACCGAAATCCACGTGAATCGAATCGGCGGTCGAGAGTTGGTAGTCCACGCGGTCAAAGAGATTTTCCTCGTTGCCCTTGTCGTGAATCACTGCAAATTCCGGCGGATCGAGGAACCGGCCCGTGTTCAAACCACTGACGGAAATAAAGTTTCCCCAATTCTTTCCGCCGTAAGCGAGATCGGCCGTCACGTTGGATGTCCCAAATGACGCGTATGAGGTAGATATGCTTCCGTGAGGTGTAGTAACGCCCTGGCCCGAGCGCGTGGTGGCAATGATTACGACGCTCGTTTTACCTCCATATTCAGCGGGGGGCGCGCCCGATATAACTTCCATCGATTGGATCGATTCGACAGGAAGCTGATTGGAGAAAACTTTGCTTTGCTGGTCGGTAATGGGCTGGCCGTCGATGGAGAAGGAATTCTCCGCGTGATCGCCGAGCCCGTGGAAAAGGCCATTGGAATCGGCGGCGATCCCCGGCGTGGAGAGAGTGACCAGCGAACTCAGTCCGGAGGTCGTGCTCTCCAATGGGAGTTTGTCGAACAAGTTCTTGTCAATGTCGGAGTGGAAAGTGGGATCGTTCTCCACCAGATCCCCACCATTAGCCTCGACCGAAACCGTGGTGGAAGAGCCCGTCACTCGAAGACCGACCTTGACATTGGCGGGCACCACCGATCGAATTTCCACATCCTGCGCACTTTGAGCGAATCCCTCAGCCGTCACCGTCATGTGATACGGGTTATACGGCACGTTCGAGAAAGTGAAATTCCCCTTCGCGTCTGTAGTGGTCGTCCGTTCATAGCCGCTGACAGAGTTATGAATCTCAACGCCCGCGTTCGGAACCACTGCACCCGAAGGATCGACGACGGTACCGCTGATCGATCCCGAATTACCGCCCGACTGCGCATAAGCGTGAAGACCCAGCGCAAAACAGAAGACCGCCATAAAAGCCGCCCGAAGCGACTTCTTGTAAGAAGCCAGCATGAATTCCTCCCGAGAAATGACTGCATAGAGCGCAAAAAAGATCACAGGACGGTTCAAGGCAAATCGAACCGGGCCTGTTCAAGTTGCAACGTGATCTTTTTAGACGCCTGGAGGCGGGCGGACACACAAGGCGAAGGCTATGAGGCGTTGCTTCGCTACGGCTGCCCGGGGGCGGAATGCCACCAGGCGACGGAATATTGGCTTTGGGGTGGGGGAAGCGATTACCGGTGCTGCTGAATGCGCCGCGATGCAGACTTGGCAAGAGGCAGACTCATCCGCGTTCGAATGGTGATGCATGGCAAACGCTAATGCCGACCACAATGTCAGCATCAGAGAAAGCCACGCTACGCGTTTCGAGATCAATCGCATGCCCACTACCCACGATCCGTTTTTCGAATGTACACCGAAACGAGAACCGAATGCAACGAGAGTATCTCGCGCTCGAACCGCAGAACCGGCGCTCGGTTGGTTCGTACACAGATTGATCACCATGCGACTGGGCCTATAGGCGGACCAGTCGAAGCAGCCGAAAGGGAATTTACTATGAGTTCCCTTTCCAGCAGCAGCCGCAAGGTTTGCCTCGTATTGCCTGCGAGCCTTGTCGCAGAACCATCGGGATTATGAGCGCAGCCGCAACGGGATCAGCCCACGCTATCTGCCAAACTGCGTTAACCGCCAATCCCGCCAAGGCGATGAACGAAAGATAGGCGCATCATGCCGACGGTGCGGTGTCCGCCCGCAAGGCAACACTACCCGCAGCTGCCGACAAACGGCGCTTCTCCCTCGCAAAGCAGGGCATGATCGCAAGCGCAGCAACCAGAATGGCTACACCGACAAGTGAAGGTTGGGGTCTGCTGTACCCCAGCAGATTCAAGGCCGAACTAACCGCGACATAGGCGGCAAGGGCGAACAGTATCGCTCCTGCGACGCGGGCAGCCCCCTTTTCCGCTTCTTCGTGAGCAGCAGTGGCGCGGAACCTCCACAGAACAATCACCGCTGAAGAGAGCTCGATTGCACTGTCTCCGCCAAACGCGAGACAGGCTAGGCTGCTGGCCTTCCACGATGCAAACAGGGACGGGACAGCCTCCGCAGTGTAAGCCGGCGTTGGCGCTCACGCTCCGGTTGATGAATGTAATCGTGATTTTCACCAACTAAGACGAGCGCCCACCAGTTTGGCGTCTCGGATATCTTCCTGTTTGCGACCACTCGGGAGTTATTGCATTTTCGTTTCGCAATATGTCATTGGCAAGACCCTGGACGAGCCGGACCAACAGTTGAGTTTGCGTGCCCGCCCGTGTCAGCATAGGAAACTAGTCGCAATTTTCTCGTGCGCACACGAGGTGTGAATATGCTAGACGCGCCTGACCAACGTCTGCTTGAGGCTCTGCTCGACTCCTGGGATCGCAACAATACCATCCTCGTCAATTTGCTCCGCGCCCTGCCGGAGGGCGGACTGGATGCCAGGGCGATGCAAGGCAGCCCGTCGATTGCGCAGCTTTTCACACACATCCATTATGTACGGCTGGTGTTTGTCTTCGAGGACGCGCCGGAGTTCGCGAGAAGCGTGCCCACGGAAGAGTGGGGCGTCGAGCGCGACCCCGCTCGCATCGCGCAGATGCTGAACGACAGTGCCGAGGCGGTGCGGGACGCGGTCAAGGGCAGCGTGGAGTCAGGCCGGGCCATGGACCTTCACTACGACCACCCGATCCTCATGCTCCAGCACATGCTCTGGCACGAAGGCTACCACCACGGCCAGATAAAGCTGGTCCTCAAGATGGCGGGCCGCCCCATGACTAATGAGGTAGCCGGACCGATTACGTGGCGCGTCTGGATGCGCAAGAAGCAGCAATAATCAGGCCTTTTTTATCAGGCGCGTAATTCCAACCAGGATCACCGCTCCGACAAAGGCGACGATAATTGCGCCGATCATGCCGCCGCCGGGCCAGATTCCCAGCAGCCCGAACACCCAGCCGCCGATAACGCCGCCGAGAATCCCGAGAATGATGTCAACGATTACGCCGTAACCGCCACCCTTCATCACCTGGCCTGCGAGCCAACCGGCGATCAGTCCAACCACGATCCAAACAATAAATCCCATAACGCACCTCCTTAGTCCCTTTCGCGGAAGGCCGGACTCTACACCCAAGCCCGTTAATACTCAAGCGCCAAAAATAGGAGTCGAACGATCTAGCTCCTCGAACGCGCGTTCGTAGAATTGACCCCTACTCATAACCGCAGCGTAATAACTACTCGCCACCGCAGCGTAATAGCTACTCGCCAGCGTCCATTTAGCCACGCCGACCCCCGGGCATTATCAAGGACTTACAACTACATACACCTTTGTACCAACAAAAATGCCATGACAAATGTTCCACGTGGAACATTTGTACATAGGCTCTCCCGCAGTCGGCGGCATGGGCACCGTCCTACGAGAAGCGGACCTTCACATCCGGCCCCTTATCCAGGTGGATGCTCTCAACGAACCGCACCCGCCCCGTCTTTAAAGTCAGGATCACCGACGAGGTCCGCGTCCCCTCGGCAAAAAAGCGGACACCTTTCAGCAGCGCGCCCTCCGTCACTCCAGTAGCGCCAAAGATCATCTGTTTCCCCGGCGCGAGGTCTTCAGCTTCGTAGATTCTTTTCTTATCTTTGATACCCATCTTTGCAATACGTTCTTCCAGTTCGGGCCTGTCCACGACCAGTCGACCGAGCATGTATCCGTTCAGGCAGCGGATGGCCGCGGCGGTAATCACGCCTTCCGGAGCGCCACCCGATCCCATGACCGCGTGCACGCCCGTTCCCATCACTGCGGCCGCGATGCCCGCCGACAGGTCGCCGTCGCCGATCAGCTTGATGCGCGCTCCTGCCTTGCGAATATCGCTGATCAGCTTCTCGTGCCGCGGACGGTCGAGCACAACGATGACCAAGTCGTCCACGCCGCGTTGCATCCGCCGCGCGATGTTCTTGAGGTTGACGGCGACGGGCGCGTCCAGTTCGATGGCGTTCTTGCACGATGGCCCGACCACGATCTTCTCCATATAGCAGTCGGGAGCATGGAGCAGGCCGCCCTTCTCCGACGCCGCCAGCACTGTGATCGCGCCGGGGGCTCCGGTGGCGCAGAGGTTCGTGCCTTCGAGGGGATCGACGGCGATGTCGACGCTCGGAACGTCGCGGCCGTCAGGGTACGAGCCGCCGACCTGCTCGCCGATGTAAAGCATGGGCGCGTCATCGCGCTCGCCCTCGCCGATCACGATGGTGCCACGCATGGGGACGGTGTCCATGGTCTTGCGCATGGCCTCCGTGGCCATCTGGTCGCTTAGCGGACGATCTCCCTGGCCCATGGTGCGCGCCGACTCGATGGCGGCATTCTCCACCACCCGCAGGAATTCCAGCGCCAGATCGCTTTCGAGGTTCTCGCCAAAATTCTTAGGGTATGCTTGGGGACTCTCGGTTCCCATGAATGCCTCCTCCAGCTAGATGCGCGACCAAGAAATATATTCTCTTCGGGGCAGAGATGGAAGGGCCAGGGTTGCAGGTGATAACGCGCCGGTTAATGTCTCGATACATTCAGTGTGGCTAAATACATGGGTCCTTCGCATCGCTCAGGATGACAATTGTTTTGGGGAACTGGACGGAGTGAAATTCCGGTGGGGTTGGCTTTAGCGGACAGGAGTGTCCGATCCACACGAAAAAGTTAAAACTCTCAGGATGACAATGAGAGTTTTGCCGCGACCTTGCGGGACGGGACGCTAGAACGCGTCGATCCCGGTTACGCTTGCTCCGATGATCAGGGTGTGGATGTCGTGGGTGCCTTCGTAGGTTTTTACGGATTCTAGATTCATCAGGTGGCGCATGATGGGGTAGTCGTCGGCTACTCCGTTGGCTCCGAGGATGTCTCTGGAGAGGCGGGCGCACTCCAGGGCCATCCAGACGTTGTTTCGTTTTGCCATGGAGATGTGCTGGTGTTCGACTTTTCCGGCGTCTTTCAGGCGGCCTACTTGCAAGACTAATAATTGTGCTTTGGTGATCTCGTTGATCATCCAGGTTAGTTTTTCCTGGACTAGTTGGTGGGAGGCTAAGGGCTGATCGCGAAACTGTTTTCTTAGTAATGAATATTGCAGGGCGCAGTCGTAGCAGGCCATGGCGGCGCCTACGGCTCCCCAGGAGATTCCGTAGCGAGCCTGGTTGAGGCACATCAGCGGAGATTTCAGTCCTCCGGTGCCGGGGAGCAGGTTTGACTCAGGGATGTGGACATCTTGTAGCGAGAGGCCTGAGGTTACGGAGGCGCGCAAGGACCACTTGCCGTGGATGTCGGAGGCTTTGAAGCCGGGGCGGTCGGTCTCGACCAGGAAGCCGCGAATTTTATCGTTTTCGTCTTCAACTTTGGCCCAGATCACGGCAACGTCGGCGATGGTGCCGGAGGTGATCCACATTTTTTCGCCGTTGAGGGCGTATTCTTTGCCGACTCTCTTGGCGCGGGTGCGCATGCCTCCGGGATTCGATCCGAAGTCGGGCTCGGTTAAGCCGAAGCAGCCTAGCTTTTCGCCTTTTTGCATGGCGGGGAGCCAGGTATTTTTCTGGTCGTCGGAGCCGAAGGCGTAGATGGGATACATGACCAGCGCGGATTGCACGCTGACGAAGGAGCGGACGCCGGAATCTCCGCGCTCTAGTTCTTGGGTGACGAGGCCGTATTCGACGTTGGACATGCCGGCGCAGCCGTAGCCTTGGAGCGAGGCGCCGAAGAATCCGAGGTCGGCCATGGGCTTGACTAGTTCACGGGGGAAGCGGCCGGCGCGGTTGCACTCCTCGATGATGGGGATGAGGTTGTCTTCGATGAAGTGGCGGGCGGTGTCGCGGACTAAGCGCTCGTCGTCGTTGAGCAACGTGTCGAAGCCGATGAAATCTACACCGCGGAATTTGATGGCTGGCATTACGGTCACCTTTCTGCATTGCTACGATCTTCCAGCGGACAAGAGTGTCCGCCCCACACGGACGGCGCGCAGGAAACTAATCACGGTAGCAGAGGGGCGGGTCGGTGGGCAATGCGGTGGCCCGACTGGGAAAGCGGCCTTAGGCGAGATCTCTAACCACGGGGGCACAGGGGCACACAAGGGAAGACCTTGGCGGTTCGCATCGGTCTAGTGGATGACAACTGGCGCGTTATTCGGTAACAATGACTTGTCCTGAGTCAAAATCAAAAGAGGTGCGGAGATTTATGAGCGACTCGCGAGTATTTCTGCGGCACACACTGGCTACGCTTGCGTATCGCGGAGCGAAGGCGATACGCGGTGCTGGGCCTGACTTTGCAGGCTATAGTTCGTCCGATACCGCGCGCACGCCGGCGAGGATTCTGGCGCACATTGGCGACTTGATGGAGTGGGGGCTTGCCATGGCTGACGGGCGCCGCGAATGGAAGGATTCCTTGCCTTTGGCGTGGGAAAAAGAATGCGAGCGTTTTTTTGCGGCCTTGAAAAAGTTCGATGACTATTTGGCTTCGGACAAGCCTTTAGAAGTATCAGCCGAAAAATTGTTTCAGGGGCCGATTGCGGATGCGCTTACGCACGTGGGGCAGATTGCGATGTTGCGGCGGATGGCCGGTGTGGCGATCAAGGGCGAGAATTATTTTGTGGCCGAGATTACGGTAGGGCGCGTGGGGGCGGATCAGGTGGCGCCGCGCAAGGAGTTCTGAAGATACGAACATCTTGGGTGCGAAAGGCAGGAGAAATGGCGGACAACAAAACCAAGTCCACCAGTGCAAGTGTGGCAGCATTTATCGATGCCATCGCGGACTCCACGAGGCGCGCAGATGCCAAAGCGCTGGTCAAGGTGATGCAAAGCGCGGCTGGAGAAAAGCCGCGAATGTGGGGGCCATCCATCATCGGCTTTGGCAGCTACCACTATCGGTACGAAAGTGGACGTGAGGGCGATATGCCACTCATTGGTTTTTCGCCACGTAAGGTCGCAACTGTTCTGTACAACATGACCGGGCCCGACGACTGTAAGGCGCTGCTCGCGAAGCTAGGCAAGCACACGACCGGCAAGGGTTGCCTCTACATCAAGAAGCTCGCTGATGTGGACCAACAGGTGTTGAAGGCGATGGCCGTCAAGTCCGTGGCCGCCATGCGAACGCGGTAGTCTAAAACGGCCTAGCTGGTATAGCCAGTCAATTTACTGCTTACTGCGTTACTGCGAAATGATGGCCTTGCTCTTGATCGGCGGATCGCCCGCTGCTACGGTCTGAAAGGTTCCGATGCCGCTGATCGCTTCACCAGCATGGAGCACGCGAAAGTAATATCGAGTATCGGGTGTCAGGCCATCGATTCGCACATGATGATTGCGCCCGTCATTGCTCTCCACCGCCTCTTTCGTTTGCGTCATCTTGGCAGGGTCGGTGCCGTAGCGCACCGTCATAGTCCCGGGTACGCGGGTTGACCATCCGATCGTGCAGTTCGAATCGGAAACATACTCCGCCACGGGCCCATTGTTAATCTGCTGATCCTGACTCTGTTGACCCTGAGTGGAGGCCGAATTCTGGCCAACTGTGCTGCCAGGTTTACTCTGCCCTGCCGCGAAACAAAGGGCAAAAACGCTAATGAACAGGACTGCTAGCGATAGCTTCATCTCAAGTTCCTCCAAGGAATGGCGAGTGCCGGTTGTGAGACGCCAAAAGACAGCTTCATAGGGATGCTCGAACAGGAGATAAGGTTGGAAAGACCCGAGGCTATGCTGGCGATATATCGGCGGCGCGGTGCAGTCCGCTCGAGCCGCAGAAAGCGCCACCCCCGTTCCTGGCGATCCAAACAACAGGAACGGGGGCTGACCGCGCTTTTTTGTGTGGAGGTCAGGTTTGCGCGAAGGTTAGGCGACTTCGAAGCGATCGTGGTTCATCACCTTGGTCCACGCCGCGACGAAATCTTTGGCAAACTTCTCCTTGGAGTCGGTGCACGCATAGACTTCCGCTAGGGCACGCAGTTGCGAGTGCGAGCCGAAGATCAGGTCTACGCGGGTGCCGGTCCACTTGACTTCGTTTGTTTTGCGATCGCGGCCTTCGTAGATGGCTCCGGAGCCGTTGGACTCCGCGGAGGGCTGCCATTGCGTGCTCATGTCGAGCAGGTTGACGAAGAAGTCGTTGCTTAGCGTCTCCGGCCGTTTGGTGAAGACGCCGTGCGTGGACTTCCCGGTATTTGCGCCGAGGACGCGCAGGCCGCCGACGAGAACGGTCATCTCAGGCGCGGTCAGCTTCAGTAGTTGCGCTTTGTCGACCAAGAGCTCCTCTGGCGACAGGCGCTGCTTGCCGTGGAGATAGTTGCGGAAGCCGTCGGCTTTTGGTTCGAGCGGCTCGAAGGATGCGACATCGGTTTGTTCTTGTGACGCGTCCATGCGCCCCGGCGTGAAGGGGATTTTCACGTCGAACCCGGCGTTCTTCGCGGCTTTCTCGATCGCCGCATCGCCGCCTAGAACGATCAGGTCGGCGAGCGAAACTTTCTTGCCGCCGGATTGGGAAGCGTTGAAGTCTTTCTGGATCGCTTCTAGTTTCTGTAGCACTTTGGATAGTTCAGCGGGCTGGTTGACTTCCCAGTCCTTTTGCGGCTCGAGGCGAATGCGCGCGCCGTTTGCTCCTCCGCGCTTATCAGAGCCGCGGAAGGTTGATGCCGATGCCCAGGCGGTCGAGACCAACTGAGAAACGGAGAGGCCGGAGGCGAGGATTTTCGCCTTCAGAGCGGTAGCGTCCTGCTCACTGATCACCGGATGATTGACAGCGGGGATCGGGTCTTGCCAGGGCAGCGTCTCCTTCGGAACGAGCGGGCCGAGATAACGCACGATGGGACCCATGTCGCGGTGCGTCAGCTTGAACCACGCGCGGGCAAAGGCGTTGGCGAATTGATCTGGATGCTCATAGAAGCGGCGCGAAATTTCTTCGTACGCGGGATCGAAGCGCAAGGAGAGATCCGTGGTCAGCATGGTCGGCGCGTGACGCTTGGAAGGATCGTGCGCGTCGGGCACTGTGCCTTTACCCGCGCCATTCCTTGGCGTCCACTGATGTGCGCCGGCAGGGCTCTTGGTGAGTTCCCAGTCGTAGCTGAACAAGTTGGTGAAGAAGTGGTTGCTCCACTTGGTGGGCGTCTGCGTCCAGATGACTTCCAGGCCGCTGCCGATGGTGTCGGCGCCGAAACCTTTACCAAATTTATTCTTCCATCCCAGGCCCTGATCCTGAATGTCGGCAGCTTCTGGTTCGGGGCCGACGTAGTCTGCGGGAATCGCAGCGCCGTGGGTCTTGCCGAAGGTGTGACCTCCGGCAATCAGTGCGACGGTTTCTTCGTCGTTCATGGCCATGCGGTGGAAGGTTTCGCGAATATCCCTGGCCGCTGCGACGGGATCCGGCTTTCCGTTCGGGCCTTCGGGGTTCACGTAGATCAGGCCCATCTGCACCGCGCCGAGCGGACTCTGAAGATCACGATCGCCGCTGTAGCGCTCGTCCGCCAGCCACGTGCCTTCGGGACCCCAGTTGAGCTCTTCGGGCTCCCAGACATCCGCGCGTCCGCCGCCGAAACCAAATGTCTTGAAGCCCATCGACTCAAGGGCGACGTTGCCGGCAAGAATCATCAGGTCGGCCCACGAGATTTTGCGGCCGTATTTCTGCTTGATCGGCCACAGCAGGCGGCGCGCCTTATCGAGGTTCACGTTGTCGGGCCAGCTGTTGAGCGGCGCGAAGCGTTGCTGGCCGGCTCCGGCGCCGCCGCGGCCATCGCCGATGCGGTAGGTGCCTGCACTGTGCCACGCCATGCGGATGAAGAGGCCTCCGTAGTGGCCGAAGTCGGCCGGCCACCAATCCTGCGAGTCGGTCATGAGGGCATGAAGGTCTTTGATCACGGCGTTGAGGTCGAGGCTCTTGAATTCCTTGGCGTAGTCGAACTCCTCGCCCATGGGGTCGGAGAGGTTGGAGTGCTGGTGGAGAAGCTGAACGTCCACTTGATTGGGCCACCAGTCGCGGTTGGTGGGAGCGGAAGCTCCGTGGTGGAAGGGGCACTTGGATTCGGGCGGCTGTTTTTTGCTCTGATTCTCGGGGGAAACAGTCCCCGAGGAAGAGGCAAGTGTGTTTTCCATATGCGTCGGATTTTCCATTTGTTTTTCCTTTGAATGAGTTCAAATACTATGGATGACTACGAACCGACGGCGGTTCGCACAAAATTAGCTGTCTATGCGCTTGCTTGCTTGATTGTCTAAAACGTATCCACACATCTCCATAGTTAACGGGAAGCGCGCCGCGGAGCGCACTTCGTGCAGAGTCCCCGGAAGATGAGTTCGCATTCGCGAAGAACCCGCTTACCGAGGGAGCCCGGGCCAGGTCGGGGCACGTCATACCATTTAATATCCTCAACATTGCCGCAGCGGTCGCAGATGAAGTGGTGATGCTGCATGCCTTTTGCATCGAAGCGCGCGGCGCGGCCCTCGATGGCCACTTCACGCACCAAGCCCGCCTTCACCAGGTCCCGCAGATTGTTGTAAGTCGTGGCCCTGGAAGAGCGGGGATCGACGCGATTGACGGCTTCGGAGATTTCCGCAGCCGTGGGATGCCGGTTGTGTTCCAGCAAGAACGCCATCACGGCGTAGCGCTGCGGAGTGCAACGCAATCCGCTGCCATCGAAGGCCCGTTTAATTGCCTCGGCGTTCATTGAGTTTTTAGACTATGTCTAATGTGAGATATTGTCAAGAGTTGGGATTTTGGTGATGGTTGCGATCTGAAGAATGGCGGAGTCTCAAATTCCGTGTTGTTAACTGGCGATTACATTCCAAGCGTTGCCGTTTGTGGCCTTGTTTGGTCCCGAGGCTGGGCCTGAGTAAAATAGCGAAGGGCGGCGGGTGAAGGTCGCTCAGGAGATTCGATGGCTTCGGGCGATACGGCGACTCAGGGCATGGACACGGTCCCGCAACTTCCTCATCACAAAGTTAAGGTCAAGAAACCGGGGCAGCGGGCCTGCAACGAGAAAAACGAGAAGGGAAAGTTTTGCGGCGGGCATCTGAAGCGCTGGTTCTATACGGCCGACGTGCTGGAGCAGGAGTGCGGGTGCGTGGAGAAAGCGTGGGGAGTGGATGCGGAAGTGTATCGTTGCGAATTTTGCCGGACGCTGTATCTGCCGAATCCTGAGGATGCACGTGGGATGAACGTGGCGGGCCCGGGGCAGTTGTCGGTGTTTGGATTTGCAGTGCCGGCGAAGGAAGGGAAGTGAAGGGCACAGGTACGAGTCAGGTCACGGGTGACAGGAAAGGCCGGAACGGGTCTTGCGACTCCCCTGTCACCTGCGGGGCTGTCACCTGACAACTGATACCTGTCACCTGGATTATTGTGAATACCTCTGAACTTATTTACGACTGGAATCTTCCGGCTGCGGAACAGTGGCGTCCGTCGAAAGCGGTGCGGCTGACGGATGAGACTTTGCGGGATGGGTTGCAATCGCCTTCGGTGCGCGATCCTTCGATTGAGCAGAAGCTTGAGATTCTGCACTTGATGGAGGCGCTAGGCATCAACACGCTTGACCTTGGGCTTCCGGGAGCGGGTGCGCGTGCGGTGGAGCAGGTGACGGCGCTGGCGCGGGAAATTGTTGCCAATAAGATGAAGATTACGGCGTACTGCGCCGCCCGTACGCACGAGAACGATATTCGGCCGATTGCTGAGATCGTGCAGAAGACGGGCTTGCCGATCGAGGTGGCGGCATTTATTGGATCGAGCCCGATCCGGCGATATGCCGAAGGGTGGGACGGCGAGTTTCTTCTTCAAACCACCGAGAAGGCCGTCAAATATGCGGTCTCGCTGGGGCTTGAAGTGATGTACGTCACGGAAGACACGACGCGGTGCGATCCGGAGACGGTGAAGCAGCTCTACTCAACGGCGATTACCTGTGGAGCGCGGGCGCTTGTGATTTGCGATACGGCGGGACACGCCACGCCGACGGGTGCGGGCTCGCTGGTTAAATTTGTGATCGACGAGGTGGTTAAGCCGAGCAGCGACAAAATTCGTGTCGAATGGCATGGACATTGCGATCGGGGATTGGCGATTGCCAACTCGATGGCGGCGCTGACGGCGGGGGCGGATTGCGTGCATGCAACGGCGCTAGGGATTGGGGAACGCGTCGGAAACACGCCGATGGATCAGATGCTGGTCAATCTCAAGCTGATGGGCATTGCGCCTTGGGATCAGCAGGATTTGACGAAACTCAAGCAATATTGTGAGGCCGTGTCGGTCGCGACTGGCGTGCCGATTCCGGCGAACTATCCGGTGGTGGGCGAGGATGCGTTTCGCACGGCGACGGGCGTTCATGCCGCGGCGGTGATTAAGGCTTATAAGAAGAAGGATATTGAGCTGGCGAACGCGGTGTATTCCGGCGTGCCTTCGCATTACTTTGGCCTCGAGCAGGTTATCGATATTGGGCCGATGAGCGGAAAATCGAATGTGCTTTTCTGGCTGGAACATCGCGGGCTGGCCGCGAACGACGAGGTTGTCGAGCGCATCTATAAGTGCGCCAAGGCGAGCGATCATACGCTTAGCGAAGCTGAGATTATGGAGTGCGTGCAGGGGCGCTGATTTGTTCTCTCCTGTTAATTTCCCAACCGCTTGACACTCGATTCGTCGTCCTGTAGTGTCCGCCTGCAAGACTCGTCTATTCAAGGAAATCATGGATTCTGATTCGAAGCCTGCCGCGACGCCGAAATCACGGCGTGTGCCGGAAGCTTCGCGCAAAAAGTCGGCCGCGGTTACGATTCGCGACGTTGCCGAGCGCAGCGGATTTTCTTCGGCCACGGTTTCGATCGTGCTGAATAATGCGCCGCTGGCGCGATACATTCCCGACACGACCAAAGGGCGAATCCAGCGGGCGGCGTCGCAACTTGGTTATCGTCCTAATTTATTTGCGCGCTCGCTGCGGGGACGGCGCAGCCATACGGTCGGCGTCATGGTTTTCGACATGACCGACCCTTATTGCACGCTGGTGTTGCGCGGCATCGAGAACACGCTCTATCAGTCGTCGTTTCTTCCGATTCTCACGGATGTACACAACGAGCGCAGCCGGTTTGAGCGCTATCTGGAAATGTTGCTGGATCGCCGCATTGAGGGGCTGGTGGTGCTCGCGAACTGGCTATTCGTTGACATCGATGTGCTCGCCGATCTGGAGAAGAACAATATTCCGACGGCGATTGTGGGACGCGAGTTGGGCAATGACAGCATTAGCTCGGTGATTGTCGACAATAATCTGGGAGCACGAGCGGCGTTCGAACATTTGTATTCGCTGGGACATCGCAAGATCGCATTTATCCGCGGGCCGCGCGCGCTTTCGGACACCGAGCCGCGGTGGCGCGGAGTGCGGGCGGCGGCGCGCGAGTGCAACCTGAAACTCGACTCGCGACTGGTGGTTGATTTGCCGGAGTCGGGCGATCCGTTCTCAAGTTTCGAGGTCGGATATAAATTGACGGAGGAGCTGTTGCACCGGCGACATCCTTTCACGGCGCTGATGGCCTTTGATGACATGACGGCGTTCGGCGCGATTCGGGCGCTAGCGAAAGCCGGGATTCGCGTTCCCGATCAATGTTCGGTCGTCGGATTTGACGACGTGGCACCGGCGGCCATTTATTCGCCGGCGCTGACGACTGTGCGCCAGCCTATGGAAGTTATGGGCACGGCTGCCGCCACGCTTGTGCTCGAAGCCATTCATGCCACGCTCGAAAAGAAGCCGACCCCGGCCATTCACCGCCGCATGGTGCCCGAGCTGATTGTCCGCGAATCGACGCGCAGCGTTAAGTAAGCCTCCCGCGGGATAGGCCCTGCTTTTCTCTTGACGGACGATGCCTCATCCAAGCACTATTGATACGTTTTAATAAGGGCATTTTGCCATTTTCTGCTATGAGGCGGAAAGTACGGGAAGAAATCTGGATGGCAACAAAGATCGAGCGTTGCATAAAAACGGGAGCGTATTCATGAACAGCAGAAATGCAATGGTCAAGACGGCACGGAATTTTCTTGCGGTTTGTATTGTCTTCCTGTGCGTTGGTTCTGTAGCGCTGGCCCAGGCCGGCAGGGGCAGCATCAGCGGCCTGGTCTCCGATGCTTCGGGGGCGATCGTCAAGGGCGCCAAAGTCACGGCACTCAACCAGGCGACCGGAGTCGCGCAGCAAACCGTTACCAGCGACGCGGGCTTGTACAGCTTTGTCTCGCTGAACCCTGGCCTCTATGCGGTCACGGCCAGCCAAAAGGGGTTTGAAAACGTTGCTCGGAACGATGTTTCGGTAAGCGTGGATCAAGTCACCACGGTTAATATCGCCCTGCCAGTTGGCAGCATGACCGAAACGGTTGAGGTGACAGGCACACCAGAACTAGTGGATACGAGCAACTCCACTGTAGGCCAGTTAATTGATTCAGCTACCATTGATCGCGTCCCGTTGCTCACGCGCAACGTTTATGATTTGGTCCAACTCAGCGCCGGCGTGACCCCGGCGAATGGAGCGCCTAACTCCTCAACTTCGCAGGCCATCATCAACATATCGAGCGGACGCCCGGGGATCGATGTGTCGTCGTACACCATCAACGGCGCGATTCAGGGATCGGTTTACTACATGCTCGACGGCAGCCCGCTTGGTGTTGCTGAAAACAATATTTCCGCCATCCTTCCGGCCATGGAGATTCCAGAGGATGGGGTGGAAGAGTTCCGGGTCGAAACCCAGGGCACTCCGGCCTCTTATCAGAGCGGCGCTGCGGGAGTCATCAGCCTGGTCAGCAAATCAGGCGGCAACCAATTTCATGGCGATGCCTTCGTGGTTCTGCGCCCGGATATTCTGGCGGCCAACGAATACTTTAACAAGCAAGGCCAGCTATTGGCGGGGACGCCTAATGAATCGCCGAGCTTTCATCGCTACCAGGAAGGTGGTGCCATCGGCGGTCCCATCAAGCGCGACAAGCTGTTTTTCTTTGGGGATTATGAGGCTACGCAAGAAAAACTCTTTGATAATTCTGCGCAGTTTACGGTTCCCACCACGGCGGAGCGGAACGGCGATTTTTCAAATGATGTCGCTACGATCTATAACCCGCTCGCTGCCGATGATAGTAGCGGAAATCGGGTTGAGTTTCCGACGCACAACGTACTTACCAGCTATCCCGGCCTCACCCTCAGCCCGACCGCGGTGGCTATGCTATCCCATTTCCCCAAGTGCAACTATCCCAATCCCTCGAGTTGCGATGCCGACACGGGAAACCATATAGGCAATTTTCAGCTTCCTGGCCTGGACCCCACAACCGCGCAGAGATTCGACGTTCGCCTGGACTACTATAGGAGCGAACGGCAGCGCCTCTTCTCCCGCTTCTCTTTTGCCCGGCTGTCGACCGCCGGGGTCAATGCTTTCGGCAACGATTGGGACCCGGACTATGCCCAGAACATCACCAATGCGCGCAACTTCATCATCGGGGACGACTACACCATAAATCCCACTACCGTCCTGCAGCTGCGCTACTCATTTACGCGGCACTATGAAAATCAGGGCGGCGATCCGCAGCAGAATGGCTTTGACATCACGACGCTAGGATTTCCGGCGTCGCTGGCTGCGGCGCAGGTGTTCAAAACCCTCCCCATCGCCTTCTTTACGGATGTAAACGCGCCCAATGGCACCTCTGACGGCGTCGGCGGCACGGCGAACTACAACACCTTTATTTATGCCAGCATGAACCACGACGCCAGCGCAACGCTCACGAAGGTGATGGGTAAGCACGAACTGAGCTTCGGCGGGGAGTATATGAAACGGTTCTTGAATGTGGGCCAGCCGCCCGCACCCTCGGGCTGGTACTACTTCGATATCTCGGCTACCGACCAGCAGACTACACCGGCGTCCGGAACGACCGTGGGAGGTAGCGATTTCGCTTCGTTCCTGCTGGGCATGGGGAGTATCCCGGGCAACGAATCGGTAAATTTCACGCAAGATCTTTTTTCCGCGGTCGCGAGTCCCTATTATGCGGCTTTCGGCCAGGACACCTACCACATTAGCCATAATCTCACTATTACTGCGGGGCTTCGCTGGGACATCTTCGGCGGCAAGACGGAGCGCCATAACCGGCTGGAGTATTTTGATCCGACCGCAGTGGGTTCATCACCTCCGGTGGGTAACTTTGGTGGGGGCAGTTTCACTGGTGGTGAAGTATTCGTCACTGGCGGCAACCGCTCTCCGTTTACCACCAATTGGACGAACTTCGCCCCGCGGTTGGGTTTTGCCTGGGAGGCGAGGAAGCACTTCGTAGTCCGCGGCGGCGCCGGCTTTTACTATGGACCGAGCGTGCACATGGTCAGCGGTTCGTTGCAGGACAGCGATGGATACTCCACAAGCAACAACTGGAATGGCACCTGTCTTAACTCTGACGGTAACACGGTATTCAACGGTACTGCCCAGTGCGGCGCCAATGTCGCGGGGAATGTCAGTAGTATCACGGGCGATTATTCGCTGAGCAATCCGTTTCCGGTGGATGTGGGAGCGGGTTTGCTTCCACCATCGCAATTGCAACCGAATGGATTGCTCACGAACCTTGGCTCGAATCTGAACACGGTGCTGCACTCGCAGCGTACGACGGTAACCTATAACTTCAACTTCGACCTGGAGTATGAACTTCCACACCAGATCGTTCTCAGCGCCGCCTATGTGGGCAGCCGGGGGCTGTTCCTTCCGTTTGGCAATCCTGTGGTCGATCTGAACCAGCTTACGCTGAGCCAGATCAATCAGCTCGGGAATACCCCTGCGTGTATAAACGGTCTTCCCGCGTGTCCGACACAGTTCATCGCGGCGGAGCCCTACCCGCAATTCAACAGCGGCTCCATCAGCATAACTGGCCAAACCAACGGCGTCGAAGTGAATGGCTATCCCGGCGGAGATTCCGAGTACAGCTCTCTGCAGGCGAAGGTGCAGAAGCGCTTGACCAATCACTTCACCACGCTCGCCTCATTTACCTGGGGCAAACTGATTACGGACGACGGCAATCCTCCCCTGAGTTTTGTCGGTTTTCATCTTGGGTCGGTTCAGGACTGGCGGAATTTAAGTTACGAGCATTCGGTCAGCCCGCAGGACGTGAAGTATCAATTCACCTGGCAGGCGTCATACGACCTCCCCGTGGGCAAGGGCAGAGCGCTGAATCTGAACGGAGTATCGAATGCCATTCTCGGCAACTGGACCGTCGACGGGATCTTCTACCTCAGCTCCGGTATTCCCATTGCTTCGCCGTACGTAGGGGATAATCAATACCTCAATCAGCGGGCCGATCTGACTTGCGACCCCAGCAAGGGCGCGCCGCGTACGGCAGCGGTTTGGTTCTTACCCAACTGCTTCGCCGTGCCGGGAACCGAAAACGGCGGCGGGGGCAACCAGTTTATTCCGGGAAGTGCGCCGGCGTATCTTGATCATCTGCGCACAATGGGAGCCAACAATCTGGATCTTACGTTCTCCAAGACTTTCAAATTAGGCGAAAAGCGGGATATTCGCTTTGATATTTCGTCTTATAACGTCGCGAATCGGCCACAGTTTTCGGCGCCGAATGTGCCCACCGCAAGTAGCGGGTGGACGACTGGCCCGACTGGAGACGAGTTCGGGCAGATCACGACGACTTCTAACACACCGCGGCAATTTCAGTTTGGATCGAGATTTACATTCTGATGCATTGGCTACGAGCTAAGCGGGTTTGAACAGCTCGCTTACTTCTTTTTCATCCATTGAATCTCAATTACGAGAGCGCGGTCTTAGTCTGCTACCACAGCCTCTTTCCGTGCACTGGTTAAGATTGCCAGCCCCTTATCCAGATCGGCGACCAGGTCATCTACGTGTTCGAGGCCGACGGAGATGCGGATCATCTGATCGGTCACGCCCATTTTCTGGCGGAGTTCGGGCGCGATCATGGCGTGCGAGGTGATGACGGGGATGGTGACGAGCGAATCGACTCCGCCGAGGCTGGGGGCGAGGGTAAAAAGATTGAGAGACTCAGCGACGCGGCAGGCATCGGCTCCGGTGCCTTCGACTTCAAAGCTCAGGACGCCGGCCGCGCCTGCCATTTGCTTCTTTGCGATGGCGTAGTCGGGGTGATCTTTGAGGAAGGGATAGTGCACCCGTGCCACTTTCGGATGCTGGCTGAGGAATTCGGCGACACGGAGAGCGCTTTGATTCTGGCGTTCGACGCGGACGGCGAGGGTCTTGATTCCGCGCAGTAGAAGAAAGGCGGCGTGAGGATCGAGGCAGCAGCCGAGCGTGTTGCGAGTTTGGTGGATCTGCTCGATCAACTCGCGACGGCCGGTGGCTATTCCGCAGATGAGGTCGGAGTGTCCGGCAAAGTATTTGGTACCGGAATGAAGAACCAGATCGATGCCCCATTCGGCGGGACGGCAATTGATGGGCGTGGCAAAGGTGGAATCGATGGTTGAGATTAGGTTGTGCTTGCGCGCGAGGGCGGCAATTTTTTCGAGATCGACTACGCGCACGGTGGGATTGGTCGGCGATTCGATGTGGAGAATTTTTGTGTTGGGACGGATGGCGCGTTCGTGCTGCGCGATGTCGTTGGTGTCGACGAAAGTGGTTTCGACTCCGAGCTTGGGCAGCCACTGCGATAGAAATTTGGTTACGCCGCCGTAGATGTCGCGCTGGGCGACGATGTGGTCTCCGGCTTTTACGAGCGAGAGAATGGATGTGGTGATCGCGGCCATGCCGGAAGAGAACAGGAGCGCGGCATCGGTGCCTTCGAGTTGGGCGATGGCATTCTCGGCGACGGTGTTGGTGGGATTGCCGTAGCGCGTGTAGAAGCTGTCGGTCGGCGTGACGCGCAACTGCTCCTGCATATCGGCGACTTCGAAAGTCGAAGTCTGATAGATCGGCGTGGCGAGCGGACCGTTCTTTTTGGCTAGGCTGCTGGCGCCGCGGACGGCTTCGGTTTCCTGGCGGAATTTGTGCTTTTTCATGTCCTTCTCCTCGGCGAATCGGGCAGCTAGCTTTGCACGGCTGCGGCATTCAGCGCGGGCACGGGCGCCAGCCACTCGGCGGATCTCGCGTGGCGGCCGTTTACCAGTTTGTCGAATTCATGTTGCAGGGCGCGAGTGACTGGGCCCGCTTTGCCGTCGCCGATAGTGCGGAAATCGATTTCGCGCAGAGCGACGACTTCGGCGGCGGTGCCGCAGACGAAAACTTCGTCGGCGATGTAGAGCTGATCGCGGGAGATGGGCTCTTCTACGACGGAGTAGCCCAAATCGTCGGCTAGGGTGATGAGGCTGTCGCGAGTGATGCCTTCGAGGATGCCGGCGCGCGGGGTGGTGGAGATAGTCTTCTTGCCGTTGTTACCGCGGTCTTTATTACGAACTATAAATAAATTCTCGCCAGTACACTCGGCGACGTAGCCGTCGGGACCGAGCATGATGGCTTCGTCGAATCCGGCGCGATGGGATTCGGTTTTCGCCAGAATCGAGCTCACATAATTTCCCGCGACTTTGGCTTTGGTCATCATGATGTTGGGATGCAGGCGAGTGAAGGAGGCAATGTTGGCGCGGATGCCGCGTTCCCTCGCTTCGGCGCCTAGGAAATTCTTCCACTCCCATACGGCGACTACGAAGCGCGGCTGGCCGGACTCGACGGTCATCATCATGGCGCCGTCCAGGTAAATCATGGGACGGATGTAGCACGCGGAATACTCGTTGGCGGCAATCGTCTGATTGATGGCAGCCTTCACCTGGTCGGCGGTGACGGGCAGGTCGCGGAATCCGATGATGTGAGCGGAGTCGAACAGGCGCTCGACGTGCTCGTTCATACGGAAGACGGCGGGGCCGTGGTCGGTGGAGTAGCAGCGAATGCCTTCGAAGACGCTGAAGCCGAATTGCATCCCGGCGCTGATGAAGGGAACCACGCCTTCGCTGGCGGGTCGGAGAGAATCGTCAATCCAGATGTAACGAGCGGCTGCCATATTGATCCTTGTTCATCGATCGTTGTTAAACAATCCTTGTTAAACGATCCTGGTTAAACGATCGAGATAAAGCTGGAATTACTTAAGATTACCTGCCGTTCGCGGACGCGGCAAGCTGCGTTGCTGCGATTGATAATTAAGCGAAGCAGTGAAGCCTCTAGCGCCGGCGACTTGCTTGCGGCTGCAGTGCGGGCAGGTGCGGACAAGACGCCCCCACGACGGCTGCCGGGACGGCGGCGCTACTTTATAATGGCGCGGCTATGGAAACAGGACTCAGAAATCGCGTCGCTATTGTGGCGGCGTCGAGCCAGGGGATTGGGCGCGCGACGGCGGAGGCTTTTGCCGCGGAAGGTTGCCGATTGGCAATTTGCGCGCGGAACCGGGAAGCGATTCATGCGGTCGCGGAGAGGATTCGCAACGAATACAGGGCGGAGGTGCTCGCCGAGGCCTTCGATGTTGCGGAGGCTGGCGCGGTGCGCGATTTCGTCAACTCGGTTGTGGGGACATTTGGCAGCGTCGATATTTGCGTGACCAATGCGGGAGGGCCTCCGGCCAAGGGATTTCTGGCGACGACGATTGAGGAGTGGAAGCGGGCGGTGGAGGTCAACTTCATGAGCACGGTTTATTTTGCGCATGAGGTTATTCCGCATATGCAGAAGAAAAAATGGGGACGTATTATTACGGTCACGTCGATTACTACGAAGCAGCCGGTGGCCGATCTGGTGTATTCGAATGCGGTGCGGGCGGCGGTGGTGGGGTTGGTGAAGAGTCTGGCCAATGAATTCGGCAAAGACGGCATCCTGGTCAACAATGTTGGTCCGGGATTTACCGCCACCGACCGGTTGAAGGAGTTGGCGCGCTCGCGCTCTGCCGGCTTGGGCAAAAGCGAGAAAGAAATATTCGACGGATGGGCCGCGGATACTGCACTGAAACGGTTAGGCGAACCGCGCGAGCTTGCCGATACGATTGTCTGGCTGGCCTGCGAGCGTGCTTCTTATATCACTGGACAGACGGTGCTGGTCGACGGCGGGCTTTATAAAGGGTTGTGATTTTTTGAGGGGAGATATTTTGTGAAAAAGAAAAAACTGAAATCGGGTGCGCGGAAGACATCGGGTGCACCGAAGAAGGCAACTGCACCAGGTGCGCGTGCAACCGGTAAGGTCGCGCTGCAAGGCACTGTGCAGAAAGGCAAGCCACGCAAGGGTGAGCTGCGCCACGTTGCGTGGAGTTCGGTTGCGGTCGAAGCGCTGAATCCTTTGCTGGGGCTGCACTTTGTGGTGGGACAAAACATCATGCTCGCTCGTGTTCTTTTGAAGAAGGGATGTTTTGTGCCGGAACACAGTCATCCCAACGAACAGGTTACTTTTATTGCGGAAGGCGCGCTCAAGTTCAAGATCGACGGCAGGGAGATTGTTGTGAATTCGGGAGAGGTGCTGACCATTCCTCCCAATATGCCGCACTCGGCGGAGGCGCTCGAAGACACGGTGGACTTTGATGTGTTTAATCCGCCTCGCGCCGATTGGATTGATAAGACGAATAATTATTTGCGGTAAGGGGGCGATTTTAACCGCGGAGTTCGCGTGAGAATTCATAAGAAAAACTCTCGGTACCTGCGTTCTGCGCGGTTCGTCCGTATGATGTATCTAGTTCAGTGCCGACTATTCAAAATCTGGAGAAGATGGCGCGCCTCCGTTGCATCGCTTGCGGTGCTACGCCCGATTCCGCGGCGGCGGATTTTCGCTGTACATCGTGCGGCGATCTGCTGGAATTTATTTTTCCGGGATGGGCTCCGGGGGCGGGCGCTTTTGAGCCGGCTGTATTGAAGGCGCTATGGCTCGCTCGCCGCACTTCGCGCGAAGCGCTTGACCAGAGCGGAGTTTGGCGGTTTCGAGAACTGCTTCCGCATATTCCCGCTGAGCATGCCATTACTTTGCGCGAGGGGAATACGCCGCTTTATGACCTGCCTCGGTGCGCGCGCGTGGCGGGAGTTCAGAATCTTCAGGCGAAGCATCAAGGGATGAATCCGACGGCGTCGTTCAAGGATACGGGGATGACGTTTGCGGCTTCGTCGGCGCATCAGAAGAAATTTAAGTGGGTGGCTTGCGCTTCGACGGGAAATACTTCGGCGTCGATGGCGGCTTACGCGGCGCGGGGCGGGATGCACAGCCTGGTGCTGATTCCGGATGGGAAAATTTCGTGGGGCAAGCTTTCGCAGTCGCTCGACTATGGGGCGCTGACCTGCCAACTGCGCACCGATTTTGATGGATGCGTGCGGATACTGAATGAGCTGGTTCGGCAGAAGCCGGTGTATTTGCTGAATTCGGTGAATCCTTATCGCATCGAAGGGCAGAAGACGGCGGCGATCGAACTGATGGAGCAACTGGGATGGGAACCGCCGGATCATATTATTGTGCCGGGAGGTAATCTCGGGAACAGTTCGGCGATCGGGAAGGCGCTGCTTGAGATGCATGCGCTGAGGCTGATTTCGCGGCTGCCCAAGCTTTCCATTATTCAGGCGCAGGGGGCGAATCCGTTTTATCGGAGCGTGAAGGAGTTTGGCGGGAAGAAGATTGAGCCTATGACGGCGGATACGTTGGCTACAGCGATACGGATTGGGAATCCGGCGTCGTGGAAGAAGGCGCTGCGCGTGTTGCAGGCTACGGGCGGGGAAGTGGGAGAGGTTAGCGAGATTGAGATCGCGGTCGCTAAAGCTGAGATCGGGGCTGATGGGATTGGATGCGAACCGGCGTCTGCGGTGACGCTGGCTGGGTTGAAGAAGCTGCGGCAACGCGGATTTGTTCAGGCGGGGGAATCGGTTGTTTTGATTTTGACGGGACACTTGCTTAAGGATCCGGATTTTACGATCAAGTTTCATCGTGGGGATTTGCTTGGCGGGGCTCCGGGCGAAACAGAAAATGCGCAGACGAAATCTTTGCAGCGGGCCCCGCTCGTGCTCGATGCAAATCTAGGCGCTGTTATCGCGGTCCTCGACGCGGCCGAGAGAAGTTGACGCCGAAGGGCGCAATGACATGCTCGGACTTGGTATCACCCATTTATTGATAGGCGCCAGTGGACTGGCTCTGCTGTCGGGTGGGCCCGTTGACGACCCGCAGGTCATCCTCTACCTCCGTGCCATCATTGCTGGCTTATATTTCTTCCGCCAGCTATTACCAGCGAAAAATCCGCCGGACGATTAAGCTGTGGGTTTGCCAAAGGCATAATTCCGCAGAAATTCGTAGCACTCTGCCGCAAACTCGTGTATAAAACACAGTTCAACCTCCGTCGCGACGGTTAGCGATTCTGATTGAGCAGAATCGAGCTAACGCCTTCCATTTCTATTGTTTCGGCCGAATTTGGTCGCCGCGGAATTTGCTCTCAAACTATGCCTTCACGTCCTGCATCTTTAGACCGATCGTTGCGGCTGGCGCTGCCGGCGACTTCCGCTAATCTGGGTCCGGCGTTTGACGCGGCGGCTCTTGCCCTCGATTTCCATCTGCGCTTGCGCGCTGAGCGCGCCCCTGATTTCTTTGTGACCGCGGAGGGGCGCGATGCGCAAATCTGCAGCCGGATGGAGAACCATCTCATCGTCACGACTTATTGTGAGGTGCTCGAATCGGAGAATCGCAAGATCGCACCGCTGCGCATACATATTGAAAACGAAATTCCGATCGGCAGAGGATGTGGATCGTCGGCTGCGGCGCGGCTGGCGGGAATTGCGCTGGCGGTGCACTTTGGGCATTTGCGCTGGAAGGATGATCGGATTGTTGGCGAGGCTTCGATGCGCGAGCAGCATCCGGATAATGCTTCGGCTTGCTGGATGGGCGCGCTGACGGTGGCGCGGATGGCGAATCAGGTGCAGGCGCAGGTGGTGGAAGTGAAGCCGAAAGGGAAGTGGCCGCTGCTGCTGGCGGTTCCGGATGCGCCGCTTTCGACGGAGCAGGCGCGGCGCGTGCTGCCGTTTCAGTATTCCCGCGCCGATGTCACGACCAACATTCAGAATGCGATGCTGCTGCTGGCGGCCTTCACGCAGGATCGGCCGGATTTGCTTTCATCGGCGCTTGAGGACCGCATACACCAGCCTTACCGCGCGCCGCTCTGTCCGTTGCTGCCGGCGTTGAAGGAGTTGACCGGAGAATCGGGCGTGCTGGGCGCGGCTCTGAGTGGAGCGGGGCCGTCGGTGCTGGTGTTTCTCGATCCGAAGGTGCCAACCAAACGGGCGAAGCAGAGAATCGTTGCTCATCTTGCCAAGCGCCGTCTCACCGCCGAAATTATCCTCACTGAGATCGCGCAGCATGGTGGACGCGATGGCGCAGACTGGCGCAAGCACCACGGGTCGGCGAAAAAGTAGTTCCTCTACTTACGGCTGGCCGGAGGCACGATGCCATTCAGGCGCAGATACTCCACCATCTGTCCATAGTGATCGTAACCGTGCCACGCGAAGAGCATGGCCAGGCTGAGTCGCGTGGTTGTTGATTTGCCGTCAAAACTGGGAACCGGTTCCACGAGATTCGCCTCGGTAATGGTCGCGACCGCCTTGTGCGCATAGGCGTAAGAGTCTTTCAGATATTTTAGGATTTCGGCCTTAGACTTCACGCTATCGGGGCCTTTTTCGTCGTTAATTTCGACGGGTGGCTTTTCGCCGAGAATCAAGGACGCAACCAGGTAGTTGGTGGCGGCGACGTGTTTAATTTGTTCGGCGAATGTGCGAACGCCTTTAAACTCGCCGTTGGTCGGGGCGAAGCTGTATTTATCCTCGGGCATGGCTTCGGCGGCGGGAACAAAATCGTGTTCCACTCTTTTGGTCGCACTGTCGACAACCTGGCTGATGGTTTTCTTTTCGGCGTTGGTTGGCGTTTGCGCCTGCGATTCGGTTAGTCCGACGCTGCAAAAGGCTAACGCGGCCAGCAGGCTCGCGATGATCGTTTTCATATTGCCTCCAGGGAAAGTTAAGTGCTGCATCAATCTCTCACTACTGCGGGCGCCAGGTCTAGTTCGCTTGCGGTGATGCGATGGCCGCGCAGGGCGAATACCCCGAGCGCTAACATCATAGCTGCCGCGCCGAGCGCATTTGGAACCCCAACTCTTTTCGCCACCGCGCCCCATAGCGCTGCTCCCACTGCCATCCCTCCTTGTAAAACCAGGAGGTAGAACGAGAGGGCACGAGCGCGAATATAAGCGGGACACATGGTTTGTGCCGCCACGTTCAAGCACGCCAGAATTCCAATCCAGGCGGCGCCTGCTATGAGCATGAGCGTGCATAGGAGAATGAAGTTCTCGGCGCGTCCGGCAGCGAAGGTCATGCCGGCGAAGATCAGGATGGCGGCGCCGACTACGCCATCGACCGAAAGCTTTTCGCGAAGGCGCGGAAGCGCTAATGCTCCGAGCAGTGCGCCCAAGCCAAAACAGCCGAGCAGCACACCGTATCCGCTTGCGCCGTAGGGAAGGGCGATGATTGGCAGCAGGGCTAAAAGGGCAACGGCGGCGAGGCTGAAGGTTCCGGTGCGGAGGAGAACTGATTTTGCCAGTCCACTTTCGCGCACGTAGGTGAAGCCTTCGCCTATGGCGGGCCATAGGCGCCGGTTTTTCGGTCGGACCGCGACTGGCCGCTTCCAGCGATAGAGAAACAAAATGACTCCGAGGAAGGAAAACGCGTTGAGCAAAAATGTCGTGCCGCATCCGACGGCGGCGACAATCACTCCGCCGAGTGCGGGTCCGACCGCTCTGGCAACGTTGAATCCAGCCGAATTAAGCGACACGGCCGCCGCGTGTTGCCTTGCCGGAACCAGTTCCGGTGTGATGGCTTGCCATGCCGGATCATTCATCACCGCCCCCAGTCCCAACAGGAAGGTGAACAGCAACAGGACCCATGGCCCGACGCAACTGGTGAGCGTCAAGATGCCGAGCGCGGCGGCTGCCAGCACCATCCATCCCTGGGTGAGCAAAAGGAATCGTCGCCGGTCGACAATGTCTGCCAGCGCGCCCGCAGGGAGGATCACGAGGAATACTGGCAGCGCGCCCGCAGCCTGCACCAACCCAATCATCAGCGGATTCGTCGTCATCTGCGTCATCTCCCAGCCCGCACCCACGTTCTGCATCCAGGTGCCGACATAAGAAATGACCGATGCGATCCAGAGCGACCGAAATAGCGGCTCGCCGAGCGGGGCCCAAGGCGACCGCGAACGCCTCCCCGTGAGCGACTCGAGCGGCATTTTGATCATTTCGGCCATAACAAAATTCTTGTTGACGTTTGCGAATAGCGAACGACTAGCGACCAATGACCAACTGATCGCGAAACGGCCACTCGCTCCGCCGCCATGAGCGGACCATGTAAATCGCCAAGCCAACTACCAGAATGACTCCGGCATAACGAATCTCGCGGAGGAAATTTTTTCGTGAAATCAGAATGAAGGTAAAGCTAGCCGCCGCGATCAAAGCGGGAGCCGGGTAAAGCCACATGCGAAATGGCCGGGGCAAGTCGGGGCGCCGGATGCGGAGGACGATGACTCCGATGCTCTGCACGAGGAACTGAAGCACGATCCGGATTACGATCAATGCAGCAATCAAGTCGGCTAGCCGCAAGAAACAGAACAGAGCTGCGACTCCCGCCAGCGCCAGCAGAGAGACATAAGGGAACTGATACTTGGGATGCACGCGCGCGAAGGCGCGGAAATAATTGCCATCGAGTGCGGCGGCGTAGGGCACACGCGAATAGCCGAGGGTCAGCGAGAATACGGAAGCGAAGGCGGTCCACATTACGAGCACAGAAATAAGCGAAGCGGCGCCGTGGCCGTAGACGCGCTGCATCATGGTCGAGACGATGTAGAGCTTAGTATCTGACGTGCCGGACTGCACCAGTTCGCGCCACGGGATGACACCGAGAATGCTGATATTCATTACGATATAAAGACTCGCGACGGCGAGAATGGATAGCAACAGCGCCCGCGGAATATTTTTGCCGGGATCCTTGACTTCGTCGCCGAGAAAACAGACGTTGTAGTAGCCGCCAATGTCATAGGAGGCGATCAGCATGGCACCGCCGAGTCCATGAAAAAAGTCGCGCGAAAAGGAAAATGCGCCGGGCGGTAGATCGAATGCCTGATGGGCGTTGAAATGGGTGAGGCCGGTGAAGATGATCCATCCGATGGTGGCCATGACTCCGGCCCAGAGTACGTTGGTGAGGCGCGAGATGGCGGTGATGCGCCGGTAAAGAAGGAATGCGGTGAGGGCGCACACGCCGATGGCTAGGAAGGTCGCTGGCATCGCTACCCAGGATAGTTGGAGCGGTCCAATGAGCGGGAGGTTTAGGCTCCAGGAGCGGGAGGACCAGACGTGTTCGAGGCTGGGCCAGAAAAAGGCGGCGTATTGCGAGAGGCCGATGGCGCCTGAGGCGATGGAGAGCGGCGCGCTGAATGACAGTTGCCAGATAAATAAAAAAGAAACGAGGCGGCCGAGTTTTTGCGGTCCGTAGATTTCTTTCAGGTAACGGTAGGAACCGCCGGAGCCGGGCAATGCCGCGCCTAGTTCTGCCCAGACCAGGCCATCGCAGATGGCTAGCAATGCGCCAAGAATCCAGCCTAGCATTGCCTGCGGACCACCCATGGCGGTGACGATCAGAGGGATGGTAATGAACGGCCCGACGCCGATCATGTCTATCATGTTCAGCGCAGTGGCGGAGCCGAGGCCGATGCCGCGGACGAGTTGGGGATTGGTGTGGGTTACTTCGTGGTGTGGAATGGGCATGAGATAAGTCGGTGGTCGATGGTCGATTGTCGCTAGCAAAACCTGGCCGCAGTTTGCGATTCGTCGTTCGGGTTGTTCCCCGAACGACCGTCGACTAACGACCAGCGAGTGCTGGCGAGCGGCTAGCGACTGCTGATCAGATTCACAAAAAGCCGCACTGCCCCCGGCACTCCCGCCGGCAGCTGCCGAAAGAACGCGTATCCCGTGTAGATATATGTTCCCTTGCCGTAGTGCGCGACGAGCAGGCCACCTCTCTGTTCGGATTCGTCTGGATCATGCGATTCGAGCAGGGGAGTGAAGTTATTGTCCCACTGGGTCATGAAGTAGAGGCCGCGCTCCTGCACCCATCCGTCGAAATCTTTTTGCGTAATTTCGTTGGGAGAATGAAAAATGGGATGGGCGGGATCTAGAATCACAATCGGCGCTTCTTCCACCGAAACCCGGGCCCGGCCCAGGGTTGCGGAATATGGCGTGAAATTGCCCTTATTGAAATCGCCAGCTGCGGAGTTGAGAGTGTTGTACTGCACGACGACGCGTCCGCCAGCTTGCACAAAATCGAGCAAGCGTTTGTTGTTTGCGATGGCGTCTTTCTGGGTGTCGTAGGCGCGAATTCCCAGCACGATGGTTTGATAGCGACTCAAATCTTCCACGCCAAGTTTCTTTGCTGGAATCAGCGTGACATCCACACCGATCTCCTGGAGCACGGTCGGAATCTCGTCACCCGCGCCCATGATGTAGCCGACCTTCAGATCTTTCGGAACCTTCACATCGACGACGCTGATGCGCTGCACGGCGGGTTGATAGTAGTAAAACGTGCCCAGATCTTCACGGGTGACGACGGAATAGCCTTCTTTGTAATTCTGGTGGCCGCTGGTCAGCGAGGCCTGAATTTCTTTTCTTCCTTCCGTCCGACTTCCTGGATGAACCGTGAAATCGGCGCTCTGCTTTTCTCCACGCTCGTGAAAGGCAAGCGGCTTTTCGGCTGGATCGGCGCGCCAACTCTCCGGGGCCGCAACCTGCAATAACCCTTCATCCCTTTCTGGATCGCCCTTCCAGTGCGTTTCCTGCAGCGTCTTCCGATCGAGATTGCTCGAGACGTCAACCTTGACGGTCGACTGCGGGCCATCTTCCGTGGGAATTACCTGCTCGCTCGGGTCGAGCGAGACGGAAAAGGCCGGCGCGACGGCTAGCGGGCGCTCCGCGATTTCGCCGGCAGCATCTTGGTAGCGGACCATGCAGGTGGCGGATATATCGCCTTCGCCGGGCTTACCAATCATGCCGAGCGCTTTCACTGGAGGCGGGGGGAAGGGAAGGTTTTGATATCGCGGGTCGTCAATTATGTTGAGTGCTTCAGTCTCAGGATCGTTCCGATGCCAGTAAGGCTTCGTCAACTCGGCGGTGGGGGGAACATAAACCTTGAAGCGCGTGGCGACGCCGTTGGCTTCAGCCCGCTTCGAAAGAATTTTGGAATTCCATCCTGGCGGAAGCAGCAACGTTATGCCGGAATTGATGGTTGAACGGTCGGCGGCGGATAGAGTGGCTGTGACTTCGAATGTCTGGCCCGGCACCGCCATGAATGCGTCTTCTGGACTGGTTCCGACGGGAGCGTCGACCAAGACGTGCAGAGTCGCGCCTCGCGCCAGGGCGAGAGCTTTGGCGATCTCGCTCCACTTCTCGGTTAGTTTAGGCAGAATATTATTTTTCGCTTGGGACGAGAGTTCGGATTTCTTAATCCGCTCGATGAGTTTCCCGATCTGCCCACTGACTGCAGTAAGAGGTTCCAGAGCACCTGACGGATCTTTCCCTGCTGCAACCGCAGCCTCGTCGATCTTGGCTTTGATGGCGGCTAATCCGTCACCCAGCCACGGCGCTTGTTTTTCTTGTTCGCCGGGCCCCGAGGCCAACCCCGGGAGCGTGGTGTCGATGCCGTCGAAGAAATCTTGTTCGTGTCCATCTTTGTCTTTCGGCGAATCGACGACTGAATCGACGAGTTTGTAGAACGTGAAGCGGTCGCCGGGTGGGACGGTGAAGGCTCCCACGCCCTGCGATTCCTGATGGTGCAGGCCTTTCAGTGCAAATTGAACGTACGAGGTGCCGAGAACCGGGTCGTCTTTGCCTGTGTTCAGCTTCACCGTGTAGTTTGCCGGGTCGCAGGTGGAGGCTCCGAAGCCGCAGACGTTGCCGATGTATAGCTTCTTCGGCTGCCATGGTTCGAGTCCTTCTTTGATTTGATCGGGGAAGCGATTGGGATCGGCGGCGGCGCGGAACGCCTCTCTGGTCAATATCGCCGAGGCCTGATGATGGCCGTGGCCATCGCGATCGGTGCCGGAAAAACGCGCCACGAGCACGTCGGGACGAAAGGTGCGAATGACGCGCACCATGTCGGCGAGGGCGATGTCATGGCCTTGCCACTTCTGAAATGTTTCTTCGGCAGTCTTTGAATATCCGAAATCGGCTACGCGCGAGAAGCGCTGCTCGACGCCGTAATAACGATCGGCCGCCAATAGCTCGAGAGTGCGGAGCACGCCGAGCGCGTCAAACAGGTTGCTCCCGAGTTTATTTTGTCCACCTTCGCCGCGGTTGAGCGTCATCAGCAGAGTCGAGACGCCCTTGCCGCGCGCCTCGAGCGTCAACATGCCGCCGTCTTCGTCATCGGGATGCGCGTCGGTCTGCAGCAGGCTCGCGGTGGTTTGCAAGCGGCGTAGCATGAGCTTCAGGCCGGTGGCTCCGGTCTCTTGAGGAAGGGGATCATAGTAATGATCGGCGGTGTGATCGGCGGTATGATCGGACGGATGATCGACAGGGTGGTCCGTGCTGTGATCAGGGGTAGCCTTTTCCGGCGTCTGTGCGCTAGCGAAAATTGCCGCGCCGGTTGCGAGTAAAACCGCCCCAAGTGCGATTGCGAAGCGGCTGCGCAGCCGCGTCAATCGGGATCTGGAGTTCTTGCCTATTGCAAACATGACCATCTGATGGATTTTACTCAATGAAAGGAGCAAATAGTTGCCGTGCAAATTGTGGTTCATTCTTTCGCAGGCATCCCTTGCGCTGCGGCGAATTTCTGCTGGCATTCGGCCGCCGCCTGCACAATGCGGCGGAATTCCGGATCGGCGCGTACCTTCGCCAGCAGCGGATCGGATTGCAAAGCCTGGTGAGCGCAATAATTGCCGGCAACGGCCTGACGCAAGAACGCGAAGGCGATCTGCGGTTCGCCGCAGGCGGCCAGCAATGCGCCTTGCTGATACTTTAATTCGGGATTCTGTTTCGCAAGCAATTCGTTTTCCGCTTGTTCGGCTAGACGATGGACATCGGTTACGGGCGCCTTGTCGAGGCACGCTTGCACCATTCCGCGCATCCACAGGGGATTGTCGGTCATCTGCGACGTGGCTTGCCGAGCTTCGGTGATCTTTCCTTGCCGTATTAGCACGGACACGCGCGCGGCGCTCGACCACTCTGAGCCAGCATCCTGTTCAATGAACTCCAGGGCACGACCGGTTTTGCCGGCCTCGGCAAAAGCGAGCGCGCAGGTTCGCCAGTTATAGTTTGAATCGATCTTCAACGCTTTGTCGCACTCGGTCTGCGATTCATCGAGGCGGCCGGCGTAGCGCAGCACATAGGACATGGAGAAGTGTGCGAACGCGGCGTCGGGACGCTTGCGGACCAATGTGCGCGCGTCGTCGTAGGCGCGGTCGAGATTCCCACCCTCGGCTTCATTCCCTGCCAGCAGACCAGCGGCGCTGACCCGGCCAGGCTCGATCGAAAGCGCGCGACGATAGGCTGCGTTCGAGCGCTGATATGCGGCGTCGCCTCCGTCGGAGTAAGCCGCATCGAAGTAATAGCGGCGGCCGAGTGCCTCCCATGCCGGCGCGTAATTCGGATCGACATTCACGACCTTCTCTAAGATTGCGATTGCCGCCTTGTTCGATTTGACTTCATGCGGAATGGCGAGGGTGCGCAGATAGGCGTCGTAGGCATCGCGATTTGCCGGCGCGCTGGCCGTTTCCACCGCCCCTGGGGTGATGCCCAAAGCTGGCACGAGTTCGAGGCGCACTTTTTTCGCCATCTGGTTGCGCAGATCGATCAAGCTATCGGTTGGCGAAGTGAGCGTGCCCGTCCAGATCACCTTATTTTCTTTGACGTCGACTGCTTCGAGCGTTACCTCGACCATTTTGCCCTGGCGCAGAAAATGTCCGACAACCACCGTGCTCACGCCCAACTCGCGGCCGGCTTTCGCAGGGTCTGCTTCTTCGTTACCGTATTTTTGTGTCGCGGTTGAGGGGCGGATCTCGAGCGAATGCGCATAGGTGAGCGCATTGGCAATCTCATCGGCCAGGGCGAAGCGCAGGAACTCGCTTTCGGCGTCATTGTTGATATTCTGCAGAGGCAGCACGGCGATGGTACGGTTCGTCTCTTGCACCGCCGTAACCCGATGTTTAACCCACCACGTGCCTACGGCGGCGACCACGGTAATTAGCACGGCCGCGAGGCCGACGATGATCCAGCGCTGGCTCGACTTGGTTTGCTGAAAGGTCTTCGGCATCGCGCGCATGCTGACAGCTTGCCGAAACCCGCTGCGCAGCGCCGGATCCGTGCCTTTCTTAATCGTGAGCTGTAGCTTCTCGAGGTCAGCCTTCATCTCGGTGGCGTTTTTGTAGCGGAGGTTGCGGTCCTTCTCCATCGCCTTGCCGATGATGGCTTCGAGTTCGGGGGGCACGGCGGGATTGAGTGAACGCGGAGATGCGGGCTTTGAGTTGATCACGGCGTGGAGCGTCATCACCACATTGGTGCCGGTGAATGGCTTCTTGCCGGTGGCCATCTCGAACAGCACCACGCCAAACGAAAATATGTCGCTGCGGACATCCAGGTCTTCCGAGCGCGCTTGCTCGGGCGACATGTAGACGGCGGTGCCCGGTATGACACCTACTTGCGTCAGTGAGTCTTCGAGCGATGAGTCGGTGGTCATTCCCAAGCTCTGGTCTTTGGCCAGCTTGGCGAGGCCGAAGTCGAGAATCTTGACCTGGCTATTGGGGGTGAGAAAAATGTTGGCCGGCTTGATATCGCGATGCACGATTCCTTTGGCGTGAGATGCGGCCAGCGCATCGGCTACCTGGACCGCGATGTCGAGAAGGTCTTCGATCTCGAGAGGCTTGCCATGGATGTGCTGCTTGAGGCTCTCGCCTTCGAGCTTTTCCATCACGATGAAGGGGTGCCCATTGTTGTCTTCAATATCGTGAATGGTGCAGATATTTGCGTGGTTGAGTTGCGAAGCAGCTCGTGCTTCGCGCATAAACCGATCAAGCGCTCGTTTATCGTTGACGAGATGGTCGGGAATAAATTTCAGTGCGACATGGCGGCCGAGACGAAGGTCCTCCGCTTCATAAACCACTCCCATTCCGCCACCGCCCAGCTTCGAGAGCACGCGGTAATGGGATACGGTCTGGCCAATCATCTCCATAGCTATCTGATGCGAGTCGTGGGATGCGGGCGCGTTTGCCCGCGAAGGCGTAATGGTAGGCGGTCAGCGCGGTTGGGTCAACCGAGATTGGCGGAGAAATATTGGACTGCCTAACTCGTGGTTCAGGTTGTTGTGGAAATGAAGACGGCGGTCGAGAAGCGCGGCTCAACCAGTCAGCGCCGCCGACGAGCCCACCCACTTCATGTTCTTGTTTTGATCGACGCCCATCATCAGGCCGCGGCCCATGCGCACGATCGTTAGCACTGGGACTAACTTATCGACCCACACATACATGATCCGCAATTCGACCTTGGTCGGGCCGTACGGTGTATCCACCACCGGAGTGAAATTCATTCGCTCTTGCAAAATGTAGCTGCTGCGTTTTGCGGATGGGATGGCATCGATGTCGGCGCGTGAGGGCGCAATGACAACGCCCAGCCCGGCGAAGGAATAGAGCGGTTTCAGGACAAAGTTTTCGAGATCCGCGGGTACTTCGGGCAGTTGATCGAGAAACCAGGTTCGCGGCACCGATGGATGCTTCAAGGAAGGGATTGAATACTTGCTGATGCGGAAATACCAGTTGGGATGGCCCGCCCACTCGACATCGAGATCGTCGCGAAAATCAAAAGGCAGGGTCACACCCTTGCGTTCCAGTTCATCGACGATGGTGCGGTTATAGATTCGCTCAATTGGAATTTGCTTGCCGTTTTCTTCATAAAACAACCGTTGCCCTTGTTTGCGAATCTTCGTGATGCACACCGTACGAATTCCGAGTAACTTTTCGGTGAGCAAGAAATCGGGGCGGGTTTTTTGCTCCTCGGGATGGACTTCCATGAGCACCACATTTGCCGGATCGTGGCCGGCGACAATCGCATCTTCTAAGAGTTGGCGATAGGAAGCTGAGTCTAGGCCGCCCAAGAAGTAGCGAAGCTTCGCGTCTAGCTCGAACACATCGATATAAGTCTGAGCGAGTACCGGCTGATAGGCATAAAGAGAAGGGAAGGCCTGTAACTCGACTAACTTGGGTTGTAAGTTGCCTTTGGAATCGCGGACAAGGCCGAAGTCGACTTGGATAAACATAGGATGCGGCGATTCGTTGGGTACGCGAAACTGCGCGGGAATCGAAGCTTCGGAGCGTGCTCGATATTCCTGATTGCCTACTAACTGGAGGATCAGGGCTGTTCCATCTTCGGCCATGCGCTGGACCAGTGCGTCGGGGAAGAAACAGGGCGTTTCGCAGAGGGCGAATGGAATTTCCATTCCAGTGCGGGAGGCCATCTCGTGCTGAAGGCGCTGGTACTTTTCGGGAGTGAAGCGTGCGTTGAAGTCTTCGCGGTAAGAGGAAATCATAGGCGTTCAACGCGCTTTAAGCCTATTTCAGCGCTCGCAGCGCCACCGCGGCGAAATGTCTCTATGCCTCGATTAAGAAATGGCCGCTGCGCATAATCTGCTCGTCATCGACCCATATGTCGAATTTCCGTCCAACCACGTCAATGTGGGTCGCCGAATACCACTCCGCTCCAGTGTGTGCGCCGTAGGGATTTCCGAAGGCTATGTGCACGCCCGGGTATTTCTCGTCCTGAAGGATTTCGCCGATCACGTCTTTGAGTTCGATGTTGGTGCCGATGGCAAACTCGCCCACACGATTGCTGTTTTCATCGGTGTGGGTATAAGCCCAGAAATCATCTTTCAATTCTTTGTTCGAGGAGTGCGCCTCAATTACACGATTGCCTTTTACCAGGATGGTCAAGGGATGCGCCTTTAAATCGCCAAACTTCGCGCACAAATAATCGCCGACTACCCCGTCGATCACGAAAGTTCCGTTCACTTCGCCGGGGGTGGTGAAGACTTCACCGCCGGGCAGGTTGCCCCATTTTTCGGTGCTGATAATTCCGCTGGTTTTTACCCAGCGATAGTTCGGATTCAAATCGGCTACAAGGTCCGTTCCGGAAGCGGTCTTCGCGCGAATTTGTTTTGCTTTGCGTACCGTCTCCAGCACCTTCACGCTCAGCCGATCAACCTTCTGGAAGTCGGCGCGCATGCCTTCGAGCATGATGCGCTTGTTGATGTTGACCATGTGCGCGTGGCGGATTTTGTACCGGTTCACGATGTCGGTCATCTGCATGCGCGAGCCGAGTTCGTTGGTCTGCGCCTGCACGGCAAAAATGCTGACCTGGCTCGATTCGAGGTCTTCCGCGATCGGCAGCGGCAAATCGGTCAGCGGACGAGAGGCTACATCTTCGAGCACCCAGGTTTTGTAAGGACAACCTAGCTCTTCCAGTTCATGGACGATTGCCGCGGCAATCTCGAGGCTGACTTCATCGGTGATGACAGTGACCTTTTCCGAGGGTTGCACACGCAGGCAGACGCGCACTGCATTCCGCGCCCCCAAACTCAGCTGCGGATCAAAGGCCATGTGATTCAGTTGTCGGTTGGATTCTGCGTGTAGTTGTGCGTCAGTTTTCATCAAGCTCATTTAGACGGCGCGTGCGGTGGGCAAACTATTCACTTCGTCGACGCCCACCTCAGTCTCCTCAATGATGTAGTCCATTACAGCTTTCATGTCACCGGTTTTGCGATAGACATCCAATTGCCGGTCAGCGCCCGTTCCCATCTTCATGATCTCGCGGATGTAGTCGACCTCTTCGCGGCAATCGAGTTCATCGAGCACATCATCGACGAATGCGAGATACTCTTCGATCAGATCGCGCTCGGGAACTTCCTGTTGCTTGCCAAAGTCGATGAGTTTTCCGTTGATGCCATAGCGCGCTGCGCGCCACTTATTTTCCATCAGTAGCGACCTGCGGTAGAGGCGGAATCCCTGGTTCTGCGAGTACAGCTTGTAGAGCTTCGCTACCGTGGCCTGGATCAAGGCCGCCAGCGCAATGGTTTCATCGAGCCGCATCGGCAGGTCACATACGCGGAATTCGAGCGTGTTGAAGAACGGATGCGGACGGATGTCCCACCAGATTTTCTTGGCGTTATCGATCGAGTTTGTCTTTACCAGCAACTTGACATAATTTTCGTATTCGCCCCAACTTGGGAAATAATCGGGCAGGTTGGTCCGAGGAAACTTGTCAAACACTTTGCAGCGGTAGGAGTGCAGGCCAGTATCCATCCCCAGCCAGAAGGGAGAGTTGGAGGACAATGCGAGCAGATGCGGTACAAAATAACGGGCGTGATTCATCAAGTGGATGAGGGTTTCGCGATCTTCGATGCCGACGTGTACGTGCAGTCCGAAGATAAGATTCGCGCGCGCCACCAGTTGCATGTCTTCGACGATGTTCTTGTAGCGTTCTCCGGGAGTGAGCGCCTGAACGCGCCAGTCGGCGAAGGGATGGGTTGCGGCCGAGGCTAATCGCAAACCATTCTCGCGGGCCAGCCGGATGATGTGATGCCGCAGATTTTTTAGCTCTTCGCGGGCGTCTTTAATATTGGCGCAAACCGACGTGCCTACTTCAACGACGGATTGATGCATCTCCGTCTTGACCCGCTCCTGGAGGATCAGCTTGCCCTTCTCGATGATCTCGGCGTGAATGTGCGAGCGAAGATCCCGAGTTTCGGGATCGACGGTCTGATATTCTTCTTCGATTCCCAGCGTGAATGTAGGCTTCATCGCGGCATCCGGAGCTTGCCTGAAAGTGGCAGGCAATAAGTCAAACTAGTATATCAATGAGCTGGTTTGTTGCGGACGTTGTTATCGATCTTCGATGGGGGATTGGGGAGAATGGTCGTAGGGCTTACGCCTTTTTCCTGACTTTCGGCTCCCGGCTTTCGGCTGCTGTCGGGCCATTCAGAAACGCGGCCCAGCGCAATTCCTCGACCGGATTCTCTCCGCTCAGCGCTTTCTTTATTGCCATTTCCGCGACTGCATCTACGATCCATTCAAAATTCTGCTGCCCCACTGACGTGATCTCGGCGTCGGGCGCTGGGTTCATGAAGTCGATTGCATAGGGGATGCCGCCCTCCACCGCGAACTCGACCGTATTCAGGTCGTAGCCCAGCGCGCGGCACAATGCCAACGCATCTTTTTCGATCCGCTCTCGGAGTTTCGCTGCGGGCTGCGGATTGCCTTTCACATAGCGCTCATGATGCGGAGCCCTGGGATCGTACTTCATGATGTGAACTTTTTCCTGGCCCACTACATAGCAGCGGTAATAGTCCTCAAACTCAACGCCGTGTTGCAGGGTCATGCAAAGGTCGCCCGTGTGATTGTAGTTATGGAAAAATTCTTCGGGCGAATCCACTTTATATACGTGCTTCCAACCGCCGCCAGAGTAGGGCTTTAAGAATGCGGGGAAGCCGACATAGGCAAAGAGCTCTTCCCAATTCAGCGGATAGATTAGATTTCGCATCGACTTATCGGTCGTATCGGGTGGATGCTCATGATGCGGCAAGATCACGGTAGGAGGAATGGCAACGCCCATCTTATGGGCGAGGGCATAGTTGAAGAACTTGTCGTCGGCGGTCCACCAGAAGGGATTGTTAATCACAATCGTTCCCTGCAACATTGCATTCTTTAAGTAGGCGCGATAGAAGGGAATGTCCTGCGAAATACGGTCGACGATGACGTCGTATTTCTTAGGCTCATCCATGCGTAGGCCGCCGATTTTTACAAACTCGGCGGAAACGCCCTCGATCTTCATGGCGTTAAGCTTCTCGACCAGGGCTGGCGGAAAAGTGTTTTCCATGCCAAAGAGGATTGCGATTTTCTTGTTTGCCATAGTTTTCATCCTAGACCATGATCTCTAGTCGAACCGCACTGAGCGAGAACGCTGCGCCTTTCTCAAGAATACTTTCTTAGAAATACTTTTGCGCCATGCGCTGCCATAGCGGCCAATCGTGTTTGCTGTTGTCTCCATAAATGTCAAGCCAATGCGGGATTCCTTTGCCGTGGAGGATGGCGGACATCTTTACGTTGGCATCGAGGCACATATCCCAGTCCGACGATCCCAGGACGATTTTCATCTGGCGAATGCGGCTGAGGAACCAGTCGTCACTCATATTGGAAAGGTAGTCTGGAGGGCTATTGAAATAGACGTTATCGTCATAGTAGCCGTCGAGAAAGCTTTTGATGTCAAAGGATCCGCTCATGGTGGCACAACCCGAAACTAAATCGGGATGGCGCATGGCAAAATTCAGAGCATGATAGCCGCCAAAACTGCAGCCGGTCACGGCGATTTGCGGAGCCCAGTTCTTCCACTTCAAATAAGGCACAAATTCATTGAGCAGATAGCGTTCATACTGCAGGTGGCGCCAGATGCGCGTCCCCGGATGCACGCTTTTGTTATACCAACTCTCGCTGTCGACGCTGTCGACGCAGAAGATCTGGATCGCTCCGCCTTCCACCCTTCCAGCCAGAGCGTGGATCATACCTGCGTCCTCGTATTCAAAGAAACGCCCCTGGGAAGTGGGAAAAACCAGGAGGGGCTGGCCGGCGTGACCATAGACGAGCAACTCCATGTCACGGCCTAATTCCTGGCTGTATTGTTTGTGATATTCGCGGTTCATGTGCGCGAGGATTGTAACCGAAGAACGGCCGGAAAGAAGATCAAAAGAAAGTTTAAAGTGTCGGCTCGTAGCCTGATGGTGTCTAGTGGCCGCCGTATTTTGACCGTGGATCGATCTTGAGATGTTTGAGCTTCGATTGCAGCGTCGTGCGCTTCAATCCCAAGCGCATGGCTGCGCCTCGCAGCCCGCCAATCTGCCCATGGCTTTCCCGCAAAGCTTGCAGAATGTGCTCGCGTTCCGTTGTCTCCAGAGTGTCGTCCACTCTTATCTCGGCGCCCGCGGCGGCCCTCGCCTGCATCTCGCTTAGTGGCGCCACTAGCACCGAACCTTGCGTCAGAATTACTGAGCGCTCAATAAAGTTTTCCAACTCCCGCACATTACCGGGCCAATCCCATTCCATCAGTACATCCATGGTTTTCTTCGGGATGCTGGTGATCGACTTGTTCATTCGCCGCGCGCACTTGCGCACGAAATGCTCCACCAGCAGCCGAATGTCCTCCCGCCGTTCTCGCAACGGTGGAACGTATATGGGAAATACGTTTAGCCGGTAATACAAGTCGCCGCGAAATTCCTTTTCGCGCACGGCCGCCCCTAAGTCGACGTTGGTCGCTGCGATCAACCGAAAGTCTACCTTCAGTGTGTGTGTGCCGCCTAAGCGTTCGAATTCCTGATCCTGCAAAACCCGCAGCAGTTTGGGTTGCAAGGACAGAGAAATGTCGCCAATCTCATCAAGAAAAAGAGTGCCGTTGTCCGCCAGTTCAAGTCGTCCGATTTTCTTGCTTACCGCTCCGGTAAAGGCGCCCTTCTCATTGCCGAAGAGTTCGCTCTCCAGAAGACCCGACGGTATGGCCGCACAATTCATTTTGATGAAACTGGTATTGGCGCGCTGGCTCAAGCGATGGATTGCCCGGGCGATCAGTTCTTTTCCGGTGCCGGTTTCGCCCAGCAACAGCACGGTCGCATTGCTGGATGCGACTCTCGCGACGTTCTCCATTACGGATTGGAGGGCCTTACTCTGCCCTACGATTTCTCCGAAGCCCAGTTCAGTATTGATTTCCTGTTCGAGGTAGAGCTTCTCTTCGGTCAGTTTTCGCCTGGCTTCGCAGACTTCCTGTACGAGGTGGGCAATCGCCTCCTCCGACTTTTTGCGCTCTGTGATGTCTTCTATCAGCCCCATGTGCCATCGCAGTTGTTCACCGTCTCTCCGCATGGGGACTCCGAGAATCCGCACCCAGCGTTCCGATCCGTCGGGGCGCCGATATCTCTTCTCCAGTTCATACTTGGGCGACATTTCCTCGCTCAGTTCCCGAAAGTATTCTTGGGACGGAGTGACATCGTCGGGGTGAGTAATGCCTGCGACATCGGTCAACAGCAGCTCTTGTTCGCTGCGGCCGGCGATTTCGCAGAATTTGGGATTAACCTGCAGGAATCGGCCGGTGCGCGAGTCGACCAAGGCAATACCGACGGGAGAGCGCTGATAAACGGCTCGGAATTGTAATTCGCTTTCCCGCAGTGCTTTCTCGGCTTGCTTCAGATCTGTCAGATCGATGATGGTGCCGACTGCTCCGCGCACGTTGCCGTGCTCATCGAGCAATGGAGCTGCGGTCGAGACCAATTCGCGCTCGGTGCCGTCCTCAAATATGATGGAGGATGTGATGCCGTACACCGCCTCTCCCGTGGCTGCCGCACGTTGCATCGGGAGCGACTCCGCGGAGAGTTCTTTACCGTCTCGCATCAAACGGAAGCTGGGCAGTTCCTCCGGGGGCGCGCTCTTCGAAAAGTTTCCGCCCGCCGGTACGCGCAGCTGGACCTGTGCCGCGCGATTGCCGGTGATCCGCCGGCACTTGGCGTCGTAAGCCATAAAAACCGGAACCGGTACTGCATCCAGCACTGTTTCAAGTTCCTTTACCCGTGCTCGCTCGCGCGCCTCGCTCTGCCGTAGTGCCTGTTCCGCCTCCTTGTGCAGAGTGACGTCGCGCAGAACGCAGGCCACGCGGTCAATTCCATTCCGACCATCCACCGGCACATATGTAATCGATAAGTCCCTTGTTCCCATCTCCCGGTATTGGTATTGGAGTTCGCCGCTGACGAATTTCCCACTGAAACACTCATCCAGCTTGTCTTTTACGGTCGATTCAAAGACGTTGCGCCCTAATACGTCCACCATCAAACTTCCGACAACCTGTTCTTGAGTCATTCCCCGATAATTTAAGAACGCGCGGTTCGCGAGCACATAACGGTATTCGCGATTCACCACCACGATCATATCTTCGAGATTCTCGACCACCCTCTCAAACTCGCGCAGCCTGTCATCCGCCTGCTTCCGCAGGGTGATGTTTCGCGATACGGCTACGACATATTCCCGCTCCAACAGTACCCGGCGCATATTCACTTCCACCGGGAACGTCGTTCCGTCTTTCCGGCGGTGCAGCGTCTCCATAATTGCGAATCCCGACTCCCGCAACTGCTGCAAGACTTGTGCGGCCGAACTTTCGTCGGTATTCGGATCGATGTCAAAAACCGTCATCGACAAAAGCTCTTCGCGGCTATACCCCAGCTCCAGGTATGACTTCTCATTCACATCCAAAAAACGCAGGCTCTCCGGGTCGATAACCTTGATGGCATCGTTCGATTGGTCCAGCAGTGCGCGGAACAAAGTCAGGCCCTCGAGCAGGCGTTGACGTTCGCTGGCGGTCAGGAGCAACTGTTCGTTGGTCGTGCGTAGCGCCTCCTCCGCGCGCCAGCGGTCTGTCACATCGTGCGCTATCCCGCGTACGATCGGCTCCGGTACGCCTTCGGTGCGCAGCGTACTGTGAAAATGCCAAATCCGCTGCTCGCCCGAACGGGTTAGCACTTTCAGGAATCCGTGCGCTTCTCCGGTGCGCTCGATCTCGCGCAAATAGGCGTCGAATTCGTTGCGGGATTTCGGATCGATAAAATCCCGCATTGGCGTGCGCAGAATTTCTTCGACGGTATAACCGAGCAGACGAGCGGGAACGGGATTAATGGAAAGGAATCGGCCTTTAAGGTCGTGGACGCAAAGCAAGTCCTGGCTGTGCTCGACCAGATCGCGATACCAATCTTGGTTGTCTTCAAGGTCGCGCCGGATTAGATCCCAGCCGACTGACGCTTCTTCCGGAAAGTGGCGCGTTCGTTCAACAGGGTGCGATGCCATGGCTACTCTTCAGCGGCCTAAGAGGAATCTTTATAACCATGACTGGCCAGATTGACTCCAGAGACGGTCCATTTAAGTTCTCAGAGGTCGTTCTAATAGTTACTCTAAGGTAACCAGTGTAAGATACGCCGATTTAGTGCTTGGGGAAAGATCAAGAGAGATACCACTATTGTTCGCGAGAAGCTATGGCACTAACAGGCTGAAAAGTGTGCCAGCGAAAGACGCTTCAGGAAATCTTGCGATCAAACCTAGACTGCGACCCCGTTATGCCGATTTTCCCGCGGGCGAGCGCCGTGGTTTGAAAGGCTCTCTGCCACTTAAACGCAGGTTTCTGATATACATGCTTCTTCTTAATCTCTGTTGTATGTCCGGCTGTGTCAGCTTACCCACCCCTTCGTGTTGCTATGGCCATCGTCTTCATCGCAGGTCTGGAGCGTACAGTTGCGGTTTACCGACCGACCGCCCAGTGACGATTGGATTTTGGCGCGGTATGAGATTTCACCGAGAATTAACCCCTACTTAATATTGGGTGACTAATATTTCTGCACTCATGGAGGCTTCACATGAAGGCGAATAGGCTGGTACTGGCGTGCGTTGCATTGACGCTCGCGTTGGCATCGAGCTACGGAGTAGCGCAAACGAAATCTGTGGGTTCGGGGAACATCCAGCACGTACTGCTGTTGAGCATTGACGGCATGCATGCGGTGGATTTCTATAACTGCTCGCACGGCATGGCGGGCGCGAACGGCGGGAAGCCGTATTGCCCGAACATGGCCGCGCTGAGCCAGACCGCGATCAATTATGTGAACAGCGAGTCGTCGAAACCTACGGACTCTTTTCCCGGGATGGCGGCGCTCGCTTCTGGCGGCACACCCAAGACGACCGGCCTCTACTACGACGTTGCCTATGACCGATCGCTTGATGCTCCCACAATAACCACGGGCACTGGTTTGGCTGGCGGTCCGTGTACACCAGGCGCGGCGCCTACCGGGACGACAACCGACAACGATCAAGGAGTCGACATCGACGACAGCAAGCTGAACGGCGGGGCGCCGGGTGCCGGGCTAACGGAGGGTGGCATCGCATCGATCGACCCGAGGAAACTGGTGCGCGACCCGGCAGCCGGCTGTGCGGGGGTGTATCCGTGGAATTTCATAAGGACAAACACGCTGTTTGGCGTGATCCATGCCGCGGGCGGATACACCGCATGGATTGACAAGCATCCGTCGTACTCGTTTGTGGGCGGCCCCGGCGGCAGTGGCCTGGATGACTATTATTCGCCGGAGGTCAGTTCGGCCGTGGTGCCCCTGCCCGGTGTAAAGACCCTGGACGGCGTTCCGTGCGAGCCGGTCCGCGACAAGATTGGGGCATCCGCGTGGAACAGCAGCTTCGCCAACATTCAGTGCTATGACGCCATCAAGGTATATGGCCTGCTGAATCAGATTGCGGGCAAGACGCACTCGGGCACACCGGCGATGGTACCGTCCGTCTTCGGCATGAACTTCCAATCCGTTTATGTGGGAGAGTCGGTGAACGAAGCGGGCGTGGCGGCTGGCGGCTACAAGAACGCGGCTGGCTTGCCGAGCCAGGAGTTGCTGAAGGAGATCGAATATGTGGATACCGCGATCGGCCAGATCGTCAGCGCGCTCCAGGCAGCGGGCATTTATAACAACACGCTGCTCATCGTCACAGCGAAGCATGGCGACTCGCCCATCGACCCGACTCGCTACGTGGCCGACGGAACCAATACGCCAGCGACAATACTAGCCGCGAACAACATGATTCCCTACTCGGAGTCACCGCTCAATCCGGTCGGCATTGGCGCTACTGAAGACGATGTCTCTCTGCTCTGGCTGAAGAAGGGCGCAAGCGTGCCCAAGGCCGTGAAAATACTCGAAGAGAATGCGACGGCCATCGGATTGGGGGAGATTTACTACGGGCCGTCGCTCTGGCTGAATTACAACGTGGGCGGCAGTGAGCCGGGTGACGACCCGCGGACGCCAGATATTATCGTGACCCCGAACGTGGGCGTGACCTATTCGAACAGCACGTCGATGATTGGAGATCACGGCGGGTTCGCGCATGACGATACCAACGTCATTCTTATGGTCGCGAATCCTAGCTTTACGGCACAGACGGTCTCATCGTTAGTGGCAACCCGGCAGATCGCGCCGACCATTGTGCAGGCGCTGGGGCTGAATCCGACGGCACTCGACGCGGTGCAAGCCGAAGGCACGCAGGTGCTGCCCGAGGTTGCGGCACAGTTAGAAAAGTAGTCGTTAGCTTACCGCGTGGGCCGCGCAGACGATCCTGATTGTTGGAACATGTTGGAAAACCGTCTGCGCGGTTTGGAAGTATTTCGCATGCGAAGGGTGTGCAGTGGATAGCCTCGGTCGCCGGTCGTCGGTCCTCAGTCCTTGACGCTCGTGTCGCGGTTAGTGCCTGCGCAAGTTCGCAGCCGTCTCGGCTCAGAGCGTGAAAATCCCAAGCCAGTTTTCTATTCATGTTCTGTTCATCTCTAAGTAACCTTCGCGTAACTGAAGACGCCTAGACTCTGCTTCTGTCTTGGCGTCACTCCCACTTCGTTTCCAATTCCATTCGTTCGAGAGGAGAAAGTATGAATTTCAGGAATGGTTTTTTCGCGTCTATCGTGGTGTTGGCCTTGATGTCCGCTCTACCCTTGGCAGCCGGAACGGGCGCCGAGCACGGCAGCGGAAGCAAACGGAATCACAGCAGCCTGGCGGGGATTCAGCACGTGTTGCTGCTCAGCATTGATGGCATGCATGCGGTCGACTACATCAATTGCGTTAACGGGATCAGCGGGGCCAATGGCGGGCTGCCCTACTGCCCCAATATGGCTGGTCTTAAACCGAATGGGATTGACTACCTCTTTGCCTATACGTCGCAACCGTCCGACTCCTTCCCTGGGCTCATGGCGCTGATGACCGGCGGGTCTCCGCGAAGCGTGGGGGCATTTTACGACGATGCGTACGACCGTTCGCTGGCGCCGCCCGAAAAAACGACCGGCGACGGGCTGGCATCTGGGCCGTGCGTGCCTTACGGAACGCCCTCGGGAACTACCACGGAGTATGACGAGGGCATCGACCTAAACCAGACGAAGCTGAATGGCGGCGCGCCTGCGGGAGTGGATGGCGGGATCCAATCGATTGATCCGAAAAGACTGGTGCGCGACCCGGCCCAAGGCTGTGCCCCGGTTTATCCGTGGAATTTTGTTCGGACCAATACAATTTTCGGCGTAGTGCACGCCGCAGGCGGATACACGGCTTGGTCAGACAAGCACCCATCCTACTCGTCGGTTTCGGGTCCGGGCGACGGCACCAACATTGACGACTATTACTCGCCGGAGATCAATTCGATCCCTGTGAACCTGCCTGGCGTAAAGGCCGGCCTTGTCCGTTGCAGTCCTCTGCCCGACCAGACCGCCAAATCGTCATCGAATACCTGGACTGACAGCTTCCAGAATATTCAGTGCTACGACACCTTGAAGGTCGACGCCATCGTGAATGAAATCAATGGCAAAACACACAATGGTTCAGGAACAGCTCCCGTGCCCGCCGTGTTCGGGATGAATTTCCAGGCAGTGAGCGTGGGGCAAAAACTGATCGAGAAGACACTCACCCCGACCGTCTATGGTGGTTATCTCGACGCGCAGGGAACGCCGTCACCGTCGCTGGTGAGTGAGATCGAGTTCGTCGACCTTTCCATCGGAAACATGATTCAGGCTCTGAAAAAAAACGGGTTATTGAGCTCCACTCTGATCGTGATCACGGCGAAGCACGGCCAGAGCCCAATCGACTCCTCTCGCTACCTCGGCATATCGAACTCGCCCAACGACCCCATCACAACGTCTCCGGCCACCATTGCGGCCAACGCAGGCTGCCTACCCTATTCCGAATCGCCGTTAAACCCCACCGGCCTCGGGCCCACCGAAGATGACGTCTCGCTGGTGTGGCTGGACAGTAGCTGCACCACGGAAAGCGTCGTGAATATGCTGGAGACACAATCGCCGTCAACCAACAATATCGCCGGCATCGGCGCGATTTTCTTTGGAGCGACGATGACGCAGTTTTACAACGCGTCCGGGCTGCCGCCAAGCGGAGATCCGCGCACGCCAGACATCCTGGTTACTCCGCACATCGGCGTCACCTATTCCGGTAGCACCAAGAAGCTGGCGGAGCACGGCGGTTTCTCCCATGACGACACGAATGTCATGATGTTGGTGTCGAATCCCGGTATCAGGGGAAGCACGGTAACCATTCCGGTCACAACCATGCAGGTGGCTCCAACCATTCTCCAGGCGCTCGGACTTAATCCTGCTGCTTTGCAGTCGGTGCAACAGGAGGGCACGGAGACACTTCCGCAGTTCTAGTCGAAGGGCTGCTGGCTGTTGCTGACACCCTGGTATTGGCATCGATAAGAGCGCGGCGTCAACGCCGCGCTCTCATTGCGATAGCCTGGTCGCTTCGAGGAAACGGAATGCTTCGTTCGCTCGGCCGGGCGAGTATATTCGTAGGATGGGTTTTAGCCTGATTGCGACGATCGGGTGGTGGGGGCACGCGTGAATTTCTTATCTGTATGGTTACTTCTCCTTGGTATTCCGCTTGCACAAGTTGCGGAGACGCCTGGCGTTAAGATGACGATCGAGTACGGGCAGCCGGGCAACGCCAGCCAGCGAACTGTTTATGTGCAGGCTGACCGGAGGCGAGTTGAATTCCGGAACTCCTTTGGGCAGCAGCAGGCGGATGGTTCCGTGCGATCTATCTATGGGCCGCGCCTTGTGGCTATTACGCGCTGCGACTTGGCACAGTCCTTTGAGTTGAATCTAGACACGCACGAATACACGTCAGGGCCGTATCCTCCGAAGCCACTAACAAAAGAAGAGAAGGAAAGACGAGGGCTGAGCCCGATAACCTATGTGTCGGATAAGCCGACGCTACGAATTGAGACAACAACCAGAGATACGGGCGAGCGAAAGGAAATTTTCGGGCAGACGGCGCGACGCGTCATCAGGACGAGAAAGCAGACGCCGCTCGAAGGCTCTCGGTCGCCGGCGCAAGAGTCGGTGACGGATGCGTGGTATATCGATGCCAAGGCCGCCGATTCGGATATCGATCCCGCTCAGCGCCTGTCGTGCGATCGCAAGTGGCCTGAAGGGAAGAGATTCCACAGTTATACACGAGCGGGAGGCGCGAACCAGCCGCAGGATAGGGTCGAATTCGTCGACATCAGCGAACCCGAGACCGGCTTTGCTGTGCAGACGGTAACGACGTCAAAAAGTACATACACGCTGGCCGACGGAACCGAGAAGCAGTTGGATTCTAAAAATGAAATGCGAGTGACACAGTTCGAGAGAGCGTCGTTGAATCCTGCGCTGTTCGAAATTCCCGAGGGCTTCAAGCCGGTCGATCGAATTGAGCGCAATCCGCCGCAATCGGCCTTTCTTAGCCCGCCGAAGAACTTCTGGCAAGAAGCTTGGAGAAGCGTCGCAAATCTCTTTCGCTAGGCCCCTTCTCACATCGTTACTGCTCCGCCAGTTCCTCCTGAAGTGAATTTGGCACCGGCGCTGAGGCGGGCTTTCTGGCGCGAGTCGTCGTAATCACAATCACACTGACTAGCACCAGGAGCGTTCCAAGAATGGTGCGCGGACCGACTGTCTCCCCTCCGAGGAAATAACCCACGGTCACGGCCACTACCGGGTTCACATACGCGTAGGTGCCGACTTTGGTGGGCGATTGATGATGGATGAGCCAGACGTAGGCGGTGAACCCAACTATGGAACCGGCCACGATCAGGTAGGCGAGCGCGAACCAGGCGCCGCGCGACATCGTCTGAATGTGAAATTCGCGAAAGTTGCCGAGAGCCGCCGCCACCAGGCCGAGCATGACTCCTCCGGTCAGCATCTGGGCGGCGGCGCTCATGGCTTTCGATTCGGGCAGAGGGAGCTTGCGCGTAAGCGATGACGCGATCGACCAGCTTATCGCGGCGACGACCAGAGCCACCGCGCCCCTGGGATCGATCGGGGCTTCGCCAAAGCTGACGCTGTGGCTCACCAGCACGCCGACGCCGCCGAGACCTACGAGTAGAGCCAGGGCCAGGCGGAGCGTAAGCTTTTGCGTGCGCAGGATAAGAATCTCCGACAGCGCCATGAAGACGGGGATGGTTGCGAGCATCACGGCCGCAATGCCTGACGGCACGCGTTGTTCGGCCCAGAACAAGCATCCGTAATCGAGGACAAAGATGCAGATGGCGAGCAGCGTGGCGGCCACCCACTCGCGTAGTGAGGGGTTGGGCGTGCCTTTCAGGCGCATCCACGCATAGAGCGCGATGCCCGCTATGAAGAAGCGCATGGCTGCGAAGAGGAAAGGCGGGACTTCATGGACGCCTATGCGAATCGCCAGGAAGGTCGAGCCCCAGACAAAATAAATGATGGCGAAGGCCAGCACGGTCTTCCAGACTGGCGGACGAACAGGTGCTTCCATATGGAATAGATCATGGGGAAGGGCGCGCGGACGCAGAGATTTTGTATTCAGCGCTTCTACAGGGCTCGTGGCCCGAAGTGCAGATCGGGTTGGAAATTTTGGCGACTGCCGAACTGCGCTCGGCCGGACAGGCGAGGGCGTCTGTCCCTACGCGATCAAACCCAAATTTCTTCACGAGCTGCCGATCCAAATACCTACCGCGAACACTAGCACTCCGCCCACTACGACTTGGAATGCTGCTGACAGCAACGGGGTATCCATGTAGCGATTTCTGATCCAGGCAATTGTGGCCAACTCTAGGGCCACGATGATCACCGCTGCGGTAAACGCCGCGTGGAAATTTGTCAGCAAGAAGGGAAGGGTGTGGCCAATGCCACCAGCTGCGGTCATTAATCCTGTGACTGCGCCGCGCAGCATGGGACGGCCGCGGCCGGTCATCGATCCGTCATCGGATAGCGCTTCGGCAAATGCCATGGAAATTCCCGCGCCGATCGATGCCGCCAGTCCTACAACGAAGGCGTCGTGGCTGCTTTTGGTGGCGAATGCCGCCGCGAAGACTGGAGCCAGCGTCGATACCGATCCGTCCATTAGGCCGGCCAATCCGGGCTGGACGATCTGAAGAACAAACAATCGGCGTTGGGCGACGTCTTCTGCGCTTTTCTCCGCGGGCGTAATGTTTTCCGACATCGCCTCCGCTGCGACTTGATGCTTGCGCTCGATCTCTTCCAGATCTCCCAGGAGTTTGCGGATTCCAGCATCGGTGACCTGGCCCATTGCCTTTTGATAGAAGCGGCGCGTCTCCAGTTCCATCAGTTCAGCCTGCTTCCGCGCGTCGGCGATCTTCAGGGGGCGCATAAGCCAGAGGGGTCGCTTCTGCACAAACCCCTTCACATCCTGACGACGGAGCAGGGGAATGTGTTCGCCGAAGCGAGTGCGATAAGTTTCGAAGAGGGACGCGCGATGCCCCGACTCTTCGACGCTCATGTCATCGAAGAGCTTGGCGGTGGCGGGATAAGCCTCGCGCAGGCCGTCGGCGAAATCCGCGTATACGCGCCCATCTTCTTCTTCGAGGGAGATAGCGAGCGCCAGAATTTCGCGCTCGGTCAAATCTTTGAAGTTTCTTGCCATGCGACAAGTTTACTTTTTCTGGCTTTGGTTTCAACCACAGGGAATAATACAGTCCTAACCGTCTCGATACCTTCGAAATATTCCCAGCGTTGCGCCGCATCGCACGGCAGCTTTTGCCCACCTGCTACTCCCTTTCGGTAAGGCGATATAAGCTAAGACCCGCAATCCAAACAAAATACTCATCGAGTTTTCTTGGAGCCTAGGCCCCATGCAATGGAATCGGACCTGCTTTAGCTTGGTCAAGGTTGAACAGAAATTTTCGCCGGTTGCCAATAACCAACTTCGATTTCTGGTTGGCGAATTTTCTGCGGAACGCTGCTCAATTTCACGGCGAGGTACGCCCATGTCCGTTTCCGAGATTCTCCGCAGCGCGTTCGATCAGGCGCAGATCGGCTCCAGCAACGATCCTTGCCAGCAGAGCAACAGCCAGTTGGGGAAGGATTTGCAGTCGGGAAATCTATCCGCAGCGCGGTCGGATTTTTCCAGCCTGCAGCCGCGTTCTCGCAACCATCCACAACCACGGGAGCCGGCACAACTCCCGCGACTCAGTCGACGGCTAGCCCCATCGCGCAGGCCTTTAACCAGCCGAGCAGCGACTTGCAGTCGGGCGACCTGTCAGCGGCGCAAAAGATTTCTCCACCGTCCAGCGGGATCTTCAGAGTCGTGGAAGAGCGCTACCGTTCAACTCCCGCTACCTTGGCGGCGGCAGTAACTCCGGCAGTCAGAATTCGCTGGTGCAGGATCTGGATCAGATCGGGCAGAGCCTGTCATCGACGAGAATTGCCGGAGCGCAGCCGGCATATGCCAGCCTGCAGCCGCAACTGCAGGAGTTCGAGTTGGGCGGCGGAGCCACTGAGGCGCTGAATAACCTGCCGCTCTCGTTGGCGGGTTGATATTGCAATCAGCGTGGCTGAGCTGGGGATCGTCCGAGTGGTTGGCAAAGATCCTTGACCTCAGGGAACACGAGGGTGCACAGGGGAAACCTTGATCGCCGGCTAGGTTAGCCGCCCTGTTTCAGTTCGGTTAGGACCTGGCGGGCGATTTCTTTTAGGGTTTCGAACACGCCCACGCCCTGGAAGGCGACCGCCTCGACCAAGGGCTCGTTCTTCTTGCGCAATTCTTTCGAGAGAGCGTCGATGGGCAGAACGTTCGGCAGGTCGCGTTTATTCAACTGGAGCACATAGGGTATTTTGTTGAAGTCGTAGCCGTGCTCTTTCAGGTTGTCCATCAGGTTGTCGAGCGCTTCGACGTTGGCGTCCATGCGCTCCTGCTGGGAATCGGCGACGAAGACGATGCCGTCGACGCCGCGCAGAATCAGCTTGCGGCTGGCATCGTAAAAAACCTGGCCAGGGACGGTGTAGAGGTGAATGCGGGTCTTGAAGCCACGCACCGAGCCAAGATCGAGCGGGAGGAAGTCGAAGAACAGGGTTCGATCGGTCTCGGTGGCGAGCGAGATCATCTTGCCCTTTTGCAGTTCGGCTGTTTTCTGGAAGATGAACTGCAGATTCGTCGTCTTGCCGCCTAACCCGGCGCCATAGTAGACGATCTTGCAGTTGATCTCGCGCGCTGCGAAGTTGATGAAACTCAAAAGGTTTCCTCAGGAAAACCGGCGAACAGAAACGCCGCGAAAAAGATACTCGCGAACCACTCCCTCGATGCGCGAGTCTTTCTTTCTTTGCAAATCTCGCTACAAATCCGCCTGACTACAGTATCGGTTACTGCTGGTTTTTATACCACACCGGAAGGCTCGGGTGCAGGTTACCCATGTTACCAATGGCAGTCGCCAGTTCGCGAGTTGTGGGGGGCGGCATTTCATAAACGAACGTTTTGCATATTTCCCAGAGCCTCCCGCAGCGTTTGAAGCCGCAGAGAATGCCGTCCGCAGCGGCAGGGCTTAAAGCCGTGCCCTTTTCAAGGCGGGTTTTATGAACATGCTTCAACGGGTGCCGGTTGTGCGGCGCCGACTGGGCACTAACCAAGTTCATTGAGGCGTGGGCAGCGGATAATATCCCGCCTTGGCGTAAACCTTTACGTCCGCACGGCGCACACGGACCTCGATCTCGCGGTAGCCTCCGATGCCTGATCTTGGCGAATAGCCGAGCGTGTACTGGTTGCGCGCGTCTCCGATTGCCTGAGAATAGGCGCGCTCAATCGATGCCTGCGTCATTTCACCGAGCACCGTGCCGCCGCCGGTCGCGGAGACGTACTTCGGGAGAATGTCGCTGTAGCCCAAAAGCTTGGTCGTTTTCGGTAGGTGAATGCGCTGCAGGCGGTCGTAAATCGGGATGGCTGCACCTTCCAGTCCGAGTGCGTACACGGTTATGTTCTGCGTCTGCAATACTTTCAGCGTGTCTTTGTAGCTGGCGGTGGAGTTCAACTCGCGTCCGTCGCTGATGACAAAGATGATCCTGCGCCGGCTCCGCTCGCGCTTCGAAAGATCGCGCGCTGCCCGAAGGACAGCGTCATTCAAGACGTGCGCCTCTCGCGGAGGGTTGTAGACCGGTGGCGCCGGAACATCGACCTGGTTCCCATTGATGATCGGTCCACCAGGACCGAGTGGGCCGCTGACCACCGGAGGGCCGTCATTTGCGCCCTTGAAGCTTCGGACCTCGTTCAAAGCCGCCGTGAGCGGTTGGCCCGCGCTGGTGAAGTCTTCTATCTGGCTGACCGTGCTGCTGTAACTGTAGATGGCGACTTCATCGAACTGGCTGAAGGCTCCTTGCAATGCGGACAGCGTGTCTTGTACTTTTTTCAATCCGACGTCGGGCATGCCGGTATCGAAGATCACGGCTGCCGATAGGGCAAAGGGATCGCTGGTGAAAAACTTCAGCGTCTGTCTTTTGCCGCCTTCGAGGACATAGAAATCCTGGGGTCCCAAGCCGCCGATCAGGTGTCCGCCTCGGTCGGTGACGGTAACCGGAACGAGCACGAGGTTGGTGGTCGTTCGGATCGTGTAGAGGAGATCCTGGCCGGTTTCGGCATCCTTCGGAACGCTGCCGGCGGGCACGGTTTTCACCGGAGGCATGGGCGGCGGATTGGTCGCGTCCGAATCGCTGCGGGGGATTTCGCTGGACCCATTGGTCACGCTGGAACTCTCGCCAGTGGATCCGTCAGGTTGCGCGTCACCGTTGGCTCCTGGCCGTGCGCTCGGTGACGGTGGAGGTAGGGGGCGCGTGGCTGAGGGTGCATCCGGGATGCCGTTGTCAGGATTTTGTTGAGCCGTTAACGGGCCCGCCAGCAGCAAGGTCAGCCCCAATATTAGTGCTGCGCTAATTTTCGTGGTCATCCGGAACCCTCTGTCTTTCTTTCATTTTTCGTCTTCTGTCACTCTAACAGCGTGCCGGCGGCGCGCATCTAGGGCCTTGGCCGTTTTTTCAATAATGAGATGCCTAGGCACACCTCTTCGGTGCATCTAACCGTTACAGGCTATTACAGGATAGACTAGCAAAATCCAGGGATAAAGACTTTGATGCAAAAAGTACATTGTAAACAGTCATCGGGCGCGAGCTTGGCTCTCGCCTTTTTCGCTCTGATGATAACTCTGGCGACCACGCTGCCGCTGCCGGCTAGAGCGCAGAATTCTCCGCCGCCCCCGACGCCACCGCCAAGCTCCTCGACAGGCCCAACGTTCAATACGAATTCAGCTCCCGGTTCCGATTCAAATGCCAATCAGAGTGACCAATCGCAAGACCAGCCTGCCGCGACGGTCAAGGTTAACGTCGAAGTCGTGCAGTTGTTCTTCAACGTCAAAGACAAACATGGCGCGCTCATCCCGAACCTCGTCAAGGACAATTTCGACATACTCGAAGATGGCAAGCAGCAGGCGATCAAGTACTTCAAAGCGGAATCCGATCTGCCGTTGACACTGGGGATTCTCATTGATTCGAGCGGCAGCCAGCAGCGCGTGCTGGATATGGAAAAAGAAGTTGGCGGATCGTTCCTGGAGAGCATATTGCGCCCGAAGGATGAAGCGTTCGTCATCAGCTTTGACGTCGATATCACTTTGCTCCAGGATTTTACGACCTCGGTGAGTCGCCTGAGACACGCGCTCAACGAGGCGAAGATCAACACGGGCGGCGTCAGCTGTGCGGGTGGTCCGATTGGTCCGCAGGGGCCGATTCCTTGTTCTTCGACCGGGCCGCGCGGCACAGCGCTTTATGACGCGGTTTATCTTGCTTCGCACGATGAATTCAGCCACGAGGTCGGGCGGAAGGCGATGATCCTGCTCACCGACGGAGAAGACGAGGGCAGCCGGCTGAAGATCAAAGACGCGATTGAAGCTGCACAGAAAGCGGACGCCATTTGCTATGTGCTGCTAATCGCGGACCGCGGCTTCTATGGCTTCGGCGGCTATCACGGCGATTCCGAAATGAAGAAGCTGACGCAGGAAACCGGCGGACGCGTCATCGAGGTGGGCAACAAAATCGACAAGCTGCGCCAGGCCTTCGATCAGATCGCGCAGGAGCTGCGCAGCCAGTACAACATTGGCTACACGCCGACCAATTCGGCGCGGGACGGCTCGTTCCGCAAGGTTGAGATCAAGCCTAAGGATGGGGACTATAAAGTGCAGGCGCGCAGCGGATACTACGCGGTCGCCCGACAGGAAGAGTAAGGCGGCGGCTTATCGCGCCTGGGAGAAATCTTCGACAGCATATAACTGTCCGTCGTGATCGGCGACGCCGATACCAATCGAATCCATATCGCGGTCCAGAAGGTTGGCGCGATGTGCCGGGGACTTCATGAACTGCGCATGGATAAGTCCCGGCGTGGGCCCCTCGCATACATTCTCCGAGAGCCAACTGAAATGAACGCCCGCCTGCTTGACGCGTGCCGAGAGGCTCGGTTCGCCCTCAAACCCATGCTGCGCGGTTCCCCGTTCTGCCATGATCGCCGCGTGGCGGCGGGCCGCGGTGGCCAGCGATTCATCCCAACGCAGGGGAGGCAATCCCTGCGCCCGACGAGCCTGATTTACTGAGGCGAAGAGTTCGCGTTCGGTGCGAGTTACGGATGTCTGGCAATAAGCCGACCAACAAATCATAGTGACCGCCGTTGCGATCGCCGCTAGCCGAGTTCCGATCTGCATGGTTCCTCTCCCCCTCCATATAGAACCCGGCCTCGCCGTGTATCGGCAAGTTACTAACGATCGAGAGTTACCGGTGCGTGGATGTTATGGATTAAAACCCGGTCTGCGGGCCCAAGTTGCGGGGCAATTCTAGGCGGTGCGCGGCCTGTCTTTTGGCCGGCTCTTGACAGGAATAACGAATTTCAATCCCGACCACACTTCGGTGACGGCGCAGACTTTTATGTCGACCAGGCCGGCAGCCAGACCGCTCTGGCGGACTACGTCCCCGGTGAGATCGGTGACGACGCCGGAACTTTTCTTCGGCCAGGAGATCCACAACATGCCGGCGGGCGCGAGGGCGTTCGCGGCTGGCGTCAATTCGAGGTGCAGCGCGGCGCGTGACTTGGCGAAGAGAAAGATGAAATCAAGATCACGTTGGGCGCGGCCGAGGTTATTTTGAATCCGGCATTTTCCGAACGCTTCGCGGAGTTCCGACTTCACTTCGTCCGGCACATGCAGAAGCGCGGCGCGGAAACCATCTTTGATGCCCAACTTCTTGGCCAGAGGGGTTCCGGAGTATCCAGGCATAGAGACTTCGAAGTAAGTTAGGTTCTCATTACTGCTTGGGAGAGTAGTAACCCTTTTTTGCCCGTACTTTTAGATTTCGATCCTGCGCGAGAATTTCGATGGTGCGATAGCGTCCGTCCGCTGTGAAATTTGCGGGCTTGTAAGCCAGGGCATACTGGCTGCGCAACTCCTCTTGGATCGAAAGAAACGAATCGGAGACGTCGCGCATCTGGAAGGGAAAAAATGCGCGGCCGCCCGTAGCCTCTGCGATGCGCTCGAGCACTTTGTCGCCTTTGCCCTTCATGCCGCTGATGTTGGTGCTGATGGTGTAAACGATAGTATCGGCGCGGAGCGCCATTTCGATCGATTCTTCGCGCGTGACGTGGCTGAGATTATCTTCGCCGTCGCTCAGCAGAATGATGGCGCGGCGCACGGGTTTGCTCTGTTCATGTTTCAAGAGCTTGTCGCGACAGGCGAAGTAGAGCGCATCATACATGGCAGTGCCGCCGCCAGCGCGCAATATGCGGACGCCGTTCGAGAGGCTTTCCGTGCTATCGGTGAAATCCTGAGTGACTTCAGGCGTGGCATCGAAGCCTACGACGAAGGCTTCGTCGTAGCGCGGGCGAATAATGGAGTTGAGAAATTCGATCGCGGCCTCCTGCTCGAACTTGAAGCGATCGCGCACGGAGTTGCTGGCATCGACCAGCAATCCCACCTGCAAGGGCAGATCGGTCTCGCTGTTGAAACTGCGGAGTTCGGCGGGGAGTTGATCGTCCATCACGGTGAAGTCGTTGCTCTTCAGATCCTTGATGTAGCGGCCGTGGCGGTCGGTGACGGTGAAGACTACGTGGACTTCGTTGACAATCTTCTTAACTCTGAAGGAGTCGTCGGACTCGGGATTGTCGGGCGCAGCGGGAGTTTGAGTGGCTCCAGACGGAGGTGTCGAGGCGGTTGTCCCGGCGGCAGAAGGCGTTTGGCCGCTGCCGGCAGGCTGCGGATTTATTTTTTCTGCTTGAGCCGGCGATGCCGACGGCGCGGAAGCCAGGGGCGCCGTCTGGGCGACGGCAGAGGCAGCCAGTGCGAAAAAAGCGAGAAACAGGAGAATACGCGATTTCATCGGGCGATCGGTTCTGATTGATTAGCCTAATTATAGCCTGTGGCCCGACCGCCGGAAGATTGCCGGCCTAACTTCCGTAATCCTTCCGTAATCTGACCTGTCGCCTGCGGCCTCACCCAACCTTGATAGGCCGCTTTTCCAGGCTGTCGAGAAGGTCCGCGAGTTCTTTGGGTAAGGGGCGCGAGAACTTTAGGGTCTGTTTGGTGCGCGGATGGGTCAATTCGAGCGTCGCGGAGTGGAGAAAATTTCGGTTGAGCGCAAGGATCGCCGGCATGCCTGCGGCTCGGCGTTTGTTCGATTGCGATCGCAGTTCACCCGGCGCGCCGTAAAGCGCGTCGCCCACTACTGGGTGCCCGAGCGACGACATGTGCACGCGAATCTGGTGCGTGCGTCCCGTCTCGATCCTGAGCTCGACGAGCGCAAACTTGCCGTAGGGCGAATCGATCTTGCGCCCGACCGAATAATGCGTCACGGCTTCGCGGCCGCCAAAGCCTCGCGTCGTCATGCGCGTGCGTTTCTGCGAGTGGCGACTGATGGCGCTTTGAATGGTGCCGCGATCCTGCTTGGGCCAGCCATGGACGAGCGCGATGTAAGTTTTGCGCACCTCGCGCCCGCTAAATTGCTTGGCCAGGCGACGGTGCGATTCATCATTTTTTGCCACCACCATCAGACCGCTGGTGGCCCGATCCAGGCGATGCACGATGCCGGGACGCAAGTCACCACCCACGGCGGAGAGCCTGGCGAAGTGATGCAGAAGGGCATTGACCAGCGTTCCGCGATTGCGGGCGTCGTCGGTCGCTCCCGCTCCGGCATGCACCATCATGCCGGCGGGCTTGTTGACGATGGCCAGGTCGTCGTCTTCATAAACAATATCGAGTGCAATCTCCTCTGCCATGGCGCGAAGAGGTGGGGCGTAAGGCGGTTTGGTGATCGTAATTTGTTCTTCGTCCCTAAGCCGCAGCGACGCTTTCGCGGCTGTGCTGTCGACCAGCACTTCACCTTTCGCGATGAGTTGCTGCACGCGGGCGCGACTGACTTCCGAGCCCACCAGTGTGGAAAGTTGCACCGCCAGATATTGGTCGAGTCGCTGACCTGCGGCTTCGGGGAGTGTGGTTATAGTGAGGGGAAAGACCGGCATTCAGCACTCAGCATTCAGCATTCAGCCAGCAAGTGCAAGGAGAATCTTCTAAAGGGCCGAGCCGGATTTCTGAGGGCTGAGTGCCGAAGGCTGAGTGCTGCTCTTGAACCACCAGATCAAGCCGCCGCTGATGACCAGCAGAATCGAAATCAATTGCGTTCCAGTCATCAATCCGCCGAAGACTTCGCCGCGTCCGGGATCGTCGCGCAGGAACTCGATGAAGTAGCGCTCGATTCCGTAGAGAATCATGAAGGTGCCCCAGACCTGGCCGTCAAATTTCTTGCGCGGAAGCAGCCAGGTAAGAAACAGGAAATTGAGAAACTCGGCGGTGGCTTCGATGAGTTGGGTCGGTTCGATTCTTACGCCTAGCGGGGTTCCGCTGACGGAATTCGCCAAGGGATTAGTGAAGACAACGCCCCAGAAATGATTGGTGGGCTTGCCGTAACAGCAACCCGCCGAGAAGCAACCGAAGCGCCCGAGGACATGGCCAAAGGCGAGGCCGGGAGCGAATCCGTCGGTGGTGCGGAGCACCGGCATGTGGTGACGGCGCATATACCAGGCCGCCATGACGAGCGCGGCGATCAGTCCGCCAGAGAACACGCCTCCGGCTTGTAGGGTGTTGAGACTGAAAATTTCGCGCCAGTTATTGGAGTAGGTGCTCCAGTCGTTGATGATGTAAAGAATTTTCGCGCCGATGATTCCGGCGAGCACGACGAGAATTCCGAGATTCCACGCATCGTCGCCATTGATGCCCTGCTTTTCAGAATTACGGACACTGATCCAGAGGCCGATCAGGACGCCGGAAGCGACCAGGAAACCATACGTCGGCAGATAGAAACTGCCAATATAAAAAAGTTGCGGAAACACGGTTGTTTAGATGCTCCGAGAGCAGGGTAAGTTCTAGGAAGAGTTTAGCAGGAAACCCACTCTCCGCTGTCAGCTGGAACGAGTCGACCTTAAACCTTCTGCGTTCGTTCGAGTTGCGGTTGTCTGGAAGGGGAAGCGGTTACTGAGAGCTGACAACTGAAAGCTGACTGCTAAAAGACAAGCCGACCCGCTATGCCGTGTGGTGGGCCGAGAATGAACCCGTCTCAGACGGTGGGAACCCGCCGCGACCCATTAGGCTTTTCCGCATGGCGGAACGTAGCACACCGGATCTTTTTGCGAGTCGAGTCCCCGTTCATTCGGCATTGGTTCAAAAATCGGTTACCACCAACACCAACCTTGCAGGTCGGCTTTCACATAGGATGCTAGGAAACTGCGCGCGGTTTCGCAAGAGGAAAATCGAAAATAGTTGGCAGAAAGTTTGCTAGAGGTTGCGTTACTAAGGTGTAAAAAAGATGAACCCAGCGTTTCAGCCGGTGCGGCGCGTATCTTCTAAGACCTCGTCCAGCGCGCTCGCCAGCTTGCTCGCGCGCTGCCGCGCTTCGGGTGAAACCGGTTCCAGCCGCCGCTTCAGTAGATAATATTCGTCCGCGATATTCAGCGCCGCGAGCACTGCCAGCCGCACCGAATCGACCGTTGCTGTCTGCTCGGAAACGGCGCGCATCTTGCCGTCTACGTATTCCGCGAGCTTCACGATGTAGTCGGCGTCGGAGCCACGCAGATTGTAAACCTGGTCAAAGATTTCGACGCGTACACTGCCCGTCACTGCGGTTGGAGTAGGCATTTCTCTTGGCGGATTCATTCGCACGCGCCTGTCTTTGGCTGCTGGATCAGCGTCCAATGTTTCGCGATTCGACAGATCGCGATCCAACGAATCGGTCGACGGTTCTTTGCCTGCACTGGCCATTTCACTCCTTGGCGCTCCTACTCGCGACGTGCGATCAGCTGGCCGCCTGTTCCTGGGTCAACGTCTCCATCTGGCTCAACAGTTTTTCTACGCGGACGCGAATATCCTCGCGATCCTTGCGCAGGTGAACCAGCTCACGGCGCATGGTTTCGTTCTCTTCTTCGCGTTCCTCGAGTTGCTCGCGCAACCGCTTGGCGTCGCGCTCCGCGGTAGCCCGCGCATCTTTCGCGGCCTTGTATAACTCGATAGTGCGATAAACTTTCTCTTCCAGCGCTTGAAAATCTTCAGCCGGAACCTCGGCAGATACCTCTTCGACGGTTTTCACAGACATGGGCACTCACTTTCGAGGACGTAAGCAGCGTTGAGCGGAAGTATAACGCAGTTTGTTGTGGAAGAGGCCATAAGACATGCCCAATCGTGCGGACGACTCAAGCCCTTGGCGTCTTCGCTTTGAGGATGACGGAGACAAGGCAGGATGAACATGCGCCATGGCGGGCGCTTCCATCACTGCAGTCGAAAGGCGACCTCAATCGAGAGCTGCACCGCGACCGGTTTGCCATCCTTCATCCCCGGTTCGAACTTCCACCTCTTTACGGCGGCGATCGCCTGCTCATCAAGCCCGTGGCCGAGAGATCTCACCACAGTAATGTCGCGCGGATCGCCGTCGGGGCCGACAACAAGAGAGAGCACAACCGTCCCGGCGATTCCTTCTTTGCGTGCTTGTGTTGAGTATTCCGGGTCTGGAGCGAAGATAGCGCGAGGCGCACGGATGCCGTTCGGCAGACACACATGTTCGTCTTGGGTGCCCGGAGATCCCGCCGCTTCGCTGCCTTTCGCTGGTTCCGCCTCGTTACGACATGCGTTGCTGGCCTGAGCTTCTGTACTGCCTTGTTCCGCCGCTTTGCGGTACCCGTTCAAGGCTTCCGATTCGTCCTGCTTTACGCCAAATCCGTGAAGGTAAGGTATCGCAAAGCCGCGCTCCAGGGTAACGGAAAAGCGGAGGTAAAAAAGGGCGCGGGGTTACGCCAAACTACACGCACGCCGTGGCTTGGTTTTACAGGGCGGCGGAGCAAGGCAACGCACTGGCCGAAGCCCTATACAAGGCGCATGCCGCGCCGCTACCTCGCAATCTTTTGCAATCGTCGCGCCGCTTCATCCAGTGTCTCGGGCTTTTTGCAAAAGGCGAAACGTACCTGTTGGGATCCGTCTCTTGGATGCTTGTAGAAACTCGATCCCGGAACGCAAGCGATGCCGACTTCTTTTACCAGGTGCGCCGCAAATTCAACATCGTTCGCGAATCCAAAGGCGCTGATATCGGTCATCACGTAATACGCGCCGCGCGGTCGATAACAAAGGAAGCCCGCTTTCTCGAGCGCGGGGATCAGGTGATCGCGACGGGTGCGATAGCGATCGGCGAGTTCGCGGTAATAGCTTTCGGGCAGGCTTAGCGCGGCGGCTCCGGCTTCCTGCAGAGGCGCGGGCGCACCAACGGTTAAAAAGTCGTGGACTTTGCGGATTGCGTTCGTGATCGCGGGAGGCGCAACTGCCCAGCCGACGCGCCATCCGGTGACGCTGTAACTTTTCGATAGGCCGTTGATGGTGATGGTGCGATCGCGCATGCCGTCGAGGCGCGCCAGCGAAATGTGTTCGGATCCGTCGTAGAGAATGTGCTCGTAGATTTCGTCGGTGATGGCGAGAACGTTGTATTCGACGCAGAGATCGCGAATCAGTTCCAGTTCCTTGCGGCTAAACACCTTGCCGGTTGGGTTGTTTGGCGTATTGACGATGATGGCTTTGGTGTTATGGGTTGCGGTTTGATGTTGACCGAGCTTAGGTTGAAAAGCTTCGCGCAATTCTTGTTCGTCGAAGGTCCATTCGCCGTGTGCGGCCTGCGGGGGACGCAGGCTAACGAAGCGCGGTTTGGCTCCGCTGAGAATTGCGTCGGGGCCATAGTTTTCGTAGAAAGGCTCGAAGACTACGACTTCGTCACCTTTGTTGCAAACCGCGAGCAGGGTTGCGATCATCGCTTCGGTTGAGCCGCAGCACACGACGACTTCTTTTTCCGGATCAACCTCGATCCCCTGCCACAATTGCATTTGCCGCGCGATGGCGTTTCTCAGGCTCTTCGCGCCCCAGGTGATGGCATATTGGTTGACGTCGGCGGCGATCGCTTCCTGCGCGGCGCGCTTGATCTCGGCGGGCGCCGAGAAATCGGGGAAGCCCTGCGCCAGATTGACCGCGTCATATTGCATCGCCTGCCGAGTCATCTCACGAATCACGGACTCGGTAAAATGCTCAACCTTGTCGGAGAGAAAGTGCTTGGGATGGGCCGAAACTTGGGTCATGGAAAATAAGGCTAGCATAGGAGCTGGATCGGGTCATGCGTGTACCCGGAAACTCCGGTTCTGGTCGCGGATCGTTCTATGCAGTGCGGTTTGAGCGAGTTTGAGTCTTCGTCGCGCAGTACCTCCCCTTCCGTTTCATGGTTAGCGGGGGATAACGATATCGCCAATGATTCGAATCGAATCGCGCATCGATGCAATCCAACCATTTCGGTTGTCTCCGGAAGTCCCGTTTCCTTCCGGAGTTTTAGTCGCATTAGAATTGCGACCTTTCCGGGCTTGCGCTTGACCCTCCTTCATTTATGCTCGCTGTTTTCCGCCCAGAGCCTCAAGCGTCTTGGTTATCCGATCCGACCACACCAGTAGTTGCACGTCGTCGCGTAACGTTTCCTCGGTCGACTGGAACTTCGCGCGCATCAGCAGGGAGTACTTACCCGCGCCAACTTTTTCGCCTCGGAAAACTTCTACCGGCACGAAGCTGCGCAGTTCGGGAATGCCTAATCCACAAACGCTCTCATGAATCTTCTCGAACTCGACGCTGTCATCAAAAACGAAGGAGAAGTCGCGCTCGACAGCCGGGAAGCGCGGCAGGGCCTCGTAACGGGGCTGGCGCAGATCGTGCTGATAGAGGCGGTCGAGATAGATTTCGGCTACGAAGGCATGCTGCTTCAGTTTGCGAGCGGCGGCCACGTCAGGGTGAATCTGGCCAAACTGGGCAACGGTCGCGCCATCCATGACGGCGCGGGCCGAGCGGCCGGGATGATAGTAGTCGGCCGTCTTCTCGTCGTAATAGAGCGTCCAATGGGTGAAGGGCGCGAGCAGATTTTCGACGTCGCCTTTCAGGTCGAAAAATGATAACGGACGCGCTGCGGCTCCTTCGGCAAGCCCGCTCACCACTTCGGAATCTACCTTCCCGGTCGCGCCCAGGGAGATGCGCTTCAACTCGCGCGGCATACTTACCGAGTTCGCGTCGGGGCTTGATGCCTCAAATATATTTCCTGCTTCGAACAAGCGGACATGGTCACTGCCGCGGTTTAAGTTGTAGGCCAGCATATGGAGCATGCTCGGAACCAGCGAGGTGCGCATCACCGAAGCCTGGTCGCTGAGCGGGTTCGCGAGGTCGAGTTCGGGAGCGGCTGAAAAACGGCGGGCGTCGTCCTTTGAAATGAAGGTGAGCGAGATGGCTTCGTTGTAACCGAGCGCCAGAAGCGATGAGCGCAGGCGCGCGTCTTTGTGCGCATCGGGCAGGTCGCGCACCTCGCCGCTGTAGGCGGGAAGCGTGTTGGGAAATTTGTCGTAGCCGTGCAGGCGAGCTAGCTCCTCGATGATGTCGATCTCGCGCTCGATATCGAGGCGCCAGCTCGGAATGTGGACCAGGTATTTGTCTTCGCCACCTGCCAGCAGCGTGAAGCCGAGCCGCGTCAGGATGCGGCTAATTTCGAACGTGCTGAGTTGTTCGCCGAGAATGCGTCGCACTTCGCGCAGGTCGAGCTCCACGGGAGCGAGGTCGAGCTGGCGGGCGATCACGTCGATGGCGTCGCCGATGAGCGTGCCTCCACCGGAGGCGAGAATTAATTCGGCGACGCGATTGGCCGATGGGACGGTCGATTCGAAATCGGCGCCGCGCTCGAAGCGGTGAGAGGCGTCGGTGTGGAGGCCGTGGCGCTTCGACGTGCGGCGCACGGTGACCGGGTCAAACCAGGCAGATTCGATCAGGATATTTTTCGTGCGCTCGGTGATCATCGTGTCGAAGCCGCCCATCACGCCGGCCAGGCCTACGGGGCGTTTCCCGTCGGCGACGACCAGATCATCGGTTGCCAGTTTGCGCTCAATGCCATCTAGAGTTTTGAGTGTCTCACCGGGGCGAGCTCTGCGGATTACCAGGCGGCGGCCTTCGAGCAGATCGAGATCGAATACGTGCGTGGGCTTGCCACTCTCCCACAGAACGTAATTTGTGGCGTCAACGGCGTTGCTGATGGGGCGCTGATCGATCAACTGCAGGCGATGGGCGATGTGCGCGAGCGAGGGCTTGATGACAGCGCCGCGAACTTCGCGGGCGGTGAAGCGTGCACAGAGTTCCGGCTCCTGAATTTCGATAGTAACTTCGGACTTGCCTGGCGATGGCGGGAGCTTTGGCTCAATCGGCTTGAGCGGCAGATCGTAGAGGGCGGAGGCTTCGCGCGCCACGCCGTAATGATTCATCGCATCGGGACGGTTGGTGGTGATCTCCATTTCGAAGACGGTGTTTTCGCCTTCCCCGGAAATGGCTTCGACGGCGACGCCGGCTAGGGTGAGTTCGTCGGCGAGGCGAGAGTAGTCGACGGGGAGGTCAACAAAGTCGCGCAGCCAATGGGGAGAAATTTTCATGAAGGTGGTTCACTTTACTGCCGGTCATCCTTCGCTTCGCTCAGGATGACAGCAACTAATCAAGATGTTATTGCGCGGTCTATCCCAACTGCTCGAGAAACCTGGCGTCGCCCTGAAAGAACAACTGAATATCATCCACGCCATACTTCATGATCGCGATGCGTTCCACGCCCATGCCGAAAGCGAATCCCGAAACCTTGGTTGCGTCATAGTCGACGAAGCCGTACACATTCGGATCGACCATGCCGCAGCCGAGAAGTTCGATCCATCCGCTGGTCTTGCAGTTGCGGCAGGGAGCGCCGTCGCGCGTGCCTTTGCCATCGCAGAAGATGCAGCTGATTTGCACGTCGGCGCTGGGCTCGGTGAAGGGGAAGAACGATGGATAGAAGCGCGTCTTGACGCTCGAGCCGAACATCGCTTTCATGGCGTGGTCGAGCGTGCCCTTCAGATCGCAGAAGGTGATGTTGGTGTCGACCGCCAGGCCCTCGATCTGATGAAAGATGGGCGAGTGGGTGGCGTCGAGCGCATCGTTGCGATGAACTTTTCCCGGGCACACAACGCGCACCGGCGGCTGCATTTTTTGCATGGTTCGAATCTGCACCGGCGAAGTGTGGGTGCGCAGAAGCAGACGGTCGCGCAGCGGTTTCGATTCCTGGCCCGCGAGGAAGAGCGTGTCTTGGGTATCGCGCGCAGGATGGTTCGGTGGAAAGTTCAGCGCCTCGAAATTGTAGAAATCGGTTTCTATCTCTGGGCCTTCTTCGACGGAGTAGCCTAGATTGCGGAAGACGGCGATCATCTCGTTCATCGTCTTGATGACGGGATGTTCGGCGCCGATGGGACGGCGAATGCCGGGGAGGGTGATGTCGAGGCGCTCGGCGGCGAGAAGCAACTTTCGAACGTCCCCAACCCATGCTTTGGGACCTAGTGTGCTTTCTCCATCCCCGGTATCGCTAGGCGTCGCCGTCGAACCGGCATCCGGGCCGGTGGCTACGTTCATCTTCCGAGCGAGGTCGAAAGCCTCGGCCATGGTTCGACGTTGCTCGACTTTGGTCGCTACGGTCTCCCTGAGTTCGTTGACGCGCTGGCCTACATCGCGCTTGGCATCTTTCGGTGCGGCTTTCAGCCAAAGCTCGTTGAGCTGCGTGAGGACGCCGTTCTTGCGGGCCATCCAGCGATCGCGAAAGGCCTTCCAGTCGTTCTCCGAGGAGATGGCGGCCGATTCTTGATCGAGCGCTGACAGAAGCTGGCGGACGGCGCTGTCGAGCGCGGACGGCGAGAAGTCGGTGATTGTAGGCACGCTGTAAGGCATGGTCCGAGCAGCATCATTAAAGCAGTGTCGTCCTGAGCGCAGCGAAGGATCTAGGCATTCTGCTGGTGCTGGCCAAATACATAGGTCCTTCGCTGCGCTCAGGATGACAAGATGAATTATGACTGACGACTGATGGCTGACGGCTAAGCCGCCGCTGCGTTGGCCTTCTTTGCCTGCTCGGCCAGACTGCCGAATCCTACCGGGTCGTTTACCGCCAGATCAGCCAGGATTTTGCGGTCCAGTTCGACACCGGCTTTTTTCAGGCCGCTGATGAACTGGTTGTAGTTCAGGCCATTGAGGCGGGCGGCGGCGCCGATGCGCACGATCCAGAGGGAACGGTACTGGCGCTTTTTTTGCTTGCGGCCGGAGTAGGCAAACTTCAGCGCCCGATCGACGGCTTCTTTCGCGGAGCGGTAAAGTTTGGATTTAGTTAGGAAATATCCACTGGCGCGTTCAAGAATCTTTTTGCGCTTGGCGCGGCGTTTGGTTCCGCGTTTTACACGAGGCATTGCTGTTCTCCTTATTTTTGTTTCGCATAGCGGCTGGAGGTAAGGAGGCTTCTACCGCGTTTCCACGAAGGAAAGGGATTTCTGAAGCCCGACCTCTTCACGCGCCGCTGCGGCATGTTCCGTCCGCAGACTTGGTTGTTCCATACTCGTTAAGGACGGCGCCGATGCCGTCGCTCCATCACATGTACGGGATCATTCGTGCCGCTTTTTTGTAATCTCCGTCACTTACCAAAGTGGGCTGGCCCAGCCGTTTCTTGCGCTTCTTAGCTTTGGATGACAGGATGTGACGCAACCCCGCCTTGTGACGCAGAATCTTCCCCGTACCCGTTTTCTTGAAGCGCTTGGCAGCGCCTTTGTGTGTTTTTAGTTTAGGCATAGATAGCTCTCAGCTTTCAGTCAAATCGTCAGCGTTATAGCGCAGAACATTCCATCTGTCTCAGCGATCGAACCATGAGATTTTACCGATGGCTGATAGCTGACGGCTGAAAGCTGTCTACGCTGTTTGCGCGCCGCCTCGCGGCGCGGGAGGCGGCGCGGCCTTCGGTGGCGCTGGTTTTTCTTTTGCTCCGCCTTCCTTCTTGTTCGGCGCCAGAATCAGGTGCAGCGTGTTGCCTTCCTGACGCGGGCGGAACTCCACCAGACCGCGTTGGTCGACGTCTTTAATTAGACGTTCCAAAATCTGGCGGCCCAGGCTCTGCCGCGTCATTTCGCGTCCGCGGAAGAAAATGGTTGCTTTCACCTTGTCCCCTTCGTCGAGGAAGCGCAGCACGTGATTCTTTTTGGTTTCGTAGTCGTGGTCGTCTACGTTGATACGAAACTTCACTTCTTTAACCGTGATAACCTTTTGCTTTTTCTTGGCCTCACGCTCGCGTTTTTCGTTCTGATACAGAAACTTCCCATAGTCCATGATGCGGCAAACCGGCGGTTGCGCGGTTGGGGAAATCTCTACCAGGTCGAGGTTTCTTTCGCGGGCCATCTTGAGCGCCTCGAAGGGTGGCATTACGCCGATCTGTTCCCCTTCGTCTCCGATCACGCGCACTTCGCGCGCCCGGATACGCTCATTCATGCGGATAAAACGCTTGTCGATACCGTCCTCCGTCTGCTTGTCTTATTATCTTATCGGCTGATCTAATAGGCTGAATCTAACGGAAAAGATGCTTAAAAAGTATAGCATGGGGCGGGCAAGCGGCTCAGCCCGTGCCCTCTACAATTCTGGCCGAACTCGCGCGAAGACGCCAATCTAATGACTTCTTGGACTGACTTCTTGACGGCTATAATCTAGCCCCAAGTGCAACTTTACCTCGAGCCGCTCCTTTGCCGAGGGCCATTCGGTATCGAGAATGCTGAAATACACTGTATCTCGCACCCTCCCGGTCCACGTTACCAGATGTTTGCGCAACGTGCCTTCTTCTTTGGCGCCAATCCGCAGGATGGCGTTGCGCGACCGCTGATTCAAAGCATCCGTTTTTAATTCGACCCGCATGCACTGCCATACTTCGAATGCGTGGTGAAGCATAAGATATTTGGCCTCGGTATTGACGCCGGTGCGATGCCATGCAGGGGCGATCCAGGTCCAACCGATTTCCACCCTACGGTTAGCGCGGTCGATGTTCATAAAGCGTGTGCTGCCGATAACGAGTCCGGACCTGCGCTCGACGGTAGCGAACACCACCGATTCGCCACACTCCTGTTCGGCAAGGGCCTTCTTGACGACCCGCTGAAGATCCTCGGGCGTCTTCATGCGGTAAGGAATCCACTGAAAGATATCGTCAAGCGCGTCCTTGGATACCTCCCAGAATCGCTCGGCGTGCTCCGGGCGAATCGGTTCGAGGCGAACCGCAGATCCTTCGAGCGTTATCGGAGTAACTATATTCAACGGTAAAGCGGCAGCACTCATCCTCGATTCCTTTCCGTGCAGACCTTACTCTTATCACTTTTCGCATGCTGGTCAAAGGCCAGACCTAACAAAATTGTACCTTCTTCCCCTTGACCGAACTCGCCGAAAGCCACTAGCATTGCCGGGTTGCACGTCTCGTGGTTCCTTCCCGCTCCCTGTGGAACTGCTGGTTTTTTCGCTGCCTCTGGAGGTTCTGCGTATGCGGCGCTATGCTTCGATTCTCTTAGTGAGCTTTATTGTCTACGGGTCTGTTTGTCTGTTCGCCCAGGCGGCCGACCGCCCCAGTCCTGTCATCAGGGGTGCGATTGACGAAACGCAACTGGTTAGCCTTGCCGGCAACACGACTCCCGCTGCTGTGCGCGCCCAAAATGATCGCGGGCCGGTGGCGGATAACTTGATGTTCGATCATTTGTTAGTTGTGCTCAAGCCTGCCCCCGAAACCGAGGCGCGTCTCGAGAAGCTGATTGACGCGATGCACCGGCCGGATTCGCCTGAGTTTCATCGCTGGCTCACGCCGCAAGAGTTCGGCGAACGTTTTGGAGCGGCTTTCGAGGATCGAGAAACCATCGAGCGCTGGCTCGAATCGCATCGCTTTGCGGTGAATCGCGTTTATCAAAATGGTTTGATCCTTGACGTCGCGGGAACCGCTGGGCAGATTCGTGACGCCTTCCACACTGAGATCCACAATCTGGTTATGCCTAATGGCGAGAGACATATTGCTAACATGAGCGATCCGCAGATCCCCGCGGCACTCGCCCCGGCCATCCAAGGCATCGCTTCGCTGCACGATTTTTATCCCAAGCCGCATTCCATTCAGCTTGGCCCCGTTGCCTATAATCCTGTGACGCATAAGTGGCAGCCGCGCTTCAACGTTAAATATCAGGGACAAACTTTTCATACGGTCAGCCCTTATGATTTCGACATCATCTACAACGTACTGCCGCTGTGGAAGCGCGGATTTACCGGCAAAGGCGTGACCATTGCGCTCGTCGAGGATTCTAACCTCGCGCACGCATCCGATTGGTCTGACTTTCGTGACACGTTCGATTTGAAAGGTTTCAAGGACGGCAACTTCAAACAGATTTATCCCAACTGCAAGAATCCCGGTCAAAATGGAGACGAGATCGAGGCCGCGCTCGATGTGGAGTGGGCGAGCGTGGCCGCTCCCGACGCCAACATAGAGCTTTCCGCATGCCATAGTGCTCGCGGTGTCTCGGGGCTCGATCTGGCCATCCTTAATCTCTTAGACCTAGAACCGCCAGACATCATTTCCGACAGTTACGGTCTGTGCGAGACGATCACGGGCCAGACCGAGATCGCGCTGGAGAATCGCGAAGCCCAGATTGCCACGGCGTTGGGCACCACTTTCTTTATCGCGCAGGGAGATACCGGGGCCGACGAATGCTCGCCTGTGGAAGGCTTCCTCTCGCACCTCGGCATCAACAGCGGCGATAACACGGCCTCGGCGTATGCGATCGATGTGGGCGGCACCGATTTCATGGCGCAGTACAATCAGGACGTCAATGGCATTCCGGTCAGCGATTATTGGAGCGCCAAGAATGATCCACAAACCAAGGCTTCTGCGCGCTCGTATATTCCAGAGATCCCCTGGAACGACGGTTGCACCAGCGAGCTGATCTACGGCGATCCAATATTCGCCTTGGGCGACTACACCCAATCCTATGGAACCTCGGGTTTCTGCCACAGCAAACTCGGCAAAGAATTTAGGTATTCAGTGGGCGGTAGCGGCGGCCCGAGCACTTGCTTCACAGGGGTGCCGTCGATTCCCGGCGTGGTCAGCGGAACCTGTCAGGGCAATCCCAAGCCCTCGTGGCAGGCGGGTGTTCCCGGCATTCCCAATGATGGCGAGCGCGACCAACCCGATCTTTCGCTTTTCTCGGCGGACGGCATTTGGGGGAGTTTCCTGGTCGAGTGCATGTCGGATAAGAACGAAGGCGGCGCTCCCTGCACGGCCAAGAACGACGCGCTGCTTGAGGGCGGCGGCGGGACTTCGTTCGCCTCGCCGGCCATGGCGGGCATTCAAGCTCTGATCGATCAGAAATTTGGACGGCAGGGAAACGCCAACTACGTCTATTACGCGCTAGCGGCGAGCCAGTTCTCTACCCAAGGAACGAAGATCTGCAATGCGAGTCAAACTGGCGGTGAGCTGCCCGCCGCGTCCTGCATTTTTAACGACGTCACGCTGGGCGACATGGACATTCCTTGCGGACAGGGCTCGAAGCTCTCATACGATTGCTTTGGCAACGGCAGCAAGATTATCGGAGAACTTTCGACCTCGACCTCTTCGAGCGAGCCCGCGTATCCGGCCACGGTTGGTTATGACCTGGCTACCGGACTCGGCTCGGTGAACGCCACCACGCTCTTCGATGCCTGGCCTCAGAGCGGCAAAGTTCAGAGGGAGAAATAGGAGATCGTCGTCTCCGCCGATTGCTTATCCTCGGCGAATCCTGGTTTTTTGTGAGCTGATTTGTTGGATTTTTCCGGTCTAGTAAGTGCAGGGGATCAACAACTCAGAGATAGTCCGTTAACGGGGGAAGTTCTCATCCCGAGCGAAGCGAGGGACCTCTACTCGATCGACAATGCGTCACGGGGGCGAAGACATGCGTGTTGATTCGACAATTTCGCTCGGTGATCAAGGAGCTGATTCGTTTCTCGACAGGTAAGCCCCTTTAGGTCATCGCGCCACTACATCAAAGGGCCGCATCATTTCGTTGTCCTCGTGTTCCAGCACGTGACAGTGCCACACGTAGCGTCCGGTGAATCCCTCGAAGCGAATGATGATGCGTGTCACCATGCCGGGGTCGGCGCGCACCGTGTCTTTCCAGCCGGCCTCGCCGGGTTCCGGAGGCATGGCCGGGCCTTTGTAGGTGATCTCGTTATGCATCCAGTAGGCGGCGATATTGAATGCTCGCCGGTCGAGAATTTGAAATTTCACGAGATGCAGATGAATGGGATGGGCGTCATCGGTGGTGTTGACGAGATTCCAAATTTCAACGGAATCGAGAACCGGATTCTCGGTTACTGGCATGCTCCAGTGCGTATTGTTCAGTAGCATCTTGACCGGACGCTGCACGAGATCATCGATCTCGACAAGAGACAACAGGCGAGTCTTGACGGCCGAGGCCTCGAGGATCTTGGGCACGGGCCTCAGAGTCTGCGGCAATGCACTTTCGTCGCGTGGACCTCTTGCGGAGACACGAAATTGCATTACATCGAGGTGGTCATTCTTGAGAATGACGATCGATCCGGCATTCTCGGAGAAGTCGACGATCACATCGGCGCGTTCGGCCGGCGCTGGCGACAAGCGTTGCAATGCGACGGGCGCGGGGAGTAATCCCTGATCGGTGCCGATCTGGTGGAAAGTTTGAAGCTTGGCTGACTGAGAATCATTTAGCGTCAAATGAAGAAAGCGGCCGTTCGCCGCGTTGAGCACACGGAAGCGATATTTGCGCGGTTCGACTTCGAGATAAGGGAAGAGCTTGCCGTTAATCAGAATAGCGTCGCCAAAAACTTCGGGCACCCAAGCCGATTTCGCATCGCCCGACACGGGATAGTTCAGTTGTCCCTCGAGATCGAAGATCCGGTCGTAAATCACGAGCGGAATTTCGTATTTGCCGCGCGGAAGATTCAACCCGTCCTCGAAGTCGTCGCGCACAAAAAATGCGCCGAAGAGTCCGGCGAAAACATTCAGCCGGTTAATGCCTAGGGCGTGATCGTGATACCAGAGCATGGCCGCGTCCTGCTGGTTGGGATAGTGGCTTACCGCCGACTTTCCTGGCACGTACCAATTCTCTGGATACCCGTCGCTGTTCGGCGGGGCCTTGGCGCCATGAAGATGGACGACCGCGCGCACTTCGGGCTTGTCGGCTTCGGCGCCATGAATGCTGCGGTCGATCGGGAGGAGATGGGTTGCTGGGAGTTCATTGACCCACTCCACCAGCAACCCTTGACCGTTGCGCGCTTCGAAAGTCGGGCCGGGCGAACTGGCTCCATATCCCCACAAACGAGTTGGCTTCAAATCGCGGTGGATTTTCGCTTCGAACTGCCGCATGGCGACGCGGTAGAAGGGAAGTTGCACTGCGAAATTGTCCGGGCTGGGGCGATGGCCGCTAGGCTGAAGTATTTCCGGCACCGGCAGTGGGTCGACGAAGGGCGCGAGCGACCTGGCATTGAGTTGGGTGCGCTCCTTGACCTGATTGGCGGGAGACTTGGCTTGCGACATACTTTGGCGCATAGCGAGGGTCATGGTGGCCATTCCGCCCTGCGCTAGAAACACCCGTCGCGTAATCCCCAAAGCTGCACTCTCCTGGCTAGTTACGAATTGTCAGATCGCCTTAATGAGTCTCGCCGCCAAAAGAAGAGCGGGCATGCGAATTGATTTTCGCACGCCCGCTTCCGAAGCGTTACGGCTTTTGATTTACAGGCCGCACTTCGAGGGGTTTTCTTTTTCTCCGGTTTGCGGATTCAAGCACAACGTTCCATTGCTTCGTACCTTCGCGAAGTCGAAGTCCTGAACGATGGAGCTTGCGATGCCATCGAAGGAACCGTTGCCGATGCGTTGCCCGCTCAGCCAGTTGTCTTCGATGAAGTGGATGATTGACGACTGATCGGTCACCGTGTGGTCGACGAAGTTATTTTTCGCCCACGGTGAAATCACCAACATCGGCAATCTCGGGCCGTAACCGCAGCGGCCAAGAGCATGCGGATTGACCGCGGCGCCGGCGTAGCCGGGCAGTGAAGTTGCGGCCGTGCCGCAAGCGCCCGGTCCGGTCAGAGCATCCAGCGGGCCGGTCGAGGTGTTGACGATGGGGCCGAGGACATGGTCATACCAGCCGTCGGAGTCGTCATACATGATGACCACGGCGGTGCTGTTCCAGTTTTGGTTGTTCGCCGGATTTTGCAGGAAGTTGATCGTATTCACGACGAAATTCTGTTCGTCGATCGGGTCGGAGTAGCCAGCGTGTGCGTCCTGATAAGACGGAGCCTTCAGGAAGCTCACTGCCGGTTGGTAGCCAGCCTGGACCGCAGCGTAGAAGTCTTCGATATCGTACTGGTGGTTGGCGGGACCGGCATTTCCGATTTCAGAGATTGAAGCCGGTCGGGTGTGATTGGGGTTGGCGACTGATGGCCAATAGGCGAAGAACGAGTGGTGCGGTGTGTAATCGAGTTCCTTTACGCCGGTGATATTCGAAGTAGTGCTACGGTTGCAACCAGTGCTCCCGTTCGGATTCACGATGTTCAGATTGAATCCGCCCATGAACCCGCCCCAGGTCACACCCGCGGCGTTCAACAGGTCGCCGATGGTTACGCCGCCCATTTGTGCCTGATTGCGAGTTGGGCTGGCGCAAACGTCGCCGATCGGATCGGGATCGTCGATGTTGGTCAGCGAACCATCGGGTCCGCCGGGCACAAAGCTTCCCGTTCCGTTCAAGTACGCCACCACGCCATTCGTCTGGCCTGAGACTAGGTTCATCACACCAACCGACGACGGGCCAAAGGTGCTTCCGTAGGAGCTATCGCTCAATACGAAGTTCTGGGCATAATTCCACATGGCGGTCACCGTATTTCCGTCGTAATAGCCCATGACCAAACCATTCGTATTGTTGATTCCCCCACCTCCCGGCGGCGGCCCGGCGGTTCCTGTGTAAAGCGGAAACAGGTCCATCAAACCCGCGTCGGAAGCCTGTTGCTCGGGTTGGTAATTGTGGTCCTGGTCGGCAGTCGCAGCCTGCGTAACGTCAAGTCGGTACGGATTGGTGGCGCCAGTTCCGTTGGCTGGATTCAGATTCGGGTTCGCGTTCAAAAGAGCGTTCGTGTACCCGTTGACGGTCGGCGTATTGGCTTTCGCGACGAACTTATTTTCAAATTTCGGATTCAGCGCGTTGGGATAGGTTCCGAAATAGTGGTCGAAGGAAATGTTCTCGTTGAAAATCACGACCAGGTATTGAATCGGCGTGGCGGTGGCGTGGGCGACTACGGCGCGACGAGTTGCGGGTTTTTCGGAAGAGGCGAATGCGGGAGCAACGGTCGGTCCCAGGGCAATGGTCATCGTCAGTAGTGATGCCATCGCCCGCCTGAAACTGGCAAGGGCTTGCTGCTGATCAAACATGCTATGTTCTCCGTTTCCTGGAAATTGCCGGGCGCAGGGCACAGGACCTGCCGCATGGCGGAAGCTTGGAGAACATTAGGCGGCGTATGTTTCTGCAACATGACTGCAATATTAAGGAAAGATGAAATCCAACGCTGGTTGGGCAGATGGCAAAAATCTTGCATAGAATGGTCGGTTTATTGCGGCGAGTTACGCCGCTGACACCTTGGAGCTGCGCAGACGCCGGTACAGCCGCATATAGTCGTCCACCATCCGTCGAGCGGTGAAGCGCTCGCGGGCGCGATTGTAAGCGCGCGTGCCGTAGAGGCGGGCCAGTTCGCTGTCTCCATTCAATTGGGTGAGGACTTCGCTCAGGCTATCGGCGTTGTTGCGTTCGAAGTACAGGGCTGCGTCGCCCCAGAGTTCGCGATAGACCTCGATGTCATTGGCGACCAGCGCGCAGCGTGAAAAAGCCGCTTCGACCGACGCCAGTCCGGTGGGTTCATACTGCGAAGTGGCAGCAAAAATTGTGGACTTACTGTAAAGCGAGCGGAGTTGCGACTCCGTCTGCGCGCCCTTGACCGAGATCTCGTGTTCGCCTGTCGAGACGCGAACATCGGCGCGGATGGGCACGGGCGGGGCGGGGATGGGATTATCGGCTCCTACGATGCATACGGGCAAGCGATGCGTATGCTGAGTGAGCAACGCTACCTGCTTTCCCGTATCCCACAAGCGCCCGATTGCGAGCACGGACTCTTCCTTGGTCACAAAGGGATTGAAGTAAATTGGATTGCGGCCGGGGGCAATGACGTGTCCCTCGAAACCGTCGCCGTAGGCGATGCGTAGCATCTCTCCCATCCAGCGCGAAGTAGTGACCACGGTTTCGGCGCGCTTGAGGCCAGCGACGATGGTGTCACGATACCAGTTGAGCCATGCCGAGGCGGCGGGCTCGTGTCCGTGGATGCTCAGCCACCAGGTGATTACATCGCCGTGCGCTACTACGAGGCGCGGCGTGGCTACGGGCAGCGCCCCAAAGCTGAGCTGATTCAAATGTAGAAAATCGGGCCGCGTGTCGCGAACGACCGAGCATAAATAATCCTGCGCCGCGTGAAAGTCCTGCACACCTTCCTGCATCCAATCGAGGCGAAATGCAGTCGGAATATATTCGAGGCCGTGGAGAGAATCCATCCAGGCGGTTTGATGCGGAAGGGGAATTTCGCCGAAGCTGACGAGCGTGACTTGGGCGCCGTGAGTTACCAGGCCTGAAACGAGTTCGCGCGAGTAAGTCCAGACGCCGCTGAACGTGTCGGCCGTAACCAGTACGCGCACAGAACCCCCGAGATTCGAGGGCTGGGAGCGCCCTCGGCCTGCCTGGATATAGTTTAGGGGGTGCGGGGCTGACAGGAAAGAGTTTTCTTATAAAGCAGTATCTGGTTGCCAGTGCCCAGTACCCAGTTAAAACCATTCGCTCGGCCGACGGTTCGGTTTTTCTGGATACTGGGGACTGGCACTGATTTATGTCGAATCTGCCCACTGGGTCATGGCGCGCTGATCGCCGCGGTGATCGTGCACTGTGACCAGTTTCGGCTGCACCAGGATCCTCATCGTCCACAGCAGATCGTCGAGAGAGGTGCCAAACCCGAAGTGTGCGTCGACAAACGCCAGTTCCGATTTTGGCAGTGACTGGCGTCGCGAGAGAAGCACCACGGGAAGGTCGGGGACGAGGAATTTAATCTCCTGCGCAAGTTCCGCACCCGACATCGAAGGCATTTCATAATCGAAAAGGGCGAGATCGAAATACTTACTTTTGCAGAGCGCGAGCGCCTGCATGGGATCATTCATGGTAATAACTTGAAAACCGCATTCTTCCAGAACACGGCTGAGCAATCGGCTGGATTTGGGATTGTCGTCCACGTAAAGTACGCTCGTTCGGTTCTCCATCGGTAACCTCGCTTTCTTTCCTGAAGAACGGTCGCGCGCTCCGCACTTGCGAAGGCAGTGGGTAGAGATTTGTAAATGATTGGGGCATTGCGCGAGTGACCTTTGAAAAGACGTCTGGCACCCGACACTTTGGTCCGATTCGACGGCGGGAAACCTCTGCGTGCTTTTCCGCTGATGAACCGACCTGAACCTGATTAGGGAAAGTGTAGAGCGAATCGGATCACCGTAAAGTGCGTCCCGTCACACCATATTATTTTATTTGTGATGATTCCGGAGGATGCCGGCAATCCTTGGCTGCAAACCTTTGCCTACGTCTCGTTCGGGCGACAGCCATGCAAGTTCGCGCCCGATGTATAATTCCGCTGTCTTTTTTCCGGCTCGCGGCAATCTCTTGTGGGGAGATCGTCAGAGCGCCAAGGGCATTCGAAAGACGGCGTAAGAAATCCAACTCTGAAAAATCTCCCTGGAGGAACTATGAGACTGCGTTTCGTTCCGATCACTCTCTTTCTGTTTTTTGTGACTGCCACACTTGCCTACTCGCAATCCTGGATTCCGTTGGTCAACCAACCTAACGATGCCCTCGGTCTGGGCAATCCTTTATTGCTGACCGACGGCACTGTGATCCTGCACCAAGCCTGCGGGCCCTCCTGGTATAAGCTGACGCCCGATCAATCTGGCAGCTATGTAAATGGCACGTGGACGCGCATCGCGTCGCTGCCCTCGGGATATGCTCCTCTCTATTTCGGATCGGCGGTGTTGCCCGATGGGCGCGTGGTAATGGAAGGCGGCGAATACAACGCACCCACGGGGCCGAACAGCTGCCAGGGCGTGTGGACGAATCTGGGCGCAATCTACGATCCCATTAAGAACCATTGGACGTCGATCAATCCGCCCACTGGCTGGTCAACCATCGGAGACGCGCAATCGGTCATCCTGCCGAATGGACTTTACATGCAGGCAAATTGCTGCACGACGGAGTCGGCGCTTCTTAATCCCTCGAACCTGACATGGGCGATTACCGGCAAAGGCAAGGCCGACGTCAATGATGAAGAAGGCTGGAACCTTTTGGCGGATGGCACGGTGCTGACCGTCGATGCCTACGTCTTCAAGAAGAACTCGACGGGAAAGAATTACGAAATCTACAATCCGACGACTGGCTCGTGGAGGAGCGGAGCGAAAAGCGGCACCATCGTCCAACTCTGGGACTCGTATCCCGACGCGCAAAACTCATCTCACGAAGTTGGCCCGGCCGTTCTGCGTTATGACGGCACGGTTTTCTACACCGGCGCATATGGCGCACCCGGAGAACCCGGGCACACCGCCATCTATGACACCAACACCAAGACCTGGACGGCTGGCCCCGATTTTCCGGGCGATCTCGATATCGCCGATGGCCCGGCTTCGATACTGCCGGATGGCAACGTGATAATGCTGGCCAGCCCCGGTATCTTTAATCTCGGCGGCGTATTCTTGGAGTGGGATGGAACAAGCTTCACCGACGTCACCAAGGGCAACACCGACGCTCCCAACATATCTTCTTATTACGGGAACATGCTGGTGTTGCCGACAGGCGAAGTTCTGTTTACGGATTTCGGCAACGTCTGGGTCTACCGGTCAAAAGGAAGCCCAAACCCGGCCTGGCTGCCGCAAATCACCTCTGCTCCCACAACCGTAAGTCGCGAAAAGTCTTACGTTGTGTCGGGGTATAACCTGAATGGCTTCACGCAGGGCGCGTCCTACGGAGACGACGCACAGGCGGCAACCAATTATCCGCTGGTGCGCCTCACCAACCGGGTGACGGGAAATGTCTATTACGCGCGCACGTCGAACCCCAGCACCATGGGAATCGCCTATACCGGCGTTGCCTCCACGAATTTCGTGGTCTCAAGCAAAACCGAGACCGGCCTCAGCAATTTGCAGGTAGTGGTCAATGGCCTAGCTTCGGCTCCGGTCACGGTGAATGTGCAATAGGTAGATAGGTAGAAGGAACGCGAAGGGTCCCGTCCTTGCGCCGCTTGACGGGACCCCGATACCTCAGTCGATCGCACTCATCTCTCCGAGCGTCGCTTAGTCGTCATCTCCGTCATTATCAGGCGGAGTCGCCGGACCCTTCTGTGCCGCCTGCCCCAGGAAGAAGCTGGCCGGCTCGACTGCCGGGACAAACGAGTATTGGCGAAATGCACCGGTGAAGAAATTGCTTAGATCGGTGGTCGACCGCGCGTCGGCAACGCCCAGCGCGCCTTCGTTTATGCCGTAGATTCCCTCGATGGTGCGGAGAATACTGCCAAAGTCATAGTTGTCATTATCGATGTAACCCCGTGGCGTATACGCAGAGACAACCACCAGGGGCACGCGGAAGCCAATTTGATAATCGGCCTGGCAATTGGTAGTGGTGCAGGGCAAGCCCGGTTGAACGAGCGCCGGCTGGTTATCCGACCAGCCTCCCCAATCGTCCCAGGTGACGATGATGGCCGTGTTGTTCCAGAAGGTCTGGCCCGCATCCGCTCCCGAAGTGCACGTCGGGTTCTGGCCGATGGCATTAATGATTGCCGTTACCCACGACGGCCCATATTCATCGTTTGGCCCGGCATGATCCGACCATGAGCCATTCGGAATCACCCAGCTCACGCTCGCCAGATTGCAATTGGTGATGTCATTCAAAACATCTGCGCCTTTTAAGTTGAGATCGACTTTGGCATTCCACTCGGCGCCGCTGCATTCGAGAGTGTCGTTCTTCTTGCTTTTAAATTTCGGCTCGCAGATGCTCTGAATCGAATTGGGGGCCGTCCAAATCGAACCCGCCGACGGCGCATAGTACTTCCACGAAATCGATTGCGCGTCGAGCAGGCTGCCCATGCTCGGCTTGTCGTCGCAGTAGCTGCCCACCGGGTTCGTCGGGAACACGAGCGCGGTGTTGGTCACAGGACATTCCTGCACGGAATTGCCTACATAGCTCTTGCCGCCACTACAGACAGCGCCGAGTTGCGGAGACAATAGCCACGTCGTAGCGTCAGCCGGTGCGAGGCATCCGACCTTGGTTCCCTTCGGGCCAAAGTTCTCCGAGATAAAAGTGGAATCGGCGTCCTCCGCCAGAGAACGCGCCGATGTGCCGCTGAAAATAAATTGATGCGAAGGATAGCTGGGACCCTGATTGGTCTGATACATGAAGTTTGCCCATCCGTATTGTTTCGCGTAGGTCACATAAGGATCGAGCAGGTGGCCGCTGGATCCGTCATAGTTAGTGACCGGCGGGCTGGCGACATAACCATACGAAGTCTTCCCTTTAATGCTCTGCTTGACCGCCCATGCCCCGTCGTTGCGGCAGGTGTATCCGTTGGCCGGATCGGGGTCGCACATATTATTAAACCCGGTATGCGAGTGGTCGGGATCGGTGCTGCCCTGCAATGGCACTTTGGTCAACGTCACAGGCACCGGGCTACCGGATTCACCGGAAATGCCGCAAGGCGAAATGTCATAGCAACTGGTGGTTACAGGGCTGGGCGTACACGCGGCTAGTCCGCTCGCGCCGTTAGGGATGGGACACACCGGAGTTAGGAAATGGAAAAGATTGTCGGGTGTGCGATTCTCCTGATAGATCACCACGACATGCGTGATTTGCGGCGGGAAAGCGGCCGGTTTCGGGCGCTCAGGTTTCGCTTGTGCAAGCAGTGTCGCAGACAAAAACGCCAACAGGAACGGCAGCAGAGTCTTAGCTCTAGATTTCATCGCTTCTCCTTAGAATGAGGCTGGTGAACGTTCATGCGCGCAGCAACGCGCGCCCTGTCGTGCGAAAGTGAAACCGAGCGCCCCACGCCCCATCTGGCGCAGCCGAAGTCTGAAACAATTCGGCCTGGCAGTCAAATTAATTTTCGGGAGAATTTGAAGGTGGGGATCATCCTGTGGATCAAAGTGCTCGCACCTCGTGTTGGTGACTGTTGGTCATATATCTCGAAGGCGAGGGGAGAAAATCCAGCGGGCGCAAGGTCAAGCTATTCGATTGCAGAATTGGCTATGCAGAATTGGCTATGATGGCTAGGGAGACGCGGCTGGCTCGCGCCTGCACTAAAATCAGATTGGGCAAACATGCCGTTGCACAGCACTCGAGTCGCCGTCATTCTGTTACCTCTGATTCTCGCGGCCCTCAGTCTGCTATGCGCCTGCTCGCGGCCGCCGGCCGAAAACGCGACTAACTCCAATTCGCAAAACCTGCCTTTCGATCACCAGCCGCACTCGACCGGCGTATCGCCCAGCCAGACCCTGGTTCCATCGGCCACGAAACTGCCCGAGGGAACTCCCATTCCGATTCGCCTGGAGAGCACGCTTTCGAGCGCCTCCTCACATACCGGCGACAGCTTCTACGCGAGCGTCGATGAATCCGTTGAGATTGACGGCCAGACTGTCATTGCTCGCGGTACCCCGGTCGCCGGCCGTGTGCTCGAGGCGAAGGCTGCCGGTGTTCCTGAGAGTTCCCGTGAGAGTTCAAATGAAAGCGCGCTCGAGCCAGGCTATCTTCGCATTGTCCTGGTGAGCGTAAGAGTTGGAGGCAAGCCCGTCGCGATCGAGACCTCCAGCATCTTTGCCAAAGGAGGCTCGCGCGAAGAACGCAAACCGTCGATCGCCGCGCCTTCCGGTCGTCTTAAAGAAGATAACGATAAAAACGACAAAAACAGGGATGCTGTTTTCGCCCTGGACCGCCGTCTCAACTTTCGTCTCGCGCAGGCGGTAGATTTACGGTGAGGTGGGAAAGCCGCCGTGGTTCAAGCTCTCGTAGATTGCCCTCTCGCCTCGCCGCCACCGGATTTTCTGCGTTCTGTAAAGCCTCTACATCATTGAGTGTCGCCTGCTACCGGTAACCATGTAGAGCAATCCGCATATTTCTTAGGTTTCAATAAGTAGTAACGCGCCGCTCGGCAACCATGAGGCATCTTACTGCCGCTGTACAAATCAATGTGGTCAGTGCGGCACGGAGGCATGGATGCTCTCGGATTACGCGGCGATGACATTCGCGGCGATGATCATCGCCGTGGCTAGTTTCGGCATGACGGCGCTGGCAGTGCAGTTCATGCAATGGCTATTGGAGATTGGTCAATTTATGCAAAGGGTCCCGATGAAGCGCGCCGAGAACCTCGCCGTTGATAAGGCGACTTCTAATTATCTGGTTGCTTAAGCAAACCGCAAGCTCTAGGGGCGCCGATTCAGTCTTTGCGCAACATCTGGTGCTTTGCTGAAGCAACCAGATAATTAGAAGGCGACTTCGCTCACGCTCGCGCGTGAACTGGCCGGCGACTAAGTAAGAGTGAGGGGTGATGATATCAGCCGCAAAGCGAGAATCAGTAAGCCAGTCAACAGGTGCCCAATGATCGAAAGAAGCAATGATCGAAAGAAGCAGTGAGCGAAAAAAAGGATTCTGAAAACAAACCGAAAGAGTAGAAGCGGAATCTAAAATCTCATATTATCGTTGGCGCAGTCGAGCTTCGGTTGTTCCGGCGCGGCCCGCGCCGCGTGCGTTACTGTAGAGTCTGGTGTCGTGCCCTGGACGTGAGATCGGCTTGTGTACAGGACAGACGTTTTCAAGTTGACCTTCCACGTACCGGCCCGGCAAGTCTCGCCCACTTAATCCACGAAACCCGTAGCAGCACAGCAGCACCGGGCAAACGAGGGATGGAGGGCCAGAGGAATCACAATGCAAAACCGTGTCATTCGTACGCTGTTGTTAGCGCTGGCGGGGCTAACGATCATGCTGACGATTTCAGCAACCTCGTTCGCGGAAGTTGGCGTGGCGATCACTTTCGGCCCGCCTGCGATTCCTGTCTATGATCAACCGATCTGTCCGGGCGATGGCTATCTGTGGACCCCGGGTTACTGGGCTTGGGACTACGATCTTGACGATTATTACTGGGTACCGGGCACGTGGGTGTTAGCTCCGGAGGTCGGCTTCCTGTGGACTCCGGGCTGGTGGGGATGGGGGGACGGGGCCTTTGTCTGGAATGAAGGTTTCTGGGGACCGCAGATCGGCTTCTATGGCGGAATCAATTACGGCTTCGGATATTTTGGAGTCGGGTTTCAGGGCGGACGATGGGATGGCGGACACTTCTTCTATAACCGCGCAGTGATGAACGTGAATGTCACGGAGATTCACAACGTCTATAGCACGAATATCGTGGTCAACAACAATACCCGCATCAGTTATAACGGCGGCAATGGCGGGGTTGACCGACGGCCAACTTCTGAAGAAGAGGCTGCGGCTCGCGAGCGGCATGTCGGACCCGTGGCCGCGCAAACTCAGCATATGCAGGCGGCGCGATCCGATCCGCAACAACGCGCATCGGTGAACATGGGTAGGCCGGCAGTTGCGGCTACCGCCCGGCCCGGGGATTTCAAAGGCGCGGGGGTCGTACAGGCGAGGGAAGCCGGGGGACGTTACACGCCTGCGCCGAATCGCGGAAATCAGGCGCGGCCGGAGGGTAATGCCGCGCGTCCGAGCGCCACGCATGTGAGCGAACTTCCACCGGCAGAACGGCCGGCGGCTCCCAATACGGGGGACGCGAAGCAGGACCAGAAGTTCCAGAAGCAACAGGAAAAGCTTTATAACCAGCAACAGAAGGAGCGGCAAAAAGTGTCGCAGCAGCAGCAGAAAGAAGATCAGAAGCTGGCGAACCAAAAGGCTTCCGATGCGCAAAAGCAGCAGCAGGAGCAGCGGCACTCGCAGCAGACGCAACAATTGCAGCAAAAGCACACACAACAGAACACGGCGATGCAGCAAAGGGTACAGGCAGCGCGTCCGGCGGGGAGGCCTCCGAAATAGCTCTCTTTGAACTCCGCTTGTTATCTGGAAGCGAAACGGAAGACCTGTGCGTTCGGACGGTTACATGCACAGGTCTTTCGCTTTGCTCGTCTCACTGGATTTTTTCGCAACGCTGTTTTTTGTCGCGGAGATAAATATGCTTGTGACCATTGCCGTCATTCTCGTGATCCTGTCCCTGCTGGGGGATGGTTTCGTTTCACGCCTTGGGCGCCTACGTACATCTGCTGCTCGTCCTTGCCATCATCAGGGTGCTGATCAGGATCATTCCGGGCGGAAATCCACTCTAGAGTTTTCAGGGACACCTCTTGATTAGTCAGGTCTTCTGCCGTGGGATGGGTCGCTTGACGATGCGACGTCGAGGTCGATGTGTAATCGTTGGGTCGAAGAAATATTTGGCGGGTAGCAGTTTCCATCCTTGTTATAAGTAGCGTGACAGCCCTTGGCGAAATCAGGCCGCCTCGGCGATTGCGAAAATTGCCAGACATCGGCGAACGGAAGCCCGCTGCCCTGAGGTGCCATATTTTTTTGCGAAACCGTGCACCCGGGCGATGGCGGACAAGAATCGTTGACGATCCAATATTCTATTTTTCTTCCGTCCGTATGGTCGCGGATATCCTTCGCCGTCACGATAGAGACGCCGGAACTCTCTCTCGCGGCTATGCCCGAGCAATACACGCCCGCGCCAAAGTGCGCGGCAGTTACTCCATCGACCCAGGCAAGAAGATAGGCGCGCTGTTCGGGAAGCAGACGGCCGCCTTGTTCCTGATCGAGAAAGATTATGGTCTTCGCTGGAAATCCTTCGGCCAGAGCCGCTTTAACCGCCGCGGCGGCGTCCGAGTGGCCCAACTTTTGCGCGTCTCCAGACGACTTTATCTCTGAATAAGTGCGGCCGTTGAAAAGAACGAGAAAGCCGAAACCGGCGGCCTGGAGGCTTTTCCGCTTTCCGGCCCAGGAATTTGCCTTATCGCCCGGCGGATTGTTCAGCCAATAGCCAGAGTAAGAAAAAGTCTGGCGCAGAATCTTTAGGTTCGCGTCGCCGGGAAAATCGTTTCGATCGAAACCCATATAACCAGCTTGCGCGGCGGCGCGAGCGGCAGAATTCGGTATGGTTGGAAACACGGTGAGCGATGATGCCAGAATCGCTGTGACCAATCTCCTATGCGGGTTCAGGCTGTCATCTCCTGGTCCAGTTTGCGGTCTGGTTTTGCGGTGGCTGCGGGCATTCTCAGGCGGAATGTTGTGCCGGCCCCGACGACTGTATCGAAGTCCACCGAACCGTAGTGCCACTGCATGATCTGGTAGGTTTGCGCAAGGCCGATTCCGCTGCCTCCTTTGTCGCCCTTGGTGGTGAAGTAGAGTTCAAAAATTTTCTCCTGCGCCTCGGGAGGAATGCCGCCGCCCTGATCGATCACTTCCGCGAGAATCATATCGTCGTCGCGCCGGGCTTTCAGCGTCAGCGCTCCTCCCGCCGTCATGGATTGCACGCCATTGAGCACCAGGTTCAGGATCGCCTGCTTCATCAGATCGCTGTCGACGCGCACCATGAGTGCGTCCTCTTCACTTCGGAGATTCGCGTTTGGTCCACGGCCGGGCAACTCGAGCAGTATCTTCACCCCGTGGCGCGCGCCATCGGGCGCGGCCAACGCCGATACATCTTCGAGCAGTTTGCGCAGGTCGACGTCATCGAGCCGCAAATCACGGGGCCGCGTGAAGTCGACCAGAATTTGCACTACGCGGTCGAGGCGATGAATTTCGTTGCCGATAATATCCATGTGGCGGCGCGTGTCCGGATCATCCTGATGCAGTTTATTTTGCAGCAACTGCAGGTGCAGCACGATCGCGTTGATCGGATTTTTTACTTCGTGAGCGACGCCGCGGGTGAGGCGTCCGCTGGCGGAGAGGCGGCGCGAAATTTCAATCTCGTCTTCAATGCGGCGCACCGATTCGGCGTCGCGCATTGTCAGCAGCGCCCCGATCGGCGTGCCTTTCTCCTGAATGAAGTCGAGCGACACTTGCACGCGACGGCCATCGACAGCGTCGAATTCGTATTGCACCAGCGGGCGCTGCTTCTGAAACGCAGGCAGCACAACCGCGCCCAGAACCGTTCCATCGGAGAAAATTTCTGCGGCGGTGCGTCCGAGGATTTCGCGGCGCGGACGTCCCAGGAATTTTTCCGCCGAGGCGCTCACCAGCACCACACGCGAATCGCGCGTGAACAACATGAGCCCGTCCTGCAATTTGGTCATGACTTGCTCGACGTTATCCTTCAACGCCGAAAAAATCTGGTTGGTGTCGCGAATCTGACGGCCGAGGTGAGCGATCTTGAGCGAGACGAGACCGACTTCGTCTTCCGAGCCTGATTCCTCCGCGGGCAGGAGATCGCCGGCGCTGGCGCTGTCCAGGTTGCGGCTGATGACTTTCAAGGGGCCAAGCGCAACGTTAGAGACGACCGCCGCCAGCACCAGCGAACAAAAAATCGCGAGCACGGAAAAGAAAGCGGCCTGCTGCAATTTCGGTGTCAGTTCGTTGCGCAAGAAAACCGTGGAGACTCCGACCCGCACGCTGCCAAATGTCTGTCCGTCGAGCTCGACTCCGATACTTACGTCATAGACCGTGCCCGGAGCATAGAGCAGGCGCAACTGGCGCCGGAAGCCGGCGTCGCGCAATACACTTAGCGGCGCGCGACTCGGAACCGGCTTGCCGTTCAGAGCCGGATTCGTGTCGAGAATCGCCACGCCGTTGGGGTCGATGATGGCGGCGTCGTAGATGATGCGAGAATTGCCGACGACCGATTCCAGCATGTCGTTGAGGTTCGGATCGGTCTGCAGATAGTTAGTGATGGCGACGCGCATCGCCTTGGGATTTTCGGTATTGACGCGGGTGCTGGTGAGATCGGGCACCGCTTTGGAGGCGGCGTATTCCAGTTGATTGGTGAGTTGGGAGGCAGTTTCGTCGGCCCAGAGCAAGCGCTGCCGCAGCAATTGGGACAGATAAAACCAGGAAAAGCCGACGACCAGCGTCGTGAACAACGTCGTGATCACGAGCACGATGATGAATTTGCGAGTCATCTAAAAGCAGGTGCTCAGGCCTCAGGTGTCAGGTCTTGGGAAAAGCGTTTGCGCCAGGAAGAAATTGATCTTGCTCTTCCTAAGGCCTAAGACCTGTTCTTCTGCGACCTGTTCTTCTACCCCTCTTCAGCCAATACCGCATCCTGCGGGCGGCCATATTCTTTCAACTTGTTGTGCAGGGTCTTCAGGCTGATGCCAAGCATCTCCGCGGCTCGCGTTTTGTTGTTATTGGTTGCCTGCAGCGTCTTCAGGATAAGCAGCTTTTCCGCTTCTTCCACCGTCGTGCCCACGCCGAGGTGCACCGCGTCAGGGTCGTTGACCACCGGACGCACGTTCTGGCCAAAGCCCGGCGGCAGATGTTTGGTCTCGATCAGGCCGCCTTCGCAGACGATCACCGCGCGTTCGAGTGTGTTGCGTAACTCGCGCACGTTGCCCGGCCACGAGTAACTCTGAAAAACATTGAGCACCGCCTCGCTTACGTCCGCCACCTTGCGGTTGTGCTTCTCGTTCATGTCTGCGAGCAGGCTCTTGACCAACTCGCGGATATCGTCTTTATGCTCGCGCAGCGCCGGCATATGAATGTTGAAAACGTTGAGGCGGTAATAAAGATCCTGGCGCAGCTCTCCATTGGCCACGGCGTCATCCGGAACCTTATTAGTGGCGGCGAGCACGCGCACGTCCACCGATGTTTCGACCTTGCTGCCGAGACGCCGTAACTTATGGTCCTCGAGCACGCGCAGCAGCTTCGCTTGCGTGCCTACGGGCATTTCGCCGATCTCATCGAGCAGCAGCGTTCCGCCTTCGGCGAGTTCGAAGCATCCCGTGCGGCGCTCGGCGGCGCCCGTGAACGCGCCTTTTTCGTGGCCAAAAATTTCGCTCTCGATCAGCGTTTCTGGAATGGCGGCGCAGTTAATAGGAACGAAAGGTTTGCCACGGCGCGGGCTTAGATCGTGGATCGTGCGCGCCACCAGTTCCTTACCGGTGCCGCTCGCCCCAGTGATCAACACCGACGCTGTGCTCGGAGCGACTTGCTCGATCAGGTGGAAAATTTCCTGCATTTGAGTGGAGGCGCCGACCAGGCTTCCGAGCGCCCCTTTATCGCGCAAGCGGCGGCGCAGCGATTCATTTTCCACGCGCGCATTCAAAATCTCGCCGATGTTGGTGAGAATGGAGCGCAGCCGGCGGAAGTCGATCGGCTTCTCGATGTAATCCTGGACGCCGAGCCGTCCGGCATGGAAGGCAGTCTCGGTTGCCTTCTGTGCGGTCACCATGATTACGGCGATCGACTGTGCCAGATCGGCCAGCCGTTCCACCAGTTCCATGCCTCCCATGCGCGGCATTTTCACGTCCGTAATAACAATGGAAGGGGCGAAGACGGGAATTTTCTCCAGCGCCTCCTGGCCGTCGGCTGCCGTGTCGGTGCGATAGCCCCAACCGGACACCAGTTCGGCTAGTCCGGTTCGTTCGTTCTCTTCGTCTTCTACAATCAGCACGCGTTCCTGGGTCATATTCCTCGAGGCATAAGCTATTCAGCATTATTCAGGGAAGTGCGCCACCTAGCAACCTGCCCGAACCACCTTATATCAATTTGAGATTAATTCAGAACAGCCTTCTTCTGAGACCCTGGCTAACGATCCATGACCATGCTCCGCACCCGCATAGTACCTGCCTCAAGTGAGCAAAAGAGAACGGTTTTCGGATTTCAATCGTGCGATTCTGCGACGTACTAATCGTGGAAAGCAGCAACTGCGCCCCGAAAAATGTTCCGGATCAACTCTTAAACTTTTTGCAAAAATGTCCATTTGCTGTAGAATTCGATGTTTCCCAGGTGCAGCCTACCCGTGCGTGCCGTAAGGCTTTTATTGATTCCAGTTCTATTTCAAATGGTTTTGTTGTGGATTTGATTTCGGAGGACTCCATGTCGCTTTGCCACCCAACATACAAGAGATGCGCGAGTGTCGTACTCGTTTTGGTCATGGTTCTGATTGCATCACCATCTTTGCTGATGGCACAAACTGCGCCCCCACCCAAGCCCGCACCCGTAATGTCGGATGACTCAGTTCCTAAGTGGGACTTATTCGTTGGCTATCAATGGTTGAACCCCGGTGGAAATGTCCCCGATTCAAGCTCTCCACCGAACTCGATTCAGATGCCTTCGTTGGCCAAAGGCTTCGCCACCAGCCTCTCGTATAACTTCACCAAGAATTTCGCCCTCGAAGGAAGTTACGGTGGAAGTTCCGATGGCAGTAATTACAGTGATAACTTCATCGGTGCGGGGCCGAAGGCTACCTATCGCGGCGAGGGCGTGGACTTCTTCGCGCACGCACTGGTCGGATTGGACCGCGTGCACGATCCCAACGCTACCAGCAGCAACGGTGTTGGCGCCCTGCTGGGCGGCGGTATGGATCTCAAGCTCTGGAGGCCGATCACATTCCGCGTGTTCGAAGCCGATTTCCTGTGGACGCACCAGAATTTCGGTAGCGTCGTGCCGCCAGACGATCCCTCGTTGCGTCGCCCCAATTTTGATGGCGCTGTGCTGCGCACCGGTATTGTGTTGAACTTTGGCGGCGGAGCTCCCGAAGTTCCGGTCGCTGCGTCCCTCACATTGCAGCCCACAGAGGTCATGGTAGGTGAACCGGTGCATGGCACTGCCTCTGCCAGTAACTTCAACCCGAAGCACACTCTTACTTATAGCTGGTCGAGCAGCGGGGGAAAGATCGACGCCAAGGACACCTCCGCGAACATCGATACCAACGGCCTCAGCGGGGGCAGTTACACGGTCACCGTCACCGTCACGGATCCGAGGGCCAAGAAGAACAACACGGCGAGCGCCACCGCGAGTTTCACGGTGAAAGAACCGCCCAAGAACCCGCCGCAGTTCTCCTGTTCGGCGAACCCGTCGATGGTTCAGGCTGGCCAGACCTCAACCATCACCTGCACCTGCACCAGCCCGGATAACGTTCCGGTAACCGTCGGTGGATGGACCGCGACCGGAGGTAGCATCTCGGGCAACGGAAGCTCCGCTACGCTGACAACCACTGGCGCGCCGTCGGGAACGATTACCGTCAGCGCTACTTGTACAGATTCGCGAGGCTTAACGGCTTCGACCTCGAGCTCGGTGACGGTTGAAAATCCGCCACCCCCGCCGCCGCAAGCCACCAAAGTCAACGAGTGCGCCTATCCGAACGAAAAGAAACTATGGCGCGTCGACAACACTTGCAAGGCCGAGCTGGACGATGTTGCCCTCAAGCTGCAGCAGGATCCGGATGCCAAGCTGGTCGTGGTCGGGAACGCCGATCCAGCGGAACTCGCCAAGTCCAAGCATAAGAACCTGGCGGCGGAGCGCGCGCTCAACGTGAAAGCCTACATCTCGGGCGGCGAGGCGAAACAGAATATCGATCCCAGCCGCATCGAGGCGCGCACTGGTAACGCTGGTACGGCGACTTCGGAACAGTGGATCGTTCCGTCCGGCGCGACCTTCCCCGAGGCCGGTAGCACCACCCCGGTCGACGAGACAAAAGTAATGCCGGTTCCGGACCATCCGAAGCCGGTCGCCAAGAAAAAGAAAAAGGCCGAATAGCAGGCTTTTTGGCTGATTTAGCAGCAAAGGCCGGTAGGGTTCACTCTACCGGCCTTCCTATTTTTCGTTTGCGGCAAATCTATGACGCGGCGGGCATGGCTGCATTCTACCGTTCCATCGACACCAGTATTCTGGGGCGCAAAGCCTACGACCTCTCGGTCAAGTTCGGACTGCCGGATGGGTACGCCGGGAAGAAGAACTACGTGTTCTCACGCACGCTAGCTGAAGCCGCCAGCCCCAAAGTGAGCATCGCCAGTGAAGACGTGAGGGTGTTCGCAGAACGGCTGCGCTCGGAAAAAGGCAAGCACATTTGGCTTGTGGGTGGGGCTGAGGTTGTTGCCGCCTTTCTGGATTCCGGGCAAGTGGATGAGTTCATCATCCACGTGATCCCGACGATGATTGGCGACGGGATTCCTCTGGTCGCGCCACGCCATCGAGACCTTGGTTTGAAGCTACTGGCGACCAAAAAGTTCCCCGATGGGGTGGTCAAGCTGCACTATGCCATCCGAGTGAAATGAAGATCGAGTCGATCCGGTTGGCGAGTGGTTATGCGATCCACTGTCCTAGATCGAGAACTGGATGAAGGGAAGAGCCAATGTCCCTCCGAACCACGCATCCGCTGCCCCATTCTGCGGCTGGTCGCCTTGAAAGGAAGACGAATGGTTCGGCACCTGCGGTTGCGAATGGAACACATTCGACACCGGGGGAGTTTGCCCCGCCCGTCTTCACCGGTGGACTGCAACCCAGTGCCTCTCGTGTAAGCGGTGGTCGCCACACTCCGATTGGTATGCAGCCTGACAAAATCCGATGCTGCCGCGTAACATCTCCCTTGCCCCAATGATCAAAATGACGCCGACGAACGTCCTGATCGCCGTGACATTCCTGCTCGCAGCAACCTACGCTTCGGCGCAGCACTGCCGGAAGATCGACATCGACAAGTCCAGCGGCTTTTGTACGGTGCCCGATCCCACCCTTACGCCGGGGGAAATGGACGCAACGCTGGCGTGCATATCCAACACTGACCGACCGCGCAGCGTGACCAATGCTGAGAAGAGTGCGATCCTCGCGGCATACGGTTATCCAGCGAGCACAAAGAAATCCTCCGGCGAGTTTGATCACTGGTTCCCGCACTGGATGGGAGGCTCGGACGGACCCAAGAACATCTGGTTCGAGCCGCACGCCGGGAAGTATGGTTCATTCACAAAAGACAAAGTGGAACTCCTGCTCTGGAGGAATGTGTGCGTGAATAAAACAATGACGCTCGATCAGGCGAAGTCGGCTTACCTCAAGGGATGGACGAAACTTGTGCCCTCTAATTGAGGAGATCGGCTTCGTTTCCCCCTGCCACGACCGCAGGATTAACTCTTCTTCTTTGTTGTGGTCGGCTTCGGTTTAAGCGAACCCACATACTCATAGCTGCTGTCGAAGAATTTCTTCAGTTCTCGCGTCGAGGAGAGCAAAGAGTCGGGGACTTCCACATACTCGGGCTGAACCCTTCCATATGCTTCGCACAATTTTGCCTTGTATTTCTTGAGAAAAGCTTCTCGCTCTCCAGCCGGAAGCCGCAAAGCCAACTTGCCCTCTTTGCTAAGGTAGCTGAACATGTGGCCGTTCAAGGATGTGTAAGGAACGGTATCGCCTTTGCGTTCGACATTAGGATTCGTCGCCACCAACTTTTCATACAACCTGAGCTTTTCTGACGGTGTGGTTTCCGCTGCTGGCTTTGCCATCCGATCAGCCCTCCTTCCCATCACTTTGTAAGTTTGCGCCCGCTTGAAACTAGATGCCGCACCACAGCACACGCCGAAAGAAATGAGATCTACTCCTCTCAAGCCGCCACCGCAGAATCATTAGGGTTGCGCTACAGCGTCAGATCGGCAACAGACCCCATACCGCTGCCAAAGCTGGAACCACGGGCTATGCGCCAGCATTTCGTCATGTCTTCGATTGGCAGCAGAGATGTCGCTTGCGCTGAGTGGCCTAATGTCCGGCGCTTCGAACATTTCCTGTAGCTGCTCAATCTCGTCAATGATGCGTTCAACGTCCATGCCGTCTCAATATCCAACATCAGCATGGCAATCGTCAAACGGGGCGGCAACTAGTCTGAAATCCCTCGCTTGGTGACCAGATAGACCGCAAAGCTTCCCAGCCAATGACCGCCCTCGCACTCCGACGCTAGAATGTGGATTGATGTTTAAAGTCGCTAGCTGGAATTTGAATTCTGTTCGCTCTCGGCTGACCCATGTCACGACATGGCTGCAAGCTCGCGAACCGGATGTGTTGTTGCTACAAGAATTGAAGGGAACGGAATTCCCGTCCGAAGTCTTCAAGTCGCTCGGCTATGAGAGTGTCGCGGTGACACAGAAGGCCTATAACGGGGTTGCCATTCTGTCGCGACATC
>DATBYM010000061.1:0-42801 GCA_036513715.1 Terriglobales bacterium
ATACGGGTTACCTTGCGCCGATTGTCATGCGTACTATGCATCGAACGTCACCGAATGTCCGGTTTGTCACTCGATCCAACGGGTAACACCATCGAACGTTCCGCGAGCAATTCCAATGACAACTTTGTAGGCAATCCGTAACGTCAAAATACCTTCCACTACAGGCATCACAAACCCCTGAATGATCAGAATAATTTTATGTAGCGAGGAATTTCCCCGGAGCCCGCTCTTTCGGAGAAACGCCTGCCATTGCGTCTGCTTCGCTGGAAGATCATAGAAATCGGCCCGCAAGGCTATTGGCAAAGATGCCGGCAGCGTCGTACGCCGGGTCTCAAATGTTGCTTGGATTGCCGCAGCGAGGGTAGCGCTCTCGAATTCGAACCTCTGTGCTAGCACCCAGAGATCGTAAAAAATCTTTCATTCGGCTGTTGGCGATACCAAGCTTGACCATCGCTTCGAACTTTTCCGCAACCACACTCTCCTTAGAATAGGCGTGCAATCTCGGTGCAGGAAATTTAAGGAGCGTGGGATATTCCATTTCCTCAGGTCCCGGAACGATCGTGTCGCCGATACCCACGTCAATCTGTAGGGCGATACGCACTTTGCCCAGCCGTGCTTCCAGCCGTACTCGAACTCCTTCGTAGGCTTCATCATCACGGATTCTCTCCACGCGAATCGTGTCTGGAAGAAATGTCAGGCCATCGTCTTCCACCTTTTGTGAGCACACTTCGGAGAAGATCTTCCGGTAGCTGGTATTGGAAACCCCTCGTCCGAGCAGATCGAGATCTCGCGTTGGACGATATGTCTCGGCCGTCCAGAGTTGCAGTAGCAACGCGCCCTTGAGGACAAATGAATCTCGATACGGAGAAACGCTGAGGCGATAGAGGAACCGTTCCAATCCATAACGGGTCAAGACAAGTCCAAAATCTTCCTTGCGTTCGGTCGCCAGACTCAACAACCGCTGCCGGACGGAAGCCGACAGATTTGCAACGGGTTTCTTCACGTAAGCGACTCCAGGTATGGTTGTATCACCCGCGCCACCCGGCAGACTTTCGCCGCCATGAAGAGTTCATCCATCGTCGCTTTCCGCTGCCGGTAACAATCGCGCAGCGCTTCCAGAGCGACCTCCAGCCCAATCTTGTTGCGGTATTTGAAACAATCGGCAACCGTCTTTGCAGGATCGAAGACTCGCACGGTAATGCCTTCGAGTTTCTTTTCCTTGACGCCATAAGAAAGGGCCTCCCCGGAGAAATGAACAATCCGCATCGGCGGATAATCGGCACGGGGGCGACGCGCCTTATGAGCTATGGCTAGCCAAACCTCATGCGGTGCTTGGGTTGTTAGCCCATGAAAGCGTAGAGCCGACAGCAGGCAGATCACACCGTGGGGCACGCGTTTCGCCGCCTCCACTAAAGTATGGTGTTCGGTCACCCGGCTGAGGTCGGCGACGTAAAGTCCTCTTCCTACTTGCCGCACGAGTCCGGCGTCTTTCGCCTGGCGGAGATATTCTCGGGGAATACCCACGCGATCCAGTTCGCGCGGCCGGAATACCCCGGCCTTCCTGACCATGCGGGCTACGAGTTCTGCCTTCGAAACAGCCATAGTGCCTCTTTACAATATGTCGGCATATTGGCACAAGTGACAACACATCGTAAAATGTCAATCATCGCTCCTCATCGACGCCAAGCCCTTCTGGGCTGCGCTCTACCAAAGCACAAGTCCTTACTTCTTAAGCAGTTGCAGTCACCGCAAATTCAGCGCCCGGCTTTAAATTGAGAGGATGTAGAAGGTGAGAGATGTCATGCAAATCATTGAAATTACGGTATTTATGGTGGCCAGGGAGGGAGTTGAACCCCCGACGCCAGCCTTTTCAGGGCTGCGCTCTACCACCTGAGCTACCTGGCCACTTCTGGTTCGCACGCTTCCGTTCTCAGAAACATTTCTAAAAATTAAGGACGGGTATTTCGACCCTGCATTGGGCGCCCTCACCAGGCGGGTTGCCGGAGTAAAACAGCCGATGCGCTAAGACCGAAGACCGCGCGGAACCTACGAATTATAGCAACCCCGCGCCGTTCGCTCAAAATCGAGCTCAATTTACACCCTGACGTTTCTTATTCGCAGGCGAAGGTTACTCACACTTTTTCCCCGGCATCCGAAGCGCTCGGCACGCCGTTCATAATCGTCAGCGCACAATGATTGGCGCCGAACCAATAAGGAATCTCGCGATAATCTTCGACGTCGAATACTGCCAGGTCTGCGTCTTTCCCTGCTTCCACCGTGCCTTTGCGGTCGGCCACGCGCAGCCCCCATGCGCCGTTGACGGTCGCCGCCGCAATCGCCTCCGCCGGTGACATCTTCATGTGCGTGCAGGCGAGCGACAACGTCATCGGCATGCTGAGGGTAGGAGAAGATCCCGGGTTGTAGTCCGTAGCTAACGCAACGGCTACGCCCGACTCAATCAGCCGCCGCGCATCCGGATAGCTCGCCAGTCCCAAAAAACAATTTGCCCCGGGAACGAACGTCGCCACGGTGCTACTGGCGGCGAGAGCGCGAAGGTCCGCATCGTTCACGTAATCCATATGGTCAAGCGACGCCGGCTGGTACCCAAGCAGCGGACCAAGGCGCGTTTCGCTAAGCTGTCCCACATGGCCGCGGACGGCAAGATTCTGTCCCTTCGCAGCCGCGAAAATCTGCAATGTCTCACTCGCGCTGAAGGCTCCTCGGTCGCAGAATACATCCACAAACTGCGCCAGTTTGCGTTTCGCGACGGTCGGAATCATTTCATTGCAGACCAGATCGACGTACTCCTGCGAACGTCCGCGATATTCCGGCGGCACCACATGCGCGCCGAGAAATGTAGAGACTACCGTGCCCGGCCACTCTCGCGCAGCCAAGCGAATCGCTTCGAGGGACTTCAGCTCTGACTCCAGGCTGAGGCCATAGCCTGATTTCGCCTCCACGGTCGTGGTTCCGTGGCGGGCGAAATCCCCGAGCGCCGCGGAAACGTGCCGCGCCAGCGTGGCCTTGCTAGCCTTCCGCACGCCGTCGACGCTCGAGCGAATTCCTCCGCCCGCCGCGGCAATCTCTTCATAGCTTGCGCCAGAAATCCGCTTCTCAAAATCCACCAGCCGCGGCTGCGTGAACACGGGATGAGTGTGCGAATCGACGAAGCCCGGCAAAACCACGCGCCCACCGCAGTCGATTTCAATAACTTTTTTGCGATTTTTCCTGAGCCACGGATCGCGAAGGGCGTCTTTCGTTGTCCCCACCGAAACAATCTTTCCGCCCACGCACAGCACCGCCGCGCCTTCAGTGATCGCAAGTTTCGAGAGGTATGCGCCGCGTCGCGGCCCATCCTCCGCCGAGCGCAGCGTGAGGAGTTGGCCTATGTTGACCAGAAGCACGATGCGCTGAGGTCGAGCGTTCCTTTTCGCGGAAGTAATCACACCGAAGGAAAGTCTATCAGTCGGGCAAGAAAACTTACGCGACCGCTTCATTGCCAAACCACAAACTCCCTACAGAGACATCGGAACCTGCTGGGGAACAGTTCCTTCCATCCCCATCTTTTGGATCCTAGATGCGAGCTTACTGCCCCCGCCTGCGGCTTGGCTGCCAATCTTCCATAGATACATGGCGGCGTAGGCACGCCATGGCCTCCACGCTTCGGCGCGTTTTTCTAATTCGCGGGGATTCTGTAGTCCCATCGCGCGGAGCAACCCTAAATCGCTCGAGGGAAATGCGTCTGGCTCGCCGAGCGCTCGCATGGCCACATATTGCGCCGTCCACCTACCAATGCCCGGAATCTCGCATAGCTGTTGCTGAAAGGCATCAGCGTCCACGACTCCCTCAAATTGAATTTTGCCATCAGCCACCGCCCGCGCGAGAGCGCGAATGGTTTCCGCGCGCGCGCCAGTCAGTCCGATGCTGACCAACTTGGCGTCGGCCAGAACTTCAGGCGTCGGAAAAAGATGTGTGAGGCCTTTTGCCGCTGCCAATGGCAATCCCAAAGATAAAGACAACGGCCTCCCAAAGCTCGCAGTCAAGCGACCGGCCAGAGCCGTCGCTCCCTTGACCGTGATCTGCTGCCCCAGAATCGCGCGTGTCGCCAGCTCGAATCCGTTCCAGCAACCTGGCACTCGCAGCCCCGGATCGGATTCCACGCGGTCAATCAATGCTGGATCGAACCGAAGACTTTGCACGATCGCCGACCAATCCGCATTCAAATCGAACATCGCGCGAATGCGCTCGACAATGAAGAAGAGTGAGCGCGGATCACCAAACTCAATTCGCGCGACGAGGGCGGAACTTTCCTGATCAATCGAGATTTCAAAGTAGCCGTCGCGGCCATTCAAAAAAATAGTGCGCCGATAGCAGCCTTCCTCCACAAATTCCACACCCGGCGTGGCACGCGCCGCCAGAAAAGCGAGCATTCCTTCCCCGTGATACGGCGGACGGAAATGCAAGCGAAAAACGTATTGATTTCCGGGTTGGAGCTTCGTCTGCCGCGCCAAGCGCCGGATCTGCGTCGGCGTCCGATGGTAGACCTTGCTGATGCCGGCGTTGAAGCGTCGCACACAACCGAAGCCCGACGCGAGCGCAATCTGATTCATCGGCAAGGTCGTCTCGTCGATCAGCTTTTTTGCAAAGTGCAGACGCCGCGTTTGCGCCACCGCGATCGGCGTCGCACCAAGGTGTCGTAGGAACAAGCGCCGCAGATGCCGGGATCCAACTCCCAGACGTTCCGCAAGAACTTCGACCCCTCCATCGTCCAGACCGCTCTCTCCGATTAATCGCAAAGCCCGCGACACTGTATTTGAAGTTCCCATCCACGCCGGAGTTCCCGGCGAACTCTCCGGCCGGCACCGCAAACAGGGACGATACCCCGCCTCAGCCGCGGCCGCGGCGCTTGGATAGTAAACTACGCTGCTCTCCTTGCACGTCCGCGCCGGACAAATCGAACGGCAGTAAATTTTGGTACTCAGCACGGCGATAAAAAACTTGCCGTCAAATCGCGCGTCACGCGACAGTCGCGCTCGCGAACATACCTGCCAATCCAAAATCATAGCTTTTGCCAGATCGCGCAGAGTTAATTGCCGACCTTAATCAGTAACCCGTCGCATAACCACAATTCCATTCATGATAGTCGACTCTCTCCCTGAGAGTAGACGTTTTCGGACCGCGATCCCAAGCCGGTCGCCGACCTCGTTATCGAGGTCCGCAAACGTCCAGCTTCTCACTTCGGCGTCCGCAAACGTCCATCGCGCCGGCATCCATTTCGTTATGGTCGGGGCTGCACCGTGGTTCGCGCAGCACAGCGGGAAACAAAAGAGCGCAAAACCGGGCTGTTCCGCTCCTCGGCTTTCAAGAGACATTCAGAAATCGACCCATCCCAGGAGGCAACATGAAATCTGCTAACCTCACCTTATTATGCGCAACGATTCTGCTCGCCGCACTGACATTCCCCGTCACATCTTTCACACAGACGCCCGCACAGACACGGCGGCAGCGCAGGCCGACCAGCTATCTGGTCTTCAATCTCGGCACCTTCGGGGGCACCTCAAGCTCCGGCAATACGATTAACGACCTCGGTTGGGTCATGGGAAACGCCAACCTGGCGGGCAATCAGACCTCCAATGCGGCGCTGTGGATCTACGGCAGGAAAGTCGACCTCGGCACGCTGGGAGGCCCGAACAGCTCCGTCGCGTGGCCCGTTCACAATACCAGCGGCATGATCTCTGGTATCGCCGAAACTTCGATCATCGATCCCCTGGGCGAGATTTGGAGTTGCGGCTACTTCTTCCCGACTTTTACCGGCCACACCTGTCAGGGTTTTCTCTGGCAGGATGGCATCATGGCCGCCCTTCCCACGCTCGGCGGCAACAACGGTTACGGCGCCGGCATGAACAATCACGGTCAGATCGTCGGATGGGCTGAAAACACCACGCAAGATCCAACTTGCAATGCTCCGCAGGTTCTTCAGTTCGAGGCCGTCGTCTGGCAGTGGAAGCGGAACAAGATCGAGACCCAATCCCTCCCGCCCCTTTCGCCCGATCCTGACGGCGCAGCCACTGACATTAATGACGAGGGTCAGGTGGTCGGCATCTCCGGATTGTGCTCGAATGCTGTGGGCGGCGCCAGCGCGATTCACGCGCTGCTCTGGGAAGATGGCGTGCCCACCGACCTCGGCAACCTCGGAGGCCAAGCCTGGAATACTCCCAGCGCTATCAACAACAAAGGTGAGATCGTAGGATTTTCGAACACCTCGGGCGACGAAAACGCCGGCCTCAACCCTCATGCTTTTCTCTGGACGAAAGAAAACGGCATGCAGGACTTGGGCACGCTTTCCGGCGACAGCGTCAGCGAAGCTGTCAGTATCAACGACCAGGGCAAGATCGTCGGCTTGTCATGCGTGGATAACACATTCAGCAGCTGCCGCGGATTCCTCTGGCAAGACGGCGTGATGACCGACCTCAATACTCTTATCCAGCCTGGCAATCTGTCAATCTACACTGCCAACGATATCAATTCCTCGGGGGAGATCGCGGGCGTAGCGGTGGATTCCGCCACCGGCGAATTCCTCGCCATGATCGCGGTTCCAGGCCCCTATAACCCGGGCGTCGCTCCATCCGCGCAACGCGACCAGTCTGCGTCCAAACCTGCATCGCCCGAAGGAATTATTGTCCCGCGCGTAGGCCTGCGTAGCTCGGCGCATCGAGCGCCCGCGTCGCAGTAACTGGCTGCAGTCAAAAAATAAAACGCAAAAGAGGGCGGAGAGAAATCCCGGCCCTCGTTTTCTAGATAATGATAATAAGGACGGCTTGATCCGGTGCTCAGCCATTTCGCCAATCAATCTATCTTGATCGATATGTCCTATGACCCCACGTGTTCGTCATTGCGTTGAGTGCCCGAAATGCCGCACTCGATACCTCATTGGCTTCAGTCCCTATCGCAACGGCTCATACCTCATGCCAATGCTCGAAGGCATCTCCGAGGGGTGGACGCTCTACTGTTCATGCGCCAGCCCGCCCGCCTCCAGCCGGTGGTGCGGAAGCGAGCTGAAAATGTATGCCGTCTCCACTCACGCTCATGGTCGCGGCTTTGGTCCGCCCGAAGAAATCGTGCGCGTAGAAGAAACAACTCCGCAACCACGGTAGGCGTTGCTAAGATGCGCGTGCGCCGCCGATTTCTGCAGGCAAGAAGGTTACAAGAAGGAAGAAATCAACATGAATTCGATGGCTCGCTGGTTCAACGTGGTTGTTATTTCCGCCCTCGCCGTTTTCGCCGCCAGTCATGCCGCAACCGACAGCGCAGGAGCCGCGCCAAAGTCAGCCTTTTGTTCCGCTCCCGAATACCGGCAGTTCGACTTCTGGGCGGGCGAATGGGATGTCTTCGACGCCGGCAGTCCAACCCAGGTCGCGCACGCCCGAATTGATCTCATCCTCGACGGCTGCGTCTTGCGCGAAGACTACCAGGGCTCCGATGGACACAAAGGCCAGAGCTTTTCCATCTTCGACGCCACCAGAAAAGTCTGGCATCAGAGCTGGGTCACCAATCGCGGCGAGCTTCTAATGATCGAAGGAATATTCGAAGGAGGCGCCATAGTTCTGGCCGGCGAGGATCACGCGAAAGGTTCTCTAGTACGCGGCGAGTGGAAACCCGAAAACGGTAACGTCAGAGAAATCGCCGTCACCTCAAACGATGGCGGAAAAACATGGAAACCGTGGTTCGATCTGCTGTTCCGTAAATCGGCCGGCACCGCTAAATGATGTTCAATCCTGGCACGCTCGTATAATTGTGAAGACATGAACACAATATTTCGCGCTCTCTGCATCATCGTCGCCGCCGTCTCTCTACTTTCTGAAACCCAGGCGCAATCGCACAACGAACAAGTTCCTGTGATCAACGGCGCTGCCGGTCCCTGCTCCATCGAAGTGACAGTGAGGGGCGCTGACGCTAACCCCGTTTACGGTGCCACCGTCAAGGTTCACATCGCGTATGGCTTTGGCGGAATCAGGAAACTCGATCTCGAAGCCGGAACCAACTCGGACGGAAGGGTAAAGTTTGCCGGACTTCCCGCCCGCGTGCAGCGCCCTCCACTTGAGTTTCACGCATCGAAGGATGAGCTCACCGGTACCGCGATATTCGATCCGTCAACCGAGTGCCAAGCCGCACACGACATCACCCTGGAGAAGCCGAAACCGCAAGGCGGCCGCTAACGCGCCACACCGAACGCAGCTCTTCCGGGCTCGATTTTCTCGACACTTCAATCCCATCTGAATTTCATTTAGAGTGGCAGCGCAATGAAGCCCACACTATGCGTTTTATTTCTGATTCTCACCGTGACTTTTGTGCAGGCTGAGACGACCACCATGCCCCCAGATTTTGACGCGAATGCCGCGGAGAGGTTCGCCAATCTTGCGCTCGCGTGCGTGCACAAGGAATATCCGAACAAAATCAGCCACAGTCTGAATAGCGATGCCGATGTGGCGCCGCCGCGAAAACTGACACCTGCATTTTACGGATGCTACGATTGGCACTCTTCCGTACACGGCCATTGGCTGCTGGCGCGGCTCGTCCGCACTTTCCCCGATGCTGCGTTCGCGCCGACTGCCCGCGAAGCTTTGCAACAAAGCTTGACGGCAGAAAACATTGCGCAGGAAGCTGCTTACTTGCGGGCCGAGGGACGGGCCAGCTTCGAACGTCCCTACGGATTGGCGTGGCTCCTGCAATTGGTTGCGGAGCTGCGGGAGTGGGATGATCCGCTGGCGCGCGAACTGGCGTCCGACTTGCGTCCGTTGGAAGAGGCTGCGCTTTTGCGCCTCAATGATTGGCTCCCCAAGTTGTCCTACCCTGTGCGGATCGGAGAGCATGCGCAGACCGCTTTTGCCCTCGGCCTGATGCTCGATTATGCGCGCGGCGCCGGGAACCCGAAATTTGCCGACCTGCTTGCCGCCAAAGCTCGCCAGTTTTATCTCAGGGACAAAGATTGTCCACTGGCATACGAGCCCTCTGGCGAAGATTTTCTTTCGCCCTGTCTCGGAGAGGCGGATCTGATGCGTCGTGTGCTACCCAGTCCTGATTTTGCTCGGTGGCTACAAACATTTTTGCCGCAAATTTCCCAGTCGGCAAAGGGCGCTTGGTTAGAGCCAGTGGTGTCGCCCGATCCGAGCGACCCCAAACTCGCGCATCTTGACGGACTGAATCTCAGCCGTGCGTGGATGCTCGAAGGTATCGCGGCGGGTCTGCCCAAAGGCGACAAGCGCCTGCCGGTGATCATGGCAGCTGCCGAGAACCACAAGCATGCCGGACTCGCCGCGGTGACTGGCAAACATTACGAAGGCGGTCACTGGTTAGGAAGCTTCGCGGTTTATCTGGTGACAAGGCGAGGCATTTCGCAGAAATGATTTCAGGATGAATCTGGGCAGTTTTCCGTCGCGAAGAAAAAATGAGGATCAAAGGAATTGCCTCGCGGCAAGCCCCTATGTTTGTGTAGCGATCATTGTGTGACTACCAGCCAGGCAGTAACTGTCGCAAACGGCTTGCGTTAGCCCCCCAGTATTACTTATCGCCGATCGGGCTTTTTTGTGAAACTTTTGTTGAGAGCGATGCGTTTCTAACACTACCTTTTAGGGCCGGAGGAATGATTGCAACTCGTTATCGATCGAGTCAGTAAACGCTATAGCGGCGGAAATTGGGCCCTGAAGGGATTCACGCTCGAATTGAAACCCGGCGTGTTGGGATTGCTCGGTCCAAATGGTGCCGGTAAAACCACGCTGATGAGCATTCTGGCCACGATCACGCGCGCGACCGAAGGTAGAGTCACATGGAACGGAACCGACGTGGCATCGCATCCCGACGAACTGCGGGCGGTGCTTGGCTTCTTGCCACAAGACTTTGGCGTTTATCCGAATCTCAATGCGGTGGAATTTTTGGAATACCTGGCAGCGGTGAAGGGATTGGATGCGGCCACGTCACGCCGCCGCATCGACGAACTATTGAACCTGGTCAATCTCACCGATGTGCGCAAGCGGCCGCTGGGCGGTTATTCCGGGGGGATGAAACAGCGAGTGGGCATCGCGCAGGCGCTACTCAACGATCCCCAGTTATTGATCGTGGATGAACCAACCGCCGGGCTTGATCCGGAAGAGCGAGTTCGCTTTCGCAATTTGCTTTCCGATCTTTCGGGCGAGCGCATTGTGATTCTTTCGACGCACATCGTCTCCGATGTCGAAGCCACTGCCACCGACATTGCCCTGATTGCGCAAGGCACGCTGGTGGCGCATGCCTCGCCCGAAGAACTGCTTCGCCGCGTGGAAGGCAAAGTTTGGGAGTGGGTGCTGCCGAGCGCCGACTTGAATACAGCGAAACAAAAGTATTTGATCAGCAACACGTCGCGGCGCAGTGACGGCGTCCATGCCCGCGTGCTGGCCGATGCGCCGCCCAATGGCGCGCAACCAGTCACGCCAAATCTCGAAGACGCCTATCTGTTCTGCCTGTCTCATCATCGCACCGGGGTTGCGGCATGAATCATGCGCGTGTTCTCTATCACATGGTGCGCGCCGACTTCCTCGAACGGGTGCGGCGCTACAGCTTTCTGTTAACTCTGGCCTTCGCCGCCTATCTGGCATGGGGCGCGGCTACGGGACGAGTCGTTTTACGCTTGGGTGAGTACCGCGGCGTATTCAACTCGGCGTGGGTGGGCAGCATGATGACCCTAGTGGGCACCATGTTCATCTCGCTCGTCGGCTTCTACATCGTGAAGAATGCGATTCTGCGGGACGAGCAGACGCGGGTGGGAAGAATTTTGGCCAGCACTCCGATGAGTCGTATTTTCTACACGCTCGCCAAAACGCTGAGCAATTTCGCGGTGCTGACGCTGATGATCGCCGTGCTGGCGGCCACGGCAATCTTCATGCAATTTACTCATGCCGAAGAGACTCATTACCATTTGGGAACCCTGCTCGCACCGTTCCTTTGGGTTGGGATTCCGGCGATGGCGGTTACGGCCGCCGTGGCCGTGTTGTTTGAGACGTTGCCAATATTGCGTGGCGGAGTCGGCAATGTGATCTATTTTTTCGTCTGGGTAGCCGCCTTGGCGGTTAGCGACAAAAAAGGCATCGATGATTACGCCGGGTTATTCGTAATCGCGCACAGCATGCAGACGGCGCTGAAAAAGGTGAATCCCGCCTACAACAATGATTTCGAGCTCAACATCGGCGATAGCGCTGTCGCCACCAAGCGATTTGTGTGGACGGGGATAGATTGGACGGCTGCAATAATTTGGCATCGCCTGTTGTGGATTCTCATTGCCCTGGCCATCGCGGCACTCGCGTCATTATTCTTTCACCGCTTCGATCCCGCGCGGGCGTGGTCGTTGAGAAGGAAGAAATCTCCTGCTGCTGCGAGCACGAACGGAGATGCGCTGCCCGCGGGGCCTGCCGTGACAGATCGAGCATCGGACGCGCGTCTCACACCGCTCGGGTCGGAAGCGAGAGAAAGCCGCTTTTCGCAATTGGTTGTCTCTGAGCTGCGGCTGATGCTGCAAGGGCAGCGCTGGTGGTGGTATGCGGTCGTCCTTGGCTTACTGATCGCCAGTGTCGCTTCGCCGAGCCTCGCCGCGCGATCGGGCGTGATCGCCGTGGCCTGGCTCTGGCCAACGCTGGTGTGGTCGCAGATGGGCGCGCGCGAGTCGCGCCACGCGACCGAGTCGCTGATTTTTTCTTCCGCGCGAACCTTGAATCGCCAATTGCCCGCCGTGTGGGTCGCAGGCTTCATCGTGGCCGCGCTCACCGGCGGTGGCTATACACTTCGGTTGCTGACGAGCGCGGATTGGCACGGATTGCTCGCCTGGTTGGCCGGCGCACTTTTTATCCCCAGCCTGGCGCTGGCGCTCGGAACATTGAGCGGAACCTCGAAGCCGTTCGAGGCCATCTACACAGTATGGTGGTACCTGGGGCCGCTGAATCATGCTCCGGGATTCGATTTTGTCGGAAGCGTGCCCGCAGCGAGCCGGCCAATCTTTTACCTCGTGTCGAGCGCAGTATTAATGACCGCGGCGTATTGCGGGCGCCGGATGCGAATGGCATACGCTTAGGTCGTCGTGCTTATGAGGCGTACACTCACCGGCTGACTTGATACGCATGCAGCGGCGCTTTCGCCTTCGTATCTGGCAAAGGTTGCGCTCCCTTGATCATGCTCCAGAGTATCTGATTGAACGTCGTGTCATCGACTCGATCGGGCGCGCTAAAATCCAACTCCGCGGACGCGTGCGCCGCCGGTGTCGCCGCAGGGTTCGTTTCATTCATGTCGACCTGAGGCGCAATCGACACAAACGGCGAAAGATCCGGCGTGTCAGCGAAGATGCCGGATAATGATCGACTGAAGTAATCGAACTGCGAAAGCCGGCCTAATCCCAAGATGTCTTCGATCGCTGCCACGACGTCGGTCGTGTTGGCGAAGCGGTGAATCGAGCCCGGGCGGCTGTACGCCGAGATGGCAAAAAAGCACGATCGATGCGAGTCGATGTGGTCCGCGCCGGACTGCGAATCATCTTCAAGAACGAAGATCACCGTGTCTTTCCAGAACGGGGACTTGCTGAGCGCTTCGACGATTCTGCCGAGGGCGAGATCGTTGTCCGCCATGAAGGCGCGCGGAGTGTGATAGCCCGCGCGTCCGCCGGCGGTGTGGTCGCTCGGTAGATGCATGATTTCGAGCTTGGGCATGTCTCCCTCGCGGACAAATTTTTCCAGCTCCGCGATCCAGGCATCGGCGCGCGCCTGGTCGGGAGTCTTCAAATCAAATGCTGGGTAAGTCGGGCTGATGTAAGGAAGCACCTCGCGCTGCGTTACCGGCCAGCCCTCGGGTACTTTGACCATTTCGCCGTAATCGCGAAAACTGATCCCCTTTTTCTTGGCCAGCGTCCAGAGAAAGCCGTTGATGGGCTCGTCGATTTCCTCGCCATCTACGCCTTCACGCTTCTCAGAGTAAGCGGACGGGATGGTCTTCTCGCCAAAGTCGGTGACGTATGCTGCCGTCGACCAGATGTGGCCCTGCGAACTCACCTCCGCATTCGTGAAAAAGCGGTCGAACAATCCGAAGCGTAATGCGAGCGCATGATGATTGGGCGAAATCGCCTGTCCGAAAAAGACCAGCGACGGATCGCCGTCGCCTTCTTTCAAATCGCCCAGCACCTGGTCATAAGTACGATTCTCTTTGATGATGTAGAGCACGTGCCGAAACGGCGGATACGGTTTACGAACCCGCTCAACTTGCCAGTTATTAGCTGTGGCAACTCTCTGCGAATATTCCGCCAACGAACTCGAAGAGATTTGGTCCGGAAACGAACGCAGGCTCCCGCTGAGTTGCCCCAGCGCATAACCGAGCGGCCGCTTGATCCCTTCGCCAGGGATGGGGCCGTCGGGATTCGCATGGCTTCCGCGGCCCTTGCCATTAAGCGCAAGAATTTGACCACCGGCATCGATGACTGCGGTTGGATACCAATCCGTCGGTATGCGGCCCAGCAATGGGGACGCTGCCGAATTTCTCTCCGAAGTATTTTTCTCGGAAACATCGAAGACTGCAACCGCATTGTTGTCGGCTTCGGCCACGTAGAGCAGAGACTGGTCATCCGACAGAGCCAGCGCGTTCGGCGTGCTTCCTTCTTCAGGGCCGGCAGGAGCGGCGTCGCTTAAGTAGCGCGTGACCGTTCCGTGAGCAGTGTCGATGATGGCGATCTGATCCGTGCCCGCAAGCGCGGCGAACAAGCGCGAGCCAGTGCGATTCGAGAGCAGAGCCGAAGGCCGAGGGCCAACCTTCAAGTTGCCGAGAGGAGTAAGCAGACCATCTGGCTTCACTTGAAATTCCGCGATGCTGTCCGCGGCCCACGCAGAGACATAAACTCTTCCGTTCGGCGCAACTTCGACAGCGAACGGATAGTGATCGGTGGGAAATCTCTGCACAACTTGCGAAGTCGCGAGATCGACAACTGCCAGGTCGTCGGCCACGTTCTCGGCAACATAAAGATAGTTACCCACACGGGAGACAGCTAAACCTGCCGGGTAGCGCGCCCCTGGCTTATCCGCCGCTTTCTCAGCGAGAACGATCTTGCGCTCCAATGTGGCGGCGCCAGCGCGCCATGAGTAGCAGAAAATCGTGTCATCATTCCCGCCCGACACAAAGAGCTCGCGGCCATCGCGGGAGAAATTGATGCCAAAGAACGCGGCCGGCTGAGTCAAGGTTTGCGTAACCTGGCGCGATTTCAGATCGACGATCTGCACGCCCTGCTCGCGCCATCCACTGAGAACGATGGCGAGTTTGCCGCCGGGCGCAAGGGCCATGGCTAGAGGCATGCTGCCTAAGTCAATCGCGTCGCCGATGGGGTCGAGCCGTACTCCTGTGGACAATGGCGTCGTATAGGTTGGAGCCTCGGCAGCGCTGGAATCAGCCGCAGTCAGGATTAGAGCTGACGATAGCAACGCGCTGGCAAGAAGGTAGGGAAATGAACGGAGACAATTCATGGGGGCCTTCGACCCGACAATTATTCCAGAAGTTTAGGGTTTCCGTGTGGTCTGCGAAAACCTGGCTGGCGGGGAAGCTCAGGGTTTGTGGTCGCTTCGGATCATCAAACGGTTTCTGCCGCCTGCAGTCTCGTCGCGAATTCGATAAACAAGGTATCCCACCACCGCAATATTCACAATCAGTACCACGCATTTAGTCGCGCTGTGATGGCGGTGAATCTCGTAAATTTCGACGGGAATTAGCGACGTAGTAATGATGACGCTGAACCACTCCCCCCAACGCTTCACCAGCCAAAGACCGATCCCCTCCGTCAGAAATAATCCCGCATAAATAAAGCTTACTATTCCCAGACCTTTTATCTTATTCGGAGTAAGATTGGCGGCCTTCTCAAGCGCTCGTGCGACATATCGGTTCCCCGGATCCAAGCCGAGCCTCGCAACCCAATGCTCCGATAAACTGGCCATGTCCTTGTGCAGCAGATGGAGAGCGCTCATACCGACCGCAATGAGCAGAGCTGACTTTGCGAACTTGAACAACGCAATCAGCCGGATCAGCCTGTTATCAGAAGATTTCATGTCACGGGTCGATGGCGCGCGAACTGGATTGGTGCCGCGCGTCCACGTTCGAGAAGAATGAAAGCGAAGCTCAGCAAGTGCCCACCCTATTTCCACGCCAGCGTGGTCACTGAGTTCGTCTTCAACGCAATCGAGGCCGTCATACTCCCGACGCGGATTTCGATTGTTCTGGCGGGCCCCGGATTAGTCATGACAAGCACCTGCTGACCGTCAGGATTTTGCGCGGCGACGTGCTGCAGGTCAGCGGCTGCGGTCTGCGAATCGAAGCGGCGTGCTCCGCGGCGAATTGCTCGCGCGTAGTGAGCGAACGCCCAATATTGCCCGCTACGGGTAATCTCTCTCGTCTGCGAGTCAATGGTCACCACGCCGCCACAAGGGAACGGACCAATGTTCGGCCGTCCATGTTCATCAAGCGCCAGGTTCCACGCGGTTATGGAGCGACACCAGTTGCCAAGCACCTCGCTGAACGTTCCGGCCCACTCGCACCAATCGGTCAAATACGCGGGGTCCGTATAATCCGGCCCACCTTCCGTCCAATGCATCTCAACCTCGGGATAGGCATCCTGGACCTTGCTCATCATGTCCGCGCCGCCATAATAGCCATGCCACGCAACCGCATTGACATACTGCCGAAGCCTCCTATCCCCCAGCGTGCATATGGCCCGCCCCCACAAATTGTAGTTATGGTCCAGCACCCAAATCTTTACTGGCATCCCATTGCTTTCCAACAGTGGGCCCAGATGGTCGCGAATAAATTCAATCTCGTACTCCTGCGGCCAGATGCACGCCGGCATCTTGCCATCCTGATCCGTGTCAACTTCGTTCTGCGAGGTCAGTGCCTGTACCGGAACGCCCTCAACCGCATACGCCTGTAGAAACTTCAGATAATACTGCGCGTAAGCCGGCAAATAATGCCTCCGCATCGAACCACCCAGCATGCTGCCGTTGAATTTCATCCATCCCGGCGGACTCCACGGAGATGAAAACAGAAATAGGTCGGGATTTGCTTGCCGCGCCTGCCGCAGCATTGGAAGAATGTATTCCCGATCATGTTCGATCGAAAATCGCGACAGGGTCGGATCGGCTTCGCCGTCGTCAAAACTATAAAGTTTTGTCGAATAATCGCTCGATCCCACGCAAATGCGCCCCACGCTCAAACCCATTTGTGATGGATGGAATAACTCGTGAAACAACTGTTCGCGAGCCGAAGGCGAGAGTCGATTGAAAGTGAAACACGCAGCGTCGGTAAACGCCCCGCCGAATCCCAAAATCTCTTGGAACCTCAAATTCGGGTTCAGCCTGACGTGGTTGGGGGAGGGCGCTCCCGATGCAGGTTGCCACGCAACCGGCAGGGCGGCCACAAACCGCTCCTCCCCCGAGGTAACCCAAACAGAAATCGCCGACCCAATGTCCGGCATTCGGGTTCCGGAGTCAGTGGCCGCATCGGCCGTCCGCACCAGCCGCGGAACAACTGTTGCTGCCCAACCCAGAGCAGATATACCAAGAAAGCTTCGTCGTGACGTTTCGTTTGACATATATATATCTCCAGGTTTCCTTAGTCTATCTTCGTAACCTTATCCCTTCGTGTACTTTAGTGACCCTTGTGTTAGCGATTTCGCATAAACGCAATCATTAGTTCCATCACTTGTCTTGACTCTCGATAACATCAATTCTTGGGCGGGCCTGGCCTGCTCTTCTCGAACGACACAATCCCTTCACCCTCCTTAACCTCGTAGGAGTGGTCAGCAGCAAGATCGTTTATGGTCTCCACCTTGCCCGTCGGCCAGATGACTTCCACCTTGTCAACATGCGCCCTCGCGCCGAGGCCAAAATGAAGCCGCAAATCGTTTTGAGAGAGATAACTGCCTCCGCTGCGCACCTCATCAGTCTGCACGAGATCGCCGGCAGTCACTCTTACTCGAGCGTTTAAGGCTAGCCTATTACTTTTTGTTCCCGCTAACTCAAAGCCGATCCAATGATTCAAAGGGCCGCCTTCCGATCGCAGAATCGTCGGCTCACCCTTCAGGTTTTCGATAACTATGTCTAAGTGTCCATCGTTAAACAAATCGCCCACTGCAGTTCCGCGACTGACTCGCGGAGTTTGCAGAGCTGGGCCAATAAGTTTACTTATCTCTCTAAACTTACCGTTGTGTTCATTCAAGAACAGCAGTCCCGGTTCGTTATATCTCGCTCCCGCTTCGCCGGTATCTACCTGCGGATAGACATGGCCATTGACGATAAAGAGATCGACCCACCCATCGTTGTCAAAGTCGAAAAACCCGTCACCCCACCCGACATAGTGAGTTGTGCTCGAGGCGATTCCAGATGGGTAGGAGACATCGGAAAAAGTCATCTCGCCAAGGTTCTGATATAACACCGCATATTCATCGCTAAAGTGGGAAATAGCTATGGAAGGTCGACCGGTATGCTGGTAATCGCCGAGTGCGACGCCCATGTTAGCCTGTTCATTTCCATCCTGGCTGACTGCTACTCCGGCCGTAAGTCCAATCTCCGTAAAATTCCCGTCACCGTCGTTCTTATAGAGATAATTTCTGCCCGCGTCATTCGCGAGAAAAAGGTCGAGATGGTCATCTTTGTCGAAGTGGGTCCAAACCGCCGTCAGTCCGAATGAATCAGGCGAGTCAGCGATGCCGCTTTTCTTCGACACATCGGAAAAGGTCCCGTCGCCATTGTTGTGGTAAAGGTTAGACGGTGATCCCTTCAGTCCGCGAGGCCCGCACTGCACAGCGATGCCGCGAAACTTGCACGTCGGCCTGGAACCGAACTCTGGCAGGTCGTTCAGGTTCACGTTCACGTAGTGCGACACAAACAAGTCCGGCCAACCGTCACCATCATAGTCGCCAAATGCCCCGCCAGAAGCCCAACCCGAATCATTGCTCAGCCCAGCTTGCTTTGTGACATCGGTGAACGTCCCATCGCCATTGTTTCGATACAGCACAACTCCGCCGAGACAAGTGACCAGCAAATCCGGCCAGCCATCATTGTTGTAGTCGCCCACAACCGCGCCCATCGCCCAGCACGGATAGCCAACGCCCGCTTTCTCCGTCACGTCCGTAAAAGTTCCGTCGTGATTGTTGTGGTAAAGAGCGCTTCGCGACTTTTTCCCGGCGAGCGCCATCTCCACACTCTGAGCATTAGTGAAATAAATATCCGGCCATCCGTCGCGATCGTAATCAATCAGTGCAACGCCTCCGCTCATCGACTCGACGATATATTTCTGCTCCGGACTGGAAAGATGATCGAATTGAATTCCTGTCGATACAGTTATGTCGACTAGCTGGGGTAACGCCATATCCGGCGCAGGAGTCGCGACACTCGACTTACTATCGACGCCGGCAGATCTCTGGTGACGATTCGAAGAGAACAGACAGTCAGTGGAGAGGCAAACTAACGCAGCCGCCAACCCCAGCCGAAGGACAGCCCCGGCTAAGAACCTGGTATATGTCGCCTGTCGTCGCAAAGCAAGACTCCGCTCTTTTTAGCGTCCTCTATGAGTGGTCCGAATGGCGTATAAGGAACTGCGCGCAAGAACAAATAATGTATAGCCATCGCTCCCCCCGAACAATAATTGTGACGGCCGCTCCGGAATCTCGATGGTATCGATCAGATCCCCCGACTGATTGTAGACGAACACCTGACCCGCGGCGATGTACACGTTTCCCTGGTCGTCAGCCGTGACGCTCTCTCCGCCGCACTCTGCAAAGAGTCGCAGATTTGCGACCGCCCCATCGACGCCAACGCTGCCGACATAGGTCTTCTCTCCGTTTTCATCGGAGAGGTAAAATGGCTGACCCGCAACCGCCTGAGCCAAGCCAAAAGCCCGCAGAGTATCATTGAGCTTCGACCCATAGTACAGTTCGCCGGTCACGAAGTCCTCTCCCGCGGGGAAGAAAGTGCTGCCGTCTGGAGAAACAAACTGGAATGGCCTCCTCACAGCTAGGGCTTCGAGAAAATCGTTCTCGTTTCTCCAATAGTCGGCCGGAAGAACTGGCGTCATTCCCGGGCGCGGCGCGGCGGGCGCGGCTTTCAGCAGAGTAACGTCGTCATCCGTGGCGTTCGGCTTGAAACTGTAAACTGTCCCGTCCCCATCGTAAGAAATCACGATCAAATCGCCGGCCTTATCGAAAAACAACTGCACCGGACCCAGGGGGTTGTCGCGAACCTTTGACAACTGCCGAGTAGCGGCAGACCAGCGGTAAATCGTTTGCCGCTGGGCATCCACGAAATATACATTTCCGGAGCCGTCAACGGCCCCGCCTGAAATGTTGAAAAAGCCGCCCGCGAGTTTCTCGACACTCGCACCTTCCGCCAGAACCGGTGACGGTTTCGTAGCACGCTTCTGCGGCGAGTGGCCAGAAATTGTCAGCCAGGCAAATTCGCGCTGCCGTATCTCGATGTTACTGGTCTGATCGATAACTGCATTATCGAACGACACTTTGCTGTCGCTATAACAATGTAAGTTGCGAAATCTTATGTCATTTGAGTTACTAACTGTGATCGCATTCGGAAATGGTTGATAGCTACTTACAACGCGATACATGTGTAGGTTCGCAAAAGTGACATTGCTCGAGTCGCGAATGTCAAGCGGTAATGCAAATCCACTCTCGCCGCGCTCCTCCTCCGTTTGCAGCGCATAGATCTGCCAGTTAGAAACATGATCGAGAATCACCTCGTTGCGAACGTGATGCTCGCTCGATAGTTGATAAATTCGTCCCTCGGTGGACGTGTTAGAGATGAGCAAGCCTGCTTGCGCGAAGGTGCTTGGCGTCCAGATATCCAGGAACGTACCGCCGCCAGTGATCCACAGGCTCGGATACTGTGCATCCCACCGCCGCTTCGGATTGGGATCAGCGGTATGAGTGTCGTTATAAACAAGTTTCCAACCCTTGGCGCTCTCTTCTGCGCTGACGTTCGGATCAACCGTTCCGTGAGCCCCGAGAAAACGCACATCGTTCATCATCGAGTCCTTGCCCGCCATCCACTTCGCCGCCACCGCCCGTGGATTGATGCCATTGGTGTAGAGGCCGATGCCGGTCACAATATTCGTTCCGCCGGTGGGCGTTTCGAGCAGCGCCTTCGGGCTGCCCACACCTTGAAACGCCGGAGTTGAATCGGCCAATAATATCCGTGTGATGCTCGGATGCAGGCCGATGAGCACCGTGTCCGGCCTGAGTGCGATTGTGTCTGTCACCCGATACTGGCCCGCCGGAAAGTAAATCGCGCGGTGCCCGGCGACCGCTTTTCGAAGCGCTTCGGTGTCGTCAGTCAAGCCATCACCGACGGCTCCCTGCGACCGTATGTTCACCCAAGTCTCGATCGGCGGCAGATCCAAGATGTCGGACGGAACCGGGTTGGGCAACGCATTGAGTGCCTTCGTCGCGAACACGTCCTCAACTGCAGCCTCAAGGCCGATGTCCTTATAGTGAAGGCCGTGCGAAAACGTCCGCACTTCATAGATTGTTGCGGGCCCGCCAACCTGTTTGCCACTCTCACGGTAAGCCACAAAGAGAGGCACGCTCGCGCAGACCACATTTTCCATGTTGATCTCGGTGCGGGCGTTTTTCTCGTTACTAATGACGATGGCCGGCCCCGTCACATTTTCCAATCGTCCATCTTTTACCCAGAGTTCATCGGAGTAAAGAGGATCGATAGAAATCGCCGTCGGCACATTCTTAAATGACGGACGGATCAGCGTCAGCCCCGCTTCGTGCTCCCGAATTGCCGCCTCCCGCTGCCCCTCAAACGTCGCGTCGATCACGGTGAATTGCCAGCCGGGAGCCGGCTTGCGCGTCCAGATGCCATATCGGCCTCCAAAAAAATGGACATCTTGCGCGACGTTGCCGCCATCGTGAATGCCCGCCAGCCCCGAGCCAATATGAAAGTCAATATGCGCGAGAAAACAGTGCTGGGCATAGTGAGCGCGTGCGCCCACCGCGCCCGGATTCCCATCTTGAATGTCAAAATCAATATTGCTGATTGCGGAGTAGAACGTCCCCGGAGACGCGTCGGGCACCGTCGCACCTGCATTCGGCCGGCCGCCGGCGAAGAACACCATATAAGTGGGGCCTTGCTGAAATCCCGGCGTGTTGGCGCCGAGCACCAGCGCGGGCCGCGTAGCTCCAAATCCAATTAGCCGAATCCCCGGCCAGATATAGATCGTCTTGGTTACACGGTAACGGCCCGACGGAACAAACAGAATCCCCTGATTAGTTTTCTCCTGCACCTGATTGATAGCCTGTTGCAAGCCGGCAGAATCGTCAGTCAAGCCGTCGCCCTTCACTGGAAAATTGTCTGGTGTCAGGTAAACCGCTTTTGCATCGTCAAGACGCCCCGCGTAATAGGATGCTGCGAACAGTGGGCTAACTGCGAAAAGTTGACTAACTGCGAGCAGCATTGCGCCAGCGAGAAGCTTCTTCGTCACTTTCATTGCCTTGTCTCTAGTTACTGCTTCGAAATGCATGGGAAGGCACTTACTATTTCGTAGGAGCGAGATCATCGCCCTCGTCCCCGGTTTGGCCCCGATGTAGGTCGCGATAAACTTCTCGCAGTTTCTCCTTCATCGCCTTATACTTTTGATATTCCTCTAACTCGTGCCTGGCGTCTTCCGCGCGTCCTGTCTGACGATAAATCGTGCTCAGGCGAAAGTGGGCCACGGCGCTGGTAGGATCCAGTTCCAGCGCGCGTCGCAAAAGCCGCTCCGCTTCTTGCGGCTCATTGAGCGACATCAGAACTTTCGCCAAACCAATACGCGCTTCCGGATCATCTGGCTGAAGCTGAATTGCCCGCTTGTAATGCTCGGAAGCTGCTTTCAAATCGTCGCTCCGAAACGCGATATCTCCCAGCCTGCATTCCGACTGCTCGTCCCGGGGGTCAGCCGCCAGCGCCGCTCTATACTCGCTCTCCGCTTCTTGCCGGCCCTCGTCCGTCCCCAAAGTGTTAAGCATTTCGGCCAGCTCAAAATGCAATCCAGGTAGTTGCGGATCGAGTTTTAACGCCGCTCGATAATTCTCGATCGCCTCCGCCGAATTCCCCCGCTTCGCCAGTTCGTGCGCCAGAGCTTGATGCATGCGCGCGGAATTCGGTTCCACCACCGACAAGCTGAGCAGCGACTCGTCGGCGAGACTGGAATAGATTCGATAAGCAGTGTAGAGAACGGCCCCATTCGTAGGTTCAAGCTTCCGCAGAACACCCACCGTTGTGGCGGCTTTCTCCAAGTCGTCGGTCGCGGAATAGATTTCGATCAGTTCCATCCCCGTCTCAACTCGAATGTTTTCTTCCGGCACATTGGGAAATGCTTTTTCCAGATCGCGCAGCGCTGCATCCATGTCGCCCGTGCGTTTTTCCCCAAGCCCGAGGAGGGCCTCAGTCTTCCACAGCGTAGGCCGAAATTTCAGCGCCGCGCGCAGCTCTGGAATAGCGTCTGCATATGCGCCTTGAAAAAAAAGCACCGCGCCGAGATTGCCATGCGCGTCCACATTCTTAGGATCGATGGCGAGTATCGCTCTAAATTCCGGCACCGCCAGATCGGCCCGGTTCTCCTTCAAATACCCCGCAGCCTTGCGCGTGTGCGATTCAATCTGCTGCTGACGGTTCGCCTCAGTTTGCGCGAAACTTGAAAGCGATCCAAAACAAAAGCCCACTAACAAGAAGACAACGACCGCAATGGTTTGCATGTCAGGATTGTACGGTGGATGAGCCGTGTCCCTGTCGCGTAGTTGAATCCCGATTGTTCTCAGGGCAAAGAGAAGGACGGCAGCGAACTGCCGTCCTCGACAGTGCGGGAAAGAGTACGCATATCAGAACGTGATTTTAGCGCTGAGTTGGCCGCTGCGCGCGGCAACCGTGACGCCGTTGTTCTGGGTTCCCTCGTTGATCTCCCCGAAATTGGGGCCCCCAAAGGTTTGGCCGGGAACACCGAGGCTCGGGTGGTTTAGGGCATTAACCCAATCTGACCGCAATTCCACGCGAATGCCTTCTCTGATCTGAAAACCCTTAGCTATGGACAAGTTAAGGACAGTCAGACGTGGTCCTCGCAGCGAGTTCCTGCCCTCATTGCCGAATGCGAACGGGACACCCGTACCCGGGCTGGTGGGCGGCGTCCAGGCGTTGGCAAAGGCATTAATGTTAAACCATTGGCTGGGGCCCGGATTGCCGACGTGGGTGGAAGCTGTGACATTAGGGAACCAATTGCATCCGTTGTTCACATCGCCGCCGGTAGCGGTGCCTCCCACATTGTTGGCACAACCGGTGAGATTCGAGTTGGAGTTATTTTGGTTGACTACCGTGAAGGGATTCCCGCTCTGGGCAATTAGTGTTCCGGCGAGCCTCCAGCCACCAACCGCCTCGTTGAGCACTGAGCTGCCATTCAGATAGCTCTTGCCTTTACCGAAGGGGAGCTCGTAGGAGGCATAGCCCTTGAACGCGTTTGGGATGTCGAAGTTCGAATCCCCATAAGTCGCCTTGGGATTGTTCCCAACCTGCCAATACTGCGTTCCGCCGCGGCTTCCCCATCCGCCCGAATCCTGATCATCCAGGAAGTGCGACCAAGTGTAGTTGAAGCTGAAGAGCAAGCCATTGGTGAAACGCTTGTTGATGGTGGATTGCAGGGCATTGTAGTTCGATATTCCGTTGTAGTTAAATCCGCTAAGCTGTCCCCAAGCCGGGAAGGGTCGGTTTGCTTGAATGAGTGTCGGAGTCGGCGTACTGATTGCGGCGAGGCCAGTCGCGCTGGTTATTTGGTTGACGTCTGTCCCGGTTTCCAGATGCGAGGCGTGGCTACCCACGTAGGCGACCGACGCCATGTAGGTGTTGAGGAATTGGTGCTCTACGCTCAGCTGCCATGAATTGATATGCCCTGGCGAAACGTCGTATGGGATGTAAGTCTGATTTGAGGGTGTTGCGAGGTTCAGGTATTGCGAGACGTCTTTCGCACTCGGCGAACCCACCACGTAGTCCAGATTGGGATTTGCCAAGGCGGCAGACTCGGAAAGAGTGACCAACGGAGCAGGACCAGTCCCTGCGTGCGGGTCCGTGCTGCCGCCCCCACTGGTTGTAAGGGCTCCAAAACCAATTCCGTTGCCATAGACATCTTGGCTATAGTTATACGAGTACATTCCAAACCCGCCTCTGACGACAGTATCGTTCCTGATGGACCAGGCAAAGCCGACGCGAGGCAGGAAGATGGTCTTATCCGGCTTCTGCAGCGTGGTTCGGTTGTCCTGGGGTGCGAACCACAGCGAGCCCAATGAGCCGTTCGCTGATACGCCGTCCGGGTTCTGTGGCGTTATGCTGTTTGGATAGATGCATGGGCTACAGACCAGCGTGAGATTCGGGTCGAACCCTCCGAGGGCATTGTATTTCTCGCTAAATCCGGTGGTGTAGGTATAACGCAGGCCAAGATTCAGGGTGAGATTGGGGCGGATCTTGTATTCATCTTGAACGAAGAGTTGCGGACTCTTCAGTCGCGCATAGGAGGTCGCCTGGTTGAAGTTCCCGTTCCAGCTTTGGACGTCGCCCAGCAGGAAATCGGCAAGGCCGGCTCCTGTCGTCCCCGCTTCGGCGCCATTTTGCGCCGTGTAGTTGCCGGTGAACGTGAAGTTGCCAGCAGTAACGTTTCCCCAAGGCGTGGTGTTGCCGTCGCCCATCAGTACCTCGACGCCGAAATGCAGAATGTGTTTGCCATGGATGAGCGTCAGCACATCCGACGGATCGTAGAGGTGCTCAATGTATATGGCATTCGTGCCGGGCGCCAAACCGTTGCAGCAGAATCCGGGGCCGCCGATGTTAATCGACGGGAAAACGTTGGCTTTAGCGTATTGCAGACCCAAGGACGAGGCATTGTTAAATCCAATGGTATCGGGAACGAACCAGTTGCCCTGCTTGGTATAGGCCATGCGCAGTTCGTTCACGATCGTCGGGCGTATCTCCGAGGTAACCGTAATCTGCGCGTTGTAACCGTCGATGTCTCCGGAAAAGCAGTTGATGGGACAGGGGAACGGTCCGTACTTGTTGACTCCAGGGTTATCCTTCTGGCTGATTGAGCCCGAGATGCGGTTTTTCTGAGAAAGATCATAGTCGATGCGTCCGAAATATCTGAGATTCGGATTGGGGGTCGCCAGAATGGTAGTGAAGTTGTTTTCAAAGGCTCCAAAGGCACCTGAGCCAACAGTGTTAGGCTGCGGGTAATAGCCCAGAATCTTTGCCGCTACAGGATCCAACCGGCTGATCGGAATCGCATTTACGCCGGCAAGCGCTCCCGTGTTTTCCGCCGCAAATGACGTTCGAGTGCAGCCAGGCAGACTACAGCTGGCGGGGTCGTAAAGGACGCAAGGTGTTGTGACTGTCGACGAACAAGGAACGGACGAGAAATCGAGGGCACCAGGATAGGCCGTCCCCTGACCTATCTCGGCCAGTGTTGGAGTGCTGCCTGCCGTCGGAGATGCCGCGCCGTTGTTATGGATCTTGTCCCGAACGAAGAAGAAGAACAACTTGTTCTTGATGATCGGACCACCGACAGAGAAGCCCCACTCGTCGTAGCGCAAGACCGATGGCTTTCCACCCGTATCGAAGTAGGGGGCCGCGTTCAGAGCATCGTTCTGGAAATATTCATAAGCTGACCCGTGAAAGCGGTTGGTTCCACTCTTGGTGATCTGGTTGAAGACGGCGCCGCCAACGCCATACTCAGCCGAAAACGATGAAGTCGTAATTTGGACTTCCTGCAAGGCCTCAAACAACGTATTGTCCACGTTGTTGCTCACCGGCAATTGAACCACGCCGCCATCCTGGAGGTAGTTGGCGTAATTCGGCAGGTTGCCGTTGAGAGCGATGGCGTCTCCGGCATTGTAAGAGCCGCTGCCCTCCGACATGGGCGCAGTCGCCGTGCCCGCTGCGCCGGGGAGAAGAATATTGAAATTCGCCCAATCGTTGCCAGTAATTCCGGCGCCGATCTGGGGCAGCGCGGAGATGGTTTTCGATTCAAGAACTGCCCCCAGATGAGAAGTTTCCGTCTCCAGCAGCGGGACGCCGCCCGCTTCCACTTCGATTGTCTCCGATACGGCGCCGACGTCAAGCGTGGCATTTTCGGTGATCACGTCGACCTGCAGCGTGACCGGCCCGATGACAGTTCTCTTGAAGCCCTTAGCCGTCACGGCGATGTTGTAGTTCCCGGCGGGCGTTGAAACCGTGTCGTAGATGCCGTCCTGGTTGGTGGTGAAAGTCTTCGTCTCTCCGGTATCAATGTTAGTGAGCGAGACGGTTGCACCCTGAACGACGGCTCCCGCCGCCGTCACCGTGCCGCGAATTTCACCGGTGTTTCTGCTTTGGGAGAATGCTGGCACGGCCATCGCGGCCAGGAAGGTAATCGCAAGCGTCCAGCGAATGAAACGCGTCATGGAGTTCCTCTCAAGATAGAAGTCGAATCCGTCGCCTGGGACGGGCGCTTCGAGTTGTACAGATCGGAATGCCTGGCCGCCTACCGATGCGCGCTTAGCAACCCGGTCGAACCGTGGCCGCTTCACGACGGCGGCACGTCTTACCCCACTCAAACTTCGCTTGGCGAGAAATATCGTTGTTCTACTGCCCTTCCAGCTAATACTTTTGCGCTATGCGCTGGGTACGGTGACGATTAAGCTCCCGCTGCGCGGCTTTGTCAAGAAAAAAATAACGTTATTCTTGAATCGCGGCAACAATCTATGGAATTTCACATACGCACACGTAGAATATCGATATTTCATAGTATTTTCATTGAACGCCAAGTAGTCCCAAATGAAAATGCTTTCGAAAATATCGTTATTCTAAATAGAGGAGCGATGTTATATTTGCCGTGGCCGCGAGGACGGTTCTTCGTATACAATCCGATGGCCGCAAAACCGGACGCAGGAACCATAGCCGGGAAAAAAAGGCTCCTGCAAGAATAGTGGACGAATGAAGACTGTCCCCAAGAAAGCCGGTAGGATTCCCAAGTCGGCCGTGACGCTGAAGTCAGTGGCAGAACTCGTCGGCCTCACCGCGAGCACGGTTTCCGCCGTTCTCAACAGTTCCTCCGCCGCGCGCTCCGTCCCGCCCCACACCAAGAAACGGATTGTGGCTGCTGCTCGCGCCCTCGACTATCGTCCGAATTTCTTTGCCCGTTCCCTCCGCGTCAAGCGCACCTACATGATCGGCGTGATCCTCGAAGAAATCGGCGACGCCTACGGCTCGCTGGTGGTTAGCGGTGTCGAGCGCTATCTTCGTACGCAGAATGTTTTTTTCCTTACCGTGGCCCACCGCCACGATAAAAAACTCCTCGCCTCCTACTCCACCGTGCTGCGCGAGCGCGGCGTCGAGGGTTTCATCACCGTCGACACTTTGTTGACGGAAGAACCGGCGCTGCCGACCGTCGCGGTCGCCGGACATCGCAAGATCAAAGGCGTGACCAATATTGTTCTCGATCACCGCCGCGCCGCTTCGCTGGCTCTCACTCATTTAGTCGAATTGGGCCACGAAAAAATTGCCTTTATGAAGGGTTCGAAATTGAGCGCCGATTCCGATGAGCGCTGGAGCGCCATCTGCGAAGTTGCCGCGAAGATGGGAATTCACATGCGGCCGGAATTGATTATCGAACTCAAGGGCGATGATCCCACGCCAAATCTCGGCTATCCCTTCGCCAAGCAATTGCTGGAACGCAAGGAAACGTTTACGGCCCTGTTTGCCTACAATGATATTTCCGCAATCGGATCTATCTGCGCCTTGCAGGAAGCAGGCCTGCACATACCTGACGATGTGTCGGTGGTGGGCTTCGATGACATTCAGAGCGCTGCCTACTTCAATCCGCCGCTCACGACTGTGCGGCAGCCTCTGATAAAAATGGGCGAGATGGCGGCGCGCACCCTGCTCGATCGGATCGATGGAAGTATGAAGTATGTTCCGGAGATCGCCATCGAGCCTGAACTCGTGGTGCGCAAATCGAGCGCGCAAACCCGCGCTTGTTCTTAGCAATTTGCGGAACTTTTCTTTTGCAATGGTACAGAAAGAAATCGAACGTTTGTCGGAGTCGCCGTTTTTCTTCCCGCGCAAAGAAGCTGACCTTCGGAGGAAATCTTGAAGAACAAGTCCGCGCTCCTGCTGATAGTTTTTACTGTCAGCTTTGCCGCCCTTTGGGCACAGGCGCCGTCGGCATCCACTCCCGCCATCGAGGCCCGCGCCGATGCAATGCTCAAGCAACTCTCTCTCGAAGAGAAAATCGACCTCATCGGCGGCCTCGATAGTTTCTACATTCGCGACATTGCGCACATCGGCCTTCCCCGTTTAAAAATGGCTGACGGTCCGCTCGGCGTCCGCAACTATGGGCCGGCTGCAACTTTTGGCGGCATAGCGCTGGCCGCCACGTGGGACTCGCAACTCGCCGGCCGTGTCGGAGCATTCATCGGCCAGGATGCGCGCGCTCGCGGCGTCCACTTTATGCTGGGCCCCGGAGTCAATATATATCGTGCGGCAATATGTGGCAGAAACTTCGAATACTTTGGCGAGGATCCGTTCCTCGCATCCCGCACCGCAGTCGCTTACATCAAGGGCATGCAAAGCCAAGGCGTGAGCGCGACCATCAAGCACTTTGTCGGCAACAACCAGGAATACGATCGGCACAATGGCGATTCCATCATCGACGAGCGCACCTTGCGCGAGATATATCTGCCAACATTCGAAGCGGCGGTGAAAGAAGCGCAGGTAGGCGCGATCATGGATTCCTACAATCTGACCAACGGCGTGCACATGACGCAAAATCCTTTTTTGAATACCGATTTGGCGAAGAAAGAATGGGGATTCGACGGCATCATGATGTCCGACTGGGCTTCCACCTACGACGGTGTAGCGGCGGCCAACGGAGGTCTCGACCTGGAAATGCCCTCCGGCAAATTTATGAATCGCGCCACCCTGCTGCCGGCAGTGAAATCCGGCCAGATCAGCGAAGCCACCATCGACGATAAAGTGCGCCGCATTCTTCGCACCGCGATCCGATTTGGCTGGCTCGATCGCGAGCAGACCGATCTCTCCATACCGCTTCTCAACGAATCCGGAGGAACGGTCGCGCTCGAAGCGGCCCGCTCCGGCATGGTGCTGCTCAAGAACGACGGCAATCTTCTGCCGCTCGATAAAACGAAGATCAAATCGATCGCCGTCATCGGACCCGATGCCTATCCCGCGCAACCGGTCGGCGGAGGCAGCGCCAGAGTGCGACCATTCTCCGCGGTGAGCTATCTCGAAGGCATGGCGGGATATCTCAAGAACACAGCCACGGCGTATTACGAGGAGGGTATCCCGTCGCTCGCCGAGATGGCCGACGCGACCACGTTCACCACCGACGAAGACGGCAAAGAGCCCGGCCTGCGCGCTGAGCTGTTCAATAATCCCACGTTGAGTGGAGAGCCTGTCGTGCGCCGCACCGATAAGCATGTTAACTTCGGGCGCTTCCTCGGTGACGGCGTAAGAGAGGACGGTGCATCGGCGCGCTGGACGGGCTATTTCACGCCCAGCTCTCCGGGAGAGCACGTGATTTTTGTGCAGGCTTCAGGCGAAGAGGGCGGGTCGCGGTTATACGTGGGCGACAAGCTCGTCATCGATAATTGGAATCACGCTTATACTCGCCTAGCCCAAGTCCACATGTACTTTTCCGGCGGAGCGCACAAGATCCGCTTCGAATATTTCGTGCACGGAAGTTGGAGCGGCCCCAGCGTGAAAGTTGGCATCATCCGTCCTGACCTGGCTGTGACGCCAGCCGCGAAAACACTGGCGTCGCGCGCCGACGCCGTCGTCGTGGCGGTTGGATTCGATCCCAGCAGTGAGAGCGAAGGCAGCGACCGCACTTTCCAGCTCCCCCCCGCGCAAGATGAACTCATTCAACAGCTGGCAGCGGTGAACAAAAACACTATCGTTGTGGTTACATCCGGCGGCGGCGTTGACATGACGCGCTGGCTCGATCGCGTGCCCGCGCTGCTCGAGGCGTGGTATCCCGGGCAGGAGGGTGGCACCGCTCTCGCCCAACTTGTCTTCGGCGACTATTCTCCCTCGGGCAAACTTCCCGTCTCCTTTGAGAGCCGCTGGGAGGACAACGCGATTCACGACAATTATTACCCGAAAGGTGCGGACACGAAAGTTGTCTATGCCGAAGGCGTATTTCTCGGATATCGCTACTTCGACAAAGCGGAAGTGAAGCCCGCATTTCCTTTCGGCTTCGGTCTCTCCTACACCACTTTTACCTACAAGAATCTTTCCGTAACTCCGTCGCGTGCTTCCGGAGATGAGTTAGTCAACGTCAGCTTCGACGTGAGCAACACCGGTAATCGCGCTGGCGCCGAGGTGGCTGAAGTTTACGTTGGTGAACCGCATCCCGCTGTTCCGCGGCCCGTGAAAGAGCTCAAAGGATTCGCGAAGGTTCAGCTGAATCCGGGCGAAACTCGGCACGTTTCCGTCAACCTCGATCGCCGCGCCTTCGCCTACTACAACGTGAAGAATCATGACTGGACAGTGGATGCGGGAGACTTCAGCGTTTATGTTGGGAGTTCCTCGGCGCGAGTTGAGCTCACCAGTAAAATAACCCGGCAAACTCAATGAACATCTAATATGTGGATGGCCGGCGATCTCATTGCCGATGACGAAGAGCTGGGCGCGGCATGGTGACGACAACATGGCTCTCGCCGTTCTGTGTCTGCGCGTTCCGGGAATAAAGAAGGTGGGTGCGACGGCATGAGCCTCTACTGCAGCACCGGCACGGTCGAAAACAACGTATCTTTGCCGCAGTTGCATGATCTGCTGGCGGAGAGTCTGGCGAAGCTCGGAAAACGGGAGCGTGTTCTGGTTGTGCCGCCGGATCAGAGCCGTGTGCATTCCCGCGCCGGCGAACTGACGCGCTTCGCGTGGGAGTATTTCGGCGACCGGTTGCTGGCAGTTCTGCCTGCTCTCGGCACGCATGCTCCGATGCAGTCGGAACAGATTGCACGAATGTTTGGCGCAATGCCGACGGAACTTTTCAAGGTCCACAATTGGCGGACAGATGTTGAGACCCTCGGCGCGGTCCCGGCAGAGTTCATTTACGAGCAATCGGAAGGCAAGCTCAACTATGCCTGGCCGGCGCAGGTGAACCGGCTGGTTACGCGTGGCGATTTCGACCTTATTCTTTCGATCGGCCAAGTCGTGCCGCATGAAGTCATCGGCATGGCCAATTACAACAAGAATATCCTGGTGGGTACGGGCGGGCGGGAGAGCATCAATCGCAGCCATTATCTGGGTGCGGTTTATGGCATGGAGCGCATCATGGGCCGCGCAGACAATCCGGTGCGCAACGTTCTTAATTACGCGTCCGATCGTTTCCTCGGGTCTCTACCCATCTTGTACGTACTGACAGTGGTCGGACGCGCGGAGGATGGCGAGTTGGCAGTGCGCGGTCTCTTTATCGGCGACGATGCCGAGTGTTTTCATCGCGCGGCTGAGCTGAGCTTGAAAGTGAACTTCGAAACGATGGACGCCCCGATCAAGAAGGCTGTCGTTTATCTCGATCCGTATGAATTTCACAGCACATGGCTCGGCAACAAAGCCGTCTATCGCACGCGAATGGCATTGGCCGACGACGCCGAGTTGATTATCCTCGCGCCCGGTGTAAAGCAGTTTGGCGAAGACAGCGCTATCGATGCGCTGATTCGAAAGTATGGCTATCGCGGGACTCCGGCTACGCTCGCAGCCGTTCATGCGAATGCGGATCTTGCTGGCGACCTGAGTGCGGCTGCTCACCTTATTCATGGCTCGTCCGAAGGCCGCTTCACGATCAGGTTGTGCCCCGGGCATCTCCGCAAAGAGGAAGTTGAAGGCGTGGGCTTTGAATATGGCGATTTGCAAACCATGCTTACGCGCTACGATCCGCAAATGCTGCGCTATGGCTACAACTGTATCGAGGGCGAAGAGGTATTCTTCATTCCGAATCCTGGCCTGGGATTGTGGGCTTCCCGCGGAAAATTGCTGGGGCGCGAAGCATGATTGTCGTTTTGATGGGAGTGAGCGGGATCGGCAAGACGACTATTGGCAAGTTGCTCGCCCTGCGCACTGGATGGAAGTTCGAAGACGCCGATGACTATCACTCCGAAGAGCACCGACGAAAAATGGCCGCTGCGATCCCATTGACCGATGCCGACCGGCTACCGTGGCTCACGGCGTTGAATGAGCGCATGATGCAGTACCGCCAGAGGGAACAGAGTGCGATTTTGGCGTGCTCGGCGCTGAAGGAAAAATATCGCGAAGTGCTTGCTCGCGGCTTTTCGAAAGACGAAATGGTCTTTGTTTATCTGCACGCATCCGCTGCTCTGATTAAAGAGCGCGTCGCGGAGCGATACCATCCATTCATGAGCGCGGCGTTGCTCGATAGCCAACTGGCGGCGCTGGAAGTGCCGTCGGACGCGTGGGCAGTTTTGGTCGATGGGACTCCGGAGGAGGCGGTTGACGATATTGTGGCGCGGCTGCGGAAAGCGGGCGTGCTCACCGCGGGTGCGGAGAAATAATGGCGGCCAACGTCCTGAGCCTCGAAGGCAAGACTGCCGTCGTTATCGGAGGGAGCTCCGGGATTGGGCGCACTTTGAGCCTGGGGCTTGCCGATGCCGGCGCGGATGTTGTCGCCTCTTCGCGGCGGCGGGAGATGGTTGACGAAGTCGCGTCGGAGATAGAGCGGCGTGAGCGCCAGACTCTTCGCTTGGCTTCGGATGTGCGTAATCGCCCCTCGCTCGAAGCACTTCTGGCCGCGTCGATCCGTCGTTTTGGCAAAGTCGACATCCTTATTAACTGTGCGGGAAAAATAAAACGCATGCCGACGCTCAACATGCCGGAAGAGGAATGGTCCGATATTTTGGATACGAATCTCACGGGGACGCTGCGCTCCTGCCAGGTCTTCGGGAGGCACATGCTGGAGCGGGGTTACGGGCGCATTGTCAACATTGCGTCTCTCAATAGTTTCGTTGCGCTGCATGAGGTTGCGGCTTACGCGGCCAGCAAGGCAGGAGTAGTTTCGCTTACGCGTTCGCTGGCGGTGGAGTGGTCGAAGAAGGGCGTTACGGTGAACGCAATCGCCCCTGGCGTCATCCGCACCGGTTTGAATGCGGACCTGCTTGACAACACCGCGCGCGGCCAGGAATTGTTGGCTCGAACGCCGATGGGGCGATTTGGCGCGAGTGAAGAGCTGATCGGAGCTGCAGTGTACTTGTGCTCCCAGGCGGCGTCGTTTACTACCGGACAGACGCTCGTGGTTGATGGAGGATTTCTGGCCAGCGGGGTGAATCAGTAGGCGATTTGGGGTGAACATCGGCCGTTAAGTTCAGGAACGCCGCGAGAAATCATAGGCGGAACTGGGAGTTGAAGCACATGAGTTACACACGACGTAGCGTGCTCGCAGGATTGGGACTGACAGCAATCGGAGCGGCGATGTCGCCTCTGGCCAAGAAGGCGGCGGCCGTCGGATCTTGTCCGTTCAGGCTCGGCGTAATCAACGATGAGATCACGCAGGACTTTGAGAAGGCGTGTCAGATTGTCGCCGGCGATTTCGGCCTGCATTGGATCGAACTGCGCTCCATGTGGAACAAGAACGTCACCGAACTCAACGCGAAACAGATCGACGACGCGCGAAAAATTCTCGCCGAACACAAACTGCGAGTCACGGATATTGCCAGCCCGCTATTCAAGACCGACTGGCCCGGAGCTCCGCGCTCATCACAGAGCGAAGCCCGCGATCAGTTCCACGCCGACTTCGATGCCAGCGCTCAAGACAAGCTGCTCGAGCACTGTATCGCGCTGGCGCAATCCTTCGACACCGATAGAATTCGCTGTTTCGACTATTGGCGCCTCGATGATCATAGGCCCTATCGCGAGGCGATCAACGCGAAGTTGCGGCAGGCGGCCGAGCGCTGCGCCAAAGATAACCTCGTGCTTCTGCTCGAGAACGAAATGTCGTGCAACACAGCGACCGGCGAAGAGGCAGCGGCGACGCTGAAGGCGATTCCAAACCAGAACTTCATGCTGAACTGGGATCCCGGCAACGCCGCCGCGCTCGGCAGCACGCCTTATCCAACCGGCTATGAAGCGCTGCCCAAAGAGCGTATTGGGCATTGTCACTGTAAAGATGTCGTCCGCAAACAGGGTCACAAATATGACTGGGCTCCAGTCGGTGGCGGCATCATCGACTGGGTTGGTCAGCTGCAAGCTTTCCAGCGTGATGGCTTCCATTACGGCTTAAGCCTAGAAACTCATTGGCGCGGCGTCGGCTCGCCCGAAGCGTCGACGCGTGTGAGCATGGATGGCCTCAAAAAGGCGCTGACGAAGGCTGGAATTTCCTGCTGATTACAACTGCTGATGAGAGTAAGGAGACACGATGGTGACAAGACGTGAATTCCTCGATGCGCTCGCCGTAGGTACCGCCGGCCTGGCCGTAGGAACGACGGCAAAAAGCTACAGCCAGATCCTCGGTTCGAATGACCGCCTTAACTTCGCCGTGATTGGCCTGAATGGCCGCGCCTACGCCCATCTCGCCTCTCTCAAGGCAAATAAAAAAGCCGCGCGCATCTCGCATGTCTGCGATGTCGATACCACCATTCTCGAGAAGTTCGCCGACCATACGCAGCAGGAGATGGATGAGACTCCGGTGAGCGAGAAGGACTTTCGCCGCATCCTCGAAGTGAAAAATGTGGACGCCATCACCATTGCGACTCCCGAGCATTGGCATACACCCATGGCCATCGCCGCGTTACAATCGGGTAAGCACGTCTATGTCGAAAAGCCATGCAGCCACAATCCCGCCGAAGGCGAGATGCTGGTGCAGGCGCAGCAGAAGTATCGGAAGCTGGTGCAACTCGGCACGCAACAGCGCTCTTCTCCACACACCATCGAGATCGTCGAAAAAATTCACGACGGCGTCATCGGCAGGCCCTACTTCGCAAAAGCCTGGTACTCCAATACAAGGAAGTCGATCGGCGTCGGCAGAGAGATTCCAGTGCCGCCGCAGCTTGATTGGGATTTGTGGCAGGGCCCAGCCCCACGCCGTCCCTATCGGGACAACGTTCATCCTTATAACTGGCACTGGTTCAAAATCTATGGCACCGGCGAATCGCTCAATAATGGCACCCACGAAGTCGACGTCTGCCGCTGGGCGCTGGGCGTCGATTATCCGCAGCGAGTTACTTCGTCAGGCGGTAGATACCACTTCAAAGACGACTGGCAGTTTTACGACACGCTGGTGACCGGCTTCGAATATGAAGACAAGATGATTTCGTGGGAGGGCAAGAGTTGCCAGGGGATGAAATTTTACGGCCGCGATCGCGGTTCGACGATCATGGGCACGGAGGGCACGGCGCTCATCGATCGCGGCGGCTACGAGCTCTACGACCTGAAAGGGAATAAGAAAAGCGAAGTCAAGGCGGGCATTGCGGCTTCCGTCGCCGACCTGGTCGGGCGCGACTCCATGACCGACGCGCACTTCGCGAACTTCATCGCCGGAATCCGCAAGGGCGAGAAGCTCAACGCCCCCATCAACGTCGGCAATATCTCGGTTACGATGCTTCTGCTCTCCAACATCGCCTGGGAGGTCCAGCGCGAGTTGCATCTCGACTCAACCTCTGGCCGAATCCAACACGACGAGGACGCGATGAAAATGTGGAGCCGCGAATACGAAAAAGGCTGGGAGCCGCATGTCTAAGAGAGTGGCTTTGAAAAGCAACGTCTCTCGCCGCGATTTCATTTGCTCGGGCGCGCTGGCTGCCGCGGCGTTGGCTGCCCCGAGGAGGAGCTTGGCATTACCTCAGACAACGCCGTCCGCCGATGAAGCCTCGCCGATTCGCTTGGGTCTCGCCAGCTACACCTTCCGCAACTTCACTCGCGCGCAGTTAATCGGCTTCATGCAACAGCTCAAGGTATTCGCCTTGAACGCAAAGGATGTCAAAGATCATCTTCCGATGGATGCGCCGCTAGAGGCAACCGCGCTGGCGGACTATGTCGCTGCAGGCATCGGGCTGCACGCGGCGGGAGCGATTTATTTTCCCAAAGATGAAGATGCGGACATCCGCGCCAAATTTGAATACTGCAAGCGCGCTGGGATCAGCGTGATTGTCGCTGGCGACCCGGCGATCGACACTTTGCCGCGGATTGAGAAATTCGTGAAGGAATATGACATTCGCATCGCCATTCACAACCACGGACCGGAAGATAAGTTGTGGCCATCGCCGCTCGATGTGCTGAAGGCGGTGAAGAATATGGATCCGCGCATGGGCTGCTGCATTGATGTCGGGCATGCCGCGCGGGCTGGTGCAGATGTGGTGCAGGCGATTTACGAAGCTGGTCCGAGACTATTCAACGTGCATATGAAAGATCTCGCCAATTTCCGCGACAAAGAAAGTCAGGTTGCGGTGGGAGAGGGCATCATGCCGGTGCGGAAGATGTTCGAAGCCCTCGTCGCCGTCAAGTACAAGGGCTTCGTTGACCTCGAGTATGAAATTCACCCCGACGATCCGATGCCGGGAGTAATCGCGAGCTTCGCGTATATGCGAGGCGTGTTGGCGGGCAGGGGACTCGCATATCGAAGCTAGGATGCTTCAGTCTGCCGAAGACTCGCCGGGGTGCCGCAGTCTCCCTCAGCGGCTTCTAAAACAGATTCCATAAAAACTGGTTGTAGACGTCGTGGTGGTATTGGACTTCCTGCGCTTTGACGAAGGTCCCCAGCAGGCGCGGACAGCGATCCGCCGAGGCCTGTTTCAGATCGGCATAGCGGCCTTTCACGTCTTCACCTAGAATCTCGGACGTCCACTTGGCCTTGCGGAAATTGTCGATCGCATCGTAGATATTGTCGGGCAAGTAGCGCTCCGCCTGGCGCAGGTTCTTGATCTTCGACGTTTCTCCATCCAATCCCGTCTTGAAAATCGAATACATCACCATGTAAGGATTGGCGTCGGGACTGACCGAACGAACCTCCACGCGCATGCTCTTCTCATTGCCGATCGGAATACGAATCATCGAACCACGATCGACCGCCGACGCCTTCAACTGATTCGGCGCCTCAAAGTGCGGATCCAGCCGCCGGTAAGCATTTACGCTCGCATTCAGCATCAGGCAAATATCGTTGCCGTGCGTCAGGATGCGGTCGAGAAATTCCCATCCGAACTTGCTGAGCATCTCTTCGCCTTTCGGATCCCAGAAAAGATTCTTGCCACCCTTGCTGATCGAAACATTGGTGTGCATGCCGCTGCCGTTCACGCCGACGACCGGCTTCGGCAGGAACGAAGCCGTCAGTCCCATATGCGTTGCCACTTGCCGGCAGATCAGCTTATAGAGCTGGATTTGATCGGCCGCCGCCACCACCTCGCCGTAGCTATAGTTGATTTCAAACTGCGACGGCGCAACCTCGGGATGATCCTTTTCATTCTGGAAGCCCATCGCGCGCTGCACCTCGGCGCTGGTGTCGATAAACTCGCGCAACGGATCGCCTGGCAGCGAGTGATAATACCCCCCGGTATTCACATACTCAAACTTCCCCGTCTGGTTGTAATTTCGTTCGGCGTCTTTCCCCTGAAAGATGAAGCCCTCGATCTCGTTCGCTGCGTTGAGCGTGTATCCCTTCTTGGCGTGCGCTTCGTCGGCAAAAGTCTTCAGGATGCCGCGAATGTCGGCGGCGTAAGGCTCCCCACCCTTGTCAATGACGTTCCCGAACACCAACACTTTACCCGGACCAAAAACGTCCGCCGGCCCCCAATAGAAAGCGCTCCAGTCGATACCCAGACGCAAATCGCTTTCTCGCTGCGCCGTAAATCCACGGATCGACGAGCCGTCAAAAGTCAGGTTGTCAAAGCTCTTCAGCAAGAACTTTTTGTCGTAGTCGAGCATGTGCAGGCGCCCTTCCAAATCGCTGAAGAGCACAGTCAGCGCTTTGATGCGCTTCTCATCCGTCAGATATTTCAGGCGCTCTTCCTGGATTTTGTGGGGGGCGACGCGGTTCTTGCGCTGCTCTTTGGCCTTCAGGTTCATCTCTTCGAGTTCGTCGTACGGAATGGCGAGAAAATTTCTTAGTTCGGTTGGCATGCATCTCCTTGTGCCGGGGTTAAGCCCCAATACCTGCCTCAGGCACCGGGGAACAGGGTAACGCGTGGGAAGCGGTGCGCCAATAGCCGCTGCGAAATATTGTGCCCCATTTGCTGTCCCTAACGTGTTTTTCCTAGCGAAAAGACTTATGCAAGGTAGAAGAAATACCGATTGGACTTGGACCTCGGCTGTCGTTAAGGTCAATTTCTAGCGACGGGCCTTCGTGTGTCCAGCACTCTAAGCGGATAAGGAGAACGAGTAAACCATGGCAGAAGACACCGTAACCATGAAACCGACCCTCGGCCTTACCGGACTGACCATGAATGCCATGGCGCTGATCGCCCCCGGAGCATTTCTGTGGTTAACTTTTGCCGGACAGGCAGCGGCGGGTGCGACCGCGCCGTCGATGTGGATGGGCATCGTCTTCGCCACTTTATTGTGTCTGGCCACAGCCGTCTGTTACGCGGAAATGGCCAAGCTCTATCCCGGTACGGGCAGCTCATATTATTTTGCTGAGCAATCATTCCTCAACCACGACAAGGCGTGGCCCTATGCCCGCCTTGCGAAATTCGTCGTCGGCTGGGGCTCGCATCTTTATTACTGGATCTATCCCGGCGTGATGGTAGGCGTCATCGGAGTCATCTCCGGCTATCTGGTCGGAACCCTCCGGCCTAATTTCATGAGCGCCTCCAATCCCGGCCCCATGTTTATGATGGCGGTTGCGATTGTGTTCGCGTTCGGCATCGCCTATATCGCTCACCGCGGCATAACCGGATCGACCGCCGTAAACATCGGCATCAACTTTATCCAGATCAGCGCTCTGATCGTCTTCGCGGTGCTTGCGCTGGGCTATCGCATGAACCATCCGCCGGGCAGCATCGCCTTCCAATTCGACGCGCAGACGAGCGCGGCTTACAGCTGCGAATTCGTCACAGCGAAGACGATGGTCAACGGGCAACTCACCGACGCCATCGTGCGCACCGCTGACGGAATGCCGCAGTGCGCGAAGGATGCCGCCGGCAAGCCGGTGCCGTATCACATCAGCTATCCGGAGAAGGATGCAAGCGGTGCTTTTGTCTCTCATCCCACGGCGCGCTCGGTTGTCAGCATGCACTATTTTGGCTGGATGTTCGTGCAGGCGACGATTGCGATTCTGATTCTCGTCGGATTTGAATCGGTTACCTCTATGGGAGGCGAGGCCCGGAACGCCAAACGCGATGTGCCGATCGCGGTCATCGTCTCGCTGCTGGTGCAGAGCTGCTTCTGTTATCTGTTCGAATATTTTGCCGCCAATTATTTTCTCAATAGCGGTTATCCAATGAGCTTTGCGGGAGCCTCCGCCGCGCCCATCGGTGACATGATGACCATCGTCGGCGACGCGTTGTTCGGCGCAGGCAACGGGCGAATTTTTATGCTGATCGAAGCGGCCACGGTCTTTCTAGCGCTCATCGGCACAACGCTCTCCTGCATCAACACCGGCGCGCGCGTGACCTACGCCATGGGCAAAGATCAGGAAGTCCCCGAGCACTTCGGAATATTGCACGATAAAAATCTCACACCTCATCGCGCCATCTGGACCCTGGCCGCGATTTCCGCCATAGTCGGCTGCATCACAGTGATCATGTTTTTTGGCGATGGCGCCGCCCCAACCGATTCCGCCATTCAAGCCTTGCCGCACGGCTTCTGGTCGAGCTTTGGATATACCACGCACGACAAGATGGCGGCGCTGCCCAACACTTTCCTGACCACGACGCTAGCCTCGAACTTCGGCACGTTCCTGCTCTACATGCTGAGTTGCGTGACCTGCATCGTCTGCTATCACAAGCACCCGCAATTCAAAGTAGTGCGTCATCTGATAATTCCCGCGTTCGGTTTGGTCGCCAACCTGGCATGCATGCTCTTTTATGTAGTCGGTCCTTTCATGGGCTACGGCACCAAGATGGAACCGTTGATCGCCTTGGGCATCGCGCTCGTCTGGGGCATTTACGGGGGAATTTATTTTCTGCGCGCGAGCAAGGCCATGGGACGGACCACGTTCCACGCCAGCCGCGTAGCAACCCTCTGACCTCACGCACGCTCAAGAAATCCGAGCCTGGCGGCTGCATAGTTGCCAGGCTTTCGCATGTCAGTGAGAATTAGATTTCTTCTATGTTGGATATCGAATTCGCCGAGCTTTCTGATCCCGGCCGCGTCCGCACGCGCAATGAGGATTATCTCGGCCACGTCGCTCCCGGCTCTCCCTCCCAGGCGCGGACGCACGGATGGCTCTTCGCCTTAGCCGACGGCGTCGGCGGACAGCGCCAGGGCGAAGTAGCTTCGCGCGCCGCCGTACAAGAAGCACTCGCCGGATTCCGGCGCGCAAAAGAGGGAGCGTTACATAAAGAGGTGGTCACACGGATCGTGCAATCGGCCAATGCGCGAGTCTGCGAATCCGAAGCGCTCTCCGGCCGCTCTGGCGCTGGCATGGCTTCGACGATTGTCGTCTGCGCCCTGCGTTACGACCGCGCCACAATCGCTCACGTCGGCGATTCGCGTTGCTATCTGATTCGGAGCGGCGATGCCAGGGCGCTGACGCGCGATCACACCATCGCGGCCGACCAGGCTCGCCTCGGCCTGGTTTCCGCCGAAGAGGCTGCCGAGTCATCCGGTCGCCACGTTCTCAGCCGCTCGCTCGGCATGAATCTTTTCGTCAACATCGATATCGACGACATGGCGCTGCTGGCTGGCGATGTGCTCCTGCTCTGCTCCGACGGATTGCATGGCGCCGTCACCGCCGCCGAAATGGCCGAGGCCACGCGCCGTCATCGCGATCTCGCCGCCGCCGCGCAGGAACTGGTCGACCGCGCCAATGAGCAAGACGGCAGCGACAATATCAGCCTGCAGATGATTCGCGTTCGCAGCGTCGAACGCATGGGCATGTACCGCGGGCGTCCTTATAAGCTACGCTAAGAAACAGTTGTCGGTTCTCAGTTGGCAGAAAGAGCGCGGTGCGTAGCCTTTTACGCCTTTTGACGAAACTTCTGGCACGATGGCGGCATGCGAGTTTGAATCGAGTTGGGCCGCTTGCAGTGCACTTTTGATGCAGATTCACTCACGATGACTGTCCTCCACGCCGGCGATCAGCTCGATCATTATCGGATTGAAGAGCTCGTTGCCCGCAGCGGCATGGCTTCGATCTTTCGCGCCACCGATCTCACCAATGGCCGCGCTGTCGCCATCAAGATTCCTCATCCCGAGGTGGAATGCGAGCCCGCTCTGTTTGATCGTTTTCGCCGCGAAGAAGAAATCGGCAAGCTGATGGATCACCCCGGCGTGATGAAGGTCCTCTCCGATGACGACCGCAGCCAAGTCTACATGGTCATGGAGTGGGTCGATGGCCGCCTGCTGCGCAAGATCCTCGCCGAGCAGCCCAAACTGCCCAACGATCGCGCCATCAGCATCACGCTGCGCATTCTCGATGCGCTCGACTACATTCACACCCGCGGCGTGGTTCATCGCGATCTCAAACCAGAAAACGTGATGGTCGACGAGCACGACAATATCAAGCTCATCGACTTTGGCATCGCTGGCAGCACGGGCGCGCGGCGACTGACCTTCGCCAAGTTCTCTCCCACTATGGGCACGCCCGATTATATTTCTCCCGAACAGGTGAAAGGCCAGCGCGGCGATGCGCGCAGTGACCTCTACGCGCTCGGCGTGATGTTCTACGAAATGCTGACCGGCAAAGTCCCGTTTTCCGGCACGAATCCTTTTCTCATCATGAACGATCGCCTGCTAAACAACCCCGTCCCCCCGCGCGAAGTCGATCCTACGATCACCCCGCAATTACAGGAGATTATTTATCGTGCCCTCGATCGCGACCCGAAAAACCGATATGCCAGTGCGCGCGATTTTGCCCACGATCTCGAGCATCCCGATCAGGTAGCCGTCACAGATCGCGCCGAATTCCGCAACTGGAAAGATCGCCGCACTCCCTGGGCGAAAAAAGTCCTCTTCTACGTGCTGATCGCGCTGATTCCGATCGTGATCTTCGGGCTGCTGCTGTATGTGGCGCGACATAGTTAAAGCGAACCACAGGGCACAGAAGACCACAGGGGAAACCTGCTCGCTAGATTCCCCGGTGGTCTTCTGTGCCCTCTGGGGTAAAGATTTTGACCTCCGCCGCTCACTTCTGCAGAAATTCATCTCCGTGAATGTCGAACTCCGGGTACGCTCCCGCGCCCAACTCAAATAAATCCATCCCCTGCGATTCGCCTTCGCGCTCTACACGCTGCCGATACATGCGATCAAGCCCCCAGTTCAACGTATAAGTCAGCGGCAACACGAAGCCGAGCAACGTCGCTACGCCCACCAGCTGCGCGAGCCACTGTCCATGCGGGCCCGCATCCGCCAGCAACGCCACGGCCAGCACACCCCAAAGGCCGCCAAGCGCATGCACGGAGACCGCTCCGCCCGGGTCGTCGATCGCCAGCTGAAACTCCAAAAAATCAGCCGCCGTCACCACCAGAATTCCCGCCACGCCGCCCACAATCATCGCCGCCGCAGGCTTCAAAAATGCCGCCGCTGCGCTGCTTGCGACCAGGCCAGCGATCCATCCATTGGCGGTCAGCGACGCATCGGG
>DATBYM010000062.1:0-7531 GCA_036513715.1 Terriglobales bacterium
GGCATCGCCGTGAGCCAGCGTTCGATGCGCTTGACCGGCGCGAGATCGTAAAACTGTTCGGTCAGGTTTGGAGTGCTACTCAAGAAAAGTCACCTTGTTGATCTCGCGCAAAGTCGTCACGCCCGCGCGGATCTTGGTTAACCCCGAATCGCGCAAAAACGTCATGCCTTCTTCCTTCGCCACGCGTTTGATTTCCGAGGTGGGCCGCCTGTTTATAATCATCTCGCGAATCCGGTCGGAGAGGTCCAGAAGTTCTGTGATCGCGCTACGTCCTCGATAACCACTGCCCGAGCATTCCAGGCATCCGGGGCCTTCGTAAAACGGAACCTGCATCCATTCAGCCGGATCCAGGCCGGACTCCTTCAACACCTCGGCTGAATACTGCACCTTCTTTTTGCAATTCTCGCAGATCACGCGCACCAGGCGCTGCGCAAGAATGCAGTTCAGCGCCGACACGAAATTGTAAGGCTCCACGCCCATATTTATGAAGCGCCCGATCACGTCGGTTACGTTGTTCGCGTGCACTGTAGTGAACACAAGGTGTCCGGTTAGCGCGGAGTTGATGGCGATCTGCGCCGTCTCCTGGTCGCGAATTTCGCCGACCATTATTTTGTCCGGGTCGTGGCGCAAAATGGATCGCAAACCGCGTGCGAAAGTCAGTCCCTTTTTTTCGTTAACAGGAATCTGCGTGATGCCGCGCACTTGATACTCGACGGGATCCTCAATCGTGATGATCTTGTCTTCGTCGTTCTTAATCTCGTTGATGGCCGCGTAGAGCGTCGTCGTTTTTCCGGAACCGGTCGGCCCGGTTACCAGAACCATGCCGTAAGGTTCGTGAATGTAACGGCGAAATCGCGTCATATCCTGCTGGTCGAAGCCAACCACATCCAGCGTGAGATTATGGAATTTTTCGCTGAGCGTCTCTTTGTCGAGAACGCGGAGCACCGCGTCTTCACCATGCACTGACGGCATGATCGAAACGCGAAAATCGATGAAGCGCCCTTTGTAGCGCACGCGGAAGCGGCCGTCTTGCGGCACGCGGCGCTCGGCGATATCCAGCTCGCTCATCACTTTGATGCGCGAAAGAATTGTGGCGTGCCACTCTTTCGCCAGCGGCTGCATGGCGTATTGCAGAACGCCGTCAATGCGGTACTTGACCACTACTTCCAGGTTGCGGGTTTCGATGTGAATGTCACTGGCGCGCCGTTCGAGCGCCGTGTAGATAACCGTGTTCACCAATCGTACGACCGGACTTACGCCGGTATCGCCGCGCGACAGCTTATCCATCGAAATGTTTTCTTCGCTGTCTTCGTCCTCGCCGATCACTTGAAGCGTAAAACCTTCGGTAGCTTGATCGAGCACGCGCTGGGACTGCTCGGTGCGCTTCAACAGGTCGTCAATCTGCGAAGTAGTGGCGACCTTTATCTGCAGGCGCTTTCCCAGAAGTAGCGAAAGCTCGTCGGTGAGCTGCAATTGGCTGGGGTCCGCCATCGCTACGGTCAAAGTGGTCTCGTGCGACTCGAGCGGCACAAATTTGTAGCGGAACATCAACTCCGCAGGAATGCTGCGGAATAGTTCGGGATCGATGCGCTGTTCCTTTAAATCCACAAACGGGCAGCGATACCGCTCCGCTAATTTGCGAGCCTGCTCACGCTCGTTTTCATTCGGAATATTTCCGAGCACCGGATTGTTATTCAGCGTAGCCATTGAACACTAACCCCCGTTTGATCCTATTTGGAGGGAGAAAAGGGGTAGATACAGGGATATCAGAATGAACCCTATCACCACAGCCATAACCACCAGAATTGCCGGCGTTACCCACACCAGCGTACGCTGCAACCGCGTGGAGACTTCCTCTTCGTAAAACTCCGCCACGCTAGTCAGCATCGCGGGCAGCGCTCCAGACGCTTCACCAACCTCAATCATTTCCAGCGCCAGCGGCGGAACCAGTCGGGTTTCCGCTAGACTCTCGCTCAACGTTTTTCCTTCGCGAACTCGATCGGAAGCTTGCTCGATGGATGTCGCTATCAGGCGGCTTCCAATCGCCGCTGAAGAAGTTTGCAGCGCGGAAACGAGCGGCGTTCCGCCACCCAGAAGCGTTGACAGAGTTCTGACAAACTGTGCGATCTCCCCTTTTAACCAGATGTCGCCGAGAACCGGAACTTTAGGCTTCAGCCGATCAATCGCCAGCGCGCCCTGCAAAGTCCGGGTCCACAGATAAAGTGCAACCACGCCACCCACAACGACTGCGGCGAATACGAAGAAATAACTGCGCAATGGAACAGATACTTCCAGCAAGATTCTCGTCGCGTCCGGCAAGGGCACGCCCAAATCCTGGTACAGTTTCGCAAACTGCGGCATCGCATACGTCACCAGGTAAGTGACGATCACGATCACGGCCAGCACCAGGATCGCAGGATAAATAAGCGCGGTCGCTAACGCCCGGCGGAAGCCGGTGCTTACACGCAGGTACGCAATATATTGGTCGATTACTCCGGTCAGGTTGCCGCTGCGCTCGCCCGCCGTAATTGCGGTTACATAGACCGGCGGGAACGATCCCTGCGCGGTTAGCGCTTCAGACAATAAAGCACCGTCGCGAACGCGCTGCCGAACGTCACGAAGAATCGGCCTCAAACGCGGAGCTGCCGCTCGCTCGGCTAGAAGGTCCAGCGCCTTCAAAATCGGCAGGCCTGCCTTAACTAGAGTACTGAACTGCTGGTTGAAGATCAGGAAATCGGCAGGACGTATACTGCTGTCGCTCCTCGAACCGCTGAACCGGGTCAGCAGGTCGAACTGCATGCGCACCGAGAAGACGAACAGCCCCCGTTCAACGAGTTTTTGTCTCGCCTCGGCCTCTGACTGCGCCGTCTCCATTTGCTGGAACGTGCGCCCGGAGGCATCCCCGACTTTGCAGACAAATTCGGTCATATATTAGAACTTAGACGTCTCGCCCACCGAGACGTTTGATATCCAGTTTACCATACCCCTTCTGACGCATGTCCCTGGCGCAACAATGCTGCATTACTAGGATGTTACATGGGGTCCAACGGGCTGGCTGGCACCTCTAGTGAGAAAACGGAACGTGAGTTCGCATTTGCTGACGCGCACGGGTCCAAGGTCTGTAAGCTAGCAGGGAGCGAAGTATCACACCGAGCCTAATGCAAAGAGCCTGCCAGCGTCGCCTCATCCACAATCGCCACTCCCGCAGGCGGCACAAAATGAAATTTCGTCTCGGCAATCGGCAGATTTTCTTCCCATCCGCCGAATCGAAACTCTGTCTCCAGCTTACCGGGCTGACGAATCACTACGCGTACCAAACGATCGTCCGGATCAGCCTCCAGCAAAACGTCGTTAATCTTCTGGTCGGCATCATCAGAGTTCACACGCGGCGTGCAGCGCAGAAGCGTGTTGCCGGTGGCCGAAACATGCTCGTCGCCGGACTTTGCCTCGGCTTCATCCGCACCTACGATCTCCATGCTGCGGCAAAGCCTGTCGAAGTCTGACTTTCCGGTCAAAAACGCCAACGGGGTTCGCCAGTCTGAACTCGCGCCCATCTTCGCGCGGCTGGCGGTACGATCTGCGGGGACGTAAAACCAGACGTTCGCGCCATCCACGATGAACAGTTTTTCTTCGGGCGACTCGTACTCCCAACGCATGCGCCCCGGCTTCGAAAAGTAGACCGTGCCGGATTCTGCGGAGACGCCTCCATTGCCATCCGAGTACTTCTCGAAAAAGTGAGCTTTCAAAGTTGTCGTCCGGTGATAATGCGCTTCCATCGCGCGAGCGATCTGGCGAGCGTCTTTGGGGTTTTTCTCTGCGGAATGAACCGGCACGAAGAACAGAAAAAAAAGAATGCAAATCACCATTACATCTTAGCAAGAATCATGAAAGGAGATAAGACGCGCGAGATACGATGCCTACTGCAACGTAGGAAGGGCGATGCAGGCGCCCGTGCTGGCGATTACGGCTCCGTTGGTGTTGAAGTGGATGACACCGGGTTCTTCGCTACAAAAACCCTGGTTGCCCGTAAAGCCGGGGATCATGGGCACAGCCGTTACCAAGTAAGCTTGGAATCCTGGGGCGCCGCAACCACCGGCAACCGGCACCGGAGTTGCCCCAACATACGAATACGTGTAGCCGCTCTTCTGGAATGGGGCAGTCGTCAAGATGGGGTCAACCAGGTCGGCATTGTCGCAAGTAGCTTGCGCGCCGGCCGGTGGTCCCAGCGTTCCGATGCTGGGAGGATATCCATTTTGGTAGGTCGTTGAATAAACGACCGCAGCAGTCGTGATGGTTCTGATGCTGCTCGCGGCCGCCGCTTCATTTGCCGATATGCGCGCCTGAATCAAATTTGGAATCGCAATCGCGGCGATGATCAAGATGATTGCTATGACGATGAGCAATTCGATGAGGCTGAAACCGCGCGGATCGTCAACGCGATTTCTCTCACTGGGGCTGTGCGCCGAATTGTATTTCTCTTCGACTCGCATGATGCTCTCCCCGTCGAATCCTGTTACTGCAGCGGAGGGCTGGCGATCGTAGGAGCGCTGCCATCGGTGGTGTAACGTATGACGCCGCTCTGGTCGCTAAAGAACCCGCGCTGTCCACTCTGCCCTACGTTTGCAGGCCGTCCCACAATGGTGTAGGTCTGGAAACCAGTGCATCCGCCAACTGCCGGGGTTGCCGTGGCGCCAACGTAGGTGAAGAAATAGCCGCTCTTCGCCGTCGCTGCCGCAGTTGCACCGGCCAGCAGTGGGTCAATCAACAAGGACGCGCCGCAAACTGCAACGCCGCCCGGTGCGCCTGCCATCGCTGCCATCGAAGCTGGGAACTGCACGCCCCACGTCGAGGAGTAGGTGACAGCCGAAGTATTGATGGTACGAACCGAGCCGACCGCGGAAGCCTCATTGGCCGCCATGCGGGCGCGCAGCAAGTTCGGAATTGCGATAGCCGCAATGATCAAAATAATTGCGACGACGATCAACAACTCGATGAGTGAAAAACCCTTCTGTTTCCTGTTCATGTCATCCTCTTGGGGCCCCGGAGTCAGAAGGGGTTCGTTTGTATTAAGACCGCTTTCAGTTTGTTTATGAACTTTCGGTGTGAAGCCTGCTGCCGAACCTTGTCTGCTCTGTACTCGCATCAGCGCACTCCCTGTATGATCTTGTGTCCCGAAAAACTGATCGCAGGGAGGAGCTCGGCCCCTCCCTGCGACAGTAGAAAGCTATTACTGAAGCGGAGGGCTGGCGACTGTCGGAGCGCTGCCGTCCGTGGTGTAACGGATGACGCCGCTCTGATCGCTGAAGAACCCGCGCTGTCCACTCTGTCCCACGTTTGCAGGCTGTCCCACAACCGTGTAGGTCTGGAAACCAGTGCATCCGCCAACTGCCGGGGTTGCCGTGGCGCCAACGTAGGTGAAGAAATAGCCGCTCTTCGCCGTCGCTGCCGCTGTTGCACCGGCCAGCAGTGGGTCAACCAATAAGGACGCGCCGCAAACTGCAACGCCGCCCGGTGCGCCTGCCATCGCCGCCATCGAAGCTGGGAATTGCACGCCCCAGGTCGAGGAGTAGGTGACAGCCGAAGTATTGAGGGTACGAATCGAACCGACCGCCGACGCCTCATTGGCCGCCATGCGGGCGCGGAGCAAGTTCGGAATCGCGATAGCCGCGATGATCAAAATGATCGCCACGACGATCAGCAACTCGATAAGTGAGAAACCCTTTTGTTTCCTATTCATGTTGTTCTCTCTCCTTAAGGTTAACTGCTGAAATCTCTTGTACTCCCTGGCGGGGTACACCCCACTAAATGCAAGGGGTGTGCCACAATGGCGCACGCTGTGTACCGACTCGACACAGCTAAGTATATCCCGCGTTATCAGATGGATGGGAGGCGGTTCCCTCACGCGTACGAACTCGCCATCAGCCACAACCGTCTTTTAGGCCCAATTCTTGACGATTTTTGACTGCCTGGGGCGCCGCTAATAGTCCCCTCCGTCACCGTCGGAAGCGTGTTAGCTAGCTGATATCGCTGAAGTTAGGGCTGATATACCCTGAATTTGAGAGCCGAAAGATTCCGACGCAAACGCGATCTAGACGGAAATCATCGCTGGACCAATCTTGAGTTGCGGTAGCTTTCGAGGCAGGAAAAGAGGCGCATGCTTCTTAAGAAGTTCTAGCGTTCCAACGAAAAAGAGGGGAGATAACAATCTCCCCTCTGAGATATGAACGGAAGCTAACTAACTACTGAAGCGGCGGGCTGGCTAGCGTGGGTGCCGCTCCGGTTGTGTTGAATCGAATGACGCCGCTCGGATCGCTAAAAAATCCTCGCTGTCCGGTCTGTCCCACCGTCGCCGGTACGCCTACAATGGTGAAGCTCTGGAAGCCGGTACATGCTCCCACTGTCGGTGTTGCAGAAATACCTGTGTAGGTGAAGTAATAGCCGCTCTTCGCGGTCGCCGCTGAGACCGCCCCAGCCAACGCCGGGTCAATCAATTCGGAGAGCGCACACGTAGCAGCGACGCCGGTTGCGCCGCCCAATACTGCCTGGGAAGTCGGAAACTGAACGCCCCAGGTCGCCGAGTAGGTTATGGCGGAGGTGTTGATGGTTCGAATCGAACCCACTGCTGACGCTTCGTTGGCGGCCATGCGCGCACGCAGCAAGTTCGGAATTGCGATGGCTGCGATGATCAATATAATCGCCACAACTATTAGAAGCTCTATTAGCGAGAACCCTTTGCTTGTCTGTTTGTTAATCACGACTTTCCTCGTTTTGGCGCTCTTGGCTTGATCCGCTCGGGCTGATCCTGCGCAGAGATTTGCGCTGGATTCCTTGCACCCTGGGGACTTTGTTCCGTCGTCTTGGTACCTAAAACTGAACGTAGGGAGGAGTTTGGCTCCTCCCTACGAGCGTTACGAACTATTACTGAAGTGGCGGGCTGGCGACCGTAGGAGCGCTACCGTCCGTAGTGAAACGAATGACGCCGCTCTGATCGCTAAAGAAACCGCGCTGTCCGGTCTGTCCTACAGTTGCAGGCACTCCCGTAAGCGTGTAAGTCTGGAAACCCGTGCATGCGCCGACCGTTGGAGTTGCAGTAGCGCCGGTATATGCGAAGAAATAACCGCTCTTCGAGGTTGCGGCTGACACTGCACCGGCCAACGTCGGGTCGATCAATTCGGCAAGCGCGCAAGTTGCTGCCACGCCTGTTGCACCGCCCATCACAGCCTGCGAGGTCGGATACTGAACGCCCCACGTTGAAGAATACGTTACGGCTGACGTGTTAATGGTACGCATCGAGCCAACCGCTGATGCTTCATTGGCCGCCATGCGGGCGCGAAGTAAGTTCGGAATTGCGATAGCCGCGATGATCAAAATGATCGCCACAACGATCAGCAACTCGATTAACGAAAAACCTTTTTCATTTTGCTTCCTAATCATTTGCGTGTTTCTCCTTGGTATATCTACGAGATGAATCTTGTTTGTGCACCCTGGCGGGGTACAACTCGTGTAGAGCACGAGCAGCGCCGTTCAGAAC
>DATBYM010000063.1:0-113812 GCA_036513715.1 Terriglobales bacterium
CCCGTCCGATAATGGACAGCACACGGTAGGGCCCCAGGCGTTGGCCGGGGGTGAACACAAAAGTTTGCAGTGCCGACGACGCTTCTTCCGAAACTGCCCGTTGCAGAAAAATCTCGGCGTCCTGATCGTGAGCGAGCAGTAGCGCTAACTCGCGGCGCAGATCGGGATCGCTGCAGTGCTCGGCCAGGAATTGTTCTCGCTCGGTTCCCGCCAAACCTACGGCCTGCTCGAATAAGTTTTCCAACTCGGGGTTCATGCGCTCAGCTCCTTGCGCAGCCATGCCTGCGCGATTCGCAGCTCGCGTCGCACCGTGTGTACGGGAATGCAGGTGCATTCGGCAATCTCTTCGGCAGTCATTCCACCGAAAAAACGCATCTCCACCAGGTTGGATTTCCGCTCGTCGATTGCGAAAAGCCGGTTGAGCGCTTCGTCCAGGACCATCACCCCTTGGGGCCGCTGTCCCGCGATTTCCAGGGTCTCCGAAAGCGCGATGGTCTGCTCGCTCGCGCGTTTTTTGGCGTGCCGCTGACGCGCATTATCTACCATGATCTGCCGCATGATGCGGGCTGAAATCCCGTAGAAATGTGCGCGGCTGGCGTAATCGGGGTGGGATTGCCGAACCATCCGCAGGTAGGCTTCATGAATCAGCGCCGTCGGTTGCAGTGTGTTTCCTGGAGATTCCCGTCGCAAATAGCCTTGCGCGATGCGCCGGAGCTCGGCGTAGACCAGGGGAATTATCTCGTCCAGCGCGGCCTTGTCTCCACCCCCAAGCCGCTTCAGTAGCACGGTGACTTCCTGCATGGACGACCTTCGCTCAAATCGTGGTAACTATCGAAATTAGGAGGCCTTTGCCGGGGAGCGACTATAAAATCAAGGAATCATATACCGGTGTGTATCGCTGCCACAACCTAAGACGCGCATCCAGACCGGAGATTGTCCGAGCCCCCCCCGAATCGAAGGAACGGATCGCTCTCACGGATCGTTTGCTGATCCGCCATCTCCTAACAACTCGTGCATTACGGAGAGTAATTAATTTCGCCGATTCAGAACCAAGCTCGGCGCGCCCGTTGCAATCAAAGCGATGGCCGCTAAGCTGGCGCGATTGGTCTACCGCATGCTCTGCTACGCGATGAAATATGTGGACCAGGGAGCCAAAATCTACGAAGCCCAACACCTCTACCGACAGATCGGACAGCTCAAATGGAACGCCGCGAAGTTGGGATTTCGCGTTGTTGAAGCTGCTGCCTAAACATCCGACTCTCTGAATCGGAGTTTCTTCTAGGGAGTGATCCTCGATATCTCGTAGAATGCGGTCTTCGCTTTTCGCTTTTTGGCAACGCGCCACCTGCATTCTTGAGTCGAGCGCGACCGTCAGATCCGTGCCGTCTTTGTTTTGGGCGGGGCTTTATCAGGAAGTTGGCTTGACGCGACAGGCACTTCGGCTTATATACTCTTCTCCTCAGCCTACTGGACGCGCATGCTCATTCTTCGCAAACGCGGCTTCACTTGACGGTAGATCCCCCAAACGCCGGTCGGTCGTTGCGCTAATCCCTTTCTGACTGATGGCTCCGTTGGTGCAGCCTCTGCAACGAGGAGATGTGTATGAATTTCCCGAGCGTTCGCAGCAAGCCGATCTTTCTTCGCTTCCTGGTAGCCGGCGTGGCAATGGGAGCCTCCGTCCTCATGGTCGGAGGAGATGTCGCAAAGCGGGCGCAACCAAAGCAGGCGTCGTTCCAGATCAAGAATGAATTCAAGGTGCAACCGGCAAAAGGGGCCAAGAGGGTGCGCATGTGGTTCGCAGTCCCTCAGGAAGAGGCCGCGGCTGTAATTCGTGATTTTCGAGTCGACGCCGATTTTCCGGTTCAGTATTTCCGTGATGATTGGGGAAACCGCGTCGGGTATGCCGAGGTCAACGCGCCTCCCGAAGGCCCGATCACCATCCGCGAAGAATTTGGGCTGACGCGCGTCGAGATTCGGAACGACGTCGATCCAGCAAAGACGCGATCGCTCACCGATCAGGAACGCGGGGCGCTATTCGCCTACCTTCAACCTTCCACTCACGTAATCGTCAACGACCAAATCAAATCTCTGTCAGCGTCCATTGTCAGGGGCGAGACCAATCCGATCCTCGCGGCCCGAAAGATCTATGACTGGACGCTCGAAAACGTGGATTACTGGGTAAAGGATCCGGACCATCTGAAGGCCTCTCCCATGGGCAGCACGGAGTATTGTCTGAGGACAAAAACTGGCAATTGCACGGACTTTCATTCGCTCTTCGCGTCGCTGGCAATGGCGGCGGGGATCCCAACGCGCATGGTCTACGGTTCACTTCTGAAGCCCACCTTAAATGGAGTGCAAATTGACGGCAGCTATCATTGCTGGATCTATTTCTTCGCCCCGAACTACGGTTGGCTTCCTCTCGATGTCTCCCTGGCCAATATTTACGGCAAGGAGTTCCCGCTTACAGACAAGAATAAGAAGCTAGTGGAGCTGACGACGGCAACCGGCTACAAAGGGCTCGACCCGAGCAAAGTGGATTATTACTTCGGGAATCTCGATGAGAGGCGGGTGACCTGGTCCACGGGGAGAGATCTCATTTTGCAGCCGCCGCAGGAAGATGGGCCGGTGAATGCTCTCACGAAAATCTATGTCGAAATAGATGGCAAACAGTCCACGGATTGGACGCGCGAGCTCACTTATACTGAGGTGACAAAATAGTCGATAGTCGTTTGTCGTTGGCAAACGACTATGACCCAAAGACGATCGGCTAATGGCTAACGACCAGCGACTAACGACCTATTTCAAACAAGGAGACCACACGTGGAACTTTGGCGACCTGACCCCACTTTTTACCCTTCACCGAAAATGGCCATGCAAGCGCCGCCGGAAAAGGTGGCATTTGTGGCCATGCTCAACGCGGAGAGTGATGGGCGTCCCGATGCGCTCGGTGTCGTGGATGTGGATCCGGCATCCGGCACTTATAGCAAAATCGTCGGCCGCGTGGATATGCCTAACCCCGGCGATGAATTGCACCACTTCGGATGGAACGCTTGCAGCGCTTGCCTGTGTCCCTACATGCCGCATCCGCATACGGAGCGGCGATACCTGGTGGTCCCGGGCATTAAGTCCTCACGAATTCACATCGTGGATACGAAGCCCGACCCGCGAAAGCCGAAGATCATCAAGGTCATTGAGCCCCAAGTCCTCGCCGAACGTACAGGCTACAGCCGGCCACACACGGTCCATTGCGGCCCAGAGGGAATTTTCTGTAGTGCTCTCGGTTCCACTACAGGCGATGGTCCAGGCGGCATCTTCGTAATGGATCCGGAAAGTTTTGAGATTCTGGGCAAATGGGAAATTGAGCGCGGCCCGCAGTATCTCGCTTACGACTTCTTTTGGCACCTCGGCCTTGACACCATGATTACGAGCGAATGGGGAACACCGAATATGGTGGAAACAGGAGTGAATCCAGAAATCCTGCTCAAGGGAGGCTACGGCCACTCCATTCATGTCTGGGATTTGCGAAAGCGCCGGCACGTCCAAGCTCTGGACTTGGGTGCTGAACAACAAATGGCGCTGGAGTTGCGGCCGGCGCATGATCCGAGTCGCGCTTACGGATTTCTCGGCGTGGTTGTGTCACTAAAAGATTTGTCCGCTTCCATTTGGCTGTGGCATCGGGGGAATGGAAAGTGGGACGTGAAAAAAGTCATAGAAATTCCCGCGGAACCGGCCGACCCCGACAAGCTGCCGCCGTTGCTCAAGGGATTCAAGGCTGTGCCGCCGCTCATCACGGACATCAATCTGTCGCTCGATGATCGATTCCTGTATATCTCCTGTTGGGGAACAGGAGAATTTCTGCAGTACGATGTCAGCGATCCTTTTCACCCCAAGAAGACAGGTTCCGTTCATCTGGGCGGCATCGTGCGCCGCGCCGGCCATCCCAAGAATCCCGGTGCGGCCTTGAACGGCGGTCCGCAGATGGTGGAAGTGAGCCGCGACGGACGGCGCGTCTATTTTACAAACTCGCTCTACTCGCCATGGGACGCGCAGTTCTATCCCGACGGAATTCAGAGTTGGATGGTAAAGCTTGATGCCAAGCCCGAGGGCGGTATGGAGATTGACCCGAAATTCTTTCTTGAATTCGGCAATCTCCGCGGCCATCAGGTTCGTCTGGAGGGTGGAGACGCGTCGTCCGATTCTTACTGCTACTCATGAGCCACTTTACGCTGTGGCCCTGGGCCGCGATGTTTCTACTCGGGGCCTACCATGGCGTCAATCCGGGGATGGGCTGGCTATTTGCCACCGCTCTCGGTATGCAGAAGAAGAGCGCGGCTGCAGTGTGGCAAGCGCTGGTGCCGATCGCCGTGGGACACTTCCTAGCGATCGGGCTAGTTGTGGCCGCGGCCGTTGTGGCTGGCGCGGTACTGCCTTTGCAATACGTCAAGATAGCCGCCGCTTGCGTTCTTCTTGGTTTTGGACTGCAGCGCCTGATTCGCAAGAGCCATCGCCGCTGGGGCGGAATGCAAATCGGGTTTCGCGATCTGTGCATCTGGTCCTTCCTGATGGCTTCCGCGCACGGCGCCGGATTCATGCTGTTGCCGATCTTGCTGAAAATGTCGGCCCTGCACCCTGCACCGCACTCTGCATTAAAGATGGGCGCTCCTGCGTCTCATCTCCACGGGGGCAGTTTCGAGGGACCCTGGACCGCGCTCGTAGCGCTGCTTGTACACACGCTCGGATATCTCCTCGTAACCGGACTGATCGCATGGCTGGTCTATGAGAAAGTCGGTCTCGAGGTTCTACGAAAGGCCTGGGTGAATTTAGATCTGATCTGGGCAGTCGCCCTCATCGTGACTGCTGGCTTGACACTGCTGATCCCCACGTAGGTTTCCCCGCTGTGACGTGGCCAGCCAGGCGGCTAAACCGAGAAATGAATAGTTTCAGAAGTGAGCTGAGTCATTCCGGGCGGGAGTCGCGCAGCTTGGGATACACCCGCCCGGCCCGCCACACCTAACGATTTTTAGGCCGCGCGGCCTTGCCAATAGGGGTATCATGCCATCCTGCATTATCACGGGCTTTGCCTGATCGAATCTCTTGGGTGGGTCGATGCCATTGCGGCGGATTTCCGGCTTGCTTCTGGCTCTTCTTCTCGCTACGGTCACCCCCACAAACAAACTGAACGCGCAAACAACGACCTCGGGTGGGTTGACCGGTGTCGTAACTGATCCGAGCCAAGCGGTCGTGCCCGACGCTGCTGTCGAGATCATGGACAACGCGAAAGGGACGACTCAGTCAACGAAAACCGATCGGGAGGGTGTGTACCAGTTCTCTTTTCTGGCGCCGGGGTGGTACACATTGACTGTGACGCACGCCGGCTTTCGAGAAGAAAAGCGAGCGATGAACATTCTGTTGGGGCCCACGGTCTCCGCCAATGTCACACTGCAGGTCGCGAAAGTAAGCACTCGAGTAAGCGTGATCGCGGAGGCTCCGCTGCTTCAGGCAGAGAATGGCGATGTCTCCACGACGATGAACCAGAAGCAGATTTCCGAGGTTCCAAATCCTGGGAACGATCTCACCTACATTGCACAAACCGCTCCCGGCGTGGTGATGAACACCGACACCCAGAATGGCTTCAACTATTCGATACTGGGTATGCCGGGCACGTCCTACCTCTCCACCATGGACGGAGCGAACACAAACGACAATGCCACCAATCAGAGCCAGAGCGGATCGGTCGGGCTGGCCTTGGGCCAGAATCAGATTCAGGAAGCGACCGTCGTCAGCACCGGTTACTCCGGCCAGTTTGGCGGTGCGGCGGGCGGGAACATTGATTACATCACCAAGTCCGGGAGCAACGAATTCCACGGCAACGCACAGTACTATTGGAACGGAAGCGTGCTGAATGCCAATGACTGGTTCAACAAGGAGTCCGGGAATCCACGCCCCTTCGACGTCGCCAATCAATGGGCCGGTTCGTTAGGCGGCCCTATCAATAAGGACAAGTTATTCTTCTTTTTCGATGGCGAGGGCACGCGGTTGGTGCTCCCGAATCTTTCCCCGGTTGTAATCCCGAGCCTGCAGTTTGAAGCCGCTACGATTGCCAACATCGACGCCAGATTTGGCTCGACTTCGCCTTCGGATTCGTTTTACCGGAAAATATTCAGCCTTTACAATTCGGCACCGGGCGCAAATCACGCCAGTCCAGGTGGACAGGACCCAACGTCCGACCCCACCGGCTGCACGGGATTCATGGGACTGCCTGCGGGCGTGCCTTGCGCCATGAATTTTCTGTCGTCGCGAAGCCGCCCGAGTTCGGACACGCTTACGGCAGGCCGTATCGATTGGAATGCGGGCAAGAACGACCGCGCCTTTGTTCGAATCCAATATGAAGCTGGATCTGGCGCGTTCTTCACCGACCCGATCAGCCCGGTGTTCGACGCGGACTTCAATGCGCCAACTTGGCAAGGCGAGCTCATCGAAACGCACACTTTTGGCTCCTCCTCAGCCAGCCAATTCCTAGTAGCAGGTTCTTACTTTGCGCGTATCTGGGAGGTGAAAGATCCTTCTGAAGCCCTGTCCGCCTTCCCTACGGTCTTGGGTTTTTGGGCACCAGGCGCCTTTACCCAACTCGGAGGGGTGGACTATATCGGCGCTTACGGCAGACGCCAAACGCAATATCAACTTTCCGAAGACTTGGTGAAAAGCTGGGGCAAACAGAAAGTCGGCTTTGGTGCAGACTTCATGCGAATCGATTGGAGCGTCCTGCCCAACAAAGTGCATTCCATCGGGGTGTTGAGTCCTCAGACGCTCGATGCTTTTTACCAGGGTGGTTTGGATCCGGCGTCCCCATCGAGCGATTTTACTTCGCTGACGCAATCCTTCACGTCGCAGACTACCGCGCCGATTTCCTTCTTCAACTTTGGAGTCTATGGACAGGATGAGTGGCGTGCGCGGCCGAACCTGACTCTCACGCTGGCTCTGCGCGCGGAACATTACTCGAATCCCACGTGTAAGAGCGACTGCTATGCCCGGCTGACGGCACCGTTTGAGTCAGTTAGCCATGACCCTGACCAGCCGTATAACCAGTCGATCCTCGTCAAGCAAAAAAACGCGATTCCAAGTATGGACGCTATTTTGTGGTCTCCAAGATTGAGCTTTGCCTGGCAGCCGTTTGGCGTTTCGCACAACAGCGTGCTACGGGGCGGTGCAGGCTTTTTCTACGACCCTTTGCCTGGCGGCATCCAGGAATCGTTTTACATCAATTCCCCAAACTACAATGTCTACACGCCGTACCAAGATAATCTCACTCCGGCGGAAACTAGCAGCCTGTTTAAGGATGCAGCGGCTTCGAATGCAGCGTTTGTCAATGGCTTCGCTAGCGGTCAAACCCTCGCTCAGATCCAGGCGATAGATCCTAATTTTTCTCCACCCGCCATTAATGCCTCGGAAAAGAGCATTCATTCACCGCAGTTTCAAAGGTGGAGTCTCGAATGGCAGCAGGCTTTCGGAGCGGGCGCGTCGATCAGCATCGGTTACTTCGGCCATCACGGGATTCATGAATTGTTTGGCGATCCAGACGCGAATGCCTTCGGATTCGGCTCGCTTCCTTCAGCAACGTGCGCCAGTCCGGCCGTACCGCCCTGCGCAGATCCGCGTTTCAGCGAGGTCACGGAATATAAAACGAATGCATTGTCCAACTACAACGGTATGGTCATCTCGTTCAAACACCAATTCGTCCATTGGACTCAAGGCGTGGTTCAGGTCAACTACACATACGGCCACGCGTTCGATGAAGTTTCGAATGGCGGGGTCTTCGCTTTTACGTCCGTTGGTTTGACGAGCCCACAGGACCCACAAAATCTTCGCGGCGCCTACGGGTCCGCCGAGTACGATGTTCGCCATTCTGTTAACGCGAGCTATGTGTTGGAAGTTCCTGTGAAAGCGGCCTTCGGCGGCCATGGCCCGGATTATTTTGTGAATGGATGGCAGATCTCCGGAACCATCTTCGCCCACACGGGTTTTCCCTACACGGTCGTGGACGTGGCCCAATCATCTCAACTGATGACTAATAATTATTTTGGTTTTTTATACGCCGTGCCGGTGGACTCCCTGCCGCCGGGGAGGACGGGGTGCGGAGAGGGCGCCGCGTTCCCGCTCGCTCCGCACCCGTGCCAACCGCCTCAGGTCTTGGCCGACGGCGTAACTCCCAATCCGAATGCGCGTTTCGTGCAATCCGGCTGTGAGACTGGGTTTAATGCTGGAAACCTAGGTCCATCAGGTGTGTGCGATGGTTCTCCGGTAGCGTTCGCGCAAGGCAGAAACCGCTTTCGGGGGCCGAGCTACTTCAATACCGATTTTGCCGTCATGAAGAATACTAAAATCCATGGTTGGGAAAATGCCGAGCTGGGATTCGGATTCCAGTTTTTTAATCTGTTCAACCATCCCAATTTTGGCTTTCCTGATACTGCCAGTTCCGACTCGACATTCGGACAGATCTTCAATCTGGAACAGCCACCCACCAGCATTGTGGGTTCTGGTATCGGAGGTGATGCGGCTCCGAGGATGATTCAGTTGAGAGCTCAACTGCGGTTCTGATGGATCTCGGAACGGACAACCAGCAATCGCACATGACCTGGCGATGACAAGCTTCAGAAATTCTCCAGCATCCAGACGTTTTGATCTACCGTGTTGCTCGAAATGCAGAGGTGACGGCCGTCCGGGGACTCCGCCACGCCCTCTGTGGCGCGTTCCCATAGCACATTCGCGTGGCCTTGGAGATTAACATGCAGAACGGTGCCGTAGCCCTTCTGCCGCGTCACAACCAGGAGACCCTTCCCATCCCCTGCCCAACTTAGATTCCGCAGGTTGCTCCAGCCGATCACACGCACTTCGCTCATTTTCTTGCCATGCAAGGACCAGACGTAGATGGGGTCGTCAGGGCTTCGAATTGCCGCAAAGCGGGTTGCGTCGGGAGACAACTCAACATTCCAGCGATCATCATCCGCATGGACCGCTAACCGAGTGAGTTCAGATCCGCGTCCCGTGACGGGATCAACGGCCTTCACGATCACTTGCTTCCGGTCTTGCGATAATTCGGCGATAACACACAAATTAGACGGCGGCCTTGCGCAGGAGACCCGGCTTTCTGGGGCCGCAGTCAATACTAGTTGCGATGGTCCACCCCCGATGGGGACCCGCATGAGCGGCTCTGGCTTCGACTCGTTTCCCGTCCCCGCGGGATTTTCTCGGTGTACGAAATAAAGCACCGATTTTCCATCAGGAGTGACTACAGGATCCCTTACCCCTTCTTCGGGGGTTGCCAGTGGCTGGGCGGCGTCTTCTCCTTGGAACTGCTTGTACACCCCGAAGCGACCGCCGCGATCGGAGACGAAGATGAGCGCTTTGCCATCTGGCGTCCAGGCACCAGGAAAATCTCTACTCTCATTCAAAGTAAAGTGCTTGGAGCTGATAACGCGAGTACCGCTGGCGTCGAGGGCGGCCATGTAGATCGTAAAATGGCTCGCCCATCTCAGGAAAGCAAGCTTTTTGCCGTCAGCTGTGGCGCTCTCGCCGCTCATGCAGAAACCAGACCAACTGGTGAGGCGGCGCGCCTCTCCGACGGGCTTACCCGTGTCTCCGTCGAGGCGCATCTCCCAGAAGTTGCAACCCGAGCCTCCCAACGCTTGCGGCTCTGCCATCGAGTAGATCAACCGCCCGGGCAACCAAAGATACTCGAAGACCTGATTCCCGACGGACGGCGCAAATATCGTATTGGGCGGACCGCCTTTCAGATCACGACTCAGGAGGTTGGCACCTTCGGAATCAATCCGTGAATAAGCGATCAGCTTTCCATTTGGTGACCACACGACGCCGCCAAGTGCACTGTTTTCGTCGGTCTCGTACACCTTCCGCGCGTTCGCTCCATCCGGAGCCATCAGCCAGATCTCACGATCGCCAAATCGGCCGGCGTTCGCGGTGAAAACGATGGCGGAGCCGTCAGGGGAGATGCTATTTGCCAAGGCATCGTCTCGAATCAGACGCGGCGCTGTACCCATTACCGAAAAGATCCAGATGTTTGTGCCGTGCGAACTCAACTCCTCTGCACGCACTCCGAACGGACATGTATTCACAAGAAATCGGGTGCTATCAGAAAACCATCCTCCAAATCCGCAGTCTCCTTGCTTGTCCTTGATTACGTCCGGAGGAGAGAGTGTGCGTGTTTCCCCACTCTCGATCAGTTTAAGCTGGATTCCTTTCGCATCGATGTAGGCAAGATACTTGCCATCGGGTGAAATGCTGCCAACGCCAGCGGCGAGCTCGAAGGAATTGTTAGTCAGTTGAGTCTGCTTAAGCTGAGGTAACCCAGACGGTTGGTGCTTCCTGAACCACACGGATCCGACGATCAGGATAAGAGCAAAGACTCCAGTCACCATAACCAACCAACGAGAATGTGACCGCGGCTCTGAATGGCTCGCGGCGGTTTTGCCAGCCATCCTGTCCGCCGCTGCTTTTAAGCAAACGCGCATCTCGGATGCTGACTGATAGCGTTCTTCACGCCCCTTTTCTAGCGATTTATTGATAATGTTTTCCAGCTCGAGAGGGATCTTAGAGTTCAGTTGCCGAACTGGAGTCGGGATCTGGTTTAGCACGGCAGCATGAAGCACTGGAGCAGTTTCTCCGATGAATGCACGTTGCCCGGCCGCCATTTCGTAAAGGACAAGACCGAAGGAGAATAGATCGGTCCTTGCATCCAACCTCTCGCCGCGCACCTGCTCGGGCGACATGTATGGTGCCGTGCCGAGAGTCACGCCGGTGCGCGTCAGGGCAAGATCGGTTTGTCCCGTTCGAGTTTCCTGAGGCGGCGAGGATTGATTGTCCTCGCTAAGTTCGAGCTTGGCCAATCCGAAGTCGAGAATCTTAGCCTCGCCTCGATTAGTGACGAAAATATTTGCCGGCTTGATGTCGCGATGTATGATTCCTTTTTCGTGCGCGGCTTGCAAACCGTCGGCAATTTGAATACCCAGAGTCAGTAGGTCATCAGTTGTAAGCGGAGCGCTCGGGAGCAGGGCAATCCGGTCCCGCAACGTCTGCCCTTCGAGCAACGGCATTACCATGAAAGGTTGGCCTTCGTGCTCGCCGAACTCGTAAACAGTGCAGATGTTGGGATGGTCTAGTGCGGAAGCAGCCCGGGCCTCGCGCTCGAATCGCTCCAGCGCCTTCGGATCTTGGCTTAGCTCTTCGGGAAGAAACTTCAATGCGACCCGCCGACCCAGCTTTAGGTCCTCGGCTTTGTACACCAATCCCATGCCCCCGCCGCCCAAGATCTCCAGTACGCGGTAGTGAGAGACTTTCTTACCCAGCAGATTCGCCGAAGCAGAGGGAGTTTGATTCTCCATCCGCTGCACCGGAGCGATGAAGCGGTAGCCGCGCCGCGGCAAAGTTTCGACAAAACGCGGATGCTCCGCGGAATCCCCCAGGACGTCGCGCAGCCGGTTGACTGCTTTGTTCAGCCCTTGATCGAAATCTACAAAAGTTTGGGAAGACCACACCCTTTTTCTTAGCTCATCACGGGTAACGACGCGGCCGGGACGCTCCAGCAGCGCACCCAGAATATGAAAGGCTTGTTCTTGAAGAATCGTTGTCTGTCCGTTATGCCGCAGTTCCCCGGTATGGAGGTCCAACTCGAACTCTCCGAAGCGAAACGATTCGGGCGCGGTGTGTGGCGTCATGAACTTCCCATCAAGCTTCGGTCAGCTTACCACTTGCGCAGGCGCTGGGCACTGGAAACAACCTTAGTCCAAGTCGATGAAGATAAGCCGCTTACCTCGTGTCAGCTAGATGTCACTCGGATGGAAGCTCCGCGCCATTGACGCTCGGGGCAAACCGGGCGAGTGTAGCCCCTCGAAGCAGTCGGGCACTTCCCACCCAGACCATAACAGCGGAATCCGCAGCCAGAAACTAAGGAGAGGCGTATATGAAATCCCTAAAACAGACGCACGTGGACGCGATCAGGTTCACCGTAGTGAAATCAACAATGTCGTTATTGATTGTGGCTGCCGCGCTGGCATCGTCGAATCCGCTGGCTGCCGAGGAAAAACAAGATCACCTTCACCGTACTCTGGGTACAGGAAACGGTACACTTGCCACTCAATCCCGATCGTCTGCCCGTGGCGGCGGTGATTCGTCCAACCTCAACTACTGGAGTCTTCTCTCCCAGGTGGTCGACGACCAGAACCGAGCCCCTTCCGTTGCTCCCCTAAGCCTCCAACCCCCGGCGATTCTAAGTAACGACAACCCCGCTGCGAATCCAACGGGCGACTACCACACCTACAAGGCCTGCTGGAAGGTAGCCCACCCTGGGCCACTGGACCCGCCTGGTACGGCCATCAAGTGCTATAGCAGTCCTGCGACGTTCGAGATGGGCGACGGTAGCCTCGCGAGCGACCCCAATGGCAACCCCGACGAGACGTTTGGCGGCTTGCCGTGTCCCTTGACCGGCACGCAGCAGTTTCTATGGGTCGACCAGCTCTCCGCCTATTGGAACGCCGTTCGTTTCTACAATGCGAGCGAACAGCTGATCGAGGGCTATCGCCACGAAGTCTATGTCGGCAGGATTTACAACTACACGACCGGCAAGTCGATCCCCGCCTGGATCGACTACGTCAGCACATATCAGGAAGAGCCCGGACCCGATGGGACCCAGAGTAATCTGCAGTGGGGTTACTACGGAAATGACTTCTCCGCCCTAGCGGGTATTACCCCTGTCCTCACGCCGCAGTGGGGGATCATTACCTACACCCCCAATTTCGCATCGGTCATTGAAGAGGTAGGGCCGCATCCGCTTGATGATTACCTCAACACGGGTGCGACCGCTGAGCTAGCTCCCATCTGCACCGCAATGGAATAACCCTCAATAGCGAATCCCCCACCGGATATAGGAGAGGTGGGGGCTTCGAGAGTGAAGCGGCTCTCGGAGTCACCCGAATATGACGCGCCTACAAGGAGGAAGTCGTGAAAAAAAATCTGACCATGTGCATCACTGCACTGACCTTACTCGCTGCGCTCGCCGTCCCATTTCAACTGGCCGCGCAAGACGACAACTCCGAGGGCAAGCATCGGCACCATCACTACCAGCTCATTGACATGGGAACGTTCGGCGGGTCGGAAAGCTACATCAGCCCCTACTTCTACAGCGGCCCATTTCAAGCCTTGAACAATGCAGGAACTTTCGCATCCTGGGGAGATACATCCGAACTGGATCCCTTTGGGCTTTCGGGCAACAGCGGCGACCAAAATTTCTGTTTCAACTATGACGGAACTCCCTGCTACACCTCTCGCGCATTTCAGTGGCAAGCTGGTGTCAAATCCGAATTCCCGGAGCTCCACAGAGGCCTGAGTAGTGCCGTCGCGTGGATCAGTGCCAACGGTCTGATTGCCGGGACTTCACAGAACGGCGAAACCGATCCGCTGGATCCAGGCTCGCCCCAGAATTTCCCGGAGAACCGTGCCGTTCTGTGGCGCGACGGCGACATCATCGATCTTGGAACCCTCCCCGAGGGAGGATACGAAAGCGAAGCCGAGTCCGTAAACAGCAGTGGTCAGGCTGTCGGTGTGGCAACCAATACCGTTCCCGATGTGTATTCATTGTTTCAATGGTCGTCACAATTAAACCATTTCGATCCATATCCGTATCCGTATCAGGAGAGGGCGTTTCTTTGGGAAGACGGAGTGATGACCGATCTGGGTACTCTCGGCACCGGAACCGACGCCTGGGGCATGGCCATCAATGAGCGCGGGCAGGTCGTCGGTATATCGTACACAAGCGCGACGCCGAACCAGATAGTTACTCCATGCGTTTACAACGGCAGCGGAGCGTTCATCCCAACGCAAGATCCGTTCCTTTGGGAAAACGGAAAAATGACCGACTTGGGTGGGTTAGGAGGTACCTGTGGCTTTCCTTATTGGCTAGACGACTACGGACGGGTGGTGGGCGTATCCGATTTGGCCGGAGACCAAGTGCAGCATCCCTTCCTGTGGACGAAGGACGAGGGCATGCAGGATTTGGGCACCCTGGGAGGTGGCGGATCAGCTTCAATGATCAACAATTTAGGGCAGGTAGTCGGAGGATCCGAACTCGAAAACTCAGAACTTCATGCGTTTCTGTGGGATGGAACGATGCACGACCTCGGGGCCATCAACGACTGTTCCTATGCGTTTGCGATTAATAACGGCGGGCAGATCGTTGGCAATTGGGGAAATAACGGCTGCGGTCAAGGTGCATTCCTGTGGGAGAACGGGGGACCTATGGTTGACCTTGGCGCGCTTTTGTCTTCTAAAACCGACCTTTCTGCACTAGGGGCGGTCGGCATCAATGATCGCGGCGAGATTGCCGGCCATGCAGAAGCACCTACCGGTCACGGCCGCGCAATCCTCTTCATACCGTGCGACGAGGATCATCCCGGCGTTGAGGGGTGCGACTACAGCTTGGTCGACACATCTGCCGCAACTCGCGAGAATTCGGCACCCGTTATGCATGAACCGGCCACGACGGGGACTTCCTGGATACGTTCCTCGATGGCGAGAGAAATGCGTCGCCCCTGAATGAGAGCGGCACTTATGACCTTGCTCAGATATCTCCACCCCCAGTTTTTTGCTCTTCCACCGACGACACCTGCGACCTGACTTGCAAGGCTCAGCGAGACTGCGCGCTCCAACACGCAGTCTTGAAGTGCAGAGAAATCCACTTGAAATGCTCGAGGCGGTCTCGTGCAGGCTGCGGTGAAGTGCAGGGCAGAGAATTCCTACGCCTCATCTACGGACCTGAGTATCCGCGCCCGAGCATCTCGACCGCCTTCGATCCAGAGGTCCAGGCACGAAGAACTCGCTGGCGTTGCGTGAGTGTCGAATCCAGCCGTGTACGCAGCGGGAGATGCCGCCGCCAGTGGAGGCCCACCGCTGGCTCCTGTGGCAAGCTATGAAGGGCTGATTGTGGCCGCAAACCTCTTGCAGGGGGAACCATCAGAGACCAAATTACCTCGGCGTTCCGTCGGTCGTCTTCACGATCCCGTCGCTCGCTGCTGTCGGTCTCAGCGAACGAGGGGCACGTGAGCAAAAACTTAAGTTCAGGGTCAATAAGGAGATGACCTCGGCGTGGTATTCGTCTCGGAGGATTGCGGAAACACATTCCGACTACAAAGTGCTCGTGGAGGAAGGCACCGACCGCATTCTGGGCGCTCATATTCTAGGGAGCGAGGCCGGCGAAGTCATCAATTTTTTCGCGCTTGCCATCCGTTCCGGAATGCGCTCCACCGATTTAAAGCACGTGCTGTTTGCGTATCCGACGGCCACGGCAAGCATGGCTGAGTGCATGGCGTTCAATTACGCGCGGGCAATGCGTAGGCTTCGAGGAGCCCATCACCAGATGCGACAGCGGTTTTCTTTCACCATCGGCTGGCCCGCCTTGCATGCGAATGCCTTCTCAAACTGGGGTAGGTTCACCACCAGGCCGTTGACGCGGTACTTGCCCGGCGAATGCGGATCTGTGATGGCGTTCATGCGTAGGTTCTCTGGCCGGTCGTTCTCGCACGCCCACTGCGCGTTTCCGACAAAGAACCGCTGCTCGGGCGTGAGGCCATCGCGGTTTTCCAGATTCGTGTTCTTGGTCTGGTCCTTCCATGCCATCCACGCCAGAATCAACCCTCCAAGATCGGCGATATCCTCCCCTTCGGTGAGCTTGCTGTTGATTTTTATTTCGTCTACAACGACGTACTGCGCATACTGATCCACCACGCACTGCGCGCGGGCCTCGAAGTTTTGGTCGTCCTGCGCCGTCCACCAGTCCTTCAAGTTGCCCTGGGCGTCGAACTTGCGGCCCTGATCGTCGAAGCCGTGGGTCAACTCGTGACCGATGGTTCCGCCGGTGTTGCCGTAGTTCGGCGCGTCGTCCATCTTCGGGTCGTAAAGAGGGGGCTGCAATACGCCTGCGGGAAAATTGATATCATTCACGCGCGAGTTGTAATAAGCATTGACGGTAGGCGGTGTCATCGACCATTCGCTGCGATCGACCGGTTTGCCTATTTTATTCAGTCTGCGCTTGGACTCGAACACCGCAGCCCGTTCGACGTTACCCGAAAAATCGCCGCGCGAGATCACGACCGAAGTGTAATCACGCCACTTGTCGGGATAGCCGATCTTGTTCACGACGGCGTGGAGCTTGGTCAACGCATTCTGTTTGGTCTCAGGTCCCATCCATGTGAGCTGCTCGATATCGATAGCCATGGCCTGCTCGATCTGGCCGGTCATGGTTAGCGTCTTTTGCTTCATTTCCGGAGTAAACGTCCGGCTGACGAACTCCTGGCCGAGTGCTTCGCCGAGTTGCCGATCAACCAGTGCAACGCAACGTTTCCAGCGAGGGCGGAGTTGAGGGACTCCGCGCAGCGTCTTGCTAAAGAAATCGAAGTCCTCATTCACGAAGGCTGAGGACAGAAAAGGGGCGGCAGAATGAACCGTGTGCCAGCGCAAATAATTCTTAATATCATCGAGACTAGCGGTCTGGAGTTGGTGGTCGAGTTCCTTATAGAACGCTGGTTCGGTTACATTGAATGTATTTTCCACACCCAGCCCGGCCTCCTTAAGGTACACGGTCCAGTCGAAGCCGGGCGAGAGCGCTTGCAACTGCGTCAAGTCCACTTTGTGGTAAAGGTTGTGTGGCTCGCGGCGCTCGACGCGGGTTAGGGAAGCCTTGGCCAGTGCCGTCTCCATCGCCATGATCGAGACCGCTTCGCGTTGTGCCGCGTCCGGTCCATCGCCCAACAGCTCGAGCATTCGCTGCACGTGAGAGAGGTATTTCTGGCGCAGTTCCGCCGATTTTGCATCGGTCTTGATGTAATAATCGCGGTCGGGGAGGCCGAGTCCGCCAGCGGTGGCAAAAGCAATCACCTGGGTCGAGTCGCCGTAGTCCTGGTTCGAGCCGAATCCGAAGAGCATGCCGTTGCCCTCGGTCCGCAGATGAAACTGCGCCAAAAGAGCTGGCAGTTGGCTCTTCGACGTAAGGCCATTGATCTGTTCAAGGTAGGGTTTCAACGGATCGGCGCCGAGCTTATCGACCGCGGCCTCGTCCATGCAGGCGGCGAAGTAGTCCCCAATTTTTTGCTGGTTAGGGTTGCGGCCGGAAGTTTTCCTGGCCAGGTCGTCTAGAATGCCCCACAGAAATCGTTGATTATCCTGAGCGAGCTTGCCGTAAACGCCCCACCCGGGCTGGTCGGCGGGAATCGGATTTTTCTTCATCCACCCGCCGCAACTGTATTGGTAGAAATCGACGCAGGGGTCGGCGCTCTTATCCATGAATTCAGTGTCGAGTCCTGGAGTGTAGGCCAGGGACAGAATCGGAGTGTCGGCAGTCGTCGTGGCGGGGTTCGCGACTGCTTGACCGACGGGCCGCGACTGGGCATCGGATGCTGTCCTGTTCGTCGGTGCAGTCTGGCCGAATGCCGCAGCCGTAAAAGTGACTAAGACCAATAAGACTTTAGTGAAGAGAATGCGCATTTTTTTCCAATTTCGAAGCCGGGCGAGTGTAATACAGGGAATTCAGTGAGATCAACTCGTCGGATCCGCTTGGGCGAGTTTGGTCCTAATGTGGTGCCCGAATAGAGGGCTCGGTGCAAACGTCGAAAAAAAACTCAACCCCCGTTGTAAACTTCATCGTCCACTCTGAGAGGAGAACCATGAACATCTGCAAACTGCGCATGGCGCAGCTCCGCAACTGCTGGAGTGGCTCACATTCTCATGTCTTTGCGGAAACCGGAAGGCTCCAATCCCAAGACCGTCCGAAAAATTAGCTCCCTCAGTCGATTTCCTGAAACGCCAGCTGTCGCTGACGGGATGGCCGGCGCCCCCCCGCCCCCGTAATTCGCGGAGTTTGTCGAGTTCACAATCGCTAAGGCGCCACAAGCGAGCGGGAATGTCGTGGGCGGCACCTCCCTCGTCTTTGCCAATACACTTAGCGTTCTTTAGAGTTCTTTAGAACTCCGTCAGGACACAACCGGGGGGAAGCGTGCAGAATGTTGCTCGGACGGCCAACAGCGCGCGTTTGGGCCATTGACGGCCCAACTCGTTGCTGGCTCGTCTTGTCCCGCGAAATCCGGGCATTAGATACGAAAAATAGGGCAACATTGGGGATTTCTCGACTCGGCACCCCGTGGGGCATAAAGTGCGGCACCGAGAGCGCTAAATGACCTTCGGAACTGGGGAACAAGCGATTTTCAGACAAAGGACTTCAGGGAGACCTTTATGAAGCGATGCAGTTCGGAACGTTCAATGCGGGATGTTATGAAAAGCGATCGGATGCGGCAAACTCCGGTGCTCGTGGTTCTCGTGGTTGTTCTTTTGTTGAGCGCTACCGCGCTTCACGCCCAGACCTTCACTGTTCTGTACAACCTCGGCAGCGTTGCCGGTGACCCGACCAGCCCGACAAATCCCGGCATCATCGCACAGGGCCGGAACGGCGATTGTATACCGTGACCCCTACCGGGTGTGGCCCCTATAGCGGATTTGGCACTGGCTTCAGCATCACGCCGGCTGGAAAGGTGAAAGTGCTGGGCTGCCTCGACCAGGCGAACGACCAAGGCGACCCCGTAAGCGGCGTCACGTTGGGAACGGATGGCAATTTTTACGGCTCAAGTAACGGCGGGGATTACTACGGAAGCGTGTGGAAAATGAGTGCGGCCGGCAAATTTACCACGTATGGCGTTTTCGGCGCTTCCCCCAACCTGGCCACTCCTTTAACGCCGCCGGTGATCGGCATGGACGGCAGTCTTTACGGCACGGCCGAAGAGGGCGGAACAACGGGCCTTTGCACCTACGGATTCGGTGGGTGCGGCGGCGTTTATAAGATCAAATCCTCCGGCAAGGGTTACACCGTGCTCTACCGGTTCGATCAGACGAACGGCGCGAATTCCTATTCCCCGTTGCTGCTTGGAACCGATGGCAATTTCTACGGGACCACGTACCTCGGCGGCGACCTGTCCGGTAGTTTTAAGAACGCCGGCGTTGTTTTCAAAATGACGCCTTCGGGCGAGTACAGCGTCCTCTATGTCTTCTGCGCTCGTGCCAATTGTGTCGATGGAGCCAATCCCGTCGCTGGCCTGACGCAAGCCACGAACGGCAATTTCTATGGCACGACGGAGTACGGCGGCACAGGCGCCGGAGGATATCCTCAGGGAGTCGTGTTCAAACTCACCCCCGCCGGCAAGCTCACCGTGCTTTACAACTTCTGTTCCATTGCCAGCTGTACCGACGGAGCCAACCCTGACGGTGGTCTGGTGCAAGCCTCGGACGGCAACTTTTACGGAACGACCACAGCCGGCGGCACGCAGAACTACGGAGTAATTTTCCAGATCACGCCTTCCGGCAAATACACTGTGCTCTACAACTTCGACTACACGACCGGCGCCTACCCTGAGGTTACGCTGATTCAGCATACGAATGGGGTTCTCTATGGAGATACGGTCCAAGGGGGGCCTGCCCGCGTGGGCGTCTTCTTCAGCGTCGGTATGGGCCTGCCGCCATTTGCCAAGTTAGTGACCTGGTGGGGCAAGGTGGGCGGGACGGTTGAGATTCTAGGTCAAGGATTCAAAGGCGCGACCAGCGTGTCGTTCAACGGAACCCCAGCGACCTTCAAAGCCACCAATGACACGTATCTCACCGCGACCGTTCCGACCGGCGCGACGTCCGGCTACGTCACCGTAGTCACGGCCAAAGGAACGCTTACCAGCAACCAGGTTTTCCAGGTGCAGTGAGTAGGGAAGCAATTGGCTGTGACGAAGGTTTCAATGGGAAGCGCTGAAACTGATCAGACTTATTGAATTGGCCGCGCCCGATAGAGCGCGTCTGCTCCACAAAGGCTTCTGCTGACCCTAGCAGGATGCGGAAAAAGTCGATTTCAAAGGGCGGTTATTCTCGCTCCGGGACTTGCTCCCGGCTAGGGGCTGCGACACCGCGAAGGCAGACATATGTCGCAGCCGCGAGGGTGAGCACTCCCATTATCGCCCCCATCTGTCCCAGTGAAAGCCCCCACTCGGTTGAACCGCCTCAGCCTCAGTTCTTGGGGCGGATTACGGCAAAGTTGAACGCCTGCTCCTCCTGGAACCACGTGACACCACGCGGCAAGGGACTTCCCTCAGCCTGAGCCCACGTCGGGTGTTTCGAGAGTGCCGCCGCTCTGGCGTGGGCAGCTTCGACCGGAAATCAACGCTGGCAAGCACGTCAATGGTTGAACTCTTGACTCTAGTTTGTCCAGTCCTGCGGTGACCGAGCCCTTGCGCTCGCGTAGGCGGAGCAGCGTGTCAGCAGCGTGCGCTACTTCAAGCCGCCTGGCCGGCGGTGGCCAATGTCTCGTGTCCAATGATCGGGTTCTTCCAGCCTCCGGGCGGCATCACTCGCTCAGTCTCTACCGGGCCCCAGTTCTTTGGTTCGTAAGGATAAACGGGCGTGACCTTCTTCAGCACCGGATCGACGATGCGCCATGCTTCTTCCACGTAGTCTTCGCGTGCAAACAGGGTCGGGTCTCCCGCCATGGCATCTCCGAGCACTCGTTCGTAAGCATCCATTTCTTCCGCGCTGGGTTGTTCGCTCGCGATCATCTCCGCAGGTTCACCAACCAACTTTTCACCAGGAGCCATGACCGTCATCCCTATGGCAATCGCCACATCCGGACCGATCCGGAACCGGAGATAATTCGACTGCAGTAGATCCGCCGCAATTACCGCGGGCGGCTTTCGCAGCCGGCAGACAACCTCGGTAGATGTAACGGGAAGGCACTTTCCAGCTCGAATGTAGAACGGGACTCCTTGCCAGCGCCAGGAGTTAACCTCCAATTTAACCGCGGCAAAGGTCTCGGTTTTGGAGTCCGACGCCACTCCTTTCTCCTGCAAGTAGCCGCGAAACTGTCCACGAACAACGTTGTTCTCTTCGAGCGCGGGAATTGCCTTCAGCACTTTGACTTTCTCGTCGCGAATCGATTCGCTGTCCGTTCTCACTGGAGCTTCCATGGCCAGATTACACATCACCTGGAACAAGTGGTTCTGGATCACGTCGCGGATCGTGCCGGTCTCGTCGTAGAAAGCGCCCCGGCCTTGGACGCCAAAATCTTCCGCCATGGTGATTTGCACGCTCTCGACATAGTTGCGGTTCCAGAACGCTTCCGTGAACGCATTCGCAAAACGGAACACGACCATATTGTTGACTGGCCGCTTACCCAGATAGTGGTCGATCCGAAAAATTGCCGTCTCATCAAACTTCCGAAGGAGAATTTTATTGAGATGTTGCGCCGAGGCAAGATCATGCCCGAAGGGCTTCTCGACGATGACCCGGGCATTCGAGGTGAAGCCGCAAGATTCCAGTTGTTCGAGCACCTCTTCGAACATCGCGGGGGGGATGGCGAGATAGTATGCTGGCCGCTGTATTCCTTTCAGCTCCCTGCCGAGAGCCTGAAAAGTAGCAGGATCGTTGTAGTCTCCATCCACATAGTGGAGCAAAGAAGAAAGCTTCTCGAAGGCTGCGGAATCGACTCCGCCATGCTTTTCAAGGCTATCGAGGGCGCGCGCCTTGAGCTGGTCGAGGTTCCAGCCGGCCTTGGCAACGCCGATCACCGGCACGTCGAGGTGACCACGCTTCGCCATTGCCTGCAACGCGGGAAAGACCTTCTTATAGGCCAAGTCGCCGGTCGCTCCGAAAAATACCAGCGCATCCGAATGAGAATTGCTCACGATCGTCTCCTTAAGCCACTTTGGATTTGTCGTCACTTTTTTCCAGGTGTCCGCCGAATTGATATCGCATCGCTGACAAAAGCTTGTCCGCGAAGTCCGCCTCGCCCCGCGAGCTGAACCGCTCGTAAAGCGCCGTGGTGAGAACCGGCGCTGGCACTGCTTCATCGATGGCAGCTTTAATCGTCCAGCGCCCCTCGCCAGAGTCGGAGACATGGCCGGCAAACTTCGACAGATTCGGGTCCTGAAGCAGGGCGCCGGCCGTAAGATCCAACAGCCACGAGGCGATCACGCTTCCACGGCGCCACACCTCGGCGATGTCACGCAGATTCAGGTCATATTGGTAGTGCCCTGGGTCACGCAGTGGCGTAGTTTCGGCATCGGCTGCGGCATTTACTTGTTTGCCCACGTTCGCCTTGCGCAGAATGGCGAGACCCTCCGCGTATGCCGCCATGATTCCGTACTCGATTCCGTTGTGGACCATCTTGACGAAGTGGCCGGCGCCATTGGAGCCGCAGTGCAGGTAGCCTTGCTCGGCGGTACCGTCGATCTTGTCCCGTCCGAACGTGCGAGGAATATCGCCTATTCCGGGAGCGAGGGCGGCGAAAATTGGATCGAGCCGCTGGATGACCTCGGTCTCGCCCCCAATCATCATGCAATAACCTCGCTCCAGACCCCAGACTCCCCCGCTGGTTCCCACATCGACGTAGTGGATTTTCTGGGGAGCCAGTTGCTTCGCACGCCAGAGATCATCGACGTAATAAGAGTTGCCCCCGTCGATGAGGACGTCTCCCGGCTCGAGATGAGGTGAAAGATCGGCGATGGTATCATCGACCGCCGCCGCTGGGACCATCAGCCAGATCGCCCGTGGCTTTTCAAGTTTCTTCACGACCTCTGCCAGCGACGTGGCGCCGATTGCCTTTTCCTTGACCAGTTCGTTCACCGCTTGCGGTGAGCGGTTGAACACCACGCAGCTGTGACCCTTTCGAATGAGTCGCCGCGCCATATTCGCCCCCATCCTTCCCAGACCAATCATGCCGATTTGCATAGTTATCTCCTTGAATGTGAGCGCAGACACATTGCCTGACCAAGGCTCTGTCACCAACCGTGCACGCGCGGATTGAATTGTTCAAACTGACAAAATTAAAGGGCTTTGTTGACACGAGCAGCAGGAGGCATGGTCCCTACGCTGCTGCTCCCCGCCGCCGCCGCCCCACATTAAGGCGGAATGGGTTGCGAGTGTAGGCTTCATTTTATTGTCAGCCGTCGTAGCTAGCGTATTTGATAGGATGGCGCGGCTCCGGATCGGTTGCATTTTTCTGCCATAGAAACTGAGATCGACTTTCAATCGCATACGCCCTAAATTGCGCGAGAATCGGACGGTTGGTTGAAAGGTAGCGTCAGTCACGCGTTTTCTTGTTACGATGTCAGCAGTTGCAGCGGTTTACCGCTGCGATAAAAAGCGCTGATTCTAACCACGGCTTCAGCCGCTGCTATCGTGATCGCAATCTCACGGCCTGCTAGAATCCTCTCGCAACAATAACCAGCGTTCATGCGTGCGACAAAAACATTCCTGTCGGTGTGTCTGATCATCGTTGCGATCGCCTGCTCCCCCCGCGACTTTCTAACGCGCCGCCTGGCCGCCGATCTAATATCCGCCTCCGACGAATTCAAATCCCCGCAAATGTTCTGGCTGCGCCAGGGCATCGTCTCCAACAAGGATTTCTCATCCCCCGAATCCTTGGTCCTCGAGCGCCGCGGATGGATTCAAGCCGCCGAAGAGAAATGTCCCGCCGACGTCGAGCCTCCGCCCTGCTGGGACGTAGTCCTCACGCCCCTGGGAGTCGACGCGATTCGCCCGCTGATAGCGACCGCCCTGCCGAACAATGGACCGATCGGCATCCAGGCCGCCCGCCGCGAACTGCTCGGCATCGCCGGAATCAGCAAGGCCGGCAACTTTGCCGACGTCGAATTTACCTGGCGTTGGGTCGCCATCAATCAGGTAGGAGCAGCCCTCTACGACAGCGGAGTCCACTACCGCTCCACTGTAGCCTTCCGCAGCTACGACAACGGCTGGCGCGTCCTCGAAAAAAATATGCCCAGCAACCAGCCCCTAGAAGACGCCCTGCGCAACGCCCAACCGAGCGCTCCGTGAGCGATCCGCACGTCCACAACAAAAGAGGCCGAGTGGATAGGACGGGCCGCCCGGCTTACTGCCGCGCGGCGGCCGTTCGCAGCTGGGCTACTTTGGCGTGCGGCGCGGCTTGCTCGTAGCGGGATATGCCTTGATAGAGAGCTTCGGCGATTTCCTGGCGGTAGGCGGGGTTTTGCAGGTTGCGCTCGTCCGCCGGACTGCTGACAAAAGAAATTTCGGAAAGAATGGCGGGCATAGTCGTCCCGGTCAGCACGACAAAAGGCTTGTCTTTAATGCCGCGATTGCGAATGCCAGGACTCGCCGCCGACAGCGTGGAGTAGAGCGCGCGCTGTACGCTGGCTGCGAGACGCGCCGATTCGGCGATCTTTTCGTGCAACGCTCCGGCGGAGAGCGACACAGGCGTGAGCTTCGCGAAGCTTCCGTCGTCGTGCTTTTCGATTTCGCGCGATCCCGGAGCGGAAAACAGATTCGAGTAGTAAGTCTCGACTCCGCGCGCCTCTGCGGAGGTGCTGTAGTTGGCGTGGACGGAGACAAAGAGATCGGCCTGCGCCTGGTTGGCGATATCCGCGCGCTGCTCAAGCGGCAGATAAGTGTCGTCGGTGCGCGTGAAGACGACTTCAGAGCCAAGCCGCGATTCGAGCAACTTGCCGAGCCGCTGGGCCACGTCAAGCACGAGATCCTTCTCGACAACTCCCTGGCGACCGACCGTTCCGAGATCCCATCCGCCGTGGCCAGCATCAAGCACAATGCGGAATTTGCCGGTCTTGGCAGGTAGAGGCTGATCCGGCGTGTTGAGCGCCAAAGCCGCGGCGGAAGCGTTATTTGGCGGGGCTTGCGTCGTATTTGCGGGCGTCAACTTTGGCGTCGCAGCTTTCGGAGCAAGTTGCTTCGCCATCAGGGTTCTCCCGCTGCCGCGCAGCTCGACCACCAGGCGATAAGGATTCGACTCCATGCTGACGGAGAAGTTCGATCCGTCTTTGGTGTCGAGGACGATGCGGGTCACGCCCGCAACGGGCTGCGCGATGCGCACGCGAGTCAAGGAAGCATCGCCTACGTCCATCGTTTTGCCATCGAGGTCAGGAGCAAGCGCCGTGTCGTGCAAGTCGAAGTAGATGCGTTCGGGAGACATGAGGCGATGCACTTCGTAGGGAACCTGATCTTCCATGTCAATGACGACGGTGCTGCCCATCGACGACGACCAGTGACGCAGCCCGGTGACCTTGGGCAGCGCCGCGAGCTTGCTGTCGGGCACAGCGGTGAGCGTAGCTGAATCGGGATCAAGCCTAGCCGGAGTCAGCAGATTATCGGCGACGGGCGAGATGACGCTCGCAGGCGCAGGTGGTGCAGTAACGGACGCGGGTAATGAATCAACCTTGCCGGCGACAGCTTTGACAGCGGTGACTCCGCGATTTTCGAGGCCCCACCAGGCTCCGGCAGAGAAGAGCGCGGCGAGGATGACGAGGGCTAGGACCACGCTCAGGCCGGGGAGCGAACTGCCAGGGAGAGGCAGGCGAGGTAGGAAGGCTAGGAGGCGTCGTGGCTCTTTCGGAGTTGCGAGATCGGTGCTCCGGTAGGAGTCGTCGGCGATGTCTGAGGTAATTTCAGGCGCGAATTCCGGAGCAAGGTCGAAAGCGAATTCCGATGTGGTTTCCTCTGTCGGAGTCTCTGACGCGAGCAGCCAGTTGGAGGTTTGCGGTAGCTCATCGGCGGGCGCGGGAACGAGCGCCGGCTCTTCTGGCGTCGGCGCTGCCGGAACTGAGAGCGAACGGTTTGTGAGCGGAGCGTGAAAGAACGGCCCTTCGATCGTTGAAGGAGGCGGCGCGGCGGGTGCCGTCTCCGGAATTATGACGGGCTCGACTAGGGCGATTTCACTTTCCGCCAACGCAACAACAGCCTGGCTTGCGGGATGCTTCGCTTGCAGCACTTCTTCGGCCACATCGGAAAGCCAGTGAATGCGGCGGTCTTCATCTTCAGGCTTGAGCGCGGAGAGGACTAGCTCGGCGAAGAGGTCGAAGCAGCGAACATCTTGATCGGCGAAGGCCCGGGGAGCGCGCGAAAAGGCTTGCAGGACGCCGAGTTGCTCATGGCGCCCGCGGAGGGGAACGAGCACGGTGGAGCGGGCGCCGAGCGAGTGCGCGAAGTCGAGCTCGACGCGGGAATCGATTTCGCCATCGTCGCAACGGAGAATGCGTCCGGTGTCGAGGGCGTCTTGCAGGAAGTCGGATTCCGCGATGAGATGGGCTCCGCGCATGACGGCGAGCGGGCCGGCGGCGGCGCGGCAGGCTAACTGCGGAATGGCCTGGCGCGAATTTCTTGGTTGCGTTGCGGCCGATGTTTCCGCCAGCGCGATCACGACGGCATCGGCTTGGGTGATGGCCTGCACGCGATCGCAAATCAGTTGTAATACTTCGTCGAGGATGAAGCGCTCGGTCTCGAAGAGGTCGCGATCGGCTTCGTGCCCGGTGGCGCGGCGGTTGCGGATCTGTTCGTGGAGTTCGGAGAAGGCGAGGAGCGCGCGCATGGCCTCTCGGCGCGCGATCGATTCGAGGACGAGGTTGCCTTGCTGCAGCGGAGAGCCGGGATCCGACGCTTCGCTATCGATTCGGGCCGGATCGGCGGTTGTGGGATAGGAACTCATTCAAGGTTTAACGGCACTCGTGCTCGCGCGGTCGGCAACTAGAAAACCACATTTAACGCTGCTTCTCTGAATTCTCTTATCGTAGCTCTGGCTCGAAACCAGGCTCATTGCCAGCCTTGGTTCGACGGGGCCGCCAAGTTCGAGCGTAATAGTCATTGGGTGGGTATCGCAATGTCCGGTAGTACATGTCCGACCGGTGTGCACGGGTATGTCCTGCGGATTGCCGGGCTGAATCGGCTGGAGTGCGGCTTCCGGAGCTACGACCCTTAAGATTTTGCCCGGCACAGCGATTCGTCCTATCTTGAGAAAGCGCGCAGAAGGAATCAGGTTGTGAAATTGATGACCGACTTAGTGGAACGAGAAAAAGTACACGCCAGCAAGAAATCCAGTTGGTGGTGGCCGGGAGTAGTGGCCACGACCTTGGCGGGGGCAGCCGCTATGGCCTTTCGAGGGTGCTGGCACAGCCAGATGAGCTGGCCGGTTGGCGAGCAGGGATATTCGTATCAGGTGTGCTTGAGTTGCGGCGCCAAGCGGCTGTTTGACGAGAAGACTTTCTGCGCCTACGGGCCGTTTCGCTACGACCTGAAGCAACTCATCCTTTGGCAAAGGTCAACCAAGATGAAGTCCGAAGCGGAGGCAATCACGAAGGTTCGCCGACCGTCATAGCATCGCTGCCGCGAACGGACACGCGCGTCAGGCGGCCTTCAGGCGACGACCGGCTGGCGCTCACTCTTATACCACTCCACCGTCCGGCGCAGGCCGTCTTCGAAGTTGACCAGAACCTTGTATCCCAGGTGCTTTTGCGCTAGCGTGATGTCGGCGAGAGAGTGTTTGATGTCCCCGGTGCGCTCGGGAGCATACTTGATCTCGCCCTTATAGCCAGTCAGTGGTTTCAAGGCGGCGAGAGTTTCGTTGAGGGTGATGCGGCGTCCGGTGGCGCAGTTAAAGACGCGTCCGGCACACTCGGAGGCGGGCGCTGAGCAGGCGAGCAGATTGGCGGAGACGGCGTTGTCGATGTAGGTGAAATCGCGGCTGGTTTCGCCATCGCCGAAGATTGTCGGCTGTTCGCCGCGCAACATCTGCATGCTGAATTTGGCGAGGACGCCCGAGTAGGGCGAAGAAGGATCTTGCCGTGGGCCGAAGATATTGAAGTAGCGCAGGCAGACGGTCTCGAGGCCATAGCAGCGGAAAAACGAAATCATGTAAAGTTCGCTGGCCAGCTTGGCTACGGCATAGGGCGAAATGGGAATGGGCGTCATCGCCTCATGCTTCGGAAGCGTCGGCGTATCGCCATAAGCCGAAGATGATGCCGCATAGACGACGCGTTTCACTTTTGCGTCGCGGGCCGCGACGAGAAGATTGACCGTGCCGTCGATATTGGCGCGATTGCTGCCGATCGGGTCGAGGACGGATTTCGGCACCGAGGGGATGGCTGCTTCGTGCAGCACGTAATCGACGCCTGCGCACGCCTTGTGCATGGCGTTCAGATCGAGCAGGTCAGCTTCGCGGAAGTCGATATTCTTGAGGATCTCGGTGAGATTTTCGCGCCGGCCGGTAGAAAAGTTGTCGATACCTCGGACTTCGTCGCCGCGTTCCAGCAGAGCGCGCACCAGCGATGACCCAATGAAGCCGGCAGCGCCTGTGACCAGAAATTTAGCCATAGGCTTTTAATGATAAAGGATGAATTCAGTCCGGGGCGCGGCAGCTAGTCACCAGAGTAATCATTGCTCCGGGGCCAAGCGTGCGGAGCCCGGCAAACGGTCCGCCACCCGGTGCGATTCTTATGGACGAAAGATCAGGACCGGCGAACTCGTTTGGCGATCTGGTAAAACTCTTCGCGCGAAAGCAGCTGTTGTTTCTGATAGAACGCCGTGAGCGCGTCGAAGAGTGCGGGTAAATCGGCCGCTGCCACGGCGAGTCGCCGAATCGTTCAGGACGAGTGTGCGGATCCACAGCGCCTCCGACGAAGCGCTACACCTACTTGATCGGAAGGCAACAGGGAAAACTTTAACCTGCGAACGTAGCGCCGGCGGCTGTTTCGAGGGCGTCTCGCATTTGCGGGGCGGGCGAGAGCCTGCCCTGAGCCTGCCGAAGGGATGCCCTCCAGACAGCCGGCAAGATACGGCGCTACGCTACGGTACTTCATTAAGCTGCCTGAAAATTTGCCGCGGCCGCGCGAATCCGTTGCCAGAGTTCTTCCTTGCCAAAGCCGGTCTTGGCCGAAAAAGCAATGATCGGGACGCCGCCGTAGGCTCGTCCGAGCGCGTCCATCGCCTGCCGCACCTGGTTGCCCGACAGCCGGTCACACTTGGTGGCGACGATTACATGCGGACGCTCTTTGGCTGCCAGAAATTCCAGCAACTGCCGGTCGCTTTCCTGTGGAGGAATGTTTGAATCGACCAGCGCCAGGCACAACGCCAGACTCGACCGCTGGTGAAGATAGGGATCGACAAAGCGTGCCCAGTCTTCGGCGATCGTGCGCGAGACCTTCGCGTAACCGTATCCGGGCAGGTCGGCGAAGCGCAATTCGGGTCGCGGTTGCCCGGCCTTGCGCACCTCATAAAAGTTGATGCTGCGCGTGCGTCCTGGAGTGTTGCTGGTGCGCGCCAGCTTCGTGCCCAGCAGCGAATTGATCACGCTCGATTTCCCCACATTCGATCGTCCCAGAAAGGCGATCTCAGGCACACTGGGGGCAGGGAAGTGACCTGTGTCACTTGCCGACAATAGAAAGCTTGCCAATACTCTCATCAGTTTGTCACAGTCCCTGGACTGATAACCACGAAATCAGTTTCGCCTGTAGCGGAAGCAAATGGCAAGGGAGTAAGTGACAGTTTGGTTGGAGGCGAGGTATGCGATCTACTGTGTTGCTTATTTTCCTGACCGTGTCTTCCGCTTATGCCCAAATGCATGAGATCCAGGTAACCGGCGATGCGGAAGTCAAAGTGGTCCCGGACGAAGTGAGTGTCTTCTTCGGGGTGGAAAACCGTGGCAAGGACATTTCGGCCGCCGTCGCCCAAAACAACGCCAGTGTTAAAAGGCTGATCTCGGCTATCAAAAGCGTCGGCGTAGACGCCAGCGACATCCAGACCGACTACTTCCATGTGGATATCATTTACGTCGCTAACCAGGGCAGCGTGATCGACTACTACGTGGTTAGCAAACAAGTACAGGCGGTTCTGAAAAAGGTCGCCAAGTTCGAAGACTTGCTGGATGCGGGTCTACTGGCCGGTGCTAATCACCTCGGCGGAATCGAATTCCGAACCACCGAACTTCGCAAGTATCGGGACGAAGCTCGCTCGATGGCGGCAAAAGCCGCGGTCGAAAAGGCCAAAGGACTGGCCGAGGCGGCCGGACTGAAGGTCGGCAAGCCGCTTTCGCTGAGCAGTTACTCCTACGGCGGGGGATCCTCCTATCTCGCCTGGAACGGATACGGCTACCCCTACGGCATGGCATTGTCTTCCTCGCAGAACGTAGTTCAAGACATGGGGGGCAGAAGCGATGGCAGCGCTAAGGGCACCATTTCGCTAGGGAAGATCAGCGTCACCGCCAACGTTGCTATGACCTTCCAGATTCAACAGTAAGCGAAGTGGGCAGCGGCAACTGCGATGCCACTTAGTTGGGAAGGTTGAAGGTCAGAGTTACGTCCGTCTGAAACTGCGCGGCGTGATCATGGCGGCGATAGGGTTGATAGCGCCAGTTGCGGACGGCTTCGGTGGCGGCGCTTGCCAGCAAGGGGTCGCCGCTCAAGGTGCGGATGCTCGACACGGTGCCGTCTGCGGCCACCTGAACTTCCAGGACCACATTGCCGGCCCGGTGCGCGGCCAACGCTTCCGCGGGATAGAGAGGTTCGGTGCGGCTGAGAAGAAGTTTTTCGGCCTGCGTAGCTGAGAGCCAGACGCTGGCGGAGGTGCCGAGCTTGGTCGTGGACGATGCTTTTACGATTGCGTTGCTGTCCGGTGTAGTGGAATCTGACGTCACTGCATCGGGCTTGGCCGGGCGTTGCTTCGGCGAGTCCGCCTTGGCGGGCGCGGGCTTCATGCGGAAAATAACTTTTCCTTTTTCGTAGACGACGAGTTCGTCGGAAATTGGCTCCGCCGCCGGCGCCGAGTGCGCCTGCTTGGCCGCCCGCGCGGGCGATTCTTCCCGAGCCCTCGTTGCCGTTCTTCCGAGCGATGCCTTTCCGGGTGATGAATTGGATTGCCCAGGCGCACCCGGTTCGGCCCCCTGGGGTGAGACAGGTGGCGCGATTTGGGCATGAGGCGGGGCGTAACGCAGCCATCCGATGCGCGTGCCCATAAGAAAGCTGACGGCGATAGTGGTGAGGATCGCGAGGCCTCCCAGGGCAACTGTCCACGCCTCATAGCGCGGGCGGATAGCCTGTGGCGGGTGGGCTGCGACGACCGCCGTTAGGGCGGCGTCGGGCGGAAGCAGTTCGGGAGGAATGGCTGCGACCGCCGGTTTCCGCCGGCTCAGTTCGACGGCAGCTTGACGGATCCGAGCACATTCTGCGGCAAAGCCTTCGAGCAATACCTGATCATTGTGCGAAAAGGCGGCGGGAGACACGGAGAAAACTTCGAGCACTCCGGCAAATTGAGCGTTCTTCGCACTGCTTTCGAAGACCGGAACGATGAGGATGGAACGGATGCCGAGGCGGCGCGAGACGGCGGGATCGACGCGCGGATCAAATTCCGTATCGACGGAAAGCTGCGGCTGGCGAGTTTCAAGGCAGGCGCCGGATAGCCCATCGTGCGCGTTGAGAGGGATGCCGAGGTCGGGAGCGAGCTGCCCGGTGGCGGCGCGGCAGACCATTTGCCCGTCGCGCATCAGCGCGAGCGCGCCGGCGACGGCGTGGGTGGCCTCGACGGCGTGGACGACCACTTCGTTGAGCACTAGGTCGAGAGCGAGGTCGGGCGGGAAGCCGGCGAGGAGATGCTGCTCGAGGATCCGGGTCGGGTCGGGCGGGGACGAATCGTCAACTCGGGAATCGTCAACACGCGAATCGTCAGGGCCGAACTCGGACCTCGACATAGGCTGCGGGAACACCATGGCCTCAGGCCGCCTGCCGCATGGGGGGAGACACAGGCTCAGAGCGAGTTTCCCGCGAAACCCAGGGGAAGTCAATCAGCGAAAAGGCTTGGTGGTACCTACACTTTTAGCGGCGTAGATGAGGAGCTCCCGGTAGCCGGCGAAGACGCTGGAGCTATCGTCGCTCGGCTGCGGCGCCGGCCACAGAGAATTCGGTAAACACGATGTTCTTGAATCCGGTAGAACTGGCGGTGACTGTGACCTTGCAGGCCGTATCCGGTAACTGGAGGCTAATGGAGGCCAGCCCGTTGGCGCCGCTGACCACGGTCGGCTGGCTCGGGATCGCACCGTTGTTGGCCGCAAAATTAATGGTGACGCCGGAGACGCCGTTATCGTAGACGTCCTCCGCCTGGGCGACCAAAGGATTAGGGAGAGTTGTTCCTTCATCACCAGTCTGTCGCGATCCTTTGAAGACAATCATGTGCGTGGCCGCGGCGGCCATAGCCGTGGCGGTGGTAGTGGCGTTGGCGAAGGTTAAGCCGGAACTGGTGCCCGAAACCGTCAGCGTATAAGTGCCCGCTTTTTCCGGAACGGTGTAAGTGGTGGAGGCATTGCCGTTGGCGTCGGTTATGGCGGACGACGGATTGAATATGCCACAGGTGTTTTTGCCGCTTTTGACGCAGCCGTCGCTGAAGTTAATGGTGACGCCAACGTCTGGGTGTCCGGAGTATGGGTCGTCGGCCTGAATCTGAATGGGATAGGTCAGCGGGGTGCCTACCGTAGCCGTCTGCCCAACGCCGCCGGTGATGTTGAGCGCCTGGAACAATCCGTAGGCCGCCAGAGTGTTTTCTGTTCCTACATATACGCGGCCATTGGCGACGGTCGGGGTGACGAAATGGCCGAGCGTAGGCAGTTGATCGCGCGCCTTGACCTGATTGGAGGCGTAGAGCATCTGCAAGCTGGTGGCATTGAAGGCATAGAGATTCCCGCCCGTGAGGTCCCAGAGAATTCCGTTGCTGATGCCATTGGCAGAAATGGATGGAGAGTGAGAGCCGGTATAACTCGCGGCAGTCGTGGCGGGAGTGCCGAGCGATCCGTTCGACAAAGGATAGGCTAAGACGGGAGAGTCATCCGGCGCGAAGTAAACCGTGTTATTCCAAAAGGCAGGAGAGCTGAATAAGACGTCCTTGACCTGGTCGGTTTGTTCTCCCGGAATCAGAGAAAATTCTTCTATGTCTTGATCGTAGGCCTGGTGAAACTCTCCGAGGTCATCGCGATCGAGAAGATATACGAAACCCTGCTTGCCGCCGGCGACCAGTTCGTGCGGATACTTGCCGTCTTGATCGGGAAGGATCAGAACCCCAGTGGAGCTCAAGTCTTCGTCGTTGCTGTTAAGAAATTGCACGTCGAACGGCGTGAAATAATCCGCGACAGTTAGATCGGGAGTAAGCTTCAGCACGGTGTTGCTGTAAGTCGCACCTTGCGGAATGTTGTAACACGTATCGCAGGACTCGGCCGTTTCTACATAGATGTTGTTATCTTCGTCGGCGGCAATGCCGGTGCCGGTTTGCCAGATCGAAGTTAGTCCGTGATCGGGCGAGGTATTGAAGATGGCGAGTTGCGCCAAAGTGGTTTCGTCGTAGGAGAGTACCCAGCCGCTGTTGTCGTCGTTGCAGCCATTGGAGCCGAATGCGGCGTAGATGACGCCGTTCAGCAGCAGAAGGCCGGGCCGGTTTTTCTGATGCAGGCTGTTGAAATTAGTGACTTTCTTCCCATAAGTTGTTTCGGCGACGATTTGAACCGGGCTGCCCGGAAGATCGTTGCCGGTGGTGATGTCGAGAGCGTGCAGGTGATGTTCGACCGTGCCGTTGACTACAGTCTTCGCCACGAGATACATGGCGTTGTTATGGGGGTCGATAACCGGCGTTCCGATGATCCCTTCCTGATCATAACCATAACCCGTGCCGCAGGGCAGGGTGCCATTCGCGGTTTGAGCGGTGACGATTCCTGCGGCGGGGTTCGTGAAGTTGACCCCCCAGAGCTGAGTTCCGGTCGCGGCGTCGATCGCATAGACCGAGTCGGCCTGCGTGGCAACGTAAATGACGTTGTGGACTGTGCCCGAAATGGTCACATTGGGGACGTAAAGAGGCTGCCCCATCACGACATAGTCAACCGGGGCGCTGAACAGGTGGCCGAAGCCGTTCTTGTTGACATTGGCAGGAGTCAGCAGAGTTTCCTGTGTGTTGGCGCCGTCGCGGACGTTGTCCACACGACTGGTGGAAATGGCGACCTGAGCGAACGAAGCGGACAGCCAAGCCGTGCACACTGCTAGTGTCAGGCCAAGACTGCGAACTGCCGTACTACTCAACATTAACTTAGACATCGGATCGCTGACACGTCGAAAGGATACAACAGAATGGAGGTCTTACAGCGCTCGTGAGAAAAATTAGGTCGACTCATACTTCTAAAAGGCGATGCGCATTGTGCCCATCTACCAGAGAAATGGACTGATACCCACTTGTCCGGTGAGCGCGTTAATCGGGACTTTGGATCCTAGCTTTATTGGTGATCAGGTGGGTCTCGGCTAGAAGGCGGTAGTCAGGCGCAAGGCAACGCTCCGCGACGGGCCGATGGCGTTGCCTGAGAACAAGCCGCCGAAGTCGATAATATCGAGGACATTGGTGAGATTCTGTCCGTCGACCTGGAGCCTCGTTTTGAGATGGTCCGATTGATACAAATCGGCGCCCGCCGAGGCATTGACTTGGAAGGATGGATTGATGCGGCCGCGGGCAAAGTTGATGCGATCGATGACCTGCTGGCCGTATTCGGCGAGCGCCGCTTGTTCGGAAGTGTCGATCTGAAACGGCAGTCCAGTATCGTATTGAATTCCGCCTGCGATCCAGAAGCGGGGCTGCACCTGGTAGCGAAGACGCCCGCGAACGCTGTGGCGCTGGTCCTGTGAATCGGGGAAGTGACCCGAGAGCGGAGGACACGTAACCCCTTCGGGTTGACTGACGCAGGTGTCGCTCACACCGATAAGGAGGCCGCCAGTGACCGGGTACCAGGCGTTGCCGACGATGTAGGATTCGCTGATGAAGCCGGAGAAGCCCTTCCAGTGCGGCAGTTCGAGTTTGCCTTCCGCGCCGTAGAGGATGGCTCTCTCGAATGCGAGGGGAAAGCTGATGCTGGTGTTCAGAATCTGGTCGTCGTCGGCGTAGTTGTTGACGGCGCGGCGGAAGATGTTAGCGTCGAAGCGGAATTGACCAAAAAAGCTCTTGCTGGCGCCCCATTCGAAATAGTTGCCGTGGGAGGGTTCGACCGGCAGGCGCAGGACATTGGGTTCGAAGGACTGCACCTGGCTCGAGCTGGAGAGCAGGATATTCTCGAACGACGGAGTTTGAAAGATGCGATCGTAAGAGAAGTGGACCATCAACCCGGCCTTGGGGAAATAATGCGCGATGGCGAAACGCGGGCTGACCGCGTTTTGATTGAGCAGTAACTGGTAGTGGTCCGAGCGTAGGCCGGCATTGATGGTCCAGTTGCCGAAGTGAATGAGGTCTTGAACGTAAGCGGCCTGCTCGAGGTCGGGACGGGTGCCGGCGAACGCGAAAGTGGTTGCCGTGCCCGGATCGAAGGGATAACTGGCGGAATAATTCGGGTTGGCGGTGATGATGTCGCTGTAGTTTTCGTGGAGGAAAATGTTGTCGGTTTCAATCCCAGCTTTCCATTCCTGATGGCCACGGTGAACCGAGATCGAAGTGTTGAAATATGCTTCCTTAAAGTCATTGTGCTGGAAAACAACGATGGGCCAGGAATAGGGATTGGAATAGAAGTCGTTGGAGTTGTCCCGCCCCATACCGCGGACGTCAATGAGAAGGTTGGGCGAAAAAATGTGCTGATACGAAGCACTGCCCATAGTCTCAAAATTGTCAGCGGTCTGAAGTTGGGAAGGCGTCCCCGGCGGAGGCGCAGGCTGGCAGGTACCGGGCGTGTACCCGGGCGGGCAGACGTCGGGTAGCAGTTGCGGATTTTCCTGGACCAGTTCGTTGGGAATTTCATAGCGCGCGAGCTCACGGCGAACGATAAACCTAAGACGATCTTTCGGCGTCAAGTCGCGCTCGTAGTTGGTTGAAAAAACTCCCGACGTACCCGCATTCGTGAAGTTTTCCGGAACCACGGGATTCAGATAGTGGTCCGTCATACTGCCACTGGCGCTGCCGCCGAAGATATTCTTCCCCCAAACGTACTGCCCCTGCGCCGCCGCGGCAGCCGAATCAAAGCTGCCGCCAGAGAGCACCACTTGCCCGTGAAAGCCGGGCTGTGAATCCTGGAGCGTGTTCACTTCGACCACGCCACCCATTTTCCTGCCGTATTCCGCCGGAATCCCTCCCGTATAAATGCTCAGCGACTGTATGTCGTCCGCATCCATCGCCGGGCCGAAGCTGGGCGAACGGTTGTCGGTCAGCGGGATGCCATCGACGACAAACTGTGTCTGATATTCCGAGCCGCGCGGATGCAGGACGGCATTGCCTTCGTACAACCAGCCCGGCTGCGAATTCACCAAATCCTGCAGTGACCGACCCGGAATCGAACTGAGCCGGGTTTGGATATCTTCCGAGCCGATTTGGTTGACGGCGCCAGGTTGATCAGGATCGAGCAATGTATTCGGCGCTGTAACGGCTACGGATTCTTTCACCGAAGGCAATTGCAGCCGGATGGCGTATTCGATCGGAATTGAAGAATGAATGTCAACGGATTCAGAGATCTCGGCGAAACCGGCCTGCTTGATCTCCACCTGATAGATGCCGTAAGGCAGGCGCTGCACGTCAAGCCGGCCCTGATCGCTGGTCGCGAGAGTGTTGCGATATTGATTGGCCTCGCTGACGATCTGAACCGTGGTGCGAACGCCAAGACCGTCCGGATCGGTCACTTTAAGGCGCAATTCGCCACTATTGCTCTGGCCAAACGTGCTCGGGCCGAAGAACGGTAACGCGCACAAGAAAAAAATACCTGCAAATCTCGTCATCATTATGAAAGGTCAGCCTTTGTAGTTTAGCTGTTCTCCGGGGATGGACTGACAGGTGTTCCCCTCCCCGATGGTTACCTTGGGGAGGTCTCGGCACACTTCCTCCCACACCTGAATATTCTGTTTCGCCTCGTTTGTTCATTGTTTTTCAATCGCCGGGGAGAGTCCATGGCTTAGTTCAAGAACCGTGAACAGAAGTGGGGGTAATGGAATATATATTGAGGGATTGAAGCGAATGTCTCCCACGGATTCGATTGCCGATGCGAACCGCCTGCCTTTCCCCGGCGCCGTCGACGCTGCGTTTTCGGCGAAACCCTCGGACATCGAGCGCGAAGTTATGGAGCTCTTTGAGCAATTTCGCAGTCCGCTTCTCCGCTATGCACTCTCCTTTGGCGTAACCGTGCAGGATGGGGAAGAAATTATCCAGGAGGTATTTCTCGCGCTCTTTCGACACTTGCAGTCAGGCAAATCTCGCAGGAACCTTCGCGGCTGGATCTTCCGCGTCGCGCATAATCTCACCCTGAAGCAGCGCTATGCGAACCAAAGATCGCTCGACGGGATGGCATTTGACTCGACGATTGCGGAAAGGCAACCCGACCCCTCGCCAAATCCTGAAGAGCAGTTGTCTTCCGCTCAACGGCGGGAGCGCTTGCTGGCCGTGGTTCGAGTTCTCCGGGAAGCGGATCAGAGTTGCCTTCGGCTGCGGGCGGAAGGGCTTCGCTACCGGGAGATCGCGGCGGTGCTCGGCATTTCTTTGGGAGCGGTATCGATGTCGCTGACACGATCGCTGGCACGGTTGATCCGTGCGGATGGGAGATGACGCTGCGTGATAAGAAAAGATAAGAATATGCAAAGCGAAGACCACTCGTCGGAGATGCACGTATCGGATCAAGAACTGCTTTTGGCTGCGGACGGCGAACTCCGAGCCGGTCGCGCCGCCCAGGTGCGCGCGCACCTCGCTGCCTGTTGGCACTGTCGCGCTCGTATGGCGGAAATGGAAGGGACGATTGCCGATTTCGCGCGAGCTCACCGTCAAAGTCTCGATGCGCAATTGCCGCCCATCGACGGTCCGCGCGCATTATTGCGCGCTCACTTGGCACAATTGGTTTCTAAACCCCCGGCCGATTCCTGGCGGCGGGTGTTTCGGTTCCAGTCGCCGGTGCGCGCTGCGGCGTTTGTTGGCGTGGCGTTTGTCGCACTTTTCGCTGCCGCGATGGTTGGCAGAATTGTCTTGCAGCATTCTGCATGGCGCGGAACCGATTCGGCGCTTGTGGCCTCCGAGCGCGGGTCGGAGCCCGACCGCACCCTTACTCCAGGTGCAACGCGAATGGTCGCCATCGGCGACGTTTGCTCGATGCCCCATGAAGAAGTAGTTGCGGAAGTATCGACATCGCTGCGTCAGGAGGTCTTTCAGGAGTACGGAATCGTGAGTGCTCACGCAGGCGACTACGAGATCGATTACCTGATTGCTCCGGGATTAGGCGGTGTGGAAGACATCCACAATCTGTGGCCGGAACCCTACACATCTCGAACGTGGAGTGCGCACGTCAAGGACGACTTGGAAGAACGACTTCACCAGATGGTCTGTGCCGGCAAGCTCGATCTTTCAACCGCGCAGCGCGAGATCGCGACGGACTGGATCGCAGCCTACAAGAAATATTTCCATACCGACCGGCCTCTCTCGCTCCGTTCGGATCTGATCAGCCGAAGGCGCTCTCGCGTGGCCTAGAGCAGCACGACCGACAGACCGGGAATCTGCGAGAGGGATTACTGTGATTTGCAGGGCACCGCGAAGGGATAGGACACGACCTCGAAGATGCGGAGAGAATTCACGCTTTCACCTTTTTGGCGACACGGCGGATGGCGCGCTTCTCAAGCTCTTTAGTGCGTTTGGAGATATCGGAAACGAGCTCGGTGAGTTCTGCTTTCTGCTTGGCCCAGCGAGCATCGGCTGCCCGTTTTGCAGATTCCGTGCGTTCTTCCGGTGACTGATTCTTAACGCGCGCCTTCCCTCCGAGCCTCCCCAGCTGCACGGCGGCCTGATTCTTGCGGGTCACGGTGTCATTCTTATCACGCCGTTCAGCCCTTCTATGCGACGCGGTTCGGAAGTAATTGAAAACGCGACGACTATAGCTCTTGACGGTGCGAACCGCTTCGCATAAAGCAGCGGCATGACGATTGATGAGCGGCTTGAAAAACCCACTGAACGGCATGAGGCGCTTACGCAGAGCGTCGAAATGCTCACACGAATGACGTGCGCGATCTGACCTCTCTCGTGAAAGACATCGCGCAGGCACGGCTCGTTTACTCCGCACCGTTGAAGCTCACGAGCAGCGCATCGGCGACTTAGAGGATAATCAACCGGCGCAGTAACTATGCGGGCCGACCAGGTGCTAGTAACACCCGATCGACCCTAACCGGCAAAGCCTAACAAGGAGGCTTCAATGGCTTCAGAGACCTTACCAGTTTTCCCTGCGTCCGAATTTCCGCAGAACCTTAACTCTCACGTGCACCCGATTTTCCAGCAGCTTCTCAACAATCTAGTGGCCCATGAAATCCGCCGCGTCGAGCGTGGTTAGATGGGGCTGGCTCTTTTTGTGAGATTCGAATTCCCACTCCTGGGCGGTGACGCGCGACAATTGGGTGGGAGTGGCCGCCCGCGGCGAAAAGACTGCTAAAGTAGGAATCGCACACCGACGAGCCGGATGTGCCTACAAAAATCTACAAAACAATTTAAGGAGAGCAGGCTCGCTATGCGCATCGCGGTAGTCGGTTCCGGATATGTTGGGCTGGTGACGGGAGTGTGTTTCGCCGATCTCGGACACCAGGTTGTGCTGGTCGATAACGACGAGAAGAAAATCGCCGCGCTCAGAAACGGCGAGGTGCCGATTCATGAGCGCTTTTTGCCCGAGCTGCTGGCGCGCCATCGCGGCGAGCGCATACAGTTTTCCGGCGACTTGCAGGCGGCTACGCGCGAAAGCGATGCGGTATTCATTGCGGTCGGAACGCCGCCGACCGAAAGCGGTGATGCCGATCTCTCTTATGTTGAATCGGTCGCTCGCGAGATCGCTGGCGGTGTCGACGGATATAAGATCGTCGTCGAAAAGAGCACGGTCCCGGTCTATACCAGCCAGTGGATTCGCACGATCCTTACGCGGAATGGCGCCGATCCCGCGCACGTCGATGTGGCATCGAATCCGGAATTCCTGCGTGAGGGCACCGCAGTCACCGATTTTCTTTATCCCGACCGCATCGTGGTCGGTGTCGAGAGCGATCGCGCCGCCGTGGCGATGCGCGAACTCTACGGGCCTCTGACCAGCGGATGGTATTACGGGCGCGGCGAAGCGATTCCACGCCCGGAATCGGCCAGGGACAAAGCCCCACCGCGTTTGATCATTACCAGCACCAAGAGCGCCGAACTCATCAAGCACGCTTCCAACGCATTTCTCGCGATGAAGATTTCTTTTATTAATGCAGTGGCGTCGATCTGCGAATCGGTGGGCGCGAATGTGCAGCAGGTCTGCGACGGCATCGGAACGGACTCGCGCATCGGGCCGCGCTTTTTGAATCCCGGCATCGGCTATGGCGGATCCTGTTTCCCGAAAGACCTGATGGCCTTCCGCGCCGTCGCGAAGGAAAGTGGATACGATTTTCGCCTGCTCGAAGAAGTGATCCGTATTAATGAGGAGCAACGGCATCGATTTTTGCGCAAGGTGCGGAGCGTGCTCTGGACTTTCCGCGGCAAGCGGTTGGGCGTTCTCGGTCTCGCCTTCAAGGGCGGGACCGACGACATCCGTGAGTCACCGGCGCTATTGCTGGTGCAGGATCTTGTGCGCGAAGGCTGTCATGTTTGCGCCTACGATCCAGCCGCCATGGAGCGAGCCAAAGAGGTGCTGAAATCCGGTGTCGAATTTGCCGCCGACGCTTATGAGGCCGCGAGCGGGGCGGACGCGGTGCTAATTCTGACCGAATGGGAAGAATTCGCGTCGCTCGATCTCGATCGACTGCGCGGGCTGGTCAAATATCCTATCGTGCTCGATGGGCGGAATCTGTATGATCCGCAAGAGATGGTCGATCACGGATTCTCTTATTACAGTGTGGGTCGTCCCGCGGCGTTAACCGAAGAATCGACGGCCGCCGCCCTTCGGAAGAAAAAGGAGCGCGCCTGAGCGAATGAAAACGAAGCGCGCGCTGGTGACGGGAGGAGCGGGTTTTCTCGGCTCGCATCTGTGCGACGGACTGCTCGGCGAGGGCTATTCGGTCATCGCGGCCGACAATCTGCTGACCGGGCGGACGAGCAACCTCGATCATCTGCGGAATGATTCGCGCTTCGAGTTTGTCGAAAAAGATGTTTGCCAGCCCGGCGAATGGGGCCCGCTCGATTACGTGTTTCATTTTGCCAGCCCGGCGAGTCCAGTCGATTATGCCGCGCACGGCATCGCAACGCTGCGGGTGGGATCGTATGGGACATTCGAGGCGTTGGAGACGGCGCTTCGCTGCGACGCGAAATTCATGATGGCCTCCACCTCAGAGTGCTATGGCGACCCAATGGTGCATCCGCAAACCGAATCCTATTGGGGAAACGTGAATCCCATAGGCCCGCGGTCGGTCTACGACGAGGCGAAGCGTTTTTCGGAAGCCGTCACCATGGCGTACCACCGCTATCACCAGGTGGACACGCGGATTTTGCGCATCTTCAACACCTATGGCCCGCGCATGCAGATCAAAGACGGGCGAGTGATTCCGAATTTTATGTGGCAGGCGCTGCGCGGAGAAAATCTGACCGTCTATGGCGAAGGACGCCAGACCCGCAGTTTCTGTTACGTGAGCGACGAGGTCGATGGCATTCTGCGCCTGTCGCGCTGCAATGAGCACACGCCCGTGAATATCGGCAATCCATCCGAGTTCACCATCTTAGAATGCGCGCAAAAAGTGATTGCGACAACCGGATCAAAAAGTCAGGTTAAGTTCGAAGCGCTGCCGCAGGATGATCCGAAACAGCGCTGTCCGGATATTTCGAAGGCGAAGCGGCTCCTGGGGTGGGAGCCGAAAGTTGACTTGGAGGCGGGGCTGAAACTTTCTCTGGAATATTTTCGCCGAGCGGTGGCAGAAAAAGAGCAGCCAGCTTAGCGGAGTTGCTCGTCCAGCTCTGGGCCGGCGGAGAGAATTGCCAGCAAGCGCAGAACTTCTTCGCGCTCGACGGAATCGCGCAAGACAAAACGGACGCCCATGCCGAAGCCGGGATGAATGGTCATCACCTGGCCGGAGATTCTTAATTTCGTGTCGGCGGTGCGCACCAGAATCTCCACGCCCGACTGACCCGCGAATGGGGTCGGCATCTCGACATAACAACCACCCTCGCTGATATCAGACAGCATGCAGCGATTGGGCACTTTGGATCTGAGTCGGTAAACTTCCGCGCCCAGCTTGCAGGCGAAACGATGCTCGCCGCGCCGATTGCTGGCATTGGAAAGGATGCTGGAGTCCCTGGGCTCAAGGGTTGCCTCGCTGCTGGTACGCGGCGGAGTCGCCAGCGACTGGTTCGCGGCGGATTCAGCGACCGCTGCTGGGGGCGCCCCGAGCGAGGGTGCCTGAGGATTATTTTGCTGTAGCCAGTTCTGCATGAGCCGCCGCGAAGACTGGGGCACGTCGAGGAAGCGGATTCCTGTCCTGCCACCGGCGTCCTGCCACGCCACCTCACCCGACAGGCGGATCATCTGTTCCTGATTGGGAAGCGCAAACTCAAAATAGACTTTGCAGGTTGACGGAATGCGGATGTTCGTCTGGAGCGAAGTTCCGCCCTCGCTGAGATCGGTCAAAACCGCGCTCAGTTCGGGCGCTCCGGGATAGGCAACGTTGGCCTTCGAATTTACCGGTGTGCGAGTTGCGCGCCGCCGTTCGCGGCGCATCAAGCCCCGCGCGGCCCGTAGACTTATCCGCGTGCGTTCAGAAGAAAGCGGACGATAGAGAACAAAGTTGGCGCCCAGCCCAAAGACCGGGCGAGCGTTGAACCCGCTGTCGACAATCGCAATCAGCAGAGTGGAGCGGTTTTTTGCCGATTGGCGCAAGCGCGTGAGAAATTCTTCGGAGTTCTGATCGGCGCGATAGTCGAGGACAATGGCGTTGAAATGATGGCTTTCGAGCAGTTCGAGTCCCTCGGCGGGCGAGGACACGCTCTCCGCCAATATTCCTAGTTCCGACAAGCTGAGCGTCAGCAGATTGGCGGATTCCTGATCCAAACACACCACTAGGGCGCGCAAATCCATAGTAGCAAGATGGTAAAAGAGGGCAGGTGCCAGTCACAAGTTACCAATGTCATGATGTGTCATGAGGGAGTGCGCCGTGGGCTTCTGAGGCGAATCTGCCGCTCTAGCGATCGTCAGGCTTCAGACCCGTGTGTTTAGCGGTCTTGGCCAACCTCCGAGGACCAATTTCCTCGCGGTCGTGAAATCCGAACATCTGATTCCCGTACCTCAGATCCCCTCCGCGCGATCACCATCCAACCTTGTTCGAAGGAGAGCGCGCTTAACTACGTTTGCCTAGGTACTCGGCCATTGGCTCACGCGGAGACGGTGAGGATGCGGATGGATTCTGGAATGTCTTTCGACCGTTCCGCATCGTCCGCAATTGCATAGAGTGCCAATAGGTATGCTTTTGCCTTGGCTTCTCCCTCCGACAGTCCGTATGCCAACGCTCCTCGAACTTCCCGAATCCCAGCAATCCATCGACCGTCCGTCTCGCGTTCGATTTCAAAATTGAATCGGAGGTGTCGGCTCCGGTCACTGCCTGGCGGCCTTCGTTTGGTCATGAGATCCCCAGAATGCTTTACCAGTCATCCCGATGCCCTTTACATTGGTAGCGTGGTTGGGCAAATCCCAGCGTACTCCATTCTCGCCTCCCCACTCCACCCGTGTGTGCGGAAGGCGCAGCAAAGCGTCTACTTCGTCGTGTTTGTGATGGTTGGGCTGGCTGCGAATTTGTTTGCAGCAACTTCCGCTCGCTGGATCGTCATTCATCAGCCCGTTCGCCTGGTCAACGGATCGCCTGTTCTCTTCCGCATTACCACGCCTCAACCTGTGCGCACGCTTTCGGGTAGCTGGCTGGGCCACGAGATCACTTTCAACTCCGATGCGACACACAAAGCATGGTTTGCGCTTGCCGGGGCCGGACAAGAAACCAAGCCGGGAGATTATTCGCTCCTACTCCACGCCACGACAGCCGCCGGACAAGCGATCTCATTGGAGAGGAAAATTCGTGTCGATCTCGAGCGTTATCCCCGTGTGCAGCTGAAAGTTCCGACGCGTTACACCGCGCCCAGCCCGGAAGATCAGCGTGAGATCGCACAGGACAAGGAAGTAAAAGCAGAGGCATTCAAAACTGTAAGTTCGGAGCGCGAGTGGAAAGGTTCTTTCGCGCCTCCAGTCGATGCCGAAATTTCCGACGTCTTTGGCGTCGAGCGCGTCTTCAACGGATCTGTGCAGAGCACGCATCAGGGTCTCGATTTCCGCGTCCCCAGCGGAACTTCAGTCGCGGCAGTGAACGACGGCCACGTCATTCTGGCGCGGCCGCTTTTTTTCGAAGGCAATTGCGTCGTGATCGACCACGGCCAAGGGTTGCTGACGCTCTATCTGCACCTGTCGAAATTTCTGGTGAAGGAAGGCGACGAGGTAACGAAAGGCCAGGCTATCGGGCTGAGCGGCGGCACGGGACGTGCCACCGGACCGCATCTGCATCTCGCCGTGCGCTGGCAAGGAGTGTATTTGAATCCGCAGGTGTTGCTGAAATTAAAGTTGCCATAACGATTAGCGAGCGGTTGCATTGCTGGGCGCGCAATGCGAAATAGTCGGGACTGCAACTTAGCTCTTTATCGTTGTCGTCCTTCGCGAAGCGAAGGAACTATGCGTTTCGAATACGGCAATGCACAGGTCTTTCGCTACGCCCGGGATGACAACAGGTGAGATCAATGCGGAGCGAAAAGCCAAGCTCAGTCGCCCGCCGCCGGCAGCGCTTCCTCCGCATCCCACACGCCGTCGCGAAACGCCACGCTTCTTCCTGAGATGGCCGGGATGCGCTCGCCGGGAACGATGATTCCGACCAGGTTTAGCGGGTCCGCGGCCGTAATCACGAGGCGCTCTGCCTTTGCATTCTGCGGCAATTTGCGGTGCGCGCGCAACGATTCAACCGCGACGGGAAGTGCGAACTGCTCTCCCAGAAAGCCGTCGACGAAGCGGCCGCCGCGGATTTCACCGCGATCTTCGAGCCGCCGATAGCCGATCTGCAATTCACGCCAGCGCGGCAGATTGGTTTCGCGCAGCAGCAGGTCGCGAAACACCACGCCATAACGCCGCAACAACATCCAGCAGCAGGATTCAACACCGCGGTCGCGGTCGGCGCCATCGGTATGCAGTAGCGACCAACGCCCCGGCGCATGACGCGGCCGGCGTACTTTCCCGATGCCGGTGCCGCTCACACTCTTCGGCGTCACCAGCGCGCGCAGATTCTCGAAGCCGTCGGCGGTCACCAGGCCCGCTGCGACCAGCTCCCAGAGACCGGTTTCGACTTCGGCTTTCAACCGCCCCGTCGCACGCACCATGTCGGGAAAAAATAGCGCGCCGCGTTGTTTCAAAAGTTCGAGCAGTGCCTGCGCCACCGGACTCAGGAACGACGATGTCGCCGAATCGTCCGCTCCGGGATGACGCGGGCGGAGCCAGTCGGCATCTTCGCGCACAAAAAATGCAATCGGCGCGACCCGCGTAGGAATCACGCGCCGACGGTTCTCGCGCCCGTTCTCATTGCTTCCCGTCGCCTCAAGCGTCGCGGGATGCGGCGAGAGGCGGCCCCATCCGACCACGCCCGCCAGGCACAACTGATCGAGGTGCGCGGGATCGTAGTCGGTGATTCTGCGCGCCAGCACAAAGCGCTCCCACGCGCTTGCAGGAATTTCGAAGCCCTGCAACTGACGAATTACTTCGAACGTTCCATGCTCGCCGCGCACTTGCGTGCCCGGAGCGATGTGCTGCCAGCGCAAGAGCCAACTCATGAACTGGGACGCGGTGACGGGAGCGATCTGCTTGCGCAGCGTCGCAACCGTCAAGCGATGAATGCGCGCCAGCAAACGCCGCTCGCACCACTCGGTTTCGGATTCGCCGGCGGATGGGTTTGCAGGATGCGATTCACCCGGCCGGAATTTGCCGCGCAGAATCGATCCGCTCGCCTCCATGCGCAGCAAAGCTTTTTCAATTTCAGAGGCGGGCACACCGAGCAATTCGCCGATCTCGGGCGCGGTGGTGGGGCCAAGGTGCGGCATCCATCCCTGCACCGCAGTCAGCAAAGCGTCGACGAATGTGACTTGTGTGGGGGCGGAGCTCGGCTCCGCCTGGACGGGGCCGAGCTCCGTCACTCCACGATGCATTACCTGAAAATATTCCAGGCGCTCGGCGGCTACCCAATATTGTTTGTCCGCAACATCTGCGACCGCCGCGCGATTCTCGGCTCGCAAGCGATCAAAGAACGAAGCCCATTGAGCGGTCGATTCTGATCTTGCGGACGGAGAATTGAAAACCGCAAGCTGACTGCCAAGTGCTGACTGCGCAGTGCTCCCCACCGGCAGCGCCACCAGCGTATGCAACACATCGTGCAATTCATCGGCGTCGCGCACATCGGGCCACGCCTCTTGCTGCACTTGCCGAATCGCGGCGGGATCGAGCGCCCCGACTTCTTCGAGCACCGATGCCGGCAACACGCGCCGCATCTCGACCGCGCGCGCGCGGCGCTCTTCGAGGGGAGCATCATCGAGGTAAGCGTAGGGATTGGCGTTAAGAATTTCGTGCGAGAACTGCGACGGCACCGGTGTGTCGACCGCGAGGCAGCGAATCCGTCCCTGCTCGATTCCGCGCAGCACGGCGCTTAGGCCGTCGACATCGAGCGCTTCCGTGAGCACGTCTTTCATGACTTCGCGAACCAGTGGGTGGTCGGGTATCTTGATATCGCCTTCGATATTTTCCTGGCACGCGGCGACGTCGGGAAAAACCGACGCCAGCAGATCGTCGGAACGCATCCGCTGAATCTGCGGCGGAACTTTCTTGCCACCCTGAAAACGCAAGAGCGCCAGCGCGCGCGTCGCATCCCACCGCCAGCGAGTTTGAAAAATTGGCGAAGCCAGCGCCGCCTGCTCCAGAATCGGCGCCATCGTTTCGGAATGCAGAAAGTGAAAGACATCGGCCAGCGGAAAACTATGTTGCTCGGCCAGCGCGATGTTTAATCCATTGTCGGTGGCCGCCGCCTGCAGTTCGAAATTGAAGCCCCGGCAGAAGCGCTTGCGCAGTGCCAGTCCCCAGGCTTTGTTGATGCGGCCGCCGAAGGGCGCGTGGATAATCAACTGCATCCCTCCGCCCTCGTCAAAGAATCTTTCGGCGATGATGGTTGTCTGCGTCGGCACATCGCCGAGCACGGTGCGCCCCTCGAGCGTGTACTGAATTAATTGTTCGGCGCCGGACGGATCGAGCCCGCATTCTTCGCCCAGCCAGTTCACAGTTTCGGCGACCACCGGCAAATTGCGCCAGCCTTCGACCGGCAACACGCCCGGTAAGCGATCGCTGATGTCTTTGCGCAATTCGCCCAGCTGCAGCGAAAGTTCTTCGGTGCGCGCGGGCGCTTCGCCGCGCCAGAAGGGCACACTCGGCGGGGCGCCATGCGCGTCTTCGACTAGTACGCGCGAAGTCTTTCCCTCCACGCGCCGTATGCGCCATGAGGTGTTGCCGAGCAGCATGATGTCGCCGGCCATGCTTTCGACGGCGAAGTCTTCGTCGACTGTGCCAACCGTGCCGCCATCAGGCTCGGCGACCACGGTGAACAGAGCATTGTCAGGAATCGCGCCGCCGCTCGTGATCGCCGCCAGTCGCGCGCCGCGGCGCGCCCGCAGCTTGCGGTGGATGCGATCATGGTGCAGGTAAGCGCCATGGCGTCCGCGCTGCGAAGCAATGCCTTCCGAGAGCATCGTAAGTACTTCGTCGAAAGCCTGGCGCGTGAGGTTGCGATAGGGATAGGCGCGCTTGACCAACGCGAATAGTTCGTCTTCGTCCCAGCCGTCGTTTGCTTGACTCTCAGATGATTGATCGCCCGACTGGTTAGCCGAGGCGGTGCTGCCCGCGGCCGCGCAACACGCTACAGTCTGCTGCGCCAGAATGTCGAGCGAGGCTTCCGGAAAAATGAGCCGGTCTAATTCTCCCTTGCGAATGGCTCGCACCAGCACGGCGCATTCGGCCAGGTCATCGCGCGTGGTAACAAAGAATCGTCCTTTCGGAACCGCGCCGCGCCAGTGGCCCGATCGGCCTACTCGCTGCAACGCTACCGCGATCGATCGCGGCGAACTGATGTGGCAGACCAGGTCTACCGTTCCGACGTCGATGCCGAGCTCAAGAGATGCGGTCGCGACCAGAACTTTTACCTGGCCTTCTTTCAGCTTGCGCTCCGCCTCCAGACGTAGCTTGCGCGACAGGCTGCCGTGATGGGCGGCTACGTTCTCTTCGCCGAGGCGCTCGCCCAGCTGATGAGAGATGCGCTCGGCTAACCTCCGGGTATTCACAAACACCAGGGTCGAACGGTGCGCATTCACCAGTTGCACAATGCGCTCGTAAATCTCCTCCCACATTTCGTTTGAAGCGACGGGGCCGAGTTCGGTCGACGGCACTTCGACGCCAAGATCGAGTTTGCGCTTGTGGCCGACGTTGACGATCACCGGATCAGGGCGCGGATTTTGAGGATCGGAAGTGCCGGCTAGAAAACGCGCGACCTCTTCAATCGGCTTTTGCGTCGCAGAAAGTCCGATGCGCACGGGCGGACGATGGGTCAGCGCCTCCAGCCGCTCCAGAGAAAGCGATAGATGCACGCCGCGCTTGTCATCGGCCACGGCATGAATCTCGTCGACGATTACGGTCTCGACATCGCGCAGGATGGCGCGACTTTTCTCCGCCGTCAGCAGAATGTAGAGCGACTCGGGCGTGGTGACGAGAATGTGCGGAGGCCGCTTCAACATCAGGCGGCGGTCTTTCATCAGCGTGTCGCCCGTGCGCACGGCGGTGCGGATCTCCGGCATCAGCAGGCCGCGATCGCTCGCCATCTGCAAAATCTCGCCGAGTGGAATTTCGAGATTTTTCTGAATGTCGTTGCCGAGCGCCTTGAGCGGCGAAACGTAAAGGACTTCGGTGCGGTCGCTCAACTCGCCGGCAAGCGCCTTCGAGACGAGCCGGTTGATGCAGGCTAGAAAAGCGGCCAGGGTTTTACCCGATCCCGTCGGAGCCGAGATCAGCGTGGTGTGGCCGGCCAAGATGTGAGGCCAGCCCTGCTCCTGCGGCTCGGTCGGCGTAGAGAAGCGCGCCGTGAACCACTCCTGAACCAGGGGATGGGCCCAGGCAAGCGAAGAGGAGACTGCGGACGGCATAAAAACTATTGTAAATAAATCCGGCAGTTTCGTAAAATGTTCGCCTGGCGGGGTCACCCGGTGAACTGACTCCTCATCTCACTATGCTCGGAGAAGCGGTTCAGAATATACTGTCGGCCCATGGCGAGTGTCTGCCGCCAAGTTTCGAGGGAGCCTAAGCGCCTCGAAAGGACTGCCCATGAACTTCACCCGCATTGCTCTCGCCGCCGTGAGCGGTTTCGTGGCTTACTTCATTCTCGGCGGCCTGGCGTTCGGTCTCTTTCCGTCGCTGCGAAATGAATTCCTCAAGTACCCCGCCATTTACCGCTCCCAGGAAGCTATGAAGAGCGTCATGCCCGGCGGAATGGCCGCCATGTTCGTAGGGATCGCGATGCTCGCGGTGCTTTACGCAATGCTGTACCGGGGCCGGTCCGGCCTAGCCGAAGGCGCACGCTCCGGGGCGATCTTCGGTGTGCTCATCGGAGTCTTCGCAATCTGCGCGTTTGTCGTGCACAACTATGTCAACTTGCAAATCGGCTTGAAACTCACCGCGCAACAAGCAGTCGCTTATTTTGTGGAATGGGTGGTCACGGGTATGGTGATCGGCCTTATCTATCGTCCCGTCGTGCCTCACTGACGGAGCCGCGCTTTGGTTAGAGCGCCGCGAAGCGATCAGGCTTTGCCGTGAATCTTCGCCCACCACCAGCGCACTCCGACAAATAGAAAACGCCAGTCGTGAAAGAATTCCGGTGGCTTGCCTTCAAAGGCGTGGCCGATGAATTGAAACAGCCATCCGATGAGGAACAGAGCCAGGCCGTAGATCCACAGCGAGTGCACGAAGATGCTGGCGATAAACAGCGGCAGAGAGAGGAGAATCGTCGGAATGCCGAGGGTATGGCATAAGCGGTTTGCCGGATGCTGATGGCTCGATCCGTATTGCGCGATCCACTGCTCGTTGGTGCGTCCGCCCAGCACGCCGAGCATGATATCACGCAGAACAAAGAAAAACGGCTGGCAGATTCATCTGCCAGCCGTTTCATGATCGGGCGATCGGGTCATCTGAAATCAGGCCTCAGAATTTCGATCGCCCGATGATCCGATGGTCAGATGACCCGAGGCAGTATTAGCGTCCGCCGCGGGAGCCACCGCCGTGGAATCCACCGCGCGCCACCGAGCCGCGTCCCGCAAAGCCGCGTCCTGCGCCACCGCGTGCAACATAGCCATGGCCTACATAGCCGCCGCGTCCGTAATAGCCGCGTCCATAGTAACCATGTCCCCAGCCCCAACCCTGGAACCAGGGGCCTGCGCCGATGAATACTCCGTTCACGAAGTAGCTTGAGCCATAGTAGCCGTAGGGTGCGCAAGAGTATGGATAATCGGGGTAGTAGCCGTAAGCGCACGCCGGAGGACCAGCCACGCCGACGCCGACTCCCACCGGTCCGACTCCTACAACAACTCCAGCGTTCGCGTAGGCAAGCGGCAGGGCCAGTAGCGCAACCATTACTGCATATCTCATGTATTTCATTGTGAACCTCCCTTTCATTCCCGTCTGGCGATTGATTCTCAATTCGCCGGATTCGGAGGTCCTTCAGCTTTCGGTTCTTTCTGAAGCGCCTACCGATTTAAACGCGGATGCAGCGAAAAAGTTTCGGGAAGCGGAGTGGCTGATTTCAACCATCCTGCTTGAAATCAACCAGTTGGAAGGGCAGGGTGGAACGTAGCCGGCAGCCAACTACTCAACCAGATATCCCGAACTCGCCCGCGCCTGAAACTCTTCGCCCGCCGCTTGGATGTGGGAGGAATCTCCCGTGCCCGGTATTGTCGATCCAGGGCCTGTCTTATGAGAGTCTCGATAACGGCCTGCCGGCTGATGTTCAACTCTTTGGCGGCGCGGTCCAGTTCCTCCGGCATGCCGGACGCTAGGATCTACATTGACCCTGCATATCGGTCCGGGTGCCATCATGCGCCGAGCGTTGCTGAAGAACCGAGACACATCACCGCCCAGGCGGTAGTACTCTGCTTCCGTCGTCCTCTCGCACCTCTTGCACTTGCTCGAACCCGATCCCTCTTTTCGAGTTTGCTCTTAACCACTTGCTCTTACACTCATCCAAGTGGAATCGCATGAGGTATAACAGTTATCGCCACAATGCAACCTTTCCCGCCACAGTCCGATTCTCTGCCGATTGGAAACCCGGCGGCTAAGTGCGCTAAACTCTCGAAAAGCCATGATCGAAGATAAGAAAAATCCGACGACGAACGACCCGCATCCCGGAGACATCACACGCCGCGACTTTGCAGCCCTGTTGGTGGGCGCGGGCATTGCCGCCTCCGTAGTATCGACGGCGGCGGCGGATATTGGCATGGAGATGGTCGAAACCGATGTCGAGATCAAGACTCCAGACGGAACCTGCGACGCCGCGTTTATTTATCCCAAAGCTCATCCCAAGTCTAATCCGACGGCGAAAACTGGAGCCTATCCCGGCGTGCTGATCTGGCCCGACGCATTCGGCTTACGGCCGTCGATGCGCACCATTGGCCGAAATATCGCCTCCGAGGGATATTCCGTCCTGGTGCCCAATCCGTTTTATCGCGTATCCAAAGCGCCTTTCACCGATGCCTCCAAATTCAACTTTCAGAATCCCGACGACTTGGCGAAACTGAGGCCGCTGATGGCGTCAGTGAACGCGCCCGGCAACGCGGAAAAGGATGCAGCCGCCTACGTCGCATTCCTCGACGCGCAAAAACAAGTGGACACGGCAAAAAAGATGGGAACCCAAGGCTATTGCATGGGAGGCGCGCTGGTGATGAGGACGGCCGCGACCGTGGCCGACCGCATTGGCGCGGGGGCGTCTTTCCACGGCGGAGGACTGGTGACCGACAAACCCGATAGCCCGCATTTACTTGCGCCGAAAATCAAGGCGCGCATGTATTTCGGGATCGCGGTGAACGACGACACGAAACAGCCCGACGCCAAGGACAAGCTGAGGGATGCCTTCGCCGTCCCCAGGGGGCCGGCAGAAATCGAAGTCTATCCGGCCCAGCACGGATGGTGCGTGCCCGACATGCCCATGCGCGATGGTGCGCCGATCTACGATAAGGTCCAGGCCGACCGTGCCTGGGCGAAACTCGTCGCCTTGTATAGAGCCACTCTCGCCTAGTAAGCCACCCAATGCCCCCCGAACTCCGGTTGGGCGGGCCCATTCCTGGCAGAGGTTTTTTACAATGTTTTTGCATTTCCATGACAACTGATGAGTCTTCCTTGAGGTATGTTCACGCCGCACGAAAATTACAATTTTCATTGGGGAGGCTCAGGAGGATGATCAGACACATTCGCAGATTCATCGCAATCGCGTTGGCAATTGCGGCCTTCGCACTCACCACCAGTGCTGCCGTGGCGCAGAGCTACACCGGCAATTGGCCGGTGACCGTGACCCAGTCGCAGCGCGACAATGGCACGTACTGCGTGTCTCTTACCGACAATGGCAGCGGCGGTTTTCCGCACAGCGGCGAGGCCGTGCTGAACGGCCAGAACAACCCGTATGGCGGCTATTTCACAGTCGTCGATGGGCTCATCACGGTAACTTTCACCTATCCGTCGGGAGAGGGCGACTGTTGTTCTTTCCTCGTGTTCACCGCTCACGCCAACAACGGCAAAATCGGCAAGGGCGTCTTCAATTATTTTGGCCTGACCGACATTGGTCTACTCGCGTTCGGCAAGAAAGACGGCTGTTCAGAGCTTCAATAAACAGAGAGGACCCGCCCAGCGCCGGTCGATTTTCTAACCTCGCTCAAAGATGACGTTTCCCGCCGCTCTAGCCACCCGGAGGTCAAATCCTGATCTCCGGGCGCCCCACTCATCGCGCCCATAAGTGAATAGTCCATGTCTTCGGAGTTCATGGGCAGGAACTGCCAGAGGTCCCGATCTGAGGCGCGGTGCGAGCCATCATTTACAATCGATGATTCTTGTTAAAGAGAATTCTCCTAAGAAGGATTCTCAATCGATTGGAAACCATACTCATGCACCGCTGGTCGCAACTGTTCATTCCTACGCTTCGCGAGGCTCCGGCTGACGCGGAGGTCGCTAGTCACAAACTGCTGGTCCGCGCTGGATATATCCGGCAACTGGGCGCGGGGATTTATTCGTTTCTGCTCCTCGGCAACCGCTCTACGCAGAAAATCATGGGGATCGTCCGCGAGGAGATGGACAAGATTGGGCAGGAATTTTATTTGCCGGCTTTGAATCCGCGCGAGATTTGGGAGGCTAGCGGGCGCTGGACGACGATGGGCGAGAATATGTTTCGCCTCAAGGATCGCAAGGGCGCCGAGCTTTGCCTCGGCATGACGCATGAAGAGGTCATGACCGACATCGCGCGCAAGGAACTCCGCAGCTACAAACAGCTTCCACAGATCTGGTATCAGATTCAGACGAAGTTTCGCGATGAGCCTCGTCCTAAGTCGGGGCTGCTGCGGGTGCGGCAGTTCATCATGAAGGACGCCTACTCGTTCGATATCGACGCGGCCGGGCTCGATGTTTCCTATCTCAAGCATTACGACGCCTATTGCCGCATCTTCGATCGCTGCGGGTTGAAGTATATGGTGATCGACGCGCACTCCGGCGCGATGGGTGGATCGCAGTCGCAGGAGTTTATGGTGAGGACTCCGGCGGGTGAGGACCAGGTGGTGAGCTGCGAAAAATGCAGCTACGCGGCAAATATGGAGAAGGCGGCGTCGAAGCTGGCTTCGGTTGAAGATCTTCCACTTGGATTGGACGGCAAGCCCACCCCTTATGAAATCCATACCCCGGACCAAAGGACGATTGAGGACGTGGCGAACTATCTGAACGTTTCCCCAAAACATACGATTAAGACGCTGGCGATGATGGTCACCGGAAAGGATGGGAAGACGGGTAAGACGGAACAACGGGCACTTGTGCTTCTGCTGCGTGGCGATCATCAAATGAACGAAGCCAAGCTGTCGGCTGCAGTCGGGGGCAAAGAGACGCGTCCCATGCAAGAGGGTGAGATTCAGGAACTTTTCCAATCGCCCGCCGGATACCTTGGCCCGCTCGGGATTGACTGGGCAAAGGACATGGAGGTTTCGAACAAACCCGCCCTGCTGGTGGATAAGGCTCTCGAAGGCCGCACCAACCTGATCGGCGGCGCGAATAAGGAAAACTATCACCTGAAAAATCTAACGCCCGGCAAAGATTTTCATCCCACCGCCTACGTTGATCTTCGTCGCGTGACCGCGGGCGAAGACTGTCCCAATTGCGGCTCGCCTTTGCGCATCGATACAGCGGTTGAGATTGGACACATCTTTAAGCTCGGTTACAAGTATTCGGAGTCGATGGGCGCGCGCGTCCTCGACCGCAACGGCAAGGAAGTTGCCCCGATCATGGGCAGTTATGGCATTGGCATCGAGCGCATTCTTACGGCCGCGATCGAGCAGAGTAACGACGAAAATGGATTCTGGCTGCCGCCTTCGATCGCGCCTTTCGAGGTGGTGGTGGTGTCGACGAACGCGAAAGATGAGGCGATTCGGTCTGCGTCGGAGACGATTGCGCAGCAGCTTGAGGCCTCCGGCTACGACGTTTTGCTCGATGATCGCGACGAACGGCCGGGAGTGAAGTTCAAGGACGCCGATCTGGTCGGTATCCCCTTTAGAATCAATGTGGGAAAGAAGGTTACCGAAGATACCGTGGAAGTCGTTCAGCGCTCGACTCTGCACAAGGAGGACGTTAAGATTTCTGCCATAAGCGAATATTTCCAGGGATTGCGCTCGACCGCCTACTAAAGCCGGGAAAAACAGCCCTTGGCGCATCCTGGAAAGGTCGCAATCAACGTCGCAACCAGCGATTCGGGCGTCTGTTCTTATGGCAACATTGAAATTAGTCCTCGGCTTCGCCGTTTTCGCCGCGCTGGCGTTGGTGGGGCTGAAGGTGATTCCGCCCTATTTCGCAAACTACGAGCTCGAGGATTCGATCAAGACCGAAGCCCTACAGGCAACGTACAGCTCGCGCACGGAAGATGACATTCGCGAAACCGTGATCAAGCAAGCCCGGAGCTACGACATTGCGCTCACGCCCAAACAGGTGAAGGTGTCGCGGGTGGGCGGCTTTGGCACTGGCAGCCTCAACATCGAAGCCGAGTATAGCGTTCCGATCGACCTGCCCGGCTACTCGACTACGCTTGAGTTTCATCCTTCGACAAAGAACAAGGGTGTGTACTAGGGGCGGCTGTCAGCTCTCAGCTTTCAGCATGTGCCTTAAACCCCTGGGCGATTTTTCTTCCTCTGCCCGCGTCGTTCCTGCACCCCAGCCTACGCCAGAAATTTCTTGAGCGGATTCCAATAATGGCTGTACCAGCCAGCATCTAAAGCGTCGAACTCGCCTGGCGGAAAGCCGGTGTGATCGAGAACGACGAGGGCTCCGGACGGCTGCGTTTTCATGTCGAACTTTACTATGGAGTAGACGCCCGCGTCCCAATGCGTGGGACGCCACGCCTGCACCAGTCTCTGCTGGGGAATCAGTTCGACATTGCGGCCGACGACCAATCCTCCGAACGTGGAAAACGCCCCGCCCGCTTTCGGGTCGATATCGGCGGGCATGCCAGTGAAGGAGGCGAATTGCTTGGCATCGAGCAGCGCCTCATAGATGCGCAGCGGTGTTGTCTTGTAGTCAATCTCCTGGTGAAGAGATGTGCGGTCTTTGTTTGCTGCCGAGGCCGGTACTTCCTTCATGGGCAACGCGGTTTGTGCCCAGGCGGAGCTGGCGGCCAGACTGCCCAACGTGAAGGCAACGCGCGCGAGCGCTTGGCGTCGCGTTGATGCGGCAACGGGCGAAGCGTTGGCGGTTGATGGGTTGACTGGCGTGGCCGAATTCGTTCGATCGATCATGATTCGCCTCCTTAGGCGATAGTGGTAGAGAGTTACGCCTTCTGCTCGATGCCCAGATAATTCAAGAAAGAGCGGAGCAGCTCGCGCTTAAGGGATTGGTCATCTTTCGGAATCACCGCCTGCCAGTTCTTCAGATCGTGATCGACCAGGATTAATTCTACGAGCGTGCTGGTCAGCATGATCACTGCAAACGACACTGCTGTTTTGGGCTCCGGATGCCTGATCTCTTTTCGATGCATCAGAAACAACTCGATCAGGTATTCGAAGGTACGCATCTCGAGCTTGACCGCTTTCTTATAGAAAGCCGTGTTATCGCGTCCCTTAACGAACTGGCGCAGAGCGCGCAATAGGCCGGCATTGGCGCGGTAACTGACCAGCATGTTGGTGATGAGCTGTTCAGCGAACACGGATAGCGGAATCTGCCGCGCCATGGCCGGCGTGAGCGCTATGCGCAGCCGCTCGTCCTGCCGCTCGAGAATGCCGAGAATGACTGTCTCGAGCAGCGCCTCTTTGTCGTGGAAGCGGCGATAGATGGCGCCCGGCGTCAATCCCGCGTGCTCAGCGATGCGCGGAATGGTCGCGCCCTCGACACCGTGTTGCCCCAGAACCTCGGCCGCTGCTTTCAACAGCTTGCGCGTCGATTCGCGGCTGCGGGCCTGCTGGGGAGCGAGTGTCTTCCTGGCCATGGCTCCCTTTATATCAGGCTGGGAAATAATACTTGACACAAATGTAAATGTAAATATACATTTACAAACTAGAAAATCCGACTCCCATTCGCGGGGAGGTTTCCCGGGGATTTCCGGCCGGTCAATTTCTCATTCTGAGGAGTGTTTTATGGCTACTGCAGCAACCGTTCCGAGTGCCACCGCTTCCGCCGCGACCTACGAGCATCCGCTGCGCAACCCCAATTATCGCCTGTGGCTGACCGGCGGCACCATTTCGCTTCTCGGCGATCAGTTCTATATGGTCGCGTTGCCCTGGCTCGTCCTGCAACAGACCGGCTCCGCCGTGGCCATGGGCGCCATCATGATGGCGGGCGCGATTCCCCGTGCTGTGCTTATGCTGATGGGCGGCGCGGTAAGCGATCGCATCTCCGCGCGCATAATCATGATGGCTACGGCGACGGCTCGCACGATCCTGGTCACCGCGATTGGCGTTCTAATCTGGCTCCATATTTTGCGGACGTGGGAGCTTTACGCGCTGGCAGTTGCGTTCGGGATAGCCGATGCCTTTGCCGTTCCCGCGCAGACGGCCTTCATGCCCTCGCTGTTGCGGCGCGAGCAACTGGTTGCGGCCTCGTCGGTTAGCCAGAGCACAGGCCAATTGACTACGATTCTCGGTCCGGTTCCAGCGGGGTTTGTCATCAAAACGCTCGGCGTGGCGTGGGCTTTCTTTGTGGATGCCATCAGTTTTCTGTTTATTATCGGCGCGCTGTGGAAACTGCCCGATCCGCCTAAATCTCAAACTCCGCGAAAGGCGGTGTGGCACTCGATTGCAGAGGGAATCGCCTATGTGGGAAAGGATGTTCCGCTGCGTTCGCTGATGCTGCTGGCGACGATTATGAATTTCTGCGTTGCCGGGCCGGTGGCGATAGGTCTCGCCTATTTAACGAAAACGAAATTCGGCTCGCCCGCGGTGTACGGCATTGTGATTTCTGCGGTCGCCGGTGGAAGCTTGCTGGGCGCTCTGCTCGCGGGGGTTTGGAAAATTCGTCGGCGCGGCGTCATGATCCTTTTGGTTTCGGCGGTCTTGGGCGTTTGCCTCGGGGCCATCGGCCTTATGGGAAGCGTATGGAGCATTTCGAGCGTGCTCGTGGTCATGGGCGCGGCGGCTGGATTGGTCAACGTGCACATTAGCGCTTGGGCCATGCAGCGGATCGACGCCGCGGTGCGCGGGCGCGTGGCCAGCGTGCTTATGTTGGCGGCATACGGAATCGCCCCGATCTCTCTCGCGGTGGCGGGTTTCCTGGTGGCGTGGAGTTTGAAGTACATGTTTCTGCTGGCAGGGGCGTTGATGTTGCTGGCCACCGCTGGAGCCGCGCTTCCAAAGCCGGTGCGCGAGCTCGAGTAGCGAAGTCAAAGACCACCGAAGGTCACGAAGGTAGACGAAGGCAGAACCGGGGAAATCCCCTTCGTGGTCCTTGGTGGCCTGGGTGGTTCATGACTCTTCTCCGCCCGGCGGAAGGGCTTTCGATCCACGTAAATACCCTCCCACACCCCGTCCATCCTTTGACATGCATCCAATGGTAGTAACGGCCCTTCAGTGATTTAGAATCGATTTAGAATCAATGACAACGCCACTACGTCTGTTACGGGCTGAAAATTGCTCTCGTGCATGAAGCACGGTTGTGCCCATGGCCATTAAGCTGAAAATCCCGTCATCTCGAAGCGCCAACCAGCGGGGAAGAGGCCGCGGAAACCGCCTGCTGGCCAACGATCCTCTGGTGCGCATCGCCCTGCTCAGTTTTCTCTGCGTGTCGATGCTGCTGGTCGGCGTGTTTATTTTCTGGTATGTGAAGTACGACCGCATTATCGAGCAGCGTTTTCGCAGTCCGGTGTTCGCCGCTTCAGCGAAGATTTTTGCCGCTCCTCAAGTGGTGCGAGTTGGGTCGAAGGTAAGCATCGTCAAGATTGCGGCGGAGTTGCGCCATGCGGGTTACACCGAAAAAGCGGGCGACTCGCCACTCGGCAGCTATCATTTGAAAACCGGCGCGATTGAGGTGCAGCCCGGACCAGCGTCGTATCACAGTCCCGAGCCAGCGACCATTACCGTTGCCGGCGGTGCGGTAACTGCGATCAACAGCCGCGTCTCCGGCGAACTTGCAGCCTATGAACTCGAACCACAGATGCTGACTTCGCTCTTCGATGCCGAGCAGCGTTCCAAGCGGCAACTGGTGAAGTACGACGAGATTCCGAAAGTCATGGTCGATGCGGTCACGTCGATCGAAGACCGCCGCTTCTTTCAGCACAACGGAGTCAATTTCCTGCGGCTGGCCGAAGCGGCGTGGATCGATTTCACGCACCAGCGCCATCAGCAGGGCGGATCGACGATCACCATGCAGCTTTCGCGGGCATTTTTTCTGAGCCCGGAGAAAACCTTCAAACGCAAGATGATCGAGATGCTGATCGCGGTCGAGCTGGAGCAGAAATTTTCCAAGCAGCAGATATTCGAGTTCTACGCCAACCGCGTCGATCTCGGGCAGCGCGGATCATTCACCCTCTCAGGCCTGGCCGAAGGATCACGCTCTTATTTCAATAAAGACCTTAAAGACGTCACCCTTCCAGAAGCCGCGCTGCTCGCGGGATTGATCCAGGCGCCTAGTTATCTGTCGCCCTATCGCCATCCCGAACGCGCGCTGGAGCGGCGCAACACCGTGATCGAGTCGATGGTCGAGACGCATGACATCACGCGCGAACAAGCCGATAAAGCTAAGGCGACGCCGCTGAAGCTCGCTCCGCCGAACGTGGAGGCGAGCGATGCCCCCTACTTCGTCGACATGGTGCGCGACACGATTGTCGGCAAACTGAACGAGCGCGAGGTCAACGACCAGGAGTACCGCATCTACACCACGCTCGATCCTGATCTGCAAAGTGCGGCTGCCCAGGCGGTCGAAACCGGCATCAAGCTGGTCGACGACCAGGTGACGAAGATGCGCACGCACAAGAAGAAGATCGGCAAAAACAAATTTGAGACGACAGTCACGCCCGGCCCGCAGGCGCAGGTGGCGCTGGTCGCGATGGACCCGCACACCGGCGAAATCAAGGCGCTCGTCGGCGGACGAAACTACGGCATGAGCCAGTTGAATCATGCGCTCGCCAAGCGGCCGACCGGCTCCATATTCAAACCGTTCGTGTATGCGGCGGCCTTGAACACGGCCCTCGACGGCTCGGCTAGCGTGATCACTCCGGCGTCTATCGTTACCGATCAGCCATCGACTTTCTCCTACGGCGACCAGATTTACGAGCCGCGCAATTATAAGGAGGAGTACCACGGCGACGTCACGCTGCGCTACGCGCTGGCGCTATCGCTGAATAATGCAACCGTGAAAGTGGCCGAAGAAGTCGGCTACGACAAGGTGGCTGACCTGGCGAAAGCTGCCGGGATCGTCTCGGTAAAAGCCACTCCTGCTATGGCGCTCGGCGCCTACGATGCCACGCCCGTCGACATGACGGCGGCTTACACAACGTTTGCCAATGGCGGCCTGCGGCTTTCGCCGGTGTTCGTCAATTCGGTGCGCAACAACGCTGGCGACGTGATCATGAACTTTGGCACCACGAAGGCGCAGGTGCTTGATCCCCGCGTCGCCTTCGTCATGACCAACATGCTCGAAGGGGTGATTAATTTCGGTACCGCCAACGCTGTGCGTACGCGCGGATTCACCGCTCCGGCGGCAGGCAAAACGGGGACTTCTCATGATGGCTGGTTTGCCGGTTATTCGAGCAATCTGCTCTGCATTGTTTGGGTCGGATATGACGATTACAGCGACATTCGCTTGAGCGGCGCGCAGACGGCGGCTCCCATCTGGGCGGACTTCATGAAGAAGGCCGTGGCGCTGCCGCAGTATGACGATGTCAAGCCGTTCACCCAGCCGCAAGGCGTGATCGACGTGCAACTTGACAAGATCACCAACCGCCTGGCGACCCCCGCCTGTCCCGACGATTACACGATCGCCTTTGTGGCGGGCACCGAACCGCATGACACTTGCGACCAGAGCAGCGGGGTGAAGGGCTTTTTCTCGCGCATTTTTGGCGGAAATACAGAAAAAGCGCTGCCCCCACCCGCCACCCCCGGGAACCCGCAGCCCGCCGCCGGTGTCCAATCAACAACAGAGGAAGAAACTCAGAAGAAGAAGAGTCTCTTCGGCAAGATCGTGGGCGTATTCCGGGGAGACGGTTCCTCTTCGGATAAAGACAAAGATAAAGATAAGAATGACAAGGCTGCACCCACGCCTGCGCCGTCCAAGGCGAGTGACAACGGCTTGCCGCCACAATAGCCTGGCGACCGGCGGTGGGGGTGAGGGTAGACAAGAGGGCTGAGGTCGCCGAGTTTTGCGGCCTCAAACGTGCAAGCAATGTCGCTATGCACGCTGAAATGCCCTGAATCTCTGTAGATTTGTAGGTTCGGCCGGGGGTGGGATATGTTTTCCTGGATCCGCGTCAGCTCTCTCGTAGTTGCGATCGCTTGTCTTCTCGTCGGTCCCGTTCAAGCTCAGAACTCAGAACAGTTGGAAGTTGGCCCTCCGCCGCTCCATAGGGCGGCGCCGCCTCCCGCGCAGGCCTCGCCAGCTGAACTGGAGAGCCGTGGCGACGAACTGCGCACCGAGAAGAACTACCTCGATGCTGTCGACTACTACCAGGCCGCGCTTAGAGGTATGCAGGGCGATGCGACTCTCATCAACAAGATCGGCATCTGCCAGTTGATGATGCAGCATTATAAACAGGCCAAAAAGACTTTCGAGCATGCCCTCCACGCTGATCGCAACCATGCCGATGCCTACAATAATCTCGGCGTCACTTATTACGCCGTCCATAACTACAATGCCGCCATCAAGCAGTACCAGAAGGCGATCGCGATAAAGAACGACGCTGCTTCGTTCTACAGCAACATGGGAACCGCTTATTTCGGCAAGCGGGAGTTCGAGCAGGCGATCCGATGTTATGAAAATGCGGTGGAGCTTGACCCCGAGATCTTCGACCGCAGCTCGCACGCCGGGCTCCAGGCCAAGCTTCCTTCCCCGGAAGACCGCGCCCACTACGACTTTGTTCTGGCCAAGATGTACGCCCGGGCGGGCGAGAACGACCGCTCCTTGCACTACCTGAAGAAGGCCATGGAAGAGGGTTACAGTGGCATCAAGGACGTCTATAAGGATGGTGAGTTCTCGACCCTGCGCAAGGACCCGCGCTTTACCGAGTTGATGGCAGCGAAGACATTGGCCATTCCAGATTAAGTGTCGGGCGGCGAATGAGTTAGAAAAAATCCAGAAAATTTCTTGTGTCTGCGAAACTTTCGCCCCAGCGGCGGGTTTGAGGCTGCATTGCTCCTGAAAACGACAGGGTGAGTAAGGAGAACGACCGCCCACCGGCTGCCAAACCCGAGCACGCCCCAAACCGGCATCCGGTGGGCGATTTCAGCTGGCCTCAACCTAGGCTGATCGCTCAGCCCTTCGCAATATAATCCTCCACCGCCTGCTGCCACTTACCCTGCGCCTTCAGGATGTACTCGACCGCGTCGCGTGCGGCGCCGTCGCCTCCACGGTGCAGAGTCGCGTAGTGTGCTTCAGCTTTGACCTCCGCGCGGGCATTCTTCACCGCAATTGCCAGTCCGCACATGCGCATTGCCGGCAGATCGATCACGTCGTCACCCACGAAAGCGGCCTCGGCGGCGGTAATTCCATCTTTTTTCAAAATCTCCGCCAACATTCCCGCCTTATCCTGCACGCCCTGGTGGATGTGATCCATTCTGAGGGCGTGCGCGCGGAGGGCGACCGTCTCCGAGACACGCTTGGTGATGATTCCAGTCTTGATCCCTGCTTGCCGCGCCAGCGAGATGGCGGTACCGTCATGCGCGTGGAAGCCCTTCGCTTCGATCATGCTGGTGGTGTGACCTTCTGGTCGCGAAAAGCCAGGGGCGGAGCGCTCCAGAGCACTCGGCTGCGCGCCTTCGGAGGCGCCGGGCGCAGGGAAAATCCATATCGTGCCGTCGGTAAGCACGCCATCGACGTCGAAAAGAATCAGCTTGATTTTGCGGGCACGGGCGGCCGAGGAAGGTTTAGACATTGGCGAAATTCTAGCAGGCGGCCGAAGGAGGGCTCACGGATCGGCGATTGTAACGAGTCGACACATTGTAATGTGTAAAACCCACACATTCCTATCTGCGCAGCTGGACAATTTTTTACCAGCGACCAGGATTTTCGAATTACGCATCGCGGCTGCCCTCGCGCCGGCAGCGCACGCTAGACAGTTAGAGTTCGAGAGACGGGAATCTCTCGATTGCGTCGAAGCTTCGCAGTTCGCGAGAAGGTTAGGCGGCCAGGCGCTGGAGAATCGTTTTGCCCAGCTTCTGCGCTTCGCCGAAAAATTTCTGGTATTCCAGGAAAATGCGGTTCAGTTCGAGCGACTGATCGGCGCTAAGCTTGCGCCGCAACATCATGTCGCGCACGTGCACAGGATTGGGCAGGGTCGCATCTTCGGCAAGCTCTTCGAGGGCGGTCGATGGATTGTAGTGATACATGGATACATTCTAGTGCTACCGTCGGAATTTCTCAGCAATCTCTGGCGAATAAACTCTCGCGTGCCTCCGTGTCCTTTGTGGGGAACGCTTTTGCCGACCGATGCCTACCTTGACAGTGCCTGACTATCTTCATATCGTTGCTATCCGTTATCGTTAACCCATCATGAATATTATTAAGGCGACGAAGAAGTATGAGGATTGGTTGCGGCAGCGTGTCCGCATCGTGGAACCCGATCTGCGCTTCAAGCATGAGCAGATGGCCGCCGCTCTTTTTCCCTTCTTTCGCGGAACCTTTTATCGCTGGGCGCAGGTTTGGCCGGAGGTCTGTGAGAACCTCGATCGCGTGCCGCACATTCTCTCGGTAGGCGATCTTCACGTTGAGAACTTTGGCACTTGGCGCGACACCGAAGGGCGGCTCGTGTGGGGCGTTAACGACTTTGATGAGGCGTGTTTATTTCCCTACACCATGGACCTGGTGCGGCTGGCCACGAGTGCCTTGCTGGCGGCGCGTGAAGAGCACCTGACCACGAAGCCGAAAGAGTCAGCCGAGGCGATCTTGGAGGGATACGAGCGCGGCATGGAGGAGGGCGGCCTGCCGTTTATCTTAGGCGAGCGGCACGTGTGGCTGCGCGAGATCGCGGAGAGCAAGCTGCGGGATCCCCAGGTCTTCTGGGCAAAAATGGATCGACTTCCGACGGTGAGGGAAGAGATACCGGAAAGCGCGCGCGAGGCGATTGAGCATCTTCTGCCGGAGCGCGGGATTCCCTGCCGGCTGGCGCGGCGCAGGGCGGGCATGGGCAGCCTGGGTCGCGTGCGGCTGGTCGCGATCGCGGAATGGAAGGGTGGGCGCGTGGCGCGGGAAGGGAAGGCGCTGACCGCGTCGGCATTGCAATGGCTGCATCCGGACCGGGTGCCGGCCGAAATTTTGTATCAGGCAATTCTGCGGCGGGCAGTGCGATGTCTCGATCCGTATGTGCAGTTGCGGGGACACTGGATCGTGCGCCGGCTTTCGCCGCATTGCTCGCGGATTGAATTGGATGCACTCGGCACCAGCCGAGGCGAGTGTCGACTCCTGGAAGCGATGGGGTGGGAAACGGCGAATATTCACGTCGGCACGGAAGAGAAGCGGAAAGCGATCTTGAAAGATGTGCGCGGGCGCAAGGCGAACTGGCTGATCAACGCCGCCGAAACCATGGCCGGCGCCATGGAAAAAGATTGGCGGGTATGGAGGGAGCGCCGGCAGAGCTAGACTCTGCCAGCGCCTTATTGGAGCGATAGTCGGTCGGTGGACCGGGGTTGATCAGAGAGATGGAATTCGAGGGCATGTGTTTCGTTTTCATCTCCGATGGTGATTAGCACATCGACAATGGTTTCGAGGGTTGCGGCCGGGCCTGACCAGACGCGCGAAAATGACTCGCGATGGACAGCCAACTCGCCGAGCAGGCAACCCACCGCACCCGGGCCGAGATGAACATCGGCCAGATTCGGATCGCTGCGAATCGGCAGCGGCGGGTCGTGGCTGGAAGGAAGTCGAAGGCTGGCCTGATTGAGCCAGTGCCCGATCAGGGTTTTCAGATGCTGGCGGCAGCAGAAGCTCCGCATGTCTTTCTGCGCTGCCAGCGAGGAATGCCAGGGGAGAATCCTGAGGCGGTTTACCCAGCGGTTCTCCCCCACCAGGAACCATCCTTTGTGGCGAAAGGTATGGGTGTGGCGAAAGGTATCGAGGCCGCAAACGCAACAAGACGAGCGCTTCGTGAGGGGGTAATCCATCAGCTTACCCACGACGCTAATAACCGTTCGCCGCGGCGCGCATGAGGAGGTTCGGCCTCGATCGCTCGTTGAGCGGGACGGTCATCATCCCTTGGGTGGAGTCGAAACGCAGCGTGAAATGAGTGGCGCAGGCCGAGCACAGCCAGAAATGTTCCCGGCGCCGCACCTTTCGCCGATTTTCGTCAAAAGCTGCTCGGTCAGAGGGATAGGTTTCCGCCAGAAACAGCTTCCCATCGCGAAGCGAAAGGAAGGGAACGGCGCAGGTTGGGTTGGCGCATTTTTGCAGCATGGGCTGGATCCAGTCTTTTCTTTGTCGGAGTTATGGCCAGAAAGCTCAACGAACAGGGCACGCGCAAGGCCGAACAGCCGTTGTGAATAAGAATTTACTAACCTGTGTTTGCAGCCAGTTAGCTGCCTAAGCTGATCGTCTGGATTATGCCCTGTCAAGGGGCCGACGGAGAATAGTCAGGGTCGACGAATGGCCGTCATTACTGTCGCGGCGACGCCTCGCCTAGGCAAAGACCGAAGAGCAGTGAAGCGACCAGTCGAACTCAATTGCGGCGTTTGCCAATTGGCGTCTCGGTCCGTCCGGATGGGAACGCGCTCGGTGCATTTCGAGAGCCGCTAGCGCACCATCCAGGTCGAGGCAGCGGTCAGGACCCCAGCGGCCGCCATAAACAGGCCGAGGTGCCAGAATATTCGCCGGCCCGAGAGGAGGGTAATCGAAGTGATGACCAGCGCGATCTCCAGGAAGACTTCGGAGAGATCGAAGCGGTCGGCCTTGCGGTGCGTGACCGCAAATTCCCGCTCGAGTTCGTGGCCTTTGGCTTCGAGCTCCTTCTTCTCTTCTTTATAGCGGTCGGCTTCGCCTCGGGATTTCTCCTGAAACTTGGCCGCGCCCTCAGCGTCCTTGGAGGCGACCACGCTGGCCAGATCGGCGAATAACTCGTCGTTGTGAAGGCGGATATTCTTGGCCTGATAGTACGCCCACTGATCAGTGACCTTATTCTGCAAGATGATCTCTTCGGTATGAGCGCGATGGCCGAGCAGCGACGCCGTCGCGACCAGTACCGCCAGCACGGCCATGGTGAGTGTGACCGGCGCGAGATCGGGATGTTCGCGGGCATGTTCAGCATGTTCCGTCAATTCGTTGAGTTCTTCGCTCATATAGTAGGCTCCTCTGGAATGCTCAGTTTCTTGGCTCTCAGTAATGAGTTCTCCGTGCACGGCCTTCTCTGAGAACCGGAAACAGAGAACTGATAACTCTATGGCCTTTGAGGATAAATCAATCGGCCTATTCTCCCATTACCTTAATGATGACCCGCTTGTCGCGCTGCCCGTCGAACTCGGCATAGAAGATCTGCTGCCAGGGACCGAAGTCGAGCTTGCCATTGGTGACCGGGACGATGACTTCGTGGTGGATGATCAGCGATTTCAGGTGCGCGTCACCATTGTCTTCGCCAGTCTGGTGATGCTGGTAGTTTTGGCGAAAGGGCGCAATCGTCTCCAGCCACTGGTCGATGTCTTTAATTAGCCCACTCTCGTTGTCGTTGACGTAAACTCCGGCGGTGATGTGCATCGCCGAGACAAGAATCATGCCGTCTTTGATTCCCGATTTCTTAAGGGCGCTCTCCACCTGCGGAGTCAGATGAATGTAAGCACGCTTGGTTTTCGTGTGCAAAGTCAGGTATTCTGTGTGGAATTTCATGATCCCACATTTACCACGGGCAATGGTTTGTCGTGGATAAAAGTTCTACCGCCGTTCCGGAAGGCCGCTGACCGGACGAAACTTATTTTCTGTTGCTGGGTTGTAAACAAGAGCTTCCCATCTCTCGGAGGAGTAGCGAATGAATCTGCGTAACCGAATGACATGCGTCGTGCCGAAGTGGTCGTTATTGCTGGTTCTTCTCACTGTGACCGCGGTGGCCTCGGCTGGCGGGCCTCCGAAGCAGGAGGAGAAAAAATCCGGTTCGAGCAAGCCTGCGTCCCACGCGGCCCCGGCAAAGGGCGGCGGAGGCGGGCACGCCGCCCAAGGCGGACACGCCGCGCAGGGTGGGCACGCCGCCCAAGGCGGACACGCCGCGCAGGGTGGGCACACGGCGCAAGGCGGACACGCCGCGCAAGGTGGGCACACGGCGCAAGGCGGACACGCCGCCGAAGGTGGGCACACGGCGCAAGGCGGACACGCCGCCGAAGGTGGCCACACGGCGCAAGGCGGTCACACCGCGCAGGGTGGACACACGGCCGAAGGTGGACACACTGCCCAAGGCGGTCATACGGCTGGACACGGGCCGGAAGGCGGACACGGGCCGCAGGGTGGACACACTGCCGATGGCGGACACGCCGCGGCGGGTGGCCACGCGGGCGGTCATACTCCGGCAGGAACCAGGAACGTTTCTCTGCGGGGTGGTGGTTCCGCGAGCGTCCGTTCGAACGGACAGATTCGATCGATCGACCGCGGCGGCATGCACATTAGCAATGGTCTGCACGGCGGTCGCACGGTTGTGGGTATGCACAACGGAGCGCGCGTGGTGAACATCGGCGCGCATGGCGGATACGTGCAGCGTCCCTACCTCAATCGCGGCGGCCATGCCTATTATTCGCGTACCTACTTCAGCCACGGCCACTACTACGCCGGCGTCTATCGCGGCTACAACTGGCACGGTCACATGTACTACGGCTTCCATCCCGGTTTCTGGTATCACCCCGGATTCTATGGCTGGGGCTACCATCCCTGGGGCGTCCACCTCGCCTGGGGCGTAGGCCTATGGGGTTGGGGAGGAGCACCGTGGTATGGCTTCTACGGCGGCTGGTTTGCACCCTATCCCTACTATGCCGGGCCCGCGTTTTGGCTCACGGATTATCTGATTGCAGCCGAGCTGCAGTCCGCCTACGAAGCCCGCCAGGAGGCTGCTGCCGACGCGGCAGCGAGCTCCGGAGACGACGGTGGATATCCTCCTTCCTCGGCTTCGGGTTCGGCCAGTGTAGGACTGACTCCCGAGGTCAAACAGGCGATCGCCGACGAAGTGAGCGCGCAGTTGGCCGCGCAGCAAGCGCAGGCGAATCAGGATAGCGGTTCAGGCGGCCAGGCCTCCGCGCCAGCGTCTTCAGCTCCATCGGCGACGCCCGCAACCGACGAAGTTCCTCCGGCGCTTGATCCAGCCCGGCGCACCTTTGTCGTCGACAACAATCTCACCGTGATGGCGAACGGCCAGGAGTGCGGGCTGACCGGCGGCGACGTCCTCACCCGCCTGACCGACACTCCCGATGCCGACAACACCGTCAACGCCAGCGTCTCGGCGAGCAAGAAGTCAGACTGCGCAGCCGGGCAAACCGTAGCCGTGAAAGTGGACGACCTGCAAGAAATGCAAAACCACTTCGCGGAGCAACTCAACAACGGCCTGGGCGAACTGGCGAAAAAACAAGGCACCGACGGTATGCCGAAGGCTCCAGACACCGCCACCACTGCGTCCGACGTCCCGCCTCCGCCGCCCGATACGACGGCAGAAAAAACCCTGCAAGACCAGCAACAGGCAGCTGATCAAGCCGAAGCGCAGGCCAAGCAGCAAGCCGCAGGAGCAAGCGGCGGCCAATAAAACGTAATTGAGAGTGCCCGTCCTCGTGTCTGCGTTCTATGCAGACACAGGGCGGGGATTTTCCGGGGCGTCCACTGTAGGGAAAATTCTTCGATAAGCCGCAGCTGTTATAGATGGCTTTCACAGTTTCGCGAGCCGCAGTGGGATTGTCTTTCTCGATGTGCCGGAATATGCGTTCCAAGTCGTCGACGGCGAGGGTTAACCACCGGACTTCGATCGGCATCCGCGTCAGCCCTGGAACAGCCGGTCGATCCGCTTTCCCACTTGCTCATGCGTGAGATGTTCGCCGCGCTCTAGCGCCGCCTCGCCCAGCTTGACGGCTTCGATAAAGCGGGCCTCCTCGGCGAGATAGCGGCTTATCGCCTCCCGAGCAAGCGCATCCCCGTCACGGCCCGGATGGATAGCCAGTTCCGCGGGTCGATGTTGCTGCTCGGGCGTGAGATGTACTTCCATAAGCGCAGGGCAAGAGCGCAAACCTGGCGTGTCAACGGCCGGGGGGCCTTGCCTCGGCTCACGTACACGGAGGTGCAAAAGCCCACGGGTTCGCCTATAGTGGATGAGATTTTCTGCCGCTAGACCAACCGTGAACTCACACGATAGCGACCTGCAAGCGTTACGCGCGCTGGTTCGTGACCTGACTGCGCGCGTTGAGCGATTGGAGCGCGGAGCAAAGGTTGAGGGCTCCGCGGAAGAACCGGCGTTGCGCGTGGAGCTTCCATCATCTGCGGCGCCGCCCGTCCCTGCGCCGCCTCTGACACCGCTTTCCACTCCGCCGGTTGCGCACTCTTTGCCGGCGCCGCATGTTCCGGCCGTTGCTCCGCCGCTCACGGTTCCGCGGACTTCCGCGCCGCCGCCCTACGCGCAGGCCGAGGGGGATCTTGAATCGCGCATCGGTTCGCACTGGCTAAATCGAATCGGCATCTCGGCAGTGCTGATCGGAGTCTCGTACTTTCTCAAGTTTGCCTTCGATAATAACTGGATCGGACCAGCGGGACGCGTCTCTATCGGATTACTCGCTGGCATCGCGGTTATCGTTTGGAGTGAACGCTTTCGCAAGCGTGGTTACCAGTTATTTTCTTACTCGCTGAAGGCGGTCGGCGTGGGAGCGTTGTATCTCTCGCTGTGGGCTGCGTTCCAGGTCTACAGTCTGATTCCGAGCCCAGTTGCATTTTCGGCCATGGTGATCGTGACCGCTTCGACCGCGGCGCTGGCGATTAAGCAGGATGCCGAGATACTCGCCGCCATCGCCTTGACTGGCGGTTTCGTTACTCCGCTGCTGCTATCGACCGGCCAGAACCGCGAGGTTGAGTTGTTCTCCTATGTGACGCTGCTCGCGTCGTCGTCGGTCGCCATGGTTGTCTTCAAGCCGTGGCGGCGATTGCTGTTGCTCAGTTATGCGGGCACGCTGGTGCTCTACATCGGCTGGTACGCCGAATACTATCGCCGCTACGAATTCGCGCTTACGTTGGCTTTTGCGACTATCTTTTTCGCCATCTTTGCCGTCGCTCCGTTAGTCTCGAAGACTCCGCAAGGGAAAACTTCTCTCTCGGGTCCGCTTTTTGCGCTCACCCTCATCAACACAGGCGTGTATTTTCTGCAAGCCTACGGCATGATCGCGGAGATCGATAAGCCGGCCATGGCCTGGTTTGCACTGGCGTTAGCGGCGGTGCACATTGGGCTGAGCCGCATCATCACACTGCAAGAATTGCCCGAGGCAGAGCCGTTACGCCTGCTTCATCTGGGGCTGGCCGTCGCGCTGATTACGATTGCGATTCCGATACGGCTCGACGGGCACTGGATCACCGTGGGCTGGCTGGTCGAAGCCGGTGCGCTGCTTTGGGTCGCCGATCGGATTGGCGCCGGTCTACTTCACTATCTGGCAGTCGCGGCGCTCGCCCTCGGCGTGTTGCGGTTATTGTTCTTCGACAACTTTGTCGTGGACACGGTGCTGCTGAATTCCCGGATGGCAACTTACCTTCTGGCGATCGCGGTGCTGGCGCTGCTCGCCTGGTTCAGTGTGAAGCGCGAAGGCGAATCCGATAATCAACTGGCCGCGGTTGCGGTGCTGGCCGTGAACGCGTTGGCGCTGGTGGGCTTGAGCCGCGAGATCGGCGACTACTACGGGCGCCAGATCGATGGCAGTAACGATGGACTTAGGGCGTGGACGCCGCGAACAATGAATATGGACGCGATGGCCCGGCAGCAACTTCGGATCGCCGAAGATTTCAGTTACTCCGCGTTAGGGATGGCTTATGGCGCGCTGCTCATGGTGATCGGCTTCTGGCGCAAGTCGGCTTTTTCCCGCTGGCAGGCGTTGTTCTTGATGGCAGCCACGATTCTGAAGGTCTTTATTTACGACGTCTCACAGCTCGATCGCGGTTATCGCATCCTCAGTTTCATGATTCTCGGCGTGCTGCTGCTGGCGGTATCGTTTGTGTATCAGAAGGACTGGCTGAAACTGTCGTCTCCTCGAGATAAGGATAAAGGCCACGGTCAAGAAGGAGGCGGACGCGGTTGATCAAACGGCTGGCCGTCTTGGCCCTGGGGAGTGTTTTCCTGTGCGGTTTGGCTTTCGCCCGGACCGTCGCAGTTGCGGCAGCGCGCGAATATCTTCGGTACACGCGCGACGTCGCGATCTCGCAGCCGGACAAGCAGAACTATCTGGTCGTCGACGCTGCCATCTGGGCACACGCTCGCGGCGATCTCTCGGACGTACGACTTTATGATAAAGATGCCCAGGTTCCTTACGCGCTCAGCGAAGAACTGGCTCAGTCTTCGAATGAAGAGCGGGCGGCGCGCATCCTGAACCTCGGAGTTCAGGGCGGACACACTGAGTTCGATCTCGATGTGAGTGGCGCGGCCGAGTACAGCCAGGTGCAGCTTCATATAAAGGCCACCAACTTCGTGGCAACGGCCACGGCGTACGGAAGCGATGCGCTCGGGGCCAGCAGTGAAAGGGAAGCAGAGCGCAAGCTTTCCACATCGACTCTGTACGATTTTTCGCGCGAAGGCTTGGGCAACAACTTCGCGCTGCGCATGCCGATGGCAACTTTTCGCTATCTGCACGTGAGCATTACCCCGGCTATCTCTCCGGGCGATATTACTGGCGCCACTACGTCGGCGCGGCGGGAGACGCAGGCGACGTGGATTTCCGCCGGCCGTTGCAACTCTCCCCAACTGATCAACCGAACCACCAGGATTGCTTGCGATCTTGATCCGGGGGTTCCGGTCGGACGCATCCTGCTCACGGTTCCGGCGGACGTGGTTAACTTCCGGCGCGCCGTCAGCGTGAGTGGTCGGCACGGGACGCCGCTCTGCAGCTCGAGTGGCAGTATCAGTCGCATTCGCATGAAGAGTGGCGGCAAGGAAGTGGTGTCGGAGGACCTGGCGATCAACTTCTGCGCCAGTAAGGAACTCCATATCCTGATCGAGATCGACAATGGCGATAATGCGCCGCTGAAGGTGGAGAAGGCCGAACCGCAGTCGCTCGAGCGGCGAATCTATTTCGATCCGGCAGGCGAGAGCGCGATCAGGCTTTATTACGGCGATGAAAAGTTATCGGTACCCATCTACGACTACGCCCGGTTCTTCCACAAAGAGGCGGATGCGGTAGAGGTTGTCTTGGGAGCGGAAAGTCTAAATCCTGGCTATACAGGACGACCCGACGAGCGTCCGTGGTCCGAGCGGCACAAGTGGGTTTTGTGGGGAGCAATGCTGCTGGCGGTGCTGGTGTTAGCGATCCTTGCCTTGCGGGGACTTACGGGCGGGCCGGCTGCGCAAAAATGATCGCCTGAGTTACTTCGCAGCCGGGGTCAGAAAGCCGACATTCATCCATTTCCTCTATCTCATCGACTCTTCGATTTCCGAGATCCAGTCGGGGCGTTTGAGGACTTCCCTGGGCTTGGGGCCATCGGCAGCACCTACGATGCCGTCGCGCTCCATCAGGTCGATTAGATGCGCAGCGCGACCGTAGCCGATGCGCAAGCGGCGCTGGAGCAGGGAAGTGGATGCTTTGCCAAATTCGATTACCAGGCGAACGGCATCGTTGAAAAGAGGATCGTTGTCGTCGGCTGAGATTTCTCCCGCGTCGTCGGCGCCCTCGGCGGATGGCTCGCGATCTTCTTTTGGCGTCTCCAGGAATTTCTCTTGATACTGCGCCTGGCCCTGCGCCTTCCAGAATTCGACTACGGCTGCGATTTCTTTTTCGGTCACGTAGGGAGCATGCAGTCGATGCACGCGTGCCGACCCTGACGGTAGGTAGAGCATGTCGCCGCGTCCCAAGAGCGATTCGGCGCCGTTGGCGTCGAGGATGGTGCGCGAGTCGACTTTGGTCGCTACGCGGAACGACACGCGGGCAGGAAAGTTGGCTTTGATTAGTCCGGTGATTACATCGACAGATGGACGCTGCGTGGCCAGCACCAAGTGAATGCCAACGGCGCGCGCCATCTGCGCCAGTCGAGTTATCGATTCTTCCACGTTGTTGCCGTCGAGCATCATTAGATCGGCTAACTCGTCGATGATGATGACGATCTTCGGGATAGGACCGTCATCGGGATTTGCTTGCTCGCCGAATAAACTAGGCGTGTCGTCGAAGAGGCGATTGTAACTGTCGATGTTGCGAACGCCTTTCGCAGCGAGCAGTTTGAGGCGGCGTTCCATTTCGCGGACGGCGTTGCGCAACGCATTGGCGGCTAGCTTTGGCTCGGTGATGATGGGAGTATAGAGATGGGGGACGCCTTCATAGTTGCCCAACTCAAGCCTCTTAGGATCGACCAATACCAGTCTTACTTCGTCGGGCGTCGACTTATAGAGAATCGACATGATCATGGCGTTGATGGCCACGCTCTTGCCCGTGCCGGTCGAGCCCGCGATCAGCAGGTGAGGCATGCCGGCTAAGTCGGCAGCGGCGATGCGTCCGTTGATATCTTTGCCCATCGCCAGCGTGAGCTTGGATTTCGTGCCGAGAAATTCTTGCGACTCGATGTTCTCGCGCAGCCAGATGATTTCACGATCCCGATTGGGCACCTGGATGCCGACCGTGCTCTTGCCATGCATGCGCTCGACCAGAATGCTTTCCGCGCGCAGCGCGAGGCAGAGATCGTCGGTGAGTCCGATGATGCGGCTGTATTTGATTCCGGCCTCAGGTTTGAACTCGAACGTAGTGACGACTGGTCCGGGATTGATTTGCGTGACTTGGCCGAGAACATCGAACTCGGCGTATTTGGCGGTAAGAACCTGCGCGATAAGCTTGAGCTCTTCTTCGTGGACGGCCTGCTGCTCATCAGGGCGGTGCAGCAGGCTCGATGGCGGCAGCTTGTAACTGCCGGCGATCTTCGGGAGAGTCGTCTTCGCTTTGCGCTCGGAGTCGCCGCGGTCGGTTACTTCGACGCCGCTAGCGGCAGCGTGGCCTGGCGAGGAAGGCCCGGGTGCGAAGGCGGCTTCGTCTTCCTCGCTCATGCGTTCGATACCGGTGCGAGGAGCGTTCGCGGCGCGACTGGCGCTCGGCGCGAGTCCGGTGTCAGTTTCCTGTCGCTGGAAATCGTTGTGCGGAGATTCCTGGCGCAGATTCTCCGGACGCTGGCGCGCGGGCACGAGTTGCGTGGTGACGGTTGGTTTTTCGGCGCGGCGCTTTTCCAGTTCTTTCTGCTGGCGCTGGCGCTCGCGCTCGTCCTGCCAGTCTTTGAAGCGCTCTTTCAGCGCCACGAGGAAAGCGAACCGGGTGGGTGCCCAGAGTTCAATGGCTGAGAAGGAGAATGCGGTGGTGAGATAGAGCGCGACGGCTAGAACTGTCGTGCAGACAATATAGGCGCCCGCGACGTTGAGATAACGGATTAAGACATCGCCAACGATGCGGCCGACCAGGCCTTCGATCGGAATCGAGCCCATCCAGCGCAGATGGCCGGGCAGAATGGCGAGGAGCGCGGGCACGAAGAGCAGCAGCCAGATTCCGCCGAGCGATTTTGCGAGGGGAGTTTGCACGGCGCGCGAGCGGAACCAGCGCGCGCCCACCATCGCCATAAAAACCGGAAGCAGAAACGACCCGACTCCCCAGATTTGCAGGACGAGGTCGGAGAGATAGGCTCCGAGAATGCCGATCCAGTTGCGGGCAGCGTGCGAGCCGGTGAGGATGGAGGCGCTGTTGAGCGACGGATCGAGCGGCGAATAAGACGCGAGCGCGAGGAAAAGGAGGAGCGCGGAGACGCACAACAGGAAACCGATGAGCTCATTCAGACGCCGGTTCCTGGTGGGCGAAAAGATCTTCGAGAAAAATGTCATTGGGCAGCGACGGCGTTGCTGGAGCAAGATTTTCCCGACAGCGTCGTTACATGGCCAGAGCTTGATAATTATGCCAAGAAGTGAGGATTCGGGCAATGCGGGGAGAGGGGGCGGGATGGCGAGTTGGGTTCGGGCGGGGAATGCGAGATGTTCTTGCTGCCCTGGGCGTTTGCCGAGCTTGGCACAGGAGAGTTGGTGATTTCGGGAACCCCTTATATTGCCGCGTATCGCATCTTCGGCGAAGTCCTGACAGGGTTGCGCCGGCTGCATGGCGCACGCCCGTGGCCCTCAAAACTATAGCCTTACAACACCCCCGAATTATGGACCGCGCCCGGCGCTACTTCGCGGGCGGCGCGCCTTCCAGCCCGCGATACTTCAGCATCGCCTTCGAATTTGGTGGCGTGCCTCGCCACTTTTCATACATTTTGGCTAAGTCTTCGGTGTTCCCCCGTGACAACACCATCTGGCGAAAGCGATCTCCGTTCGTGCGGGTTAGTTCGCCATGCTCGTTGAACCACTGGTAGGCGTCGTCGGCTAGCATTTCGGTCCAAAGGTAGGCGTAGTAGCCAGCGCTGTATCCGCTCTCCCAGATATGGCTGAAATAGCTGGAGCGGTAACGGGACGGCACGTAGCTGACGTTGAGGTGAGTTTTGTCGAGCGCTTGTTTCTCGAACTCGTCTGGATTCTGAAGCGGAGCCGTTGGCGGCAGGAAGTGCCACTGCATGTCGAGCTCGGCGGCGGCGAGGAGCTCGGTCATCGAGTAACCTTTGTTGAAGATTTCCGCCTTCTTGATCTTTGCGGCAAGCGCTTCGGGCATGGGCGCGCCGGTTTTATAGTGCTTCGCGTAGTGCGAAAAGATGGTGGGATAAAGGGCCCAATGCTCATTGAACTGCGACGGAAATTCGACGAAGTCGCGCGCCGTCGAAGTGCCGGAGAGAGCGGGGTATTCGGCGTCGGAAAACATGCCATGCAGCGCATGACCAAACTCATGGAACATAGTGACGACGTCAGTGAAGCTGATAAGCGCGGGTTCGCCGGCTGCGGGACTAGGCAGATTGGCCACGTTGTAGACGACCGGGGTCGTTCCCAGCAGGTGCGACTGGCCTACGAACTGCGACATCCACGCTCCGCCATTCTTGTTGTCGCGCTTGAAATAATCGCAATAGAAGAGAGCCAGATGTTTACCATCCGTGTCAAAGACTTCGAAGACGCGGACGTCGGGCTGGTAAACGGGAATGTCGTGGCGCTCTTTGAAAGTGATGCCGTATAACTGGGTGGCGGCGTAGAAGACGCCGTTCTGGAGGACGCTGTAGAGTTCGAAGTAGGGCTTGACCTCGGCATCGTCGATATCGAAGCGAGCTTTGCGGACTTGCTCAGAGTAGAAATTCCAATCGTAAGCCTGGACCTGGAAGCCACCTTTCTCGGCGTCGATGACGGCCTGTATATCGGCGGCTTCACGGGCAGCCTGCGCGGTCGCGGCGGGGACGATGGCATCCATGAACTGCAACGCCGCTTCCGGCGTTTTGGCCATCTGATCTTCTAGCTTCCAGGCGGCGAAGCTCGGGAAACCCAAGAGCTTCGCTTTCTGCGCGCGCAACTGAGCGAGCCGAGCAATGGTGTCGCGCGTATCGTTCGCGTCGCCGCGCTCGGCGCGATTCCAGGAGTGCTCAAAAATGGCCTGGCGCGTGTCGCGATTGCTGAGCGAAGCGAGGTCGGGCTGCTGGGTGGTGTTCTGGAGCGGGATCACGAAGCCCTCAAGCTTGCGATCTTTCGCGGTCTGCGCCAGCGCCGCGATGCGCGCCTCGGAGAGGCCGGCTAACCCGGCTTTGTCGGTGGTTGTATAGGCTCCGGCTTTGGTCGCGGCCAGGAGCTTGGTGTTGAAGGCGTCGGAAAGCGATGACATCTCTTCGTTGATTTTCTTGAGCTCAGTCTTGTCAGCTTCGGAAAGGTTGGCGCCGGCGTGCACGAAATCGTCGTAGTAGCGTTCCACGAGGCGAAGCGACTCGGGATTGAGATGAAGATCGGCGCGCTGCTTATAGATGGCGGCTACACGTGCGAAAAGCTTCGCGTTGAGGTAAACGAAATCCTGATGCGCGGCGAGTTTGGGAGCCTCGATGGTTCTAATCTTTTGCAAAGTGGGGTTGGTGTTCGCGCCGGTGATTCCGAAGAAGACGGAGGTGGCACGATCGAGCAACTGGCCGGACTTTTCCATGGCCACGATCGTGTTGTCGAAGGTGGGAGGGACAGTATTATCGGCGATGGCTAGGACTTCGGCCTGTTGCTGCGCCATGCCTGCTTCGATCGCGGGCTGGAAGTCATCGTCCTTTATTTTGTCGAAGGGCGGTGCGTGGAAGGGCAGCGCGCTGGGCGCATAAAAAGGATTGCCTGGGCCAAACTCAGAGACGGCCGCGAGAGCGGAATTGACAGAGCCGATGGCGAAGGCTCCGAGGGGAAGAAGTGAGGTAAGGAATAAGAGCATAGTTTTAGCGATGCTGGGTCGAGCCGATGGCATCATGTCGATTGGAATCCTCGTCGCAGTAATTGTAAATGGCAGATGGCGAATGTGGGGACCCGCCATCGCGCGCGCAAGAGATCATTGTTCGGAGATCATTGTTGGAAGATCAATGTTCGAAAATCAATGTGCGATCATTCCCGCAGCCCATGCCAGCACGGCGATTCCGAGCACGATGCGATATACGGCGAAGGGAGCGAAGCCGCGCTTGCGAACCCACGCCATAAACCACGCCACCGCTCCGTAGGCGACGATGAAGGAGACAACGAAGCCGATGGCGAGGATGACCCACTCGTGGTTTGTGATTTGCGCGACGCCGATGGGATTCTCATCTTTGCCGCCGTGGATCGATTTGAAGAGCGTGTAAAGCGTGGCCATCGCCATGGTTGGCATGGATAGAAAAAAGGAGAATTCGAGCGCGGCGGCGCGCGACATTCCGGCCAGCTGACCGGCGGCGATCGTAGACATGGAGCGCGAGGTGCCGGGAAAAACGCCGGAGAGAATCTGGCAGGCGCCAATCCACACGGCTTGGCCGCCGTGGATGTCGTCCATTTTCCATGTGTGGATGGGAGAGCCCGGCGCTCCCGGCCCGGCTTTTTCCCAGGGAGCTTTCATGGCGTCGACGATCCACATCACGATGCCGCCGAGCAGCAGGGCTGTCCCCATCACGTAAAGACTTTCGAGGTTCTTGCCGATCACTTTGGTCAGCAGGTAAGACGGACCGGCGGTGATCACGAATGCGATCATGACCAGGCTCAGGGGATGAGTCAGGATCGTGCAGTCCTTTTTCTCGCCTTGGGGGAATGTGGAAAAGAGCTTGACGATGTGGCTCCAGAAATATATTGGCAGCACCAGGATCGCGCCCAGCTGGATGACGATCGAATACATCTTCCAATAGCCGCTATCGAGCGGCACGTGGAGCAGGACTTCGGAAAGGCGAAGATGGGCGGTCGAACTGACGGGAAGGAACTCGGTGAGTCCTTCGACGATTCCTAAGAGCACGGATAAGAGATAGTCGCTCAAGTTTTCTCCTCAAAACTAATGTTGCGGTTCTCAAAAAGTAGCAGTCAGAGCTGCTGTGGCGTGCCTCTGGCGAAATCGCCACCAGCTGTCTTCTGGAATCTGGTTCATTGTCGCAACTTCCGCGTATCGGCGGAAGAAACTATCTGGCTTCCACTCCGGACGATGATCGCCGTTGGCGATGTTGATGAGCAAGGCTCGGACGATCTCTTCATATTTCGCAGCCGTGGCAAGGTCGACCGGTTGATTCACGTCATCGGAGGGCGCGTGATAGCGCTGGGTGAACCAGTCCTGGAAAAGTTTCCCCTCGGGAGTGCCGGGCTGGGGAGCAACGCCCATCATGACCGAAGGTATTCCGTGGCGGATGAAATTGTACTGATCGCTGCGGACGAAAACATTACGCAATGGCTCGGGATCGGATTGCACCCCTACGCCAAGCGTTTGCGCAACCTCGCGCACCCGATCGCCGAGATCGGATTCGTCGACGCCCCAGACCGTGAGAAGCTTGAGCGGGACGATGGGCAGGAACATATCGACATTGACGTCGGCGACGATGGATTTCGGCGGAACCGTGGGATGAGCGGCAAAATATTTCGAGCCGAGCAGACCTTTTTCTTCTCCAGTGACTAAGACGAGGAGGATCGAGCGGCGCAATTTTTCCGGATTCTTGCGGAAACTCTCGGCCATGTCGAGAACGAGGGCACTGCCAGAACCGTTGTCCATGGCTCCGTTGTAGATGCGGTCGCCGTTGATCGGCTCTCCGATGCCGATGTGATCGAGGTGAGCAGAGAGGACAACATATTCGTCTCTGAGTCGAGGGTCGCTGCCGGGAATTTTGGCGACGAGGTTGGCCGACTCGATTCTGGTGACATCGACTCTGGTTTTTGCTGCGAGCGAAACAGTGAGCGGAAAATGCGGCAATGGCTTTCGATCTTTGCCGAGAGCAGCGATTTCTTCGAAGGTGTGGCCGGAGCCCGCCAAGATTTTTTCGGCGCTCGCAGGATTGACGGTGACGGCTATCTTCGCGCCCTCGGTTTCGTTGAACTCGGAATAGTCGAGATCCATCGAGGGATGGGCGCGGTTGAGCGCCATGCGCGACCAGGGGATATCCATGGAGGCAGGGTTCGGCAGTGAAACGATGCCGATCGCGCCGGCGGCACGAAGGACTTTCCAGCGCTCGGCGGCGGTCTGGTAATGGGAGGCCAGCGCGCCGGGGATTTCAGAGGGCGAGCCGGCGAGAATCACGATGATCTTGCCGCGGACGTCGAGGCCGGCGAAGTCGTCGTAATCCTTCTCCGGAACTTTGAGTCCGTAGCCGGCGAAAACCAGCGGCGCTTCGACCTCCGGTGCGGGCATGAAGCGCGTGCTGATGATGGCATCTTCGCCGAGCGTGAGCGGTTCGCGATGGCCGTCGCGGAGGAGGGCGAGGCTGCAATCTTTTTCGACGATCTGGCGTGAGACAAATTTGACGAACTGGTAGAAGCCCTTTACGCCGGCAGGTTCTGCGCCTGCGCGCTTGAGTTGTTCGACCGCGTATTTCTGCGCTGCGCGCTCGCCGCGGCTTCCCGTGTCGCGCCCTTCAAGTTTGTCGTCGGCGAGAAATTTAATGTGATTCCACCAGGACTGGCCGTCGAAGTGGGAAGGACTCTGGGCCGCGGCAGAAATCGCCAGCAAGATTGCGAGCGGCAACGTCGATGTCAACGACTTGATTTTCATGAGTGCCTCGGTAAGCGAAGGTTACTAGGATAGCAGGAACAATCGTAAATAGAGGACTGCCTTGCGCCCCGAGATTTGTGGTTTGACCGCAAGATGTGGATAGCGGCGTCCGCGCGTTCGCCGATATCGTGAGGTCATGCACAAGACCATCATGCACAAGACGATCGAGCCAACTATTCTTTACTTCGGAACTCCGGTTGCGCTAATCAGCACCATGAACCCGGACGGCTCGCCGAATCTCGCCCCCATGTCGTCGGCATGGTGGTTGGGCTGGAGCTGCATGCTCGGGCTCGGCCAAATGGGGCAGACCTCCGACAACCTCATCCGCACGCGAGAGTGTGTTATCAATCTGCCGTCCGAAGATCTGGCAAGCCACGTTGATCGCCTCGCTCTCACCACCGCCAGAAATCCGGTGCCGGAGATAAAGCGTCAGTGGGGCTACCGCCATGAACCGGATAAATTCGGTATCGCGGGGTTCACGGCGGCGCCGTCGGAGGCGGTTGCTCCGCCTCGTGTGAACGAGTGTCCGGTACAAATGGAGGGCATCGTCCACGATTTTCGTTCCTTCGGCAAAAACGTGAACGCCAATGCTTTCGAGGTACACATCGTGAAGCTGCACGTCGACGAGAAGTTGCTGGTGGGTGACGGCCGTCCGCACATCGATCCGCTGCGCTGGCGTCCGCTGATGATGAGCTTCTGCCGATTCTTTGGCCTGGGCGGCGAACTGCATCCCTCCCGCCTCGCGGAATCGGATTTCATGAAATTCGCAACCCGCCCGGCGGCGCCACAGCCAGCGCCGTCGTCGAGCGCCAGCGATCCGAGATCGAGTCAGAGCCGGCGCAGCGCCGTCAGCGGCCGTTTTCGAAGCGGTAGCCAATCCCGCGCAGGGTCTTTAAATAGCGGGGATGGCGCGGATCGCGCTCGATCTTCTCCCGCAGACGCCGCACGAAGACGTCAATCGAGCGTGGAGTCACAAACGAGCCTTCTTTCCACACCGCGTCAAGCAACTGATCGCGAGTGAAGACGCGGCCGCGGTGGCGCGCCAGATATTCGAGAAGGCGGAATTCGCGCACCGTGGTGAGCACGGTCTTGCCCGCGACGCGCACCGTCATGGAAGCGATGTCGATCTCCAACTCTCCCAGCTGGATCTTCTCGTGAGTAGGAGCTTCAGGAGCGATGCGGAGCACGTTGCGGATACGGGCAAGCAATTCGCGCGGACTGAAGGGTTTGGTGATGTATCCGTCGCCGCCGACGTCAAACGCTTGCAGGCGGTCGGGTTCCTGGGTTCGGGCGGAAAGAAAAATGATGGGAGTCTTGGCCAGTTGTTCGTGCTGGCGAATTTGGCGGCAGAGATCGAAGCCGCTGATGCCGGGCAACATAATATCGAGAAGAAAGAGGGACGGCTGCGCGCGCGCTGCCATCGGAACTACAGGCGCTCCGGAAAAAAATGTCGCGACTTCATAGCCAGCGGTGCGCAGGTTGTGTTCGATCAGTTGCGACACATCCGGGTCGTCTTCGACCACGTAGATAAGGTCGGGGTAACGCGCTTCGTCGGCTGCCGCCAAATTTTCCATGGCCAGAGAGAGAGCCGCACACGCTCTCACAAGCTTCGCTTAGAAAGATCTTTGTTGTGATGGTTCCCCTGCGACATTAGAGAGACTGTGTTGCAGCAATGTTGCGCTAGTGTTAAAGGAGGGTTAATTTGCGAGGAAATTGGCTTATGGGCGCGGCTTTGGCGATATAGGGTTCGGTCACAGGTGTGTACGTGGCTCGATCGTTTCGCCCGCGCGCGAGAACCGCCGGTATGCCGATCCGCCTGCTCTTTGCTCCGGTATTAGCTCACGCGTTACACTGCGAGTCATGAATACGGCGATCCAACCTAATGTGAAGTTCGTGCAAACGCCCGACTACCGCGAGACCTATGCCAACAGCGTGCAGATACGGGTCAATGTTTGGGATTTCTTCCTGGTTTTCGGGACCATGCAGCAAAGCTCCGAGACGCAAGCGGAGATGCGAAACTTTCAGGGAATTTATCTCAGCCCGCAACAAGCCAAGGCGCTCACGGCGCTCTTGCAGCAGAACGTCATGAACTACGAGTCCGCGTTTGGCGAGATCAAACTTGATCCGCGAGCGCCGGGCGGACCCATCCACTAATGGGCCGGTCAAGGACGCAGCGCGCCGACCCGAAAACGAAATCTCGGACCGCGGCGTCCGAGTGGTCACAGCAGTTTTTTCTCTTTGCACTTTTTTTTGTTGGATTGATGCTGCTGCATGCGCCGCTGCTGCGCCTTCCTTATTTCTGGGATGAAGCTGGCTATTATGTTCCGGCAGCGCGAGATTTATTTCTCACCGGATCGCTGATTCCACAGTCGACGATTTCGAATGCCCATCCTCCGCTGGTGATGGCGTGGCTGGCGCTGGCGTGGCGCATTTTCGGATATTCAACACGGGTCACGCGTACCGCCATGCTGGCGGTGAGCGCCTTCTCGTTGGTCGGAGTGTTTCGACTTTCTCGCACCGCCGCTAATTTGCCCGTGGCGTGGGCGACGACCGCGCTGCTGGCTGTCTATCCCGTGTATTTCACCGAGAGTTCGCTGGCGCAGGTGGATCTGGCTGCGGCTGGCCTGACGTTTTGGGCTCTGGCCGACTACTTGGCGGATCGTCCGTGGGGCACAGCGCTTTGGTTCTCGACGGCGGTGTTGGCGAAAGAGACGGCGATCTTGGCGCCGCTCGCGCTGGCGGGATGGGAACTGTTCGGTTATTGCCTGCGCAATGCTGTGCGACTCAAGGAAATTCTGCCGCCCACGGGTCGGCGGACGCGATGGTTGCATCTGCTGCTCCCCGTCGCGCCTCTGGCCGGTTGGTATGCCTATCATTATTTAAGGACCGGCTTTCTGCTCGGTAATCCCGAATTTTTTCGCTACAATGTTGCCGCCACTCTGAACCCGCTGCGCATTCCGCTGGCTTTTGGAATGAGGCTTTGGCAACTCTTCGGATATTTTGGGTTGTATCTACTCACGCTGGCGGGCTTGCTGGCCATGCTTCGTCCGCCGCTGACCGTGGGCCGAGTTACGGGCCAGGTCGCGCGCCCACGGATCCCTTTCTGGGTGCAGGCAGCATTTCTTTCCGTCGCGTTCGCCTATCTCGCCTTCATGTCGGTGGTGGGAGGAGCGGTTCTAGCGCGCTATATGTTGCCGGTTATTCCGCTGGTGATACTGGTGATGGTCTCAACTCTGTGGCGGCGCGCGCGCCATTGGAAGTTGATTGGAGTTGCAGTCGCCATTGCTTTTGTCGCTGGCTTGTTCACCAATCCGCCCTATGGATTTTCTCTCGAAGATAATCTGGCGTATCGCGACTACGTCGTCCTGCATGCGGAGGCGAGTCGCTTCCTCGCCATGCGATATCCGGGCGCGCGCGTGCTCACCGCCTGGCCCGCGTCCGACGAACTCACTCGGCCGTGGCTGGGTTATGTTAGCGCGGGTCAGCATTTCCGGGTGGTACGCGTCGAAGATTTTTCGGCTCCGCAGGTCGACCTGGCCGCCGCGGTTCCAGGCCGGTTTGATCTGGCTCTAGTTTTTTCCACCAAGTATCAGCCGCCGCATCCCCTGCTTGAGAATTGGGATGCCTGGCAACGCGTGAAGGAAAAGTTTTTCGGTTATCATCGCGATTTGCCGCCCGAAGAAATTGCCCAACGTCTGGGCGGAACAATTACTTTTCACAAAGAAGAGTACGGTCAGTGGGTAGCTGTGATCGTGATGGAGGAGGGTTCGGGTGACCGGTAGCAAGGGGCAGGTGACGGGAAAAACGGGGAAGTTAGCTCTTAGGAAAAACAGCAGCGTCGCGCTTTGACTTGTTAGATGCCCATCAAGTGACAGGAATGCGTTTTCACGACGACCCACACCGCTTTGCCGGGGCGCAATTGGAGGGCGTCGCGTGCCGCCAGCGTCAGGTGCACTTCGAAGTCGGTGCCTCCGCATTCGATGATGGCCGCGACGATGACGTCTCTTTGCGCGAGACGGCGGATTGTTCCCGGCAATATATTGCGAGCACTTAGCCCGTGAGGCTCTTCTGTGGCCAGCAGCAAATCGCCAGCCTGAATGCCCACGCGCAGAAGCGAACCGACCTCTGCCCGCACCAGCGGCGTTTCTAATTCCACCGTACCTTTTCTTAGATGGCAGGTCATGGTGCCGCGAGCTTCGTGCAGTGCTCGCACGCTGGCGTCGAAAATGTTTTCGAATCCGGCGAGGTTTGCGACTGTCTCCAGCCGCGGAGCCCGCATCACGTCATGCGGCAGGCCTTGGGCGACGATTTTTCCGCCGTCCAGCATAACGACTTCATCGCCGAGAGCAAATACTTCCTCGCCGTTGTGGGTGACGAAGAGAATCGGGACGCGGTGGTTCTGGTTCCACTTGCGAAGATCGCCGACCAGAGAAGACTTGGTCGGACGGTCGAGCGCAGACAGAGGTTCATCGAGCAGCAAGGCGCGTGGTTCGGTCACGAGCGAGCGCGCCAGCGCGACACGTTGGCGCTCGCCTCCGGAAATTTGCGCGGGCCTGCGATCGCGCAAATGTTCGATGTGGAACGCTTGAAGCATCTCGCGGCTGCTGGTTTGTCTTTCCGCTCGGCTCAACTTGCGCAGGCCATAGGCGACGTTTTCTTCGGCAGTCAGGTGAGGGAAAAGCGCCAGGTCCTGGTGAACATAGCCAATGTTGCGCTTCCACGCGGCGACATTCAGCTTCTTCTCCGCGTCATAGAAATCTTCGCCGCCGACGACAATGCGGCCGTCGTCAGGATCGACCAGGCCGGCAATGCAATCGAGCAGCGTGGTTTTGCCCGCGCCTGACGCTCCGAAGAGAATCGTGAACCCGGCGAGGGCGCGGAAATGAACGTTGAGAAGGAAGCTGCCTTCGGGATGGGGAAAGCGTTTGCGGATGCGGACTTCAAGATCGGAAGAAATTGGCAGTGGCGACATGGTTGGTGCGGCTGGCGGTGCGAGCGGGACCTTCACCGCCATGGGCTCAACGCCCAAGTACGCCGGTTGAGGCCGTATCGATTCAACCCGAAGACGATCGACAGAATGAGAAATGACACGACCAGCAGAAATAAAGCCGTCCGGTTCGCGCTGGAATAATTCGCGGCCTGCACCTGATCGTAAATATCGATCGAGAGGGTGCGGGTTACGCCGGGGATATTGCCTCCAACCATAAGCACCACTCCAAACTCGCCGAGCGTGTGCGCGAAGCTCAGCGCAAATCCCGTGATCAGCCCGGCTTGTGAGAGTGGAAGCACGATGCGGCGAAAAGTCTGCAGCGGCGAGTGTCCGAGCGATGCCGACGCTTGCAGTAGTGTGCGGTCGACCGCTCCGAAGGATGCAGCGAATGGTTGCACGGCAAACGGCAGGCTGTATAACAAGGAACCGATCACCAGTCCCTCGAAAGTAAAGGCAAGCGTGCGGCCAGTGAGCGACTCCCACCAGCGGCCGAGCGGACTGCGTGATCCGAGCGCCACGAGAACATAGAAGCCGAGAACGGTCGGCGGCAGCACGATGGGCAGCGCGACTGCGGCTTCGACCAGAAACTTCCAGCGCCAGCGCGAGTAGGTCAGCCAGTAAGCGATGGGAATTCCGATCGCGACAAGCAGCGCTGCGACGACGGCTGCGAGGCGGACGGTCAACCAGAACGCCTCCCAGTTCATTTCATTATTTCTCCCAGGGAGGGTTTTTCCGCAGTCAAAGTGAACCCGTATTGCGCGAGCAGGGACCTGGCTTCGGGAGAACTCAGGAATTGCAGAAACTTTCGGGCTGCATCCTGCTGTTTAGATTTTGAAAGCACGACGGCTGCTTGGTTCAGCGGGGGATAGGCATCGAGCGGAACCCGCCAATACCGGCCTTTATCTTTCATTGCGGGGGCGAGCGCGTGGGAGAGTGCCACGAGTCCGGCCTGGGCATTGCCCGATTCGACGAACTGCGCGGCCTGCGAAATGTTTTCTCCGATGACGAGGCGGCTGGCAACCTGATCGTAGATTCCGAAGTGCCGCAGCGCCGCCGCTGCCGCGCGGCCGTAGGGCGCAGTCGCAGGATTGGCGATGGAAATTTTCTTGACCGACGGATCGAGCAGAGCGTTCATGCCGAGTTTCGATAGATCGAGCGGCGAATCATTCGGCACCCATAACACCAGGCGGCCGACCGCATAACGATACAGCGTTTCCTTCGCTGCCAGCCCTTCGGCGATTAATTGTTGGGGAAATTCTTCATCGGCGGATAGGAAGACATCGAAGGGCGCGCCGTTGCGAATCTGGTTGGTCAAATTGCCGGACGCGCCGAACGAGAATTTGACCGTTTGTCCGGTTCTCTTGCTGTAGGCATCGACAAGTTGGGGAAGCGCAGCGCTCATGTCGGCGGCGGCGGCCACGGTGATTTCCTGCGCGGTGGCGAAGCCTCCCACGAAGAGGAGAAGGAGCGCGAGTAATCTATTCAATTTGTTCATCGAGAATTCTTCCCTTACGCCAGTTTCGTTTTCGACAATGGTAGTTCGCGCACCCGCCGGCCAGTCGCGGCAAAAATCGCGTTGCACAGAGCTGGCGCAAACGGCGGCACGCCGGGTTCGCCCACTCCAGCGGGCGGCGCTTCGCTCTCTACGATCGTCACGTCGACGTGGCGCGGAGCGCGGTTCATACGGGCGATCTGAAAATTATTGAAATTACTCTGGTCGATGACTCCGTTGGTTGCAGTAATTTCTCCGAATAATGCGAGGCTCGTTCCAAACACAGCCGCTCCCTCGAACTGGTTGCGGACATTGTCGGGGCTGACGATGGTGCCTGCATCGACTGCAGTCCATACATTCGGAATGTGCACCTGTCCCCGGTTGTCGACTTCGACTTCAACCACAGTCGCGACATAAGTAAGGAAGCTGCGATGGGCCGCGATGCCCAGGGCGCGACCTTTGCCCCTAGGCTTTTTGCCCCAGCCAGATTTCTCGGCTGCGACCTCGACCACGCGGCGCAGGCGAGCGGTGTCAAGCGGAAAAGTCTTGGCGTCTTCCGCTTCGTCGCCGGTGAGGTCAAGTTTGACGATGCGGGGTGGGCCAATCAGATCGAGCAGGTATTCGACCGAGTCTCTCTTAGCATTGTGGGCAAGTTCGTCGGCGAAAGAATGAATCGCGAATGCGTGATAAATATTCGCCACACTTCGTAGCCAACCGATGCGCACGTGATAATCGGCGGGACCATTTTCGGCGCGATGGTTGGGAATATCGAAGGGAAGGTTGTTCCATCCCAGGCCCATCTCGTCGTCGGCATATTTGGCGGACGCGTCAAAGGTGGAATTGATCGGAGGATAGACGGTGCGCTGCAACCATGCGGTGGGCTTGCCATCCGAGCCGATCGCGGCTCTCATGTACATGGCAGCGACGGAGTGAAAAAAATCGAAGTGAATATCGTCTTCGCGGCTCCAGACAACTTTCACGGGCTTGCCGAGTTGCTTCGAAAGAACGGCGGCCTCCGCCACTTGATCTGGTTTTGACTTGCGACCGAAGCCGCCGCCGAGCAGCGTGACATGGCAAATGACATCTTCTTTCTTAATGCCTAATACGGCAGCGATTGTCTCTTGCACGGCTTGCGGATTCTGCGTGGGAGCCCAAGCCAGGACTTTTCCGTCGCGATATTCGGCGACCGCTACGGGCGGCTCCATGGAAACGTGCGCCAGGTGCGGAGTGTAGAACTCAGCCTCGACGATTGTTCCGCCGGACTTGCCGCTCTGACGAAAAGCCGCATCCACATCACCCACGTTGCGCACGACCTTGCCCGGCTGCCGCGAAGTGGCTTCGAGCGTCTTCCGAAACGGCGCCGAGTTGTATACCGAATGTGGACTGCCGCCCCATTCAATTTTGAGACTCTTGCGTCCCTGGAATGCAGCCCAGGTGTTATCGGCGATTACGGCGACTCCACCAAGCGGTTGGAACTGATGCGGCGGCTTGAAAGTGTCGATGGTCAACGTCTTCTGCACTCCCACGACCCGAAGCGCGGCCTTGTCGTCGTAGGACTTTATCTTTTGTCCGAGCACAGGCGGATGCTCAACCGATGCAAAGACCATACCGGGCATGGCCGCATCCATGCCGAAGATCGCCTGACCGGTGACGATCTCGCGAAGGTCGAATAGAGAATTACTTTCTTTGCCGATGTAGCGCCATTCAGGTCGTTTCTTGAGTGGCAGATTTTCTGCTGTCGGAACAGGAAGTTTGGCGGCAGCGGCGGCGAGTTCTCCGTAGCCGAGCTTGCGCCCGGTGGCGCCGTGTACAACGAAATGCGGCTCGGTCGAGCACTTTTCTTGCGGAACGCCCCACTGCGTGGCGGCGGCGCTGATCAGCATTGCGCGGCCAGTAGCGCCGACGCGGCGCATCAAATCGAAGTTGCTGCGAACCGAGTGCGAGCCGTCGGTATCTTGCTCGCCGTATTTCGGATCGCCAATTGCCTGATCGATTTTGACCTTCGACCAGTCGGCGTCGAGTTCGTCGGCGACGATCAGAGGGAGTGCGGTGCGGCTGCCGCATCCCATCTCAGAGCGATGGGCAACGATGGTGACGGTGCCGTCCGCCGCGATCGACATCCACAGGCTGGGATCGAAGGCTGGGGCGGCTTCGCCTTCGGCGGCAAAGAGCGGCTGTCGAACGAAGCGGACGCTGAGCACAAAAGCGCCGCTGGCGAGAGCGGTTTGCAAGAACCCTCGTCGACTGACGTGCGGGCCGGTTCGACGGCTGACATTTTCGATGAGATTCATGCCGTCTCCTTCGCCGCCTGATGCTTAACCGCCTCATGAATCGCGGCGCGAATTCGCTGATAAGTTCCGCAGCGGCAGATGTTGCCCGACATGGCGACGTCGATATCCTGATCGCTCGGATTTTTGTTTTCCTTTAGCAGCGCGATCGCCTGCATGATCTGGCCGGTTTGACAGTAGCCGCATTGCGGGACGCGGATTTCCATCCATGCCTGCTGTACGGGATGCATCGGAGCGATGCCTTCGATGGTCGTGATCTCGGCGCCGCCGACCTCTTTCATCGGAGTGACGCAGGAGCGGATGGCCGCGCCGTTCTGATGCACGGTGCAGGCTCCGCAGAGCGACATGCCGCAGCCGAACTTTGTTCCCGTGAGTTGCGCCACGTCGCGCAGATACCAGAGCAGCGGCATGTCGGGATCGCCGTCGAAGGTTCTATCTTTGCCGTTCACTTTGAAACGGATCATCGGTCCACCGGTCAATTCGCGATCATGTTGTCGATCAAACGCTGGTTGATGCTGAATGATTTCCATATCGTAGTCGCAGGGCGCGAAATGTGGAAGAGTGGAGCGGCAGGAAGACGGGGAAAAGCAGCGCGCCGTCATATAATCGTCTGGCCTTCCAGGAGGAATTTTGGCTTACGACGATCTGCGCGACTGGATCAAAGCGCTCGACCGAGCGGGCGAACTGAAGCGCATCCGCATCGATGCGGACCCGATATTAGAGATCACGGAAATCGCCGATCGGGTTTCGAAGAGCCGCGACCGGGAAGGGAACGTCGGTGGAAAAGCGCTGCTCTTCGAGAACGTGAAAGGCTACCCGGGCGCGCAACTGCTCATGAACCAGTTTGGTTCGGCACGCCGCATGCGGCTAGCGCTGGAAGTGAATCGGCTCGATGAAATCTCCGAGCGCATACGCGCCTTCATGGACGTGAAGTCTCCCCAAGGCTTTCTCGACAAAATGAAAATGTTGCCCATGCTCGCCGAGATGGGCAAATTGTTCCCGAAGACGGTCGCGACCGGCCCGTGCAAAGAAGTGATCAAGCGCGACAATTTTTCGCTGCTCGATTTTCCCATCCTGCAATGCTGGCCAAAAGATGCGGGGCGATTCATCACGCTGCCCTGCGTGATTACACGCGATCCGAAGACCGGGAAGCGCAACGTCGGCATGTATCGCATGCAGATTTATGACGAGCGCACGACCGGGATGCACTGGCAGCGGCAGAAAGTTGCGGCCGAGCATTATCGCGAGCGCATGCGCCAGACGGTCGCGATCAACGGGAGCGCCGACGAGCCTCGGCGCCAGGCGGTCGACATCATGGCCCGATCATCAGGCGGATCGATGCTGGCTGCGGGAGATCGTCCGTCTGGAAAAATGGACGTTGCCGTGGCGATCGGCACCGATCCGGCGCTCACGTTTTCGGCGATTGTGCCGGCGCCGCCCGATGTCGAAGAATTCATCATCGCCGGATTTCTGCGGCAGAAGCCGGTCGAACTGGTGAAATGCGAGACGGTTGATCTGGAGGTTCCGGCCAACGCCGAGATCGTGCTCGAAGGCTACGTCAATCTCGACGAGTTGCGCACAGAAGGGCCATTCGGCGATCACACAGGTTTTTATTCGCTCGAAGACGAGTACCCGGTTTTTCACGTCACCTGCGCGACGCATAGAAAAGATCCGATCTATGCCACGACGGTTGTCGGCAAGCCGCCGCAAGAAGATGCGTGGATGGGCAAGGCCGTCGAACGCATTTTCCTGCCGCTGATGAAGCTGACGATTCCCGAACTCGTCGACATCAATCTGCCGATCGAAGGCGTGTTTCATAACCTGATGATCATTTCGATTCGCAAGTCATATCCCGGACAGGCGCGCAAGGTAATGAATGCGATCTGGTCGCTGGGGCAGGCGATGTTCACGAAGTGCATCGTTGTCGTGGACGAAGATGTGAATGTGCAGGATGTGGCCGACGTCACGCTGAAGGTGCTCAATAATATTGACCCGGAGCGTGACATACAGTTCACGCTGGGGCCAGTAGATTCGCTCGACCACGCGGCGCGGCTGGCGAATTACGGATCGAAGATGGGCATCGACGCCACGCGTAAGTGGTCGACAGAGGGATTCCGGCGTCCGTGGCCGGACGAGATCGTGATGGACGCGAAAACGCGAGGGCTGGTGGACGGCAAGTGGAAGGGGCTGGCGAAAGAGTTGGGGATCGAATAAACGCATTTAGTTTTTTGTTGGTTTGATGAGGCTTCGATAGATTCCGCACTATTTGGGACAATCATCTCGCTATGCAAATTCTCAGGGTGACTCTGCTTCGACTCCTCGTGGTTTCATCATTGATTCTCCTGAGCTGTCCGCTTTATGCGCAGCAGCCTTTTCTCAGCGAAACGCAGTGGACTGCGCTGCGCGATGAGGCGAGCGGTGTGGCTCCCTATGAGAACTTGCGTTTTCTGACGCGACTGCACCGTGTGCCGGCGACGCCGGAGTTCGACCAGGCGGCGGATTTCATGCTGATGCGCGCGAAGGAATACGGGCTTCAGGATGCGCACTCCGAACAGTTTCCGATCGACGGCAAGATTCACTACGGGCTGATGCGCTCGTATCTGGCGTGGCATGTGGCGGCAGCGAGCCTGTGGGAAGTTGAGCCGGAGCACACGCTGCTCGGCGATTGGGCAACGGATCCGATACGGCTCGCGGACTACAGCCACTCGGCGGACGTGGATGCGGCGCTAGTCGATGTCGGCGCGGGCACCAGCGAGGAGGACTACGCGGGCAAGGACGTGCGCGGAAAGATTGTTCTCGCCGACGGTTCGCTCGGAACGGTGCAACGCATGGCGGTCATCGAGCATGGGGCGGCTGGCATTGTGAGCGACATGCCGAATCAGACAACGGCGTGGTCCGGCCTCGACGATACGATTGTTCGCTGGGGCCATCTGGATGCGCTACTGCCAAGCGGTTTTGCCTTCATGGTGTCGCGCCGAGCAGCGACGGCCTTGCGTACGCAACTTGCCGGCGGAGGATCCGTGATGCTGAGCGCGCACGTAAAGGCGGAGGTAACGCCGGGGTATTGGACAGTGGTTACGGCGACAATCCCCGGCACAGACCCACGCGCCGGCGAGGTAGTTTATAGCTGCCATCTTGATCATCAGCGGCCGGGCGCGAACGATAATGGAAGCGGCTGCGTGACCATCATGGAGTCGGCGCGCCTGCTTAACCGGCTGATCGGAAGCGGCAAACTTCCGCGTCCGATTCGAACGCTGCGCTTTATCTGGGGGCCGGAGGTCGAAGGCACGATGGCATTTCTCAGCGCCCACCCGGATATTCGGAAGTCGCTGCGCGCCAACGTGCATATGGATATGGTTGGCGGCGATCCTTATAAGAACAAATCGATTTTGCATGTGACGGAGACGCCATGGTCGCTGCCGAGCTTCGTCACCGATGTGGGCGAGTTGTTTGCTGAGACGATTCGGGAAGGGGCTACGGTATATGCCGAGGATGGCAGCCATGCGGAGGCTGCTGTCGTCGAAGATCGAGACGGCGCGCCCGGCACGCGCAACCAGTTTCTCGCTGACCGGACGCCGTATTCCGAGGGCAGCGATCATGATGACTATGACTCGTCGACGATCGCTGTGCCGTCGCTCTACCTGCGTGACTGGCCGGACATTTATATTCACACCGATCACGACACGCTGGTGCAGATCGACCCTACGAAACTCCGGCGGGTTGCACTGCTGGGTGCGGCTTCGGGATATACCTACGCGGCGGTTGGTGGCGGAACGGCGGGCGCGTTATCCGCGTTCTTTGCGGCGCGGGCGCAAGTGCGGCTGGCGGAGGGCTTTGAGCGTGCGCGGGCTTTGGCCGAAGACGACCAGTTGCCGCCAAAGGACGCATGGTATGAGGCGCGCAACCTGATCACGCAAATTTTGTGGCGGGAACAGGCAGAGCTGCGCTCTTTTTCTGCATACACGCAGAGCGACGCGCGAGGGGTAGCGGGATTCAGCAAAGACCTGGAGGCGCAGGCTGCGATGTTGAATGGGTGGCTCGACCAGATTGCCGCGGCGCGCGGCGCTCACGATTTTCCTGCGCAGCCGCCGTGGCATGGAGAGCCGGACGCTTCGCGCGTGCCGGTGCGCACGGCCGAGTTTGGTCCGCTAACTTTTCAGAACGATGACGTATTGTTAGACCGGCTGGGGAGCGAGCGCGTTCGGAGAATCAAGCTGCTTCAGGGCGGATCGAATCGTCTTTTGCGCGTGCAGGATCGCGGGTCGCTGTATGCCTATGAAATTGTCAACTTCGTCGACGGCAAGCGGTCGGTGGGCGAGATTCGGGATTCGGTCGCGGCTGAGTTTGGGCCGATCCCGCCTGATGTCGTGGCGGATTATCTGAAAGCTTGTGAAGAGGCAAAGATCGTAGCATTTCGCTAGCCGGCATTTATTTCTAACCACGGGAGACAACAGTGATGACCTCCGGGCAATCGAAAATTGGTTTTGCGATGCTCTTCTTTCTAGCCGTTTTTGCGCTCGCCGCTTCCCTCCAGTCACAGTCCGGCACGGCGCAGGGCGCCTTCGAAGTTACATCCGGCTTGGGCCGAAAACTCTATGCGCTAGCGGACGACGAGAAAGTTATCGCCGCTCGCAAGAGCCTGGCGGAAGATCCAAAGAATGTGGAGCGAGTGCTCGAGCTTTCGAAGGCTGAGGCGGCGCGGAGGCAATATCGCGAGGCGGTGACGGCAACCACGGCAGGATTGGCCTTCGCTCCGAAGAACGCGGATCTTTATCTAGAACGCGGCCATCGCGAGCTCGGACTGCGCGAGTTCAAGCAGGCGATGAATGATCTAGAGCAGGCAACCCAACTCGCCCCCGACATGCTCGACGCTCATTATCATCTCGGTTTGGCGCACTATTTCTCGGGCGAGTTCGAGGCGGCGGCAACCTCGTTCGAGCGAGCGCGAGCGTTGGCAAAAAATGACGACAGCCTGATCGATTGCACAAATTGGTTCTATGTGTCGCTGCGCCGTGCCGGTAAAGAGAAAGAAGCGGAGCAGGCTTTGGCGCGCATCACGCCCGTGGTTAAGAACACCGAGCCGCATCTTTATTTTTATTTGCGCTTATTGCATTTTTATCAAGGGCAGCTTACGGCAGACGCGGTCTTGCCGCCTCCCCCCGCCGGACCAGATGATCTGGAAGGCGAACTCGCTTTCGACACCGTGAGCTATGGCGTAGGTAACTGGCGCGTCTATCATCACCAGCGGGCGGATGCGGTCGGGCTTTTCAAGAATGTCGTGAAGGGCGAGGCGTGGAACGCCTGGGGATTTATTGGTTCGGAACTGGAGCTTGTTCGCGAAGGCAGGTAGTGTTACGAGCGCCTGCGTATGTGGTTAGACCCATCCTCATCTAAAAAGAGATTTGCATGAGTTTCGCTGCCGCGCTTCGTCGTGACTTAGCCGAGTGCGCTCGCAGGTACGCGCTCGCGCAATCGCTCCCTCATTGTCTTAGCTACGGCGAAGCCCCCATCGTTTGCTTCGAGCCTTATCAGGACAATTCGCGGCATGGGAATTTTCTTCACGGCAGCTACCAGGCGATCTGCAGGAATCCGGCTTGGCGAAAGCGATTAGCGAAGGTTCATACGCTCGCCCGCCGCTCTTTGCCCGCGCCTGCTGCCGATCGTGGACGCCGGATGGAACTCGATACCTGCACCAGTTCCGACGCTTTGCTGATGAATATTTTCTGTTATCCGAGCGTGCTGCGAGACGCGAGAGTGTGTGCACTGCTGGGCGTCGAACCGGGATTGTCTCCGAGTTTCGGATATCGAGCCCGGGTTCCTCTTGCCAACGGCAGATTCGATCGCACCGAAGTCGATCTTCGCTTGGGAAATCTATTAGTCGAGGCGAAACTTACTGAGACTGACTTTCAAAGCGCTCCGAAACGGGTTCTGCTGGCGTATCGGGATTTCTCGAAGGTGTTCGATTCGCGCCAGCTTCCGCAGACCGGCGAACACTATCTTTCCTACCAACTTCTGCGCAATGTTCTCGCCGCCCACGCTCAGGGCGGTTCATTCTGCGTTTTGGTCGACGCTCGCAGGTCGGATCTGGTCGAAGCCTGGTACGCCGTGATGCGCTGCGTGAAACCCGTTCGATTGCGCACCGAGCTAAGAATCTCGACGTGGCAGGAAGTGACGGACGCCGCACCGCGAAGGCTGCGAGCCTTTCTCTCGAAGAAGTATGGAATCGGTCGTGAACGCCTCGAAGACTTATTGTCGACCGGGTAGAGCTTTACTGGCAAGGGTGGTTCTCCCCTTGGCTTCCAAGAGCAAACTTTGGTAATTTCTCAAGAACGCCTCGGTTAGTTTTCAATAACAGAGGCAATCCAACAAACGGAATCTTAGATATGAATGCTTTGGAGCTCTGCCTCATTGTCCAGATGTGTCTCGCGTTCGGAGTCGCGGGGTTGTTGTGGCCAGATAAACTCCGGCCGCTGTTTGACGTCTTGATGTTTCCCTGGGCAGCGAACTGTCGCGCGATTCGAGCCAACAGCATTGCTGCGATCGGATTGTCTCTCGTACTCTTCGTCAGACTATTGACCGGCATCTCCTAACCCTCACCGTTGTTGCAACCAATTCAGCAACCCTCCTCCGAAGTACAAGTCCCAGTGAATTGCCCTTTCCGAACGCGCTTCACCGCGATGCGGTCAATACAGTAAACACGGTATACCCCAAGCGATGTCGATGAGGCATCCTGATGATTCGCTTTTTGGGGAGTGGTGCGACGATCCAGAGAAACCGGGGGAAAAGGCCAGCATGGGTTCCATGGAAATCTTGATTGCGGACGATCATGAATTGTTCCGTCGTGGACTGCGGTCTTTTCTCGAATCCCGATCCGATTGGCACGTCTGCGGCGAAGCGGCGGATGGAAAAGAAGCCGTTGCCAAGGCGAAGGAACTGAAACCAGACGTGGTGTTGTTGGATGTATCCATGCCGAAGATGAACGGACTGGAGGCGGCGCGCCTCATCCGGCGGGAAATACCCGACTCCAACATTCTGATTGTTAGCCAGAATGATGCGAATCTGATGGAGAAGGCGGCCCTGCAGGCAGGCGCCAGGCGCTACATCCAAAAGACAAGGATTTCGCCGGATTTGACGGAAGCGCTGGAAGCGCTCAGCCGGGAGGCTCTGAATAATCATCCGCAAGCGGTGAATGAGGCTGAAAGAAAAGAAGGAGCGATCGCGGCACGGAGCAAATTGGAAATTGAACAACAGGATCCGGAAGCGCAAAAGCGCGAGCAACAATTCCGCGCAATGATCGACGCGCTCCCTGCTGCCATTTATACGACCGATGCCGAAGGCTGGCTCACCCACTTCAATCCAGCGGCGGTCAAATTTTCAGGCCGGGTGCCGGAGTTGGGGTCAGACCGGTGGTGCGTGAGTTGGAAGATTTTTCAGGCGGATGGCACGCCTGTTCCGCTTGAGAACTGTCCCATGGCGGTGACGCTTAAAGAGGGGCGGATCATCGCAGGGGCGGAGTACATCGCAGAACGGCCGGATGGAACCCGAATCTGGTTTACTCCCCACCCAACGCCTTTGCTGGACGCGTCGGGCAAAATCGTCGGCGGCATCAACATGCTGGTGGACATCACCGAGCGGAAACTTGCGGAGCGAGCAAATTCTTTGCTGGCCGCCATAGTGGATTCCTCGGACGATGCGATCATCAGCAAGAATTTCGATGGCATCATCACGAGTTGGAACAAGAGCGCCCAACGGATTTTCGGTTACACCGCTGATGAAGCTATCGGTAAGCCGATCACGCTTCTTATTCCGCCGGAGTGCTGCGGCGAAGAGGAAGGGATTATTGCGCGGCTGAGGCGAGGCGAGCGGGTTGACCATTTCGAGACAACCCGCATGCGCAAGGATGGCTCGACTCTCAACGTTTCGCTGACCATTTCGCCGGTGCGAGATGCGAAGGGCCAGCTGGTGGGCGCGTCGAAAGTGGCGCGCGACATTACTGAGCGGAAACTTGCCGAGCGAGCTCTGCGCAATAGTGAGGAGCGCTTCCGGGCGATCGTCACGACGACGCCCGAATGCGTGAAACTTGTGGCCGCGGACGGCACTTTGCTGCACATGAATTCGTCCGGCCTGGCGATGGTGGGTGCCGACTGCGCCGAGACGGTTGTCGGCAAGTGTGTTTATGACCTGGTCGCGCCACAGGATCGCCAGCGATTCCGCGCCTTCAACGAAGCGATCTGCCGAGGCGAGAAAGGGTGTCTGGAATTCGGTATCGTGGGACTAGGTGGGGAGTACCGGCACATGGAGACGCATGCCGCGCCCTTGCGGACTCGAGACGGAGACATCGTGCAGCTGGCCGTGTCGCGCGATGTCACCCAGCGCAAGCAGACCGAAAAAGCGCTGGCGGATGCGGCGCGACAGCAAAAGGCGCTGTTCCATCTAGCCGACGAATTGCATCGTGCGATATCAATGGAGGATGTGTACGAAGCGGGGCTGGAAGCGATTTGCGGGGCATTGCAGTGCGATCGAGCCTCCATCCTGATCTATGACAATCACAGCATAATGCGTTTTGTAAGCTGGAGAGGCTTATCAGAAGACTATCGCAAGGCAGTGGAAGGGCATTCGCCATGGCGCTCCGGGGAAACTAATCCTCAGCCGATTTGTATCGATGATATCGATGCCGCTGACCTCGGCGAATCTCTGAAAGCGACGGTAAGAGCAGAGCGCATCAAGTCCATAGCTTTTGTCCCTCTCGTTTCCGAGGGTAAGCTGATGGGCAAGTTCATGATGTACTTTTCCGCGCGCCACGACTTCAACAGAGATGAAATTGAGCTCAGCCAGGCGGTTGCACGCCAGCTGTCTTTTGCCATTGATCGCAAGCGTGCCGACGCGGCATTGCGCCAGAGCGAAGAAAAGTTCCGCAAGCTCTCTGAATCTCTCGATGTCGAAGTGCGCCTGCGGACGGGCGAACTGGAAGCTCGTAGTTCCGACATGGTGAAACAGTCGGAGCAGTTGCGCGATCTCTCGCAGCGTCTGCTGCGAGCCCAGGACGAGGAGCGCCGGCATATTGCGCGCGAGCTTCACGACAGCGCGGGTCAAACTCTGACGGTGCTGGAGATGAACCTTGCCCGGTTCCTGCAGGAGGCGCAGCAAAGCGCGCCGCATCTCGCCAAAGAGGCGGAAGAAACTCATCAGTTGGTTCGGCAGCTGACCCGCGAAATACGCACAACATCCTATTTGTTACACCCTCCGCTACTGGATGAAAGCGGTCTCGCCTCGGCGCTCGGTTGGTACATAGAAGGACTGTGCGAACGCGGTGGCCTCGACATCGTGCTTGCCATCCCCGAGGAATTCGGCAGGCTTCCCGGAGAGATTGAGCTGGTGGTGTTCCGCCTGGTTCAGGAAAGCTTGACCAATATTCACCGGCACTCGGGCAGCAAGAGCGCTTCCATCCAGATTGCTCGCGACGGCGAAGCTGTTTCCATCGAAGTCGAGGATCAGGGCCAGGGCATGTCGCGAGAGAAACTGGCGGAGATTCAATCGCGCGGAGCAGGGGTAGGAATCAGAGGGATGCATGAGCGGGTGCGGCAATTCCGCGGCAACATGCAGATCGAATCGAGCGGCTCAGGCACTAGAATATTGGTCAGCATCCCGATTCCCGGAGATGCGCAGTCGGAGAAGCAGAGTGCAACTGGACCGCTTCACGCCGCATTGTAGGCTCGTATACGGCACCGTTCTATGAGAATCCTGATCGTGGATGACAATGAGCTGGTTCGACGCGGGATCGCACGGATTTTGTCGAGCCACACTAATTGCGAGGTTTGCGCCGAAGCATCGGACGGTGTCGATGCCTTGCAGAAGGCGCGCCAGTTTCGCCCCGACGTCATACTGATCGACATTAATATGCCCGGCATGGATGGCCTGGAAGCTTCGCGCCGCTTGCGCCAGGAGTTACCGGAAATCAAAATCTTTATCATGAGCCAAAACGATGCGGCCAGGTTCTTGCCAGACGCCCGCAAGGCAGGCGCGGACGGATGTGTCGATAAGGCTCGCATCGTTACTGACCTGCCGATTGTTATCTCAAATATCGAGAATGCATCCCTCGAAGGGCGCTTGCGGTAGTAAGGCTGCACCAGCCTTGGGCAATCTTGCGAGTGGTCTAAAACGAAACTTTCCTTTTTTTGAATCTGCATTGGATGGCCATCGATCCCGCCGGTGTCGTAAATGAAAGTGTCGTCGACGTGGGAATTTCTAGCCTGCGGCAGGCGGCGATTTGAGGAAGCGACGTCAAGTGCCAAGGCGATTGCCGCTTATTGCCAACCAGAGACTGGCAAATCAGGTTGAATCTGAAATAGTATTGCCCGCGGTGCTAACTTGCGACAATGTCGTGTGGCGATCTGGCTCGTATCGGGGTGACCGTTCGGCTAGGCAGAAGTCGCTCAGTGGCTGGAAAACTGTAGCAGATTGCTCCGTTACGGCTAATTTGCGTGATTGCGGCCCCCAGGTACGCGGGACAAACCTAAAGTGAAGGATGGCTGATCTTGAGAACAAGTTTCGACCTTCCACTTCGTGCCATTGTCTGCATGGCATTGGCGATCGGATGCTTGTCGGCGCAGACCTTCAAAGATGACCGTTCCCGACGTTGGGTCACAACCTGGACCACTGCGAATGCGGCCAGCGACCGGCCGGCCTCGTTCTCCAATCAGACCATCCGCGAGATCGTGCACACTACGATCGGCGGAAACGGGGTTCGGCTTCGGCTTTCGAATACCTTTGGCACTCGCGCGATTCGCTTCGATGCGATTTTCGTCGGCCTGCAATCGGCTGTGATGCAGGGCGCCGGAGCAGCTTTGGTCCCAGGGTCGAGTCGCGAAGTCATGTTTGGCGGCAGCCGGTCGATCGCGATTCCAGAAGGCGCGGAAGTCTTGAGCGATCCAGTCGCTTTGTCTGTAGGACCGCAGCAGAATCTCGCGATCAGTTTGTTTACCTCTGAAGAGACCGGACCGGCCACTGTTCATGGATCCGCCTTTCAGACCAGCTATGTGTCTGGCCCCGGTAACTTTGCGGCCGAGGAAAACGGGAAGGCGTTTGCGGAGACGACTGGTGGCAAGACCGTGGGATCGTGGTACTTCTTGAGCGCGGTCGAGGTGCTCGCGCTTGCCGACGTCAAAGGAGCGGTGGTTGTGCTCAGCGACTCGATCACCGACGGCGCCGTTACCCAAACCGACAAAAACGAGCGCTGGACGGACGTTCTGGCGCGGCGCATGCTCGCCGCTCACATCGAATTGGCCGTGCTGAATGCGGGCATTGGCGGCAATCGTGTGCTGACCAATTCGCCGTGCTGGGGACAGAATGCGCTGGCCAGACTCGGTCGCGATGTTCTGGGGCAGGCAGGAATAGAAGCAGTGATCTTATTCGAGGGCACCAACGATATTGGGCAGCCGGATAGTCCCGCTGCTAACCCCAATCCTTGTCTCAGCCGCACACAAGTGACAGCGGATGAAATCATTGCGGGATATCAACAGATTATTGCTCGCACGCACGCTCGCGGCCTCAAGATTTTCGGCGCCACGATTCTTCCCTATCAGGGCCTGGCGGCGTGGACGGCGGCGGGCGAGGCGAAGCGCGTCGCCCTTAATCAGTGGATTCGAACGGCGGGGGCTTTCGACGGCGTCATCGATTTCGACGCCGCCTTGCGTGATCCTGCCAGCCCCACCCGCTTGGCTCCGCAATACGACAGCGGCGATCATTTGCATCCCGGAAGAGCGGGTCATGAAGCGATGGGGAACGCAGTGGATATAGGCTGGTTTCGTTGAGGAGTTCACGCGCGGCCGCCGGTTTCGGCGATTGTCTACAGAGGACGACTGATTGTTTCATGGCAACCTCATCTTATTTTCTGGCTTTCAATGTAAGATGTGTTGCCGCTAGTTTCTGACGGGCAGCGCCAGCGCTGCCGAGCAGAGAAGAACTGAGGAACGGGTCAATGGAGCCAAGCGTCGGTAGAGGAATCCCAGCGAAAACAGCAGTTAGGGCGCCATCCACATCGTATCGCGGGCCCCTGGTCATTCTTACCACGCTCTTCTTCATGTGGGGTTCGCTGACCTCCTTGAACGACGTACTGATTCCCTACGTGCAGCACGTCTTCAAGATCAGGCTCGCGGCCAGCATGCTGATTCAGACCGCCTTTTTTTCGGCCTACTTCGTTTTTTCCATTCCATCGTCGAAAATCATCGACTGGATCGGATACAAAAAAGCGATCGTCGTCGGATTGATGACGATGGTCGTGGCTTGCCTCGGATTCTATCCCGCCGCAAGAATCCCTTCGTTCCCGTTCTTCTTGTTCGCACTCATTGTGCTTGCCACCGGAATCACGATTCTTCAGGTTGCGGCGAATCCCTATGTTGCCGTGCTGGGAGAACCGCAGACCGCGTCGAGCCGCCTGGTTCTCACGCAGGCCTTCAATTCGCTGGGCACCGCCGTGTTTCCCTGGGTTGGAGCGACCATCATTCTCGGATCATCTGCGGTAGTGGCGCAGACCGCATCGCAAGAGGCAGACGCAATCGTCAAGCTCTATGTCTATTTTTTCGCGGTGGCGCTATTTATTCTCGCCGTCGGCATCGGCATCTCTCATCTCCCCAAGATTGAGTCGGCGGAACGTCACATCGGCGAAAAGGTTAACGACTCCGTGTGGAAGCATCCGAACCTCGTCTTCGCGGCGGTCGGAATTTTCATGTATGTCGGCGGGGAAGTGGCGATTGGAAGTTCGATTGCCAACTATCTGGCGTTGCCGAACATCGGCGGATTCGCCCCCGACATCGCCGACTCCGCGACGCGCTACCACGCGGCATTGGGAGAGGCCGCCAGATACATATCGGTGTACTGGCTCGGCGCCATGATCGGTAGATTTATCGGCTCGGCCATTCTGCAAAAAGTAAAAGCCGGCACGCTGCTCGCGCTGTTTGCGGTCATGGCCGCGCTCTTAGTTGGCATCTCGGTTCTGAGCGGTGGCCATGTCGCGATGTGGTCGATCCTGGCGGTGGGCTTATTCAACTCGATCATGTTCCCCTGCATTTTCACCCTGGGCATCGCCGAACTCGGACCGCTCACGGGAGACGCGTCGGGCATCTTGAATACGGCGATCGTGGGCGGCGCAATTGTTCCGTATCTGGTCGGCAAAGCCGCAGATGTGATCAACCGAACCTACTATCCCGCCATGACGCAAGGCGAAACGAGCTGGGGACAAGGTATTCACTATGCGCTTCTCGGGGCTATAATTTGCTACGTGTACATTTTGTTCTTCGCCGTGAGCGGATCGAAGCCTAATAGCGAGCGGCGCGTCGGTACATAATTCTTCTTGATCACACTGCATTCGATACCGGTAAGGAACTAGTAATACCGGATGCACTGTATCGCCAACCCATAACATGTTTCTTAAGATTTGCGAGTTTAGCATCGCAAATAGAGAGGAGTGGGGCCTTGAATCGACGATTTGGAAAAACAGCAGTGGCAACTCTAGTGGCGGGGGCGCTTTTGCTATTTCTCGCGGCACCCCTTGTGCATGCCGATGAAAGAGACAAATGCCGTCATGCGATCGAAAAAGCCGAAGCCCGGTTGGACAAAGCGATCCGCGACAAGGGCGAACACAGCCGCGAAGCCGACGACCGTCGGCGGGATTTAAACGCCGAGCGGGAACGTTGCTGGAGTGCCTACCATACATGGTGGAACGGCAAAGACGGTCGCTGGGAGACGGAGCATAACTGGGATCAGGGTCACTGAGTGACATCGATACCCAAGAACCCTTAAAGGCTGATTAAACAAACGCCCCGCGACTCGATGAGTCCGGGGCGTTTTCCTTCGTCGCCGCTGCATTGAGGAAACGTCTGCCTGGCAAGGGATTAATGGACCTGAGATGTTGCTTTCTCCAACTCATCCGCCGCCTTGTCAATCGCGGCCGCGACATTTTCCAGCACCTGTCCCACCATCGGAACCTGGGCATCCGCTTCTGTCCATTTTTCCTGATCCATATATTCGCGAACGGCCGCGATTGGCTTGGCGCCATAACCCGTGTACGCACCGGGAGCATAGACCTGATGCCTGAACCACGGACGCTCGGGCAAGCCTTTCTCAGTCAGAAATGTCCGCTGAATTTGCATCAGGTCACTGTTGAGCGCGGCCGCCGTCGGAGCGGGCAATTCGCTCCCGCCAGCTTGCCATTTAGAAAACGCCGACTGATAACGCTCCGCGCTCTTCTTGATTGCCTCGACTCCGTTCTTCAGCGGGGCAAAGTTCATGAACGGCGGAACAGGCTTCGCGGGAGGAGGGACGGAGGTTTTTCGCGGATCGCTGGTTGCCGAGAAGACGCCTTCTTTCAGCTCCAGATTGCGCTCGGTGATTTCATCCTGCTTGTCTTTGAGCAGCTTCTCCAGGTCCTTCACATATCGCGAGATGGTGTCAGCCTCGGCGTTGTACTCATACGGAATCACGTCGGCATCGGCCAGTCGCATGACCGCGGTGCCTCCTGTCTCGGCCAGCGCGCGCCCGTAGGAAAAATCGGTATCGATAAACTTCGTGTACCAGGCGAAGTCGTCATAAACAGAATGATAAGCATTGGCGTCGTTCTCACCGCCGTAGCCGATGTTGAGCGCGGAGATGCCGGCGTGATCCATAAATGCCGTAAAGTCCGAACCGTCTCCGAGAGCGTTGATGCGCACATCATTGCTTTTTCTGATCTCGCCGCGGTCTTCGGCGTTGGGCGCGCGCGCGATTCGCTGCAAGCGAGCGCGTTGCTGAACCGAGATATGCTTCTCAGGATCTTGAATGTCGGAGGCCACATCATTAATAAGGTGTTGCAGATCATGCGTGCCACCGGCATAGAAAAAGCCGCGGCCGTTGCTGTCGGAATTTATGTAAGCGACGGCACGTTTCTCCAATTCATCCTGATGCGTTTCAACCCACTCCGTCGAGCCGAGCAGCCCCGGCTCTTCGCCGTCCCAGGCGCAAAGGATGATGGTGCGCTTCGGATTCCATCCTTGTTTATGCAGTTCGGCGAGGACGCGACCTTCTTCCAGAACGGCGACCATGCCCGAGATTGGGTCATCCGCGCCATTGACCCAAGCGTCGTAATGATTGCCACGGATCACCCACTGGTCGGGCGCATCCGATCCGCGCAGGGTGGCGATCACGTCGTTGACTGGTTTCAAATCCCAGTTGGACGCCACCTTCAGATGAACTTTCGCGGGGCCGGGGCCGACGTGATACGTGATGGGCAGAGCGCCGCGCCAGCCTTCGGGAGCGACCGGTCCTTGCAGAGCGGAGAGCAAAGGCAGCGCATCGCCCCACGAAATGGGCAGCACTGGAATTTTAGTGATCGTCTTCGCGTCTTTGATAGCAAGGCGCTTGGCATTCTCAGTCGCGCCCACTCCGGGAGTTAGAGGATCGCCGGGATAATCCGTATCCATGACGCTGCCGCGCTGCACGCCTTCGCGCGGACGCCACCCACCCTTCGGATAATCGTCGCCGTTGAAGAAGCCGTCTTCTTTAGGATCTGAATAGATGATGCATCCGATCGCGCCGTGCTCAGCGCCGACTTTGGGCTTGATGCCGCGCCAGCCTTCGCCATAACGCGCGATCACGATTGCGCCTCTGACGGAAATTCCCAGACGGTCGAGCTGTTCGTAATCCTCGCGGTTGCCGTAGTTCACGTACACGAGCGGCGCGGTCACGTCTCCGTCGATGGAGTAGGCGTTGTAAGTAGGCAACTGCTCGGCAGTTTGATCGGAGGTCGGATCGCCCGGAACGGGAGGCTCCTGTAATTTGGCGCGAAACTTGGTGGGCTCGATCATTTCAACGACGCGTTCTTTAGGCGTAGGAAAAAGCACTTTGAAAGTTTCGATATGAGCGTCAAATCCCCAATCTTTGAATTTGGCGAGAATCCAATCCGCATTATCTTGGTCGTAAGCAGAACCGACGTGGTGTGGACGCGCGCTCAGGCGCTGCATGCTCTGACGCAGGTTTTCGGCGACGATCCCCGCCTGGAATTTCTTCTCCCAGTCACGTTCTGTGCTGGATGATTGCGACGTGTAGCCTGCCAAACGAGACGCGTCGTGAGCTGCATTCTGCGGCGCTTGCGCGAAAGTGAGAGGAGCGCCGGGCATCACGATGGCTAAGATCGCGAGATATACGACCACGGAGCGGAGCGAATTCGAAAGAAGAGTCAAGAGAGCCTCCCGAGGGAATTTGGCGAAATGTTTTCGCCGGAAATTTGCTTTTGCGTCATCGATTGTTTCTTGGGCAGCGATTCGGGGTGACAGTCCGCGAATCGAAGCGACCATCACTTCTATTCTGTGAAGCGTAGGTGTGCCGTTGCGAGGTTTCGGTGATCAGGCCGCGGCCAACCATGGCGCGGAACTGATCGAGGACAAGGGCTTCCATGGGATTCTCGCCGCGAGCCATGACTGACTATGCGGGCGCTTTCCAGTGACTACAAAGATCGACTGGAATGTTATATCAGATAGCAATGGAGCGGAGACGACATTGCGGAACCCACAAAAAATAGTAGCGGTGCGGTTTGCAATCAAACCGCACCGCTACCGCTAGAATCTCATTGACTCAGTTCGTTCCCATGACAAGGCATCGACTGGACATTAGTTCACCACGTTCAGAACGACCGGGATCGTCATCGACTGCGAAGGGTCTGAGTCTTCAAAGATGTTGATCTCGGCGTAGTAGCTTCCCACCGGCAGGCCGCTCGAGACGACGCTGAGAGTGAGATTGGTCGGCGTGGCGCAGGGGTAATCGGAATTGTTGCAGTTGGTGAGCGGCAACCAGTCGTTACCTTTGCCGGTGGATGGGACTTGGTAGAAGTTCATGGCGGCTCCGGTGCTCGCGATGGTGACGGTTTGCGGCGGCGGAGTGCCTCCCTGGCTGGTCTCGAAAACGACCGTCGGCACGGGGACGAAGGTCTGCTTGCTGACATTGACGACGACCGGAATCGTCGCCGCGCCGGTCGATGCGGAAAGCACCTGCTGGCCGAGGAAGGTGCCAGCGATGGCTCCTTTGTTCGGCAAGTCTGCGGGTTTTACCTCGACAGTGTAGCTGCCCGAATTGGCGCCTTTGGTTGGAGTCACGGTCAGCCATTTGTGGGTGTCAGCGGTTGAGGTCTTGATGCTCCAATCGAGCGTGCCCTCGCCTCCATTGCCGAGATAGATGGTTTGCGATTGCGTCTTGGTGGTGCCCGGCGCGAAGGAGAAGCTGGCTTGCCCAGGCAGCTCATCGAAGAACGCCTTGGTGTCGCCGACCACAGTGAGAGTTACGGGAACGGTGATCGACCAGGAGGGATTTGTGTCCCAATAGATGGTGACTTGCCCGACGTAAGTACCGGCGGCGAGGTTGTTGGTATTGGTGACGTTCACCAGAAACTCGTCTGGCGTGGCGCAGGGGTAATCGCCGTTGTTGCAACTCGGAACCGACAGCCAGTCGCTGCCAGTTGCGGTTGCTGTCACCTGGTAGAAGTTCAGAGCGGTGCCGTTAATTGTGGTAACGGTCACGATCTGCGGCAGCGGGTTGGCGCCTCCGGCAGGCATAACGAAGTTGATCGGGTTAACCTGCGTGAAGGCATCGGCGGCGACGACGACCGTGACCGGGATGGTAGTGCTGTCGGCACCAGCCTGCAGCAGGAGCTGTCCTTGATACGTGCCAGTGATGGCGCCGGCATTTGGCAGGTTCGCCGGCTTGATTTCGACACTGACGATCTTGGGCGCGCTGCCGCTCAAGGCAGACGTAGTGAGCCAGGCGCCGCCATCGGCGGTGCTCGGCGTGATCGTGAACTTCAATTTGCCGCTTCCGGCGTTGCCGATCAGAAGATTTTGCGGCGTCACCGTCTTAGCGCTCTGCGGCATGGTGAAGCTCATCTGCCCTGGGAGATTGTTGAAGAACGCGCCAGAACCGACGACGTTGAGCGTGATGGGGACAGCAACGGAGGTGGATGGATTCGTGTCCTCATAGAAGACTACTTGACCCGTGTAAACGCCTGCAGGAAGCGAACTGGCATTCTGCACGCTCACCGTGACCTGGTTTGGCGATGCGCAGGGGTAGTCAGCGTTATTGCAGCCAGGAGCCGACAGCCAATTACCGCCCGTGGCCGTGGTGGTGACCTGGTAGAAGTTCACGGATGTTGTGCCGGTGCTCGACATCGTCAAAATCTGCGGTAACGGAGCCGCGCCGCCGGCGGGCATGGTGAAGCTGATCGGATTGATTTGATTGAAGCCGTCCGTGGCGACCGTAACGTTGATGGGAATGGTGGTGGTGTCGGTTCCGGTTTGCAGGAAAACCTGACCGGTGAAGGTTCCGGCAAGCTGGCCGCCATTGGGAAGCGACTTGGCATCAACTTTGACGCTGAGTTCGTCGGGCGTGGTTCCGCTGGTTGGGCTGGTGGAGAGCCACGCGTTGCCGTCGGAAGTTGCGGTCGTGGCCGTCCAACTCAGGGTGCCGCTTCCGCCATTGGTGATTGGAATGGTCTCGGTAACGGCGGGGCCGTTCGGAAGCAGCGTGAAGGTGAGCCCGCCGGCCAGATTGTTGAAGAAGGCGCCGGAAGGTTCGACGTTGAGCGTGACCGGAATGTTCAGTGACATGCTCGGATTCGTGTCCTCGTAAACGGTGACTTCGCCCTCGTAGGTGCCGGCGGGAAGGGTGCTGGCATTCTGTACGCTCACAGCAAACTGATTGGGCGTGGCGCAGGGATAGTCGCTATTGTTGCAGTTGGGCGCCGTCAGCCAGTTGCCGCCGGTGGCTGTGCTGGATGCCTGGTAAAAGTTCACCGACGATCCGGTGGTGGCGATGGTGATGTTTTGCGGCAAGGGATTGGCTCCCCCGACGGGCATGGTGAAGCTGATGGGGTTGACCTGATTGAACACATTCGTACCGACAACCACAACCACTGGGATCGACGTGGTATCGCTCGTGGTTTCTAACAGCAACTGACCGACGTAAGTGCCCGCGACCGAACCTGCGCCGGGCAAGTTCGCCGGGTTGACGCTGACGCTGGTCGCCGAAGGCGCGGTGCCGCTGGCCGGTGACGCGGAGAGCCAAGCGCCGCCATCAGAGGTTGACGTGCTCGCCGTCCAGCTCAGGCTGCCGCTGCCGGAGTTGCCGATTGTTACGGCCTGCGAAGGTGCTTTGTCGCCGGCGACAAGGGTGAAGGCCAGACCTCCGGGAAGGTTGTTGAAGAATGCACCGGAAGCCACGATGTTGAGCGTGACGGGAATGTTGATCGTCATTCGTGGATTGGTATCCTGGTAGACGGTCACCTGCCCCATGTAGAAACCGGCCGCGAGCGAGCTGACACTTTGAATCGCCACTTGGAACTCATTTGGACTCGCGCACGGGTAGTCACTGTTGTTGCACTTGGGCGCCGAGAGCCAGTTGCCGCCATTCGCGGTAACCGTGGTCTGGGAAAAGTTCTGGCTCGAGTTATCGGCGAGTGCCGTGGAAATAATTTGCGCGAGCGGCGCCGCTCCACCGACCGGCATGGTGAAGTTGAGTGGGTTGATCTGCTCGAAGATCGAGGTTCCGACCGTGATCGTGACCGGAATCGTGGTGCTGTCTCCGCTGGTCGACAGCACCACCTGACCGACATAGGTACCTGCGCCCGAGGGAAGATTCGCGGTGTTGATGCCGATGCTGATAGTGGCCGGAGCGGTGCCGCTGGTGGCCGAGGCAGTGAGCCAGTTGTGGGTGCTCGCAGTGCTCGTGCTCAAAGTCCAGTTCAAGGTTCCGGTTCCCGCGTTGCGAATCTGAAATGGTTGGGCCGTTGGCGTGGTGCTGCCCGACTTGAGGAAGAACGTCAATCCGCCGGGAAGATTGTCGAAAAACCGAGCGCTCGTTTGCGCAACCGTGAGCGTCACCGCCACGGTCATCGTGGTGCTGTTGTTTTCGTCGGTAAATTTAATTTGTCCCTGGTAGGTTCCGGCAGCGAGCCCCGCGGCTGACACCACGACGGCAACCGCGCTCGGAGTAGCGCAGGGGTAGTCCCCGTTGTTGCAGGAAGGAGCGGAGAGCCAATTTCCGCCGCTCGACGTGCTCGTCTGTTGATAAAAGTTGAAAGCTGCGCCGCTGCTGGTGGCGGTAACAATCTGCGGCAATGGGTTGGCGCCGCCGAAGGGCATCGTGAAGTCGAGGGCCGGTATAGTTTGGAAAGTCTGCGCGCGGAGCGGGGCAGTCCAGGACAATAGCGCTAAAGCGAACAGAGAAAGGATGAGCGAAAGTGCAGTTCCACGGTGTTTCATAAAGACTCTCCTCGTAACGAAATTCGTGCGGATCATGGATGGCCCGCGAAAAAGACGCAGGCTCAGCGGGCGGGTGCCAGGGGAGACGCACTTTGGCCGGAGATCGCGATTGTCTTTATCGCAAGTGGCCCTGTCAAGATGGATGTTCGGCGGCATGAAAATCCCCACAGACCCCTCAGGCCAGCTGAGCTGCCCCCCCGGGAGTGAAGCCTTCCCGCATCACCCCCAGCTTGGGCATCCCTTTTGTGAATTTGCGTGCTCGGCAGCACCAATTCGTGGCAAAATGTTTCCACTTACCAGTGGCCGTTGGACGACAGTCTGCACGATCCCCCGCTGCATGTCCTGACGGAATTCTTAAGAACTCTAAAGCGTGGCTAAGTCTATGAATTACAAAGAAGCTCTTGGAGAAGTCGCCCAGACTTCCGGCCGCCTCTGGCGTTTTGCGGATTGCGAATTCGACGAGTGGGGACGGGTTTTGCGGGTCAAGGGCAGGGCAGTCGACATCGAATCGAAGCCCTTGGACATCCTGCTTCAGCTTCTACTCCATGCCGGCGAGGTGGTCACCAAAGAAGAACTATTGGAATCCGTCTGGCCGGACGTAATTGTCGTGGACGCTTCGCTGGCCACCGCCGTCTCGAAACTGCGCAAGGCCCTGGGGGACGAGGAGCATCCGGTAATTGTTACGGTTGCTCGCATCGGCTATCGCCTGGCGGTGCCCGTCTATTGCAAAACAGTGGCTGCGGCGGCCGGTCCCGACCTCGGGTTCAAGGCGGGCGATTCCGTGCCCGGTCGCGACCAGTGGCGGCTCACCCGCCCCATGGATGTCTCCGGCTCAAGCGAAGTGTGGCTGGCCGAGAATCCGAAGACTCGCGAGCAGAGAGTATTCAAGTTTGCCGCCGATGGCATACGGCTAAAGGGATTGAAGCGCGAGATCACGGTCTCTCGTTTCCTGCGAGAGTCGCTCGGCGATCGGCCAGAATTTGTTCGCATCCTGGAATGGAATTTTGAGACATCTCCTTTCTTTCTCGAAAGCGAATATGCCGGACCGAACCTGGCAGAGTGGGCAGTCGCGCAAGGCGGATTGATCCAGATTCCGCGCGACGTTCGATTGCGCCTTTTGATCGATATTGCCCAGGCCGTCGCTGCCGCGCACGGCATCGGCGTGCTTCATAAAGATTTGAAGCCGGCCAACATACTGGTCATTCCCGGGGTAGCGATGGGCGGCGGCGCCAGCGCTTGGCAGATCAAGATTGCGGACTTCGGCAGCGCGTCGCTGTTTGATCCCTCGCGCTTGCACGCCTTGGGCATTACGAACCTGGGGTTCACTCAGACTGTCGCTCTCGAGAACTCATCAGGAAGTCCGCCGGGGTCCTCGGGAAGCTCAGCCGCAGCTTTAACCGGAACGCTGATGTACCTGCCGCCTGAAGTACTGGCCGGTCAGTCTCCAAGCGCTTCGGCAGACGTTTACGCTCTCGGCGTCATCCTTTATCAATTGCTCATCGGCGATTTTCGCAAGCCGCTGGCTCCCGGGTGGGAGGCAGGGATTCAAGATCCGCTGCTACGGGAAGACATCGCCGACGCTGCCTGCGGCGATCCGGCACGTCGTCTGGGCAGCGCCGCCGATCTCGCCGAACGGCTGCTCACTCTCGAAGCGCGCCGCATCCGGCGCAACGAACTGGAAACCGCGAAGCAACGCGCACAGGTTGCCGAGCGCAAGTTGGCAGCAGCCCGGGCGCGGCGCCCATGGGTTGCGTTGGCGGTAATTGTCTTGGCCGTCGGTCTAGGATTCAGCCTCACACTTTATCGCCGAGCCGCCCGCGAGCGCGATAATGCCAACCGCCAGACCGCGATTGCCAGCTCTGTCAGCCGTTTTCTCTCCGACGATCTGCTCGGTCGCGGCAATCCATTTTCCAGCGGCAAGTCGAGTGAGACGCTCATGGAAGCGATCCAACAAGCGTCGCCGAGCATCGACCGTCAGTTCAAGGATGAGCCGCTGGTCGCCGCTCGCCTCCATCAAACCATCGCGCGGGCTCTCGACAATCGCACCGATTATCCCGACGCTCGCCTGGAATATGACCGCGCTGCGCGTCTTTTCCAGCAGGTCGATGGCGAACTGTCGCAAGACGCAATCATCGTTCAGTTGCAGCGAGTCACGCTCGAGGCGCGCGCCTATCAATCTGGATCCCTTCCGCTGGCCAAATCCATCCTCGAGCAGCAAAAAGCGCTGATCCGAAAGCTCTCGCATCCGCGACCCGACTTGCCGGTCTGGCTGGCATCAGCCCAAGGCATGATTGCACTGGTCGAGAACAACGCGAAGTCCGCGGCCGAAAACTTTCAAGCGGCCGTGGAGAAGGCGGACGTTCTTCCCGAGTTTGACGAGAGCGCGCGCCTGACCTTTAAACAACGGCTGGCGTTTTCCTACATCCGGCTGGGCGAAGGCGCAAAAGCCGAGCAATTATTTCGCGAACTGATCGCCGCTTTCACCCGCGTGGCCGGTCCTGACAGTCCTCACGTCTTGCGGGTGCGCCTGAATTTGGCCCAAGCGCTCATGATTCAGAACAAGCACGAGGACGCGGTTAAGGAAGCAAATGCCATCTATCCTGAATTTGTGTCGCGACTGGGCCCGGATCACGAACTGACCATGCAATTGCTAACTACGCGCGCACAGTCGGAAGGCAGCCTCGGCATGTGGGATGATGCCATTCGCGACGATCTGACGATTCATGATCTCGCCGTTCGCAAGCAGGGACCGCTTTCATTTTTCGCGGCGGCGACGCTAGCCGATGCTTCGTTAGCTCAATGTCGAGCCGGCCGCTATCGGGACGGCGAGGCCAATGCTCGCCAGTCATACGCTGCATCGGCGAAGGCTTTTGGGCCGCGCGCTGGACTGACCGGAGGTGCCGCGTATTCCTTGGCGACTTGCCTGATCGGCTTGAATAAACTAGACGAAGCCGCCGCGCTTTTGCCGCAGATCGACGCGCAGGCCGTCGCGCAACTTTCGGGCGATCCCGATTGGGGAGCCGGAATTTCCCTGTCCGAGGCGGAGATCGCCTACCGCCGCCACGATTACGACGCGGCGCGGAATGATCTTCAAACGGCAGCGCCGGTTTTCACTCGTAGAGATGCAGAGCCTTATCAGAAGCACGCATTCGAATCGCTGAAAGCGGCTCTCGACAAACTTCCACCGCGCAACTGAAATGGCAAAGTCTCGCTCGATTCGATTATTAGTTCATCACTGCGCTCGCCTGTTACTGATTGCGGTCGCCGTCATTTTGTTAATCGCTGGCGGCTTGCAAGGCGATGCAGAATTCGTCCATGCCCAGAGCGCGCCGCCGGCCAAACGATTCCGGCCACCGGCAACTCTTCCGCTGACCAGCTTTTATGACCCACCTCATCCCCTGCCTCCGGGCAAGCCTGGGGAACTAATTCGCCTCGAGCCCATCGACCAATACAACCTGCCCTATGAGTTATCCGCCCTGCGTATCCTTTATCATTCCCGCACTGTGAGCGGAGCAGACGCGGCCGTATCGGCAGTCGTTCTGATTCCGGATGGCAAGCCTCCGGCGAGTGGATGGCCGGTGATCGCGTGGGCGCATGACTTCAGAGGTATGGCGCGCACGTGCGCTCCCTCGCTGATGAGAAATATTGGATCGGGACCGATCCTCGCGATGTACGCCAATCTCGGCTACGCGGTGGTCGCGACCGACTATTCCGGGCTGGGCTCCGATTCCGGCCAGCCCGTGCTCGACATGCAATCGAATGCGCTGGACATTATGTATTCCATTCCGGCAGCTCGCTTCGCGGTGAAGCAGATCGGTTCAAAATGGATCGCCGTCGGACCCGTTCAGGGAGGCCTAGCCGCGGTGGCCATCGCCGAAGGCGAAGTGCGCGACGCAGGCTATCTGGGCAGCGTTGATATCTCGGGGTTGGCGGACGCGACGGAGACCTTCGATCGCCTGGCGTTAAGCTCATCGAATCGCGTGCTGTTAGCGGTAGCCTCCACCGTGAAAACGCTTTATCCCGAATTTCAAATCGGCGACATGCTCAAAGACAGCGCGCTACCGGCTTATCAGCATGACTCTGCAACGTGCGCCGTCGAAGGCCAGCCCGAGTTCTCGAGCCAAATGCTCACACCGGGCTGGCAGAACAACCGCTTCGTGAAAGAATTTTTCGCTCGGAATACTCCCGGCCAAAAGCCAGCCCACGGCCCGCTACTGGTGATCAGCGGAGAGGTTGATCCGACGATACCTTCCGACATGACGGCGAAAACCGTGTCCCGCATGTGTCGGCAGGGAAGCCGCATACTTTTCCTGAAGTATCGCGATCTCGATGCCAGCGGGGCGATGGCCGCGTCCGCTTCAGATCAGATCAGTTGGATCAAGGCAAGATTCGACGGCCATCCGGCACCGGGAAACTGCTCTGCGACTCCATAGAGCGCGGTAAGATTCCGCTACAAGAAGGATATTTTTGCCGCTACCACTCGCGATTGGAGTAGTCGGATGCGGCGTCAGTTCCCCCGTCGTCGTCCCTGAACTGATTATGTTTGTGCCGCATGATAAAAATCATGCAGACTGACATAAATGTCGGTGGGACGATGAGAATGAGAATTCCACTGCGCAAGGCCTCGATCATTCGAGCGCCAGCGGACGCTGCCTGCGTGTAACAGAGCGCGCAACTCTGCGAGAAAGCTGGCAGGGGAGCGGCAAGCAGCAGCAGTGCGACCAGCGCA
>DATBYM010000064.1:0-2700 GCA_036513715.1 Terriglobales bacterium
CGATGTTCGCCACTTCCGTCGGCTTTGCGGCATTGACTGTGTCCGACATTCGCCCCGTGCGCGAAATGGGATTATGGACGGCTTGCGGATTGATCGGAGCGTGGGTTGCTTGCTTCACGTTGTTTCCCGCGCTGCAGTCCGTGTTGCGTGCCCCGCGGCGCCTGGAGGCCATGACGGATGAGAAGTGGTTCGGCAAATTTGTCGACGTGCTGGTGCCGGCGACGCGCCGTTACCGTTGGTTCCTGGTGGCGGGCGCGGTGATAATCATGTTGTGCGGCGCCACATCGCTTTTCGGTATTCCCGGCAAGCTTGCGCCGCTGGAGCTTGAGACCGACGCACTGACGTATGTCAATCCCCGCGAACCGGTGGCGCAAGACACGCGCCAATTCGTCCAAACCAATGGACTGGATGTGCAGGATTTGTGGCTGCAGACCCAACCGGGCCACGCGTTGGATCCCGAGTTCCTGCGCAGCGTGGACCTGCTGGCGCAGCGGCTCGAACAGCATCCTGGTATCAATGCCGTCGACGGACCCACCACGCTGCTGCGCTGGGCACGTTATATCCAATCCCGCTCCGATCAGTTGCCCACCGCGCCCGACGCGTGGCCGAAGCTCGCCGCAGATCTGGAGCAGATCCTATTGACTGAACCCAGCGCCCGCAGCTATGTCGACGTTGCCGATCTGTCGAGCGTGCGCTTGAGCATACGCGGCCGCGCGGAAGTATTTGGACCATCGGGCGCCATGCGAAAATTCATTCTTCAGACCTGGAATGAGGCACAGGCGAGCGATCCGAATTTTAAATCCGTGCACGGTCAGATGGCAGGCAACGGCGTATTGTCCGCCATCATCACCGAGCGCTTGCTGCCGACGCTGACGCAAAGCTTTGCGATCACCGCGAGCGTCATTTTTCTCGCCTTCCTGGTGGTGTTTCGCAGCCCCTCCGCACGCCTCATGACCATGATTCCGTCCTTTTTCGCCATCCTGTCGGTATTCATCGTCATGCGCGTCGCGGGCATTCCGCTCAACATTGCCACGATTCTCATCGGCTCGACGGTGCTGGGCGCAACTGAGAATGATCAGGTGCACTTTTTCTATCATCTTCAGGAGGGCCGTGCGAGCGGCTCCACGAGCGGCGCACTCAAGCATGCGATGCTCACCGCCGGCCGGCCGATTCTCTTTGCGACGCTGATCAACACCAGCGGCTTTTTAGCGCTGACCCTCTCAGATCTGCCGCCGATGCGCCAGTTCGGCGTCGTCTCCGCCTCCGCCTTCGTGCTGGCGTTGATTGCCGACTTTACCGCGCTGCCGGGTGCACTTTGGATCTTAAGCCGCGAAACGCGGCGCAAAGCCGCAGCGGCGAACGCTTAGCCCAAGCCGTGGCGTGCGGAGTTGCCGCCCCGCACGCCACCCTTTTCTCGGTCTAGTCCTTCGGAGGAGGCGGACTCGCATTCGGTTGCGTCGGAGATGCCGGCGGTGCGTTCGGATTGGCGTCCGGCGTGTTCGGCGACGTTGGATTCGATGACGGCGGTGGGACCTCCGGCGACGAATTGGGCATCGACGGCGATGTGGGTGAGGTCGGCGTGTGCTGTGCACAGCCCGCTGCGATCGCGCTCAGCGCGATGACCGCGAGGGTAGACTTGGTCGCATTCATATTGCACTCCTCTATAAAGAGAAAAATTGTTGCCGGCTATCCGCCGACGCTGACGCCCGCGCTGACAGCGATCGCTTGAATCTTCTTCAAGTGAGCTTCCATTGTCGGTAAGGTGGCACTGGCGAAGGCTCGCGCGTCGGGGTCTTGGCCGGATGCCGCTTCCTTCTTGAATTCGACGATATCCTGTTCATGATCCTGGATCATTCCTTTGATGTAGGACTTATCGAACGATTGGCCGGAAAGAGCCTCAAGCTTGGACTTCGCCTCCATTTCGGCAACACTCGGGTTGGCGGGCAACGTAATGTTTTTTGAGTGAGCGAGAGCCTTCAGCTTATCGTTGGCCGCCGAATGGTCATTGACCATTTGCGCGCCGTAATCCTTCACGCTCGGGCTTTGGGCTTTTTGCTGCGCCAACTTCCCCATTGCCACTTCCGCCATGCCGCCTTCCGCTGCGTCTCGATAGAACTTCGAGTCGGGGATTTCCGCGGAAAATGCGGCTAAGGGAAGCAGTAAAACCAACGATGCAGCGAATTGCTTCATACAGGTCTCCGTGGGACTCTCTGGTTTTAACGCCAAAGTGCACGTTATGAGGCTCGTTTCGCATAGCCAAGTTCCCCCGCCTGCTCGTAGGAAAAGAGGAAGTTTTACCCTAGGGAAAAGGGAGTTTGGATGACAGCCGACTGTCAGGCACGTGAGGGTCATCCCCGGCGGGCCTTCCCTCAGCGTGCCTGCACGCGTGGTCTTTTACAGACAGCTCAGAGCGGCCGACCCAATCGCTTTTCTATCTGTTTCTTTTCCCACTTGGGTCCAAAAATATTGACGACTTCGAACACATTGAGGCCGTGCACCACCAAGCCTATGCCCCAGCCGATCGAGCCCCAGAGAATCAAAGGGTGCTTGAATCCCATCAAGAAGCCAAAGGCCGCTACGAAGATCAAATACATAAACACGTGGCTGTAGAATTCCTTCACGCCTTTGACGTACTGAATCGCGTTTTCCTCATCGGCGGTGATTGGCGAGGTATTCGACATGGGATTGTCTCCAGATTTG